>DASUIF010000001.1:0-86546 GCA_036273135.1 Candidatus Rubrimentiphilum sp.
TTCGCGCAGCCTAAACTGACAAACGAGACGCGTTTAGCCACTACCGGTAGTTGACGAATTGCAGCGGCAGCTCGTAATTGAGTGCGCGCAGCCGCGCAATGACCTTCTGCAAGTCGTCCCTGTTTTTTCCGGAAACGCGAATCTGGTCGTCTTGATATTGCGCGCTCACCTTGAGCTTCATATCTTTGATGGCGTCCATCAGCGGTTTGATCTTGTCTTTCGGTATACCGGTCTTGAGCGTCACCGTGCGCCGCACGGTGTCGCCGGCCGCGGGTTCCACCGCTCCCAGTTCCAAACTCTTCAGATCGATTCCGCGCTTGACCGCTTTCGACTGAAGCATGTCGATGACGTTCTTCATCTTCAGTTCGTCGTCGGAAACGATCGTAATGACTTTCTTCCCGTCGTATTCGATGGTGGTCTTACTGTTCTTGAAATCGAAACGGCCGGCAATCTCTTTACGCGTTTGGTTCAGTGCGTTATCGAGTTCTTGCTGATCGACCCGCGAGACGATATCGAATGATGCATCGGTTGGCATAAATTATAAACTAAAACTCTTTTCAGCGACGTCGCCGACGCCACCAAGCTTCGGCGCCGGTTTGCCGTTCACGGTCAGCTGGACGCCGGCTGCGTTTCCGGCTCGGACCAGCGCGGACTTGCCGTGAAATATCTTGCTCGTGCCGCGCGGAAATATTCCCTCCATACTCACCTTTCCGTCAATGGTTACCCTGAGCCAGGATGCTGAGACTACCTTGAGCGCGAGCGTTCGAGTGAGTAGCGGCTGAGGCCGCGGTGACGGATGCGCGGTAGCGGCGGACGCGGTGGGCGATGCCGCCGGAGCGGCGCTCTGCTGGGCCGTCGTCACGGCGCGCGGCGGCGAGACATAAACGTAGATCACAAAACCGATCAGCGCTATGGCGACGATGCCGGCGATCCACAAGAGCGGCTTCATGCTCCGCTGCCCGGGAGCGCGAATCTCGACCGCGGGGACCGACGACGGTACCGCGCCGCTGGCCGTATTGAACTCGCCGACGGCCTCTTCGGGATCGAGCCCCAAGAAGCGGGCGTAGGTTCGCAGAAAGCCCCGGATGTAGACCGGCGCGCCGATGGCCTTCCAGTTTTCTTCCTCGATTGCGGAAAGATAGACGGAGCGGATGCGCAGCTGCTCGCCGACCTCGGAAAGCGTGAGGCCCCGTTCTTCGCGCGCTGCTCGAAAGCGTTCGCCCAGCCCCATGTGAGCTTCTGTTAGCGGCCCTATCCTGTTATCCTGTGTCTTTATGATGATGGAAAAAACGCGCGTAATCGCCGCAATGAGCGGCGGAGTCGACTCGGCGGTGGCAGCCGGCTTGCTGGTTGAAGCGGGCTACGACGTCGTTGGCGTCACGATGAAGATGTATTCGCAGACGCGCGCCCCGCATGCTCGGAGCTGCTGCGGCGTAGACGACTTTGACGATGCCCGGCGCAGCGCTGCCGCGCTCGGAATTCCTCACTACGTGCTCGATTTCGAGGAAACGTTCCGGCGCAGCGTGATCGACCGGTTCGCGCAAGAGTACGCTGCCGGACGCACGCCGAATCCGTGCGTCTCGTGTAACAATTTCGTGAAGCTCGGCACGCTGCGCAAGTACGCCGATTCATTGGGCGCGCAGTATGTCGCGACCGGACACTATGCGCGGGTCGAACAACGCGAGGACGGCGTGCATCTTTTCCGCGGGACGCATGCCAAGGATCAAGCGTACGCGCTCGCACAGCTCACGCCGGTACAACTCTCGGGATTGCTGCTTCCACTTGGCGAGCTCGACAAGCAAGAAACGCGCGCGCACGCCAAACGGCTCGGCATGCCCGTGCACGACAAGATCGAGTCGCAGGATATTTGCTTCGTGGAAGGCGCCGACTACCGCGACATCGTTGCGGAGATGCGTCCGGAATCTGCGCGCGAAGGTGACGTTGTAACGATGGCCGGTGAGATCGTCGGCCGTCATGCCGGGATTTCGGGTTACACGATCGGACAGCGCCAAGGTTTGCCCGCCGGCGGCGACGGCGCGCGTTACGTCACGCGCATCGACGCGGCGACGAATACGATCGTCATCGGGCGCGAGGACGAGCTCGCCGTCGGCGGTCTCACGGCGAACGAAGTCAACCTCATACGGCCCGAGCGATTCAACGGCTCGCCGGTTCGCGTGCTGGCGATGACGCGCTATCGCGCAAAGCTAGAGCCCGCTGCCGCAACGATCCGCGGCTCAACATTGCACTTGGAGTTCGAATCGCCGCAAAGGGCCGTTTCACCGGGCCAATTGGTTGCGCTTTTCGACCTGAACGGCGAAGAGGTGCTCGGCGCCGCCACAATCGAGCGCACTTTCTAAGGATATAAACATGAAGCACACCTTAACCTTAACCATAACCATAACGTCTTTGCTCGCGATCCTGTTTTTGACGTTTCACCTGACGGACGACACGCTCCACGCGAAACTCGGAACGGCCGAGGCGGGAGGCTCAACCCTCGTGGCCGTGCCTATTCTGGTCGTGTGGCTGTACGGAACCCTGATGCTTGCCGGACGGCGGTCAGGTTACGTCATCATGCTCATCGGATCGCTCCTCGGGCTGCTCGTACCGATCGTCCACGTGGTGGGAGCCGGAGGCGTTTTTCACGGCGAGCTCGCCAAGTCCAGCGGAGATTTTCTGTTCGTCTGGACGCTTCACGCCTTGGGAGTGACGGCGCTGTTCTCCCTCGTCCTCTCGGCGATTGGGTTGTTGAGCCCGCAACGGGCCGATGCAAGCTCTGTTTCTTAGCCGGCGGTAGCCAGCGCCATATCGTCCCGCACGTTCCAGTACGTGTCGCGGATGACCGGTTTGAATCCGGCTTTGATGATGATCTCTTCGACGTCTTTGCGTGTGGCGGCGTTGGTCGAGCCGGCGTCGTGCACGACCTGCTCTTCGAGAATCGTGCCGCCCATGTCGTCGCAGCCGTAGTAAAGCGCGACTTGGCCGATCTTCAATCCCGGCGTGAGCCAAGACGCTTGCAGATGCGGAACGTTATCGAGATATAAGCGCGACACGGCGAGCACGCGCAGGTACTCTAAACCGGTCGCTTCTTTTCCGCGAAGCGGCGTTTTCCACGGCACGTAATACCACGGAATGAACGCTGTGAAGCCGCCCATTTCGTCCT
This sequence comes from Candidatus Rubrimentiphilum sp., assembly GCA_036273135.1. Lineage (GTDB taxonomy): Bacteria > Vulcanimicrobiota > Vulcanimicrobiia > Vulcanimicrobiales > Vulcanimicrobiaceae > Rubrimentiphilum. The sequence goes on from DASUIF010000001.1 coordinate 3,161, forward strand.
GCAGGTTGCGGATGACGTCCATGTGCTCGACGCGTTCTTCGTCGGTTTCAATCGAGCCGAACATCATCGTAGCCGTCGTCGGCATGCCGAGTTTTTGCGCCTCGCGCATCACGCCGATCCATTCCTCCGGCTTGACTTTGCGCGCGCTGATGCGTTTACGCACACGCTCGACTAAAATCTCGGCGCCCGCGCCCGGCAGCGATTTCATGCCCGCCTCTTTTAGACGAACCAAGATTTCAGGAACCGGCAGCTGCTCGACGCTGGAGAGTCCGACGACTTCGGAGACCGAGAGCGAATGCAGATCGACCGACGGATACTCGCCGCGCACGCGCGCAAAAAGCTCCTCAAACCAGGAGAGCCGGAGTTCGGGATTCACGCCGCCCTGAATCATGATCTGCGTGGCGCCTTGGTCGGCCGCAAATTTGACGCGCGCCAGCACGTCGTCGTGCGACATCGTGTAGCCTTCGCCGTGCTTTTCCGGACGGAAGAACGCGCAGAACGTGCAGTGCACGTTGCAGACGTTGGTATAGTTGATGGTCGTGTCGATGACGTACGTCACGACGTCGTCGGGATACATTTGCATGCGGCGCGCATGGGCCGCGGCGCCCAAATCGTGGATGTCGGCCTCGCGGTAGATGCGGACGCCCTCTTCGAACGTCAGCCTACCGCCTGAAGCGGCGCGGTCGAGCAGACTAGTTACCGACACCGATCGCCTCCGGAAGAACGCGGGGCATGGTTTCTATCGCACCGATCGCTTGCAGCTCGCGGCAGTATGCCGCCAAGCCACGCTGCGCGGCCGAATGAAACGTAAAGTTCAGTTTCGCGTAGTAGTTTTCGTAGAATCCAGGCAGACGCGCGATGATGCTTTGAGCGCGCGCGATAACGGTTCCCATATTTCCGCGGGCCCACGTGTAGGAATCCGTGAGGGCGTGCATGCAGGCGCGCACGGCTTCGGCGTCTTGCTCGTACACTTCGCGCCGCGCCACCCAGACCGCAAAAACCGTTTGCTCGCCGGTCCAATCGTGCCAGAGGCTGCCGAGATCGTATACTTGCTCGACCGGGAGCGATAACTGTGCGTCGATTGCGGCGTCGCCGATGAGCAAGGCCGCGCGACCCTCTTTGGCGGCGGCCGCCGCATCGGCGCTTTCGACGAAACGAGCGTGCACGCCGTAACGGCGCTCGAGCAGCACGCGCAGCAAGTTTCGTCCGGTCGCCGATTCGGAACTGACGGCAATTTCCACGGCGTCGAGCAGCGCCGGCGGAACGGTCGAGACAAGCACGACTGAAATGACCTCATCGCGCGCGCCGATGCACAGATCGGGCAGCAGAACGAACCGTTCAAAATCCTTGGCGTAAGCAAATGCGCTGATCGGGCCGACGTCGAGTTTGCCCTCGAACATCATCCGGTTCAGCGCCGCCGGAACGTCGGCGTGCAGCGCGCCGGGATACTCGATCACGCCCTCGTCGAACGCCGCGTAAATCGGCAGATCGTTCGTATACTTGATGCGCCCGCAGTTAAGCATACACTTCTTCGCGCTCGGCCGGCGGCGGGGTCCAATCGTGGGGAAACTCGTCGTAGGTGCTGTTGCGGCGCACCGGCACATAGCCCGCTTCTTCGATTAAGCGGCGGAACTCGCGGTCGTCGACGTACTGCCCCGACTGCGTGCCGGCGCTGTGGTAGATCATCTCTTCGTCGGTGCTGCCGTGCGTGCCGTCCATGTCGTCGGCGCCGAAATGCAGCGCGACTTGGCAGATCTTCAAACCCTGGATCATCCAGTACGCCTTGATGTGATCGAAATTGTCGAGCATCAGGCGCGAAACCGCAAAGATGCGCAAGTCGTCTAAGCCGGTCGTCCAACCACAGTCGTTGAGTTCGTTGCCGTCGGGATGAAACGCCAGCGGAATGAACGCGTTGTATCCGGGCGAGCGGCGCTGCGATTCGCGCAAGCGGATCAAATGGTCGATGCGATCCTCTAGCGATTCGATGTGCCCGTAGAGCATCGTGGCGTTGGAAGCGATGCCTTGGCGGTGGAGCTCTTCGTGAATCTCCAGCCAGTTGTCGGTGCCGACTTTGTTCGGGCAAATCTTGGCGCGCGTCTCGGGCGCGAAGATCTCCGCGCCGCCGCCGTTGACGTTATCGAGGCCCGCCGATTTGAGCGTCGCGATCAGCTCGGGATATTTCATGCGATGGCGCTTGGCCATGTAATCGAGTTCCGCCGCGGTGAAGAGCGAGAGCTGAACGTGGGGTACGCGCTCCTTGAAGCGGCGCATGAGCGGCAGCCAGTAATCCAGCGAGAGTTGACGCGGATCGTGGCCGCCGACGATGTGGATTTGGTTGAAGTTCGTGCCGGTCTCGAGCGCCTTTGTCATTACCGCGTCGGCGGCCATGCGCACGACGCGATCCGTTTCCTTGAACTCGTCGACCGCAAACGAACAGAACTTGCAGCCCGCGTAGCAGACGTTGGTCGAATTCACGTACCGGTTCAGAATGTAGTAGACGTTTTTTCCGCTCTTGCGCTCTTTTTGCGCGCGTGCCATGCGTCCAAGCGAATGCAAGTCGCGCGTGCGAAAGAGCGTGAGACCGTCTTCTAAAGAAAGCGGGATGCCTTCTTCGACCTTGCGTTCGATGGGTTTGAGAGCCGGATCGGTCAGGTGCGCCGCCATGAGCCGATGCTTCGGAGTCGGCGGCATCCCCCCTGGTTAGCTTACGACCGGCCTTCGCGCGAATTCGACGACCGCGGCGCCAAGCAAGATGATCGCCAAAGCAAGCATCACGCCGCCGATAACGTCGGTAATGTTGTGCGCGGCCAATTCGATGCGCGACCAGATGATCGCCAGTGTGACAAAAGTCAGTAGAGCAAACAGCGTGTAGCGCAGCCAGGCCGCCAGATTCGAACGAAGCGCGAGCACGCCGCACAAGAAGTAGAATCCGGTCGAAATCGCGGCGTGCGAGCTCGGGTACGATCCGGCGGTTTCATGTCGCACGAGCCAATCGAGCCGGCGCGGCCGTGCGAAAAAATGCTGGAACTCCGTCGCAGCGCCCCAGCAGATGAGCGCAATCGCAACCGCAAAGAGCGCCGGCCCGCGCCATTCCGGGCGGAAGATCGCCAGCGCGATCAGCGCCAGATAGAGCGGAGCAAGTACATAGCCCCAGCCCATCTCCGTAAACCTCCACGCGACCGCCGTACCTTGGCCGCGCAGCTGCAGTTGGAAGACGTTTAACGCGTGCGGTTCGCCGTGCTTGGTAACGTAGAATCCGAGCCAAAAAAACGCCGCAAGCAAAACACACGCGGCCGCGACCGACCAAAACGCTTGGCGGTGGTTAACCTCCGGCGGCGAAGAGATCTTGCTGTCCCCTCTCGCGCCCGAAACGATCCGAGACGCGTTCGAGATCGTCGAGCCCGAAAAGAATGCGGCGCGGCTTCGTACCTTCGTGTGGACCGACGACCTTCAGTTCTTCGAGTTGTTTCATGACTCGCACCGCGCGAGGATGGCCGATCGAGAATTGCGATTGCAGCGCTGCGGTAGAAGCGTAGTTGCTCTCGATAATAAACTTTGCGGCGTCGTAACAGAGCGGGTCGACGTCTTTCTTCTCTTCGTCCGCAATCGGCTGAATGTCGACGTCGAGCAGATTCTCCGGCCGCGCCTGCTTCGTCCAGAAGTGAATCAGCCGCTGCAGCTCGCCGCCCGAAATGAACGCGCCTTGCGCGCGGATCGGCTTGGGCGAATCGATCGGCAGATAGAGCATGTCGCCGCGACCGAGCAGACGCTCCGCGCCGACCATATCCAGAATCGTCCGCGAGTCGACTTGCGACGTTACCGCGAACGCGATCCGCGACGGGATGTTGGCTTTGATAAGGCCCGTGATGACGTCCACCGACGGACGCTGCGTTGCCACGATTAAATGGATTCCCGTCGCGCGCGCAAGTTGCGCAAGACGCATGATCGTCGTTTCGACGCGGGCCGGTGCAATCAGCATCAAGTCGGCAAGCTCGTCGATCACGATCACGACGTAGGGCAAATTCTCGTCGGGGTACTTGGCGTTGTACTCTTCGATCTTGCGCACGCCGGCCTTGGCGAAGCGCTCGTAGCGCGCGTCCATTTCCTTGGTCATCTCGAACAGCGCGCCCGCGGCCAGACGCGGATCGGTGATGACGTCTTTGATGAGATGCGGAATGCCGTTGTACATCACGAGCTCGACGCGCTTCGGATCGATCATCAGAATCTGCACTTGGTCGGGCGTCGCGCTCACGAGCAGTGACGCGATCACCGAATTCAAGCAGACGGATTTACCGGAGCCGGTCGCGCCCGCGATGAGCATGTGCGGCATCCGAGAAAGATCGCCAAAGACCGCGCGTCCCGGAACGTCTTTGCCGAGCGCCATCCACAGCGGCGGAACTTGTCCGCGCTGCGGCAGCGCTTCGAGGATCTCGCGAATCGAGACGATCGAAACCGTCTTGTTGGGAACCTCGATGCCGACCGCGGACTTTCCGGGAATCGGCGCTTCGATCCGCACGCTCGTTGCGGCCAGCGCAAGCGCGAGATCGTCGGCGAGGTTCGCGATCTTCGATATTTTCACGCCGCGGTCGGGCTTCAACTCGTAACGCGTGACGGAAGGGCCGCGCTCGATATGCACGACCTTCGCGCCGACACCGAACGACGCCAGCGTATCTTCGAGCACCGCCGACCGCGCCGATTCGTCCACAACTTGCGCTTGCGGCGGATCGAAGAGCGAAAGGTCGGGAAGTTTATAGTTGCGCGGACCGCCGGCTACCGCGGGTGCTTCGTACTCGCCCTCAACCTCGTCGGATGCTTCGTCCTCGTCTTCGAGATCGTCGTCTTCTTGCTCGTCGTCGAGCTCTTCGTCGTCTTCTTCCTCGCCGATGTCGGGATCGCCGTCGGCTTCTTCCTCGTCGGGATCGTCTTCCTCAGCCTCATCGTCTTCGAGAACTTCCTCATCCTCGTAATCCACCGGCAGCGGCGGCGCAACCGTAGGCATGAGCGGCTCGACCGCGACCAACGCCGTGGCCGTCTCCGAGGCGCGTTCTTTCTTGCGGTTCGGATCCGTTGCGGGCAGCGCGAACGCGTCGCGCAGCGTTTCGTGGCCCTCCGGCAATGCCAGGCGTACTTTCGGAATGCGAACCTTCGAGAAAAGCAAGACCAGCCAACCGATGATCTTCTTGACGGAGACGTCGCTGATCCACACCGCCAGCAACAAAGCGAGCAAGCCGATCACGACGCGCGAGCCGGTAAGACCGAGCAGCGCGTAGAGCCCTCGCCACATCTCGGTGCCGGCAAAGCCGCCGCGTTTTGCGAGCGAGGCGTCGATGAGGATGAAATATCCCAGCGCGGCCACGCCGAACGTCGACATGATTCGCGGAAGGTTGATCTCCAGGAAGACAATCGCGCCGAAGAGCGCGATCAAAACCGGGAAAAGTCCGGCAGCTGATCCAAAGGTCCAGTGGAGCGCTCGCGCGGTTACGGCGCCGGCAGCCCCGGCGTGCGCGGGAGCCAAAGTCAGCGCGACCGCTAGCAAAACGGCGACGCCAATCGCTGCCATGCCCGCGATCTCGTAATTCAGTCGCGATTTCGCCGCCCTGCGGCGCACGCGTGCCATGGACCGCTTACTTCTTCATTCTAATAGGAGTTCATTTGAGCCCGACCACCATCGTGATTCTCGAAGGCGACCAGACCGGAGCGGAGCTGCTGGCGGAAGCGCTGCGCGTTCTCGACCGTTCGGTCATCGATGTCGAACTTGCCATGGAGCGGTTCGATCTTTCGCTGGAAAACCGGCGCGCAACCAACAACGCCGTGGTGCAGGAAGCCGCCGAGGCGATGAAGCGAGCGCATTTCGGTTTGAAAGCGGCCACGGTTACGCCGGAGGATAAAGGCGACGTCGGATCGCCCAACGCGATTCTGCGTAAAGCGATCGGCGGAAAGGTCATCGTGCGAACGGGGCGGCGTTTGCCGCGCATTCGCCCGGTCGCGGGCGTCCATGCGCCGATTTCCGTGGTGCGGATGGCGGTCGGCGACGCTTATGGCGCAAAGGAATGGCGCGAAGGCGAAGGCTCGAGCGAGATCGCCTACCGCACGGAGTCGATCGACCGCGGCGTCTGCCAAGTGGTGGCGGAGTACGCGTTCGTACATGCCGCGCGCATGCACGCCAAAGTTTTCGGCGGCCCGAAGTATACCGTCAGCCCCATTTATGAGGGAATGTTCAAGGAAGAACTCGACGCGGCGGCGGCGCGGCATCCTGAGGTTCCGTACGATCCGCAGCTCATCGATGCGACGTACGCGCTTCTGCTGAGTACCGACGGCGAGATTCCGCTGGTCATTCCTTCGCTCAATCGTGACGGCGACTGCCTTTCGGACTTGGTCATGCAGCTCTTCGGTTCGATCGCCGGCGCCGAATCGGTGTTACTCGCGTTTGACGAGGGCCTCAAACCGACCGTCGTTATGACCGAAGCGCCGCACGGCACCGCGCCGCGCCTCTTCGGCAAGAACGTCGCCAACCCGATGGCCATGATTCTGGCCGGCGGCGCGCTGCTCTCTTATATGGAAGACAAGCGCGCGCAGAACGCTTCGCGCGCGATCTACGAGTCGACGCTCGAGGCCGTGCACGAGGGCGTCGCAACCAGCGATCTCGGCGGCCACGCTTCAACGACCGATTTCACCGACGCGGTGATCGACCGTGTGAAGCGCAAGCTCGACGTGTGGTCGAGCCTCTAGTTCGCAATCAACGCTACGCCGGCGAGCGCAAAGACGACGCCGATTTTCTGCAGCGCGGCGAGGCGCTCGCCTAAGACGATGCGCGCGAGAAACACCGTGCTTGCCGGATACAGGGACGTGAGGACCGCTGCGATCGATAAGTAACCCGCATAGGCGGCGAGCACGTAAAACGCGTTCGCCATCATGTCGAGCACGCCGGCTAGCGCAATAATGCCGAGGGCCGCCGGCGCCGCAACGAATATACTGCGACGCATGACGAGCGCGATCACAAGCAACAGCGCGATCGAGCCGATACGCGCGGCGACGATCGGATAGAGTCCGCTCTGTTGTCCGCCAAGCGCCAGAAACGTATAGAAACCGCCGAGAATAACGCCTGATGCGATCGCTTCCTTGACACCGGCTGTTGAAAATTCGAACGTACCGTCGGGCTCGGTCGAAAGCGAAATAAGAATAACGGCGAGCAAAGCGACGCCGATGCCCGCCAGCTTGAGATTTCCCAAATGCTCGCCGCGCGCAGCTCCGACGATAACCGGCGTCAGCGCCGCCAACACCGCGGTAATCGGCGAGACCACGCCCATCTTTCCAATCGAAAGCGCGTGGTAGAGCAGCAGCAAGCCAAGTCCACCGCACATGCCGGCGATAAAGCCCGTCTCCAGCGTCCACCATGTGGGATGCGACGGAAAGAAAGGCAGCGCGATGAGAATCATCGCAAGGCCAACCGCCTGCGAAATGACGGTCACGGCAAACATCGGGCTGCGCCGCGTCGCAAAGCCGCCGCAAAAATCCGCCGAGCCGTAGAAAATAGCCGCGAGCAACCCTAAAACGATTGCCATAAGCTACCGCTGCGTGGGATCGAGCGCGTCGCGCAAGCCGTCGCCCAATAGATTGAAGCCGAGTACCATCAGCGTTATGGCGACGCCCGGAAAGATCAGCGCCCACGGCGCCGAGAGCCAATAGTCGCGCGCGTCGTTGAGCATCGCGCCCCACTCCGGCGTCGGCGGACGCGCACCCAACCCGAGATACGAAAGACCGGCTGCTTCTAGTTCAGCCGTGCCGATGCCGAGCATCGCCTGCACGATAAGCGGTGCAAGAATATTCGGCAGAACGTGACGCCAGAGAATGCGCGGCACGCGCGCTCCAAGCGCTTTGGCCGCTTCGACGTATTCGAGTTCCTTAACGCCCAGAACCGACGAACGCGCCAGCCGTGCGTATTGCGGAATGTACACGATGCCGACCGCGATCATCAAATGGTTGATGCTCGGCCCGAGGATCGTGGTGATGCCGATCGCCAGAATAATTGAAGGGAACGCGAGCATCAGATCCATGACGGCCATGATCGCGCTGTCGGTGGTCTTCCCCAAATAGCCGCCGGCGACGCCAAAAAACGTGCCGATCGTAATGGCGATGCCGACTGCCAGAAACCCGATGCGAATCGAAATGCGCGAGCCGTAGACGATGCGCGAAAACAAATCGCGCCCGAGTTTATCGGTGCCGAACGGATGCGCCCAGCTCGGATGCAGCGACTGCTGGGCGAGATTCTGCGCCAACGGATCGGTATGCGCGATCAGTGGCGCAAATGCGGCCGCAAATATCAGTACGGCAATTAACCCGAGGCCGATCAGCGCGCCCGGCGACTTGAGCAGCCGCCGCCAAACATCGGCGAAATAACCACGCCCAGGCCCGATTTGCTCAGTGGCAGCGGCTAAGCTAATATCCATGGCGAGAATGGACTATGCTGGGCGAGCGATTAACCATGCAAAAAGCGAGCCCGGCATAGTCCATTCGCGCCAGTCTCCGGCATGATCCGATCGCAATATTAAACGACGACGAGCTTCGGATGCGTCGAGTGAAACTTCGTGCGGGCTTGGTACGCCTTGGCAATCTGGGTGATCTGCATCTCGCCCCACGCGCGGCCCATCATCGCAAGCCCCGTCGGCAAGTTATGATCACCAAATCCATTCGGAACGCTGATCTCGGGTAGCCCCGCCAAGTTTCCTGGACTTCCCAAACCGGTCACGCCATTGTATTTCGCGGGATAGGCTTTCTCGAATTTGATGCCGACCGGATAGGAAACGGTTGTTCTCGTCGGATGCACGATCGCGTCGTACCCGGCAAAGGCTTTGCCGACCAATTCGTTGAGCATCGTGCGCCGGCGCATGCCGTCGACGTAATCCACAGCCAGCGCGTTGTAGACCTGATAGCCGCCCAGGCGATCGTCGGTGGATTGCAACTCGCGCGCTTTTCCGCTTTCGATCAGATCGCGAAACGCCGAAGCACACTCGCCGTTGAAAATCGCCTCAAACGTAGAGCCGTAATTCCCGCGCGGTAATGCGACGTTGGTTGTGACGTCGGCGAACTCACGCAGCACGTCGAGCGACGCCATGAAATTGTCGGCAACCGCCGGCATGATGCGCTCGGTCGAGCGCGCCAGCACGCCGATCTTCGGCTTGCGTCCGCGGACTTTCGGAAACGGCATGTCAAGCGATGTGCGATCTTCCGGATCGTGCCCTGCAATAGCGCGCAGGACGAGCTCGGCGTCGCGCGCCGAACGGCACATCGGTCCGAGTTTGTCTGAAGTCCACATTAATGCCATCGCGCCGTGACGGCTCACGCGTCCGTACGTCGGGCGCAGTCCGGTGACGCCGCAGTAGGCAGCCGGCGCCATAATCGATCCGTTCGTTTCAGATCCAATCGCAAAACCGACTAAACCCGCGGCGACTGCGGCTCCTGGTCCGCTCGACGATCCGCCGCTCCAGTAGTCCCGGTTCCACGGCGTTCGGCCCGGACCGGTGAACGACGCATCCGCATCGTCGTAGCCAAAGCCGCCGGCCAGCTCCACCATTGCAAGTTTCGCGAGCAGCACTCCGCCCGCCGCGCGCAATTTTTGCACGACCGTTCCGTCGTAGTTAAACACTTGCTTGCGGTAAGGCGCGGCGCCCCACGTCGTCGGCGCGCCGACGGCGGCGAGCAAATCTTTTACGCCGTACGGAACTCCGTGCAGTGGGCCGCGCGATTTCCCGGCAGCCAGCTCGGCGTCGGCGCTGCGCGCCTCGCGCATCGCGCGGTCGTGCATGATCGTCACGACCGCACCGTACGTGCTTCCGTACTTTTCCAAACGGGCGAGGTACATCTTGGTCAGTTCGACGGACGAGACTTTCTTAGCCGAGATCAGCGAACCGAGTGCCGTAGCGTCGGAAAATGCCAGTTGCTCTTCGGTCATGGCACGAACACTTTAAATGAAGTCGCCGGCTCGATAGAATTCGGAATCGCGGTGCCTTTGGGATTGAGCCCGCGTCCGATTTGCAGATTGCCGTCGATACCTTCGGCGATGGTTGCAAGCTCTTCGTCAGTGAGTTTTGGATCGAACGCGCGCATGCGCGCAGCCAGCGCGGTCGCAGCGTCGGACGCCTTCTTAGGCGCGGGCGTAGCCGTAGGAGCAGGCATCGGGGGCGTTTGCGCGCCGGCGGGCGCTGCCAGCAGCGCGCCCGCACCGGCCGCAGCTACTGCGATAAATTGTTTGCGCGTTTTCAAGGCGAGTCATACCTCCATAACGACCGGAACGATAACTGGGCGGCGCTTATAGCGAGTCATGATGGCCTTGGCCAACCCTTCGCGAATATGCTCTTTGACCGTGTTCACGTCGCGAATTCCTTCGAGCGAAACCTTCTGAATCAGATCCGTGAGCTCGTTGCGCAGCTCTTCCATCACGCCCCCGGCGTCGGGCATATAGAAGACGCCGCGCGAGATGATGTCGGGGCCGGTTATGACCCGCCCTTCCTCGCTGTCGATCGCAACGACGACCATCATGAAACCGTCGGCCGCCAGCAGCCGGCGATCGCGCAGGACCGCTTCACCGACGTCGCCGACGCCGGATCCGTCGACGAACACGTGGCCCCCGTACGTCTTGCCGATCTTGTCACCGTAGTCTTTGTTAAACTCCAGTACGTCGCCGTTCTCGACCACGAAGACGCTGCGCGCATCAACACCGGTGCGCTGTGCGAGCTTGCCGTGCTGCACCAGCATGCGATATTCGCCGTGCACCGGAACGAAAAACTCCGGGCGCACCAAATTGAGCATGAGCAGCAATTCTTCTTGGGATCCGTGTCCGGAAACGTGGGAGCGTCCGTCGGTGCCGTGCACGACGATGGCGCCGAGCCGGTACAAGTTGTCAATGGTTTTATAGACGCCTTTTTCGTTGCCCGGAATCGGTGTTGCGCTAATCACGACCGTGTCGCCCGGCACGATCTTCAGCCGCGGATTATCTCGCACGGACATGCGCGTGAGGCCGCTCATCGGTTCGCCCTGCGAACCGGTCGTCATTACAACGACTTTTTCCGGCGGAAGTTCTTCGATCTCCTCGACGCGCATCGTGCGGTCGGCCGGCACTTTGAGATACCCGAGCTCGGATGCGAAGTGCACGACGTTGGTAAGCGACCGCCCGAGAAACGCGATCTTGCGGTCGAACGTAATCGCATGATCGATCACTTGCTGGATGCGCGGCACGTTGGAGGCGAACGATGCGACGATGATCCGCCCTTTGGCGTGCGAGAAAACGTTGGTGAACGCTTCGCCGACGATTCTCTCCGAAAGCGTGTGGCCGGGACGCTCGGCGTTGGTGCTGTCGGAAAGCATGCAGAGCACGCCTTCGTCGCCGATGCGCGCGATCGAGGCGAAATCCGCCGGCCGCCCGTCGATGGGCGTTTGATCGAACTTAAAGTCACCGGTGTGGAAGACCGTGCCCGTCTCCGTGCGCAACGCCAGCGCGCATGCACCTGAAACCGAGTGGTTGATGTGCACGAATTCCGTCTCGATCGATCCGTATCGCACGCGATCGCCCGGTTTCACGGTAACCAGTTGCGCTTCTCCGATCATTTTATGATCGCGCGATTTGGCTTTGATCAGCGCGATCGTGAGCGCCGTGCCGACTACGGGCACGTTGAACTCGCGCAAAAGATAGGGAATGCCGCCGATGTGATCCTCATGCCCGTGCGTCACGAGCAGCGCCCGGAACCTGTCGCGGCGCTCGCGCAGATAGGTGAAATCGTTGATGACGATGTCCACGCCGTACATCTCTTCGTCCGGAAACATCAGCCCGCAGTCGACGACCACCAGGTCCTCGTTGGTCTCGATCACGGTCATGTTGCGGCCGATCTCGCCGCAACCGCCCAGCGGAATGACTCGGAGGTAGGGGCCGGCCGGGGGCTCCGGGACCGTCAGCGCGTTTACGTTCACCGCATCTTTACATTAGAGCCGCAGAGCGTGAATGGAGCGGCGGAGGACATCATGATCGACCGATACCGCACCGTGCTGGCCCTGACCTCGCTCTGCTTGCTCGCGGCCGCGCCGGCAGCCCATCACCGGCATGCGCGCCACTCCCGGCACCCGAACCTCGCACCGCCGGCGGCGGCCGCAATCGAGATCTACTCGCGCCGCGCCTTGCGCCGCGCGCGCATCATCCTCCAGCTGAAACTCATGGAACTGCGCGAAGAACAGCTGGACCGCGTGAGGCGAGCGGTGGAACGGCGGATTAACGCGTCCCCGCACCCTTAAAAGGCGGGACTTCCTACGCCGTGAAACAATCCGGGAGCCGACGGCGTATTGCCGGACGGCGACGTTCCGTTTTCAAACGGGAGGGAAGGTTTCATGGAAAGCTCAGCTCCGGCTGCTAAGGCAAGCGGTTTATCTACCGTTGTGAGTACGATTGCGGCGCCGTCCGACGCATTTGAAACGCTGCGGGTCGCCCCGACGTGGGGTTGGGCTTGCCTCATCGCGATCGTGCTGATCGCGATCGGGATCTATTTGCAGGGCCCCGCTACGCGCCACGCCACCGTTCTTCAAACGCAGCAGATGATGTCGACGAGTTCGTTCTTCGCGAACATCCCGGCGGACAAAAAGGCGCAGATTATCGCCAACGCGGGACGGCCGTCGGTATTTCCTTATATCACCCTCAGCATTGTGCTCTTCGTCGTCGTGCTCTTCAACACGCTGTTCACATTGATCGGCAACGCGGTCGGAAAAGGCCAGGCCGGCTTCAAACAGCTGTGGGCGGGGTCGATGAATATCGCCGTCCCAACGTTTGCGCTCGCGCAAGTGGTCATCGGCATCATCACGATGCTGCGCGGGCCGGACGCGTTCAGCAGTTCCATGGACATCGCCCGATCGGTCCCAAGTTTGGCATACCTGGCGCCGCACGCTTCAACCGGTATGGTGGCGTTCTTGACAGGAATCAGCATCTTCAGCCTTTGGGGCCTATTTCTGAACGCGACGATGCTGCGCGTTACCGCGCGCACGAGCGCGGGCGTTGCCTGGGGATTTGCCGCCGCGATTACGCTGCTCGGCGCGCTTCTGGCAGGCGGAGCCTTCGGCGCGATGCACAACGCGGGATTCATGTAAGGCCGCGATGACTTTTCGCGGCGCCGCGGTAGCGGCAGCGTCGGTCATTCTCTCGCTTGCGGCGCCGGCATCAGCCGGCGCCGCAGGTTTGAATTTGGCCGCAGCGGTGCGCTACGCGATGGAACATAGCCCGCAGGTCATCAAACAACAGGCCACCGTTGCGCAACTGCATCAGCAATACGTTAAGCTGCACTCGGATTCGCTTCCCAACCTGAACGGGCAGTTGCAAAACTTCGCGCAGAAATCGAACAACCTCCAAGGAAATTTCGCGATCGCCGGATTGTCGCAGCAGCGTACGTTCAGTCAGAACACCGCGCAGATCGGTACGAACTACACGTTTGATACCGGATTTCTCTCGACGTTGCAAGCCTTTGCGGCCAAAGCGCAGGAAGCGGGCGCCCAGGCGGATCTGCGGCAAATCCGCGATCAGCTCGCCAACAGCGTCGCCGCCGATTTTTACGACATCGCGACCAAGGACGAAACGGCACGCCTCGCCGCTTCCGACGTGCAGTACCAGCACGTGCTCCTCACGGTCGCCCAAGCCAAGGAACATGCAGGGGTTGCCGCGGGCGTTGACGTTCTGCGCGCGCAAGCATCGGAGGAAAAAAGCCGCTCCACGCTCGTCGCCGACCAGTCGCAAGCGGCCGACGCGCGCGAGACGCTGGCACAGATGATCGGCGCTCCGTTAGACACGGCTTTTGACATACCCGCGCAGATCGCGCAGCCGCCGCTTCCGGCGGAGCCGCTCGACCGTTTGATCGCGATCGCGCAGACCAACCGCCCAGACGTCGTCAGCGCTCAATCGAGTTTGGCGGCGGCACAGCTCACGCGCAAAGGTTTCGACCGCGAACTCTTCCCGCAAATACAAATGTCTGCTTTCTTCGGCAACCAGTTCTCGCCCACCAATGCCGTGCTGCTGCAGCAGCAAATCGATTCGCAGTTCCCGCCCGGGCAAGCGCCCAAAGTGCCGCGTGGATCGCCCGGCTTTTGGCAATTGCAGGCCGTCAGCACTTTCACGCTGCCTCTCTGGGATTACGGAGCGCGGCGCTCCGAACGGGAAAACGACGACGCGCAGGTAGCAGCGGCGCAGAACGCCCTCGAAACGACGAACAGCCAAGTGGCGCTGGAAGTGCGCCAAGCCTACCGCGCCGCGCAAACCGCCAAAGCGCAGCTGCAGTACGCCGGCGGCGAAGTGCGTGCCGCGGTCGAGTCCGCGCGTGTCGCGCAGCTGCAGTATCAGAACGGACTTATCGCGATCAGCGACGTGCTCCAAGCCCAAGAAGCCGCGCAATCGTCACAGATCGATCTCTACAACGCGCGCGTCGCCTACGTCGAAGCGGTTATTAAACTGCGGGTCGCACTTGGCATTTACGACGCACCGGGCGCGGTCGCCGGGCTTTAATCTACGGAGAATCATCGATGAGCAAACGTACACGCAATCTCGTCATCATCGTCGCCGCCCTCGTTTTGCTCGTCGTGGTGGCCGTTTTGGCAGGGCGCAGTCAACGCACGACGACGACCGTCACGGTAACCACCGTAAAGCGGACGACGTTCAACACGAGTCTTCCGGAGACCGGAACGGTCCAGCGTCCGCGCGTTGCCACGATTCCGGCGCTGATCGCCGGAAATCTCGAACAGATTTACGTCAAGGCCGGCGACAACGTGGCCGCGGGACAATTACTCGCAACGGTCGTGAATCCAACCCTCCAAGCGACCGCCGCCGGTTCGCAGGCCGACTACAATTCCGCGGCCGCAAATATCAGCACCGCGCAAGTTAACGAGCAAAACGCCAAAGTTTCCTACCAAGCCGCCGTCCAAACGGCCAAGACCAACCTCGACGAGGCTCAGCGCATCTACAAAGCCGACGTCAGCCTCTTCAACAACAAAGCTATTCCGCGCAATCAGCTCGACGTCGACAAGGCCAAGCTCGACCAAGCGCAGGTGCAGTACGATCAGGCGCTGCGCCAGATGCAACTCGGCGCGGTCACCGGCTACGGTCAAAACAGCGTGCAGTACGCGCAAGCGGCCGCGCAGAAAGCGGCAATCGTCAACCAATCGAATCAGCAGCAGCTCGGCTTTACGCGCATCACCGCGCCGGTGGACGGCACCATCCAAACGGTCGCTTCTCAGCCATCAGATCCGCTTACATCGCTGCGGCCCGGCGATCCGGTCGTCGCCGGGCAAGCGCTCTTCACGATTGCGGCGGGCGGCGGATTCATCGTGAAGGCGCAAGTGGACGAGCAGGACATCATCAACGTCAGGGCCGGGCAGCGCGTAAAAATCACGGGCGAAGATTTTCCCGGACGCACGCTCACCGGTTACGTTTCCTCGATCGCGCCGGTCGCGACCAAGTCCACCGACCCGTCGAGCACGGCGAAACAAGTGGTGACGACGATCCGTCTCGACGGATCGCCGAGCTTCTTGCGCGACGGCATGAGCGTCGACGTCGACATCCTCACCACTGACGTGCGCAACGCCATAGTCGTCCCGAGTGCGGCGCTCAACAAAGACGCCAAAGGTTCTTACGTTTACGTCGTGCGCAAAGGCAAACTGACAAAAACGTACGTCGGCACCGGTCCCAAGAACGACACGCAAACGGTAATAAAGTCCGGACTGCTTCCCGGCGACTCGATCGTTTCTGCGCGCAATCCGGTGCTGCACGACGGGCAAGCGGTCACGACGATGCCCGCGGGTAAAGCGACGCCGGCGAGCTGATGTCGCGCTTTCTGGCCTACATTCCGGAAGCGTTCGAAAGCATCTGGCGGCACCGTTCGCGTTCGGCGCTTTCGGCGCTCGGCATGATCATCGGGATCGCATCGGTAATCGCCGTACTCGGTTTGAGCCAAGCCGCATCGGGCGGGATGAAACAGGCAATCGCAAGCGGAGGCGATCCGGGATTTATCGTCGTTCCCGACCAATCGCAAAACAATCCAGCCGAGGCGACGATGTATTACCGCGACGCCGCGCTGATGCAGTCGTACGCTTCCGGCTCGGTTTCACGCGCCATCCCGTTCTATCAGCAGCGAACCTACCGCGTGACGGTTAGCGGAAAAAGCGAGTTTATCAGCGTCGAGTCCACGCGCGAGCTTACCCAAGAGACGGGGTTCATCGTCGATTCGGGCCGTTTACTCGACACAAGCGACGTGGAGGCGGGCGCGAACGTCGCGGTGCTCTCCCACGATGCGGCCCAGGCTTTTTTTCCAGCCGGCGATGCGGTCGGCCGCACGGTAAACATCGGGACACAGCGGCTCACGGTCATCGGTGTCGTTTCGATTAAGGCCAACTTATTTCGCAGTTTAATCGGCGAAACGATCTATATACCGTACACGACGATGCATCGCATCGCGCCGGGCCCGATCGATTTCATTGAGTTTTGGCCGATGAGCCGCTCGCAGAACCCCGTGCAGGTGATCATGGACGTGAAAGCCGCGATGGCCCGGATACATCCGCGTGCCGAATACACGGTTCAAGATCAGCTGGCGTTCAACGGCATATTCGAGAACGTCCTCAATTTCATCGGAGTCGGACTGACGTTCATCGGCGGCGTCGCGCTCTTCGTGGCGGGCGTCGGCATCATGAACATCATGCTCGTCTCGGTGAGCGAACGCACGCGCGAAATCGGCATACGCAAATCGATCGGCGCCAACGCCTCGGAGATCGCCTTGCAGTTTCTGATCGAAGCGACGGTTCTTTCGTTGGGAGGCGGTCTGATCGGCTCGCTCATCGGCGTGCTGATCGTCGTGCTGATGCTCCCGGCCATCACGCACAGCGTCGGCGCAGCGCCCGTGCCGTGGGCGCTTATTATCGGCATCGCCGCGGGCTTTTCGCTTGCCGTCGGCATTGGTTTCGGCTCCTATCCGGCGGCCCGTGCCGGAAAACTCGATCCCGTGGAAGCGCTGCGCGGCTGATGCTCGCATATTTCATCGAAGCCGCGCGAGTGCTGCTCGCGAACCGCACGCGATCGATTCTGACGATTATCGGATTGATCGTCGGCGTCGCAACGATCGTCTCGGTGCAAGTGGCGGCGCAAGGCATGGCCGGTGCGGTCAGCGGCATCTTTAAAGGAACCAACGCGAACACGTTTTTCGTCTTTCCGAAGAGCACGCAAGGAAACACAGTCCGGGCCGCGCTCAAGCTGAGCGATCTCGCGCTGGTCCAGCAAGATGTCCCAGGTGTTGCGAGCGTCATTCCATTTTCGCGGCGGCAATCAATCGTCGATGCCGGACACCAGCGAGTACGTTTGCGGTTCGGCGGAGAATCGGACAAGCGTTTCAGCACGTCGCCTTTGGCGGCCGGGCGGACGCTCGACGCCGACAACGTCGCACGGGCGGCTCCGGTCTGCGTCATTTCCGACAACGCCCTGACTCGGCTCTTTCCGAATGCCGCCTCGCCGGACAGCGTCATCGGCACGTCGATTTACGTCGGCAGCCGACGCTACGTTATCGTCGGCGTCCTAGGAAAAACCAAAATCGACACGGCGGCGCTCGGGTTCGACATCAGCAACGACGTCGCCATTCCGTGGACGACGTTTTACAACGACTACCAGCGCGGCAGCAGCTTCTTCGGCATCTCGGTTCTCGCCAATCAGAGCGCCGATCTGAAAACGATGGAGAAACAAACGCAAGCCTTGCTCACGCGAACCCACGGTTCGCAATACCAATACTTCGATTTCGGTTTTTTCGCGCAAACGATCAACGGGTTCTTCGCCATCGTGGGCCTGATCGTCGGCGCGGTCGGCGCGATTTCGCTGGTCGTCGCCGGCATCGGCATCATGAACATCATGCTCGTTTCGGTGACCGAAAGAACGCGGGAAATCGGAATTCGCAAAGCGATCGGCGCGCGCCGGTCTCAGGTGCTGCTGCAGTTCTTCATCGAGTCGCTTCTCCTCTCGGCATTCGGCTGCATGACGGGCATGCTCTTGGGCGTCGGCCTCGGGGCGATCGTGGATCGCGGATTCATCGCGCGCATCTCGGGCGTGACCGGCGGCATTCCGTGGCTCGAAGTAATCATCATTGCCGTCGGTTTCGCGACGATCGTCACGCTCGTCTTCGGAACGTATCCCGCCTATCGCGCGGCCCGGCTCGATCCGATTCAGGCGCTGCGTTATGAATGACCGTCCGAACGTCGTTATCGACGTTGCGAATCTCACCAAGACCTACGCGAGCGGCGAGCTGCAAGTGCAAGCTCTGCGCGGACTGACCTTTTCCATCAACCGCGGCGAGTACGTTTCGATCATGGGACCGTCGGGTTCGGGCAAATCGACGCTGATGAACGTGCTCGGCTGCTTGGATCGCGCGACGACCGGAACGTACAAACTCGACGGCATCGACGTCTCGCAGCTCGACGATAACCAGCTCGCGGAGATCCGCCTGAAGAAACTGGGCTTCGTCTTTCAAGGCTTCAACCTGCTGGCGCGCACCGACGCGCTGCGCAACGTGACGCTGCCGCTCTTCTATGCGGGCATGCCCGCCAAAGAGCGCGAGCGCTTAGCCCTCGAGCGGCTCACCGAAGTCGGCATCGGCGCGCGGGCCCGCCACAAACCGACCGAGCTCTCGGGCGGCGAGCAGCAGCGAGTCGCCATCGCACGGGCCCTGGTCAACGATCCGGCCGTGCTGCTGGCCGACGAACCGACCGGCAACTTGGACTCCAGGACGAGCTCGGAGATTCTCGCCCTCTTCGACCGCCTGAGCGATACCGGCCGCACCATCATCGTGGTGACCCACGACGAAGGCGTCGCCAAGCGCTCGAGGCGCATCCTGCGCATGCTCGACGGCGTTATAATGAGTGATGCGCCCGCGGGCGCTCCGGCCTAGTCTTTAATCTCGCTTTCAGCAACCTTTAGGGCGGCGCGGGGTAGGTTAGGCAAAGCTCCCCTCCTCGGATAACGTTGAAGGATATATGTTGAGACAACGCATTTTGCCGGCGACCATCATCGGGCTCACCGGCGCAATCATCGGTTCTTTCCTGATGATGCTGTACGCCAGCACGCACTTCGTCGCGGTCACCGGACCGCCGCACGATCCGCCGGCCGCTGCCGCCGCGCCGCTTTCAAACGGCGGAGGCAGCGATCAAGAACGGATCATCAGCGCGGTCAAGCGCGTCAAGCCTTCGGTGGTGGCCATCGACGTTTCGGTCAACGGACATCAGTATATTCCGGTCGACCCAATCATGCAGCAATTTTTCGGACAGCAAGGGCCGGGCGTCGTCCAGCCCTTCAGCGCGAAAGATTCAGGCTCGGGCTTCGTCTACGGATCGCAAGGCTACATCGTGACGAACGCGCACGTCGTGCGCCCGATTCAGGGAGCGCAGACGACGTCGATCACGATTGTCTTTCCGAACGGCGAGAAAGCACCGGCCAAACTGGTCGCCGCTAACGTCGGCGCCGATCTCGCGCTTCTCAAAGTGACCGACGGGCACCATCTGCCCGCCTCGCTCGAGCTGGCTGATTCCGACAAACTCGAGCAGGGTCAATGGGCGATCGCCATCGGCGAACCCTACGAGCTGCAGCAGAGCGTCACGGTCGGCGTCGTTTCCGCCTTCGACCGCAGCGAACCGATTCAAACGGAAAGCGGCCAGTCGATGACGTTCAAAGGTTTGCTCCAGACGTCGGCGCCGATCAATTTCGGCAACTCCGGCGGCCCGCTGATCGATATGAGCGGCAACGTCATCGGCGTCAATCAGTCGACGCTGGGCGGACGCGCGCAAGGCATCGGCTTCGCGATTCCGTCGAACACGGTCAAGCGCGTCGTCGATCAGATGATCGCGCATCCCGGCATCACGCAGCCGCCGGCCGCGGCCTTTATGGGCGTCGAACTGCAGTCGGTCAGCTCGGGCTTCCGCAACCAAACCAACTATCGCGGGCAAGGCGGCGTGGCCGTCATTCAGGTCGTTAGCGGCTCGCCGGCCGACCAGGCGGGCATCCAGCCCGGCGACGTGATCCTTAAACTCAACGGCAAGGACTATAACGACGCCGCCGCGCTTTCGGCGGCCATCGGCAAGCTGCGCCCCGGCGACCGCGTCAGCGTCGAGATCTGGTCGCAGGGCTCCAAGCGGCTAGCCCAGGTCATGCTCGGCGCCAAGCCCGATCTCGGCCAGATGGGCGCTCAACAGCCCGACCAGCAGCCCGACCAACAGCCGTAACGGACCTCAAGGGAGAGGGCCCGGGGACCGCGCGAGCGGTCCCCTTTTTTACAGGATCGTCCTGCAACCCGGGCCGCCGTCAAATTGTTTAACGTAGTGGAACAGGACGGAACCGGTGGCGTACTATAATCGGTATCCCTGTTGTCCTTGTAGTCCATAAGTGGCAAGGCTCAGTGAGCGTTCTTTAGCGCCCGCAAAAGCTGGTCCGGGACTCGGAAAGGTAGTTTTAGTATGGCAAAAGTGGTCGGTATCGACCTCGGTACGACCAACTCGGTCGTCGCCGTTATGGAGGGCTCGCAGCCCACAGTTATTCCGAATGCCGAGGGATCGCGTACGACGCCTTCCGTCGTCGCATTCACAAAGACCGGCGAGCGTCTCGTCGGCCAGCTCGCAAAACGGCAAGCGATTACGAACCCGGACCGCACGATCTCTTCGATCAAGCGGTACATGGGTACGGATCACGCCGTTAAAATCGACGGCAAGGATTACACGCCGCAAGAAATTTCGGCGATGATTCTGCAGAAGCTCGTGAACGACGCAAGCAATTATCTCGGCGAACGCGTGACCAAAGCGGTCATCACGGTGCCGGCGTATTTCAACGACGCGCAGCGTCAAGCGACCAAGGACGCCGGCAAGATCGCCGGCCTCGAAGTGTTGCGCATCATCAACGAGCCGACGGCTGCCGCGCTGGCATACGGCTTGGAGAAAAAAGGCAACGAGACGATCCTCGTCTGGGATCTCGGCGGCGGAACGTTCGACGTATCCGTGCTGGATGTCGGCGAAGGCGTCTTTGAAGTCAAAGCCACCAACGGCGACACGCATTTGGGCGGCGACGATTACGATCAGCGCATCGTCGACTGGCTGGTCGGCGAGTTCCGCAAGGAGCAGGGCATCGATCTCGCCGGCGACAAGCAGGCGATGCAGCGGCTTACCGAAGCCGCCGAAAAAGCGAAGGTCGAACTCAGCTCGGTCGTGCAGACGACCATCAATCTGCCGTTCATCACGGCCGATCAAAATGGTCCAAAACATCTGGACTTCACGCTGACGCGCGCCAAATTCGAGGAGCTCACGAGCGATCTCACCGACCGCACCGTGCAGCCTTTCAAGAACGCGATCGCCGACGCAAAACTCGACGTATCGCAGATCAACGAAGTCATCATGGTCGGCGGCGCGACCCGCATGCCGGTCATCCAGGAACTCGTGCGCAAACTTACCGGTAAGGATCCGAACCTCACCGTCAACCCCGACGAAGTCGTCGCGGTCGGCGCGGCGATTCAAGCCGGCGTGCTCGCGGGCGAAGTCAGCAACGTCGTACTGCTCGACGTGACGCCGCTTTCGCTGGGACTCGAAACCCTCGGCGGCGTGATGACGAAGCTGATCGAGCGCAACACCACGATTCCGACGAAGAAATCGCAAATCTTCACGACGGCCGACGACGGTCAGACTTCCGTGGACATTCACGTGCTGCAGGGCGAACGCCCGATGGCCGCCGACAACCGCACGATGGGACGCTTCCGTTTGGAAGGCATCCCGCCGGCTCCGCGCGGCGTTCCGCAGATCGAAGTCACGTTCAACATCGATGCCAACGGCATCGTGAACGTCGGCGCAAAAGATTTGGGAACCGGCAAGGAGCAGCAGATCACGATCACGTCTTCGACCAACCTCAGCAAAGAGGAAGTCGACCGCATGGTCAAAGATGCCGAAGTATCGGCGGCGAGCGATCAGGCAAAACGCGAGGAAGCTGAGATCCGCAACCAAGCATCGAGCCTGATCTACTCCACCGAAAAATCGCTCAAAGAAGTCGGCGAGAAACTCGAGGAAGGCCCGCGCGGCGAAGTCGAAACCGCGCTAGCCGAACTCAAGAAGGTCAGCGAGAACGGCACGGCCGCCGAAATAAAACCGGCGATCGACAAGCTTCAAGCAGCAAGCTACAAAATGGCCGAGCTGCTCTACCAGAAGGCCGCACCCGAAGGCGAACAACCGTCCGGAAACGGCTCAACGAACGGCCAAGCCGGCGCCGAAGCTGAGGCTCCGAAGCCGTCCGAAGACGTCATCGACGCGGAGTTCAAGGAATCTAAGTAAGGCTCGCTTATGGTCCGTCCGAGCGACAGTGTATGTTTAGTCGCTCGGCCGGACCACAAGCTCACCATACATTTATTCTAAGTAATCTGCTATATGAATGACGATTTAATAACTACGCAAGCTGACGTGCCGGTCTCCGACGAGCTCGAAGCTTCCGCGGCCGAACCGAGCCTCGAGGAGCAACTTGCTTCAGCGACCGCGCGCGCTGACGAAAACTATAACAAGTTGCTGCTTGCGATGGCGGACTTCGAAAACTATAAGAAACGCAGCGAGCGGCACAACCGCGACATCGCCGAGCACAAGCGCCGCGATCTGCTCAAGAGCCTGCTGCCGGTGATCGACAACTTGGAACGCGCGCTTTCATACGATGGTCCGGAAAACGGGCTGCGCGAAGGCGTGTCGCAGACCCTCAAAGGTTTTGAAGCCCTGCTCGCGTCGCAAGGCGTGAAACCGCTGAGCGTCAAAGGCACGCCGTTCGATCCCGCGTTCGCCGAAGCGATCGCGACGCAGCCTTCCACCGGCGGCGACGGCATCGTGCTCGAAGAAGCGCAAAAAGGATACACCATCGGCGAGGAGCTCTTACGACCCGCCAAAGTCGTCGTCTCGAAGAGTGAATGAAACATATTATTGGAGCGCCCTCGGGTTATAAATGAACTATAAGGATTACTACCAAATCCTTGGCGTTCCCAAGAACGCGGCCGAAAAAGATATCAAGTCGGCATACCGGAAGCTCGCAAAAAAATGGCATCCGGACGCCAATCCCAACAATCAAAAAGAAGCCGAAGAGAAATTTAAGGACCTTCAGGAAGCCTACGAAGTCTTAGGCGATTCCGACAAGCGCCGCAAGTACGACGTGCTCGGGAGCAATTGGAAAGAAGCAGCCAGCCAAGCCGAACAGCAGCGCCGCTACCGTAACGCGCAAAGCGAAACGTTTTACGACTTCGGCGATTTCGGCGGCGCTCAAGGCGCGGGACCGAGCGGGTTCTCCGATTTCTTCGACATGTTTTTTTCGGGCGTCGGCCGCCGCGCCACCGCGCAAAGCGCGGGCTTCGCCCAGCGCGGCCAAGATCTCGAAACGACGATTGAGCTGTCGCTGCGCGACATTTACGACGGTGGAAAGAAATCGATCTCGCTGCAGCTCGAAGACGTCTGTCCGCGCTGCCGCGGTACCGGTACCGAACGCGGAACGC
This sequence comes from Candidatus Rubrimentiphilum sp., assembly GCA_036273135.1. Lineage (GTDB taxonomy): Bacteria > Vulcanimicrobiota > Vulcanimicrobiia > Vulcanimicrobiales > Vulcanimicrobiaceae > Rubrimentiphilum. The sequence continues at coordinate 26,695 of DASUIF010000001.1, forward strand.
TCTGTCCGCAATGCCACGGCACGGGGCGCCTGCTCACCACGAAAAAGTTTGAAGTGACGATACCGCGCGGCATCCGCGAGGGACAACGCATTCGCTTAGCCGGTCAAGGCGGCGCCGGGATCGGTGGAGGTCCCAACGGCGAGCTGTACCTGATCGTGAAGTTGGCCGACGATCCGACATATAAGCGGAAAGGCGACGACCTCTATGTCGACATGCCCGTCAGCATTTACGATCTCGCACTGGGCGGTGAAGTGAAGGTTCCAACGATGGCTGGACAAGTCGCGATGACGATTCCGCCCGGCACGCAGAGCAACCGTCTCTTACGCTTGAGCGGAAAAGGCATGCCCAAAGTACGCAACGGAGGCGCGGGCGACCAATACGTCCGCCTCATCGGACAGCTGCCGGCTAACCTTTCCGAAAAGGAAAAGAAGCTTTTCAAAGAGCTCGCCTCGATCCGCAACGGAAAGAAGTAGTCCGGTGTTCGGCGGACACCTCATGTGGGGCAACATGTACGGCGAAAAGCCGAAGATGCACCTACGCGTGGATTGGAAGCGCATAGGCGCATTTTTCTTGCCCTACTGGCGCCAGGAAGCCACGGTTCTGCTCTGCATCGTTGTCGCCGCACTGCTCGGACTCGTACCGGCATTCATGATCGCGCGCATCATCGACAGCGCCATTCCGCACCGCAGTTTGCGCGAACTGGGGATTGACGTCGCCGTTATCGTCGGCTCGGCACTCGTGTCGATCGCATTCGGCGTCGTGCAGGGCTATTTGAACTCGATCGTCGGCGAAGGCATCATGCGGGACATGCGCACGAGTCTTGTCTCGCATCTGCACAAAATGCCGCTTTCGTTTTTCACCGGCACGAAAACCGGCGAGATTATGAACCGCGTCTCGAGCGACGTCGACAACATCGACAACGTCGTCACCGGCACGCTGACGTCGATCGTGACCAACGTCGTGACGATCGCGACGACCGTCGTGTGGATGTTTCTCTGGAACTGGCGGCTTGCGCTTATCTCGCTCGCAATAGTGCCGCTGATGATCCTGCCCCTCGCTCCGGTTGGACGCCGTATGTACAATGTCCGCCGGCAGACGCGCGAGAAGCGCGACCAAATCGAATCGATCACGCAAGAAACGCTCTCGATCTCGGGTATCACGCTCATCAAATCCTTCACGCGCGAAGCTTTCGAACGCAGCCGCTTCTACCGCGCCGGTACCGATCTGATGCAGCTCGAGATCAAACTCGCGATGGTCGGACGCTGGTTCATTTCGGCTATCGGCGCCATGGTAACCGTCGGCCCGGCGATTGTCTGGTTCGGCGGCGGATGGCTTGCGCTCACGCGGGCGCTCGACGTCGGCGTCGTGGTCGCGTTCGTTCAATACATTCAATTCAGGCTCTATGGGCCGGCCGCAACGCTGGCCGGCATTCAAGTGCAGATCGTCAGCGCGCTGGCGGTCTTCGAGCGCATCTTCGGATACTTGGACCTCCCGCCCGAACAATACGAACCCGAAGGCGCCGTCGCGCTGGAGAGCGCGAACGGAGAGATCCGGTTCGAAGATGTCACGTTTTCGTACGGAAACGATCGCACGGCGCTCAACGGCGTGAGCTTTACCGTGGAACCCGGTCAAGTCGCGGCGTTCGTCGGACCGTCAGGCGCCGGTAAGACGACGATCACTCAGCTCGTTCCACGCTTCTACGATCCGCAAGGCGGCCGCGTGCTCGTCGACGGACACGATGTGCGAACGGTGACGTTGGAATCGCTGCGGCGCGATATCGGCATAGTGACGCAAGAAACTTATCTCTTTCACGACACGATCGCCAGCAATTTGCGCTACGCGAAGCCCGACGCAACCGAAGACGAGCTCCGCGCGGCCGCGCGCGCGGCGAACATCGACGACTTCATCAGGTCGCTGCCCGAGGGCGATCGGACCGTCGTGGGCGAGCGCGGCCATAAGCTCTCCGGCGGCGAGCGTCAACGCTTGGCGATCGCGCGCGTCTTGCTTAAGAACCCGCGCATCCTCATCCTCGATGAAGCGACCAGCTCGCTCGATTCGCACAGCGAAGAGGCCATTCAAGACGCGCTCGTTCCGCTGATGCGAGGGCGCACGAGTTTGGTTATCGCACACCGGCTTTCGACCATCAAGAGCGCCGACGTGATATTCGTCGTCGAAGACGGACGCATCGTCGAAAGCGGAACGCATGCCGCGCTGCTCGCACGTAACGGTCCGTATTCACGCCTGTACAACAAACAATTTCGCAACGAAACGAAAATCGCGACTTAATGCCGCAGCTCGCGATCGCGGACCTGCACAAGGCCTACGGCCGCACTGTCGCGGTCGATAACGTTTCGTTCAACGTGAACGGCGGCGAGATCGTCGGGCTGCTCGGACCAAACGGTGCCGGAAAAAGCACCACGTTCTTGTGCGCGGCCGGACTTCTTCGCCCTGATGCCGGCACGTTTTCCTGGGATGGGCGCGAGCTCGGATCCAAACGCGGCCAAAATATCGCGCTCATTTCGGAAACGCCCGACGTCTACCCGATGCTCACCGTTTGGGAGCACCTGGTCTTCGTCGCCAAGAGCTGTCGCCTTCCCGCGGGTTGGAAAACGCGCGCGGACGATCTGCTCGACCGGTTCGGGATGTCTCCGCAGCGCGACACGCTCGGCACCGCGCTCTCAAAAGGCATGCGTCAAAAAACACTCGTAGCCGCGACGGTGCTCGCGGCCACGCCGGCGATCTTGTTCGACGAACCGATGGTCGGGCTCGATCCGCTGGGCCAACGCGAGTTGCGCTCGATCATAAAGGATCTGCGCGCAAGCGGAACGGCGATCGTAATGAGCACGCACATGCTCGAACAGGCCCAAGCCATCTGCGATCGCGTGGTTATTCTCAAAAACGGACGTATCGTGGCGGCCGGTACGTTCGAGGAATTGCAGGCGCGGTCGGCCACTCACGGCACCGCCGAGGATCTGTTTCTGGAATTGACTCAGTGAACGACTTCGTGACGCTCGCGTACCTCGACTCCCATCAATTCTTCCACCGGTTACAAACGGTTTTTCGCCAGCCCGGACGCGCGATCGTCTATCTCGTCATCGCAGGCTGGTTCGTGCTGATGGGATTTCTCCGCGCCCAGACACGGTCGCCGCTGCTCGTGATGACGGTGCCGGAACCGTTTGCATCGGCGATCATGTTTGCGTTCGTCGCACTGCTCGGGATCATCATGTACGGCGCGGCCTCGGGATTCGTCGGCGTCTTTTCTTCAGCCGCCGACGCTCGTTTTTTATGCGGCTCGCACTTGCCTGAGACAGCGGTCGTCACGTGGCTGCAACTACGCCGCTGTGCTTCGGTCGTCTTGCGCACTGCGTTCGCAGTCTTGTTTTACGCGCTCGTCCTTCCCGCGGGCAGACACGTGAGCCTCGCGGGCGTCATCGGCGTGAGCATCATCGCAGCAACGCTCTTCACCGCGGCCACCGCCGTACCGGTGTTGAAACTACGCGCCGCCGCCGGCGCCCGAGTCGCGCAAACGATCGCTGCCGCGATCGTCGCCGCCGGATTGCTGCCCCTTGCCGTTTTGCTCGGGAGTTTGCTCAACTCCGGCTTGTCCGGTTGGGCCGCCGGCGTGCAAAGATCCGGCGCCGGTTTTGCAATCAATGCGCTTTTCCACGGAAACGGAACGGCGATCGGATCGTTTTACGCCGCGGCCGCCGGAATGCTCGCGCTCTCATTCGTGACCGGGCGCGATCTTTATCCGGAACTCTACTCGTCATCGCTGCGCGTGCTCGCTTACCGGCAGCGCCGCCGCCGGCTCCCGGGAGTACTCACGTCGGAACGCGCGTACCGGATGGGCGGACCGGCGAGGTTAAAGGTCTTCGAGAATGCATCCGGAGCGTGGACGATCGCGTGGAAAGAATGGATCGCGTTCGTGCGGGCGCCGGGTGCGAAACGGATGTTCGTCATTGGGCTCGCCGGCTGCATCGCCGCCGGCGCAATACTGGGCAGCGCCGCCAAAAATTCGCGCGATCCGCTCGACACCGCGCTGGTTATGGCCGCCAGCATCTCCAACATGGTCATTATTTTCATCACGATCGCTTCGTCGTTCGGACTGGCTGCAGATCTCCGCAAACCGCTGTGGTGGATGGGGCCCGACCCGATTTGGCTGCGCCTTTTGGCGTGGGTACTCGCAACGTCGTGGCGCTTGTCGGTTTGCATCGCCGCCGGCACGATCGCATTCGCGGCGATGCTCGGAATGCATTCGGTCGCCCTCGCCGCCATACCGATCGCAATCGCGATCGCGGTTTATCTACGCAGTATAGGATTGGCGCTCTATGCGCTGTTGCCGTCGGGGCTGGATCAGCGCGGGCCGCTGGCTATGCTGCGCGCGCTTTTAACCTATCTTTTTGCCGTTCCGGCAATCGCGGCGGCAGTGACCGCCGGCGTCCTTACGCGTTCGTTCCTCCCGGCCGCGGTTGCGGGCATCGCGTGCGCTCTTTGCGAGACGCTGCTGCTCATCGTCTTTGCCGCGGCGAGAATACAAGGGCGCGGCGCGACCTTTGCCCAAGCCGAAGCTGCATGATAAAGACTTTCGCGGCGCTGCTCGCGCTCTTGACGGGCGCGAGCATCGCCTCACCCGCCGTTGCAAAGACGGCAAGCGCCACCAGCGTCTCCACGTGGATCGGTTCGTGGACGTGCACCGCAGGCAAAGACACGTACACCGAAACGTTTACGCCCATGCTCAACGGCAAGGCGATGCGCGTCTCGGTAAGCGGACCGTACGCGTCCGAAGGAATCGCCGTTTACGACAAGACCCGCAAAGCGTGGTTCTACGCTTTCATCAACGGCGACAGCAGCTATGCCGCCAATAACGGGCCGGTTAGCGGCGCGAACATTGCATTCAAGCAAGTCTTTCCGCCGGGGTTCGCAGTGGACACGATCGTGATGAATTCCCCGTCGAAGTATACGAGCTCGTTCACGATGGTCGCCAATCACAAAAAAGTGGCGGCGGTCGAGGTCTGCACGAAAACCTAAGCGACGCCCTCGGGAATCTTCATCACGGCGGGCTCCGCATGCACTTGCAACTCGGGGCCCGTTGCATTTTTTACATCGTCGATCGTCACGCCGGGGGCGAGCTCCCGTAAAACGAGGCCTTTGGCTTCGACGTCGATCACCGCCAGGTCGGTGATGATACGATCCACCACGCCCTTGCCCGTGAGCGGCAGCGAACATTCCTTGACGATCTTGTGCGCGCCGCCTTTGGCGACATGCTCCATCATGACGATCAGGTACTTGGCGCCGTGCACCAGGTCCATCGCGCCGCCCATTCCCTTAACCATCTTCCCGGGAATCATCCAGTTCGCAAGGTCGCCTTTTTCGGAGACTTGCATCGCGCCGAGCACCGCCAGATCGATGTGGCCGCCGCGGATCATGCCGAACGAAAGCGCCGAATCGAAGAATGAAGCGCCCGGCAGAACGGTCACGGTTTCTTTGCTCGCGTTGATGAGATCGGCGTCTTCCTCACCCTCGTACGGGTAAGGTCCCATTCCGAGTATCCCGTTCTCGCTCTGCAGCACGACGGTCACGCCCGGCGGAACGTAGTTGGGAATCAGCGTCGGCAGGCCGATACCGAGATTGATGTACCCGCCGTCGCGCAGTTCTTGCGCGACGCGGGCCGCGAGCTGCGTGCGCGTCAACGGCATTATTGCGCCTTCTTTCGAGTGGTCACGCGCTCGATGCGTTTGCCCCCGGTGCCCACGCGCACGACGCGCTGCACGAAGATGCCCGGCAGATGCACGTCTTGCGGATCGATCTCTCCGGGCTCTACCAACTCTTCGACTTCGGCGATCGTAATTTTACCCGCCATCGCGCAAAGCGGGTTGAAGTTGCGCGTCGATTCGTGGAAGATGAGATTTCCCGTCCGATCTCCGACGCTCGCGCGAACCAGCGCGAAATCGCAGACGATGCCGCGCTCGAGAACGTAGTCCACGCCGTCGAACGCGCGGGTTTCTTTCTTCGGCGATTCTTTGGCGATGCTTCCGTCGGCGTTATGCCGCCACGGCAGCCCGCCGTCGGCGACTTGCGTTCCGACGCCGGCCGGCGTGTAGAATGCCGGAATCCCGCAGCCCCCCGCGCGCAAACGTTCGGCGAGCGTTCCTTGCGGAACGAGTTCCACTTCCAATTCACCCTGCAGATACTGCCGCTCGAACTCGCGGTTCTCGCCGACGTAGGAACCCGTCGTTCGCTTGACGCGTTTTGCATCGAGCAGCACCCCGAGTCCCCAACCGTCCACGCCGCAGTTGTTGGAAACGGTTACGAGATCGCCTGCGCCCTGTTCCAGGAGTGCCTGAATCAGATTAAACGGAATGCCGTTGAGGCCGAACCCGCCGACCGCAATCGAAGCGCCGCTGGGAATATCTTTGACGGCCTCGGCGCACGTGGCCATGACTTTATCCATCCGTTTGACGTGATAGGCTTTTTGCGTGGGGAAACCCTGGCGGCCGCCGAACAAGCGGCGCATGCCCGACGAAGATGCACAAATACTCGCGGCCGTGCGCGAGCTCGTTGCCGAAAAAGTCGCACCGCGCGCGGCGGACATCGACACCGGCGGCGAGTTCCCGCAAGATATCCGCAAACTGTTCGCGGAAAACGACATGCTCGGCATTCCGATACCGGTCGAATATGGAGGCCTAGGCGGCAGCTTCCTCACCTACGTAAGAGTCGTCGAAGAAGTTGCAAAAGCGTGCGCGTCGAGCTCGCTTATCGTCGCGGTTCAGGAACTCGCGATGTTGCCGGTGCTGATCGCCGGCACCGGCGAACAGAAGAACAAATACCTTCCCAAGCTTGCCTCCGGCGAATGGATCGCCGCCTACGCGCTGACCGAAGCCGGCAGCGGGTCTGACGCGGCCGGCTCCATGCGCACGCGCGCGGAGAAACGCGGTGACAAGTACATCTTGAACGGCCAGAAGATTTGGATCACCAACGGCAGCGTGGCCGACGCGGTGTGCGTATTTGCGGTCACCGATCCGAAGAAAGGCGCTAACGGCATCAGCGCCTTTCTTGTTGAGAAAACATTTCCGGGATTCAAGGTCGGAAAAATCGAGAAAAAAATGGGTATTCGGGGGTCGCCGACGGTCGAGCTGGTCTTTGACAACTGCGAAGTTCCCGCCGCCAATCTCATCGGACCTGAAGGCGACGGTTTTAAGATCGCGATGAAAGTGCTCGACAAGTCGCGCCCCGGTATCGCCGCGCAGGCGCTCGGCATCGCGCAAGGCGCGCTCGAATACGCCACCAAGTACGCGCAAGAGCGCATGGCGTTCGGCAAACCGATCGGGCAGCAGCAAGGCGTCGGTTTTATGCTCGCGGACATGAAGACCGAAGTCGAAGCGTCGCGGCTGCTGCTCTACGAAGCGGCACGCAAGTGCGACGAAGAATCCGACGACGTCACGCTGTGGGCGGCGATGTGCAAACTGAAGTGCGGCGACGTCGCCATGCGCGTCACGACCGACGCCGTTCAGGTCTTGGGCGGTTACGGCTACTCGGTGGATTATCCGGTCGAGCGCATGATGCGCGACGCCAAGATCACCCAGATTTACGAAGGCACCCAGCAGATCCAGCGCTTGGTCATTTCCCGGGCGCTCGTGGGGCGCTGGAAGGGCTAATTTCCCCGGGAGAGGGGCACTTTCCGCAGAGGCGAAACGTTATCGCTCCGACCGGCTTCCTTATTGGGAGCGCGGTGTTACTTTTACGGAAAGGAGGAACGCATTTTGAAAAAGCTACTCGCATCATTAACGGCGGCGGCTTTCCTTATGACCGGCACGGCCATGGCCGCGAACCAGTCAAAAGCCCCGAAAACCACGACCAAAGCTAAAGCCAAGGTCCAAGTCGGCGCCAAGTCAACGGCCAAAACGACGGCCAAGTCGACCGCGAAGTCGGCACCCAAAAAGGCCCCCAAGAAATCGTCGAAGCGCACCAAGACGAGCCGCAAGGGCATGAAGCGCGTCAAGCCGACCCCGAAGCCGAAACCCACCAAGAAGCCGTGGCGCCGCAACACCATGAAGCCCGGCGCACCCAAACCGAAACCCACAAAGAAACCGTAAACCCAACCCGTCTTTATTTGATACCTAAAGCGCAGCGCGAGCTGCGCTTTTTTTTAGAAGCCGGCCGCCTTCTCGTGAAACAGCGGCGGAATGAAATGTCCGGCCACAAACGACAGCGCGAAAACCACCGAGCCGTAAAACGCGATCTCGAGGCCGCGCAGCCATTTGTTGCGCGCGCTCAAACTGCCGGCGTAGACGCCGATGGCGAAAAGTCCGATCAGCGCGACTGCGAAGCTTGTGAAAACGGCTTGTTGCGGCAATAGGGCCGCGGCGAAATACGGCAGGATCGGAATCAGCGAGCCGGCCGCGTACGACGAGCCCATCGCCAGCGCGGGCACGAAGTCGGATGATTCCGCGATGCGCGGATCGATGCCGAATTCGTCGCGCATCATTTCGTACAAATAGATTTCGGGGTTTTTGGCAAGGCGCGAAACGATCAAGTGCGCTTCGTCGGCACTGAAGCCTTTGAGTTTGTAATACGCGACGAGCTCGGCGAACTCGTCTTTCGGGTTCTCCTCCATCTCGCGCTTCTCCATCTCGATGGATTTGCGCACGACTTCCCGTTCCGACTTGCTTCCTTGATATTCGCCGACGGCCATCGAGAGCGCGCCCGCAATCAACGCGACGAGTCCGCTCACCAGCACGGAAACGCGTCCGCCCGACGCGACGCCGACGCCCGTGACCACGCCCATCGTCGTCAGGATGCCGTCTTTGGCGCCGAAGACGAATTCCCGCACGCGGCGCTGCCGCTCCAGGTGCCGCCGCTGAGGCGTATCGGGAATGCGCGGCTTGATCTTGTGCCAGCCCGGCGTATCGACGACTACTTTGAATTCAGGGACGTCGCTCACAGATGTTTCAACCACCACTGGAGCATGTGGCCGTAGAGATGGCGCCGCTGCGCGATCCCGGCAATGCTGTGCGTGCGGCGCGGATAAACCATGAAGTCCACGTTCGTTTCGCCGGCGTCGATGAACGACTGCAGCAGAGATACCGTGTTCGCCATGTGCACGTTGTCGTCGGAGGTTCCATGACTGATCAGCAGGTCGCCGTGCAGATTCGCCGCGGCCGGAAGAACCGAACTTGCATTGTACGCGGCAAGATTCTCTTGCGGCTTGCCCATGTAGCGTTCGGTGTAAATAGTGTCGTAGTAATGCCAGTCGGTCACCGGCGCGACCGCAGCTCCCGCTTTAAAGAGCGTGCTGTGCGTCATCGCATACGCAGTTTCGTATCCGCCGAAGCTCCAGCCCCAAATGCCGATGCGCGACGGGTCGACGTACGCGAGCGACTGCAGGTAGCGCGCCCCGATCTCCTGGCCCATCAGCGAGCCCGGACCGAAATTGTGATAGAGCAGGCGCACGTTGGCGTCGCTGTCGACCTGCGACGCCGGCCCGTCGATACTGAATACAATAAAGCCGTTCTGTGCGAGCAGTTGGTGATAGAGCGCGCGCTGATCCCCAAACGTGTTTGCCGTCGTCGGCGCGGCCGGGCCGCCGTAAACGTAAACGATCACCGGGTACTTATGGCCCGCGTCGAACCCCGGCGGTTTGATCATCGTCGCGTCGAGCGCTCCGTACCGCGACGGCACCGAAAACATTTCGACGGGCAGCAGTTGCGAGCGCAGCGTTTCATTTCGCGGAGCGAAAACGCCGGCTACCGTGAGATCGGCGGCGTTCACGAGGTCGGTCTGCGGCGGATCGTTCAACGTCGAATGTGTGTCCACGAAAAAAGCGCCGCCGGGAGCGAGTGATACGTTGTGCGCACCCGGTGCGGGCGTAAGATTCGTCACGCCTGAGTTCCCGGGAACGCCGGCCTCAACGTTCAGCGAGACCGCGATCAGCGAGCGGTCACGACGCGTCGGGTAGGCCGCAGTCACATAAGCTGACGTCCCGAGCCCGTCGACGCCTAGCAGCGAGTCCGAACGGTACGCACCGGTCAATCTCTTGAGATTGCCGGAGGTGTCTCGCAGATACAGCCCGTTTGTTCCGTCACGGTCGAGCATCCACAACGACCGTCCGCCAGACAGCCACACCGGCAGCGGAACATCATCCACCCATTTGTCGTCGGCTTGATTGTAAAGAATCTCGGCTGCGTGCAGATTGAAAGTCCGCAGCACGACGCGCAGACGTTTTTGCCCGCGATCGAGCACTTCGTACACCAGATTGGGCGAATTCGGCTGCCAGGCGATGAACGGCAAGTACTCGTCGTCGGCGTTGGCAGCGTCGTAGACCAAAGAGTCGGCGCCCGAAGCCAGCGAGACGACTCTCAACGTAACCTTTGGATTGTTTTCGCCCGCGAGCGGATATTTTTCATTGGCCACCACGTTGTCGACCGGCATGAAATCGACCAGTGGAAAATCGGTGACGGGACGCTCGTCCATGCGCATGTAGGCGATCGACTTGCCGTCCGGCGCCCACGCAAAACCATGCGAGGTGCCGAGCTCTTCCGGATAGACCCAATCCAAGCCGCCGTTGAGAATGCGATCTTCTTTTCCGCCCTTGGTGAGCCGGCGTACCAAAAGCGACGGCGCGAGCGTCGCTACGTAGAGATCCGCCGCCTTCACATAAGCAATCGCGCCGCCGCGCGGCGACCATTGCGGGTCCGACGCGCGCCGGTCGATCGCGCGATCCCGGCCGGTCGTGACGTTCCGCACGTACAGCGTTCCACCAATCGTAAATGCCAGCGAACGCGAATCGGGCGACCATACCAGCGAGCCCGGCGTTCCGGCGCCTTTTCCATAGTTGTGCGGATCGATGAGGATGCGATCGTTTTTTGCACGCACGTCGTACACGTGCACCGGCCCGGCTTGGAACGGATCCTGGGTCGGGAGTACGTACAAAAACGAGTTTCCGTCGGGCGCCCACGTGATGCGCGACGGCTGCGATCCCCAGGGCGGGTTCACGCCGAAGACCTGATCGAGCGTCAGCGGCGTCGATTGGGCACCGGCCGCCGCGACGCAGAGCAGCGCCAGAACCGGAAGCGCAACCAAAAAACGGCGCAGCATAAGAAGCGGACTTCACCGAAAGGCGCCGCGAATACTTGAGGACCTCCAATGCCCAACCCATTTGAAGAGAAGTTCACGCAGCAAAACCCGATCGTGGAAGCGGCAACGCGAATTCGCGCCCGCCGGGAGATTGCGCGCGCCGCCGACGGTATCAACGAGGGGCCGGTTCCATTTGAGGACGCCGAACAGGCCCTGGACGCCTTCGGCGAGCGGCTTGCCGCCGGTGCGAAACGCCTCAATGCGATCCTCGGACGCAGCGGCATGAAATTCGTGAAGATCTTGCATCCGCTGCGGTTACGCTTGCGTTTTGCCGACAAGCGCGTCAGTTTGGATCTCGACGAAGTTCACCAACTCGTGCGCGTCTCGGGTCTGGGTTTGGATGGAGAATGGCAATTCGACCCGGGCGCGCAGACGCCGTCGCTGATCAACCTATCGAAAATTTCAACCGAAGCCGGCTATGGCGAAGCGCTTACCGCTTCTTCTTTGCTGCAGCTGATCGCCGTTGACGAGGCTTTGGAGCCCCCGCCGCACTTGCAAGGGCCCGGGCCGTTAAGCTTCTAGCGAGTATTTTCGGCGTCGGGCAAATCTGATTGACGGGACATTCGCCGCACCGCGGGATCGGAGCTTTGCAGATCGCGCGCCCGTGCATGATCAGCCAGTGATGCGCGTGCCGCCACTGCTCGCGCGGGACGATCTTCTGCAAATCCCGCTCCACGTCGCGCGGCGTTTTTCCAAGGGTTAATCCCAAGCGGTGTGAGACGCGGAATACGTGTGTGTCCACCGCAATGGCTGGTTGCTCGAACGCAACCGACATAACGACGCTCGCCGTTTTCCTACCGACGCCCGCCAGCGCTTCGAGTTGCTCGCGCTGCGACGGAACCTCGCCGCCGTGCTGTTCGACCAGCGCGCGTGATGCGCCGATGATATTCTTGGCCTTCATACGGAAAAACCCGCACGAGCGGACGAGCCGTTCGACGTCGCCTTGTCGGGCTTTTGCGAGTTTCTCGGGAGTCGGATATCGTGCGAAGAGCGCCGGCGTAGCCATATTCACGCGCGCGTCCGTACATTGCGCTGAAAGAATAACCGCGATCAGCAGTTCGAACGGGTTTGAGTAATGCAGCGCCGTAACCGCGCGCGGATACGTTTGTTCCAAAATCGCGAGCTCACGCTCCGCGACCGCCCTGCTTACCTTGCTTTTGGGGAACGGGACCTTCGGCATTTGTGGGCGGGGTTTGCCGCTACACGCGACGTATCCTCACGCCATGCCTGATATATCACGGCGCGATCTTCTCATTGGCGGCGCCGCGGCCGCTGCCACGGCCAGCGTTCTTGCGATCGAAGGATGCAACGCCATTACCGGCGGGGGTTCGCTCGCGCCGCCGATTTCGACGTCGGTTACGCTGACGACGCAGTACTCCGACCATACTTTCGCCGGCAAGACGCTGCGAACGCGCACGTTCGGCGGCACCATCCCGGGACCGACGATGACCGTCGTTCCGGGGCAGCAACTCACGATCAACCTCGTCAACGGCTTTCCGGCAAACCCCGCCGCGACGCCGGGGCCGGGCGTCGACCCGATGAACAACCCGCACCTCTTCAACACGGCAAACTTGCACGTGCACGGCCTTCAAGTCGTGCCGCATATTTTCGATCCGGTCGGAACCAGCGATCGCGCCGCCATGATGGTCGCCGTTCAGCCGGGCAGCACCTATACGTACAATTTTTCGATTCCGGCCGATCAGCCGCCGGGTTTGTACTGGTTCCATCCCCACCATCACGGATCGACCGATGTCGAGGTTTCCGGCGGAATGGCCGGCTTGATCATCGTAAAGGGCGCGATCGACAACGTTCCCGAAATCGCAGCCGCGCGCGACTTGCGGCTGGCGTTTCAAACGATTAACGTCAATGCGAGCACGTCGACGCCGGGTATTTACGATCTCGAATATGTGGCGTACAAGCCGCCCACGAGCGGCGGCTATAAACCGCGCGCAGACTACATGTTCGCGCTGGTCAACGGACAGCTCGTCAATCTCATCGACTTCACCGTTCCGCCGGTTTGCGGAGCGTCGAACTGCGGCGTTCCGACGCCTTCGGCGCCGCCGCAGGTGCAAATGGCTCCGGGCGAAGTCGTTCGCCTGAGGATTCTCAACGGCTCGAACACGCTGAACCTGCCGCTATCGCTGCCGGGATTCGAAGTGTATGTGATCGGCTATGACGGCGTGAATCTGCTCGCTCCGCAGTTGGTCAACACCGCAACTGCACACATCCTCTTGACGATGGGCGGCCGGATCGAATTATTGCTGCGCGCACCGGCTGCTGCCGGAAACTACAACCTTTCTGCGGTCGCAGACACGACCGATCCGCATCCGTGGCCGGCTTTTCCGCTGACGCAGTTCGTCGTATCCGGAACACCGGTGACGATGAGCATTCCGACGTTGCTGCCTACGCCGACGCGCGAATATCCGCTCATTGCCGACAGCGATATCACCGGAACGCGCTCGGTGCTGTTCAGCAACACTTTCCCGTCCCCGTCGATTCTGTTCGGAACGGCACTCACCGTAAACGGCAACGTCTACGACGAAACGAGCGTCCCGGCGGAGTTCGTGTTACCGGTCGGCAACGCCGAGACGTGGACGATCACGAACAACATGAACGAAGGCCATCCTTTCCATCTGCACACCAATTCGTTCGAGGTGCATCAGGTCACGGGTCCGAGCGGCGTCGTGAATTACAACCCGCCGATTATTTGCGATAGCGTCTGGGTGCCACCGAACGGCAAAGTCATCATGCGCGTCCGCTACAAACAGTGGCGCGGCAAAGACGTCTTCCATTGCCACAAACTGGTCCACGAGGACCAAGGGATGATGGCCAACACGCTCCTGGTGTAGGCCCAACATTTACGGCTTTAAATACTGAACGAGCCAGTCAATCCAGCGCCGGTTTACATCCATCGCGCGAACGGGATCGCCGGGCGAATGCCCCGCGATCGGATATGCGAAGAACCGCGTCGTCACTCCGTGATCGGTTAGCGCGCGAAACATTTCGTACGACTGGGTGATCGGAACGCGCACGTCGCCCGTATCGCTGAGAATCAGCGTCGGCGCCGTGATGTTCCACGCGTACGTGATCGGCGACTGGGCGCGGTAGAGCGCTATATTGTTTCCGACAAATGGCGATCCCGGCAGTTCGGCTATGCCCACGGTAACGTTGTTATCCGAAAGCGCGTATTCGTCAACCCAGTTGTTGACCGCTGCGCCGGCCACCGCGGCCTTCCAAATGTTGTAATGACCCTCAAGCCACGACGTCATGTAGCCGCCGTACGACCAGCCCGAAACGCCGATGCGCGACGTATCGACGTGCGCCGCTTGTTCGACCGCCGCAATTCCCGCCATCACGTCGCGACCCGGCCCGGCGCCCGCATCGTTGAAAATGGCATGCCAGTAGGACTCGCCTTGGTTATCGCTGCCGCGATAATTCGGATTGAACACCAGGAAACCGCGCGCGGCCAACAGCTGATTGAGCGTGCTGAACGAAAGAATTGAAGCCGAATTTGGACCGCCATGAACCACGAGCACCAGCGGATAGGCCCTGCTCGGGTCATAGCCGGGCGGATACGTGAGCGTACCGTTTTCGGAAAAACCTTCGAACGACCAGGTAACCGGTTGAACCTTTCCGAGATCGAGTTTTGCGACCGCATCGTTATAAGACGTTAGCCGCTTGGGCGTCGCGGTGCTCGAGCTCATGTAATAGAGCTCGGTCGGATGATTCGACTCGCTTCCGGTAAACGCGATCGCGCCCGTGTTGCTGACGCTCGCATCGAGCCAAAACGGTTGCACGGGTTGCACCTCGCCGAGCTGCAAACGCTGCGCGGTACCGTCGATCGGCTTGATCCAAAGTGCCGCATCGGTGCCTTTATGACCGGCAATCAACAGCGACTTCGAATCGGGCATCCAGATCGCGCGCGCGACATTTGTGTCGATCCCGTCCGCCGTAACGTCATTGCCGTTACCGCCGGCCGGCGATGTTACAAGAATGTCGTTTTGCGCTGACGGGTCGCCTTGGAACGGATAGAAGTATGCGACCTTGCTCCCGTCGGGAGAGAGACTGCCGTACCCTTCGTACTTGCCGTGCGACGTCAGCGTCCTAATAGTGCCGCTTTGCACGTCGAGCACGTCGACCGTCGCCAGGTAACCGTCGGTATCGTACGCATTCGGCATGCGCGTGAAAATAATCGATTTACCGTCGGGCGACCACGAGAGCGGCGAGGCCGGCGGACCCGGCGGCGTGGCTGTGGGCAAACTCCAAGTGCCTTGCGTCAAACGCTTGTCGCCCGAACCGTCGGCGTTGATCAGCCAAATATGGTTTGGCGTAGGCGCGGCCTTCTCTTGATAGGCTTGGTCGCCGACGACGAACGCGTCGAGGTGGTGCTCGACGTCTTTTTTGTTGACCGGATCGTCGGGCGTCACATAGGCGATCGCACCGCCGTCGGGGCGCCACGTGAACTGCTCGACGCCATTCGCGGCGTGCGTCAGCTGTGCCGCGTCGCCGCCGCGCATATCCAACACGAACACCTGCTCCTTCGCCTTGTCGCCTTCGCCCGTTATCGAAAGAAACGCTAAGCGCTTTCCGTCGGGCGACCACGCCGGTGAAGCGACGCCGCGCCGCCCCGCGGTGAGCGGCCGCGTGCCGGAGTCGCTCAAATTGTAGAGCATCAGCGTGCGTATGCTGCGATCCGTTTTATAATCGGGGACCGAGAGAATGAATGCGATCACGCTGCCGTCGGGCGAGATCGCCGGTTCGGAAAGCCCCGAGAGCGACTTCATGTCATCCAAGACCATCGTGCGCGCCGATGCGGCGGTCGCCGTGGCAGCAACGAGCGCTAAAATCAATGCGGAGTATTTCATCATTACCTCAAGTACCGGTCAACCCAGGCCAGCCAGCGTCTCGTCACGTCTTCGGAGCGAACGGGGTCGCTCGGAAAATGCCCGTGCACCGGATAGGCCACGAACTGCACCGTCACGCCGTTATCTTTGAGCGCGTGATACATCTTGAACGAATTGGTGATCGTCACGTTGTTGTCGCCGATGTCGCCCATAATCAGCGTGGGAGCCTTAATGGACTGCGCATAGGTGATCGGCGACTGGTCGCGCCACATCGCCGTGTATTTCGGATTCCAGGGCGAACCGCCGAACCACGGCACGTCGGTATAGACGTAAAACGCATCGTTGTAGTCGTCGAACCAGTCGTTGAGCGCCGCACCGGCAACGGCCGCCTTCCAAATATTGTAGTGGCCCGTCATCCACGACGTCATGTAACCGCCGTACGACCAGCCGGTGACCGCCATCCGGCCCTTGTCTACGTTATAAGCTTTCTCGACGGTTGCGATTCCCGCCATCACGTCGCGTCCCGGACCCGCGCCGGCGTCGTGCCAAATTGCGTGCTCGTAGCGATCGCCCAAGTTCGTGCTGCCGCGATAGTTCGGATTGAAGATCAGATAGCCGTGCGCGGCAAAGAGCTGATTCTGGCTGTTCCAAGCCAGCGTCGATGCCGACTGCGGGCCGCCATGGACGATGAGCACCAGCGGATAGGATTTCTTCGGATTGTAGCCGGGCGGAAGCGTCAGCACGCCGTCCTCGGCAAAGCCGTCGTTTTTCCAATTCATTTCAACGACGCGACCCAGCTGCAATTTTGTTATGAACCCGTTGTAATTCGTCAGGCGCGCCGGCGAAGATTTCGGCGACGCGAGATAATAGAGTTCGGCCGGATGCCCCGTCGTCGTTCCAATAAACGCGAGTGCGCCGGTCTTGCGCGCGACCGGCCCGGTTTGCGAGATGGCGACGTCGCCCATATTGACTCGCTGCGTCGATCCGCCGAGCGTAACGTACCACGCCGCGGTGCGCTGCCCATCAGGCCCGAAGAGCCACATGGCTTTACCGCTCGGATCCCAGGCGGTACCGTTGATGTCGCGGCCGATCTGCGCGCGGATATCTTTTCCGGGTCCGCCGCCCACGTGCGTAACATAGATCGCGTTCCCGTTGGTGTCGTCGCCGTTGGTATTGCGCGAATACGAGATCAGATTTCCGGCCGGAGCAAAATCCGGCGAGCCTTCCAATCCGGTGTTGCCGGTAAGCGGGCTTCGCTTGCCGGTGCGTACGTCCACAACGTCGATCACCGCACCTAGCGAGTTGCCGATCAGCGGCGTCGGGAAATGAATGATCGCAATCTTTTTCCCGTCCGGCGACCACGAGATCTCCGACGTGGCGCCCGGATCGACGGTGCCCAAACTCCACGAGCCGCTCGTCAGGCGTTTGGCTGTGCCGCCGTTTATTCCGATCGTCCAAAGATGCGACGGAATCGCCGCTTCGGTGTGCAGATAGTCGTTAGCACCGACTTCGAATGCATCGAGATGCGCATCGATCTGCTTCTTGTACGGATTCGCGTCCTGCGTAATGAACGCGAACTGCGAGCCGTTTGGGCTCCACGCGAATCCGTCCACACCTTGTTCGGCTTTGGTAACCGGTCGCGGATCGCCGCCGTCGAGCGGCAGAACGAATATCTCTTCTTGCGGATCCGTCACGCCTTCGACCATCGTCGACATCAAGAACGCGATGCTCGATCCGTCCGGCGACCAACGCGGCGAACCCAAGCCGCGGCGGTTGAACGTAATCTGGCGCACCTTCTTGGTTTTCACGTCCATCAGCATCAGATCGCTTTGCGAACGATCTTTCGTATAATCCGGACGCGAGCGCACGAACACAATCCGTTTGCCGTCCGGCGAGATCTGCGGACTGCTCAACGACGTGATGTTGCGAACGTCGCTGAAGTCGATGGTACGGGCGAAGGCCGCCGCCGGAAACAAAACCGCGATAGAAAGCGCGGCGATTATTGCTAAGCGCATCGGGACGAATGTACGCTAGCCGGAAAGGGCGACCTGCCGCACTTAGTCCGGCAGGGCGACCTGCGTTTTGTGAAGGGTCACCAAGCCGTCCCGCGCGAGCGTCTCGACCAGTGCCGTTACATCTTGGGCCGAGCGGCCCGGCAATGCTAACTCGCGATGCAAGGCCAGCAACGATACGCGCTTGCCCGGAGGCAGACTCCTCAAGCAATCGATAATCCGCCCGCGCGCGAACCGCGTCGTCCGCTCGAACGGCATCGCTTTCATCTTCGCCCGCTCGCGCTTGAGATCGGAGGGCTCGATCGGAAACGAAGCGCAACTCGTTTTTAACGGACAGATCGCGCATTTCGGAGCGCGCGCGGTGCAAATCGCCGCGCCGAAATCCATCATGGCCGAATTCCAATCGTGTCCACGGCCGCGCGGAACGAGCGCTTGCGGTTCTTCCGCGCTTTGCGTTAAGCGCTCCACGACTCGGCGCACGTTCGTGTCGACGGCCGCATCATCTTCATCGAACGCAAAGGCGCGCACCGCCGCAGCCGTGTAAGGGCCGATGCCTTTCAGGCTGCGCAACGACTCCAAGTCACGCGGCAGCTTACCACCGAATTGCGTCACGGCCGCTTCCGCGATGCGTTTTAGCCGCAGAGCGCGCGAATTGTATCCCAAGCCCTGCCACTCGCGGATGACGTCGGCCAGCGACGCGACCGCCAAAGCCTGGATCGTTGGAAAGCGTTTGACGAACGCACGATATTTCGGCAGAACGCGATCGACTTGCGTCTGCTGCAGCATGAACTCGCTGACCAAAATGCGATACGGATCGCGCGTCTTGCGCCACGGCAAGCTTGCCCGGCCATTTTTCGCATACCAGGAAAGCAACCGTCGCGCAAGCGGCTTCACGAGCGGTGCTTCGGCGGAGGCGCGCATGAGCCCGTCGAAGCCGATTTTCATGGCAGAGCATCAAGTCGACGCCGTCGTGATCGGCGCGGGTCCGGGCGGCTACCACGCCGCGATCCGGTTAGGGCAACTCGGGAAGAAAGTCATTTGCGTGGACCGCGACGAGGCGGGCGGCGTTTGCTTGAACTGGGGATGCATTCCGACAAAAGCCCTATTGCACGTCGGCGAGATCGTCCGGCAGATCGATCATGCGGACGCGCTCGGGCTGAAAGTGCCCAAAGCGGAAGTCGATCGCGAAGGCGTCGCCAAGTTCAAGGCCGAGGTCGTCAATGCGAACGTCGGCGGCGTGAAGCAGCTCTTCAAATTCAACAACGTGCAGTTCATCTACGGCGAAGCTTCCTTTAAAAGCGCGACCGAAGTAACCGTCAAGACCAAAGAGGGCGGCACCGACACGATTAGAGCTGAATTCGCCGTCATCGCGACCGGCTCGGCGCCTGTCGACGTGAAAGCGTGGCCGCGCGACGGCGAAACGATCATCAACTCCGACGACGCGGTGCAACTCAAATCCGTTCCCAAATCGATCTTAATTATCGGCGGCGGCGTCATCGGCTTGGAGTTTGCCACCGTCTACACGCGGCTCGGCGCGAAAGTGCTCGTCGTCGAGATGATGCCGCAGATATTGACCGGCACTGATCTCGAGATCGGTAAAGAGCTCGGCCGCATTCTCAAAAAGCAAGGCGTAGAGATCATGTTGAACACCAAAGTCGGCGCGGTCAAAAAAGACGGCAAGACCGTCAAAGCGACGTTCAACGGCGAAGGCACGAACGGAAAAGACGAAACGCGCGACTTCGAATGCGTGCTCGTGGCCGTCGGCCGGCGCCCGGTCAGCGACAATTTGAATTTGCAAGCTGCGGGCCTACAAGTGAACGAGCGCGGTTTCGTAGACGTCGACCAGCAGCGCCGCACGAAAGTCAAGAACATTTTCGCGATTGGCGATATCGCCGGCATGCCGCTGCTCGCACACAAGGCGATGAAGGAAGGCGTGATCGCGGCTGAAGTGATCGCCGGCGATAAATCCGCCGCCTTCGATCCGGTTGCGATTCCGAATTGCGTCTACACCGATCCGGAAGTGGCGACGGTCGGACTTTCCGAGGAAGAGGCCAAAGCCGCCGGTCACGAGCTGCGCATCGGAAAGTTTCCGCTCAAAGCCAGCGGCCGCGCGCGAACGATGAATGAAACCGACGGTCTGATCAAACTCGTCGGCGACGCCAAGACCGACATGCTGCTCGGCATGCATATCGTGGCGCCACAGGCCGAGTCGCTCATCGGCGAAGGCGTGATCGCGCTCGAGATGGGGGCCACCCTCGAAGACATCGGCCTCTCCATCCACCCGCACCCGACGCTGACCGAAAGTATCATGGACGCGGCCGAAGCCGCCCACGGCAAAGCGATTCACATCGTGAACCCCAAACCCAAAGCCGCGCAACCCGCCGCGGCAGGCGCGAAGTCTTAGGACCCATGTTCGCCAGGGTGCTCGATCTCGGATTGCGGCCGTACCGTGAAGTTTGGCAGCTCCAACACGATTTACACGAGCGGGTCGGCAGCGGCCAAGATCCGGAGACGTGGATTTTTGTGGAGCATCCGCCGGTCGTAACGCTCGGCCGCAACGCGAAGGCCGGCAACGTTCTTCTTTCTAAGGAAGCGCTGAGGCAACGGGGCGTCGACCTAGTCGAGATCGAGCGCGGCGGCGACGTCACCTATCACGGTCCCGGGCAGCTCGTCGTCTACCCTATCCGCCGCCTCGCGCGGTTTCGCGAAGTCGTTCCGCTCGTGCGCGCGCTTGAAAGCGCCGTCATAGCGGCATGCGCGCATTTCGGTGTTCGCGGCGAACGTAGCGCGGATCACGCCGGCGTTTTTGTGGGCAACAATCAGCTCTGCGCGATCGGACTCGCCGTTCGAAAGATGACGTCGATGCACGGCATCGCGCTCAACGTCTCCAACGATCTGAACTACGACTCGCTCATCAATCCCTGCGGGTTGACCGATCGCGGCCTTACGAGCCTCTCGAAGGAAACCGGCCGCGTCGTTTCTATCGCTGACGCGCGCGAGGCGCTGCTTGAAGCGTTTGCGACCGAATTTTCCCTGGAATGGGAAACGACCGGTCATCGGGTGGTCGCATGATCGAGGTCGACCTCACTCGCGAGCAACGCATGCCCAAACCCGAGTGGCTGAAAGTGAAGCTGCCGCACGGCGACGATTACGAGCGCGTGAAGCGTGAAGTGACCGGGCTGCGCTTGAATACCGTCTGCCAAGAAGCGATGTGCCCGAATCTCGCCGAGTGCTGGGGCGCCGGTACCGCGACGATTATGATTCTCGGTGACACGTGTACGCGCGGCTGCCGCTTCTGCAGCGTCAAGACCGGAAACCCCAGGGGCGTCGTTGATTGGATGGAGCCGGTGCGCGTGGCCGAAGCGGTGCGCGACCTCGGCTGGAAATATCTGGTGCTGACCGCGGTCGATCGCGACGATCTGGCCGACGGCGGCGCGCTCATCTTCGCAAACACCGTGCGCGAAATCCACGAACGCGTCCCCGGATCGCGTGTGGAGATTTTGAGCGGCGACTATCGCGGCGACTTGAACGCCCTCGACATCGTCCTCGACGCCAAGCCCGACGTCTTCGCGCACAATCTCGAAACCGTCCGCCGGCTGACGCCGCTGGTCCGCGACAAACGCGCCAAATACGATCAGTCTCTCAGTATTCTCGAGCACGCAAAACGGCGCGCGCCCGAGCGTTATACGAAGACCTCGATCATGCTCGGCCTCGGCGAAACCGACGAAGAGATCGAACGAGTCATGGAAGACGCGCGATCCGTGGGCGTCGACATCTTCACGATGGGCCAGTACTTGCAGCCCACGAAGAAGCATCTCCCGGTCGAAACGTTCGTGCACCCGCAGAGATTCGCCCAACTCGGCGAACTCGCAAAGACCAAAGGCTTTCATCAAGTCGTTTCGAGCCCGCTCTCGCGCAGCTCGTATCACGCCGAACAGGCATTCTCATAACAGGATGATCGCAGCCTGTCCTGAGCCTGTCGAAGGATGACTCCGTTCTTTTTGCGGCGGCCGATACTTGCGGCCGTCTGTTCCCTGGTCATCGTCATCGCGGGACTTATCGTCATCCCGACTTTGCCGATCGCGCAATACCCGCAAATCGCGCCGCCGGTGGTCACCATCAACGCCAGTTACACGGGCGCCAACGCCCAGGCGGTCGAGTCCGCGGTCACCACTCCGCTCGAGCAAGCCGTCAACGGCGTCGAAGGCTTGCGTTACGTTACATCGACGAGCTCGGACAACGGCACCAGTTCGATCACCGCTACCTTTAATCTCGGCACCAACCTCGATACCGCGGCCAGCGACGTGCAGAACGCAGTGCAATCGGCGCTCGGAAGACTGCCAAACGAAGTCAAGCAGACGGGCGTCACCGTTTCGAAAAACTCCGGCACATTTGCGATGGCGCTGGCCTTGCGCTCGACCAACAAACAGTACAACCAACTCTTCTTGAGCAATTTCGCGGAACTCAACGTCATCAACTCGCTCAAACGCGTGGCCGGCGTGAGCAACGTTCTCATCTTCGGACAACGGCGCTATGCGATGCGCGTCTGGGTCAATCCGCTGCAGTTGCAAGCGCGCAACCTGGCGATCTCCGACGTCATCGGCGCGCTGCAAGAACAGAACGTGGAAGTCGCCGCCGGCAGCATCGGCAGCGCTCCGGAATCCGCCAACCAACCGTTTACGATTAGCGTTCACGCCGAGGGGCGCTTAAGCACTCCCGACGAGTTCCGCAACATCATAATCCGCGCCGACTCGGGCGGCGGCTTCACGCGGCTGGGCGACGTGGCCCGCATCGAAATCGGCGCCGAGGATTACTCGAGCGTCATCTCGTTCGACGGAAACAAGGACGTCGTCGGCATGGGCGTGCTCCAACTGCCGACCGCGAACGCGCTGAAAGTCTCGCAAGGCGTGCGCGCGCAAATGGACGAGTTGCAGAAGACGTTCCCGCCCGGCGTGACGTGGGAGATGGCCTTCGACAGTTCGGAGTTCGTGAACGAATCGATCCGCGAAGTCGTCTGGACGCTGCTGCTTTCGATCTTCCTGGTTATCGCGGTTATCTATCTCTTCTTGCAGGATCCGCGCTCGACGGTCATTCCGGCCGTAACCCTTCCGATTTCGCTGATCGGCACGTTCTTCGTGATGAAGCTCTTCGGCTTCACGATCAACACGATCACGCTCTTCGGCCTGACGCTCGCTACGGGATTGGTGGTCGACGACGCGATCGTCGTCATCGAGAATATTGCCCGCTTCATTCAAGAAAAGGAGATGACCGGCAACCAGGGCGCCGCGGCGGCCATGCGCGAGGTTCAGGGAGCGGTCGTCGCATCGTCGCTGGTGCTGCTGGCGGTTTTCGTTCCCGTCGCGTTCTTTCCGGGGACGACGGGGCAACTCTACCGGCAGTTCGCGATGACGATTGCCGCCTCCATTACGATCTCGCTCTTCGCGTCGCTCACCCTGACGCCCGTGATGTCGGCTCGCATGCTGCGCAGCGATTACCACGCGCACTTTCCGCTCTTTGTGATCTTCAACCGCGGCTTGGCCGCGTTCCGCGGCTGGTATCGCGAGACGCTGCCGAAAATGATGCGCGCGCGCTATCTCGTCGCCGCTCTCTTTCTCGGAGCGTTGTTCGCAACGTTTTTCTTGTTCCGCACTGCGCCGACCGCGTTCATTCCCGATGAAGATCAGGGCTTTTTCGTCGTTACGATTCAAGCGCCGGAAGGTTCGTCTCTCTCGCACGAACTGAGCGTCGCAAAACGCGTCGAGGCAATTCTGAGCAAACAACCCGAGATCGTGCACGTCTTCGACGTCTCGGGTTTCAGCTTCACCGGCAGCGGCCCCAACCGCGGCATCTTGTTCGCGCGTCTGGCGCCCTGGTCGCAGCGTCGCGGCTCGCAACATTCGCTGCCCGCGTTGCTGCAGCGCATTCAAATGCAATTCTTCGGAATCCCCGACGCGCAGGTGTTCGCGTTTAATTTACCGGCGATCCAAGGCGTCGGAAACTTTGGCGGATTTCAGTTCGAGTTGGAAGATCGCGGCAACGTCGGCCTGCCCGCGCTTATGGGCACGGCGTTCGGCTACATGGGACTGGGCAACCGCAACCCGGACTTGCTCAACGTCTTTACGACCTTCCGCATCAACTCGCCGCAGATGCAGATCCACGTCGATCGTGAGAAGGCCAAAGCAATCGGCGTTTCGCTGACCGACGTCTTCAACACGATGCAGACCGATCTCGGTTCGTTCTACGTGAACGATTTCGATTATCTCAACCGCTCGTATCGCGTCATGGTGCAGGCCGAAGAACCGTTCCGAAACAGCATGCAGTCGCTGCAATACCTGTACGTGCGGTCCAAAGACGGCGGAATGGTTCCGCTGAGCGGTATCGCTTCGACGAAGCTTGGGCTCTCGTCACCCATCATCAACCACTATAACCTTTACCGCTCGATCGAAATCAACGGGTCGGCAGCGGCCGGCAAAGGCTCGGGACAAGCGATCGCGGCGATGGAAAAACTCGCCGCGCAGATCGACCCGCCGGGCGTCAGTTACGAATGGTCGGGCATTTCGCGCGAAGAGATCGAAGGCGGCTTGCTTTCGGCGCTCATTTTCGGAGTCGGCATTATCTTCGTGTTTCTGGTGCTTGCCGCCCAATACGAAAGCTTCGTCGATCCGTTCATCGTGTTGCTGGCGGTGCCGGTCGCCATTCTCGGCGCCCTGGTCTTCCTGGACGTCCGGCACATCGCAAGCGACGCCTACGCGCAGGTCGGTTTCGTCATGCTGATTGGGCTGGCCAGTAAGAGTGCAATTCTTATCGTAGAGTTTGCAAATCAGCAATTGGCGCAAGGCGCCGATCTCGTAACCGCGGCCTCCCGCGCCGCGCAGACTCGATTGCGGCCGATTTTGATGACCTCGCTGGCCTTCATCATTGCGGTTACGCCGCTCGTTTTCGCAAGCGGCGCAGGAAGCTCGGCACGCCATTCGCTGGGCACGGCGGTCTTCGGCGGCATGGTCGTTTCGACGATCCTAAACTTAGCAATCACACCCGTACTTTACGTCATCGTAAAATCATGGGTTTTGCGACGCAAGCGGGAAGGCGAACGCCCAGTTCCCGCCTAACCTCAAAAGTCCACACCGCTGGAGCTGGAGATCGATTTAATGCTTCGTTCTTTTTTTCGTGCAGGCGCACTCTGCGTGATTTCGGTCACTCTTGCCGCCGCACCGGCGCTGGCCGACGCGACCGGACCTTACGGCACGGTCGTCCGCAGCGCAAACACCGCGATCAAGAACGCGCTCAACGCGCAAGCCGCCAAAAAGAACACCCAGATCCTACCGCCTGGTACGGTTGCGCAAGTCCCGCCCGTCGGCCAAGTTCCGGTCGGCGGCAAAACGCAGATCGGCCTGCCGACCGGCTTCACGTACACGATTGATTTCTCGTTTGCGCATCCGTACGGCAACATCGGCAGCTTTGGAAACAAGTGGATGCAAGGAGGCACCGACGTCGTCGCCGGCTACGGCTTCAGCCCGAAGATGAGCGTCATCGCCAACTATTACGAACTACAGCATTACCCGGTCGGCTTCAACAGCGGCCAGGTTCCGTTTTTCCTTCCCAACGGTTTTCCGCCGACTCCCGGCGTCAATCCGAGCTGCGTCGATCTCAGCGGTAAGATGTCGAGCACGTGTTCGGGCATCAGCGCGCCCGTTGACGTCACCACGAAAGACAAATTCTTTCTCGGCCTGTGGGAGAACCTGATCAACGTCGGTAAATTCCGCGGGCAGTCGATTCCGATCGTCGTGACGCCTACCTATGTCTCGCGGTGGTCGCAAGTCAACGCGTCGGGCGGCAACGGCGACGTGGTTCCCTTTGTCGATTTCAACGGCGTCCCGCACTTCGGCATCAGCACGCGCACGACGCAGGTCTATTCGCTGGCGGTAACGATTCCGTTCCTGAAGACGCCGAAGATGTTCGGCACGTTCACGGTCGCGCCGTCGTGGCTAGTGCACACGGCCGGCATGAACCAGCAGAACCATGCGCAGCTCTATCAAATTCTGTATCTCGAGTACAACCCGACGCCCACCACCAAGATCTTCCTGGAGCCGCAAAGCTCGCGCGATTATCTGCCGGCCGATCCGTACGCGCAGCATGTGGCCGCTTACTTTGCCGGGATTGCGCAGCGCCTGGGGCCAACGGCGTTTGTGCAATTGGTGCTCAATAGCGGCGGCCCGACCAACTATACGCCGTACGGTATCAAGCAACTCAACTGTCTGCAGCTGCCGTGTTCGGCGAATACGGTCCCGACCGTCGGCGGCTTAAAGGCCACGCAGTTGCAGATCGAAATCGGTATCGGTTCGCCCAGTGTCATTCAGTTTTAACTACGGGGATGAGCAACATGCATACGACTATCCAACGCGCTGCGGCGGCGCTCACACTTATTGCCCTGGCGGCTTGCAGCGGAGGCGTCGGCAGTAACGGCAGCGTCCCGCTCGCCCCGGTCTTGCCGGCGGGCGGCGGTTTGACGCAACAGAATTTAGTCGGCATCGGCGACAGTTTGACGTTCGGCGAGCAATCCGAAGGACAGATGGGCGATCCGACCGCGACTGCGCCCGGCATCTCCGCACTTCCCGGCGCGGCCGTTCCGCCGACGCAAGAAAACGGCTTCTGGGCGCTGCTCTATCAGCAATACACCGGAAAGAGCGCGGCGACCACCGGCGTCCTGCCGCTGATCGTCAAACCGGGCTTGGGAAGCCAACTCGTCGTTTCCACTTTGAACGCGGGTTTCGCACCGACGCATCTGGGCTGCGACGCATTCAACCAACAAGCGTACTCGCAAGCCACCTGGCAGTTCACGCGTATGGCGCCGGCCTCGCCTATCGCAAACCTCGGCATTCCGGGCGCAACGATGCATGAAGCGGTTGCGATGAATGCACCGATCACCGGCGCTCCGCCGGGACCGGTAGGTACGAGCTGTCCCGCATACGTCACGCTTCCGGGCGACCCGAGTTCGGGCGGCCTGCAATCGCTGATTCAGGACGAAAGCAAGCTCTTCTATCCGGTGCTCGGCCAATTTGCGGCAACGCTGCCGAACCCGACGATGCTCAACGCGGCCGTTTCGCTCAAACCGAAAGTCACGACGGTTTGGCTCGGTGCAAACGACCTGCTGAAGTTCATCTTCTCGCACGGCAATTCGCCCGCGAGCGATTCGCCGGCGCAATTGGCCGCGGACCTCACGCAGATCATCACGTCGCTGCAGGCGAGCGGCTCGCAAGTCGTGGTGGGCGATCTCCCCGACATCCTCGGCAATCCGGGAACGGGCGAAGCGCCGGTTCCGCAGTTCTTCCCCGCCGCCAAAATCTCGGCGGACTTGCAAAAACTCGGCGTTCCGGCGCCATTCGCCGGTGCCGTGCAAGCGTACGTCATCGGCAAGTACACCGGCGCGACGGGTTTCCTTACCGAGTCCGGCTTCTTCGGAATCCTCGCCGAGCTCGGCTCTTCGTCGCCCACAGTTACGCCCAACCTCGATCCGAACGGGCCCGGCAGCGGCGCCGGCGCGAATTATCTCGATGCGGCATTTTCAGCGCAAGTCATCGGGCTGAACGCCGCCTACAATTCGGCGATCGACTCAGTCGCTACATCGACAGGCGTCGCGCTCGCACCGGTGACGACGAGCTTTAGGCAATTCGCCGCGACTGGCGTTACGCTAGCACCCGGAGTGACGCTGACGATGCAGTTCGGCGGCGGCCTGCTGAGCTACGATGGCCTACATCCCTCGAACACCGGCTATGCGGTGATTACGAACGTCTTCATCGGTGCGCTCGATACGAAATATAACCTGGGAATTGCGCCGCTGTCGAACGCGCAAATCGGCGCGATCGCGCAGACGGATACGTACAACCCGTATGTCATCCGCGCGGTCAATCCGCTGTGGCCATATCCGCTTCCGTAGATGGCTAGCGTCGACGACGTTAAGAAGGCGCAGCCGGGCGAGCTGAAGCTCATCGACATTCGCAAGAAGCCCGATGAGCGGCAAATTCCAGGCTCAATGCGCGCGGATGGCGAGCAACTCGAAGCGATGGTCGATCTGCCATTCTCCAAAGACGAGCACGTCGTGCTCTATTGCGGCAGCGGCAATTCATGTTCGCGCGTTGCGCAAACGTTACGCGAAAAGGGTTACAACACGGAAGCGCTTGAGGGCGGCTACGCAGCTTGGCAATCCGCCGGCCTCCCCACCGAACCCCGCGAAGGGTAACGTCTAAATAGTCAGGCGTAAACTCCGCGGAGTTTTAGCGACTGCACGACTCGATCAATCGCCACCATGTACGCCGCGGTGCGGTACGGAATTCTATGTCGGTTTGCAATCCCACGCAGCTCGTGGAAGTTCGTAATAAGCGTATCTTCGAGCCGCTCGTTCACTTCGTTGAGCTTCCAGAAGTAGCCCATCTTGTCTTGAACCCACTCGAAGTATGAAACCGTAACGCCGCCGGCGTTGGCCATGATGTCGGGGATAACGGTTATGCCGCGCTCGTTTAAAATGTGATCGGCATCCGGCGTGGTCGGGCCGTTCGCCCCCTCGACAACGAGCT
Organism: Candidatus Rubrimentiphilum sp.; assembly: GCA_036273135.1. Classification (GTDB taxonomy): domain Bacteria; phylum Vulcanimicrobiota; class Vulcanimicrobiia; order Vulcanimicrobiales; family Vulcanimicrobiaceae; genus Rubrimentiphilum. The sequence continues at coordinate 55,255 of DASUIF010000001.1, forward strand.
TGGCCTTTACGTTCGGCGCATTCTCCGACGTCAGCACGCGCTCTAAGGCCGCCGGTACGAGCACGTCGCACTCGCTCACCAGCAGCTCCGCGTTGCTGATCTTATCGCCGCCGCGAAACGCCGCCAGATTGTGATCTTGTTCCGCAAGTTCGATGGCCTTGTCGAGATCGATTCCCTTGGGATTGTAGTACGCGCCCGTGACGTCTGAAATGCCGACGATCTTGCATCCGCGCTGCGCAAACAAACGCGCGGCCCACATGCCGACATTGCCGAATCCTTGAATGATAACCTTGGCCTGCGACGGCTTGATCTTCATGTTCTCCATCTCGTCCATCGCAACGATCGTAACGCCGCGTCCTGTCGCTTCCACGCGCCCCTTCGATCCGCCGATCGCAAGCGGCTTGCCGGTCACGACGCCCGGCACCGTTTGACGCATGTGCATCGAGTAGGTGTCCATGAACCACGCCATCGTCTTGGAGTTGGTGCCGACGTCGGGGGCGGGCACGTCTTTGTCCGGGCCGACGACTTCCACCAGCTCCGCCGCATAGCGGCGCGTGATGCGCTCGAGTTCGCTGTCGGAAAGTTTTGACGGATCGCATGTCACGCCGCCTTTGGCGCCGCCGAACGGCAGATCGACCACCGCGCATTTCCAGGTCATCCAAAATGCGAGCGCGGTCACTTCGTCGAGCGTCACGCCCGGATGGTAGCGGATGCCGCCCTTGACCGGGCCGCGCGCGAAATTGTACTGCACGCGATAGCCGGTGTAGACCTCGAACTCGCCCGAGTCGCGCTGGAACGGGATCGAGAAAATAATTTGGCGCGAAGGATGGGTGAGAATCGCGCGCATCGAGCGCTCGAGTTGCAGCAGCTCGGCCGCTTCGTTGAAATACGCGATGCCGTCGCCGAAGACCGAAACATCGCGCGCGGTGGTGGTTACTGGACTGTTCACACGTTAAACCGGAAGTTCACGACATCGCCTTCTCGCATTACATAATCCTTACCCTCGCTGCGCACCTTGCCCGCGGCCCGCAGCGCGTCCATCGTTTTATAGCGCACGTAATCGGCGTAGTCTATGATTTCTGCCCGAATGAAGCCGCGCTCGATGTCGGTGTGAATAGTGCCGGCGGCTTGCGGCGCCTTGGTCCCGCGCGCGATGGGCCAGGCGCGGCTCTCCTTGGGGCCGGCGGTCAGAAACGTCATCAAGCCGAGCGCGTCGTAGGCGCTGGCCGCCAGCCGGTCCAGGCCGCTGCGCTCGATGCCGAGTTCGTGGCGGAACTCGACGGCCTCGGCGTCGGTCAGCCCGGCCAGTTCGGCCTCGACCTTGCCGCTCAGCACGACGACGCGGCTGCCCTCGGCCTTCGCAATGGCCTCCACGGCTTGCACGAGCGGCCCAGGCGCGGTGAGTTGCTCCTCGTCGACGTTGGCCACGTAGAGCAGCGGCTTAGCGGTCAGCAGAAACGATTCCGCGGCTACTTCCGCCTCGTCGGAGCCGACCGGAAACGACCGCGCCGGACGGCCTTGCTCCAAGGCCGAAATCAGGTTCTCGGTAGCGGTAGCTTTAGGGCGCAGCTTGGGGTTGGCCCTGGCCTCGCGCGCAAGTTTGTCGACCCGTTTCTGCAGCGAAGCGAGGTCTGCCAGTGCAAGCTCGAGGCCGACGATTTCGATATCCCGGGCCGGATCGGGGCCGCCCTCGACGTGGATCACGTTTTCGTCGTGAAAGCACCGGACGACCATCGCGATCGCGTCGGTCTCGCGGATGTGGCTCAGGAACGCGTTGCCCAGGCCCTGGCCCGAGCTCGCGCCGCGCACCAAGCCGGCGATATCCACGAAGCGGACGGTCGCCGGAACGATGCGTTCGGATTTTTCGATCTCGGCCAGCGCGTCGAGCCGCTCGTCGGGAACCGGCACCTCGCCGACGTTGGGTTCGATGGTCGCGAACGGGTAATTGGCAGCCAACGCCTGCGCGGACCGCGTGAGCGCGTTAAAGATTGTGGACTTGCCGACGTTGGGCAAGCCGACGATACCGCAGGATAACGCCATGGAACCGCGCTCCGTTCGGCTGGGCTGCTTCCGCGACCTGGCAGGCAGAGCGCTTCCGAGCGCGTACGTTTGGATAAGCATGCGCCAGATGAAGGTCGATAAGCTCGGGATCGATCTGCTCACGCACGATCCGGTCGTCATCCTCAAAGACGTCGACGGACAACGTTTCCTTCCAATTCTCATCGGCCCGTTCGAAGCGACCGCGATCGCGCTGGCGCTCGAAGGCGCGCAAGTTCCGCGCCCGCTCACGCACGATCTCATCCGCACGATCTTCGAAACGCTCGAGGCGCGGCTCGAACAAGTCGTTATCCACGACATTCGCGAGTCCACGTTCTTCGCCAAACTCGTCGTGCGTAAGAACGGCGAACTGCAGGAAGTCGACACGCGCCCCTCCGACGGCATCGCGCTGGCGCTGCGCATGAGCGCGCCGATTTACGTCGCCGACAAAATCGTGCTCGAAGAATCTATCTCCAGCGAAAAAACGGGCGAAGCTGATATCGAGAAGTTCAAGAAATTTATCGAGGATCTGAAACCGAGCGATTTTAACCGCTAGCGCGAGGGGCCGGAACGTTTTTCCAGAACTGCGCCCGCCATGCAAACTAAAGAACGTGCTGATATCGGTGTCTTCGGAGGCTCCGGTTTTTACTCGCTCATCGAAAATGCGCGCGAGGTCGAGGTCGAAACGCCCTACGGCTCGCCGAGCGACGCCTTCGCGCTGGGCGAGATCGCCGGCAAGAAGGTCGCCTTTCTGCCGCGCCACGGCAAAGCCCATCGCATTCCGCCGCACATGATCAACTATCGCGCCAACATGTGGGCGATGAAGGCGCTTGGCGTCAAACGCATTATCGGCCCGACCGCTTGCGGCTCACTGGCCAAAAAAGTTAAGCCTGGCTCGATGGTGGTCGCCGACCAAGTGGTCGATCGCACGACCGGCCGCATCGACACGTTCTACGACGGACCCATCACCACGCACGTCAGCTTCGCCGACCCGTACTGTCCGCAGCTGCGTCCGATCGCGATCGAGGCGCTGAAGTCGCTGGACATCGAAACGCATGACCACGGGACGATCGTGGTGGTGCAAGGACCGCGTTTCTCGACCCGCTCGGAATCGAGGTGGTTCGCTTCGGCCGGCTGGGAAGTGATCAACATGACGCAGTATCCCGAGTGCTATCTCGCGCGCGAACTCGAAATGTGCTACGTCAATATCTCGCTGATCACCGATTACGACGTCGGCTTGGAAGGCTTGGACGGCCCGCCGGTCTCGCATCATGAGGTCATCGAAGTCTTCAACCGCAACAACGCGCGCGTAAAAGGCGCCATCGGGCGCATCGTCGAGAAGATCGACGTCAACGGTACCTGCGGCTGTCAGTCGGCATTGCAAGGCTCGCGCGCGTGACGAGCCGCGTCGACCTCGCGATGTACGTCCAAGCGTTGCCGCTCTATGCGCGCAACCTCGGCGTGCTCTTTCCGCCGCTGCTGGCCGCGTTGATCGCAATCGCCTTAAACTATGCCGGCGTCTGGTTTTTTGCAGCAAGCGGCGGCGCGGGCATCGGCCTTGTCGCGCTGCTGGTGAAAATCATGTACGGTTTCGCATTCGGCGTTTCGTTGATCTTCGCGGACGACGCGTGGCGGCACGGTCGCGCAAATCTCCCGTCTGCTTGGAACGACAGCCGCCGCAAGGCCGGGAACATTCTGATCGCCGTAATCGGGTTTTTATTCCTGACGTGGGTGGCGAGCTACATCGGCTCGATGAGCGGCAGCGTCTACGTCGCTTTGGCCCTCGGAGCGCTCGCCGTATGGGCGTTTATCTACGCGATTCCAGCGGCTGCGATCGGCGGAACGCCGGGAGGCGCTGCTCTTTCAGCATCATTACAAGCGGCGCGGCGCCAGCCGCTGGCGACCGCCATTCTCGTCGTCATTTGCCTGATCGTGTGGATCGGGTTGAATAACTACGCGGTTCAGTGGCTGCCCTTTAGCGACATCGGAAACGAAATCGCGACCGCGCTGCTCACCGCAATTTCGCTCGGCTACATCGCGCTCGTCGTCGCCAAGCAATATAGCGATTTAGCTTTTAGACCTTATTGGTGATCCGTGCACCCCTTGCGGAGGGTAGTCTCGCACGCGACGATGCAGCTGCCGCTGGCATACGCTGCATTGTTCGTAGGTTTCTTAGCCGCGGTTTTGATTTCTTGGGGTATTAATTCGAGGACGCTCGGACCCTATCAGTGTCATCCCTGGATGCGCGGCTCGTGGATCATGTTTTGGGTAATATTCGCCCTGCCGCCCATCGCAGTTCAGTTCTTCAGGCGTTCCCCTGTTCTCAGATTTGGGTTTGTAGCCGCTATCTGCGCGCTTCTTTTCTTGTCTCTCATAAACTGGACGCAGATTGAAACCTGCGCGCCACTGTGATTTGACACTAACGGGTTGGTAGCGACATCCTCACAAACTCGCTCACAAGCGCGGGCGAGACATTCGTGCGCGCGAGTTTCTGCGCTTCGCCGATTTTCGTGAGTGCACCGATCGCAGCGGCCGCTTCGATCTTTGGAAGCTTTTTGAGCTTCGGCTCGTAGTCCACGGCAAGCGCGTCGCCGGCTGCTATGCCTTCGGAGCGTAATGCGATCCAATCGCGCATCAGCGTTTTGACGATCTCCAATCCTTCGTCGAGCGTTTCGCGCGACGCCCAGCCTTCTTCGGGCGTCTCGCCTTTGACCACTTCGAAAAACCAGTCCGCAACTTGGTCGCGCAACTGTTCCTCATCCTCGGAGAGCGCGGCGAGCGCGCGCGTTGCCGAACCCTGCGAAAGCGATGCGCCGAGCTGGGCTTTCGTCTGATCGAAGCCTTTCGCGCGTAAAATTTCGACGACTTCGGATTGGCGCAGCGACGGAAAGCGTACCTCGACCAGCCGCGAACGAATGGTCGCAAGCAAGCGCGAAGGCGTGGCCGTTGTCAGCAGCAGCACAACGCGCGGCGGCGGTTCTTCAAAAAACTTCAGTAGCGCGTTCGCAGCGGCCGGCGACGCGAAATCGATATCGCCCAATACGAAGATGCGAAAGCCGCCCGAGTAGGATTGCAGCGAGAGCTGCCGCACCAGGTCGCGCGATGTGATGGCATCGGTTTCGTGAAACGCCATCGGCTCGTCGGCCTCGCCGATCTTCAGCGCGCCGATGCTTTCAAGCAGATCCGGATGGCGCGTCTCTTGCTTGCCGATGAGTTTGCACGACGCGCACGTGCCGTCGTAGCCGAGCACGTGTTCCTTGGGCGCCTCGCAGAGCAACGATTGCGCCAGCCGGCGCGCAAAGGTTTTCTTTCCCACTCCCGGCGGTCCGGTAAAAAGATAGGCGTGCGCGATCGTCTCTTTGGTCAGCCGCCCGAAAAACCGCTTGGGGCCTTCCGCCCCGATCACCTCAAAGTGCACGGCCGATCGCTTCCATAGCGGCTTGGAACACGTGCGCTTCGTCGCGCTCGCCGTCGATCACGACAATGCGCGGATCGCTTTTGGCGAGTTCTAGAAACCCGCCACGCGCGCGCCGGTGAAACGCTTCTTCCATTTTTTCCAGACGGTCGTCGACATTGCCGCGTGCATGCAAGCGCCGGCGCGACGTTTCGTACGACACGTCGATGAGCAGCGTTAGGTCGGGCATGAGTCCGCCCGTCGCAGCGTCGCAGATAGCGCGCACCGCTTCGAGCGGCTGCTCGCGGCCGTACCCTTGATAGGCGAGTGACGAGTGCATGTAGCGATCGCAGAGCACGAGCGTCCCGGCATCGAGCGCGGGCCGGATGACGTCGTTCACCAGCTGCGCGCGCGACGCATTCACGAGCAGCGTCTCGGCCATCGCGCCTAGCTCGAAATGCGGTTCGATGAAGACGCGGCGGATCGCGTCGCCGGCGGGCGTACCGCCGGGCTCGCGCGTCACGAGCAAATCACGACCGTCCTTGCGGAGTTCGGCTTCAACGGCCGAAAGCAGCGTTGTCTTGCCGCTGCCTTCGATGCCTTCGAATGAAATAAACAGCGTTTACGTCGGCTTCGGCAAGAAGTGAAAGATCGAGATGTTGAAGCTGACGACGCCCTTATTTTCGTTCGAACCGATATTGACCGAAACCATCGTATCGCTGTTATCCCAGCGGTAGTCGTCCAGTAACAGCGCCGACGCATCGGTGATTGCAGTGAACCCGCTCGGCAGGGCTGCATAGATGGCCGCGCGCAGCGGTTCTTCGAGCCCGGCCTTCGTGCCGGCCATCGAAACCGAGTCGCAATTCAGCACCCACTTGGGCTGGAAATCTTTGAACCCGTAGCCGTTTGTGACGTTGGAGATGTCGCATTTGCCGAACATCGATCCAAACGAAGCGTTGAGCGGATAACTATCCTCGCCCAAGATGTCTTTCTTTTTTCCGGGCGCGCGCAGCGAGGCGAAGTTATTCACCGCGTCGGGAAGCGCGAGGCGCATTAGATTCGAAACGCCGCTGGTCAGCTGCTGCAGCTGGATCTTGCTCGGGGGATTCAGAACGTGCACCGGCTTTGCGAGATCCCGTCCTATCTGGACGTTGAAAGAATCTTTATAGACGTCGATCACGACCCACTGGCCATTGGCCGAATTACGCCAGGTGAGCGTCGGATAGGAGTAGCTCACGGTGCGATGGAGCGCGAATGCTGAAAGCACCGGGTCTAACTGCGCCCTGATGTAGGCCTCGGTTTTCGGCATCGTCCACGTCGTGTTCCAACGGTCGCTCACGTACCAGTTCTCTGGATATTTTCCGCGAGCGTATTGATCGTAAATCTTGCACGCCTTACAGAGGGCTTTCGGCAGCACTTTATACGAGACATAGTACGTATCGGAGTCGTACTTGGCGCCGCGGATGGGCGCGAAATTTTGTCCGGCCGACGGCAGAATGGAGCGAACGAACGTACCGAGCGAGACCTTCGCGGGCTTTGGAGCAACCCCGAGCAACACCAAAATACTCGCAAGACAAACGATTCTTTGCATGCGGGGTACTTAGGCTTTAAATATCCGCACCCTTCGGTTGGGCTCCAATCCCGTGCTGCGCGACTGCAGGCGGTACTTCTCGGCCACTTGGTGCTGCATCCGGCGCAGATACGACGTCTGAGGCGAAAGCTCGATGGCTTGGCTGTCGAGTAGCACCTGGTAGACGGCCTCCTCGGCTTCTCGCAGGGCGATCTCTTCGTTGTCGAGCGAGGGCAGGTTGAAGACGTCCTTGAGGCAGCTCTGAATTTGCGTCGTCGTATTGGTCTTAATCGCGTAGATCGGGATATTTTCCGACGCGATCTGCTTGAGCCGAGGCTGCTCCTTTCGCTCCAAAGCTTTCAACGTCAGCACGACGTCGGCGTCGTCCCATTTGCGCGCGATCGAAGCGTTGACGCGCAGGTTGTGGACGGCGCGCTCGATCTTGTTGCGCGAGACCCCATAGGGGAAGATCATCAGCGGCTTTTCGCGGTCTTCTTCGGGCACATCGTAGCTCGGCGCCATCGCGATATGCGGCATGGACTCGGTGTCGGCTTCCTGGACGATGGAAACGCCCGCTGAGGTGCGCTGGCGGATCTCGGGCTGCGGCTGATAGCCCCGGAGCAGCGCGTCGACGACTTCGCCGACGTTCTTGTGAATCGCCAGGCGGTCGCGGTCGTGAATCTCCACCACCACGTCGAAGGTCGGCGGAGCTTTGCGCTCGAGCACGGTCTTTCGCGTCCCGCGCCGGCGCGCTTCCTCATCCGAAAGCGTGACCGCGCCGATGCCGCCCATCAAGTCGGCAAGCGTCGGGTTCATGAGTAGATTTTCCAGTGTCTGGCCATGCGCCGTTCCGATCAACACCACACCGCGTTCGGCGATGGTGCGCGCGGCTTCAGCTTCGGCCGCGGTTCCGATTTCGTCGATCACGATGACCTGCGGCATGTGGTTTTCGACCGCTTCGATCATGACGCCGTGCTGCAGCGCCGGATCGGTGACTTGCATGCGCCGCGCGGTACCGATGCCGGGATGCGGAATGTCGCTGTCGCCGGCGATTTCGTTGGATGTATCGACGATGACCACGCGCTTGCGATCCTCGGAGAGCATGCGCGCGCATTCGCGCAGCATCGTGGTCTTGCCGACGCCCGGACGGCCGAGCAAACAAATGGACTTGCCGCTGCGCAGAATATCGAGAATGATGTCGATCGTTCCGTAGACCGCGCGCCCGACGCGGCACGTCAGGCCGACGATTTTTCCCGTCCGGTTGCGGATCGCGCTGATGCGGTGCAGTGTCTGCTCGATGCCCGCGCGATTGTCGGCTCCGAACGCCGAAAGGCGCGAGCTGACCTGCGCGATGTCTTCGGCCGAGACCGGCGTCTCCGAAAGATAGACGAAGTCGTTCTCGAAGCGCGCTTCGGGCGGACGGCCGAGATCGAGTACAACCTCGATCATATCCTCGAGGTTGGGCAGGCGAACGAGCGATTGCCGAATGGGAAGCGGAAAGATGTCGAGGAGTTGCGTTAGCTCCCAGTTAGGAGCCATGGACTCGGCTTTAACGGCCAATACCTGTCCTCACTAAGAATTCCGTTTGGTATATTTTTCACGCCGCCAAGCTTGCGACCTGCCGTTTCAAACCGGGCCTGCTCGAAAAAATGTCTGGACGCGCACGTGCACGGAAAAGAACTGTCCCATCGTCACCGATGTCTGAGCAAACGGGTCCCCATCTATGTCGAGTGGTGACACGATGAGCAAAACAAGCCGGTTCAGCTGAAGATGGCGTGCCCGTGCAGCGCTTAAGGCCATGCCGATTGCGTCGTCCATGGCGCGTTTTGTTACTTGCCGCTCGACGTTCTTCAATCGCGCCGTGGATGGAAGGCGCACTGAAACTGTAGAACGAGCATCGCCGGCAATAAGATCATCACCGTCAGGAATTCCGATCGGGACATAACCTGCAGTCGCGATTGGGAGAGCATTGAACCGCGATGCCTGGGATACGCGCCAAGAGGCTGGCTTCTGACCCTCCAACGTCATGGCAAGCCCAGCCGAATAAATGTAGCGCTCGCCACCGATAAACGCCGGCGGATATGTTTCGACGAGCGAGTAGTATCGAGCCGACATTCCCAGCAGCTGAGCGACCATTTTTGCGCGACGGGCGGCAAATGCGATTGCAGCCGCGGTTGGATCCATGCCGTTCTGAAGCGCGCGCTGATTATCGGCGGCTCCGATCACAAAAACCTGAGGACGATCGGCCGCAATCTTGAGCGCTAGGCCGGCCTTGAACGCGAGCGGAGCAGCAATGTTTCCGCGATACTCTATTGTAGCGGGTGCGTGTAAGAGCGTAGCGGCCAGTTTCGCCGGTGCGTCACCGATAAACGCTACGTTCCTTTTCACGGTTAAGTGAACCGGAGACGGGCTCGAAAAATCCAGGTTAAGCCACGGCAATTCCATCGAGGTTCGCCCGCCATAGTCGTCCGCGAGGATTCCGAAATCGAAACCTCCGACGAGATTTGCCATTGGGAGGATACGAACTCCAAGAACGGACGCGACCTGTTCGGCGCTCGACCGAGCGTCTAGCATCGGCCCTTGCTCAAGGCTTCCGAAGGTGTCAGGCGCGTAACGTTCGCGAACGGATATGAGGCGACGGCCGAAGACGCTTCGAACTTTCGCGACAGCGGCGCTGACGGATGCCGAATTATGGGCAATATCGGAGATGCGTATCCCTGTCACGCAATCGTCGCCTTCATGCCCGAAGGAGGTGCCGCTGGGCGCAAGACCTGTGGCAACGAACATTCTATACACTTGATCGCCAACTCCACCCTTAGGCTCGATGCACGTGGGCGACTGCGGGTTTATGGTAAATGCTTCAATAACCGCCGTCGGCGTCAAGACGTCGCTCGCCGAGCCCTGAGTGATGATTACCGGGCGGTTCCCGGTCAGGCCTATTCCTCGAAAAGTGGCGGTTTTATCCAGCGCGATCGTGTACGAAACATCATTTGTTGCAAGGTCGTATCGTGCAGCGCCGACCGGGTCGATCGACAATTGGAGACCAAGCGTAACCGAACATGCGGTTGAAAGAACATCGCACGCCGGCAACTTCACCGGGAAAGAGAACTGGGCGCCCGGGGCCACCGTCGCGGTGTCCGAACTACAGCTAGAAAGCGATATCAGCGGCGACCTTATTATCATGTGGCCGTTTTCATGATAAATGTATTGAATCCAAAAGGGTGTGCCGCAGCTCGTCATGTAGCGCAGCGGGTATTGCGAACTATTGCTAACAGTCACCGTACCCAAGACGACATCGCTCGGGAGAAAGGTTTCTTGCGCCAGCGTCAAGGTCGCGCTAACGGCGGAGACCGCTAATAGTGCGGCCGCGAAGTTCATAGCCTCGGAACGACAGTCAAACCCATCATGTGACTACTCCTTGACGACACGGACGCGCTTAAGCTCGCGATCGAACGGACCTTGCATGCGGACTCCGGCCTTGATCTCCAGTGACAAGTAATCGATGATCTCGTCGGTCAGTTCTTCGCCGGGAGCGATGACCGGAATCCCCGGCGGATAGGGCGAGATCGTTTCCGCGCAGATCCGGCCTTTGCTCTGCTTGAAACGCACCGCTTCGGTCGGCGCCAGAAATGCATCGCGCGGCAGCATGCGCATCGGCGGAATCGCGGGCAATTTGTAGCTGCCGGTCTTGAGCCGCCGCTCTAAAATGCCCGACGGCGAGAAAATGTCGACGGGACGATCCTCGCGCGCCAACTCCGCGACGCCTTGCACCAGGCGATCCGCCGCCTCTTGCGACGTGCCGATCGTAAAGAGCGCGACGACGTTAAAGAGATCGGCCAGCTCGACTTGCACGTTGTAGCGGCGGCGCAGAATGGCCGAGGCCTCGTAGCCGGTGTAACCGAGATCCTTCACGGTAATCGTGACCTTTGTCGGGTCGAGATCGAAGACGCCCGGGCGCCCCTTCAGCTCGTCGCCGAAGCAGTAGACGCCGTCGATGGCGTTGAGGCGCTTGCGCGTTTCTCGGGCCAGCTCGATGGTCCGCGAGAGCAGCTCCAAGCCGTCCATCGCCATCTGCTTGCGCGCCACGTCGAGCGATGCGACCATCGGCAGATTGGGCGAGGTTGAAAGGAACATCTTCAGCACGCCTTCGAGCCGGTCGATCCGGATGCGCGGACCGATTTCATGCAGCATCGCGCACTGCGAGAACGCGGAAAGCATTTTGTGCGTCGAGTTGATCACGAGGTCGGCCTTTGCCGCCGTCGCCGACATCGGCAGGTCCGGATGAAAGTGAAAATGCGGCCCCCAGGCCTCGTCCACGAGCACGAGTTTGCCGGCGGCACGCGCAACCTTGACGATACCCTTGATGTCGGCGGCGACGCCGTAGTAGGTCGGCGTAACGACGTAGACGGCCTTAACGTCGGGATGCTTCTCCAAAGTCTGCGCGACGGTTTCCGGCGTGACGCAGTGGTCCATATGCAGACCTTCATCAATAACCGGCTGCATGTAGATCGGCTCGACCCCGCTCATGACCAACCCGCCCAGCATCGACTTGTGTGCGTTGCGCGGCACCGCGAGCTTGTCGCCCGGATTCAGCGCCGCCATCATCATGCACTGGTTGCCGCTGGTCGAGCCGTTGATCAGAAAGTAGGTGTGGTCGGCGCCGTATGCCTCTGCCGCAAGCTGTTGCGCCTCGAGCAGCGACTCCGTCGGCTGCAGCAGGTCGTCGATGCCCGGCATCGGCGTGAGATCGATCGCGCAAAAATTGTCGCCGATGAATTCGCGGAACGCCAAATCCATTCCGATGCCTTGTTTATGGCCCGGTGTATGGAATGGAATGACGCCGGCATCGACATAGTCGAGCAAAGCTTGAAAGTACGGAGTCTTAGATTGGTCCACGGCTATACTCCCTCATCGGAGAGTGAAAAGAAACGAAAAAGGCAGAGCTAGATCTGCGATTGTCCCTTTGCCGTGGCGCTATGATGCGAAATGAGCCAGGCGGCCATCCGTAGCGCAACACTTGAAAGCATCATTTCACTTGACTACATGCAAAGAATCTGAAGTTTTCCCTGCCGGAGCGATGCTCAGGACCGGATGAATCTCAACCGCATTTGGCGCTCCGGCAGCTTGGCCGCCGGCTTGGCCGTCGAGCAAATCGAAAAAAATCGGGCCGGTGATCTCTATTTGCCGTCCCACCGGACGCCAAACACCGAAGACCGGCTTCCCATAACGAGCGATGAAGCTCCGGCGCGTCTGCGCGACTTCATTGCGATACCGCGCGGGCGCGCCGGTCATGCGAGCCGGGTCGGGAATCTCCGCGATCATCGTGGCGGCCGGCTCGTGCGGATCGGCGATGGCGAGGTGAACGTCACCGTCGGTTGCCAGCGAGAAGCGTAAGAGCACTGCGCGCACTCTATAGAGTTGGCGTTCTTGCGGCACTCGCATCGCGTTAAAAAAGTCAACGCCGGATGGGCGCGCCATCGCGCGCAGCTGCGTGACCGTTGCAACGATCGGCGTCGAATCTATTGGGACGCCGTCCGCCAGCGTTTTGGCCGGCCATCGCGCGTGCACGCAGCCGGACGCGCTAAGCACTGCCGCTGCAAAGAGCGCGGCGGGCAACATCCGGCGCACGGAGCTAAGCTTCGATTCGCTCGTCGATCGAAACGTTATACAGGAAGAGAAACTTGCCCCACTCGTCGGGCAGCGTGTTCCGTTTGATTTGGATCCACGGAATGTACTTGGGCTGCCGCGGCTTTCGTTTGAGCGACATGTTGGCGTCGTGGGGCGATCGATTGTTCTTGCGGTTGTTGCAGCGCATGCACGCGCAGACCAAGTTTTCCCAGGTCGAAGGGCCGCCCTTACTTCGAGGAATGACGTGGTCGACCGTCATCAGCCGGTCGCCGCGCAGTCCGCAGTATTGGCACGAGTGGTCGTCGCGGATGAGGATGTTCTTCTTGGTCAGCGCGACCTTTTGCATGGGCCGGCGGATGTAGTACAGCATGCGGATGACCGAAGGCATGCGCATTTCGAATGACGTCGATGCAATGATGCGCTCGCGGCCGTGCAGCAGCTCGGCCTTGCCTGCAAACAGCAGCTTCACCGCGCGCTGAAAGCTGGTAATGTTCAGCGCTTCATAGGTGAAGTTCAGCACCAGTACGTCGGTCACGCCATCCTCCCTGAAGGGAGACTTAAGCGATTTTGCGGCGCTTCCCTACAAGCGCGTCGCGTACCATCCGCATGAAATACTCGTGCACGCGGCGGTCTCCGCTGAGTTCGGGATGGAATGACGTGGCCAGCATGTTTTCTTGGCGAACCATGACCGCGCGGCCGTCGCGTTCGGCGAGCACTTCAACGGCGGGTCCGGCACGCTCGACCCACGGCGCGCGGATGAACACGGCCGGAAAATCTTTGCCGCCCAGCACGGGGATCGGAAGCGATACCTCGGCGGATTCGTTTTGCCGGCCGAAGGCGTTGCGGCGCACGGAAATGTCCATCAACCCAAGCGTCGGCTGCTGCGTGCCGGTGACGTCGCGCGCGACGACGATCATGCCCATGCACGTGCCCCAGAGCGGCATGCCTTCCCGCGTTCGCGCGATGATCGGTTCGGCAAGTTCGAAACGGTGCAAAAGTTTCATCACCGTGGTTGACTCGCCGCCCGGAATAATCAAGCCGTCAACGCGGCTGAGATCTTCTTTGGATTTTACCGCCAGCGCTTGAACGCCGGACTCCGCGAGTGCGCCGAGATGCTCGACGACGTCGCCTTGAAGCGCGAGGACGCCTACGGTTGCGGCGTTAGTTCCCACGGGGAGCGAGCAGCTCCGACTCAGGGATCTTGCGCAAGTCGAGTCCTTCCATCGCCCGGCTGTCCTTACCCAGCGATAAGCTCGCTTCGACGATCACTTTCGGATCGGCGAAATGCGTGGTCGCATCGACGATGGCTTTTGCGAACGCGCGCGGATTGTTGCTCTTGAAGATGCCGCTGCCGACGAAGTTTCCTTCGGCGCCGAGCTGCATCATGAGCGAGGCATCGGCCGGCGTGGAGATGCCGCCCGCGCAGAACAGCACGACGGGAAGTTTTCCGGCCGCCGCTACTTCTTTCACGAGTTTGAGCGGCACGCGCATCTCGCGCGCGTACTTCTTTAAGTCTTTTGCATGCGTAAGCTCGGCGATCGATTCCGTAATCGCGCGCATGTGGCGCACGGCCTCGACGATGTTGCCGCTTCCTGCTTCGCCCTTGCTGCGGATCATCGCTGCGCCTTCATTGATCCGGCGCAGCGCTTCGCCTAAATTGCGCGCGCCGCAGACAAACGGCGTGGTGAACGGAGTCTTGTCAACGTGGTATTGTTCGTCGGCGGGCGTGAGCACTTCGGACTCGTCGATGAAATCGATGCCGAGCTGCTGCAGCGCTTGCGCTTCCGCGAAGTGGCCGATGCGGCATTTCGCCATAACCGGAATCGTAACGGCGTCCATGATCGACTGCACGAGTTCCAGGTTGCTCATCCGCGCGACGCCGCCGGCGGCGCGAATATCGGCCGGAATCCGTTCGAGCGCCATCACCGCGACCGCGCCGGCTTCTTGCGCGATAACGGCGTGTTCGGGCGTGACGACATCCATGATGACGCCGCCTTTGAGCATTTGAGCGAGTCCGCGTTTAACGGTGGTAGTGCCGGTTTCGGCCATAAAAGCTCCCATTGGTATATCTTCTAAGGCTGGGTGGTTTGCTCCGGTTGCGGCGAGCCGGCCGGCGTCGCGGGCGCGCCGGTAGCTTCAGGCGCGGTCGTCGGCAGCGGCTGGTTCCGGCGCCAAATCGGAAGGCTGAGGTTGGGCGTGGCCTTGGGAGCCGGAACGTTCGTCGGAGCGACAAACGGGGGCGGCGTAAAGCGCGGAATGGGCGTCGGCGGAGGCGGCAGCGCGGGGGGCACGCGCGGGTCGGGGAAGCCGGGGTCGGGTGCGGCGGCCATGACGTCGGTGCGCTTCCAGTCCGGCCCGTAGGGCGCCACGGTTGCGTCCGGCGCAGCCGGGGCGACGGTAATCGGCGCTATGCTCTCGAGCCGTTTCTCGGTGACTTGGCCGATCGCGCGATCGCCCGCTCGTTCGCCGATGGCGATGGCCGAAACCAGCACCACGATGCCCAGCGCCATAACGATTGTCGCGAACCGCTTCGACGGATCCATCGAACGATTATACATGCTGCAGCGCGTGCGGCGCGACGTCGCGAGCGGCAGCGCGGGCTTTCCGGTCGGCAGGCTTGCCGAGCAGCTGAAGTTCGTGGAGCTCGCCCGCTTCGAGCGTCACCCGTTCGGTGAATCCGCGGAACTCCACCGAGACGTGGCGCGCCTGATCTTGCAGGTTGCAGAGGAACACGCGCACAGCGCCTTCGTCGTCTTCAAATGCGATCGCCGCTACTTCGACCGGCGACGTCGTTACCTCAAGGCTCACATCACGCCCGGCGTATAGGCAGACAAACGGCTCTTCGGCCGAGAGTTCGTGCATATCGGCATAAATATGATTGCGGTTGAAATCGATCACGTAGGTGCAGCTCTTTCCGCCCCACTGAACACGCGCCGCCGCCGACCACTGCCAGTTCTTGACGCGCTGCGGCACCAAATGCGGACGTCCGCTGGTGCGGTAGCCGTTCAGTCCGCCGATCGTTTCGGCGATCGCCCAAATATATTTGGCGCTCGTCCACGGCGAGAGATACATACCGCGGTTGGTCAGTGAACCGCCGTCGAACCATTCGCAGAATTCGCCGGGAACCGTGTTGCGCACCGAGCCCGCTTCCATCGTATCGTAGACCGCCTCCAGCCACCGGATCGCCGCATCGGGCGAACCGTTGTGCGCGAGCGCAACCGCAAACCACAGCGTGAGGTCGGGCCACACGCCGCCGAGCAATCCAAAACCGTGCGATGGAAAATACCACGCGTCGGCGGTCGAAATCGTGCGAATACCGACCGGCGTTTCAAAATCGGCTTCGCATAAACGATCGAGGATTTTCCGGCGCTGGCCTGCGTCGGCCACGTTAAAGAGCACCGGGAAGATTTCGTCGGCAGTGAAGTTGTCTTGATAATTCTGCTGCTGATCGTAGTTCAGCACGAATGCCGCCGTGTCGTCGTTGTAGAGATATTGCATCACCGCCTGACGCAGCGCTTGCGACTCTTGAGAATACTTGCTCCAACGATCGTTGTCGCCGACGACGGCCGAGAGCATTGCGGCCGCATCGAGCGCGAAAACGGCCTCGGCATTGATTTCGGTGACGGCTCCGTCGAGCGTGTAATACGGGATGATGTTGCGCCACGAGCTGATGCCGAACATATCGACGCCGCCGGCACGACAAAAAATCAAGCCGTTTTTGTCGCGCTGCGTCAGCATATAGTCCGCGATTTTGCAGATCAGCGGAAACCACTCGCGAACCCATTGGTCGTCGAGCGTTGCGTTGTAATGATGCAGCATCGCAATCAAGTGCAGCGGCGTATCGTCGTTGATGTTGAGATCGTACGAGGTCTTGAAACCGCTGACGCCGCGCACGTATTCGATCATCTCGCCGCTCTCGTCGGCGAATTTGTTGAAGACTTCGATAGCGTCGCGGCTGAATTGCGGCAAGAAATAATCGAAGCCGTGCACGAACCACGACGTATCGCGCGAGACCAAAATGTCCGAAGGCGGTGAGTTGGTCGATCCCCACCCGTTGGGATAGTGCTTGATGACGCGCAGCATGTTCGCTCGCGCCCAGACCACGGCGCGGCTAATCGCCGGCGACGGACAAATGAAGCGCGCGTCGCGAAGTTTGAGCGCGAAGTAACGCTGGGTTTCATGAAGCGCCTTCGGATCGTGCAGGAGCTGCTCGAGAACGGGGCGCGATTTCTCGCGGCCTTCTTTGTGGAAGACGACCGCCAGCCGAAGCGCTTCGCGCGAGCCGGGCGGCACGGTAATGCGGTATTCGAATGCTCCGAAGATGCGGCGGCTGACGCATTCGGCCAACTGCGGCGTCACTTCTTCTAAATGTTCGTCGGGCTTCAAGGAACCGACGCGCATGCTGTGCAGCATTACCTGTTCGCGCAAGCCGACCACCGATGCGTGCGGCGACATCGAAGCGCCCCACCAGCGTTCGGCGCCGGTCTGCTGATTTTTCGAACAGATGTAATCGCCTTCGACCGAAGCGCGCACTTCGTGTTCCGGTTCGCCGTAAAAACGCTGCCCGACCAAGAGCGCCCAAGGGAAAGCGGCTACCTCGAGCGGCGTCCCGCCCGGGTTGTACAGCGTGATGTCCACGACGAAACTGACCGCGCATTCGTGCTGCGGTCCGTGCGGAACGTAAAAGGCTTCGGTGACGTGCAGACGATCGGCCAGCGTGAACTCGGAGATTTGCGCGTACGGAAGAAACGTGAACTCGCGTGTGATTTGATGCGGAAAGATCGTTTGCTTCAGCTCTCGCAGACGATACGCCACTTGGTGCGTGCCGAAGATGATCTGATCGGTGTCGGCGTCCCACAATCCCCGGACGCCGCCCTTTGCGGTGGATTGTGCGTAGGTCTTGAAATTTCCGAGCAAAAGCCCGTAGGGCGTCTGGGCTTCCGGCAAGACGTAGGCGCAAAATTCGTTGTGCTGTGCGTCGTAGCTCGCCCGCATTGGCGATGGACTACGACCTTGCTATGCGATGTCCCGCCACAACCCCGGACCAGGGGATGCGCTAATTCGAGAACAAGAGCTTCGCCAAGAAATGAAGGCAGGCGTTACGTTGCAGGCCCCGGCGAAAATAAATCTTTCGCTCGAAGTACTCGGCCGGGTCGCGGGCGGTCTCCACGGTCTCCGGAGCGTGATGGTGCCGGTAGATCTTTGCGACGAGCTCGAAATCGTTCCGGGCGGCGACGCCCTGCAATTTCTTTGCAGCGATCCGGCTCTGCAAAGCGACAATCTCGTCGAGCGCGCCTATTGCTTGCTCGACCTGCAATCGGGCGCGAAGATCGGGCTGCGCAAAAATATTCCCGTGCAAGCCGGGTTGGGAGGCGGGTCAAGCGACGCCGCGGCGGTTCTGCTCGCCGCCCAGCGCGGAGCTTTCGAAAGCGTCCCGCAGATCGATTACGTGCAAACGGCGACGGAATTAGGGTCGGACGTTCCCTTCTTCTTAGTGGAAACCGCGGCGCTCGTTGAAGGCACCGGCGAACGCGTGACGGCGCTCGGCAAAGTGCCCGATTGGCACGCCGTCATCGTGAAGCCGCCCGTTTCGGTTTCGACGCGCGATGCGTATGCGGCGCTAGACGAACGCGAGCGCGACTCGCGTCCGCGCAACGCCTCCGCGAGTTTAAGCTTAGGCGAAGCGCTGCAGCGCGGCGACTTCGATCGCGTGGTCGAGTTGCAGCAGAACGATTTTCACGACGTCGTCTCTTCCACACCAGAAATTGCGCAAGCGCTCGACATGCTGCGCGGAGCCGGTGCACGTAAGCCGATGCTCAGCGGCTCGGGTTCGGCGGTCTACGCGCTGGCGCGGACGGCCGAGGAACGCGATCGACTCGCCGAGCGCATCGTCACCGTACCGGAGTTCGAGATCTTCGCATGCGCTTTCCGGAGCGGCGCGGCATGGACGCGATAGTCCTAGCCGGCGGCCCGCGCGACGAGCTCGCCGCTCACACGCCGGGCGCGCCGAACAAAGCCTTCGTTGAAATCAACGGCGTGACGTTAGTCGAACGCACGCTGCGCGCGCTGCGCAGTTCGTCTAGCGTTGCGCGCATCATCGTCGTCGCTCCAACGCAATCGCACGGCTCGACCGCGCTTTCGTTAGCTGACGAAGTCCGCCCCGACGGCGTGCGCATTCGCGACAGCCTGCGCAGCGGACTTGCCGGCAGCGAACCGAATGCCGACATTTTGATCAGCGCTTCCGATTTACCGGTGCTGACGCCGCAGTCGATCGACGACTACGTCGCGCGCGCACAAGCCGCGAACGGCGATCTCACGTACGGCTGCCTCGAAAAATCCGTACACATGGCCGCATTCCCGGAAGCTCCGCACACGTGGGCGCATCTGCGCGACGGAGATTACTGCGGCACCGGCTTCATCACCATGAAGCCGCGCGTTTGGCCGGCGCTCGAACGCGTCATCGAACGATTGGGAGAAGCGCGCAAAAACCCGCTCAAACTCGCGTCGCTTTTCGGCTGGCGGATCCTGTGGCGTTACGCACTGAAGCGCTTGACCATCGCACAGGCCGAGGCGCGCGCTTCTTACGTCATCGGAGCGCCCGTCCGCGCCATCGTCTCACCATATGCCGAAATCGGAATAAACGTGGACCGGCTGAGCGACATCGCGCTCGCCGAAAAATTCGCCCGTTAGGACCAGCGCTCGAAGAGCTTGTGCCCGATGCCGAACTGGTCGAGCGCTTTGCCCACGGTGTGCGCCACGATATCTTCAACCGATTTCGGGTTGGCATAGAGCGCCGGCATCGGCGGCATGATCACCGCGCCGATCTCGGCCAGTTGGGTTAGCGTGCGCAGGTGACCCAGATGCAGCGGCGTCTCACGGACGATGAGCACCAACTTCCGTCTTTCCTTTAAACAGACGTCGGCGGCGCGTACGAGCAGATTTGCGTTTAGCGAATGGGCGATCGCGCCTGCACTTCCGATCGAACAGGGAATGACGAGCATGCCTTCGGTGATGAACGAACCGCTGGAAATTGCCGCGGCAAGATCGTCGTGATCGTACGAGACGTCCGCCAGCGCCTCAAAATCTTTCACGGTCTTCTTGGTCTCCAGCTCAATCGTACGCGCAGCTTGCCGGCTGACGACCAAATGCGTCTCCACGCCGGGAGCGTCGCGCAGAACCTCGAGCGCACGATACGCGAAGGCACTGCCGCTCGCTCCGCTGACGCCGATGATGATTCGCCGCATGACGCGCGGTTATACGCTGCGAGCAGGGTCGCCTTCGTGCGTTTTCCGAAGAGAGTATCGTGCAGTCTGCGGAGCGGCGTGCTTTTCTAGCGGCGGCTTTAGCGTGGACGCGAAGGCCCGAAGAACGCCACGCGGTGCGCATGCTGCAATCGCCGTTCTCGGGCGTCCCTCAAGAACTCGGGGCCGCATACGCGGCGCTCTCGGCGAGCGAGGGCGGATTGCTCGATCGTCTCGCGCAGGAGCGCTCGCTCGCGCCGTTCGCGGCCGCGCTGCGCGAACTCGAGAAAATCGGAGAGGGCGAGAGCGCGCGCCAAGAAATCGCGCGCCGTTTTCAACTCGAAGCAGACGTGCAACCGCCGGTTTCGGTGGAGCGCGGCGAACTGAAGCTTTGCGAGCCGGCCGTCCCCGAACCCCGCCTCGGCATGCACGCTACGCGTCCGCGTTTTTCGGCGTCGCAGCTCAACGCATACGTCGAGTGCCCGCGAAAATGGTTCTACCGCTACATGTGCGGCGCCGTCGAGGACAAAGGATCGTCCGCTTCTTTTTACGGGACCGCCTTTCACGCCGCGCTCGAAGCGCTGCACGGCGAATTTCCGCGTCCGGGCGACGCGGATCCGGCCGAACTTTCCCTCAAACTCGAGGGCTTGGTCAATTCCGCCTTCGACCGCCACCGCAATAATTTCGAAACGCCCGTCGAATACGAACTGCAGCGCCGCCGCGCGCAGCGCACCGCGAAAAAATACGTCGAGTGGCTGCTCGCCGAAGCCAAGCGCGCTTCTTTCACCGTCGTCGGTTGCGAGCTTTCCGCCGAGCTGGAGATGGAAGGCTACGAGTTCATCGGCTACATCGACCGCCTGGATCGCGATGACAAGACCGGCGCGGTTGCGGTCATCGACTACAAGACGGGCACGATCGCGACCAGCGCGGCCGAATACCGCGAAAAGATCCGGCAATTCAAAGATTTCCAATTGCCGTTTTACTACTGGGCGCGCACCGCCGAAGGCGATAAAGTTTGGAAGCTCGCGCTGCTTCCGCTGAAAGACGCGCTTCTGGACGTCCAGCCGATCGTGCTCGAGGTCGTGCCGGTGCCTTCCGAGATCGGGCGCTCGCAAAGCGCGACCGGCGTGATTCCGCTGAGCGAACTCGAACGCGCGCGCGAGCGCATGATCGAGATTTGCTCGGAGCTGACGGCCGGCACAACGACTGCGTTTGCCGTTACGACCGATCCGTCGGCCTGCACGTACTGCGCGTACTCGATCGCTTGCGCCGATCGCCCTTATCCGCCGGACCAGCGTTTCGGACGATGAGTCGCTTCGTCACCGGCGCCGCCGGAACCGGGAAAACGAGCGAACTCATGAGCCGCGCAAACGAAGCCGCGCAATCAACGTCCGTCCTCGTGACGGCGCCGTCGGGGGCTTCACTCGACGTCTTGCGCAAACTCTGCCGCAGCGAACGGCTCGAAGTTCGCGGGCTCGACAAGCTTGCGTTGGAGATTCTCTTGCGCAAGGCCGGCGACGGGCCGCGGCCGGAACTCATCGACGACGTTCAAGCCGCGCTGCTGTTCGAAGAATCGGCGCAGCCGCTGCTTTCGCTCGAATGGACTGAGTTCATGGAAGCAACGGTCGATCCGGAAGTGCCCGGGCTGCGCGCGCCGCAGCGTTTCCTGGATGCAGCCTTTCACTTGTTCTGCAAGTTCCGCGACGCACTCGTCTCGCCCGAGCAATTTCTGGAAAGCTCGCTGCGGGGCGCCACCGCATTCTACGCTCAGCCTCCGAACTTCGCGCATCCGGACCTTCTGTACTACACCAAAGACACGCATCAGGACTCGCTCAACGTTGACGGCACCGAGTTGCAGCGGCAGTACCGGCGCGAAGTCGATCTCGCGAAGATCCTCGCGAAACTCTACCGCTCGTATTTGGATCATCCCGTGAAGCGCGGATGCCTGAGCCCGCGCGACGCGATCGCGGAAGCGGTAAAAGCGTTACGCGACGCGCCGGTCCTCGCCGCCGAAGTGCGCGAGCGCTACCCCGTCGCGTTTGTGGACGACGCGCAGGGACTGACGATCGCGGAGCTGCAGCTGCTGCAAGCCATTTACGGAGAGAGCGCCGATGCCGTCTGCTTCGCGCTCGATGAAGCTTCGGCGACGTCGACCTTCCGCGGCGCACGCCCGGACCGCGTGCTCGCGCTTCCCGGCGATCGCACGGACTTAACCGAACAGCACCGCAGCCCGTTCGCCGTCGATATCGCCTGCCGGCATTTGCTGGGCGCGCAAGGCTCTCCGCCGGTCAGCACCGATCCGCAGGTCGGGCTTACACTTTTTCGCGCCACGACGAAGAAAGCGGAAACGCAGTTCGTCTCCGAGCACGTCGCCGCTCTGCTGGCAAACGGTGCGCAGCCGAGCGAGATCGCAGTGTTGTTCCGTTCGGTCGCAAACGCACGCGCTTATTGCGACGCGTTGCTCGACCGGAACATTCCCGCGCAGATAGCGGGCGATCTCAACGTCTTCGCCGAGCCCGAAGCCGTCGACGCGCTCGCCATTCTGTGGTTCGTGCACGACCCGTTTCGCCACGAGTATTTGCTGCGCGTGCTTTCCGGACCGGCGGTCGCGTTCGCGGACTCGACCCTGGCGGCGCTGTGCGCCGAACCCGAAGATTCGCAGACGCTGCTCTTCACCGAGGAACCCTTGCCCGAGACCGGACCGCACGCGCCGCGCTGGGATCCGATGCGCGACGTGCGCCTGGGATGGAATGTGCTGCGCGGCGATCGCGACGGAGCGCTTCCCGATTTGGCGCGCGACCGCTTGATGCGCTTGCGAGAACTTCGCAAGGACTGGCTGAACGCGCTGCGCGCGCTTCCGCTTCCCGATCTCGCGCGACTGGTCTGGAGCCAAGGGCTCGCGCGCAAGGGCGCGCCCGGATCCGCGCGCGCCCGTTATCAGCAATTGACGCTGCAGCGGCTCTACGATCGCATCGGAGCGTTCGCTGCCGATCATCCGGAAGCATCGCTCGCGGAGTTTTTGGTGTATGCCGAAGATCGCATGAACAGCGAGTTCGAATCGTGCGAGACGATCGAAACCGGGGAAACCGTGCGCATCCTGAGTATCGACGCTTCAGCCGGCCGCGAGTTCGATCACGTTCTCGTGCCAAACGTGCGGGCCGGCGCCTTTCCGCGCTACTACGTGCCCGACGCTTTTTTGTACAGCCCCAGCCAAGGCATGATTGCCAAAGAAAACGTCGGCGAAGCGCAGGCCGCCCGCACGGCAAAGTTTACCTATTACATGTTCCGCAGCAAAACGCGTGAACGCTACAATCGCGAAGAGCGGCGTGCGTTCGTCTATGCGCTGCGGCGTGCAAAACGCTCGGCGCTCGTGACCGCGCATGAAAAAGCGACCCGCGGAGTTGCCGCGCCCGAATTCCTGGCCGAACTGCAAGCCGCGCGCATTCCCGGCGCGGTCGACCTTTCCGATAAGTGGCGTTCCGCCGGCTCGGCTCGTTCGGCTCGATGAGCGAAGTACTCAGCTCGATTCCGCCCGACGAGTACGCAAAACGCGTGCTTCCCTTGACCGCGCCGCTATGGGCGAACGGACGAACGTTCGATGCATACGTTTCGCAGACGCTGCAGCTCGCGCGCACGGATTACAGCAAGCGGCACTACCAAACGCTGGGATTGCGCTCGGGGAAAACGATCGTCGCGTCGTTTAAGCGCTACGAACGCATCGCGTGGCTGCGCTCGAACCGCCTCGCGTCGATCGGTATCGGCGCCGTCTTTACGCCGCCCGAGCAGCGCGGCCGCGGCTATGCAAGCGCGATGCTCGCGATGGCACTCGACAACTCGAAGGCGCAGCGCTTCGATTTCGCCTATCTCTTCTCGGATATTCACCCACAGTTCTACCGCGCGCTCGGATTCGTCGAGCTTCCTTCACGGCTAATCTCGTTTCGCGCCGATTCGTTTTCCGATTCGCGCATCGACGTCGCGCCCATGACGGCCAAAGACTGGCCGGCGATCAGACGCTGTTTCGACGCTACGCAGTCGCTGCGCGACTGGGGCTTCGAGCGCGGCCCCGCCTTTTGGAAGTGGCTGCAAACGCGCATCCAGCATGGTTCGGAGCATACGAGCGGACAAGCCGTGCACTTAGTCGTGCGCCGCGGGCGTGGAATCGCGGCCTACGTCTTCGGCCAGCGCGAACCGGCCCATGACGCCTACGTTCTTGACGAGTTCGGATTCGCTGATGCGAAAGATCGCAAGCTCGTTGCGCCGCTCTTGCGCGCGGCCGCGGGCGATCTGCGAAAGATTACCGGCTGGCTGCCGCCCGACAACGTGCGCGCACTCCTGCCGCGCGGTTCGGTGCGCAAACGCAAAGACGCGGTCCTCATGATCGCTCCGCTCAGCGCGCGCGGCAAGAAACTATTAGAGCGCGCGAAAACGACCGGCGCGGCCGACGGAGTGTGGTCGACGGACCATATTTAACGTTGTCATCCTGAGCCTGTCGAAGGGCCCTGAGCAGCGCATCTTCGATGCGCGAGCCGAAGGGTTAAGGCGGAGTTTCTTTATACTCGCGCTCACCCGTCTTCGGATTATAAACGACGTCGACAAATTTTCCCGTGCCGGGATCGATGAACTTCTCGCCGGTCGGCTCCCAGCCATCGGCACCGGAGCGGACCCGCGGACGATAGCGGCCCTCGAACAGCGTTCCGAGCAACAGCGCGGCGCCGATACAGAGCGGCGCCAGCGCGCCGACAAAAGAATATCTCAACACGAAAAGTCCGAACGCGAGTGCGCAGAGTCCGGCCAGAATGAGAATTGCGCGCAACATTATTGCGCCGGCGTCAGCGTAACGGCGGTGCCGTACGCGACGACTTCCGTCATCGTGTTGCCCATCTCCGAGGAATCGAAGCGCATCATGGCGACTGCGTCAGCGCCCATCGCCTGAGCGTTTTGGACCATGCGATCGATCGCGTGACGGCGCGTCTCTTCGAGGAGTTGCGTATACTCTATGATCTCGCCGCCCATGATCGAGCGGAGCGCAGCGACAATGTTCCCGCCTAAGCCGCGGCTCCGAACGACGACGCCGAAGACTTGGCCCTTTGTTTCCTTGACCCGGTAACCGGCGATGTTTTCCGTCGTTGCTACGATCATGTCGCGCCTCCTATTGCAGGCTACCTGCAAATAACGTTTGCTGTTTCGGTTCGCCTGCCACCAGCGAGGCCACCCGCGTTCCGAGCAGCCGCACCGGCGAGCGGCCCAGTTCTGCGCGTTGAAGGCAGTGCACGGCCGAGGCAAAAATCTGTTTCGCATCCATCGTCGGCTCAGCCAAGTTCGTCTGCCGGACGATGATTTGGAAATCGGCGCGCTTGATCTTAATCCCAATCGTACGCGCCGACAGCCCTTCTCTTTCCAGCTTTTGTGCTAACTCCAGCGCTTGCTCGCGCAAAAGATCGCGCAACTGCTTTTCGTCGCGCACGTCGTATTCGAACGTCTCTTCGGTCGAAATCGATTTCGTTTCGCGGTCGGGCTCGACTTTGCGCCGATCGATGCCGCGCGCTAAATCGCGCAACTCCATGCCCCACGACCCGAAGATGGCGCGCACGCGTTCGTCGGAGAGTGCGGCGACGTCGCCGATAGTGGTGATGCTGCGTTCTTGCAATCGCGTTTGCGTCTTCGGGCCGACGCCCCACAGCCGGCCGACGGGCAGCGGCGCGAGAAATTCCGCTTCGCGCCCCGGCGGCAGCGATTCCAAGCCGTTGGGCTTGCACGAATCGGAGAGAATCTTCGCGACCATCATTCCGCTCGCAACGCCGGCGCTCACGGTTAACGCACATTCCTCGAAAATCTCTGCACGGATCGTTTGCGCCAATTCGCGTCCAACCTCAGTCGTGCAGTCGCCGAAATCTATGAAGGCTTCATCCATAGACAAGCCCTGCACCGGATGGCCGCGCCGCTCGAAGATTGCGAATATCTGATGCGAGACTTCGCGATACTTTTGCATGTTCGGCCGCACGACGATGAGCTCGGGGCAAGCTTCGAGCGCACGCCAAAGCGGAACTGCCGATTTCACGCCAAACGGCCGCGCTTCATATGATGCGGTAAGCACGACCGCGCGCCGGCTTGATCCAGCTACCGCAACGGGTTTGCCCCGCAGATCGGGGTTGTCGCGGATTTCCACGCTTGCATAAAACGCGTCGACGTCAAAATGCGCGATCATATCTCGTGGCCGGCGCCTTTGAATATTGCGCGGATCGTTTCGACGTTGCGCGCGTCGTCGGCTTCCTCACCCGGCGTCTCGAGAATGGCCATTTTATCGCGCAACTCGTTGCGGGCCGCGAGGGCGCGGAAACCGTCAAAGCCGATGTTGCCTTCGCCGATGTGGTAGTGCCTGTCGCGATTACCGCCCAGCGGCACCTCCGTATCGTTGAAATGAAACATCGGGATCCGCTCCAGCCCGATCTGCTCCGCGGCTTCGTAAAGAAAATCATCGACGCCGCGCTGCGAGTTTATTTCGTAGCCCGCAGCCCACGCGTGCGCCGTATCCAGGCATACGCCCAACTGCGGATGGTCGATCGCTTTGATGAATCGCCCGAGCTCTTCAAGCGTGCCGCCGCAGAGCGAGCCGGCACCGGCGGAGTTTTCCATCACCAGCGTCACGCCCGGTTTGATGCCTTCGAGCGCGGCGCTCAACAGCCGGCATGCGGAAGCAAAGCCTTCGTTGCGGTCGCGCTTGCCGTACGAGCCGAGATGCGTGTTGACATAGCTGACGCCGCCGGCTTCGGCGGCCTCGAGATCGTAGCGCAAGAGCGCGAGCGAACCGGTCGAGACCTTTTCGTTCTCCGCCGCAAGATTGATCAGATACGGCGTATGGATCGCGCAGGGCTCGATGCCCGCCTCTTTCCGCAGTTCCCGGAATTTTTCGAGCGCCGGACGATTGACCGGACTGGTGCGATAGCTGCGCGGGTTGCTCGAGAAGATTTGGATCGCGGTGGCTTTGACGCGCTTGGCGTATTCGATGGCCGCCGGATAGCCGGCCGAGACGCGCACGTGCACGCCGATTCGCATGTCGCTATTCCGCGGGAGCGCTTGCGGTCAGGTTGGCGGTCAACAGGCCCAGTTCGAGCGGCTGGCCCTGCTCCAACTCCATCGGCGGAAGATCGTCGAGCGAACGCAAACCGAAGGATTCCAAAAACTCCGGCGTCGTCTTGTAGAGCAGCGGGCGGCCGACCACGTCTTTGCGACCGGCTTCGGCGATGAACATGCGATCGAGCAGCGTCGAGACGACGCTGTCGGAAGCGACGCCGCGAATCGCTTCGATCTCGCTCTTCGTCACCGGCTGAAGGTAAGCCACAATCGCGAGCGTTTCGAGCGCCGGCGTCGAGAGGTTCGTTCGTGGCGGCAGCAGATACGCTTCGACAACTTCCCGGGCAGACGGCGCCGTTGCAAAACGGTAGCCGCCGGCAACTTCGCGCAGCACGATGCCGCGCTCGGCATATTCGGCTTCGATCTGCTGCAGCGCGGTCGCGACGTCGGTCTCCGATGCTCGCGTCAGCTTCGCGATCTCTTTGATCGGCAACGCTTCACTGGCGACGAAGAGCAGCGCCTCGATCGGGCGCCGCAACTGATCGATCTCGCCGTTCACGTCTTTGCCACTAAGAAGAGCCGGATATCGTCGAAGGGCGCGCTCTGATCGAACGCGAGACGCTTGCGCCGGATAAGTTCGAGGATCGCCAAGAACGTCACGACGATCGATTCGCGCGTCATGCCCAGTTCTTTGCAGATCGTCGAGAACAGCACCTCGCGCTGCTCGCGCACGCGGCGCATGATGTAATCCATCGAAGCCACCAGCGTCAAGCGTTCGCGCGCGATCGTCCGCTTCTCAGGACGCGCGCTCTGCAGCATCGTGAGAAACGCGTGCGTGAGCCGGTTCGGATCGACGCGGTAGCGCTGGCGCAACTCGCCGTGCGGATCGCCGAAGTCGCGGAAGAAGTACGACGATGCCTCGAACTGACGCCGGCGCAAATCTTCGCCGACTTCGCGATACTTCGAGTACGCGATGAGACGCTGACGCAGGCGTTCCTCGACCTCTTCGGGCGACTCGCCCTCTTCCAAGAACTCCGCGGGAATCGGCGGCAGCAGCGCGCGCGACTTCAGGAAAACAAGTGTGGCGGCGACGACCAAGTATTCGGCGGCGGCCTCGACGTCGATGGCCTGCATCATCGAAACGTACTCGAGGAACTGCTCGGCGACCGTCGCCAGCGGAACCGTCGCGATGTCGAGCTGCTTCTCTTTGACCAGATGCAGCAGCAAATCGAGCGGACCGTCGAAATTCGCCACGCTGACGCGGAGCGCGTGTTCGTTTGCGTCAGTCTGTAAGACGGCCGGGGCGACCGATTCGTTCACGAGGCTAGTTTACGAGGTACGCTGCTCGGCAACCCTCGCGACAACCGGAATATCGCCAAACTCGGTGGGATGGGCCATCAGGTAATCCTGCGCCATGTCGATCAGCCGCTTCTCGTTGACGTACTTGAGCGCTCTTTTTGCGGCCCCGATTTCAAACCAGCGGGCTTCGTCGACTTCGTGATCGTGGTTGGCGGTGTCCCCGGAAAGATAACGCATCAGATAAAACGTCACGGACTTCTTGTGCTTGAGATGGTTGAGGTAAAACCAGTACGAGATGTCGTTCAGTTTGGTCACGATCTCGGCCCAGCAGCCGGTCTCTTCGCGGACCTCGCGCAGGGCGGCTTGCTCGTGCGATTCCCGGACCTCGACGTGGCCTTTGGGCAGCGTCCAAATCCGCGGCGTGCCTCGCCCGATGAGCAAAGCATCGTAGGCCGACTCGCGCCGCCGGAGCACGAGACCGCCCGCCGAAACCTCGAATTTGATTCGCATCGTAAGCCCCTAAAGAACCCCTAGAGGACCGGAAAGGCGCCCCCGCTAGGGTCGCCTCCTATTACTTCGATTATAGCCGACGGGCCCAAGAAGAGCCTGCCTATGGAGGGACCGTTCCGACCGGTTCCGGAGACCCGGCGATGGTGGCCGGGCAGGGCAGCAGGCGGCTCTCCGAGGCGGCGCCGGCCGAGAACGTGAGGGTGTAGCCGCCGGCCGCCGGGCAAGGCTCGGGCGCGACGGCGTGGCCGTAGGCGTCGACCGAAATCGCGAAGGGCGGTTTCCCCAGACTCGCTTCGGAGACGTCCGCGCGCAACGTTTCGGGAGGGCCGCCGCCCGGTGAGAGCGAGACGACCGTCCCGTTTCCGCCCGGCCCTACCGCGAAGCTCAGCGTTGCGCTTCCGTCCGCAGCCGAGGCAATCGTGCGCGCGTGCGCGAGCTGGGCGTCAAAAATGGTCGCGGCCGATTGCGTCTCAAATGCGCGGTTGCCGAAGCTCATCGACGCGAGCGTCCAAAGCATCGCGAGGATCGCCACCGTAAGCAGCACTTCGATCAAACTCGTGCCGCGCTGCGCTTCCACGCAAAACGCGGTGCCCGGTTAGGCTTTAGCTGGGCTCAATTGCGGGCGAGAGGTCGTCTCTCTTCGATGCGCAGCATCCGGATGTCGCGCACGCACGACGAGAACCATTCGAAGCGCTTAGATAGGTCCTGGATTGCCAGTACGCACGTCACCGGCGTTACGCGCTCGTCGCCAAAGTACACTGAGCCTTGCCCCCAACCGAACCCGTGCTCTTCCAGCACTGCGCGTACGTCGAACTATTTCGGGTTCCACCGCAGGTTCGGTTCGCGGGCGGCGCGCGTTTCGTCCAGACGGCCGACGACGGTCGTCACCGGGGCGGCCAAAATCTTCTCCGGTTCGCGCTTCGCCGTTTCGACGATGTCGCGGAGCGCATCGACGAACGCGTCGAGCGTTTCCTTCGACTCGGTTTCCGTCGGCTCGATCATCAGGCATTCGGGAACGATCAGCGGGAAATACATCGTCGGCGCCATGTAGCCGCGGTCGAGCAGCGCCTTGGCGATGTCGAGCGCGCGAACGCCGGCCTCTTTCTTCAGTTCTTGCGCCGAGGCCACGAACTCGTGCCGGCAAATCTCGTCGTACGGCGTCTCCAAGAACTCGCGAATCTTGACGCGCAGGTAGTTCGCGTTGAGAACGGCCAGCTGCGAGACCTTGGTCAGTCCCTCCGCGCCGTTAGCATAGACGTACGCAAGCGCACGCACGATGTGCGCGAAGTTCGACCAGAACGAGCGCATCGGACCGATACTCTTGGGCATAGCGAAATCTAAAACGAACGAATCGTTCTTCTTCCGAACGTACGGCGTCGGTAGGAAATCAACCAAATGCTTCGCCACGCCCAGCGGACCTGATCCGGCGCCGCCGCCGCCGTGCGGAATCGTGAACGTCTTGTGCAGGTTGAGATGCATAAGATCGAAGCCCATGTCGCCCGGGCGCGCGTTGCCCATCAGCGCGTTGGCGTTCGCGCCGTCGTAATAGCACAGGCCGCCGGCTTCGTGAACCGCGCGCGTGATCTCGTGCACGTGATCTTCGAAGAGACCGAGCGTATTCGGGTTGGTCATCATGACGACCGCGGTGTCGTCGCCGAGCACCTTTTTGACTTCGTCGACGCTGACGCGCCCGCGCTTGTCGCTCTTGAGCGAGATCACTTTGAAACCGCACATCGCCGCTGAGGCCGGGTTCGTGCCATGCGCCGTATCCGGAACGATAACTTTATCGCGCTTGCTCTCGCCACGACTCTTGAAGTATGCCTTCGCGATAAGCAGCGCCGCCAGCTCGGCATGCGCGCCCGCCGAAGGATTGAGCGAAAATGCCGCCATGCCGAAGAGCGAGCACAAACTGCGTTCGAGCTCCCACATAATGCGCAGCGCGCCTTGCGCCTGATCGTCCGGAGTGTACGGATGCAAATCGCGCAGGCCCGGCAGGCTCGCCATCGCGTCGTTCACGCGCGGATTGTATTTCATCGTGCACGAGCCGAGCGGATAAAACCCGACGTCTATTCCGAACGTACGCTGCGAAAGCCGCGTGAAGTGCCGCACGACGTCCATTTCGCTGTTGTCGGGAATGGGCAGGTCGGCGCGCAACGCTTCGCGCGGCAAGAATTGCTCCAAGTCTTTTCCGCGTTCGAAGTAGCGGTTGGCCCGGCCGTCCTGGCCGGATTCAAAGATGAGCGGCGAGGCGGTATGATCAGACACGGGCGTGGACATGTACGACCTCGTGCAGAGCTTTGGTCAGTATTTGAATGTCTCGCGTCGTCGTCATTTCCGTTGCGGCCATCAAAATGCAATTGTCGTATTCGGGATAGTAGCGCCCGAGATCGACGCCTCCTAGAATGCCGCGCTGTTCGAGCTTCGCAAGCGCGTGTCGCGCAGGCTGATGCACGCACATGACGATTTCGTTGAAATACGGAGCCGAAAACTTCAGGGAACAGCCGTCAATTGCGTCGACCGCCGCCGCCAGTTCGCGCGTCCG
>DASUIF010000002.1:0-18601 GCA_036273135.1 Candidatus Rubrimentiphilum sp.
CCGGTCGCCGACTTCGCCAATGTCATCCTGAGCCTGTCGAAGGACCCCGAGTAGTGCGCCGGACGGCGCACGCGTCGAGGGGCGCATTAGCTGCGCTCATGCTCGCGGCGCTCGCCGCCTGCTCCGGCAACTTCAGCTCGGGACAGCAAGGCAACCCGCTTCCGCCCGGCAACATGGGCGTCGGCGCGACGCCGATGAGCAACGGCACCGCCGCGCCTAACGCCAAGGGCGGCTCCGCCACTCCCTCACCTGGACCGGCAACATATCCACTCGCAGAAGCGGCAAACGGTTTCGCGTGTCCCGCGACGCAACCCGATTTCTCGTGCCAGATCCGTTTCAACGTACCGCCCCCGACACCAACGCCAAAACCGAGCAAAAATAAGACGCCGCGGCCGACAGCGAGCCCCTCGCCCTCTCCATCTCCCTCGCCAATGCAGTCCGGAAATCCAAGCGCGACTCCGTCGCCGGCAAGCACCGCTCCAACCATAACGCTCACCGCCGAAGCGTTGCCGAAAGAATCGCCGATCATGGTGCACGTCCCTAAAGACGTTACCAAGGTCACGACGCTCATGACCGTCGCGATCACTACCTCGGCCGATTTCGCGCTTGACGGCTTGGCGATCGCGTCATTCACGCTGCCGAAGGATCAAATTACCGGCCGCGGCTTCGCGCTGCAACTCTTCTTGCAGCGTATGCAGGGCAAAACGAAAACCTACGCGCCGGTGCTTTCGCTTGACAAAGCTTCGCTGGATAAAAACACTCTGATCTTCGGTTTCACGCCGCCGAAAATAACCGTACAAAAAAATAACACCTACGTGCTGGTGCTCTACGCAACCACAATCACCGGCGCAACCGCCGCCCCCGCTTCCAGCCCCGCCCCCGCTTCCAGCGCCGCCCCTACTTCCACCGCCGCCCCTACTTCCACCGCCGCCCCTATGGGTACCGCGTCGCCGTCCCGTTCGAGCTCGCCTTAACTTGGAGCGGTCATCTGATCTGTCATGGTGAGCGGGCGCCGTTAGGCGCCCCGGTCGAACCATGGCCGAGCCTGTCGAGGCCCGCACGGCAGTGACAAACGCGTTCCGCGATCTCACCGGAGAACAAAAGAAAACCTTTACCGCGAGTTTTTTGGGCTGGACGCTCGACGCGTTCGATTTTTTCCTCGTCATCGTAACGGTGCCGCACATCGCGCACGATTTTCGCGTCGCGGTGCCGATGGTTGCGTTCGGCGTGACGCTGACGCTGATGCTGCGTCCGCTCGGCGCGCTGATCTTCGGATGGATCGCCGACCGATTCGGTCGCCGCGGGCCGCTCATGATCGACGTCGGCTTGTACTCGACGCTCGAGCTCGCCACCGCTTTCGCTCCCAATCTCACGGTCTTTCTGATCATCCGCGCGCTTTTCGGCATTGCGATGGGCGGCGAGTGGGGCATCGGCGCGGCGCTCGCAATGGAATCGCTTCCTACGCAGAAGCGCGGCCTCTTCTCCGGCATCCTTCAAGAAGGCTATGCGGTCGGCTATCTCCTTGCGGCGGTCGTGCTGGCCGTGCTTTACGTGCACATCGGATGGCGCGGTATGTTCGTTCTCGGGGTACTGCCCGCGCTGCTGATATTTTACATCCGCGCGCACGTCCCCGAATCGCAAGCGTGGCTTGCGCAAAAACAAAACGCCGCGGTCCGAACCGTCGATCCGCTCCTTGCCGCGCTCAAGCAGCGTTGGCCGCTTTTTTTCTACGCAATACTCTTGATGAGCGCGCTCAACTTCATGTCGCACGGCACGCAAGACTTATATCCGACCTTCCTCACGCTCCAGCATAAGTTCAGTCCGGCCCTTGTCGGAACGCTCACCGCTATCGCAAATGTGGGCGCAATCGCCGGCGGCATCTTGTTCGGCGGGCTCTCTCAGCGTTTCGGCCGCCGCCCCATGATCATACTCTGCGCGATTCTCGGAGCCGCGCTCATTCCGTTGTGGGCATTCAGTCAAACCATCTTGCTGCTCGCAGCCGGTGGCTTCTTCATCCAGGTCATGGTGCAGGGCGCCTGGGGCGTAATTCCGGCGCATTTAAATGAAATATCGCCCGGCATCGCACGCGGCACGTTCCCCGGTTTCACCTACCAAATGGGCAACCTGATCTCGGCGGGTGCGCTGCAAATGGAAACGGTGTTTGCGGCAAACAATTTCCCGCTGCCCTCGGGGCATCCCGACTACGCGAAAGCGATGGCGATCGTTGCCGCGATCATGTTTGCGGCCGTCGCGATCCTCACCGCAGTCGGCTATCTCGTCACGCCCGAACGCCGCGAAGCTGAGCTCGCAACAGAATGATCTCGCCCGGCGATCCTGCCTGGCAGGCGTTTCTCGACGCCGCCAACGACTACATCGAACTCATCGACCGCAGCTCGGCCCGCAATGACGTCGATACCCTCGCGGAAGTTCACCGCTCGTTGCTCGAGTTGCAGCTCGCCGCGCTCGATCTGCCGGAAACAACCACCGACGGTGATGACCCCGCGATGGTCACCGAAGCCAAGCGCGCAGATCACGCGAAATTAAAAGACGTCTTCGACGTGCGCTACGTCATGTCGGAGCAGGTGCTTGTCATCCCGGTGCGTTCAGGAACGGCCGAGATCCGCGAGCTCTCCGAAGATCTCGCCGAGATCTACGACTCGCTGCAAGACATCCGCGCGCTAAACGAGCAGCGCTATACCGACGACGCCGCCTCACAGGCGCGAGCGGGATATATCGAGGATTGGGGCTACTTGGTCGTCAGCGCACAAGCCGCGCTCTGGAAGTGTATTGCCGAAGCCGCCATCGACGCGGAAGAGTCTACTTAAACATCTCCGCGTCATCGGCTTCGAGCATATCGGCAAGGTAATAAATGTCCGGCCGGCGCTTTAAGATAGGGTATCGCTCCATGAATGCGGCCTTGTCTTTCACATCGTCCAGCGAGCGCTTGGAAATGTATCGCGTGAACTCTTCGTACTTGCTCGTATCGGCATGTTCGCGCAGCCACTCTACGACATCGTCGTCACTCTTGGCGTCACGCACGGCATCACGCAGGTCATCCTCGCTCACGGCGATCGTGTCGAGGAGGCGTTTGCTGAAGCCCTCAATCTTGTAGACGCCGGGATTGCCGCCCGGTAATGTTGCCCGCAACTTGTCGATCGTGCGCGGCAGCATCGCAAGCCCGTCGAGTTGCAACTTCGGACTGCGCGGTGGGGCTTTACTCAAGTCCAATGGTTCCATGCGGCGTACTACGCCGCAGCGGAACCCGCTTCTTGCATTTACCTCAAATAGCTGAGCGGATCCACATCGACGAGATTCGGGTCGAGCCGCACGAACTCGCGCAATAAATACTCGTGCCCCTGGCCCATCATGACGACCACGCGGTCACCGGGCTGAATCACGCTGAGAATATTTGAGAAAATATAGGAGTTGCGGACGTACCACTGCGCCACGTAAGCGGCGCCGGCGTTATCGGCCTCGCGCCCCATGCCGTCGAAGATGCTGTACCACGAGGCGTTCGCGCGTATCGCCGCATCGCTGTTGAGATAGCGCAGCAAATCCAGATACGTGCCGGTGGTTTCTAGCGCGTTCGAACGCGCCAGAAACGCGTCGAACCGCGAATCGCTCACGTTGGTAAAGTTCTTGTCGAGATACGGCGTCATAACGGCCGCCTCCGGGCTCTTTTCGGTGTAGAGCTGCGGGCCGTCGGTATCGACCGGATAGATCGTCGGGTTCCCCGCGACCTTCGCGAGCCGAAAGCCGAATTGATAAACCTCGTTGGCGGTGAGCGCAAACTGGCCGCCCAAATATTGGCGGTAGCGCTCGGCGAACACCGGGTCCCCCATATCCGCCTCGATCAGCACCTTGGTCGGGTGAAAACGCGCCAGACGCGTAACGATGTCGCTGATTTGCGCTTGGCGCTTGGGCGAAAGCGGGCTATCCTGAAAAACGCTGTTGTGAACGTCGCGCTTCGCGACCAGATGCGCAACCCCCAGAATCATGACTTTTGCGGGCTGCAATCTCTTTAACGCCTCTCGGGATCCGTCGGATTGCGGGTTCAGCTCTATCGCTTTCTTGTAATTCGCAATCGCGTTGCGGGTGTCGCCGGCGTCGGCGTACATCTCCCCCAGGCTGTCGTACGCGTTCCAATACCGAGGATACTGCGCCACTTCAGTTTTCATAACCGCGATCGCGTCAGGCAACTTCTTTTGCATCAGGAGCGCATAGCCGAGACGGATGAGCGTGTTTTGGGTGGGCTGATACCTGACCGGGTTGGCGCCGGGCATTTTCTTGACAGAAAGAAATGCGCGCAGAGCCGCAGCCGTACCGTGGCGGGCCGCGACGACCTCCAAAGCTTCACCCAACCCCACCCGAAAGCGATCCGGTGCGACGTATGCTTTCCATCCATATGCGTCGGCAACGCGCTCCTGCAGATAATCGCTCAAGACGATCGCGTTTTGCGAGTTGCCCAACACCACGAGGCCGTCGCCGCTGTCTGCGAACATCATCAGCGTTCCTTGGAATCCCGGGTCGTCGCCGATGTGGCCGAAGAGATCCGGTCTTGACGCATCCCCCAGAAAGAATCCGAGCCCCATCTGATCGACGTGCTGCATATTGCCTAACGCGATCTCGCCGACGGCACCGGTTGGCGTGAGCATCTCTCGCGACGTCGCCTCCGATAGCAATCCATGATAAACGCCGCGCTTGGAAAGCGCGATGTTAATAGCGAGTTTTGCCAAGTCGGTCGCCGTCGTCCAAAGTCCCGCAGCAGCCATCTGCGGCATAACTTGCCGCTTGCCCTCAACGGTCGTGCCGTCGAAAGTTGTGCCGCTGGCGGCGCGCGCGGCCCAATCGGCCGGGAGCGGCTCTGCGAAGGTGCTGTTATCCATCCCGACCCGATCGAAGACGAGCTCTTTCATGAGCACCGGAAAAGATTTTCCGGTGACATCTTCCATGAGCTGTTGCTCGACCTCAACCGCGCCGCCCGAGTAACGCCACTTTGAGCCCGGGATGAGATCGACTCGCACGGGAACATTCGTTGCCGGCTTCTCACCGTTGAGAATCTCAATGAGGGTCGGTACCGCACTTCCGGGCACGTATCCGTCAAAGCCATGCACGGTCATCCCGGACCTCTGCGAGAGAATGCGCCGGAGCGTCACTTTTTCCACGGCCGTAAATTCGTTATCGGGCACGTGCCATGAGACCAGTCGTTTATTCACGTCTTCATCGAGGTTTAGCGCGCCCTGCTCAACCAATGACAAGGCGCCCGCCGCCGTGACGACCTTACTAATCGAGCCGGCCTGAAACAGTGTCGACGGCAACACGGGAACCGAAGAGCCGCGTTCCACGACACCATAGCCCTTCGCCCAATCGATCTGAAAATTGTGAATCACCGCGACGCTGAGCCCGGGATCGCGGAACAAATTCATAACGGTCGCGACGTCCAAGCGAACCGGCGGTTCACCGTTGGGGAAACGAATGAGAGGCCCCGCTTCGATAGCGGCAATCCGCTGGGCCGCCGGCGTGGCGAGCGGCGCAGAGCGGACGGATGAAATGGTTGCGCCGCCAGTTAAAGCGGCGCAGACGACCAATATTGCTGATAAACTCTTTAGGGACATCTTCTACAATCCAACGGCCCCGCTAAGATTCGCCTGTCCGTACTCTTGCAGCATCGCGGCCGTCGCCGGCGTGCAGCGCGGCTGCGCGTCGTCGAGCCAGACGCAATGCTGCGCTCCTCGGAAATCGGCGCCTTTCAGGTTCGCGCCTTCGAGCCGCACGCAGTCGGTCTTTCCGATGTGCACGGTACGCGTTCCGTGATCCTCGATAATTTCGGTATCGTCGGAGCAAACGACGGCGTTTCGGAAAGACACGTTACGTGAATCGGTGTTGCGCAAATTGGCCGCAACGAGCTCCGCCCCGGTAAAATCGGCCGACTGCAGAGTCGCGCCGTTCAGGTTCGCTCCTTCCAAACGAGCGCTCACGAAACGCGCGCGATCTAAGTGCGCGCCGTCCAGATTCACGCCCTCCAGTCGCGAGCCTTCCAAATTGGTGCCGCGCAAGTCCATATCGCGCATGTTGGCGCCTTCGAGCCGCACGTTGCGCAGATCGTGTCCGGCGAGCGAAACGCCCGCGAGATCGCAGCCTTCGCAGCGATTCAGTATCGCGCGAGCCGAGGAATCGGAGAGTCCGGTCAGCACGCCGTTCGAAAGGTTGACGCCCTCGAACATTGCGCCGTCTAACTGCGCGCCATCGAAACGCGTGCCGCGCAAACTCGTTCCTTCGAAACGCGCGTTGCGCAGATTGGCGTTGCGCAGATCGGCATTGTCGAGATCGGCGCCTTCCAGACGCGCGCCTTCGAGGTTGGCGCCCGAGAGGTTGGCGTCTCGTAGATTGCTGCCCTCAACGCGGATGCCGGCCAGGTCTTGGCCGTGCAAATCGATGCCCCGCATATCGCAGCCGGTGCAGTGCATGAGGACCTCGCGGTTGGTGAGGCCGGCGGCCGGAACCGCGACGGGCATCAGCGGCGTCAGCAGCCCGGAAAGCGCCGCGACGGCCATCAAAAACCGCCGCATTACGCCGGCACCCGGGGGCCCCAGCCCATAAAAATGGCCGGTTTTGTGCCCGGTGGCGGCAGGGTGGGCGCGGGCGCCGGAAGCGTCGTGGGGACCGTAATGGCTACGAGTCTCATGGCTATCCTCTCTTGGGAAGCGGCTTAAAACTAATTCCTTAAGAGCATACGGCAAGCGACATCCGTTGTCAACTAAGTAATTAAGAGATTCTCAGCCTCAGCCTTATTACGTCTTGTGCGAGGTCTTCTTAAGCTTCGGCTTAGCTGCGCGCTGCGAAGCCTCGAGCTTCAGAATATTGAGCTGCTCCTGCAGCAATATCTGCCGCATCGCCCAGTCGTTTTGAAGCAGCGATGATTGAATCTGCATCGTGCTGAGCGCTTGCTGGTTTTGTAGCGTGGCTTGCTGCGTGCCCAAACGCGTCTGCAAATCCGCCTGCAACTGCTGCTGAACGATCGCACGGTTCGTCGCCGCAGAAATTGCTGCGTCCTGACGCGCAATCGCACACGAAATGCACGGCACCGTTTGCGCCAGGCCGGCGAGCGGCAGGCCGCCTAACACGGCAAGCGAGAGCACGGCCGCGCTCAATGATCGCATACGTTAAAAATACCTTAGTCCCGTGCCGCGCGCAACTTTTTCTCCGTTTCCTTTCAGAATGCGTCACTACACTAACGGCATGAGACGCCACCGCCCCGTTCCGGCCTACCGCCACTCGCTGGTTACCCGCGTGACCCATGCGGTATTCTTCGTCGCGTTCGTTGGTTTGGTGGTAAGCGGCTCTCAGATGTATTTCCATCAGCACTGGTTGCCGAAGGTCTTTAATCTGCATCAGTACTTCGGCTTGGCAATGATCGCAACCGGCCTCGTATACTTTGCCGGCGCGCTGCTCACCGGAAGCTTGTCGAAATTACTCTTCGGCCCCCGCGACGCTGCCGGGCTCATTCCGATGATTGCCTACTACGCGCGTTTGCGCAAAACCGAGCCCGTTTATACCGATTACAACCCGCTTCAGAAGCTCGCCTACACGATCGTGTTATTGACGATGGGTCCGATGATGGCCGCCACCGGCCTGGCGCTCTGGCCGCATCTTCCGCTTTTGCGGCCGCTCACGCAATTCTTCGGCGGACGGAACGCCGTCACGATGTGGCACCTGGGCTTTGCCTTGGAACTCGTGCTGTTTTTCGTCGGACACATGGTGATGGTCGCAACAACGGGATTGCGCAAAAACGTGCGTGCGATCGTAACGGGCTGGTACCACCCCGCGGCGCCTCCGATCGAAGCTCCGCAACGCGGCGAGCAAATCGCCGCTTAAGAACTCTCCGCCCAGAGGTTCATAAACGCGTCGCGATTCGCGCGCAGCATCGCCTTCATGTCGCCCTTCCACAGCGAGCCCTCAAGGTGAAGCGACGATAGAATCTCCACGACCCATGGTCCGTCGAAGCCGGTCTTACGGATTGCGCGGAAAATGTCGGCCAGCGGCAAGTCGCCGTCGCCGAGCGAAAAGCGGTCCGCCGGTGAGCGCGGCATCTTCCAATCGCTGGCCTGAATCACGAGAATGTGCTTGCCGCATGCGGCAATGACGTCGTAAAGATTCGGTGTCTCCCAAATATTCCACGTGTCGATGCAGATGCCGACGTTGGGATTCTTGACGCGCTCGACCAGCGCCAACCCGCGATCCAGCCCCCACACGGCCGTATCCAAGTGCAGATTGATCGGATTGAGCGGCTCGAAGGCGATTTTCATCCCGTACTGTCCGGCGAAGTCGCCGAGATCTTTCAACGCTTCGATCGTCACGTCGACGGCCTTGCGCATGTTCGCCTCGGGTGCGATTCCGGTAATAACGATGAACGGTGTTCCCTTCGGAAGACTCGGCGCGCTTAAGCGAATCGCGTCTTTGATCGCTGCAATGCGATCGCGCGGCTCCTTGGTCATGCCCTCCATCGAATCGGGAAAGATCGAGTGAATCGACGCCTGCACCGACGCAACCCTTAAGCCTGAATCCGCCGCCAGCTGTAAACCGCGCGCGTACTCATGCTGCGCCAGCTTGAATTCGCAGACTTCAATCCACTCCGCCCCCGCAGCTTTGTATTCTCGCACGTCCTCTTCAAACGACCATGGCCACGTAGTGAATTCCGAAAACCCGAACTTCATGCCGGACGCAGCTCCAGCGCGCAAAAACCGTGACGGTCGAGTTCGAGCGCCCGTCCTTGCTGCAGATCTTCCGCGGAAATCACCTGATCTACCCACTCGCCGCGCAAACTACTGTAGGAGCGCATGTGATACGACGCCACCGAGTTCACTTTCAGGCACAGCGCGGTTGTAATCGTCCGGTCGGTCGTATTGCCTACCAGTATGGTGTAGTCGTTGCCGCGTTTTAGAGCCATCGCGGCGGCATCCGCGCCGGTCAATTGCACGTCCTTACTGCAATCGCTATCGAACACGGTGCCGTCGCCTAAACCTTCAAAAGCGAATGTCGAATACGTTCGCAGATCCGGCTGACGTATCGCGAACCACGAAAGCCGCTTGCCGCGAAATAAAACGTTGCGCACTCCCAGCCATTTCCAGTCGGGCGCCAGCCGCGGCGTGACCGACGGCACATCGAAGGCCAAATTCAGACCGGCCGGGCCCTCAATTGCGGCCCACAGATAGTGCGGCGGAAACCACGGCGAGAGCATCATTCCGCGGTTGCTGAGCGTCTCGCCGTGCAGCCACTCGGAAAATTGCCCGGGTACGGTGTTGCTGCGTCGCGGATCCTGAGCATAGTGCTTGAAGCTCGTCGAAAGCGCCGAGGCCATGAACTCCGGGTTGAAATGCGCTGCCGCCATCGCAAACCAAAACGTCGCGTTGCTCCACACGCCGCCGAGCAACCCGTAACCGAACGTCGGACTGTACATGGGCGACGTGCGCGGCACCGTGCGGATGCCGGCCGCGGTCCAAAACTCCGCCACGCTCAGCTTGCTGATAATGTGCGCTGCGACGTCGTTGTCAGCCACGCCGAACATCACCGGAAACACCAAGTCGGCCGTCACATCGGTCCCGATCGATCCGTCAACGTCGATGTTCAGATAGTAGAGCCGGCGGTCCGGATCGAAAAGGTGCGTGTTGATCGCTGCGCGCAGGCCGCGGGCATGCTCCTGAAACTCCAGATCGTCGTCGCCTTTGTCCAGAACGCGCGCCATCTGCGCGATCGTCCGCAGCGCCGCAAAACACTCCGAATTCAGCTCGGTCGTGGCTCCCGAGAGACGGTACCCGTCGATCACGTTGCGCCATCCGACGATCCCCCAATCGGCCACGCCGTCTGCCGTACACCACACTAGTCCTTGGTCGTTCCGCTGCGAAAGAATATATCGCGCGGCTTTGAGCGCGCGCGGATACACGTGGGCGAGAAAGTCCCGGTCTCCCGACGTGTTGTAATGATGCCACAGCGCCAGGATCAGCAACGGCGTATCGTCATTGATGTTGAGCCGGTAATCGGCCGGCGCGCCGTTACGCACGTCGTAATATTCGATGACCTTCCCGGAAGGCTCCAGGTGCTCGACATACCACAGCAGCGACTCGCGCGCGAACTGCGGAAGAATAAAGTCGGCTCCCATGGCAAACCACGCCGTGTCGCGCGCTACGCTGTTATTCGATCGCGTCGGGTCGTTGACGAAGCACCAGCCGGTAGGGGCGCGCAGCAGTACACGCAGCATATTGGCTTTGGCCCACAACACGCCGCGGTTTACTTCAGCGTCGGGCGT
Organism: Candidatus Rubrimentiphilum sp.; assembly: GCA_036273135.1. Taxonomy (GTDB): domain Bacteria; phylum Vulcanimicrobiota; class Vulcanimicrobiia; order Vulcanimicrobiales; family Vulcanimicrobiaceae; genus Rubrimentiphilum. The sequence goes on from DASUIF010000002.1 coordinate 10,304, forward strand.
GATCAACACCGTGCGCTCCAAGATCGAAGCGTAGTACTCACGCGTCGCCTCGCGAGCCGCATCGCCCGTACCGGCTGCCTCATATAATCGGAGCGCATCTTGCGCACCCTCGAGCGAGAACGCGATCTTGAGTCCGATTCGCACTTTCGAATGTGGTTTTAGCGTGCTGCTGAAATGGAGCGTGCCGAGCGGATCGGAGCCGATGACCTCAAGCTCACATGACAGTGGACCGGGGGCAGAATCGGCCGATGCCTTACCGTGATCGTGCCCTACCTCGTACGATTCGGGATTGTTCAACGCTCCGAAGACCCGCGCAGACTCTTGCTGCGAATGGTTCGTAACCACGAACGCATGCCGTTTTTTATCGTAACTGACCTTGACGTCGGAGCCGAGGCTGCCTTTGAGCTGCGCAAAAGCATATGTTGCAATCCGCGCGGCTTTTTCCGTATCGTTTTTTAACGTCAATAAATAAAAAGCGGCGGGTGGATCGAGTTCGTCGCCCACGGGCTTTGAGTTGAGTACGAAAACCTGCTCGGTGACTTCCACGCCGTTGGACAATTCGAAAACGTGCTCTTGACGATCGGGCTGAATATGAAACGATCCCTGCTTGGGCCGAAGGTTGATGCCGCTCTCTTCGTCCCAATGATGCACCACGATCGTTCCGAGCATCGCTTGTCCCGCGTCCGGCGCATAGATGTGGTCGATTGCGCCGGTCGCTTTTATGATGATGGCAATTCTGGGCGCGCCCAGCGTACTGCCGATCGCCATCTCCGTATCGGAAATGTCGTACACGGCAATGCGTTCGCCGGTTCCGATGATGCTCGCAAACGGAGAGCTCACTCTAGAGCGACCCCGATTTCTTACTCAAGCCGCCATCGATAAAGAATGAACCGCCCGTAACGTACGCCGCTTCCTCAGACGCCAAATACACGCACATCGCCGCGACTTCTTCGGGCTTCGCCATGCGGTGCAGCGGAATCTCACTCAACAGTTTTTCGTACTCTTCGGGGTGCTCTTTCAGGGATCGATCCATCGGCGTATCGACCGCACCCGGGCAAATGTTGTTGACGGTGATTCCGTATGGCGCCAGTTCCACCGCGATGGTGCGCGCCAACATGCGCAGCCCGCCTTTGGCCGCACAGTATGGCGAGTTGGTCGGCATGGAGACCTCTTCGTGGACCGATGAGATGTTGATAATGCGGCCGCCGCGCTTTTGGTGCACCATGCGTTTGGCCGCGGCTTGCGAACATAGCCACGCGCCCGAGAGATTTACCGCCAACACGTTTTGAAACACGTCGAACGGCGTCTCTAAGAATGGATGCTTCTGTTCGATGCCGGCGTTGTTTACCATGATGTCGACCAGCCCGAACCGCTCTACCGCGGCTCCAATCAGCGCCTCGACGTCCTGCGGATTCGAGACGTCCGCACTCACCGCAATCGCCAGGCCGCCCGCACCGGCGATTCCGTTCACGACGCCGTCGGCGGGTCCGCGATCGCCGTGATAATCGACCACGACCTTTGCGCCTTCCGCGGCCAGCGCGATCGAGATCGCCTTACCTATACCGGTGTCTCCGCCGGTAACCACAGCGACACGATCTTGCAACCGCTTTATTTTCGCCTCCATAACACCAAAGCGCCAATCGCCGCAAGTGCAGCGCCGGCGGCGATCGCTCCAAGCACGGTATACCCGCGCCGGATGACCTCTTCTCGCTCTTTCCTGATGTCCGGCAGGTACCGAAGCTCGGGAAACGGGTCGTTGCTTTCCCGGCGTTCGCGCGTTGCCTGCAGCGCCATCTGCATCACTTGCGAAGGGTGAAGCGCCTGCCGTTGCGTCAGTTGCGCGATCTGCTCGCGACAGCTAAAGCCGTCTGCCACCACGACCGTTTCCGGCAGCGCTTCACGCACCTTCGGTAAGAGCACGCGCTCGCCGCACTTCACGGAAACGTCGTAGTGCGCTTCCTCGAAACCAAAGCCGCCGGCCATACCGCAGCATCCGCTCTCCAAGTTCTCATAGTCGAGTTCCATGCGATCGAAGATGTGCGTCTCGGCGTTTCGATTGAGAGTCGCTTTCTTATGGCAGTGCTCGTGAACCACGGCTTTTCGCTTGAGTTTGGGCGGCTTATAGTCTTTGCATTTCTCGTCCATAAAGCTTTCAAAAAGAAAGGTTTGCTCGGCCAGCCGCCGCGCGTCTCGATCGTTTGGAAATAGGTTCAGCATTTCGTCTTTGAAGACCGATGCGCAGCTCGGCTCCAGCATCAACAGCGGAACGCCGGCGCGAATCAGCGGGCGCAAGTCATCGATGATCGGCAGCAGCTGTTTGCGCGCGCGTTCCAACATGCCGTAATCGTACAGCGGCCTGCCGCAACAGATCTGCCGCGGCGGCAGCACAACGTCAAATCCCGCGTCCTCTAAGACTTCAACCGCGGCCTCAAGAGTTTGCGGATGAAAGTAGTTATTCCAAGTATCGGCCCAAAGAATGACGGTATTGCCTGTGTCATCGTGAGCGGGCTTTAGTGTGTCATGGTGAGCGGGCTTTAGTGTGTCATGGTGAGCGGGCTTTAGTGTGTCATGGTGAGCGGGCTTTAGTGTGTCATCCTGAGCTTGTCGAAGGACCCCGAGCAGCGCGCCGGAGGCGTGCGTGCCGAGGGGAGCGCGTTTTAATGTGTCATCCTGAGCGGGCTTTAGTGTGTCATGGTGAGCGGGCTTTAGTGTGTCATCCTGAGCTTGTCGAAGGACCCCGAGCAGCGCGCCGGAGGCGTGCGTGCCGAGGGGAGCGCGTTTTAAGCCCTGTCGAAACGTGCGGGCGGCAAACATCGGGATCTCGCGCTCAGGGGCGATCGAAAGCATGCGCTTGATGATAGCGCTGAATGGAAAGGCTTGCGAAAAGAAATTGACGACGCCGGGCATACGTGAAGCGACCTCGGCCCACCAAAACATGAGGCCGAACGCGTACATGAACAGCGGCCGCGGCTTGCCCTCGAAGTAGTGCGAGAGAAACTCGGCCTTGTAGGTGGCCATGTCGACGTTGACCGGACACTCGCCCTTGCAGCCTTTGCACCCCAAACAAAGGTCGAGCGCTTCTTTCACGGTTTCGTTCTGCCAACGGCCCTTCATCGGGTCGCCTTGCAGCATTTCGAAAAGTAAGCGCGTTCGGCCGCGCGTCGAGTGCATCTCTTCGCGCGTCGCCATGTAACTCGGACACATCGTGCCTTTGTCGTGCCTCCGGCAGACGCCCGCACCGACGCACCGGTTCGCCGCATACGCGAAGCTGTTGCGATCTTCGTGGAAACTAAAATGCGTCTTTGGCTCCCATGGCTCGTAATTGACGCCCCAGCGCAAGTCCTCGTCGAGCTTGCGCGGATGCACGACCTTGCCCGGATTCATCTTGTTCTGCGGATCCCAAATCTGTTTGAACTGCCAAAACGCGTCGACCAGTTCGTCGCCGTACATGATCGGCAACAGCTCGCCGCGCGCTTGGCCGTCACCGTGCTCGCCCGAGAGCGACCCGTGATACTTCACGCAAATGTGCGCCATCTCGGTCACAAATTTGCGGTATTTCTTGATGCCCTCAGCTGTAAACAGGTCGAAGTTGATGCTGCAGTGCACGCACGCCTGTCCGAAATGCCCGTACAGTGCGGCCGAGTAGCCGTACTTTTTCATGACCTGCGCAAACTCGCGCAGGTAGTCGCCGAGATATTGCGGATCGACGGCCGAGTCTTCCCAGCCCGGATAAAAATCGCCCTCACCCGGAATCTTCGAAGTCACACCCAGCCCGGCTTCACGAATCTCCCAGATTTCTTGCATCATGTGCTCGTCTGCGATCACCTTCGCACCCTTTATATGCGGCGCGGGCTTATGTGTGTCACGTTGAGCGGTGCTCGCATCATGCGGAGCGTCATTACTGGTGTCATCCTGAGCGGGCGCCGTTTGGCGCCCCAGTCGAAGGGCGGTCGAGCGAAGCGCTGTAAGCGCGGAGTCGAGACGCGCGTGGGGAGAACGCGCATCGGCAACTAGCGCCTCGGCTTTTGCGGTTGCGGCCTCTTGCGTGTCCTCTCCAAACTGCACGATGAGCCACGCCGAGCCCGCCGGGAAGAGCTCGTCCTTGTCGTGCGGCACCAAGCCTTTCTCGCGCATAAAGTTAAAGAGCGTCTCATCGACCGCCTCGAGCGCGATCGGCTCGTGCCGGTTACAGAACGGCACGAAATCGCCGGCGCTCGCAATATCCTCGAACCCCAACATCGCCAGCGACTTGAACGGCGGACTATGCACGAGCTTGCACTTGGCCCGCAGCACGGTAACGCAGGTGCCTTCCGTTCCGACCAGCGCCCGCGCGACGTTGAAATCATTTTCCGGCAGCAACTCGTTGAGCGCAAACCCGGAAACGCGCCGCGGAATATCGGGAAACCGCTCGCGTATGAGACCCGCATATTTATCGCCCAGTGCTTTGAGCCGAGAGCGTATCTCGCTGACGGGAGCACGAACAGTGTCATCCTGAGTAGCGGTCGCCCGTTGGGCGACCGCGTCGTCGAAGGACGAGGCCAAAACGATCGCCGCATCCCCTTTTCCAACAACTAACCGCAGCCCGTCATACGTGAGAATCTCCAACTCGAGAATATTTTGTTCGGTGCGCCCCGCCATCTGCGCGTGCATCCCGCACGAGTTGTTGCCGATCATGCCGCCGATGGTATTACGATTATGCGTCGAGGGGTCGGGCCCGAACGTTAAATGTTTTTTCTCCGCCAGGTTCCGGAGATCGTCAAGCACGCAGCCCGGCTGCACCCACGCATATCTCTCATCGTAATCGATCTCCAATACGCGGTTCATGTACTTGGAAAAATCCAGAACGACGGCGTTATTACACGTCTCGCCCGCTAAGCTCGTGCCGCCGCCGCGATTGACAATTGGCGCACCGTGCTTGCGGCACGCCGCAACGGCCGAAACAACGTCATCCTCGTCCTTGGGGCATACGACCGCCAGCGGAATCTGCCGGTAGTTCGAAGCGTCAGTGGAATACATCGCGCGATAGCCGTCGTCGAAACGCACCTCGCCTCGCACCGCCGCTTTTAAGTCGTGCTCTAACCCCTCACTCACGCCGCGTACCTCGCGACATCGGCGTGTTTCAATTCCAAACCGATGCCGGGCCGCGCGAGATCGACCCTCAGCGCGCCATCGACCGGCGCGCTCACGCCGTCGAAGAACATCTGCTCGATCCGGACGTGATCGTAGAAATACTCCAGATGCCGCAGCGACTTGCACGCGGCCGCGCCGGGCAAGGTGACGTAGGGTGCGCAGTGCGTCGAAAGCGGAATATTTCGCGCTTGGCAGAGCGCATCGACCGCCAGCAAACCGGTATAGCCTCCGCAACGCGTGACGTCGGCCTGCAGTACGTCCGCCGCGCTCGCATCGATAATCTCCTCGAACTCGGGAAGCGTGTAGCCGTACTCGCCGTTGCTAATCTCCATGCCGGCGGGCACGCCGTCGCGAACTCTGCAATTCCCGCGCAAATCGTCATGGTCGACCGGCTCTTCAAACCACGACACCCCGCTCTCCCCGAATTGCTGCGCCAACGCGATCGCCTGCTTCGCCGCATAGGCGCCATTGGCGTCGACAAACAATTCGGCCTCCGTACCGATTGCTTTGCGCGCCGCCGCGACTCGTTGGGAATCTTCGTCCGGCTCGCGCCCGACCTTCATCTTCACCCGCGGAATGCCGTCGCTGGAAACCCACCCTGAGAGCTGTGCGCTCAATTCGCGCACGCCGTACGATGTAAATCCGCCGCTGCCGTATACGGGGACGTTCTCACGCGCAACGCCAAGCATCGTCGCTACCGGCGATCCGGCAATCTTGGCCTTCAGGTCCCAAAGCGCGATGTCCACCGCCGAAATTGCCATCGCCGAGATTCCGCCGCGCCCGTTATTGCGCACCGCGGCGCGCATCTCGTTCCAACGCGCCGCCGTTTCGGTCGCGTCCTTTCCAATAACCACATCCCGCAGAAGCCCGTCGATCAGCCGCGCCGTGCCCGCATCGGCGTACGTATAGCCCATGCCGGTCATGCCGCCCGCCTGCACTTCAACATAGACCAGCGTGGTCGAACGCCACTCCAGCGTCCCATCCGATTCGACGGGATCGTTGGTCGGCACCGTAAACGCGCGAACCGCAAGCGCTTCGATGGGATACTCGGAGCGCTTGGCGGATGCGATCATTTCTTGTGCGGCACGACCCCGGAGATCATCTGCTTGATCGACTGCACGATCATCCCTTTCTCGGACGGATCGCCTTTGCGGGCGGCCTGCAAGAAATGCTTGGCTTCTTCCATCGTAATGTGCGGCGGCAGCGTCGCGACGTCGCTCGAGACGATCGCATCGATGACAACCGGCCGGTCGGAGCTGAGCGCTGCGTCCCACGCGATGCCGACGCGCTCGGGCGAATCGACCCGCAGGCCTTTGAATCCGAGCGCTTCCGCAAAGCCGGCATACGAGAACGCCGGCAGATCTTGCGTCGCGGGGAATTTGGGGCTGCCCCCCATGACGCGCAGCTCCCACGTTACCTGGCTCAAATCCGAATTGTTGAGCACCAGGAAGATCAACCGCGGGTCGCTCCATTTTTTCCAGTAGCGCTGCACCGTCAGCAACTCGGCGAGGCCGTTCATTTGCATCGCACCGTCGCCGGCGAGCGCCACTACGACGCGATCCGGAAACGCGAACTTTGCGGCAATCGCATACGGAACGGCCGAACCCATGGTAGCCAAGCCGCCCGAGAGCGATATTTTCATGCCGCGCTTGACGTTGATGTAACGCGCCATCCAGTTGGTCGGCGTGCCGGCGTCGCCGGTTAAGATCGCATCGTGCGGCAAGCGTCCATCGAGCTCGGTGAAGAGCAACTGCGGATTGACGGGATCGGCGCTCTGATGCGCGCGATCCTGCTCGATCGCAATCCAACTCTCTTTATTCTTGGCAATCGACTCGCGCCATGACGCGTCATCTTTTTGCCGTAAGTACGGCAGCAGCGCCTGCAGCGTCTCGGCCGCGTCGCCCATCAAGTTGACGTCGATCGGATACCGCAGGCTGGCGTTGCGCGGATCGATCTCGATTTGCACGGCAGGCACCGACCCGTCCTTCGGAAGGAACTCGGAGTACGGAAAACTCGTGCCGACCATCAGCAGCGCGTCGCATTCTTTCATGATGTCGGAACTCGGACGAGTCCCGAGTAAACCGATGGTTCCGGTCACCCACGGCAAATCGTCGGGCAGCACGTCCTTGCCGAGCAGAGCTTTCGCCGAGCACGCCCGAAGCCGATCGGCAACGGCAATTACCTCGTCGACGGCGTGCTTGGCACCGGCGCCGACCAGCATCGCAACTTTCGTTGCCTCATTTAAAATGTCGGCCGCGCGCTGCAGATCGGCGGATTGCGGCACGACCATCGGGCGCGAATATCCCACGCCGCTATGCAGCGTGTTGTGCTTGCGCGGCGGATCTTCGTATTTCTCTTCCTGCAGATCCTTCGGAAAGATGATGGTCGACGGCGTGCGCAACCCCATCGCCGTTCGAAACGCACGATCGACCACATGGCGCGTCGCGCCGGTGCTGGCAATCGTATAACTGTAATCGCAGACGTCGCGGAAAAGCACCTGCAGATCGACTTCTTGCTGATACGATCCGCCGAGCGCCATCGTTCCGGCCTGCCCGACAATCGCCACCACCGGCACGTGGTCTAACTTTGCATCGTATAGTCCGTTGAGCAGATGTATCGCACCCGGGCCAGAGGTTGCCATGCAAACGCCGACCTCGCCGGTAAACTTCGCGTGCGCGCATGCCATGAACGCAGCCATCTCTTCATGCCGCACTTGGATGAACTCCAGCTTGCCTTCCATTTTTTCCAAGGCGCCGATCAGTCCGTTGATACCGTCGCCGGGGTAGCCGTAAATGCGTTTGACGCCCCATTCCACGAGGCGCTTCAAGAGGAAGGCGCTAGCGTTCATCTTCGCTGTTTACCCACGTCGCCAAGCCGCGCCGCAGCGCGGCAGAACGCCTTAACGTTGTCATTCCGAGCGAGCGCTATTCCGGTGTCATCCTGAGCCTGTCGAAGGACCCCGAGCAGTGCGCCTAGGCGCACAAGTGTTACTCCGGTGTCATCCTGAGCCTGTCGAAGGACCCCGAGCAGTGCGCCGTAGGCGCACAAGTGTTACTCCGGTGTCATCCTGAGCCTGTCGAAGGACCCCGAGCAGTGCGCCGTAGGCGCACAAGTGTTACTCCGGTGTCATCCTGAGCCTGTCGAAGGACCCCGAGCAGTGCGCCGTAG
>DASUIF010000003.1:0-228657 GCA_036273135.1 Candidatus Rubrimentiphilum sp.
CAGCGTGGAACGGCCTAGTGAGCCGAAAACCGTCCTGCTCGTGCGGCTCCTCAACGCGATAGATGAGGGGCGTTTTTCTTTTGAGGATCTGAAAGACCGCATTGCCGAGGGCGAGCGGCGCCCCAGCACGCGCAGCCTGCGCCGTTACCTTGCTATCTTGGCCGAAGCCGGATTTCCGTGGTACTGCGACCGCGCGGCCAACGTCTATCGCTTTGCCGGCGGGTACAGCCTCAAGCGCCTGGAGTTGAACAGCAACGAGCTCTTCGGGCTGGTGGCACTGCGCTCGATCGGCGCGACGCTCGGCGGCACGATCGGCTCGTACGTCGACGAGGTCACCGCGAAAGTCGTCGGTTCGACGGGCACAGGCGTAAAAGAGCGGCTCCAAACACCGTCATCCATGGCGTTCAGACTGAGCGAAATCCGCCTCGACGAGCAAGGCGAACGTATTTTCGGGTTACTCTCGTCGGCCGAGCGCAGCTCGCGCAGCGTGCGCTTCACCTACCGCGACAAAGAAGGCGTGCGCTCGAAGCGGCTGGCGGACCCGTACGGGTTCATCGTGAGCGCCGGACGCGTCTACTGCGTCGCCTACGACCATGCCCGAAAAGACAAACGCACGTTTGCCGTCGACAGCATCTCCGACCTGAAGGTGACCGCAAAGACGTTCGTCAAGCCGGCGTCGTTCAACGTCGAGGAATTTGCCGCCAGCTCGATTAGCGGCGTACTGCATAGCGACGAAACCACCGAAGTGCGCGTGCGCTTTGCCCCGCGGGTGGCGAAAGCGGCGATTGCCGCCCGCATCGTCGCGGACCGGGCGGTGGCGCAAGACGGCGACGGTCCGGTAGAAATAACCTACAACGTCGCCGACGTCGACGAACTTGCGCGCTGGGTGCTCAGTTGGGGAGCACAGGCCGAAATCGTAGCGCCGGCGCGGGCGCGTGAACGGATCGCGGAGCTGGCGAACGAGATCTCGGGAATTTACGCCGGAAAATGACGAAGCCCCAGATTTCTCCGGGGCCCCGACGTATTCACTCACCGGTCTTCGCCTGTTTGACTCCCGTGAAGGAGCCCCACTGACGCCGTACCCGGCGGTTTGACCGACTCACTCAGATTGCCGGTCATCCCGGCTATCGTCAACATGTTCCAGTCGCGACAGATACGTTCATCGCCCTCCGTTTTATCGAAGTGAATGGATGGTATCACGGCTCAAAAGTCGTATGCAATAGGCCGATCAATGTATTCACAACGTTTCCACAAGAAACTTTAGTTATGCACAGACGTTCCACGGTTGGCCTTGTACTTATGCTGGTATTACTATCAGTTCCGGGCCGCGCGCAGAACATGCTGGGCGGCCTTCCCATAGACGGCATTCGCTGTGACTCCGGGGAAGGCGCCGCGCTGCACATCCACGCCAATCTTCAAATGTACGATCGCGGGCGCAGGAAAATCGTCCCTTCGAATATCGGAATTCCGATGGCCGCCGGCTGTCTGTACTGGGTGCACACGCATTCGAATAACGGCATGATCCACATCGAGTCTCCGGTGAATCAGGTTTTCACTTTGGGACAGTTTTTCGATATTTGGGCGGTGAACTTGAGCCGCTCGCAAGCGGACGGCCTGAGCGCCGGCAGGGGTAAGGGTCTGCGTTTCCTGGTGAATGGACAGGTATGGACGAAAGACCCAAAGCTCATTCCGCTTCGTAATCACGAAACGGTCGTTATCGAATCGGGACCGCCGTACGCGGCTCCTCAGAAACCAAATTGGGGTCTCCTGTAAGTTCCGCCGTCGAGCTCGACGGCCGGCACCTGAGCCTCGAAGCGATTCGCGCCGTTGCGGTTGACGGCGCGCAGGTGAGCATTTCGTCCGGCGCGCGACGCCGGGTCGTTGCCGCCCGCAGTTTGGTCGACGAAAAAATGGCACAGGGCGAAGCTATCTACGGCGTTACGACGGGCTTCGGCCGGCTCGCTCAGGTTCCGATCGCGCGCGCCGACGCCGAACAGCTGCAGTTGAATCTGGTGCGCAGTCATGCGGCCGGCACGGGTCCACCGCTCGCCCTGCAATTCGTGCGCGCGGCAGGCGTGCTGCGTGTGAGTTCGCTTGCGGCCGGTCATTCGGGCATTCGCGAAGAGACGCTCGATCTTTTGGCCGAGTTGCTTAATCGCGGAATCACGCCCCATGTTCCGTCGCAAGGTTCGGTTGGCGCCAGCGGCGATCTCGCTCCGCTCGCGCACATGACGTTGACCCTAATCGGCGAGGGCGAGGCGTATTTCGGCGGCGAGAAGATGCCTAGCGCGCGCGCTTTGCAGCTCGCGGGGCTGGCTCCCAGAACGCTCGCGCCGAAAGAGGGGCTCTCGCTCGTCAACGGCACCGAAGCGATGACGGGCATCGCGGCTCTCTCCTTGCTGCGTGCCGAATCGTTAATGAATGCCGCCGACGTCGTCGCGGCGATGTCGCTCGAAGCCTTTCTCGGAACCGACCGCGTCTTCGATCGCCGCATCAACGCATTGCGTCCGCATCCAGGACAGGCGGCCGTTGCCGAGCACTTGCGCGCGCTGCTCAAGGGCTCGGAGATCATCGAATCGCATCGCGAATGTGGCCGCGTCCAGGATCCGTACTCTTACCGCTGCATTCCCGTCGTCCACGGCGCCGTGCGCGATGCTTCTGCTTACGCGCGCAACACGATCGAAACGGAAGCGATTTCCGTTACCGATAATCCGCTGGTCTTTCCCGACGACGGCGAATTTCTCAGCGGTGGAAACTTCCACGGCCAGCCGGTGGCCCTTGCGTGCGATGTACTAAAGATCGCGCTCGCGGAGCTCGCTTCCATCAGCGAACGCCGGCTCTATCTGTTATTGAATGCAGAGGAGCGCGGCCTGCCGCTCTTCCTGACAGGCCGTTCCGGTTTGCAGTCAGGCCTGATGATCGTACAATACACATCGGCCGCGCTGGTCTCCGAAAACAAAGGGCTGGCGTGGCCGAATAGCGTCGATTCGATTCCGACCTCGGCCGGACAAGAAGATCACGTCAGCATGGGCATGAGCGCGGCGCTCAACCTCGATCGTGTTCTCGACAACGTCGAAGGCTCGCTGGCCTGCGAGTTGCTCGCAGCCCTCGCGGCTACGGATTTCCGGCGTCCGCTGCGTTCGGGAGTTGGAACGCAAGCGGCCTACGATGCGGCGCGCAAGAGCATCGCGGCGTGGCGCGAGGACCGCTCTCCGGCTCCCGATATCGCGGCCGCCCGTGCGTTAATTGCGAGCGGCGAACTGGTGAACGCCGCCGAAAAGGGGGCTTCACGATGAAGCGCATCGCCGGTAAATGAAGACGCTTGCGCGAACCGTGCGTGCGCCGCGCGGAACCGGGCTTTCTTGTAAAGGCTGGCCGCAGGAAGCCGCGCTGCGCATGCTCATGAACAATCTCGATCCCGACGTTGCCGAACGGCCCGAGGATCTGATCGTCTACGGCGGGAACGGCCGCGCCGCGCGTTCGTGGGAAGCATTTGACGGAATCGTTCGCGCGCTCAAGCGATTGGGGAACGACGAGACGCTGCTGGTGCAGAGCGGCAAAGCCGTCGCGATTTTCAAAACGCACGCGCGCGCGCCGCGCGTTTTGATCGCCAATGCGAATATCGTGCCGAAGTGGGCCGATCTCGAAACGTTTCGCGAACTCGAAGCGCAAGGTTTGACGATGTACGGTCAGATGACGGCCGGATCGTGGATCTACATCGGCTCGCAAGGCATCGTGCAAGGCACGTACGAGACCTTTGCCGAGCTCGCGCGTCAGCATTTCGGCGGCAGCTTGCGCGGACGCGTCTGTTTGACCGCCGGCGCCGGCGGAATGGGCGGCGCGCAGCCCTTGGCGATTACGATGAACGAAGGCATCGCATTGATCGTGGACGTCGACCCGCAGCGGCTCGAACGCCGCCGCTCGTTGAAGTATCTCGACCGTGTGGTTTCGTCGCGCGCGGAAGCATTGCGCGAAGTCGGCGCGGCGCGGCGCGAAAGCCGTGCGGTCTCCATCGGCTATGCCGGTAACGCGGGCACGGAATTTCCCGCGCTCCTGGCGGAAGGTTTGCAACCCGACGTCGTCACCGATCAGACGCCCGCCCACGACATGATCGGCGCGTACGTTCCGGCGGGGCTTTCGGTTGAAGAAGCTGCCGAACTTCGGGCGCGCGATGCAAAAGAGTACGAACGGCGGGCGTTCGCGACCGTCGCCGATCACGTCCGGGCGATGCTGGGTTTCCAGAAGTCCGGCGCCGTGGTCTTCGATTACGGCAATAACGTTCGCGCGATGGCTCAGCGTGCCGGCGTCGAAAATGCGTTTGACTTTCCGGGTTTCGTGCCGGCCTTTATCCGACCGTTATTCTGCCGCGGAAGCGGGCCGTTCCGTTTTGCGGCGCTTTCCGGCGATCCGGCCGACATCGCACGATGCGATGAAGAACTGTTGCGGCTTTTTCCAGGCGACGAGGCGCTCCGGCGCTGGATTACGCTGGCGCGCGATCGCGTGGCGTTCCAAGGTTTGCCGGCTCGAATCTGTTGGCTCGCGTACGGCGAGCGCGCGCTCGCCGGCGTCCGTTTCAACGAACTCGTTGGCTCGGGCGAGATCACTGCGCCCATCGTCATCGGTCGCGATCATCTAGACACCGGCAGCGTCGCTTCGCCATACCGCGAAACGGAAGCGATGCGCGACGGGAGCGACGCGATCGCGGATTGGCCCATCCTCAACGCGCTGCTGAATACGGCGGCAGGCGCGCATTGGGTGTCGTTTCATCACGGCGGCGGAGTCGGCGTCGGCTACAGTTTGCATGCCGGCATGGTCGTCGTCGCCGACGGAACCGGCGATGCGCGCGACCGCTTGCAATGCGTGCTTACGACCGATCCGGGACTCGGCGTGGTTCGTCACGCCGACGCCGGGTATGAATCCGCCATCGAAACGGCCGACGACAAAGGGATCGATTGGCGCTTTTAGTCCGCGCAGGAGCCATCGTTACCTGCGATACGGACGCTCCGCAAAACGGCGTTACCTTCGAACAACTAGGCCTCATTCGCGATGGCTCGATGTTGATTGACGACGTTGATGGTGTCATCCTGAGCTTGTCGAAGGACTCCGAGCAGCGTAACGCAGGTGCGCGGGTCGGGGGGCGCGCGGACGTCCTCAATTTCCCCGACTGCGTTATCGTGCCCGGATTCGTGGACGCGCATACGCATCCGTTTTTTGCCGGTATGCGCGCGCCCGGCGAAACGATGCTGGACACCGTGCGGCGGACGCGTGAGGCGCTGCTGGATCCGGCTGTGTTTTGGAGCACTGTCGAAAGCCGCTTGAAACTGATGCTCGCGCACGGGACGACGACGGCGGAAGTAAAAACCGGTTACGCGCTGACGAAAGCCGGCGAACTGCAGATGCTCGGTTTGATCGATGCCCACAAAGACGAGCCCGAGCTACCCCATTTGATCGCGACGTTTCTGGGCGCGCATGCCGTCCCATCCGAGTTCCCCGACGCGGACGGATACACCGATTACTTGATCGCGGAGGTTTTGCCGGAAGCCCGGAAATGCGGCGCCGTGTATGCCGACGTATTCTGCGAGCCCGGATTCTTTTCGCCCGCGCAGACGCTGCGCTATCTCAACGCGGCGCGCTCACACGATCTCGGGCTGCGCGCGCACTGCGACGAGATGTCGTACAGCGGCGCCGCGGCGGCGGCGGTCCAGGCCGGCGTCGATACCGTCGATCATTGCAACTACATCCGGAAAGTTGATATCGAAGCGCTCGTAGCGCGCGTCGTCATGACGGTCGCTTGTCCCGCAACCACCTCTTATCTCGGACTGCCGCCCTGCCCGGTGCGTGAGATTCTCGAGCGCGGCGGGTTCGTTGCTCTGGCCAGCGACTATAATCCCGGGACCTCACCGTGCTTCAATTTGCAGACCGTCGCGAACTACGCCCGCAGATTGTATGGTTTGAGCGCGTCCGAAGCGCTGTACGGTGTGACGGTTGCGGCGGCGAAATCGCTGCGCGCTGAAGCTGGACGCATCCGGGTGGGAGGGCCGGCAGACTTCGTCGCGCTGCGAATCGGATCGCCCGATGAGTTCGGTTTTCAGTTTGGAGGCAATTTGGCTGCGGCGGTCTTTCGCGGTGGCCGGCGGATCTGGTGAGCGCGGTCATCGTTCGCGCCGCGCTGGCACTCGTAAACGGCGAGGAGCGCAGCGGCTTGTGCTTCGCGATCCAAGACGAACGCATTGCGGCGATCGCACCGTTCGAGGAGCTTCGCAAACGCTTTCCTGATGCGGCCCTCCGCGAGTACGGCGCCGGCGTTGCGCTAGTCCCCGGTTTCGTCAACGGACACAGCCACGCGTATCAGATACTGCTGCGCGGCACCGGTGACGATCTGCCGTTTGCGCGCTGGCGCGACGAGGCGCTCTATAGAATTATTCCCGGACTTTCGCCCGAAGACGTGCGGCGCACGTTTGCGACGGCCTTCCGAGAAATGCTGGCCGCCGGCGTCACGACCGTCGCAGAGTTTTTTTACCTCAACGGTGGCGGCAACGCACACGCCGAGGCGGTGATTCAAGCGGCGCGCGAAACCGGAATCCGGCTCGTGCTCGCGCGCTGCTGGATGGATGCACCGGCTGCTCCGCAGGCTTTTCGCGAGGCGATCGATACGGCAGCGTCGCGCACGCGAGAATTGATGACGCGTTTCCCCGACGCGAACATCTGCGTTGCGCCGCACTCCGTGCATGCCGCATCGCCCGAAATGATTCGCGCGGCCGGCGAGTTTGCGCGCAACATGAATTGCCGCATGCACGTCCACGTCGCCGAAGCGGCATACGAGGGCAAACAGACGGCGAAGCAGTCCGGCTTGACGCCGCTGCGACTGCTGGAGAGTCTGGGCGTCGTCGACGAACGGCTGGTCGCCGTTCATGCAATCTATGTCGACGCGGACGAAAAGAAGATGCTGGCAGATGCGCGGGCGTCGGTGATTCACAACCCCGTGACCAACCAATACTTAGGCGACGGAATTTGCGACGTTGCCGGCTTGCTCGAGCTCGGCGTGCCGGTCGGATTGGGAACCGACGCCAATGTCAACGCGTCGATCCTCGATGAAATGCGCGCCGCCGCGCTGCTTCAGAAGCTCGCGCGCCGCGATGCGGGAGCATTCGACGCCGGTCGTGCCTTCCGGCTCGGTACGTCGCTCGGTGCGGAAGCGCTCGGCATCGATGCGGGCGATTTTCGGGCCGGCGCATACGCGGATTACGCCGTCGTCGATCTGAACTGCTTGACCGCACCGGCCTCGCCGCTGGTCAACGCACTCGTTTATCGCGCGCAGGCCGGCGCAGTTTGCGAAACGTTCGTCGGCGGAAGACTTAGAGCTGGGAGCGGATCGAACTCATGAAGGGGCCGAACTTCGCATTGTTGGTGTCGTTCGAACGCATGCCCGTGTACACGACCAGGACATAAGACGCGCCTTCCTGCGTGTCTAAAATCCCGCCGTCGTGGGTGACTTCGTCGGTATCGCCCGTTTTGTGCGCGAACCTGTCACCCGGATAAAGACCGGCGGGCAGCTTATTGTTCCACTGCTGGCGGTCTAAAATCCCGCGAAATAACCGCGCAAACGGAACTTCGTCGCGCGCGATGAGTTCGAACAGACGGGCCGCGTCGGCGGCCGAGTGCGCGTTCCGGTGGATCTTGTCCCATCCCGGATCTGCAATGAGCGGTTCGCTGCCGGAGAGCTTTCTATAGAAGGCCGTGTTCGTGAGGCCATAACGCTGTTGGACGATCTGCGTTGCACGCTCGCGTCCGAGCGCATCGAAAAGCACGTTCGTCGCCACGTTGTCGGAGATCGTGAGCATGAGTTCGATCAGCTGGTGCAGCGGCGCAACGTAGCCCGGGACGAGCGGTGAGTCCTTATCGTTGGCGGTCATATTCGCTTGCGTGATCGGATAGGTCTCGTCGAGGTTGACGACGCTGTCTTGCACGAGCGTGAACGCCGCCAGCGCGAGCGGCGTCTTGAGCATGCTGGCGGGATAATAGTAACGGCCGGCGTCGATGGCGATGCGCTCGCCCGGCCGGTCGAGCCGGACGATAACGAAGGCCGCCGGCTCCAGCGCTACGCGGGCCGCGCTTTCCAGGACCGCCTCAGGGGTGAGCATGGGCCAGTCTTTTTCCGCCCAGGCCGCCCGCACCGCCTGACCTGGAACCCGGCAGGGAAAAGACGCGTTATGCAAGTAAGTACTTGCACTTAGCCCTTGAGAGAATACTCATGCGCATTTTGACGTTTAAACGACCGGCCGCGCTCCTGCTTGCCGGCGCCCTCACGGTGGTTCCGGCGCTCGCACAGAGTACGGCGACGCCGCGCACGGCCGCCGACGTGATCAAGCGGATCAATGCCCGCAATCCGTCGCTACACTCTTTCCAGACCGGGATTCACGTACAGGTCCGGATGACGAGTTTTCCGTTCTTGTCGCCGCATCTCGACGGCAACGCCTACTACAAGCGTCCCGGAAAGTACGAAGTCGTTTTCACCAACGCGCCCTCATACGCCAAGGGATTTAATAAACTTTTCGCCGACATCGCCGACCCGAACGGCTGGATAGCGGATTCGAATATCGCGTTCCACGGCGTTCAGAACGTCGGCGGACACCCATATTTGGTCCTGACCATGACCAAGAAAATCTACAGCGACCAAATTAAGGATACGGTTGCGTACGTCGATCCGTCGAGCTATCAAGTCGCGCGCATGGAATGGAATTATACGAACGGCGGCTCCATTTCCATGACGCAGACGTACAGGAACGAGTCGGGCTTCAACGTCGTCTCGTCGCAGCACGTCGACGTGCATTACCGCGTTCGAGCCGTGGCCGATTCTTCGTTCGATTCTTACAAAACGAACGTCCCCGTCGCCGACTCCGTCTTTACGGGCAAGAACTAAATGGCGATACCGCAGCTGCAAACGGCGCGCATGCCGGGAGAAACCCGGCAGCGCCTCTTGGCGGCTACGCGGAGCCTGCTGGCCGCCAAAGGCCGGCGCGGCACGACGACGCGCGAAATTGCCGATCAAGCCGGCGTGAACGAAGCCACGCTCTTCCGGCACTTCGGCAGCAAAGATGCGCTCGTCGATGCGTGCGTCGAGTACTATTGCCGGACGGTCGAACTTGAAGAACTGCTTGCGAGCCTGGACGGCGATCTCGAACGCGATCTGCGGCGCATCGCCTCTGCGCTAATGCAGCGCATGGAAAGCGTGCGCGACCTCATCGTCATGTCGCTGGCGGAAGAAGGCGGCAACGGCAGCGTGGGCGAGGCCGCCTGGCGAGCGCCGACCGCCATCAAGAAGATCGTGGCCGAGTACATGGCCAAACGGATCGCAGCCGGCGAGCTCTCCGGGAACCCTCTGTTCTTGGCGCGGTTCTTTATGGGCATGGTGTTCTCGTACGTCATGGGGCGCAAGCGTTTTCCCGAGGAGTATGCCGCTGAGCCGGGCCAGGTCGTCGAATTTCAGGTAGATCTATTCTTAAATGGAGCAAGGAAGGCTTAGTGGAGACTCGCGAGCAGGCACCCGTGACGCGCGGCGACGTACCGGCTGAAGAAAACGTCGAAGTCACAACCTCGAAAAGAAACCTTCGCCCGTTCTTTATTGCGGCGGGCGTCGTCGTTGCGATTCTGATAGTCGTCTTCGGTTTGCGCTGGTATAGCTACGCGCGAGTCCACCAATCGACCGACGACGCGCGAGTTGACGCCAACACCGTCAGCATTACGAGCAAGATCAGCGAGCGGGTAGACAAGATTTTGGTCGATACCGATCAGCGCGCTCATAAAGGGCAGCTCTTGATCGTGCTCGACAGCGCGTCGGAGCGGGCCGCGCTCGATCAAGCGCGGGCGAATTTAGAACTCGCGATGCAAAACCGGCTCGCCGGCTTGGAGCAAGGCTCGGGCGCCGTCAACCAAGCTCAAGCCGAGGTCCAGGGCGCTGCCGCGCAGGTTCCGTTGGCGGAAGCCGGCGTCTCGGCGGCTCAAGCCCAAGTGCGGGCGGCGCAGGCGGCATTGCCGGGCGCGGCGCAAGCGCAGGCGCGCGCGCGCGCCGACTATCAACGCACGGTCTCACTCGTCAATAGCGGCGATCTTCCGCGACAACAGCTCGACGCAGCTCGCGCCGCGTTGGCCGCGGCGCAATCGCAATACTCGGCCGCGCAGGATAACGTGAACGTGGCTATCGCGAACATGAACGCAGCGCAGCAGCGCATCACTTCGGCGCAGGCGGGCGTTAGTGCCGCCCAAGGCGGCGCGCAAACGGCGCAAGGAAAACTCTCAGCGGTGCAGAGTCCCGCATCGGTAGCCGCCGCGCAGGCCTCCGTCGCAATCGCGCTGCAAAACCTCACGAATACGCGCATATCTTCGCCAATCGATGGATACGTCGGCGAGAAACATGTCGAGGTCGGACAGACCGTCAGCGCGGGAATGCCGCTTTTGACTCTCATTCCGAACAGCGTGTTCGTCACGGCGAACTATAAGGAAACGCAGGTCGGGGATATGCGTCCGGGGCAGCCCGTAGATTTACACGTCGACGCCTACAAAGGCATGACGTTCCACGGCCGCGTCATTGCCATCAACCCGGCCTCGCAGAATACGTACGCGCTGGTTCCGTCGCAAAACTCCACCGGAAACTTCGTGAAAGTGACACAGCGTATTCCGGTCAAGATATCTATCGACGACGCCGATCCCCGGAAATATCCGATGCGCCCCGGCATGTCGGTAGAAGCGTCTGTCCAGGTTCATTAAATGCTGTTAGCGCTCGTGCTCGCGGCGGCTACCGTGCCTACTCCCGCGCCCGTTCCGGTTCTCCCACGTATTCCAACCGTTGCGCCAGGGTATGCCGCGCCGCCGCTGCCGGCCGCTTCGCCCAACGTCATCGGCGTGACGCAGCAGGCGTTTGTCGGCATATCCCTTTCCGACGCGGTCGGAATGGCGCTTTCGAAGAATCCCGATCTGGAAATCGCGCAAGCAAACCGGCGCATCGCGCGCTACCAGATCGTGGCTGCCCGGGGCGCCTACGACATCCGCTTTAGGCTGCAGCCGCAGTATCAGTATGCAACCGCGGCGCCGCAAAACGCATTCTTCGCCGGACCCAATTTCGGGCCAATCGTGCAGCGGACCACCTCGGTGAGCGCAGGCGCGCAAGGCGTGACGCCTGCCGGCCAGCAGTACAACGTCAGTGCATCGGGGCGGCAAACGTACGACAACACGACCATTAATGCGTTCGATCCCACCTATCCAACGGTGTTCTCGGTCAATTTTTCTCAGCCGCTTGGACGCGGCCGCGGCATCAACGACGCATCGCGCAATCTGCAGCTGGCGCAGATCAACGACCGTGCGGTCGCGCAGCAGGCATTGAGCACGACCGCCAATACCGTCGCGCAGGTCGAGAACGTCTACTGGGATCTGGTCGCCGCTTGGCGCAACGCGGCCATCCAAGAACAGGCGCTGCGCGATACGGTGGCTCAGCAGCATAGCAACGTCAGACTCGCGCAGCAGGGGGTCTCCGCGCCGATCGACGTCGTCCAGGCCAATACTCAGATTTCCGTCTTTCAAGAGAACATCTACGGCGCGCTTCAGCGCGTCGGCGCGTTGCAGAACCAGTTGAAGGGTCTTCTGACCGACAATCCGGCCGATCCGATTTGGAGTGCCAATCTCGTGCCGACGGGACAAGTCTTGCAGTTGCCGCAGGAGCCTTCACTCACCGACTTAGTTTTGACGGCGCTTGCGAACCGGCCCGAGATCGAGCAGCTGCGCCAGCAGCGTGCGGCGGCGGACGTCAATCTGCGCTATGCGCAAAACCAAACCAAGCCGCAAGTGGATTTGCAAGCCGGCTATGCGAGCAACGGATTCGCCGGCATTCCGACCAATCCGGCCAACAGCCCGTTTACCGCGAGCAGCGCGCAGCAGGTGATGGCAATCAACGCGTTGATCGCCGCCGTCAATCCAACGCTGCCGGTCAATCAGCAGATTCAGGCCCTGCCCAGCTCCAATACCCCCGTGCCCTCATATCTATCGGGCGGCCTCGCTCAATCGATCCGCAATCTGTTGGGAAACAGATTCCCGGTCTACACGGCGGGAGTGCTCGTTTCGTTTCCCATCGGGGATCACACCGCAAAGGCAAACCTGGCGATCGCGCAAGAGCAAGAGGCGATCGCCCAGCTCCAAGAGGCTTCGACCATCGAACGCGTCACCGTAGAAGTGCGCAACGCCTTGCAAGCGTACCAAAGCGCGTTAGCCCGCTTGGGTGCGGCCAGCGCCGCGCGACAAGCTTCCGAAGCCGTGCTCGCGAGCGAACAGCGCCGCTTTCGCGCCGGCGAATCGACGACGTACCTCGTGCTGCAGCGCGAGATCGCGGTCGCAAATAACCGCGGCCTCGAACTACAGGCGCAGACCGATCTCAACAAAGCCGTGGTCGAAATTCAGCGCGCGACCGGAACGATTCTAACCCGCTGAGCTCGCGGCGGCCTGGTCCGCCAGCCACGTGAACTTGCCGTCGGCCGGCTGTACGATCTGTACCGGATATTTCACCGGGTCGTAGGGGCCCTCGCGCACTACGCGCAGCGTGGCAGCCTTCGCCGCGCCTTCGACCGCGATCGCGATTCGCCTCGAGTGATTGATGACCAGCGGCGTAAGCGTCAAACGGTGAACGCCGTACTTTTCAACAAAAACCGCGCGCACGAGCTGCTCCTCGTCGGTTGCCGGATCGGTCCCGGGAAAGAGTGAGGCCGTGTGGCCATCGTCGCCCATCCCTAGCAGCATCAGATCGAAGTGCGGTACCTCGCCCATCGTTTCAACGAGCAGTTGCGAGTAAGCGCGCGCGGCTCGTTCCGGTTCGTCCTCGCCGTGCATGCGATGTACGTGTTTTGGCGGAATCGGCATCTTTGAAAGAAACGACTCGGACGCCATCTTGTAGTTCGATTCATCGCTCTCGGGCGGCACGCAGCGCTCGTCACCGAAATAGATAAAAACGTGGGTCCAGTCGATCGCATCGCGGCGTTCGCTGCTTGCCAGCAAGGAATAGGCGGCCTGAGGCGTCCTTCCGCCGGCTAGAGCGATAAAACACCCGCCGCGATGTTCGATTGCAGAACGGGTTTCGGAGACGAAAAGATCGGCAAGCGCAACCGCTACGTCTTGGGGCGCTTCAAATACTCGCAGTTCGCCGCGGGGCGGTGCCGTCACCGGTCCAGGTCGAGGATCGCGCGTGCCATGTGCAGCGTTTCGGTGAAGACCGCATCCTTGTGCGGAACGAACATCGCTTGTTCCACGAGCGAAACCAAATCGACGTCGTGAAGCGGTGCGCACCGCCGCTCGCGTTCCGGCTTTCCCGCTACCGTCAGACAGACGACGTCGGCCGAATGCGCATCGAGTTCGGCCGAGAACGTGCAATGTTTGCTCCGTAACACGACGCTGAGAACGCGCCGCGGCTCGCCGCGGCGTCCGATCTCGACTGTGATCACGTCGCCGGCATCGTTGCAGAGTTCATTGCGGCCGCACGGCCTCCAGTGCAGACGGCTGGCGAGCCAGCCTGCGAAATAATACGCCTCGGGCTCAGAGCCGCTGACGACTTCGACGCCCGCAATGCGCGGGAGCTCTTGCGCGAGTTCGGCATCGTCAAAAAACTGCGCGACCATATCCTGCCAGGGCAGAAGCCGCAAATACGAAAGGTCGCGCACGAAGCGATCTGTGGAAGCGTTTATCTCGGCAAGTTTTTGAAGCGAAGCTTTCCCGTCGTCGGCCCGCGAACTGTCGACAACGACTGTCGTTCCGAGCGATGCGAGCGCTTCAAAGCGGGGATCGTTCAAATCGCGCCCGGCCCAGAAGAGCGCGGACCCGACGCCCCCGGCCAACAGGTCGTGGACCGTCGAGCGCAGCTGATCGGCGGGCATGCCGGCCACCGCGAGCTCCGTCTCTTCGGAGGTCGCACCCGAGCGCGTCGCGTCAAGGAAAATCGCGCGGCACGAGTGCTTTTGCGCGAAGGTCGAAAAACGATCGCGTAGCCGCTGGACCGTTGACGGATCCTCGGCAAACGCGATGAGGTTGACCGTGGTGGTTGACGCCGCGGCCGCCGTCATAAGGTGCGCCAACCGGGATTTAGCGCGTGCGCGGCATCGGGGCCTTCGGAGCCCGCCGCATAGTTGGGGAAGGAGCGGTCCTTAATCGACTGCCAGACGTCGAGGATCGGCATGACGATCTCCCAGGCGCGCTGGACTGCATCCCACCGCGTGAAGAGGGTCGCGTCGCCGCGCATGGCGTCAGAGAGCAAACGTTCGTATGCGGGCGCAGACTGGACCCTGAATCCCGTGCCGTAGTTGAAATCCATCGTCACGCCGCGAATATGGTTTTTCGGGCCCGGGACCTTCGCGTTGAAACGGATCGAGACGCCCTCATCGGGCTGGATTTTGATAACCAAAACGTTCTGTTCGATCGTATCGCTTTTTTCGCCGAAAAGGCGGTGCGGGATCGGGTTGAACAAGATTGCGATTTCGGAAACTTTTCGCGCAAGCCGCTTGCCGCTGCGCAGAAAAAACGGAACGCCGGCCCAGCGCCAGCTGTTGATATACAGCTTTACGGCGGCATAGGTCTCGGTATTCGAGGTCGGGCTCACGTCGGGCTCCGAACGATAGCCCACGACTTTTTCTCCGCCGATCGTACCCGGCCCGTACTGCCCGCGGACAGACATGTCGAAGACGTGTTCGTGAGCCGGCGGCTCGATCGCCGAAAATACTTTGTACTTCTCGTTGCGGATTGCGTCTGCGTCGGAGCTGGCAGGCGGCTCCATCGCGACGAGCGCCAACAAGTTGAGAACGTGATTCTGAATCATATCGCGCAAAGCGCCGGCGTTGTCGTAGTATGCTCCGCGAGCTTCTACGCCGAGCGTTTCCGCCGAAGTAATCTGCACCGACGCGATGTAGTTGCGGCTCCAAATCGGCTCGAAAATCGTGTTGGCAAAACGCAGCGCCATGATGTCTTGCACGGTCTCTTTGCCCAAATAATGGTCGATGCGGTAGACTTGACTCTCGGTGAAAACTTTTTCAACTTCCGTTTGCAGCGCCCGCGCCGACGCGAGATCGGTCCCAAACGGTTTCTCGACGATGATGCGCGTCCAGCCGTTCGGATTGCCGGCCGGATCCAGCCCGGCCTTTTTCAACTGGTCGACGATTTTGGGAAAAACCGACGGCGGCGTCGCGAGATAGAAGAGGCGGTTATTCCCTGCTCCGAACTGCTTCTCGTACTCCTCCAGCCGCCTTTTGAGGCCCTCGAAATGCGAAGTGTCGTCAAAGTCGGCGGTGATGTAACTGATGCGTTTCGCCAAATCGTCCCAGAGGGGTTCCTTGATGGCGTCTTTTCCCAGGTCTTGCTGGGCCGCTTGTTTACAATAGTCGCGAAATTGCTCGTCGGTATATGGCGTGCGCGCAAAACCGATCAGGCCGAAACTCGCCGGCAAAATATCGTCCGCGCGTAGCCCGTAAATCGCCGGGATCAGCATGCGCTTGAACAGATCGCCGCTGGCGCCAAAGAAGACGATCGTGCAGGGATCGGGTACGCGATTGCTCTCGATGCCCTCGCGCAGCGGGTTGGGAACGTGCGCGGCGCCGTCCGGTTTGGGGGCTATCGTTTTAGCCATCAGGGCTTTTCGGATTTGATCGCGTGGCCGCCGAACTGATTGCGCAACGCGGCGATCACCTTGGCGCTATACGATTCGTCTTGCCGCGAGGCAAGGCGCGCGAGCAGCGAAAGCGTAATCACGGGCGCCGGCACGTTTTCGTCGATCGCGGCTTGCACCGTCCAGCGGCCCTCGCCCGTGTCGTCGACCCAGCCGCGAATATCTTTCAGATCCGGATCGGCTTGGAACGCGAGCACGGCCAAATCCAACAGCCACGACCGGATGACGCTGCCGTAGCGCCAGATCTCCGCCAGCTGCTTTAGATCGAACGGAAATTGTGACTTCTTAAGGATTTCGAATCCCTCGCCGTACGCTTGCAGCAGTCCGTACTCGATCCCGTTGTGAACCATCTTGGAAAAATGTCCGGCGCCCGCCGGCCCCACGTGCGCGTACCCGCCCTTGGGCGCGAGTGTCAAGAAGATCGGTTCGCAATACGAGACGGCCGCGGTATCGCCGCCGACCATCAGACAGTAGCCTTCCTTCAAGCCCCAAACGCCGCCGCTCGTTCCGGCGTCGACCAACGACACGCCCTTGGCCTTGCAGCGTTCGTACGCGGCGAGGCCGTCTTGGTAGTTCGTGTTCCCGCCGTCGATGATTACATCGCCGGACGCGAGCACGCCTAACAGCTCGTCGATCGTGTCGTCGGTCGGTTTTCCCGAAGGCACCATGAGCCACACGACGCGCGGCGTCTGCGTAAACTTTTGCACGAGGTCCGCTAACGAACTTGCCGCGGTCGCGCCGCCCTTCGCGCTCTCTTGAACCGCGTCCGCGCTGCGATCGTAGGCGATCACCGAGTGGCCGCCTGCAATCAAACGCGTCGTCATACTCGCGCCCATGCGTCCTAACCCGACCATCCCTAATTGCATAAGACGCTATCTTTCAAGTTTTGGAGCCGGTAAGTGCCGCTCAAGCGGCGAAAAAACATGGACGTTTTTTCGCCAGCGGTTCCGGGGCGGCACTTACCGGCTCCGAAACTCACGCTTTCGCCGTGAGGGAGTCGTCGATCAGGGCGTTGAGCGCGGCGAGGCCGCGGTCGAGGTTGCCCTTCAAGTGAACGCGCATGCCGCGGCGGTCGCGCTTGTCGAGCGACTGCAGATCGCCGAGTGCTTGCGCGGCGATCAGCGTGCGGAAAGTAATGCCCATGCCCGGGATCGGCACGTCGTCGGGCGAGTCGGCGGTGATCTGAACGAAGACGCCGGTGTCGGGGCCGCCCTTGTGTTCTTGTCCGGTCGAATGCAAGAAACGCGGGCCGAAGCCGACGGTCGTCGCGCATTTGCGCGCGTCACGGACCTTGACGCGCATCTGTTCCAGCAAATTCGCGTGCTTGTCGTTGCGCGCGATGTACGCGCAGAACGCGACGTAATCGCCGGCGCCGACTTGGCCGAAGACGCCGGCAAGGGCGGCGGCCGGATCGTGCGCGTGGATTGATTGGCTCCCCGAGAGGAACGAGATGTCCATCGCGTCGTCGGAAACCGCCGGTGCAGGTTCGTCGAACTTGCCCGTGCTCGCGTATTGTTTGAGAAGCGCCTTGGTATTGTCTTTGGATTCTTGGACGTTGGGCTGATCGAAGGCGTCGATCTGTAGAATCGAGCCGGCCGCGGCCGTTGCAACTTCCCAGGTGTAGAAGAGCTCGCCGATGTCGTACGTGTCGTTCATTGCCAGCCGGATGACCGGATGTCCGGCAGCTTCGAGTGCTTGTAATTTTTCGGCGATATCTTTCGGCTGGTTTGGCAAGCCCGCGCCGATGTAGACAAAGACGCGGTCGCTGCCATAATCGGAAGGCACGCCCAGCGGCTCGCCTTCAACGGGGAGAATGCCCTTGCCCATCTTGCCGGTCGATTCGGCGATGAGCTGCTCCGCCCACGCGCCGAATGCGTGCACCGACGGATGCGTGACGATCGTGAGTTTGTCGCGTCCCGCCGTAGCGAGGCCGCCGATCGCGGCGCCGAAGCGCGCGCCCGGTGCATCTTTGGGAGCGACGGTTTTGTCATTTGCGTGCAGCGCGCCCAGACTGCGATCCAAGAGTAGGTTGATGTTGTAACCGGCCAGCGCAGCGGGCAGCATGCCGAAGAAGGAGAGCGCCGAGTAGCGGCCGCCGATATTCGGGTCGTTGAGAAAACACGATCGAAAGCCTTGCGCCTTCGCTTCGGTTTCGAGTTGCGTGCCTTCATCGGTGATCGCAACGAAGTGCCGGCCGCATTTGTCCGATCCGGCGGCCTTCGTGACGCGCTCGCAGAAAAAGCGATAGAAAGCGTCGGGCTCGGTCGTCGTTCCGCTCTTGCTGGCCACGATGAAGAGCGTCGAGTCGAGGTTGATGGCGGCTTCGAGCTCGCGAATCTGCTCGGGGTCGGTGGAATCCAGCACGTGCAGCGCCGGATAGCCGTCGATTTTTCCGAAGGTTTCCCGCATGATGTCGGGCGCAAGCGAACTTCCGCCCATGCCCAGCACGACCACGTCGGTAAACTCGGCAGCGATCTCCTTGGCAAAGCTCTGCAGGTTGGAAACGTTCTCGATCATGTGCTCGGGAACGTCGAGCCATCCCAGGGCGTGTTTGATGATCTCGGCGTGCTGCGGATCGTTCGACCACAGGGTCGGGTCTTTGGCCCAGAGTTTCTTGAGAAAATCCCGGTTTGTGAGCGTTTGCATCGCAGCGTCGCAGGCAGCTTGATTCGCGCCCAGCGATAAGGCTACGCGCTCCGATCCGGAACTCAACTGTTTCTGCTTGTAGACGATTGCGCCTAACAGCCCCGCAAACGAATCGCTGAACGCGCTTACGCCTTCGACTTGCAGCTGGTAGGTGACGTCGAAAAGCGAGATGCCGTTTGCGGCTAAACTCTTGAGCGTTTCGCGCGCTTCGTCCACACCTTGCAGAATCGTGTCGGGGACGATCTTGGCGTGATCGAGCACCGCGTCGAGCGTTTGCGGCGGCATGGTGTTCACCGTATTTCGCGCGATCACGGGCTCGACGTACATAAGGTCCGGGTATTTCGGATTTTTCGTCGAGGTCGAAGCCCAGAGCGGGCGCTGTTCCGCGCCGCCTTTGGCTTTGAGCGGCGTCCACTCTTCGGACTCGAAGATTTCCAAATATTTCTGATAAGTGAGTTTCAGATTGGCGACGCCCGTCTTGCCGAGAAGCGACTGGAGCTGCGTCTCTCCTTTATCGATGCGCGCCTGCAGTAGTTTATCGACCAGCGTATCTATGCGGCTCACGAAGACGCTGTTCACCGAACGCTGTTTGTCGATCGGCAAGCCCTTCTTTACGCGGCGCTGCAGGCCGCGCACGTAGGCGCGCGTCGTCTTTTCGTACATCTCGATCGCGAAGATCAGCGTCACGTTGATGTTGATGCCTTCGGCCACGCATTCTTCGATCGCGGGCACGCCTTCGTTGGTCCCGGGAATCTTGACCATGAGATTCGGCCGGTCGATGCGTTTCCACAGCTCCTTGGCCATCGAAACGGTCGCTTTGGTGTCGTGCGCGATCAGCGGCGAGACTTCGATGCTTACGAAGCCGTCGTTGCCGCCGGAGCTGTCGTAAACGGGCCGGAAGAGATCGCACGCGCTGCAGATATCCTCGACCGCGAGATCCCAGAACAGCGCGCTCGCGTCCCGTTGTTTGCCGATGAGCGACCGCAGCTGCTCGTCATAGTCGTTGCCGCTGCCGATCGCTTTTTCGAAGATTGTCGGATTGGAAGTCATCCCGCGCAGGCCTTTATCGATGAGCCCCTGCAGTTCGCCTGAAGCGAACATTCCGCGCCGGAGATTATCGAGCCAGACGCTCTGTCCGGCGGCAAGCAGCTGTGCCAGTTGGTTGCTCATGTACCCTCTAACCCCTTACCGTTGAGAATTTCTGCGCCGCTACATCTGCAATATTTTCGGGCGTAAAACCATACTCTCGCGCGATATCCGCGGCCGGCGCCGACGCCCCGAAATGATCGATGCCGAATGCGAAGCCGCGGGTTCCAATCCAGCGCTCCCAACCGAACGTGGCGCCGGCCTCGATCGACATGCGCGCGGTCACGTCGGGCGGCAATACTTCATCTCGGTAAGCTTGCGGCTGCGCCTCGAACAGTTCCCAGCACGGCATCGAAACGACGCGCGTCGCCGTGCCGCGTTCGTTCAGCAGCGTTGCCGCCTGCGCGGCAAGTGAGACTTCCGAACCGGTCGCGATAAGGATGAGTCCGGGCGTGCCGCCGGGATCGCTCAAGACATACGCGCCGCGCGCGACATCCGCGTTGCGGTCGCCCAGATACGGCAACTTTTGCCGGCTCAGAACCAGCGCCCACGGCCCTTCGGCGGCGGCGATCATCACTTTCCAGGCTTCGAGCGTTTCGAGCGCGTCTGCGGGCCTGACCATCTTCAGGTTCGGAATAGCGCGCATGTGCGCGAAATGCTCGATTGGCTGATGCGTCGGTCCGTCCTCGCCCAAGAAGACCGAATCGTGCGTGAAGACGTAATAGCAGCGAATCGCATTGAGCGCGGCCAGCCGCACGGCGCCTTTCATGTAATCCAAGAAGTTCAAGAACGTGGCGCCGAATGGTAACAGCCCGCCGTGCAGCGCGATCCCGTTGTTGATGGCGCCCATCGCATGCTCGCGCACGCCGTAATGGATGTTGCGGCCGGCATATTGGTCGGGCTGGAAATCGCCGCGATCCTTGAGATACGTCTTGGTGGAAGGATCCAAATCCGCGGATCCGCCGAGCAGTTCAGGAACCGCCGCGGCGATCGCGTTCATCACTTGACCGCCCGTGTCGCGCGTGGCGACGTTATCGCCGTTGGCTTTATCGATCTTGGGCCACGGGATCTGTGCGGGCGGCTGATCCTTCAGAGTCCGCGCGAGTTGCGTCGCCAGATCGGGATTGGCCGATTTCCATTCGTCGAACGTGCGCTGCCACTGCGCTTGCAGCTCGCCGCCGCGCGCGCCGATTTCGCGGTAAAACTTCAAGACGTCGTCGGGAACGTAAAAGTCCGGCTCCAGCGGCCAGCCGAGGTTCTCTTTGGTGCGCTTGACGTCGTCGGGGCCGAGCGGCTCGCCGTGCGATTTGAACGAATCTTGTTTTGGCGATCCATACCCGATATGTGTGCGGACCACGATCATCGACGGTTTGTCCGTAACGCTTTTTGCGTTTGAGATCGCGCGATCGATGGTCGCGACGTCGTTGCCGTTGTCGAGATCGATGTACTGCGTATGCCAGCCATACGCATCGAAACGTTTGGCAACGTCTTCGGTAAAGCAAACGTTGGTCGCCGCTGCGAGCGAGACTTTGTTGTCGTCGTAGAGCGCGATCAATTTGCCCAGTTGCAAGTGTCCGGCCATTGACGCGGCTTCTGAAGCGACGCCCTCCATCATGTCGCCGTCGCTGCACATCACGTAGGTAAAGTGATCGATGATGTGCTGATCGCGATTGTAGACCGCGCCCATGTGCGCTTCGGCAATCGCGAACCCGGCGGAATTTCCGAATCCTTGACCCAGCGGACCGGTGGTTACCTCAACGCCGGGAGTGCGGTGCGCCTCGGGGTGCCCGGGCGTCTTGCTTCCGAGCTGACGGAAGTGCTTGATGTCGTCGAGTGTCAGGTCATAACCGGTCAAATAGAGCAGCGAATAGAGCAGCATCGAACCGTGCCCCGCGCTCAAAATGAAGCGGTCGCGGTTGAGCCAGGACGGATCCTTCGGATTGAAGCGCAGATGCTTGGTCCACAGCGTGTAGGCTGTCGCCGCGGCGCCCAAAGGCATGCCGGGGTGACCGGAGTTCGCCTTCTGTACGGCGTCGACCGATAGAAAACGGATCGCGTTGATACGCTGCTCGTCCTGGGGCGTGTTGGGCACTTCGTTCCCTTTGTACCCCTCACGGCTCCCACCTTCGCGGGAGCGGGTAAAGCGGGCGACGTAAGCGAGGCGCTGTGGATCCGGCCGAACTCCAGGGCGAAATCGAGGCAATCGCCGCAGAGACCGAGCGCGCGCGCGGCCGCTCCGGGAAGGCGGTCGACGCCGTCATCAAGGCGCTCGATCGCGGCGATCTGCGGGTTTGCGAGCCGTGCGGGGGCGACTGGCTTACTCACGCGTGGATAAAGCGAGCTATTCTCTTGTATTTCCAACGGCGCAAGAGCCGCCGGTTCATCTCACGTTTCGACCCCGATTATCCGCAGTTTTACGACAAAGTGCCGCTGAAGAGTAACTTCAAGAAAATCGGCGTGCGCTGCGTGCCGCCGGCAGTTGCGCGCTACGGAAGTTTCTTGGGACGAGACGTGATCTTAATGCCGAGCTTCGTGAACATCGGAGCGTATGTAGACGAGGGAACAATGGTCGACACGTGGGCGACCGTCGGTTCGTGCGCACAGATTGGAAAGAACGTGCATCTTTCCGGCGGTGTCGGCATCGGCGGCGTTTTGGAGCCGCCGCAGGCGCAGCCGGTGATCGTCGAAGACGGCGCTTTCATCGGTTCGCGCTGCATCATCGTTGAAGGCGTGCGCGTCGAACGCGAAGCGGTGCTCGGCGCCGGCGTCGTGATTACCGCGAGCACGCCGATCGTCGACGTTCGCGGCAATGCGGCGGTGACGACGAAAGGCCGCGTGCCCGCACGTGCGGTCGTTATTCCGGGTTCGATTCCGAAAGATTTTCCGGCCGGCAGTTTCGGCGTGCCGTGTGCGTTGATTATCGGCACGCGCAGCGAAGCGACGGATCGTAAGACGTCGCTCGAGTCGGCGCTTCGCGAATATGAGGTCGCCGTCTAAATAAAGAAGCGCCCGCTCGCGTGGGCGCTTCCGGCTCTTTGTAAGTGCCAGATCGGGGTTGTCGCAAACATTCACGACGAGGCTGTCATTTGGAAAGTAGGAGCTAATGAAAATTGGGATTTTGGGAAGCGGCGATGTCGGCAAGGCCCTGGCGCGTGGATTCGCCTCGCGCAATCACGAGGTGATGATGAGCTCGCGCGAGCCTGAAAAACTGGCGGAGTTCGTCGTCGATCAGAACGGGCGTGTTCGCAGCGGTACTTTTAAGGAAGCTGCAACATTTGGTGAACTCATCGTGATTGCAACACTTTTCTCCGGAACGAAACACGCCATCGATTTAGCAGGTCCGGCGAACTTTGCCGGCAAGCCGGTTATCGACTGCACCAATCCGCTGAAATTCGAAGAGGGGAAGCTTCCCGCGCTCTCGATCGGCTTCGATAATTCCGCCGGTGAAGAAGTGCAGCGATGGCTGCCGGACGCCAAAGTCGTCAAGGCGTTCAATAGTATCGGCAATCAGTTCATGGTCGATCCGAAACTGCCGGGCGGACCTCCGACGATGTTTATCGCCGGCAACGATGACAGCGCTAAGAAAACCGTCACGGGTCTTATCGAATCGCTCGGCTGGCAAGGCGCGGTTTCCGACCTAGGCGGAATCGACGAGTCGCGATACCTCGAGCCGATGTGCATCGTATGGGTGCATTACGGGATCCGCACCGGCTCTTGGGATCACGCGCTCAAAATGCTGCGCGCGTAGGCAGTCTTTATCGATTCTGAATTGAGGACTCCGGCTTGAGGGCCGGTGCCGGCCACTCCGCCAGAGCAAACACCGTTCCTCATTCCGCACGGGCTGTGCTTGAAGTGTTGCGTTCGGGGCCGATCCACACTGTTTGGATGTTGACGAATTCGTGGATGCCGAACTCGGAAAGTTCACGCCCGTAGCCGCTGCGTTTGACGCCGCCGAACGGCAAGCGCGGATCGCTGGCGACCATCCCGTTGATGAAAACCATACCTGACTCGATCTGCGCCGCCATGCGCGCGGCGCGATCGACGTCGCGCGTCCAAACGTTAGCGCCTAAGCCGAAGGTCGAGTCGTTGGCGAGTTCGACTGCATGCGCCTCATCGCGCGCTCGCGTAACGGCGGCTGCCGGCCCAAATGTCTCTTCCTCGAACATCGGCATAGGGTCAGCAACGTCGGCCACAACGG
Source organism: Candidatus Rubrimentiphilum sp. (assembly GCA_036273135.1). Classification (GTDB taxonomy): domain Bacteria; phylum Vulcanimicrobiota; class Vulcanimicrobiia; order Vulcanimicrobiales; family Vulcanimicrobiaceae; genus Rubrimentiphilum. The sequence continues at coordinate 23,616 of DASUIF010000003.1, forward strand.
TCGGTTCGAAGAAGAAGCCGTCGCGTTCGATTGGCCTTCCGCCGGTGACGATGCGAGCTCCGCTTGCCACACTTTGCGTGACTTGGCGTTCGAGCGAATCGCGCAAGTCGCGGCGCGCGCACGGACCGAGCTGCGTTTGTGCATCCATCGGATCGCCGACGCGCTGCGCCGCCGCTGCTTGGGCGAAGTCGTGCACGAACCGGTCGTAGAGGGCGTCTTCGACGATAAAGCGTTTAGCCGCAATACAGCTCTGCCCGTTGTTTTGAAAGCGGGCCTTCACCGCGAATTCGACGGCTAAGTCGAGATCGGCGTCGGCCAATACGATGAACGGATCGGAGCCTCCGAGTTCGAGCACGCATTTTTTGAGCGCCGCGCCCGCAGCCGACGCGACCGCGACCCCGGCGCGCTCGCTGCCGGTCAGCGTGACCGCCGCGATCCGCTCGTCGGAGATCCGCTCATCGGCGGTTTCGTTCTGGATGAGCAGGGTGGAGAATAATCCCTCGGGTGAACCCGCTTCGCTGAAAATGCGCTCGATCTCGAGCGCGCAGCGCGTCGTGCTGTCCGCATGTTTTAACGCGATGGCGTTTCCCGCCAGCAGCGCGGGTGCGGCCGCGCGAAAGACCTGCCAGTATGGAAAATTCCAGGGCATGATGGCGAAAATAACGCCGAGCGGACGAAAGGCGATTGCGCTGCGCGCAGCATTGCTCTCAACGGGCCGGTCGGCGAGCAGCGCGCCGCCGTGCTCCGCGAAATAATCGCAAGCCCACGCGCACTTCTCAACCTCGGCGAGCGCCTGTGCGACGGGCTTTCCCATTTCGCGCACCGCGGTTTCGGCCAGCGATTGCCGTTCGTTGCGTAGACCACGAGCTAACGCCCTCAGCAGTTGTGCGCGGTCGTCAACCGCTTCGCGGCGCCATGTGCGGTACGCGGAAACGCCCGCGTCCAAACGTGCGTCGACTTCGCCTGGAGTCATGTACCGAAATCGTTCCAGCGTCTTTCCCGTGGAGGGATCGACGGTTACGATTTCAGATGGCATGCTCGGCCCACGGTCCCATGGGCCCGGCGTAAATTTGAATCAATTGTCCCGGCTGTAAATATTTGCGCGCGACGCGCTGAATATCGGCAGGCGTGATGTTTGCGTAGCGCGCCTGCAGCGTCGAAAAATAGTTGCCGGGCAGATCGTTTTGAGCGAGGCTCAGAATCTGTGAGAGCTGGCCGCCGGCCGATGCCTCCGAAAGAAGAGCCGATGAAATCAGCCGCAGCTTGGCGCCGGCGAGTTCGGATTCGGAGATCGGCTGCGTGCGCAAGCGGTCGAGCTGCTCGCGCACAAGTGCGATCGAAGGCGCGACGTTCGACGGCGATGCGCTCAGGTCGATCTCCAGGTCGCCGCGATCTTTGTCGCTTTTCATCTCGCTTGAGACACTGTAGACCAGTCCCCGCTTTTGGCGGAGTTCTTGCCACAAGCGCGATTCGAAATAACCCGAACCGCCGATGATCTCGGTCAGCAGCGCGAAGGCGTCGTAGTCCGGGCTGGTACGGGCGACCGCGGGTTGCCCCAACTGAATGAAGACCTGGTTGGCGTCGGTGCCGATGTAATCGTGCCCGGAATGCGCGGGCGGAATGGCCGGCAACGTTACCGCCGGTTTCGGACCGGCGTTCGTCCACGTACCGAAAGCCGCTTCAACGGCTTTGCGCGCCCGCGCCGGCGTAATGTCGCCAACGATCGCAATCGTCGTGAGGTCGGGCCGCCAATATTTTTGCACGTATGCCGTCAAGTCCGCGCGCGTGATCCCCGCAACCGAAAGCGGAGTCGGAAAGCGCAGCGACGGATCGCCGGGCGCCAGCAGACTCTGCAGGTATGCGCGCGTTACCATTGTGCCGGAAACGTTCTCTTCCATCTGCACGGTGTTGGCGAGTTGACCGCGTTCCAAGGAGAGCCAGCGTTCCGGGAACGCCGGATGCTCCTCACCGTCCGCCAGCACGCCGAGCAGCGTTTCGAAATCCTGCGCGTACCCTTGTGCGGAAAATGATTGTCCGAGATCGACCGACGCGCCGATGTCGTCGGTGACTTTCCGGAGTTGCGTGAAATCATAATGTTCGCTTCCGAAAGGCGCCATCACCGACGCCAAGCGCGCGATGCCTTCCTGACCCGGCGGCGCGAAACCCGGCGATGAAGCGATCTCGCCGCGGACGTAGATCGTCGGACGGTCGTGCTTTTCTTGAACGATCACCGTCAAACCGTTATCGAGCGTAAACCGTACGGGCGCGAGTTTGCTGCGGGCCGTGCTCGGCTGCGCCAGCGCCGCGCGAATCGCGGGGGGCTCGACGATCGGACCGCTGGGCGTGCGGCCGCTGAAATTGTCGGAGTTGGCCGCGTCGGTTTTTTGCGAGGTCCTTGCCGCCGGTTTTTCGTTGGGCGTGAGATGTCCGACGACGGTCGGTTTGGACAAGTACGTTTTTGCCGTGCTGAGCAAATCGGCCGGCGTCAGGGCAGCCAGGCGATTGTCCTCGTCGCGGTTGCGTTCGCCGATGATGCCGTACGTGTAGCCGGAGAGATCGCCATATCCGCCGATGGAGTCTGCCGAAAACGTACGCTCGGCGATCGTTGCGCGCTTGGCCGCGCCGACCAGTTCGGGATCGAAACCGGTTTGCAAGACGCGGTCCATCACGCTCTGGAAGACTTGCTCCGCCTCCGCGGCGTTGTGTCCGCCGTTCATGATCACGAAGACGTGCATCAATCCGCCGTGCAACTGCGTATCGGCGTTGGCCGAAAGATCGAGCGCGATGTTCGATTCGACGAGCGCCTGGTAAAAGGGCCCGCGCTCGTTGGGAATCAGCGAAGCCAGCGTGCTGATTGCCGGTTCGCCGGGCTCTGTATCTCCGGGAACCGCATACGCGAGATCGAGAACCTCGAACGGAAACGGAAATTCCGCTTCTACGCGCTGCCCTTGAGCGGCTTGCGGCCGAACGGCGGCATGGGCCGGAACCGGCCGCGCAGGAATGTTTCCAAAATATGTATTCGCCAGCGCGAAAATCGCCGCGTGCTGCACGTCGCCGGCAACGACCAAGGCTGCATTGCCCGGCGCATACCACTCTTCGTAGTAGCGGCGGATGTCGGCGACGCCGGCTCCGGCTACGTCGCCTCGCAAGCCCGCGGGCGTTCTGCCCGCCGGCGAGTTCGGATAGGCAGCCGCGCGAACCCGCGAAAGAAGATTGTAAAACGGCGAGCTGTCGTCTCCGTCGAGTTCGTTGAGCACCGCCCGCCGCTCGACGGCCCATTCTTGCGGCGCGATCGCGGCGTGCTGCATGCGGTCGGCTTCGATCTGCAGGGCGACGGCAACGCGGTCGGCCGGCATATCGAAGAGGTATTGCGTGTAATCGTAATCGGTCTGACCGTTCATCTCGGCGCCGAGCCGCGCGACGATGTTGTCGAGGCCGCCGGCCGAAATCGCATCGGTTCCACGGAACATCATGTGTTCGAGCGCGTGCGCCAGTCCGGTCTTCCCGGGCGTCTCGTATAATGAACCGAACTTGTACCACACGGACGTGTGAGCGACCGGCGCCGCATGATCTTCGACGACGATGACCTTTAAGCCGTTGGCGAGTTTCGTTTGGTAAATGCCGCTGTCGCCGATGCCGGCACGGCTCGTTTGCGCTTGGACTGAACCGAAACCGGCCAGTACGAGCGCCGCCAGCAGGGCCGGTGCGAATTTCATCAGGCGGTGGCCGCAGCGAGCAGTGTCTTTACGGTCGACTCCAGATCGCTCACGTCCACGCCGCTGCGTTCGGCTAACCGCAAGAGAATCTGGTCCTGTAATTGCTGATGGTAGAGCAGACGCGAGATCGAATCGTGATCGGCTTCGGCGCGGATTTCATCGTGCTGACTTTGCTGGCGCTGCGCGACCGCGATAATAAAGATCAGAATCAACTGGATGATATTCGAGAAAGTCAGCAAGAAAACGAACGGGAACGGATCCCACCGAAAGAAGACGCCGGTTGCAACCCATACCAGTTGAACGACGATTGCCAACATCAGCGCGGCCGGCGCTCCGGTCGCATCGGCGATTTTCTTGCACGTGCGCTCGATCGGCGTCAGCCGCTCGTGCTGAAGAGCGTTGACGTCATCGACCAGCGGATGGTTTTCGACCTGTTCGGTGGTCAACAATAGATTTTGCGATTGGTTCACAAGTTTTCTCCGGGATCGGATGCTTCTAAATAATAGCGGGCGCTGTCTTGAACAGCTGCAAACGGCAGACACCCGATCAGTTCAGAACGCACGACCTTCGTCCCCGCTTGCCTTGCCATCGCTCGAATCGTTTCGACGATCCGGTAGAGCGGAGTCACGCGATAGTTCGTGACGTTCAGGGAGATTTGCACGAGATCGTCGCCCAGCCGTAACCCCAGCGCCTTGAGCGTCACAAACCCGCCGTCGCGCTCCCGCAGCTGCTTGGCGATGCGCTTTGCCAGCGCCAAATCCCCAGTGGCCAGCTCGACGTTGAAGGCGATCAGTACGTCCCGGGCGCCGATCGCGATGGCGCCGGCGCTGGTGTGTTTGGGCACCTCTCCGAAATCCGGCCTCCACTCGGGCAGTTCGAACCGCGCATCCAAGCCTTCGAATTCGCCCTCGCGTACGACGGCCAGATTCCGTCGCAGCGGCGTGCTCGCCGCCTCCCCATATAAGAAGGAAGGAACGCGCAGCCGGTGCCAGATGGCTGCGGCGGTTTCACGCGCGAGCGCGACGGCGTCGTCCATACTTGCGCCGCGCAGCGGAATGAACGGCAGCACGTCGAGCGCGCCGATTCGCGGGTGCACGCCGGTATGCGTGCGCAAATCGATGCGTTCGACGGTCACCGCCGCCAGCGCGACCGCGGCATCGCGAAGCGACTCGTACGTTCCGACGGTGGTGAGCACGCTGCGGTTGTGGACGGGGTCGCTCGTTTGGTGCACGACGTGCGCGCCGGCGCTTTCAACCGCGGCGACACAAGCGGAGACCGTGGCGAGATTGCGGCCTTCAGAGATGTTCGGAACGCATTCCAGCCATCTCACGCGAGAGCGGTTTCGATCGCCTGCGCGACGTCGCTGCAATTCTGCGGCGTGAAGAGCGTACGGTATCCGAGTTTGTTCGCTTCGGCAATTCTCCGGGCGGACGCGGTGACCGCGCGCACTTCGCCCGAAAGCCCAAGTTCGCCGAAGGCCACCGCGTCGGCCGGAAGTGGACGGTTGCGAAACGACGATGCGATTGCGAGCGCGATGCCTAAGTCGGCGGCAGGCTCGCTGACGCGCAATCCGCCGGCCACCGATGCGTACACGTCGTGAGATCCGAGGTGCATACCGACGCGGCGTTCCAAAACCGCAATGATCATTGCGAGCCGCCCTTGATCGACGTTGTTCGCAAGGCGGCGCGGCGTGCCGTAGCTCGTCTCGCCCACGAGCGCCTGAATTTCGATGAGCACCGGACGCGAACCGACGATTCCCGCGACGACGCACGAACCGCTGGGACGGCCGTGGCGGCCGGAAAGAAAGAGCTCCGATGGATTGCCGACTTCGTGAAGGCCGTCGGCCTGCATCGTAAAGACGCAAATCTCGTCGACGCTGCCGAACCGGTTCTTGTACGCGCGCAGGATCCGGTGATCGCTGTTGACGTCGCCTTCAAAATAGAGAACGGTGTCGACCAAATGTTCGAGCAGTCGAGGCCCGGCAATCGCTCCGTCTTTGGTTACGTGCCCAACGACGAACGTCGCGCAGTTCGTGCGTTTCGAAAACTCCATAGCGGCTTGGGCGCAGTCCCGGATTTGCGTCACGCTCCCCGCGTAAGACTCGGCTTCGGGCAGCCAGACGGTTTGAATCGAATCGATAATCAACGCGCGCGGCGCCAGCTTTTCCATTTCGTCCAGGACGGCGCGTAGATTCGTTTCGGGGTATACGAGTATCTCGCGTTCGCCGAGCTCCAGCCGCTCCGCGCGCAGCCGCACTTGCGCAGCCGACTCCTCGCCGCAGACATAAACGACGGGTCCGCGTTCGCCCGCGAGATTGGCCGCGATCTGCAGCAGAAGCGTAGACTTGCCCGCACCGGGTGGGCCGCCGATGAGCGTGACGCTTCCGGGTACGATGCCGCCGCCCAGGACGGCGTCGAATTCGTGCAATCCCGTGGACGCTCGAGTCGTCGCGGAGCGGTCGACCTCGCGCAGCGGGATCGGGCCGCCGCCCTCTGATGCACGGGGAGCCGAGCGTGACCGCGCCGGCGTGACGCGCATCGGGCGCTCGTCGAAAGAGTTCCACGCTTCGCACTGCGGGCAGCGGCCGAGCCAGCGCGGCGATTCAAAACCGCATGCCGAGCAGAAGTACACTGACCGCGCCTTTGCCACGTTTGCGCAGTTAGGCGCGAGGCGCGCTCCGGCCTCGCGCAAAAGAGGGGTGACGTGCCCGCAGATCTGCAGATTGCCATCGACGGTCCCGCCGCGTCCGGAAAGACGACGGTCGCGCGTTTGCTCGCGCAGCGTTTGGGCGTCGTCTACGTAGACACCGGCGCGATGTACCGCGCGCTCGCTCATGCCGCACTGCAGACTCAGACTGACGTCGACAACGAGAACGCGCTCGTGCGCCTCTTCGATCAGCAGATTCGCGTAAGTCTCGACCACGAGGCGCAACTGGGCTTTCGCGTCTTCTGGAAAGGCGAGCTGACCCAGGACGAATTGGATTCGCCTGTGGTGACCGCCGTCGTTTCAATCGTCGCCGCTCATCCGCTCGTGCGCGAAGCGATGGTGCGCGAACAGCGCCGGATCGCGGCGGAAGGTTCGGTCGTCATGGCCGGACGCGACATCGGTACGGTGGTTCTGCCAAACGCGCCGTGCAAGATCTTTCTGACCGCTTCGGTTGCCGCACGCGTAGAGCGAAGGCGCGTGCAATTGGAAAACTCGGGCGTCGACGTCAGCGCTCACGAATTGACGCAAGAAATAGAAGAGCGCGACCGGTTGGACGAAACCCGGAAAATCTCGCCGCTGAAAAAGGCGCCCGACGCCCACGTGATCGATTCGAGCACGCTCACCGCCGATCAGGTGGTCGACCGGATCTGCGCGTTGCTCGGATGATCGACTGGACGTACGACGCGGCCAAAATCTCGCTGAACCTCATCTTTAAGTTGTGGCGCATGCAGGTTTTTGGTGCGCGGAACGTTCCGGCAACCGGCGCCGTGATCGTGGCGTGCAATCACGTCTCGTATTTCGACCCGCCGCTGCTCGGAACGGCCTGTCCGCGGCGCATCCGGTATATGGCCAAAGCCAGTCTCTTTAAAATCCCCGTTCTCGGCCCGCTCATTACCGGCTTCGGCGCTTATCCGGTCGACCGGACCGGCACGCCGATGTCGGCCGTCCGCCGTTCGGTCGAGGTGCTCCGTCGAGGCGAGGTTATCGGCATCTTCCCGGAGGGCACGCGAAATCTCGACGGAACCGTGCAGGCGCGTGAAGGCGTTGCACTGCTGGCTTCCTTAGGGAAGGCCGTCGTCGTGCCGGCCGCGGTCGTGGGCACGCGGGATCCGGCCCGCTTCCGGCGCTTTACGGTCATTTTCGGCTCCCCCCTGAGCCTGCCCGAGGGCCGGAAAGCGACTCGCGAAGAGTTGGCGAACTTTACGGAACAGGTGATGCAAGCGATTCGAAAGCTCCCGGAGGCCGCCGGTGGAAATTAAGAAGGCGAAGGTTCAAGGCTTCTGCTTCGGCGTTGCCATCACGCTGAAGAAGGCCGAAGAAGCGATCGACGCGCGCGAAACCGTGACGACGCTCGGGCATGTGGTCCACAATCCGCAGATGGTCGAGTCCCTCGAGCAGCGAGGCTTGAAAAATGCAGGGTCGGTCGACGAGGTCGACACGGGCGCGCTTTTCGTCCGCGCGCACGGCCTGCCGGTCGAGGTTTACGAAAAAGCCAAGGAAAAAGGCTTGGAGATCATCGACGCGACGTGCCCGATGGTGACGAAGATTCACGTGCAGGCTGAAAAACTGAAAGCCGACGGTTATAAAATTATCGTCGTCGGCGATCCCAACCATCCCGAAGTCAAAGGGACGCTCAGTCACGTGCCGGGCGCCTGGTGCATCGAAACGATCGAAGACGTGGAGAAGCTTCCGCGCGGATCGCGCGTCGGCGTCGTCGTGCAGTCGACCTATTCGCGCGAGCGCTTCACCGACATCGTGCGGGCGCTCATCGCCAAGTATTATGAAGTCCGCGCCGTCAACACGATCTGCACCGACACGAACAACCGCCAGAGCGAAGCGCTCGAGCTTTCAAAGGAAGTCGAAGTCATGGTGGTCGTCGGCGGTAAGACGTCGGCGAATACCAAGCATCTCGCCGAACTCTCCGAGCTGCACGGCGCCAAGGCCTATCACATCGAAGGCCCCGACGAACTGGAAGCGCAGTGGTTTAACGGTGTGCGCACCGCGGGCCTCATGTCGGGTGCGTCGACTCCCGGCTGGCTCGTCGACAACGTGGCTCAGCGCATGGAGGAGCTCGCCCGTCAACCAGCCTGATCTCTTTGAAGGCCACCTCGAAGATACGATCAGGGACTATCGGGGATCTCCGCAGGTTTCCGATATGCTGCTCTACCATTTCGGCTTCGGAGAATACGGCCCGGCCAAACGCGGTAAGCGATTGCGCCCGCGTTTGTTACTCTGTGTAGCCGCCGCCGAAGGCGGCGCGGTTGAGGATGCGCTCGATGCCGCGGCCGCAATCGAAATCCTTCACAATTACTCGCTGGTGCACGACGATATCGAGGACAACGACGAGTTGCGCCGCGGCCGCCGGACGGTTTGGGCGGTCTACGGCATTCCGCAAGCGCTCAACGCCGGCGACGCGCTTTGCGCGATAAGCTTTCTCGTGTTGACCAACTGCGTCGCGCGCCACCGCGAAGAGCGCGTGCTGCGCATGGTTCGCGCCTTGCACGAGGCTCACGCGACGATGTGCGACGGACAGTCCATGGACCTGGCCTACGAACGCGCCGGGCAAGTGGATTTGGACGCCTACAACCGGATGATCGGAGCGAAAACCGCCGCGCTGTTCGGCGCGTCCTCGCAGTTGGGGGCGCTCTGCGCGCCGTGCGATGCCGAAGCGGTCTTACGTTACCGCGAGCTGGGCCGCGCGTTCGGAATGGCGTTCCAAATTCGCGACGACGTGCTCGGAATCTGGGGAACGCTCGACGCAACCGGAAAGGTCTCCGGCAACGACATTGCGCGCCGCAAATGGACGTTTCCGGTCGTGTGGGCGCTGGCTCAGCCGCCTTCAGCCGCACGCGACCGTATCGCGGCGGCATACGCTCGTGGCGAAACGCTCGATTCCGCCGCAGTCGGAGCCGTAGTGGACGCGCTCGACAAACTCGGCGCGCGCGACGCGGCCAATCAAGCCGCCGCCGGACATCTGGCGATAGTGGAACGGCACCCGGTTAAGCAAGTGCGGGAGTTCCTCTTGAGTTCGCTCGAACTGGCATCAACGTGACCGCCGCGCGTCCTCGACTCTTGCTCCTGCTGCTCGCAGCGTTCGTCGTGCGGCTGTTCTTCATCGGCGATCACGGGTTTAAGAACGATGTCGAGTCGTTCGAGGCATGGGCGCTGACGCTGACGACGCACCCGCTGTCGCAGTTCTACGCCTCGACGAAATTCGTAGACTACCCGACCGGCTATTTTTACATTCTTTGGATCGTAGGCCACATCTACTCGGTCATTTCGCCCCACGGGAATTTCGACGTCCTTCGCGTGCTGGTGAAGATGCCGGCGATTCTGATGGATCTCGTCGACGCCGCACTGCTGTATATGCTCGTGCGGCGCTACGCTTCCGAGCGTTGGGCTCTGGGAGCCGCGGCATTTTTCGTTTTGAATCCGGCCGTGATTTTCACCTCGGCTTCATGGGGACAAGTCGATTCGGTCGCTGCCGGATTGGCATTGGCCGCCGCCTATCTGCTGTTGCGTTCGGGTGATTTTCTCGATGGTTTTGCGTGGCGGATTCCCGTCGCATGGGTGCTGCTGGCGTACTCGCTGCTGATTAAGCCGCAGGCGGCGGCGCTGGTTCCGCTGTTCATCGTCTTCGCTTTCGTCTCGCCGGAGCTTCGAGCGCGCCGCGCGATCGCGACCGGCGCCGGACTCGTCGCCGCAATCGCACTTGCATTTCTTTTGACGGTGCCGTTCCACCCCACCGCCAACCCGGTAACGGCGCTCTCCTGGCTGTATCAGCGCTACGAAATCGGTAAAGACGTCTACGCCGTCAATTCCGTCAACGCGTTCAACCTGTGGTCGATCGTCCACCCATTTTGGGAGCCGGACTCGCAGCTGATTGCGGTGTGGCCGCAATATCTGTGGGGCGTTGTCCTGGCCGGCATTGCGCTCGTGCTGATTTTGGTCCGGTACGTGCAGGCGCGCACGCAGGAAGCGTTCGTCGAGGCCGCTGCGCTCTCGACGCTGGCGTTCTTCATGCTCTCGACGCGCATGCACGAACGGTATCTCTTCGACGGACTGCTTTTTACGATTGCGGCCGCACCTATTGCAAGGCGTTACGCTTGGGCGGCGGCGATCTTTTCGGTAACGTTGCTCGTGAATCTGTTTTACTCGCTCAACTACCTCACGGTCGTCGTGCAGAGTACTCCCGGCGTGAATCCGCGCGATATGTGGCCGCTGCTGACGCATCCGCTCTCGGCGCTCAACGTGCTCGCGTTTTTCTACCTAGGCTACGTCTATCTGGGGCAGACTGCTCAGGATATCCCAGCCCCAAAAGCCGCCGCGAGCGGCGAGCCGGCGGTGCCGGAGGCATTTCTGGAACCGTTGCGCGTCCTTAAAGGCAGAGCGTGGTTCGATCCGCGCGAAGGTTTGGCGCGGATGCTGTGGCCGGTCGACTACGGCTTGGCCGCGCTGTTCGGCGTCGTCTCGTTCGTCTTGTCGTTTGTCAACTACTGGATTCCCAAAGAGAAGATCTTCGACGAGATCTATTTTGCGCGCGCGGCCGAAGAGTATCTCTCGCATAAATACATCTACGAAAACACGCATCCGCCGCTGACGAAGCTCATCATCACGGTTTCCACGGTGCTGTTCGGCGGCGACAACTCGCACGGCTGGCGCTTCCTGGACGTCGTCTTCGGCGCGTTGGCGATCGTGCTGATATACATCTTTGCCAAGCGGCTGACGCGCTCGTCGCTGTTCGCGTCGTTTGCGGCGATCATTTTCACGGCCGACGGCATGCATTTCGTTCAGTCGCGTATCGCGACGCCTGAGGGCATCGTCGTCGTTTTCGCGCTCGGCACGCTCTACGCGTTCTACCGGTTTTGGATCGCTTCGCAGTCGACGTTGCGGGCGTACGAACCGGGGACGCTCGCGCGCGCCGGAATTTCGGCGCTCGCCGCCTTGGCCGGCGGCTTTATCCTCGGCGCGCTGGTCACGCTGCCGTTTCATCAGTCGCGCGCGGCGTTCGTCGTGACGGGATTTTATCTGGCGTTCGGACTCTATCTGCTGTTACGGCTGGCTATCGTGCCGCGGCTGCTCGGCCGGTCCGGCGAGTTCGGATCGTACGCGGAAGGCTCGCGGCTGTACCGGCAGAGCGGCGCTTTGACGCTGGAAACTCCGGATGGACGCACCGTGCGTGGAAAGGCGCTGCAGATCGCTCAGGATGGATTGAAGGCCGAATACGAGCGCGACGGTTCGGTGCGTTATCAAACGCCGGACGGATCGGCGACATATACGCCCGGATTGGTGACGACGAGCGAACTCGAAACGCAAGAAGGCCGCCACGCCGGCGCGTGGCTGATCGTCTTCACGATTCTTCTGGGTGCGCTGGTCGCGAGCAAATGGTACGGCGTAATGGCGTACGGCGTCTCGTTCGTCGTCATCGCATTCGTGTGGGCGCAGCGGTACTGGAACGTGGGCAAGCCCAAGTCTTGGGGAAATCCTTACGGGTTTCGTTTAGATGTTGCGATCGCCGCCACGGTCTTTTTGAGCATGACCGTCTACGCTCTGGTGTGGGTACCGGATTTCATCCGCCAAATCGAAATAAAGAATCTCACCGATCTGGTCTACCGGCAGTACTCGATGTTCATGTATCACGATACGCTGAAGGCGACCCATCCGTACGCATCGGCCTTTTGGACGTGGCCGATCGATCTGCGGCCGATCGCATACTACTGGAACGATTCGCGCACGGGCATCGCGGCGGCCCAGTCAACGGCCTGTTGCGTCTCGGAGATCATATCACTGCCAAACCCGCTTATTCTGTGGCCGGGGCTGGCGTGCGTGCCCATCGTCGGATTTCTGGCGTGGCGCGAGCGCAACAAAGGCTACGCGCTGCTCGTCATCGCGTACTTGCTGCAGTGGCTGCCGTGGGCGCGCTCGCCGCGCATCACGTTCATCTATCACTTTTACGTCGACATTCCAATCATCGTGCTCTGCAACGTCATTATCTTGCAGCGCATTTGGCAGCTCGGTGAAGCGAGCGCCGACGGCAAATGGCTGAGCCGCGTCGCCGTCTGCGGCTACGTCGCGGCGGTCGTGGCCGCATTCATCTGGTTCTATCCGGTTCTGGCGGCCGTGCCCATTCCGTGGGATCACTGGAGCCACCGCATGTGGCTCACCCGCTGGATCATTTAGGCATGACAGTCAGGGCTGAAGGCCAAAGGTAAGCGCTTATGTCGGGGCACTCCAAATGGCATAACATCAAGCTGCGCAAGGGCAAAGTCGATGCGCAGCGCGGTGCGCTTTTCACCAAATTGAGCAAAGAGCTCATTCTCGCCGCCAAGTCGGGCTCACCCGATCCTGAAGCCAACTACCGGCTGAAGATGGCCGTTGAAAAAGCGCGCGAGAACAACATGCCGCAGGATAACATCAAGCGCGCTATCGCGCGCGCATCGGGCGGCGCGGGCGAAAAAGAGATCCATGAGATTCGTTACGAGGGCTATGGTCCGCACGGCCTCGCCGTGGTGATCGACGCGGCGACCGACAACCGCAACCGGACGGCGGGTGAACTGCGCTTTCTGTTCAGCAAGAACGGCGGAAGTTTAGGAGAGACCGGCAGCGTCGGATGGATGTTCGAACAAGTGGGCGTGTTGGAAGTCGATCCCCAAGGCCGTTCGGAAGACGAGCTCACCGAAACGGCCTTGGTCGATGGCGTCGTCGATCTCGATTACGGACAGCCCGCGGAAGTTTACACCGATCCCGTGCGTTTAGGCGACGCGCGGACGGCGCTGCAGAAAGCCGGCGTAAAGATCTCCGGCGCGTTTCTGGGCCTGCGCCCCAAGCAGAAAGTGTCGCTGCAAGGCGCAGATTTGACCGAGGCGCTTAATTTTCTCGAGGCGCTCGAAGAACATGAAGACGCGCAGCGAGTGTTCTCTAATCTCGAGGTCAGCGAGGCGGCGCTGGAGGCGCTCGCGACGTGAGCGCAGACGGCGCTCGTCCGCTGATCGAGCGTTACGTACCGCGCGATTGGGTTTTTCCGCTGGTCTTTGCCGCATTTGTCGGCGTATTGGTGTGGTTTGGCCATTCCGTCCAACAGTTTTTGCTGCCCGGGCCCAACACCGTGACCGTGCCGTCGTTTGTCGGCCTCACGGCAAACGACGCAACCAGCGCGATCACGCGCATCAATCTCAAGGCGACGATTGCGGGACACTCGATCAGCAATCAGTTTCCCAAAGGCGTTGTGATGAGCCAGCAGCCGCAGGCGGGCCTCCACGTGCGCGCCGGGCGGCAGATTTCGCTGATCGTGAGCGACGGCGTAAAAACGGAGTTGATGCCGGACTTGCGCTATCAATCGTACCGCGACGCGCGGCTCGATCTTTCGCAGGCGCATCTCACGCTGACGAAAACGACATACGCGCGCAGCGACGACATCCCGTCGGATCACGTGATCTCGCAAGACCCCGAGCCGTCGGTAAGCGTCGCGGAAGGCGCGCCGGTCTCGCTGCTGATCAGCAAAGGCGGCAATCCGACGGTGCGCGTTCCCGATTTGACCGGCATGGATATCGACGAAGCCCGCGGCGCCGCCGCCGCGGCGCACGTGAAGCTCGGCCAGGTCGTGTGGACGCCGCTCGGCCCGGGCGGTCCGGCGCACGGTACGGTGGTCGAGCAAAGACCGGCGCCCGGATCGATGATTGGAACCTACGATACCGTTTCGCTCGACGTCAGTGCGGGGCCGCATGAATCAGGCTACATCATTCATCAGACGCACATCCTCGCGGCGGTTCCGCCGTCGGAAGCCGAACAGAACAAAGCGCTGCGCGTACGTTTTTCGGTGAGCGACGCCACGGGACAGTACGATCTGTACAACGGTTACGCGACGCCCGGTCAGAAGTTCGACCTGACCGTGACGACTATCGGCACGTCCGCCGTTTACTTTTTCGTCAACGACACGCTGATGGGAGAAACCAAGGTCGGGCAAGAGCCGCCCAATGCTTACGGAGCTCCCGCTCCGGCTCCGGGCACGAAGAATTCGCATGGCCGTTAAGATCGCGCCGTCGATTCTTTCGGCCGATTTCGGCCGGATTACCGAACAGATCGCCGACGTCGAACGCAACGGCGCCGCTTACGTGCATCTCGACGTCATGGATGGCCGCTTCGTGCCGAATATCACCTGGGGCCCCAAAGTGATTGCGGATCTGCGCAAGCGCACGTCGCTCGTTTTCGACTGCCACTTAATGATCGTCGAGCCCGAGCGTTACGTCGACAGATTCCGCGAGGCCGGAGCGGAGATCATCACATTTCACCTAGAGGCCACCACGCAGGCGCACCGGCTCTTGGAGCATATTCGATCGACGGGCGCAAAGTCCGGAATCTCGATATCGCCGCAAACGCCGGTCGCGATGCTGGAAGATCTCGCGGGAGATTTCGATCTTGCGCTCGTGATGAGCGTGAATCCCGGTTTTGGCGGACAGCGCTTCATTCCGCACGCGCTCGAAAAGCTTCGAGAAACGAAAGCTTTGCGCGAACGCTCCGGCGCAAAATTCGACATCGAAGTGGACGGCGGCATCACGCTCGAAAACGCGCGCGGGGCCGCGGAAGCCGGTGCCGACGTCATCGTGATCGGCTCGGCTATCTTCGACACGCCCGACTGCGGCCGCGCGACCAAGCAGTTCCGCGAACTGCTCGACGGGGCCGCAACCCGCTGACCGCGTTCGAAGACCGGCTGGTCGAGGAGATACGCCGGCTCGCGCATCGGTCCGGCGTGAGCGCGATCCTCACCGGGATCGGTGACGACGCAGCGGTTTGGCAGCCGTCGCGCTCTCACCGCAGCATCGTGACCACCGATGCGTTCGTGGAGAACGTTCATTTCACGCGCGAGCACTCGCTCGAAAACGCGGGCCGGCGCGCGATGGCTGCCAGTCTGAGCGACATCGCCGCAATGGGCGCACGTCCGGTCCTGGCCACAATTTCGCTCGCACTGCCTGCGGAAAATGCTCGCGCGGACGCGCTGGCGCTCTACCGCGGCATCGCCGAATGTGCGCAAGAGAACGCGTGCGCGATTGCCGGCGGCGATCTTACGCGCGCGCCGCTCGTTGCGCTCACCGTGACCGTCGTCGGGGAAGTGCGCGCATCAAACGTCAAGCTGCGCTCGGGCGCGCGGCCGGGCGACGTCATCGCGGTTACCGGACCGCTCGGTGCGGCGCGTGCGGCCGGATTCCGCGCCGTCCCGTCGCCGCGAATGGCAGAAGGCCGCTGGCTGGCGGCGAGCGCTTGCGTGCGCGCTATGATGGACGTGTCGGACGGGCTTTCAACCGATTTGCTGCGCATGTGCGCGCAGTCAAAATGCGGCGCGCTGATCGAACGCGTGCCGGTCGCGGAT
The DNA here is from genome assembly GCA_036273135.1 of Candidatus Rubrimentiphilum sp. GTDB lineage: Bacteria > Vulcanimicrobiota > Vulcanimicrobiia > Vulcanimicrobiales > Vulcanimicrobiaceae > Rubrimentiphilum. Next base: position 39,402 of record DASUIF010000003.1, read on the forward strand.
TCCGCTCGAGCCGCGGCGCGGTCGGCGGGAGAAGAACCCGAGAAGTATGTGCTGGCGGCCGGCGAGGACTACGAACTTCTCATTGCGGTGAAGGCGCGAGCGTTCCGTTACGTCGCCACGCGTTTCCGGAAACGCTTTGGCCGCGATCTCGAGCGTGTCGGGACGCTGCGCGAGAGCGCTGGAGTTTTTCGGAAGACCGGAGCAAGCGAGCAACAGGTAGCCGCAACGGGCTGGGACCACTTTTCATAACTTCTTCAGACTCTCGGGCATAGTGTCCCTATGAGCCGAGCACACTCCCAATCGTTCGCGCCCTCGCTGCCGAGCGTCAGAATTGCACAGCCGGCGCGGCTGACCGCGCTTTTCATGGCGCTCGTTATGGTCATGGTGGCGTTTGCGGCGCTGATCGACATGACGATCGCAGTCAACCGCATGTCGGCGTCGCTGGTAACGGTCAACGACGGTCTGCGGACGCTTCATGAAAAGCTCTCGCGCACGAACTCGACGCTGCACCAAGTGAGCGCGAAGCTCACGCTCACGAATACGCTGCTGCACACGACCAACGTCAAGGTCCTTAGGACGAACGATAAGTTGGATGTGACGAACGCGGTGGCTCTCCAGTCAATCGCGCTGCTGCACGGAATGACCCGGGACCTCCGCGCTGACAACGCGCGACTTGGCAAGACGAACGCGAACCTAGCCGGCATGGAGTCCACGCTGGGCGGGATGTCTTCGGATATTCGGGCGATGGCGCACAAGATCACGCGCGCCAAGATACTGTTCTAGGAAGCCGCCTTACGCTTTACGGGTGACGCGCTTGGCGCGCAAACACGCCGCGCAGACCTTTGCGGTGCGATTCGTGCCGCGGTCGCTTATTCTGATCGACTGAAGGTTGGGCAGCCAGCGGCGCTTGGTCTTGTTCATCGCGTGGCTGACATTGTTGCCGGCCATCGGTCCCTTGCCGCAAACTTCACAGCGTTTTGCCATAACGCTCCGCATGGTACCATGCCCCGGGGGCCTTGGCAATGGACCGAGAAGCCACCCGCCCGATGGATGTCACCGTCCTAGACGGCCGCGGCTATGCCAAATTCATCGCGGCCGGCTCTTTTTTCGTGCGGAAATACCGCCAGGTCCTCAACGATTTGAACGTTTTTCCCGTGCCGGACGGGGATACCGGGACCAATATGTACCTGACGGTAAGGCAGGCGGCGGTCGAAGCGGCCAAGCACCGGGACGCTCCGTTGTCAAAGGTCGCCGAGGCGGCGGCCCAGGGCAGTTTGATGGGGGCCCGTGGAAATTCCGGCGTGATCATCTCCCAAATGCTGCGCGGCTTCGCGCATCACGTCCGGCACCGGGACTTAATCGACACGTTCGTGCTTGCGACGGGAATGCGTGAAGCGGTTGCGGCCGCACGGCAGGCCTTGGTGCGGCCGGTCGAGGGAACCATCCTGAGCGTCGCCGACGCGGCCGCCGAGGCCGCATACCGCTTGGCGCTGCACGAGAAAGACTTTTACCGTCTCTGCAATGCCGTGCTCCGCGCGGCGAACGAAGCGCTCGATCGAACGCCCGAGCAGCTGCCCGTATTAAAGGAAGCCGGAGTCGTGGACGCCGGCGGCGCGGGCTTCGTGTATTTCCTGGAAGGCGCCCTCCGTTTTCTTCCCGACAGCAAGATGCACGCGACCGCGTTTCCGCGGCGGCCCCTGCGGCAGACCGTCTTCACACCGCAGCAGCACGTGGGCGAGCGGAAGTTTTGCACGGAGTTTATTCTCGAGGCAGCCAAATGCGCGCCCTTGGATCTGCGCGAAGCGCTGCAGCAGCGCGGGAATTCGCTGATTGTCGCGGGCGAAGCTCCGACCCTAAAAGTCCACATTCACACCGACCATCCCGACCGCGTCCAAGATGCCGCTGCGAAGTATGGCACCGTTACGCGTTTGAAGATCGACGACATGGAGCGGCAGCACAACGTGCTGATCGACGCGCAGGCGCCGCCGTATTCCGTCGTTGCCGTCGTGCCGGGATTGGGGTTCGAGCGGATCGCGCGGGAACTCGGCGTCGAAGTGCCGCTGGTGACGCAGAAAAATCCCAGCGTTAGGGATTTTCTGCTCGCGATCAATTCTTGTTTATCACCGGACGTGTATCTCTTCGTGAACGACAGGAACGCGGCGCTGGCGGCGCAGGAAGCGGTGAAACTGAGCGGCCGAACGGTTCGGCTTCTGCCGACACCCGACATCGTGGCGGGAATTGCGGGGCTCTTTGCGATGCGATCGGGAGACGGCAGCCTCCGGACGCCCGAGGAGATCATGGCTGCCGCCGCGCACCCGCAGAGCGCGCAAGTCTTCTTCGCCGGGAAGGACGCGACGCTCGGTGGAACGACCGTCGCACGCGGGAAGCCGGCTGCGGCAAGCGGCGGCAGCCTGCATGCCGGGAAGTCGCTCGCGGATGCAGCCGCGTCGGCCTTGGATGCAATGGGCGCACGAGACGGAGGATTGATCACCGTGTACTACGGCGGCGCGCAAAAAGAACGCGACGCGCAGCAACTGGCCGAGCGCCTGCGGAGCTCGTTTCCGTCCGCCGAGATCGAATACTATTTCGGCGGCCAGCGCGACGTCGAGTTTTGGATCTCGCGCGATGAATAACGCGCGTCCGCGTATCGTCATCGACGCTATGGGCGGCGATCACGCTCCCGCGGAGATCGTGGCCGGCGCGGTGCTGGCAGCGCAGGGCGATTACGCCGACCTGACCCTCGCCGGGGACGAAGCCCAGATTCGGCCGCTGCTGCGCGGACCGTCGGCCTCGCGTATCGCGATCTTGCACGCGCCCAAAAATGTGCCGATGGATATGCACGCCTCGCAGGCGCTGCGTATTGCCGGCGAGACGTCGCTGGGCGTAGCGGTCGAAGCCGTCAAAGACGGTCGCGCGGATGCCGTCGTATCGGCGGGCAACAGCGCCGCGTTCTTGGGAATCGCCCTGGTAAAGCTCAGGCCGATTGCCGGCATCGCACGTCCGGCTATCGCGACGGTATGGCCCGCACTCAAGGGCCCGATGGTGTTGCTCGATTCGGGCGCCAATGTCGACTGCCGGCCTGAATGGCTCGAACAGTTCGGCATCATGGGATCTTCTTACGCTAAAGCAGTGCTGAAGATCTCCAATCCGCGCGTCGCGATTCTTTCGATCGGCGAGGAGCGCTCGAAAGGCAACGCGCAGGTGCTCGAAGCCGCCAAACTGCTCGAGCTTGCGCCGATCAATTTCATCGGAAACGTGGAAGGCAAAGATCTCTTTCACAACGCGGCGGACGTTGTCGTTGTCGACGGGTTCGTCGGCAACGTCGTGCTCAAAATGGGCGAAGGCCTGATCGGCGATCTCGGGAAGGTGATTCGGGAGACGATTCTGGGCGGAAACTTCGTCACGAAGATCGGCGCCGCGCTGGTCGCTCCGGCGCTGCGCGGCTTGCGGCGGAAGTTCGACTACGAGGAATACGGCGGAGCGCCGTTGCTCGGGCTGCGCGGAAACTGCATCGTGACGCACGGACGCGCCACGCGCAACGCGATAAAAGGCGCCATACGCGTCGCCGCCGACGAAGTTCGCAACGACGTCGTCGGTAAGATCAGCGATCTCGTTACGCCGGATCCGGCTGAGGTTTAGCGGCCGGTGGCCGTCCGGATCGTCACCGACAGCACGTCGGATATCGAGCCGCAGCTCGCGGATCGCCTCGGCATAACGGTCGTTCCGCTCTTCGTTATTTGGGGCGACCGAAGTTACCGCGACTATATCGATCTGAGCCGCCGGGATTTTTACGAGCGGCTGGCATCCGAACCCGAGTTGCCCAAAACGTCGCAGCCCTCGCCGCAGATGTTCGAAGAAGCATTCGCGCCCGCAGCCGCCGCGGGCGAAGAGATCGTTTGCATAACGATCAGTTCCAAACTCTCAGGTACGATAAACGCCGCGCGTGCGGCCGCCGGCCGGTTCGAGGGCGCGCGCATTACTCTTTTCGATTCGCTGAGCGTCGCGGGCGGCTTGGGCATGCAAGCTCGAATAGCAAACGAATTGGCCAAGAGCGGAGCGGGAACGGATGTTGTAGTGCGCGCGCTCGAAAACGAGCGGCGGGCCCAGCGCCTTTACGCCTGCATTCCCGATCTCTCGCACGTCGTGCGAACGGGACGGATTGGTAAGGCGCAAGCGGCGATCGGAACGTTGATGAAGATCGTGCCGGTCATTTCACTGCACGACGGAGAGGTTGCCGCCGAAGCGCAAGTCCGGACGTTTGCGCGAGCCGAAGAGACGATGATCGATTTGGCGCTCAAGAACGTCCGCGACGTTTCGGAAGGGCGTTTCTTGGTGATGCACACCAACGCGCCGGCGCTCGCCCAAACTGTGCGCGGCCGGCTCGAGCGCCGTTTGAACGGCGTCAAACCAAAGCTCCTTGAAGTCCTCGAAGCGGGGCCGGTGATTGCCACGCACGGCGGTCCCGGAGCGGTGGGAGTGTTTTCCGCGCAATGACCGGCATCTACGTGCATCTGCCGTTCTGTCCGTACATTTGCCCGTATTGCGATTTCGCGAAGTGGCCGCATAGAGAAAGTTCCGCGCGACGCTACATGGAGGCGCTGCATCGTGAGATCGGCGCGGCCAGTTCCGGCGACGGGGAGCACACGGTATTTTTGGGAGGCGGAACGCCGAATACGTATGCGCCGGCCGAGATCGCGGATTTGCTGGCGCGCATCACATCTAAATTTCCGGCAGCGCGACCGGCTGAAACGACGATCGAGGTGAACCCGGAACTCGTGACGCGAGAAGCGGTGGAAAACTATGCGGCTGCCGGTGTGACGCGGATCTCCGTCGGCGTGCAGTCTTTTGTGGAAACGGAGATCCGGACGCTCGGAAGACGCCACGATGCGGCGCAAGTCGGCGCGGCGGTTTCCTCCGCGCGGTCGGCCGGAATAGGCAGCGTCAGTCTCGATCTGATCTTCGCGGTTCCGGGGCAGACCAAAGAGAGTTGGCGGATCTCGCTGGAAACCGCAATCGCGCTTGCACCGGATCACGTTTCCGCTTACGGTCTGACCGTTGAAGAGGGAACGCCGTACGCCGATTGGCGCGATCGCGAGCCCGCCGCGTTTCCCGATCAGGATTTGGAAGGCGACCTCTACGAGATAGCGATCGACGTGCTGGAAGCCGCGGGGTTCGAACACTATGAGATCAGCAACTTCGCGCGCCCGGGACACCGCTGCGCGCACAACGCGAACTACTGGGCAAACGGCGATTACATCGGGTTTGGCGTCGGCGCCGCGTCCTATCGCAACGGGGTGCGTTCGACGCACACGCGCGATTTGGACGCGTACGTCTCCGCGGCATCCCAGGGGCGTCCGATTCCCGGCCAATCCGAGCGGCTCGAAGGAGCGCAGCGCGCGGGCGAGGCCGTCATGCTGGCGCTGCGGACGGCGCAGGGGCTGTCGTTTGCAGCCTTCAAAGAACGTTACGGGTTGGAATTTTTGGAGTACTACGCTTCAATCGTCGCGCCGTATCGCGCGGCGGGACTGCTCGAGGTTGACGCCGCCGGCGCGCGGCTGACCAAACGCGGTAGATTCGTAGCCAACGACATATGCGCAACGTTCATAACGCTTCCTTAGGTCCGCACGTCGCCGCCGCGATTCTCCGCGCCGTTTTTGCGGTCGTCTTTGCCGTTACCGGATTTTTGTTGGGCCGCGAAGCGTACGTCTATCTGGTCGCGCCTCATTTCGCCGCCGAGAGTTTGCAGCTTGCGTTCACGATCGGCGTCCCGCTCGCGGGCGCGCTGATCGGGCTTTTCGTGGCGCCGGCCGCGCAGAGCATTTTCGAAAAGGAACTCAACGCGATCGAGCGCGCGATCGAGCGGCTCGCTCCATACGAGATCGCCGGCGGCGCTCTCGGTTTGATCGCCGGGCTCGTGATCGCTTTTCTCATCCGCAGCGTCCTGTTCGAATTCATTTCGACCACCGGACGATCGGGAAGTTACGTCGCGATTCTGGTTTATATCGTGCTCAGCGTCTTCTTCGCATATTTGGGCGCGCGCGTCGGCTCCCGGAAGATCGTCCCGCTTTCCCTGGCGGGGGCGAACGCCGGCGGGACTATTCCGAAAATCATCGACACCTCGATTATCGTCGACGGCCGCATCGTCGAGATCTTGCAGGCGGGGTTCCTCGAAGGTCCGTTCATTCTGCCGCGTTTCATCTTGCGCGAACTGCAGGCGGTCGCCGATTCCTCGGACGCGCTCAAACGGACTCGCGGCCGCCGCGGGCTCGACGTGCTCAACCGGCTGCAAGAGATCGGTTCGCTCGAAATCAGCGAAATCGATTACGACGGCGTCCGCGAAGCGGATGCGAAGTTGGTGCGGCTGGCGCGCGAACTCGGCGGCAAACTCGTCACCAACGATTACAATCTCAACCGCGTCGCTCATGTCGAAGGCGTCGCGGTGCTCAACGTCAACGAACTCGCCAATGCGGTTAAACCGGTCGTGCTTCCCGGAGAAGAACTGCACATTGCGGTCATTCGCGACGGCAAGGAGCCCCATCAGGGCGTTGGTTACCTCGACGACGGCACGATGATCGTGGTCGAAAACGGACGGCGCCTCATCGGCGAATCTACCGACGTCGTCGTGACCAGCGTTCTTCAGACCGTAGCGGGCCGCATGATCTTCGCCAAAGCGCGCAAGGAGATGCCGCACTGATGCGCCGTCCGCCGTCGTGGACAGCCATCGTCGTCGCGGCGGGCCGCGGAACGCGGTTCGGCCGCCCCAAGCAGTTGCTCGAAATCGCCGGGACGCCGATGCTCGGATGGTCGATTCAAACGCTTGCCGGAATGCCCGAAGTCGACGCCGTCGTCGTCGTTACCGAAAACGAATGGCTGACCGAGATCTCGGCGGTAGCGGCACACGCCGCCGGGGCGAAGTGTTCGGCGGTGGTACCGGGCGGCGCAACGCGCCAAGCCAGCGTCTACGAGGGTTTGCGAGCCGTTCCCGAAAGCTGTGACGCCGTACTCGTGCACGACGGAGCGCGGCCGCTCATCAGCGCAGAGATCGTGCGCAACGGCATGCAGATCATCGGCGACGGCTTCGCAAGTTTGCTCGCCGTTCCGGTCGTCGATACGGTCAAGATCGTGGAGCCTCATTCGCGCGTCGTAAAGGAAACGTCGCCGCGCGAGCGGCTGTGGGCCGCGCAGACGCCGCAATTTGCTACGCTTCCCGACATGCGCCTGGCGCACGAAGCTGCGCGCCGCGATCATTTTTCCGCCACCGACGATGCGATGCTGCTCGAGCGTATCGGCGTGACGGTGCAGATCGTGCCGGGCTCTCCCGACAACTTCAAGGTGACGCTGCCCGAAGACTTGGCGCGCGCCGAGGATATTTTGCGCCGCCGCTTTGCGGGCGCCCGCTGATGCGCGCCGGATTCGGTTTCGACGCGCACCGCTTGGAGCCCGGACGCAAATTCGTTCTGGGCGGCGTGCACATCGAAAGCGACCGCGGCGCGGTCGGACATTCCGATGCCGACGCGCTGGCGCACGCGGTCAGCGACGCAATTCTCGGCGCCGCTGCGATCGGCGATCTCGGCGGACGTTTTCCGGCGTCGGATCCGCGTTGGAAAGACGCCGATTCGCTCGACCTTTTGGCGCGATGCGCGGCGGACGTGCAGCGCGCCGGCTATTCGATTCAAAATGTAGATGCGACCATCGTGCTCGAATCGCCGCGGCTGGCGCCGTTTGTCGACCTCATGCGGGAAAACCTCGCGCGCAGTTTGGGGATCTCCGCCGGGCAAGTCAGCGTGAAGGCGAAAAGCAGCGAGGGTCTGGGTTATACGGGCGACGGCACGGGCGTTGCCGCCTCCGCGGTCGCGCTGATCGAAACGCTCTAACGTGTTGGAGTCACAAGCCCTCGCGGCAGCGATGCAACGCTGGGGACTTTTGGAAGACCCCGTTCCCGCTCCCGCTTGGCAATGGATCGAAACATTTATTCAGGCCTACCCGGAGGCCACGCTCGAAACCGCGCGGCCGCTTGTCGCCGCACTGAGAGCTGAGGCGTGCATGATTCCCGCGCTCGAGCTGGAGCGGCTGCGTTCGCGGGATACGCTATTTTTTGTCGACACGGTCGGTCAATACGTGGATCAGCAGCCGGAGCTGCGAGGTCTGCCGCTCGAGCGCGATCTTTCCCAAATCGCAAAAGAGTTCGGTCTCTCGGCTGAAGACGGGCTGCTGGCAACGCGCTTGGCGCTCACGGGAGAAAGAGAGGGGGCGCCGCTGGAGCTGCTTTTTCCGCTGCTCGGGCACGACCGGATTCTGATTCGCATCGGCGCGGTCAACTCGCGCCTGCTGCACGGCCGCGGCCTGCAGCCGCTGGCTTTCGGCCCCGACGGGAAACCGTTCGAACCTATTCATGGAGAACGTCCGCTTCGTGGATGATATTTTTTCGGCGATCGGATCGGATCTGCACGCGGCCTTGAAGCGCGATCCCGCCGCTCGCGGCGCCGTCGATGTCATCCTTTCCTATCCGGGATTTCAAGCGGTGGCGGCGCACCGCTTCATCCACGCGCTGCACCGCATCGGCATCCCGCTGCTTCCCCGATGGCTCTCTAACGTGAACAGGTTTTTTACCGGCATCGAAATCCATCCGAATGCACGCATCGGCCGCGGTTTCTTCATCGACCACGGGATGGGCGTCGTGATCGGCGAGACCGCCGAGGTCGGCGATAATTGCACGATCTATCAGGGAGTCACGCTCGGCGGAACGAGTCTGGCGCGCGGCAAACGTCACCCGACCTTGGGAAACAACGTGACGGTCGGCGTGGGCGCCGCGCTGCTCGGAGCCATCACGATCGGCGACAACGCAAAGATCGGAGGCGGATCGGTTGTCGTGCGCGACGTGCCGGCCAATGCAACGGCGGTCGGCGTTCCCGCGCGCGTCGTCATGCGGGACGGCGTCGCGGTCAGCGCGCCCCCGGAAGAAGAAGCGAATTGGACGTGGGTGATCTAGCGTGAAGCTGTACAACACGCGCACGCGCAGCCTTGAAGAGTTCAAGCCGCTGCGGCCGCCGCACGTGCGCATCTACGTCTGCGGGCTCACACCTTCGGCCGAGGCGCATGCCGGACACGCGCGTTCGTTTTTATTCTTCGACGTGCTCCGCCGCTATCTCGAGCATTTGCGTTACGACGTAACCTTCGTGCAGAACGTCACCGATATCGACGACCGCAGCATCGAACGCGCCAAAGAAACGGGCGAACACTGGTACGACATCGTCGGCAGTTATTACGCATCGTTCAAGGAATCGATGCGCAAGCTCGGCGTCCGACAGCCGGACGAGGAACCGTACGCCACGCGCTTCGTTCCGCAGATCGTCGAAATGATCGGCGAGCTGGTCGACAAAGGCTACGCTTACGTCTCCAAGGGCGGCGTGTATTACCGCGTCGCGAAGTTTCGGCGGTACGGGGCACTCAGCGGGCGTAACATCAAGGATTTGGAAGCGGGCGCGCGCGTCGAGGTGGACGAGTTCAAAGACGATCCGCTCGACTTCGCGCTCTGGAAGTTCGCCAAACCCGGCGAGCCGAGTTGGCCGTCGCCGTGGGGAGACGGCCGGCCGGGCTGGCACATCGAGTGCTCGGCGATGTCGCGCGCACTGCTCGATCCCGACGGCGAAGGCTTCGACATTCACGGGGGCGGCGCGGATTTGATCTTTCCGCACCACGAAAACGAGATTGCGCAAAGCGAACCGCTCATGAAGCATCCGCCGATGGCGAATGTTTGGCTGCATGGCGGACTGGTGCAATTCGACAACCGAAAAATGAGCAAATCTCTAGGCAACTTTGAACCGTTGGCCGATCTTTTGGAGCGGTTCGATCCGCAGGCGGTGCGGTTGGCCTTCTTGCAAACCGGCTACAGCAAAGTGATGAATTTTACCGACGAGTCGATGACGGCGGCGACGGCCGCTTTGACCCGCATAAAGGAATGCTGGCGCGAGCTCGAGCGCGGCGAAGGCCGCGATGGAAGTTTGATGCCGAAGATCGAGGCCGCGCTCGATGAAGACTTCAATACGTCGCAAGCGCTTTCGGAAGTCTTCGGGTACATCGCCAATCCGAAAACAGCCAATGGCGCGGAGCTCAGCTACGTGCTGGCGCTACTCGGAATCAAGCCGGACGACTCGTGGCTGGCGGCGGCGCCGCGCGAGCTGCGGGCGGGCTTTCTCGATTGTCTGCACGACGCGCTCGGTTCGGAGGTATCGCTCAACGGCGAAACGCCTGAAGGTGCGATCGCGCAAGTGATTCGCCTGCGGGCGCGCGCGCGGGCCGACAAAAATTGGAAGGAATCGGATCGTTTGCGCGACGTGCTTCTGCGCTGCGGCGTAGAACTGCGCGACGAGCAAGGCGGTGACACGACGTGGCAGCCCGCGTAGACCTCGACGACGCCGTCTACGGCGTGCATGCGATCGAAGAAGCGCTCGCCGCTGGCGAGATGCTCCGGCGCATTCATGTAGCTGGCGAGCGTCGGCGCGATCCGGCGATACGGAAACTTCTGGATCTTGCAAGCGATCGCGGCACGCAAATCCGTTTTGAGGACCGGCGTTTCTTCACGCAGTTTCCTTACAAGGCGCATCAAGGCGTCGTTGCAGTCGGCGAGCCGTTTGCGTACGAAACGCTGGAAGGCGTCCTCGCCAAACGAGGCAGTCCGGCGCTGTACGTCGTGCTCGATCACCTCACCGATCCGCACAATGCCGGCGCGATCATACGAACGGCCGAATCCGCCGGCGCCGACGGCCTCGTTCTGCCGGAGCGGAGATCCGCCGGTGTCAACGCCACCGTTCGCAAAGCCTCCGCCGGGGCATCGGCACACTTGCCGATCGCGCGCGTGGGCAACATCGCCGAGACGCTGCGCAAGTTGAAGAAGGCCGGCATGTGGATCGCGGGGGCCGACACCGGCGAGTCGAGCGTCGAGTACGACAAGGCAAATCTGGGGGGCGACCTGGCGCTGGTGATCGGGGCCGAGGGGCAAGGCCTCTCGCAGGTGGCCCGCAAGGAGTGCGATTTCCTGGTCCGGATTCCGATGCTCGGAAAGGTCGCTTCTTTGAACGCCTCGGTCGCGGCGGCCGTTTTGCTCTACGAGGCAGTCAGGCAACGCGCCGGCCTGAGGAGCGAAGCTCCCCAGTCCTGAGGTTCTTCGACGCCCGAGGCGACTCGAAGGGTTGACGGCGCAAGGAGTACCCTTTTATACTTGGGCGAGATGTGTGGCGCTCGACGGGCTCCGGCCCGCGATTTGCCCACATCGCTTCAAAAGGGTAGAGGCACTTATGGCGATGACCCATCCCGTCTCGGAGGGCTTGGACTACCACGAGCGGGTCGACGAGGATTTGGTCGCAACGGCTAAATCGGGCGACAACCTCGCGATGGAATTCCTTCTCAACAAGTATAAGAATTTCGTTCGCATCAAAGCGAAAAGCTATTTCTTGATCGGCGCCGACCGCGAAGACATCATTCAAGAAGGAATGATCGGTCTGTATAAGGCCGTCCGGGACTTCAAAGCCGACAAGCTTTCGAGTTTCCGCGCGTTCGCCGAACTCTGCATTACGCGGCAAATTATTACCGCGATCAAGACGGCGACGCGACAGAAGCACATTCCGCTCAATCAGTACATCTCGCTGAACAAGCCGATCTACGACGAAGACAGCGAACGCACGCTGCTCGACGTCATGGCGTCGAACAAGATGTCCGACCCGGAAGAGCTGGTGATCAACCAAGAAGTCTCGCAAGACATCAAGGAACGGATCCAGGAAAATCTTTCGGAACTCGAGTCGCAAGTGCTGCTTTCGTATCTCGAGGGCAAGAGCTATCAGGAGATGGCGCGCGACCTCGGCCGGCACGTGAAATCGATCGACAACGCGCTGCAGCGCGTCAAACGGAAGATTGAGAAGAACCTTTCGGAGATCGAACTGCCGTAACGTACTGTCATCGTCGAAAGACCGGGGAAAGGCGCCTCACCGGCGCCTTTTTCTTTTAAGCGGTCGCGGCGCTATTTGCGCTGATGTAGGTAGATGTAGTTTCCTTCGGGGTCGATGCACTCGATCGCTCCGCAGGAATCGCCTTCGAACTTGCGGTCGGTGATCTTTCCGCCTAGCGACTGCGCGCGTTCCGCGGCCGCATTCATGTCGTTGACGCCGAACATAATACCGTGGCCTTCCTTCCACCCGGCCGACGGATCTTGCGCCAAGGCGAACGTCGAGCCATCCGGCAATCCGTACTCGACCCAGTAGTCGGACCCCATGCCCGGCTTCCAGTCGAAGAGGCCTTCGTAAAATGCGCGCGCGCGTTTCATATCTTTGACGGTGTAGAAGACGACGTCGAGTCCGCGCAGCGGAATGTTCTGTTCGCTCATCCCAGGCGCTTCACGATTTCGGCGTAGAGCGCCTCTCGGTCGGCGAGTGGATCTACGATGAACGCTTGTGCATCTTTGCCTTTGATTTTTGGGTCGATGACGACGGTCACGTTCCGGCGCGCGCATACGTCCATGCAGCTCGTATTGATGGCGCGGATCTTTCCCCAGAGGCCTTCAGCCTTGAGCCGGTCTTTCAGCCAATTGCGTAGGTGGAAGTCGCCGATCTCCGCGGCTTTGTCGGGGTCTTCTTCGGGAATGCGCTCTTTCGAGCAACGTTCGCAAACGAGCACGAGTCCGGCATCCGACCATTTTGGTTTAATAGGTTGCATAAAAATAATTTAGCCGACGGTGGGAGTCGGACCCACGGCCCTCTACTTACAAGGTAGACGCTCTACCGCTGAGCTACGTCGGCAAGAAAAGCGGTAATTGCCAGCGCTGTCCGTGTGGATCCAATACGACCGGCAATCGCGCCACCCTCGATTTCTGCTCTTTGCTAAGCGGCCCTGTTCCATACGGGTTCGCGCGCCCTCCCAAACGATGCGGGCGCCCCTTTCCTCGGTTTAGGCCGCGGAACGTGTTGGTTAGCGAATGGCAGTTGGGGCAAAGCAGCGTCAGATTTGATAACTGGTTGTTTTGCCAATTGCCGTCAATGTGCTCCACCTCGACGGGTACACGTCCCGTCAGAGCATGGCGTTTATTCCATCCGCACTGGGAACAATGCTCGCCGAACTTTAAAACGAGATAGCGCCGTATCAATCTGTTGGAGCTTCCCGGCGTATATCGCCCGGCTTCCAGTTCAAAACACCGGATCTTGAATTGATAGTCTTGCTGACAGGCGGAGGAGCAGTATTTCTTACGGCTGGATGTAACAATCACTCCGCATCCATTGGCGCACGGAAAGCGAAAGCCGACTCGCTTTGAGGGACGAGCGTTAGCGCACGATAGCGAGCAGTACTTGGCTTTACAAGATTTCGAAAAAACTGGCTTTCCGCATCCGCGCGAGCACTGCCCGCGATAGATTTTCGGATTTAGTCTACTCATATATCGATGCTACTGCAATATAGTGCCAAGAGCATGGCACAATGTGTGTGTCAAGCGTTACGTCGTAGCCAAATGTAACGAAATGTTAAGCGATATATGACACAACGATACGATTCGGAATCGTCGGTGAGTAGCGAATCCATTGACATTGCGCTACTCCGCTGCGCTCGCGAAACGGCAACGGATCGAGTCCGCGCGTTGCCGGTCCGGCGAGGTGCGCGCCGCTGCGATCGAATTGCGAGCCGTGGCACGGGCAGACAAAACGGTTAGCGAACGGTTTCCACTCATAATAACAGCCAAGGTGCGGACAAATCGGGCTGAATAGTGCAAATCCTATGTTGACGACCGGATAGGGCAGAGTATCGCTACCGCCGGCAGTAAAAAGGTCGGGGCGATCGCGCATGAACTTTTGCGCGTCTTTTATCTTGATGCCCCAGACCGACTGCGGCGCGCCCGCCGTCAAGTATGCGTCCTTGCTATGCATTTGGATGTCGATTTGCACGGGAGTATCCGTTGCGGCCTGAAGCTGTTTCCAGGCATTTTCGTCCATGCCCGTCCAAGCCGGCTGTCCGGGATCGACGTCCGGAGTCAATGCCGCCATTGTCGGAATAGCCAAGGTTAGGCCGATGACGCCGCCGATCGTAAGGGTCGCCTTCCCCATCCACTCGCGGCGCGAGAGTTCTGTGGGCGGTTGCGCGCGTTCGCGGTCTTCTTGCATCGTGACCTCATGTTTCGGCCGGCGTGTACGTGAATGGTAGCACGATTCGCCGCGGCAGGATGCGCCATTTCCATGAGCCTAAGAGCGAATTGATGGTGTTTCGTCAGGGGAGAGGAACGGGAACAGAGTCGTCATGGACTTGACCAAGGACTATCCGCGCAGCCCGCGCGAGCAACTCGACGGGATCATGATCTTGCCGCGCGCGATCGACAAAGCGCGCGCCCAGCTCGAAGGGAAGCTCGGCCAGTACGTTTATTTCGGCTGTCCCGTGAACCGCATGCTTTTCAGTACGCTCGGCGTGACTGAAGACGAATTTTTGCAGACGGTGCGATCGTCTCCGGATGACGAGGGCGTGCTGGAATGGATTCAGGAGTTCGTACGGCCCGAGTGCGATAAAATCGAAGCGATGAATCGGCGCCTGCTGCACGACGGCCCGCAGAAGCCCGACGAACAGAAGCATTTTCAAGACGAACTCGACCGCATCGATCCGGGCAACGACCACATCAAAACGTGGCCCGACCTAATCGATCTCGAAGAAGGGCGCCTGCCGAAAGAGAGCGCGACCGCGACATAAGAGAAGACCCGCCTTGAGAAAACGGTGAATCGGATTAGAATGATACAATGGCCGCACAGGACTCGCGCCCGAGCGCGACGTACCCTGGTGCGCCTGTATATGGGTAGGTGGCCGAGTGGTTAAAGGCAACAGACTGTAAATCTGTCCAGCTAACGCTGTACGCTGGTTCGAATCCAGCCCTGCCCACCAGAATCGCGGGCGTTGCATAGTGGTAGTGCTTTTGCCTTCCAAGCAAACAGCGCGGGTTCGATTCCCGCCGCCCGCTCCACTATATTTTAGAAATGAGTCGGCAATGCCGCGGCAATGTTCGTCCCGGCATAAATCTCTCATGGATATCAGTTGGAAGCCGGTACGGGCACGTCCCGGCGAAACGCGTGCGCAACTGCCCGCCAGCGCCTTCGCATTTCCCAAAGAGCGCAAAGAACCGCTGACCGATGCGGATCACGTCCGCAGCGCTATCGCGCGTTTTCCCCAAGTGGACGGCGTGGACGACGCCGAGCGCGCGCAGGCGTTTGGCAATATTCGAGCAGCCGCACAGTATTATGGCATCGCGTTCCATGCCAAAGATTGGCACGAACTCAACGTTTCATTGTGTGGACAAAGCGAGATCCGTCGCTTGAGTTAGCTCGTTCCAATCCGCGCTGAATTATTGTGCCATACAGGTGGCACTTTAGGGCGTTATTCTTTACGCATGGAAACACATGTAAAAAGAAATACGAAACGCATCGGTGATCTTTCAGAGATCATGGTGCTCGCCGCGCTCATACGCGCCGGTTATTATGTCTCAATCCCATTTGGCGAGGACCACCGCTACGACCTCATCGCGGAAAAAGATAATGCCGTCTACAAGGTTCAAGTAAAGTCGGGTCGCCTGCGCAAAGGAGCGATACTATTTGCGTGTTACAGCTCGCACGCACATCGGGGAGGCGGGATGCGGCGATATACCGGCGAGATCGATCTGTTCGGCGTGTATTGCGCGGACGTCGACGGCGTCTATCTCATTCCGGCTGGAGACGTATCCGCCTGGAGACGTATCCGCCTGGAGCTGGTCTCTAAGGGTAGCGTCGCCGAAAAACGGCCAGTCGAAGAAAGTCGGTTGGGCCTCACGCTACCTTCTCGATCCCGGTAGGGGCGGCAACGGGTTACGGAGTATCGGCCCGATGCAGCTGGAAATGCCGTCGTAGCTTAGTGGTAAAGCACGCCATTGGTAATGGCGAGAGCGTGAGTTCAATCCTCACCGACGGCTCCATCTCTCTTGGCTGAAAGGCCGGCGCATGCAATTTAGAGTCGAGCTCATCGTTCCGCCGGATGCCGCGTTCGCACCGCTGGTGCAATCGACGGCGGCCGACGCATGCGAGCGTGCCGAGCTCGACCCAAAGCGCCACGACGGCCTCGTGGCAGCAGCGTCCCATGGTTTCTTGACGATCGTCGAACAAGCGATGGTCGAATCGCGTGAACCGATCCGCATGATCGTACAATCGGAGCCGGGCGAACTGCGCGTGCGCATCCGCGAGCGCGGCTTGCCGCTCGACGGCGCTGCAGCGCGGCGCGATCCGGCTTGGTCGCAGATCGCCGCAAAGGTTGACGCGATGCACTGGCACGCGCACGGCGCCTCCGGAAGTGAACTCGAACTCATCGTGAACCACGGGCCGCCGGCAGCGGAGAGCGAAGGGCCGCCGGCCGGCGGCGACGTCCCGTTCGCTCCGCCGCAAGAATATACCATCCGCCGTTTCGAGCCGGCCGATGCTCCCGCGATCGCGCGCGCCTTCTATCTATCGTATGGCTACCACTACGATTTTCCGGCCGTCTACGAACCGCGCCGCCTGATCGCGTTAAACGCGTCCGGCCGCTACATCTCGACAGTCGCCGTCGGCGAAGACGGAGAAATCGCCGGCCATTACGCGCTTTCGCGCGAACCCGATCAGCCGATCGGCGACGGTTGCGGCGCCATCGTTCTGCCCGCGCATCGCGGGCGCGATCTGCTCAACAAGTTGCGCAAAGGCATGGAAGAAGAGGCGCAGCGAGTCGGGCTCGAGGCATATTTTTCCGAGCCGGTAACCGACCACGGCCGCACGCAACACGCGAGCGAAAGCTTCGGCGCGAAAGCGACGGCGATCACGCTGGCCTGCGCGCCGCGCAGCTTCCTCGCCAAGCACATGGACCTTTCGGCCACGTCGCAGCGGCAGAGCACGATGCTCTACTATAAAATTTTGAAGACGCCCGCGCCGCGCGTTCTTTACGCGCCGCCGGCTCACGCGGAGATGCTCGCCAAAATCTACCGTCAACTCAGCATCCCGGCGGAATTTGCCGAGGGCAAACCGGCCTCCGGAAACGGCGCCATGCGCACGACGATGAATCGTCCCGATGCTGTCGCCACGATCGACGTCACGCGCGTCGGCGCCGACAGCGCGACCTCGCTGCGCCAAAGCATCGAGGACTTGCGATCGCTCGCGCACTTGGGCGCGATCTACGCGCGGCTGCCGCTCGAAGATCCGGCCACGCCGGATCTGGCTGCAGTCGCGGAATCATGCGGACTATTTTTCTCCGGCGCAGCACCATGGGCGCTGGACGGCCGCGATGCGCTCGTGCTGCAGCTTCCGTTACCGCCGGTCGATCTCTCGGCGCTTACCGTCGTCGGCGACTTCGGAAAGGAACTGCTACGTTATATCGACGTCGCCTCCAAGAAAGCCGCGACGAGTCCCTCGATACCGGCTTGATCCGCGGCGCTGAAGCGCGCTAACTCCGGACTGTCGAGATCGAATACGCCCCGCGCTTCGCCGTTCACGATCAGCGGCACGACCATTTCCGACTTCGACGCTGAGTCGCAGTAGATGTGATCCGCGGCCGTGCTGACGTCATCCACAACCACGGTCCGCTTTTCGTCCAACGCGCGGTTGCAGATGCCTTGGCCTTTGGGCAAGCGCGAGCAAGCGGGCTTGCCGCCAAAAGGACCGAGCACTAGGCCGTCCGGCGCGGGCAGATAAAAGCCGACCCAATTAATGGCCGGAATCTCGGAATAGACGAACGCCGCGAAGTTGGCAGCGTTGGCGATAAAATCGCGCTCGTCTTCGAGCAGTCCGCGCACCTGGCGCTCAAGTAACCCGTAATCCACCGCTTGCACCGTGCCGCTCTTTTGGCGCCCGCGATCGAAGCCCTAGGCGGGGCACCCAGGGCCGGCACCCGGGCGAGGGTAAGGAAGCGCCAGCGCGCCCGTAGCTCAATTGGATAGAGCAAGGCACTCCTAAGGCCGAGGTTGGCGGTTCAATTCCGTCCGGGCGCACCACATCGCTTGCTTGCCGGACCCCCTCCCCCGGTGCTATAATCTGCCCTGAACGGACTTGCGGGTCCGTTTATTTAATGTGGCTCGTCCGGTCCAGAGGCTTGTAAGTGGCAAAAAAAGAGAATCGCGTGATGGTCGTTATGGCGTGCACGGAATGCAAACGCCGCAACTATAACACGCAAAAGAACAAACAAAAAACGACGGAACGGCTCGAATTGAGCAAGTACTGCCGCTTTTGCCGCTGCCATAAGCCTCACAAGGAGTCCAAGTAGGCGGAGGGCGGTAGCTCAATTGGTAGAGTTGCGGTCTCCAAAACCGTCGGTTGCAGGTTCGAGTCCTGTCCGCCCTGCCAATTCCTAAAGATCATTTATGAGTAAAGTACAAACAAACACTTCGGCGAACCGGCCAAATCCGCGCGAATTCGTTCGCGGGGTCTGGCTCGAACTTCGCCGTGTCACATGGCCGACGCGCGAAGAGTGGATCTCCGCGACGGTCCTGACCGTCGTACTCGTCGTCACCGTCGGATTGTACACGTACGGCTGCGACTGGATCTTTGCACAACTTTTCTCCCTCATTCACCCGCCGGTAACATCATGATCGAATTTCCCAGTCACGAGTCGGAAGCCGAAGCGCTTTCGGAGGCGTCCGGAGTGCAAGACACACCGGAGCAAGCTTTTGAAGCCTCCGAGAACACGCAGCTTGAGAGCGCGCAGGACGAGAGCCCGGCAAGCAACGGCGCCGTGAGCGCCGAGCCGGAAGCGGACGCGGAGACCGTCGATTCATTCGCCGAACTCCAGGCGCCCGAAACCGAAGTCGCTCAGTTCGAAAGCGCTGAAGCTCCGGAAGCCGCTCCCGCTACGGACGGCGAGGCCAAACCAAAAGGCAAGGATAGCCGCAAGAATTGGTTTGTGATCCACACGTATTCGGGTTACGAAAACAAAGTCAAAGCCAACCTCGAGCGGCGTATCCATTCGATGAACATGCAGGACAAAATCTTCCGCGTGCTCGTTCCGATGGAAGATGAAGTCGAGTTCAAAGACGGCAAACGCAAGATCACGCCGAAAAAAGTTTTTCCGGGTTACGTGCTCGTCGAGATGGACATGGACGACCAATCCTGGTACGTCGTGCGCAACACGTCGGGCGTGACCGGTTTCGTTGGCAGCCCTGGCGCCGGCGAGAAGCCCGTGCCGCTGCAAGACAAAGAAGTCAAGACGATCCTCAAGCAGATGGGCATCGAGACGCCCAAGCTCAAGATCGACTTCAAGAAAGGCGATCGCGTCAAGGTTACGTCGGGGCCGTTCTTCGACTTCACCGGGCTCATCGACGAGATCCAGCCCGAGAAAGAAAAAGTTCGCGCGCTCATCTCGATCTTCGGGCGCGAAACGCCGGTCGAGCTCGAGTTCTATCAGATCGAGAAAGTTTGATGAAGCCCTACGTCGGAACGGTTTCGATCAAAGTCAAAGATCTCGACCGGGCGAAAGCATTTTTCATGGACAACTTCGGCTGGGTCTGCACCGCCGACGTGACCAACGGCGATTACCGCTGGGTAAGCGTCGCTCCCAGCGAGAGCGGCCAAACGAACATCCATCTCTCGAAAGACGACGGCGCGGGCGAGTCGACGAACGTCATGATCGAATGCGACGACGTCGTGAAGACGGCCGAAGCGCTCAAAGCCAAAGGCGTGGAGATCACGCAGGAGCCGGTCACGGCAGGCTGGGGCGGCTCGGCGGCATTCAAGGACTCCGAGGGCAACGAGTTCAGACTGCATAACGCCGCAAAATAACACTTTCTCACACGAAGCAACCCCGGTCGTGTGAAGCTCCTTTCCTGGCTGGGCGAAGCCCAGTCCTGAGCGAGCGGAGCGAGTCGAAGGGGGAGTCTTAAGGAGACGATAGCATGGCAAAAAAAGTCGTGGGCAAAATCGGCCTGCAGATTCCGGCCGGGAAGGCCACTCCGGCGCCGCCGATCGGTCCGGCGCTCGGTCCATACAGCTTGAACATCATGGACTTCTGCAAGCAGTACAACGAACGTACCGCCTCGCAGTCGGGCATGATCATTCCGGTTGAAATCACCGTCTTCGAAGACCGCACGTTCACGTTCATCACGAAGACGCCGCCGGCTTCGTTTCTCATTAAACAAGCCGCGAAGATCGAATCGGGCTCCAAAGAACCCAATCGCGACAAAGTAGGCAAGATCTCGCAAGCGCAAGTCGAGCAGATCGCCAAAACGAAAATGCCCGACCTGAACGCCAACGACATCGACATGGCCAAGCGAATCATCGCCGGCACTGCCCGCTCGATGGGCGTGGAGGTGGAAGGCTGATGGCGCGCACGCACGGTAAGCGTTTTCGCAATCTCGCGAAGGCCTATAATCCGGCTGAGGCCTTAGATACGGTCTCCGCCGTTTCGCTCGTGAAGAAGAACGCAAACGCGAAATTCGACGAGACGATCGAGGCACACATTCGCCTGGGCGTCGATCCCAAGAAGAGCGAGCAAAACGTGCGCGGCACGGTTTTGCTTCCGCACGGAACGGGACGCGCGGTCCGCGTGGTTGCTTTCGCCAAGGGCGACAAAGCCAAAGACGCTGAAGCCGCCGGCGCGGATTTCGTGGGCGAACAGGATCTGATCGACAAAATAAAAGGCGGTTTTGCCGACTTCGACGTCGCCGTAGCGACGCCAGATATGATGGGCCCGGTCGGTTCGCAGCTGGGACGTATTCTCGCGCAGAAAATGCCCAACCCGAAAGCCGGTACCGTGTCGCCGAACATCGGCGCGGCAGTGCGCGACATCAAGGCCGGTAAGGTGGAGTATCGTTTGGACAAAGCCTCGATCGTGCACACGATCGTCGGCAAGGCCAGCTTCGAAGAAAACCAGCTTGCCGAGAACGTGACGACGCTGCTCGACGCGATCATTCGCGCCAAGCCGGCTGCTTCGAAGGGGACCTACCTGCGCAGCATCACGCTGACCAGCACGATGGGTCCCGGCGTAAAAGTCGATCCGAACAAGGTTCGAACGACGACCGCCTAGTCCGATCTAGACGAGCGAGACTTTCCCCGACGCGAGATCGTAGACGGCGCCTACGAACTCGACGCCCTTGGCGGCAATGATCGGATCGGCTTTGAGCTTGGCGAGGTTGGCGTGCACGTTTGCGACGGTCGCGTTGTGCACCCAGTCGCCGGCGTTATGCTGCGTCGCTTTTGCAGAGGGAGCGATGGCGGCGGCGAGTCCTTGAATATGTCCGGGGAAGGTCGTGCCTTTCCCGACAAACTCGGTCGCCGCTTTCACTGCGCCGCACGACGAATGCCCGAGCACCATAACGAGCGTCGACTTGAGGACCGCGACTGCATACTCGAGCGAGCCGATACCGACCGGGTCGGCAAAATTTCCGGCCACCCGGACGACGAAAATGTCGCCCGGTTCGTGATCGAAAATGGTTTCGACGGGAACCCGCGAGTCCGAACAGCCGAGCACGGCCGCAAAAGGCGCCTGCCCGTTGGCCAGCTGGGCGCGCTTGACCGTGGCCGGCAAGCAGGCCGGGTTCCCGGCGATGAAGCGGGCGTTGCCCTTCATGAGCGATTTAAGCGCATCGGAGGCGTTCATTGAGGCTTGCACGTTCGCTGCCCGGGCGGGCGATTCCGCAGCCGTGATTGCCACTGCGGCGGCGGAGGATAACAGAAAGGAACGGCGGTTTGTCTTCATGGCGCTTGCTTGGCTCGAACGGTCGGGGGGCCCTTGCGCCGGCGTGCCTCCTCTGGTATGATGGCCGACGGCTCCGAAGACCGCAGCAGGGTTCGCCCTTAATACGCTGCAGAGGACCGCGCTAGGGATTCTTTCGTGCGCGCCCTCCGGACGGATGGAGCGCGTTTTGTTTTTTTGAGGGACGATGCCGACAGCGAAAAAAGAAGCCGCGATCGCCGAACTGCAGCGCAAGCTGAAAGATTCGACCAACCTCTTTCTCACGGACTACACCGGTCTGACCGTCGAACAGATCACGCGCTTGCGCGGCGAGCTGCGCAAAGACGGCAGCTCCTATGCGGTCGTGAAGAACACGCTGTTTTCAATCGCCGCGGCCGACCTGGCGAAAACGCTCGAAAAATATCTCGCCGGACCGACCGGCGTCGTTTTCGCCGGAGACGATCCGGTTGCGCCGGCCAAAGCGCTCAAGACATTTTCGGACGACGTGAAAGCGATCGGCATCAAAGCGGCTTACATCGAGGGCCGCATCGTCGACGCCAAAGAGGTCATGGTCCTCGCGTCGCTTCCGTCAAAACAAGAACTCATCGCAAAACTGGTCGGTTCGCTCGCCTCGCCGCTGCGCGGCTTGGTAACGGTCCTGTCGGGAAATCAAAGCGGACTCGTCCGCGTGCTCAATGCTATCCGCGAGCAAAAAGCCGCGGCTACGAACGCTTAAAGGAGAATCACACCTATCATGGCAGTCGCCGAAATCATCGAAACTATCGATAAACTTACCGTGCTCGAGCTCGCCGATCTCGTCAAACAGCTCGAAGAGAAATACGGCGTATCGGCCGCAGCTCCGGTTGCCATGATGGCCGCCGGCGCCGGTGCCGCTGCAGCCGCGCCCGCAGCCGAAAAGACCGAGTTCGACGTCATCCTCACCGAGGCCGGACCCGAGAAGATCAAGGTCATCAAGGCCGTTCGCGAACTCACGAGTCTCGGATTGACCGAAGCCAAAACATTCGTGGAAAGCGCGCCCAAACCGGTGAAGGAAGGCGTCGCCAAAGACGAAGCCGAGGCCGTCAAGAAGAAACTCGAAGAAGCCGGCGCAAAAGTCGAAATCAAGTAGGGGCCAACCGGGGCCGAAGAAAAAGGGGAGGAGCGTTAACGCTCCTCTCTTTTCGTTTTTTTTGCGAAAGGCTTTCTGCATGAACCCCGCCGCGCACGCCTCGCCGCAGCCTTCGGCCTGGAGCCAACTGGCGCTCTACATCGTGATCGCGGGGATCGTGCTGTTCCGCTATTCGCGGCCCATGAAGATGAGCGTCGCGCGGCTCTTTATCACGCCGTTCGTTTTCCTTGCGCTCACGGTTGCGAGCATATGGGCTTCGGAACAGGTGTACCCCGCGCCGGCATGGGCGATCGCGGCCGCAATCGTCATTGGGGTCGTCTTCGGCGTGCCGCTGGGGATTGGAATGTCGGCGCATCGCGTCGTCCGGCGTACGGAGAAACCCCATGTCATGTACGTGGAACCTTCGTGGATTACGGCGGTAATCTGGATCGGCGCTTTTATTCTGCGCGCTGTTATCCGGCTGCTCTTGCCCCAAGGGGCGATTGCGACCGTGGTAGGTGACGGCCTCGTGCTCTTCGGTATCTCGGCAATTCTGGCATCATACTTCGTGCTTTATCGGAAGTTCCGCGCGCTCGATGAAACGTCGGCGCCGGCGACGTAGGAGGAAAGATGGGACAAGTTCAGGGGCGCCCGCGCTCGTACGGTATTTGGATCGTACTGGCGATCGTCGTAATCATTCTGATTGCGGTTGGTTCGACGTACAACAGTCTGGTGACCATGGATCAAGCGGTGCAGTCGCAGTGGGCTCAGGTGCAAAATCAGTATCAGCGCCGCGCCGACCTGGTTCCGAACCTCGTCGCGACCGTCAAAGGCGCCGCGAACTTCGAGAAAAGCACCTACATCGCGGTAGCGCAGGCGCGGGCGAGCGTCGGACAATTGTCGCCCCAAGCAGTCGCCAATGCCGCCAACGATCCGAAGATCATGGCCCAGTTCTCGCAAGCGCAGAACAATCTGGGATCGGCCCTTTCCCGTCTGTTGGTGACCGTCGAAAATTACCCCCAACTCAAGGCCACCGAGAACTTTCAGACGCTGCAGGCGCAACTCGAAGGCACCGAAAACCGCATCTCGGTTGAACGGCGCCGCTACAACGAACTGGCTCAGGCATTCAACACGAAACGCAATACGTTTCCGACCGTGATGATCGCCGGGATCTTCGGTTCGCGCTTCAACGATAAGGCCTATTTCCAGGCTCCGGCGGGAGCGCAGACGGCACCGCAAGTCAACTTTCCGTGACGGGAGTCGACCGCGGCCGGGTTCAGATGGCGATCGATTCCGCCGAACGCGGCACGACCGGCCGCGTGGCCGTACACATGATGCATCGCGAGACTCCCGACGCGCTGGAGTCCGCACGCGAACACTTACACCGTGCCGAGCTGCACAAGCACCCGCACCGCAATGCCATCATTTTTTTGGTCGCGCCGAAGTCGCGCCGTTTCGCCGTTTATGGCGACGAAGCGATCCATAAGATCGTCGGTGACCGCTTCTGGCAAGACGTCGTGGACGAGATGACGCCGCACTTCAAGGGCGGTGACATGACGGCAGCGCTCGAGCACGGGATCTCCCGCGCCGGCGAGCAGCTGCGCTTGCACTTCCCCCGGAACGACGCGTCGTGATTGCCGCCTTTGTGCTAGCCGCGGCCCTTACCGCTCCGCCGCGCCCGACCGAGTACGTAACCGATAATGCGAACGCGCTTTCTTCGAGCACGGTTGCAAATCTCGACAACGAGCTGAAAACCTACGAGGATACGACCGGCCACCGGGTGATCGTCTGGATCGATCAGACGACCGGAGACGTTCCGCTCGAGAATTTCACGATAAACGCGGCCGAAACGTGGAAGATCGGACGCAAGGGCAAGGACGACGGCGCGATCCTGTTCTTGTTCATGAAGGACCACAAAGCGCGCATCGAAGTCGGCTACGGCTTGGAGCCGGTACTCACCGACGCGCAATCGTTCGGCATCATCAACGACACGATTCGGCCGAAGATGCGAGCGGGCGATACCGACGGCGCCGTGCAGGACGGCGTCGATCAGATGCTGCTGACGATTACGCCGTCGTTCAAAGACAAGATCGGCCACGCCGTCGCCGTGCCGAGCGGTAACAGCGAAGAGTTGCCGGGCGGCGCAATCGGCTCGATCATCCTGTTTATTCTTATTATGGCGCTGCTCGTATTTCTCGCGCGCAAACGGGGCGGCCGCGGCGGAGCAGGCATGTGGATTCTCGGCAGCGCGCTCGGGGGCGGATGGGGCGGCGGCGGCGGTGGATTCGGCGGAGGCCTAGGCGGCGGCGGTTTCGGCGGAGGATTCGGCGGCGGCGGGGCTTCCGGCGGCTGGTGAAGATCTCACTTGGGTGTGAGCTTTAGCAGTATTCCTTTTAGATCGCCGGTGTGCGCTTGGGTGAGGGCGGCTTTATTCAGGTCCGCTTCCATCGGATAGATCGAACCGTATTCGGCCTGCTTGTCGCCTGCGGGATAGAGCGCCTCAAGGTACGCAGTTACATACGCCTGCCAAGCGTTCTGCATGGCCTTGATCTTCGAGAGCGCCGCCGGTTGAGCGGCGGCGCGCGAAAGAATCGCCGAATACACGGAGTGCATCTGTTTGTTGCGCAGGGTTAGTTCGGCGCTCGCGCACATGTCGAGGGCCAACTGTGTCTTCGCGCTCTTACTGCACGTCTGAAACTGCGGCGAGGTCTGAGCGAATGCCGGCGGTGCCCCTCCCGCGAAGCAAATCAAAGAACATAAAACCAGCAACGCTTTCCTCGTCATAGATGCTCCTTTCCGTTACCAGATTTGGCAACGCTGCTCGGGCGGACGGTACATCGCGTCGCCCAACTTGCAAAACCAGGCCGCGTCGAATTGCGGCATATCGCTCAAGGTCTGATTGACGCGGAACTTGTCGTAGCCGTGCACGTCTGTGCGTGCGCGCAGCGCGATCGCTTCGGCGCGCGTTTGCGAAGCCCAGACCGTTGCCCAGCCGAGGAAGAAGCGTTGCTCGGGCGTGAAGCCGTCGAGAACGCGGCGCGGATTATGCGCTTGCCATTTTTCAAAGGCTTTATACGCAATCGTCAGGCCGCCCAAATCGGCGATCTCTTCGCCTTGCACCAGCGAGCCGTTTTCCTGAACGGCCGCTTCGGGTGAAAGCTGATTCCACTGATCGACAACGCATTGCGCGCGCGCGTTGAACTGCGCGGCGTCTTCCGGCGTCCACCAATTGGCAAGGTCACCGGTCGGCCCGAATTTGCGGCCTTGATCGTCGAAGCCGTGCGTCGATTCGTGGCCGATGACGGCGCCCATGCCGCCGTAGTTCACGGCCATGTCGGCATTGGAGTTATAAAACGGCGGCTGCAGGATGCCGGCGGGAAAGACGATCTCGTTGACCGTCGGATTGTAGTACGCGTTTACGGTCGGCGGCGTCATGCCCCACCGCGCGCGGTCGACCGGCTTTCCGATCTGCGCGAGCGCGTCGCGCGAGTTGAATTGCGCGGCGTGGACCAGATTCAGCGCATAGGAGTTGCGCGCGACCGGCAGCCCCGCGTAGCTGCGCCATTTGTCGGGGTAACCGATCTTCAACAGGAATGCGTCGAGCTTGGCCACGGCCCGCTGGCGCGTCGGCTGTGACATCCACGAGAGCGTCGAGAAATCGTCGCGCAGCGTTTGTTTGATATTTTTTACCATCGCGAGCGCGCGCGCTTTGTCGGCGGCCGAGAATGTTTTCGCAACGTAGAATTGCCCGAGCGCTTCGCCCAGCGTGCGGTCCGTCGCGCCGGTACACTGCTGCCAGCGCGGCTGCGCAGACTGAATCCCCTGCATCGTCTTGGAGTAGAAATCGAAATTCTCAGCCGCGAATGCGGCCGGAAGTGCCGCCGCGTACGCGTGCACGGTGTGCCAGCGCAGATAAGCCTGTACATCGGACGGCTTGGCGGCCGCGAGTATCGCGGAAAGTGCCTTGAAATAGTCGGGCTGCGTGACGTTCACCGCAACCGTGCCGGGCACGGCGCTTTGGGAAAAGACCGTTTGCATGTCGAGCGCCGGCGCCAGCGCCTCAACGTCGGCGAGCGTCATCTTATGATACGTACTCGCGGGATCGCGTGTCTGCACGCGTCCGAGCGTGTTTTGCGCGAGCTGTGTTTCCAGCGCCATCACCGCTTGCGCTTCGGCCGCCGCGGTGTCGGCCGAGTCGCCGAGCAGCTGGAACATTTTGGTGACGTGCGCCAAATACGCGGCGCGGATTTGCACCGTTCTGGCGTCGGTGGAGAAGTAATAATCGCGGTCGGCTAAGCCGAGCCCGGCCGGACGAAGTTGCGCAATATTGAGCGCCGCGTCGTGGAAATCGGCGCCGGGTCCCAGATTGAAGAAGCCGTCCACCCCCGAACCGTGCAGCGTTGCGAGCGTCGCGGCAAGATTCTGCGGCGTTGCCGCACTCGCCAAGGCGAGCAGCGATGCTATCGGCTTGGTTCCGTCCGCGTCGATCGCGGCGGTATTCATGCACGCCGCGTAAAAATCGCCGATCTTCTGACGGTTGCTTCCCGTGGGACTCTTGGCGGTTTCGGCGCTGCTCAGTATCTGATGAAGGACGTCACGATTGCGGGCCGCCAGCACGGAAAAGTTTCCCCACGTCGAGGAGGATGCCGGAATCGCGTTGTTCTTGATCCAGCCGCCGTCGGCGAACTGATAGAAGTCCGCGCAGGGTTTGCACGTGCGGTCGAGGTTCGCAAGATTGATGCCGCTTTGTATTCCCAGGGCGGCGCGGACGTTGCCGTTGGTTGCGGCTAAGGCAATAACGGCGATAAGACCGGCCACACGGACCGCGTCGGAAAATTTTAGGCGCATGCCGCCTACTTGGGACGAGTGCTAGGAAAAACCTAGCAGAATTTCCAGCCGGCCGGACATTTGCGCTTGCCCGTCGCGCTGACGGGCGCGATGTGCGTAATTCCCGAGCGGGCCGCCGTCACCGAAGAGCCCGTTTGACGGCGCTGAACGCC
Organism: Candidatus Rubrimentiphilum sp.; assembly: GCA_036273135.1. Classification (GTDB taxonomy): domain Bacteria; phylum Vulcanimicrobiota; class Vulcanimicrobiia; order Vulcanimicrobiales; family Vulcanimicrobiaceae; genus Rubrimentiphilum. Next base: position 67,173 of record DASUIF010000003.1, read on the forward strand.
GCAGCCGCCCTTGTATTGATCGTAGAGCCCGCCATAACTGAGCGGCGTGCCGCACGCGATTTGCTGATTGTATTTGCCGAACAGTGCGGGATCGCCGGCAAACTCGCTTTGCAGTGAGGCGATTCTGTGCGCGTCGCTCGGGTGGTCGGAGATGACTTCCGGGGGGTTCGACGTGTTTGACGTCTGGAATGCCTGCATGAGCCACACCAAGCCGTAGGGCGTCAGGCCGGCTTGCGCGCACGTGACCGCGCCCTTCTGGTCGGCGCTTTCTTCGACTTGCCGCGAAAAGTGCATCGCTTCGAGGTTGGCTGCGATGTTGATGACGGTATTGGCGAGGCCGCTTGCGCCGCGGCCGAGCAGAATTTCAGCCAGCGTGCCGTACATGCTCAGGCGCTGATCTTTTTGATAAAGGTTCAAAACGTCGTGATGGATGTCGTGCGACGTCTCGTGGCAGAGCACGCCCGCCAATTCTTCTTTGTTCCTGACGAAGCGCATCATCGCCGTCGTCACGTAGACGTTACCGCCCGGCACGGCAAAAGCGTTGGGCGAACTCTCGTTGACTAAAATGAAGTGGAAGGGCGTGAAATACTGACGATCGGCGACGCGTTTAATTTTCACCGCGATCGGATTGAGGATGGCGTAGTAGGGAGAACTCGTGAGGATCTCGCCCTTTTGCTGCAGCTGCTGGTACTCTTGCTGGCCGATCTGCATTTCGACTTGGTCGTCTTGCGACGAGGCTAGTGCGGGCGCAGACCACGCGAAAACCAGCACCGCGGCGCTGACGATTCCCAAGAGTCGTTTCATCAATCCCATCCTCACTTTGATGAAACGTTCGTACCCGCGCGGGCGTTCGCCGCAGCGACCAACCGCTCGCCGGGCGGTCGTCGTTTCCCGGCTAGTGGATGAGAAAGGCGACCAAGAGCAGCGCGACGATGTTGAGGACCTTGATCATCGGATTGATCGCCGGGCCGGCCGTATCCTTATACGGATCGCCGACCGTGTCGCCCGTCACCGCGGCTTTGTGTGCGTCGGAGCCTTTGCCACCGAAATGTCCGTCCTCGATATACTTCTTGGCGTTGTCCCACGCGCCGCCGCCGCTGGTCATGGCAATCGCCAGGAACAAGCCGGTGACGATGGCGCCGACCAGGACGCCGCCCATGACTTGCGCAGCGCTGATTCCCGGAAAGACGTGAGCGGCTCCTAATAGGACGATCACGACCGGCACGCCGACCGGAATAAGCGACGGCACGACCATTTCCTTGAGTGCGGCGCGCGTGACGATATCGACGGTTTTTGCATAATCCGGCCGCGTCGTGCCGGCCATGATGCCGGGGTTATCGCGGAACTGCCGGCGCACGTCTTCGACGACCGAGCCCGCCGCGCGGCCGACGGCTTCCATTGAAAGAGACGAGAAGAAGAACGGCAGCAATCCGCCGATCAGCAAACCCGCCAGAACGTAGGGCGATTCGATGCTGAACAAACCCGCGCCGGCTACACAACCGGCAACCGCGGCGCACTTATCGCTCAGCTCTTGCGAGAACGACGCAAACAGCACGATTGCCGCCAAGCCGGCGGAGCCGATTGCGTAACCTTTGGTAACGGCTTTGGTGGTATTGCCGACCGCGTCGAGCGGATCGGTAACGCCGCGAACCTCGGCCGGCAGGTCCGCCATCTCCGCTATTCCGCCGGCGTTGTCGGTAATCGGTCCGAACGAATCGATCGCGACGATGATGCCGGCCATCGAGAGCATTGCCATGACCGCTATGCCGACGCCGTACAATCCGACCAGCGAATATGACGCCAGAATGCCGATGACGATGACCAAGCCCGGCAGCGCCGTCGCTTGCATCGAAACGGCCAGACCGCTGATGATGTTCGTCGCATGTCCCGTCACCGAGGCGTTGGCAATTCTTCGCACCGGCGAATACTGCGTGCCGGTGTAGTATTCCGTGATCCACGTAATGAGGCCGGTTACCGCCAAGCCGATAATCGCGCAAGCCCAAATGGCGAGCGGCGTGACGTGGCGCGCTAGCGCTCCCGCGCCGACGCTGATGCCCCCGCCGAATTCGCGGTTGGTGATGAAGTAGAAGACGATGGCCGCGAGAATGCCCGCGACGCCGAGTCCCGCATAGAGCGCGTTCATGATCTTCGCGCGATCGACTTTGCCGATGCCGACGAAGAACGTGCCGACGATCGAGGCAACGATCGAGATCGCGCCGATGACGATCGGGAACGTCGTCGCGCCGGCCACCTTACCGAGCAGCAAGTTGCCCAGCAGCATTGCGGCAACGGTGGTTACGACGTAGGTTTCGAAAAGGTCGGCCGCCATGCCGGCGCAGTCGCCGACGTTGTCGCCGACGTTGTCCGCGATGACGGCCGGGTTGCGCGGGTCGTCTTCGGGAATGCCGGCCTCGACTTTGCCGACGAGGTCGGCGCCGACATCGGCGGCTTTGGTGTAAATGCCGCCGCCCAAGCGCGCGAAGACCGAAATTAGCGAACAGCCGAATGCAAGGCCAATCATGGCGCCAAGCGAGTGGGGTTCGTTGCCGCGATTGACCGAGAGCAGGATCCAGTAGTAGCCCGCGACCGCGAGAATGCCGAGTCCGACGACGAGCAGTCCCGTCACGGCTCCGCCGCGGAACGCCACCGAGAGCGCCGGACCTAATCCGCCTCGAGCTGCTTCAGCCGTGCGGACGTTGGCGCGGACGGAGACCATCATCCCGATGAAGCCCGCGGCTCCCGAGAGAACGGCGCCCACTAAGAATCCGACGGCGGTCTGCCAGTGAAGGCCCCACAGAATCACGAGGAAGAGCACGACCGCGACGATACCGATCGTCGTGTACTGCCGTTTCAGGAACGCCATCGCGCCCTCTTCGATCGCGCCCGCAATCTCTTGCATGCGCGCGTTGCCGGGAGAACGTCCCAACACCCAGCTTATAAGGATGATTCCGTACACAATGGCCAGGACGCCCGCGCCCAGGCCTAGATAGATGGCAGCCGATGAACTGATCCCGCTTACTGATTGCATAGGGGCCGCGAATTGGCTATTCCACCCACGTTGTCATCCTGAGCAGCGCTCGCATAGCGAGCGTGTCGTCGAAGGACGCCCGAGCGTGGTCGAGGGCCGCGAGACACGGTCGCTTAAGGTCGGGGCATGAGATTTAGGCTGGGGCTTCTCTGCGCGCTGGTGCTCGCGGGCGGGATGCCATCAAGTAACGCGGCTTGCCTTCCGGGCGATCTGCGCGTACCTCGTTACGCGCACATTTTCGTTATCGTCGACGAAAACAAGAGCTACGAACGCGTCATGAACGCGCACGACGCGCCGGCAATCGCCGCTTTCGCCCAGCAGTACGGCACCGCGACGCAATTCTCTGCCGAGACACATCCGAGCGAGCCGAACTACGTTGCGATCGTCGGCGGCTCAACGTTTGGCGTTGCCGATGACGCGCCGTTCTCGTCTCCGGGCCATACGATCGATGCGCCGAACCTGTCTACGCAGCTCGAGTCGTCACACCTCACGTGGAAAGGTTACTACGAATCTTTGCCCGCGCCCGGTTCGCTTGCTATACGTTCCGGGTTGTACGCCTCAAAGCATTCGGGCTTTCTCAATTTTCGATCCGTCCAGCAGGATCCTAAACGCAGCGAGCACCTCGTCGACTTTTTGCAGCTGAAAAAAGATCTGCGCAGCGGCGATATCCCGAACTTTGCATTGATCGTTCCGAACCTTTGCAACGATATGCACGGCGCGCTGGGCGGCAGTCCGTTCGATTGCTGGACGACTCGGGGCCTGATCCGGCGGGGCGACAACGAGATAAAGTTGCTCGCCGGCGAAATCATGGCCTCGAGCGCATGGTCATCTCGTGCCAACGCGGCCATCGTCATCACGTTTGATGAAGACGACGGGACGGGCGCGGGCGGCGGGCGCATTCCTACGATCGTCGTCACGAACCACGGTCCGCGGCACCTAACGGATCCAACGCCCTACACGCACTACTCTTTGCTGCGCACGATCGAAGATGCGTTCGGAATCCACAAGTACCTCGAGCACGCCGGCGACGCGGCTGCCGTTCCGATGGCGCCGCTCTTTCAGACCAGCGCGACTCAGGCGCGAAGAAATTGATGCACGAAGGTAATCAATATCGACCCTTCGGTGGCCGCCAAAGCGACTCGCTTCACGTTCGTTCTCCGGCTTGAACGGGCCGACTTGGCTGTGCCTTGCGAGCCGAGCGACTTGGCGCCGGCGTTAAGGCCGGCAAAGCCTGATCGGGCCGACCCCGGCGTGACTATACAGCATCCGTTTATTGATGGTCTCGCCATTCGCGAGAACTCACTGCTGGGCGTACTCTTGCCGGACCAAAAATTGATGCTAATCGAAGCCAATGACATAGAAGAGCGTCAGCGTTTTACGGTCGCCCATGAGTGTGGTCATTTGATATTAGACTATAAGGATTCGGCCTCGCCCTCGTTGTTTGAGCAATCATCTGACTCGGTCTTTAGTTGCGATGTTAGTGATCTCAGCTCGAAAACGCCAAGCGAACCTTGGCGCAGACGGCGGGAAATTCTAGCGAACAAATTTGCAGCGAACCTTCTGATGCCGGCCTCTTTGTGTAAAGAAATATTCCGCAAAGAACCAACGGTTGAAGCTTGCGCTCTAAAGCTTCGGGTATCGAAGGAGGCCTGTCGAATCCGGCTACGTGAGCTCGGCCTAATCCAGGCGCTGCAGGCCCTCTAAGGCGATCTATTTCATGCGCTTTAGGGAGGCCATCGGTGAGGGCAAGATGGTATGCCCTGGCTGCTGCCCTAGGTTCGTGGCACTTGGCCCGATCGTATAACCTTGGTTAGGGGCTAGCCTTAGCCAAGGTTATATGCTAACCTTGGCTAAGGGAGATCTCTTGGCCAAGGTTATAAAGAAGTACTGGACACCCCAGGTAGATGGGACCAGCCTCCCGCACCGAGACCGGCGGGGTTGCCACTACGCCGCTTACGAGCCTGATCCGTTACGCGAGCGCGAGTTCACGTTTTTCTCAAAAGAGGCTGCCGATGTCGCTGATGCGGAGCGCCAAATTGTGCGGCTTAATGAGCGCGCGCGCGCGCTCGCCGATACCGAGGCGCTTGCGCGCTTACTATTGCGCGCTGAATCCGTCGCATCCTCGCGCATCGAGGGACTAGAGGTTGGGCCAGGACGCCTGCTCCGGGCCGACGCCGCTGAGATGCTCGGTGAAGACCGAAGAGACGTCACCGCGACGGAAATCTTAGGCAATATTCAAGCCATGACGTTCGTCCTCGAGAAGATGAAGAAGAACAAGAAGATCACTGTGGAGATGCTGCTGGAAACGCATCGCCTGCTGCTAGCTTCCACCTCAATTGCGGATCATGGCGGAAAAATCAGAACGGCGCAAAACTGGATCGGCGGCAGCAGTTATAATCCTTGTTCCGCTGAGTTCGTACCGCCTCCGCCAGAAATGGTAAAGAAGCTCCTATCGGATCTCTGCGATTTTTCCAACGAAGACTCGCTGTCACCGGTCGCGCAAGCTGCAATTGCCCACGCGCAATTCGAAACGATTCATCCCTTCGCCGACGGCAATGGTCGCGTGGGACGGAGCCTCATCCACATGATCTTCCGTAGACGCGAGCTCACAACGACGGTCTCGCTACCGGTCTCGCTCGTGCTCGCCACGCTATCGAAGGATTACATTCGAGGACTTAGCGCCACACGGTACCTAGGATCGCCTGCATCAAAGCAAGCCACGAATGGAATTAATCTTTGGGTCGGCATCTTCGCGGTGGCGTGTCGCCGCGCTGTCGCGGACGCAAGCGCTTATGAAGACAAAATTACCGAACTCCAGGACAAATGGCGTAAACGTCTGGGTACGGTCAGAGCGAATTCCGCCCTTGAGCTCTTGCTAGCGAAGCTTCCCGGATCCCCAATCGTGACGGCAAATACCGCGGCGAACCTTATCCGCCGCAGCGATGAAGCTGCAAACCAAGCGATTGCGCGCCTTACGGAGGCAAAGATACTCGTCCCGTTACGGATGGGACAGAAACGAAATCGCGTTTTTGAAGCCCGCGATGTGATCACCGAGTTCACAAACCTGGAACGGCGCCTAGCAAGTCCGGTCGGCAACACCAAGATCGCCCGTCCCGTGCGCTCCGTTCCCTATCGTCGAGACCGTTAGCCCACAGGATCATCCTTGTGCCGTCGAACCAAGGCAGGGTGGAGCAAGTCGAGTTTCTTGTCGTCGGCTGCGGGCCGGCCGGAGGAATCGCCGCCCGCGAGGCCGCGCGGGCTGGCGTGGGAACGGTCGTACTGGAGAAGGATGCGATCGTCGGCGCGAAACGCGTCTGCGCCGCCGGGCTGCGCCCGGGATTTTGTGCGACCTTCGATTTGCCGCGCGAGATCGTGCATTGCGACACGCCGAGGCTGGCGCTTTTCGACCCCGCCGGAAAAGAATACGAACTGGCGATCGTGCCGGGCCATACCACGACGCGCGAAGAGCTCGACGGGACGATTGCAAACCTGGCGTCGGAGGAAGGCGCCGACGTGCGCACCGGAGCGATGTTCCGCCAGATGCACCGCGAAGGCGATCGGGTCGTGATCGAATATGCCGATGTTCGCGCGGGCGTCCGGAAAACGATCGCCGCGCAAAACGTATTCTTCGCGCAAGGATCCACGGCGAAATTGGAAGAGACCGAGTTTGCCTATCCCCAATGGCAGAGCGGTTTGGTAACGACGCTTCAGTACCGCGTCTATCTCGACCGGCCGGCCGACGCAGTGGCTTACCGCTCGCTCGAGATGCATTATTTTGCAACGCGCGACGGCCGCATGACGGTGGCGTGGATGTTTCCCAAGCGCGATCACTTGGCGATCGGCCTTGGCGTAATGGGGAAAATGCCCGGCGCGCAACTGCGAGAGGAGCTCGATCGTTTCACCGAGCGTGTGCGCGCGCGGCTCTATCCTTTGGCGGTTTTCACGACAAAGCTTGAAGGGCATCTGCTGTACGGCGGCGCGCCGCGCCCGGGCGTTGCGGTTCCCGGCGCGCTGGTCGGCGGAACGGCTGCCGGGTTGGTCGATGCGACCAACGGCGAAGGAATCTACGAAGCCGCGATGAGCGGCCGGATGGCGGCGCAAGCCGTCACTGCCGCGCGCGCGCATCCGGTGCGCGCTTACGAGCGTTACGGCGCGGCCCTCAAGAAGCGGTTCTACGGACGCTTACGCCACCGCGCGGAGTTGATGCGGTTTCTCGAACGCAAGCCTTCGCGGTACGCGAAACTTTTCGACCAGCTCGCGAGATCGCCGCGTTTCGTCGATATTCTGCAGCGCGAAGATCACGAGCGTTCGCTGGGCGAGCGGGCATTTCTCTACGGACAGGCGCTGCGTTTCGCGGTGCGCACGGTACATGGCTAGGTTCGCGGCGGTTCGCGTCGTGCGGCTGGTGTTCGTGCTGATCGCGATTACGGTCGTGAGCTTCGCGTTCATGAAAGCGATTCCGGGCGATCCCGTAGCCATCCGGCTGGGCGAGCATGCATCGCCGGTCCAAGCCGCCGCTCTGCGCGCGTCGCTCGGGCTGGATAAACCGTGGTACGTTCAGCTCGGGATCTACATGGCGCACGCCGCGCGCGGGGATCTCGGCAACTCGCTCGTCGACAACGAGAGCGTCGCCGGAAAATTGGCGCAATATTTTCCCGCCACGGTCGAACTCGCGCTAGGTGCGATGATCGTCGCCGTCGTTTTCGGAATCCCGCTGGGAATTATCGCGGCCGTGAAATTCCGCTCGGCCGCCGACGCCTTTACGATGAGCCTCGCGCTGCTGGGCGTCTCGATCCCGGTTTTTTGGCTCGGTTGGATGCTCGTCTATCTGCTTTCGGTGGTACCATCGCATTACGGGCTCAATCTCTTTCCGATTTCGGGGCGCATCTCGCTGCAGTACACCGTTACGCCGATCACGCACCTCATCGTCCTTGATGCGCTCTTGGAGGGGAACTGGCAAGCTGCCGGCGATGCGCTCTGGCACTTGGTGCTGCCGGCGCTGACGCTCGGCACGATTCCGCTGGCAATCATCGCGAAGATCACGCGCAGCGGAATGCTCGACGTCCTGCGCAGCGACTATATCCGGACAGCGCGCGCGAAGGGCTTGGGCGAACGCACCGTGCTGCTGCGGCACGCTTTGCGCAACGCGCTCGTTCCCATTCTCACCGTTGTGGGTTTGCAGACCGGACTGCTGCTCGGCGGCGCCGTGCTGACCGAGCACATCTTTGCCTGGCCCGGAGTGGGGCGTTTGGCATTCGATGCGATCGGCAACCGCGACATGCCGCTCGTCAACGGCGTCATCTTGCTGTTCGCAGCGGTCTTCGTGGTCGTAAACACGGGGGTCGACCTGCTCTACGCCGCCGTCAATCCCCGCATCAGGTACACGTGAAGACGAGCGGCGGCAAGCGCCGCTACCGCATCAACGGCGTCGAGTACTCGCGCGAAGATCTCATCCACAAGTATTTGCATATCGTCAAGTACGTGGCGGGGAAAATTTCGGTCAGTCTGCCGCCCAACGTCGATTTGAACGATTTGGTCAACGACGGCATCGTCGGTTTGATCGACGCGATCGAAAAATACGACGACTCTCGCGGCGTGAAGTTCGAAACGTATGCCATCACGCGCATCAACGGCGCGATTATCGATGCGTTGCGCGCGCTCGACTGGGTTCCGCGAGCCGTCCGGCAGCGCGCGCGCGAAATCGAGCGCGCTTATCAACAGCTTGAGGTGAAGCTCGGGCGCCTGCCGACCGACGCGGAAGTCGCGGCGCATCTCTCGATGCCGGTCGACGAATACAACGCGCTGCTTCAGCGCGTGCGCGGCACGTCGCTGCTTTCGCTCGAGGAACCGCTGCCCAGCGATAAAGGCTATCAAATCCCGCTCGCCGATACGCTCAAGGATGCCGAAGTCGACATCACCGCCAGCGTCGAGCAGCGCGAGCTCCGCAACGCGCTCGTGCAAGCCGTCGGCGAGCTGCCGCCGCAAGAACGGGTCGTGATCTCACTCTATTATTTCGAAGGCCAAGCGCTCAAAGATATCAAGGAGCGGCTGAACGTCTCCGAATCGCGCGTCTCGCAGATCCACGCGCAGGCGGTGATCCACCTGCGCCAGCTTCTCCGCCAGCTGCAAAGCGATCTCGGCATCCGCGAAGGCGACCCCACCCTCAAGCAAAAGTACGTCCGAAAAGTGCCACCGGGCTAATGCGGGTGGGCGGAGCCCCAACGGGGCGGAGCCGGGGACCCAGCCGGCTTTTGCCGGCTGGGGGCGTGGAGCGCGCAGCGCGAATACGCTGTTGATCGAACAGGAGTTCGATTAGGCGTGTGGAAGCCTCAGGTCCGTGAGCTGGCTTACTAAGCTCCGGGCCTCCTTCGGCATGGCGAGGGAGGCACTGGCCGGCGTCGAGGCCCTGGGCCGGGCGCGCAAGCCCATTACCCCCGAGGTCTGGGAAGAGCTCGAGGAGCTTTTGCTCTCGGCCGATTTCGGCGTTGCGACGACCACGAAGATCGCCGGGGGCCTCAAGACGGTCGCCAAGCAAGAGCTGTGGAGCACGAGCGATCAGATCGTCGCCCGGTTTCGCAAAGACGTAGAGCGATTTCTCACGCTTCCAAGCGCCGAACTGAATCTTACCGGCGCGCCTGCGGTGGTGCTTATCGTCGGCGTGAACGGCAGCGGCAAGACGACGACGATCGGCAAGCTCGCCACCCGCTTACGTTCACAAGGGAAAGCCGTTACACTCGTGGCCGCGGATACGTTCCGCGCGGCTGCCGCCGAGCAGCTGGGCATTTGGGCGGAGCGTTCGGGCGCGTCGTTCGTACGCGGCAAAGAAGGCGCCGATCCATCCTCGGTCGTCTTCGACGGTTTACAGGCCGCGCGCTCGCGTGAAGCCGACGTCGTGATCGTCGACACGGCCGGCCGGCTGCAAACCAAAACCAATCTTATGGAAGAACTGAAAAAGATGCGGCGCATCATCGAGCGTGAAACGGGCGCGCCGCCGGCCGAGACGCTGCTCGTGCTCGACGGCACGACCGGGCAAAACGCGATCTCGCAGGCTAAACTTTTCCACCAGGCGGCCGCCCTGACCGGAGCCGTGGTGACCAAACTCGACTCGACCGCCAAGGGGGGCGTACTGGTCGCCATCGTGGACGAGCTCGAGGTCCCCATAAAATTCGTCGGGCTCGGCGAGGCGGCCGAAGACCTGCGCCCGTTTTCCCCGGGCGAATTTATCGACGCCCTTTTCGAAGAAAGCACTTTTTAAGTGCCACCCACTTGGCACTCAGGCCAGATATCGTGAATAGAGAAATAACAGAAGCTAACGTGAGGAGAGACATGGCAGCGCAAGACGAACGGCAGACCGCCCTCAGTAACGCCCTCGCGCAGATCGAGCGCCAATTCGGCAAAGGCTCGATCATGCGGATGGGCGAGTTCAGCGAACGGATGGCTTTCGAAGTCGTCCCCTCCGGTTCGATCGCGATCGATCTCGCGCTCGGCGTCGGCGGTTTTCCGCGCGGACGCATTGCGGAGATATACGGCCCCGAATCGAGCGGCAAGACGACGCTCGCACTGCACGCTATCGCGGAAGCGCAAAAACTCGGGGGCACCGCCGCCTTCATCGACGTCGAACACGCGCTGGATCCCACGTACGCCGCGGCGCTGGGCGTCGATTTGGATAACCTGCTCGTTTCGCAGCCCGATACCGGCGAACAGGCGCTCGACATCGCCGAAATGCTGATCCGCAGCAATGCGGTCGACGTGATCGTGCTGGACTCGGTCGCCGCTCTCGTTACCAAGGCGGAGCTCGAAGGCGACATGGGCGACGCACACGTCGGCTTGCAGGCCCGGCTCATGTCGCAGGCGCTGCGCAAGCTGACGGCGTGTATTTCCCGCAGCAAGGCCGTGATGATCTTCATCAATCAGCTGCGCGAAAAGGTCGGCGTGATGTTCGGCAGTCCCGAAACGACGTCGGGAGGCCGCGCGCTCAAGTTCTACGCGTCAATTCGTTTGGACGTCCGCAAGCTCGAGCAAATCAAAGTGGGGCAAGATGTGGTCGGTACGCGAACGCGCGTCAAGGTCGTAAAAAATAAGGTCGCCCCGCCGTTCCGCCAAGCCGAGTTCGACATCACGTATGGCCGCGGTATCAGCAAGATGGGCTCGATTCTCGATATCGCACTCGAGCGCAACATCGTGGGCAAGAGCGGTTCGTGGTACACCTACGGCGAGCAGCGCATCGGGCAAGGCCGCGAGAACGCCAAGTCCTATCTGGAAGAACACCTGGATCTCGCCGACGAGATCGCGGGTAAGATCCGCGAAGAGCTCACGGCAACGGTCTCGCGCAACGGCACGGCAACGGCGGTCTCGACCGAGTAAGGGTGGCAAACGCCTACGTTTGCGCGCTACGGATGCTGGCGCACCGGCGCCTCACCGAAGCGCAGCTCTGGCAGAAGCTCGAACGCAAGACGTTTGTGGGCGAAGAGATTCGCGGCGCGGTCGAACGGTGCAAACGCGACGGTTACGTCGACGACAAACTCTTCGCTCAGCTCTACGTCGAGGGAAAGCAGAAGGCGGTCGGCGACGTGCGGCTGGTAGGGGAACTCGTGCGCAAGGGTATCGATCGCGAAGCGGCCTGGTTCGCCGTTCAGGCGGCCTCGGCCGGCGAAGATACGCGCTTGCGAAAAGCGCTCGAAAAACTTTTCCGGACGAAAAGCGAGCTCAGCTACCCGTCAGCGGCGCGCGCGCTCGAACGGCTCGGCTTCCCGGCTCCGCTGGTCTATCGCAGATTGCGCGAACATGCGGCCGAGTTCGGCCCCTTCGCCCCTCGCCTTTCCACAAACTCAGGATGACATAGTCAGGACAGGCTTCAGGGTGGCGCAAGCTTCTTAAGGCCGGGCACACGTTTTGGCATGCCGGTGCTGCGCGTGTTGATCGCCGAGGACGACGCGAGCATCGCGGACCTATTAAAGCATCATTTGCAGCGTGAAGGGCTCGACGTGTGCATTGCCGGCGACGGGAACGTGACGCTGCGCCTGGCGCGCAACTGGGCGGACATGTTGATTCTGGACATCGGTCTTCCGGCTATCGATGGATTCGAGGTCGCGCGCATCCTGCGCCGTGAGAAGCGCGAACTGCCGATCGTGATGCTGACGGCGCGCGCCGACGAAGTCGACCGCATCGTCGGCTTGGAGTTGGGCGCCGACGATTACGTCACGAAACCGTTCAGCCCTCGGGAAGTGATCGCACGCATCAAGACGCTTGCGCGCCGCATCGGCAAAGCCTATCAAGACCACCCGGCGGTTTTGAAATTCGGACGGCTCGAGATCGACGAGGTAGCGCGCGAGGTGCGCGTCGACGGCGCGAGCATCAGGCTGAAGCCGCGCGAGTTCTCGCTGCTGCTGGAACTGGCCAGCAACGCCGGAATGGCGATGTCGCGCCGGATGCTGCTGGAAAAGATCTGGGGATTCGATTTCTTAGGCGACGAGCGCACCGTCGACGTGCACGTCCGGCGGATCCGCTTGAAACTCGAAGAGCAGCGCAAGCTTCCGGGCATCCTGCTGACGGTGCATGGGTTCGGCTACAAGTTCGCCTGCCGCTAACGGCGGCGTTCCGCTGCTCGTGCTGCGCGTTCCGGAATTCGAGCATATCGCGTGGCGCGAAGGAAAACGCGCCGCACGCAGAGTCGAACGCCGTGCGGCACGAGCCTTTGCCGCGGCCTCGAGGCGCGTTTTGCGTCGCGGCGACGATCGCATTCACGATCGCGGGCGCGATATTTTTGCCGTGCTGGTGGCCGGCCCGCCGCGCGGTACCTCGCGGCCGAACCCGAGCGTCTGCCGCGCAATGCTGCAGCGCATCGCTTCGGAGACGGCGGCCGAAACCGGTTTGCACGTCGAGAGCGGCTGGACGCTGGTGCAGCCTCCCTTCGATTTAGACGCCGAGATCGAGATCGCACTCGAAAGGGGCGCGCGAGAACGCGAGCGCTATGAGTTCTTTGCCGCGGTCGGCCACGAGCTGCGCACGCCGCTGGCCTCGATCCGCGGGTATCTCGAGACGCTGCTCGACGGAGAAGTCGACGTGTCGACTTCGCAGCGGTTCTTGCATACCGCGCAGCGAGAAGCGCTGCGCATGGGACGCATGATCGACGGTATGTTCGAGTTTTCGCTGCTCGACTTATCGGCCGGGTTGAACGCGATGGGCGCCTGCGACGTCGCCGAGCAACTGGCGCTGGCTTGCGATGCCGTCGCTCCGCTGGCGCGAGCCCGCGGAATGACCGTGGCCCCAGACGCCGACCGGGGCGCCGCCGCGGCGATCGATCCCGACCCGTGTTTGCAGCTCCTCATCAATCTGCTCGAAAATGCAACGAAGTACGGAGCGAAGGGCGGAACGATCGCAATTCGCGTCAGCGCGCGCGGAGAAAAGGTCATCATCACCGTTGAGGATGACGGCCCCGGCATCGGTGCGCAGGAACGCGCGTCGGTTTTCGATCTGAGCGTGCGCGGAAAAGATGCCGCGCCCCGCCGCGGCGCCGGCATCGGATTGGCGATCGTGAAGCTGATCGCCGAACGATGCGGCGGCAGCGTCTCCGTCACGGATTCGGCGCTTGGCGGAGCTCGCTTCGACGTGACGCTGCCCGCCCAGGCGGAGTTTTCCACAGGGCCGTCGTAGATGTAAGTCCGTGGCAGCGACAGTCGCCCGGTTCGCTCATCGCAGCGAAGAAGAATTTGCCCGGCTTCTGGATTTTTACGAAGTCAGTTGGATCTACGAACCATGTGCTTTTCCGATCTGCTGGGACGCGCACGGCTATGTGAGCGAATGGTTTACGCCGGATTTCTTCTTGCCTGAATTCGATCTCTTTGTTGAGATGACCGTCCTGAGCCCGCGCCTGCTGACCCGCAAGAACCGTAAGATGCGGCTGCTGCGCCAAGCCTATCCCGACGTTCAGATCAAACTTTTCACCCGCCGCGACGTGGAACGCGTCTTTTCCAATAGGCTCGCGCGCGCTTCGTGATCGCCGAGCGGCTCTACGACGAAGGCGCCATCGCGGCGCGCGTCCGCGAGCTCGGAGCTGCGATCTCCCGCGACTACGCCGGACTCAACCCGATGGTGGTCGGCGTGCTCACTGCATCAGCCGTTTTCTTGGCCGACCTGACGCGAGCGATCGATATTCCGTGCGAGTTCGACGTCATCGCGCTCACGCGCTATCAAGACGCCGAAGGTTTGCGTTTCGTCAAAGACACGTCGGCTTCGGTCGAGGGACGTCACGTCATTTTGGTCGAGGATACCATCGACACGGGCCTAACGCTGCAATACGTCTCGCGCACGTTGCGGGCGCGGCAGCCCGCGTCGCTCGAGATTTGCACGTTGCTCGATCGCCCGCACCGCCGAATCGCCGGGCTCGAGGTAAAGTATCGCGGGTTTGAGATTCCCGACGTTTTCGTGGTCGGTTACGGCCTCGATTATCAAGGCCAATACCGGGAGTTGCCCGCGCTCTACGCTCACGGCAGCTGGCCGCGGTAAGACCGGCGTGCCCAGCAGCGTGCAGCGCCGGCTTTCGACGTTTCTGGGGCTGCTGCTCATCGCGCTGGTCGCGGTCGCACCCGCGTCGGGCTTGGAGCTTCAGTCGATCGTTCGCGCCGCCGCGCAGTACCAAAATTCCAACGTCCATTTGCAAACGATGTTCCGGACGGCGCTCTTGGATACGACGAAGCTCGCTGAGTTCGCGCCCGACGGAACGGCCTACGTAAAGACGGGCGACATTCCGGCGGAGTGGCTGCGCGACGCCAGTGCGCAGGTGCGTCCTTACCTCTATTATGCCAAGAGCGACCCTTCGGTCAGGGTACTCCTGCGCGCGATCATCGCGCGTCAGGCAAAATACGTGCAGATCGATCCGTACGCGAACGCATTTACGCTCGACTACCGCGTCTGGGAAGAGAAATACGAACTCGACTCGCTCGCCTATCCCGTGACGCTGGCGTGGAGTTACTGGCACGAGACCGGCGACGCTGCAATTTTCACGGCCGACGAACAAAAAGCGCTCGACGCGACCCTGGCGACGATGCAACGCGAACAGCATCACGCGCGCGATTCGCGCTACACGCACCGGGAACTCGTCAACGGCCGGGGGCGGCCCGTCGGCTATACCGGCATGATCTGGACGGGCTTTCGCCCTTCCGACGACGCCTGTTACTACAACTATTTGATTCCGTCGGAAATGTTTGCGGTCGTCGCGCTCGGCGATATGGATCAGATCGAGCGCCAAATCTACCATGACGGCGCCAAGGCGCGGGCCGCGGCCACGCTGCGCGATCAGATTCGGCGCGGAATCGAAAAATACGGTATGGTGACCGACAAGAAATACGGAAAAATCTATGCTTTCGAGGCCGACGGCCTGGGAAACGCGATCGTGACCGACGACGCGAATGTTCCAAGCCTGCTCTCCGCGCCGTACATCGGCTATACGACGTCCGCCGACCGGTACTATCTGAACACGCGGGCATTCTTACTTTCGCTGGACAACGCGTCGTATTATTCCGGGAACGTCGCGCGCGGGATCGGCAGCTACCACACGCCGGATCATTGGATCTGGCCGCTGGCCCTGGTGATGCAAGGGCTTACGTCGGATTCTCAAACCGAGAAGCAGGACGTTCTGAACCAGTTGCTGGCCAGCGATCCGGGCGATCACCTGCTGCACGAGTCGTTCGATCCGAACGATCCCAAGCGGTATACGCGCGTGGATTTCGGCTGGCCGAACGCGCTCTTCAGCGAGTACGTGCTGACCTCGTTCGGCGGCGTCTCGCCGATTCCGATGGGTGAGCCATCGACGTAATCATCGGCCTGCAGTGGGGTGACGAGGGCAAGGGCCGCGTCGTCGATTATTACGCGCGCGATTTCGACATCGTCGCGCGATTCGGCGGCGGCGACAATGCCGGTCACACAATTCGCGTCGGCGACCGGAGACTCGCACTGCGCGTCGTTCCTTCGGCCGTGCTGCAAGAGCGCTGCGAACTTTTCATCGGCGGGGGCACGGTCATTAGCCGGGCGGGTTTGCTCGCCGAGCTCGAAGCGCTCGCCAAGATCGGCGTCGATCTTTCGCGGATCAAGATCTCCGATCGCGCGCACGTCGTCTTTCCTCAGCACGCCGAATCGGACCGCGAAGCCGAACACGCTCGCGGCGCGGGTGCGATCGGGACGACGGGGCGCGGCATCGGGCCGGCCTACATGGACAAAGTCGCGCGCAAGGGCGTGACGTTTGGCGCATTGCTTGCCGCCGGGGATCTGGAAGAGTCCATCGCACGTCACGTCGTCGACGGTGTCGAGTATCTGCATTCGGCGCTCGAGCGCGGGCAAAGAGTCCTGGCCGAAGGCGCGCAGGGCACGTTGCTGGATGTGGGATACGGCACCTATCCGTACGTCACGAGCTCGCATACGTTAGCGGGCGGCGCTTGCATCGGCTTGGGCGTCGGGCCGCGCGCGATCGATCGCGTGTTGGGAGTCGTCAAGGCTTACGCGACACGCGTCGGCGCCGGCCCTTTTCCGTCGGAACTCCCCGGCGAAGACGGCGAGCGTCTGCGTGCGGCAGGCGCGGAGTTTGGCACAGTCACCGGACGTCCGCGGCGTTGCGGGTGGTTTGATGCGGTGGCAGCACGCTATGCGTCGCGCCTCAATGGTTTGACGGCTGCGGCAATCACGAAGCTCGACGTGCTCTCGGGCTTAGAAAAAATCGGCATCGTCACGGCGTATGGTCTCGCCGGAAGACCTGCCGCCTTTGCGTCGGCTGCCGATCCGCGCCTCGAGGTTGATATCGAATACGTTCCGGGCTGGAACGCCGACATCACCGGCGTCACGCGTATTGCCGATCTTCCGGCCGAAGCGCGCGCGTACGTCAAGCGCATCGAAGCGTCACTTGCGGTTCCGGTCGAATGCGTTTCGGTCGGCCCGGAGCGCTCGCAGCTCGCCGTCTGAGGTAAGCATCCCGGACGCGCTCGACGCGCTGCTCGCGCAGCGCCGCGCCGCCGAACAAGCGAAACGCGTGTCGTTCGCGCAAGCGCGGGCGCGGCTCGAACAAGCCGAACGCCATCTCGCCGAAGCGGAAAAGGCTTTGGCGCGCGCCCGCGGCGAGATCGAACGGAGCGGAACGGCCTTGGCCGCAAGCCTGGAAAACGCGGTTGCGGCGGCACGGTCCGCAGTTCTACGGTATCGGAACGAAACGGCGGAGCGGAAGATCGAGGCACTGGGGGCGATCCGCGAACGCGAAGCCGCTCAAGCGTTGAGAACTCGCCGGATTGCCGAATGCGCCGAGCGCCGCGCCCGAAAGGAAGAGCGGGAGCTCGAGGAAGCTAATCAGGCTTAGATGTCCAGCCTCGTTTCCCGGAGCCGCACCATCGCATCCGATACGATCACGCCGATCGGTGCGCTGGCCGCGCTTGGAACGCCGGGCGCTTCATGTTTGCTCGAGAGCGTTGAGAGCGGCGGCCGGATCTCGCGCTACTCGTTTGTCGGGATCGATTACCTCGAGGCCCGCACTTTTGAAGACGACGGCAACATGATTGCGACAGTTCGCGCGTTCGTGAACGGCCACCGCGAACGCGTCGACGATCCGCGCCGGCAGGGTGGCGCGCTCGTGGCGTTTTCTTACGATGCCGCGCGTTCGTTTGCGCGGCTGCCCGCACGCGCACCGGCGGATCCGGCGATGCCTGCCGCGTTCGTCGCATTGCCGGCGACCTGGCTGATTTTCGATCACTTTAGCGACGAACTTGCGATCTGGACGTGCGGCGAGCGCGAAGACGACCTCGAAGCGCGCATCGGATCCTACGTCGACCGCCTCATGGCCGCGCGGCCCTCGTTACCGGGAGCCGTGCGAGGTCTCCAACCCGTCGAAGCCTCGCTCGATCGCGCGCAGTTTCTCGAACTGGCGCGCCGCGTGAAGGGCTATATCTTGGACGGCGAGGTCTATCAGCTCCAGCTCGGGATTCGTTTTTCCGCGCAGCTCGATGGAACCGCGTTCGACGTCTACCGCGCGGTCCGTTCGCGCAATCCGTCGCCTTACATGTTTTACGTCGACACGCCGTTCGGACAGTTATTGGGCGCTTCGCCGGAGTTTTTGGTGAGGCTCGAAGGAAGAACGGCGCGCATCCGTCCGCTGGCCGGCACGCGCCCGCGCGGCGGCGACGAGTCGCAAGATCTGATCATAGCCGGCGAGCTGCTCGCGAACGAAAAGGAGCGGGCCGAGCACGTCATGCTCGTCGATCTGGGACGCAACGACCTCGGAGCCGTTTGCGATTTCGGTACGGTTAAAGTTTCGGAGCTGCTGCAGCTGGAGCGTTACAGCCACGTCATGCATATCGTCTCCGACGTCACCGGTACGCTGCGATCGGGATATGATGCGCTCGATCTCTTCGCCGCCGGCTTTCCGGCCGGCACGGTTACCGGTACGCCGAAAATTCGTGCCATGCAGCTGATCGACCAACTCGAACCGGTCGCGCGCGGTTTCTACGCGGGCAGTATCGGCCGCTGGGCTTTCAGCGGAGATTTCGATTCGTGCATCACGCTTCGCAGCATGCACGTGCACGATGGAGAGGTTCACTGGCAAGCGTCGGCCGGCATCGTCGCGGACAGCGAACCCGAAGCGGAGTATGAAGAAATTCTGGGCAAAACTCAAATAGTACGCGCGATTTTACATTGTCATGTCGAGCAGCCGCTCGCTGCTTCAGCGAGCGCGACATGAAAGTGCTCTTCGTCGATAACTTCGACTCGTTCACGTACAACGTCGTGCACCTGTTAGCCGAACAAGGTGCGCAGCCCGACGTGCTGCACAACGACGATCCGCGTCTGGGTCCCAAACTTTTGGAAGAGTACGACGCGCTCGTGATCGGCCCGGGGCCCGGCAATCCCGGTCAAACGCCGCAGATCGTCCAGCTCGTTCGCGACGCTGCGGCGCGCAAGATGCCGGTCTTCGGCGTCTGTCTGGGTCTGCAAGCAATCGGCGAAGCGTTCGGAGCGCGCGTCACGCGCGCGCCTGAACCCATGCACGGGAAAGTTTCCGCCATCACCCATCGCGGCGGGACGCTCTTCGAGGGGCTCGCGTCGCCGCTGCACGCTACGCGATATCATTCGCTCTGCCTCGATCCGGCGACGCTTCCCGACGAGTTGGAAGTCCTCGCGCGCAGCTCCGATGGGGTGGTCCAAGCAATCGCGCACCGGTCGCTTCCGATCACTGCGGTGCAGTTCCATCCGGAGTCGGTCCTCAGCGAAAACGGCGCGAGGATCGTGCGCAACGCCCTCGGGCTTCCCTCGCAAAATTGACAGCGGCTCCAACCCGTGCTAGACTGCCCTCCACATGATCTCGTCCGCGCGCTATTCCTATTGGTGGTACCTCGCCGCAGAAATGCCGGTAAGTTAAGCGCGCCAGCGAAGATCGTCAATCACTCTTCAAAAGCCGCCCTTACCGGGGCGGTTTTTTTATCTCTTGAGGCTGTAATCGTGTATAAACTAGCGAGTAAAGAAGGGGCCGGAGCGACCGTCGTTCGCGTGGGATCGGCGAGCTTTGGCGACGGGGGTTTTACGATGATCGCCGGTCCGTGCGCGATCGAGAGCCGCGCGCAGATCGAGCTGACGGCGAAGTTCGTGACTTCGGCGGGCGCGGCGATGGTGCGGGGCGGCGCCTACAAACCGCGCACGTCGCCGTACGCGTTCCAAGGCCTGGGAGAAGAGGGCGTCAAGCTGATTGCGGCGGCATGCCGGACTGCCGGCGTGCCGGCAGTGGTAGAAGCGCTCTCCGAAACGCAGCTGCTGGTGCTCGACTGGTATGTCGACATGATCCAGATCGGAGCGCGCAACATGCAGAACTTCACGCTGCTGCAAGCGGCGGCTCGCACCGGGAAACCCGTCTTGCTAAAACGCGCGCCGTTCGCGACGCTCGACGAAGTGCTGTATGCGGCCGAATATATTCTGCTCGAAGGCAATCCCAACGTCGTTTTGTGCGAACGCGGCGTGCGCGGCTTCGATCCGCAAACGCGGAATCTCTTCGATCTCGGCGGTGCGCTGCGGCTCAAAGAACTCACGCATCTGCCGGTGATCGCCGATCCGAGTCACGCAACCGGGCGCGCGAGTTTGATCGAACCGCTCGTTTTGGCGGCGGCCGCCGCGGGACTCGACGGCGCCATCGTCGAGGTTCACCCCGAACCGCCCACGGCGCTTTCCGATGCGGAGCAGGCGCTCGATTTCAACACGTTCGCGCAGCTCATGCGCAAACTCGAGGCGCTGCGCGGTTCGCTCGAATCCAGACCTCGCTTGGCCGCCTGCAAGTGATGGCACGTTCCGCGCCCTGCCGGGCTCTTGGATTGCCGTGGGGTTTGCGCTGCATTACCTCTTCGCGCTCGGCATCGTCGGGCTGCTGCTGCTCGGATTGAATACGGCCGCGCGAATGTTCGCACGCGGCCGCGAGTTCTCAGCCGGGAAGAAGAGCGTTCGCATTTTGGATTCGGCGCCGCTGACGAAACAGGCCGCGCTGCACGTGGCCGGTATCGAGGGGCGCCGTTATCTCGTTGGCACGGCCGGTAACTGCGTAGCGCTTCTGGCCGAGCTGCCGGGCACGTCCGGCGAAGATCCCGTCTAGAAGTAGGTCAGACGCCCAACCTTGTTCGCCGCGGTTTCGGTAAAGTAGATCTCGGAGTCCGGTCCGAGCGTAAGAAACGATGCTTGGGAAGCGGCGGTCGGAATCGCAAATTCGGAGACGGCGAACGAGATGCCCGAGATCTGGCCGATCTTGTTCTGCGCGCGATCGGTGAAGTAGAGGTTGAAGTCGGCCCCGTTAATCAAGCCGAATGCGGAAGTCGCCGGCGCGAGCGAGTGTTCGGTGACCACACCGGCCGGCGTGATCTGGCCGAGCTTCGCCGCGTTGTTTTCCGTGAAGCACAACGTTTGGTTGTCCGGGCATACGACGATTTGCGTGGGCGCCGCATTTGCCGTCAGCGTCGGATGCGGAGTTCCGAACGTCGACGAAGCGACGTCGAAACGGACGATCGCCGAGGCGTTGCTTTCCGCGATCCAGATTCCGCCGTCGCTGAAACCGACCAGGCCCGCGAGCCCGGCGTTAGCCGTCGGCACGGGAAATTCGGTGATGTTGCCGGCCAAATCGATGCGGCCGAGTTTGTTCGCGTTGGTTTCGCTGAACCAGAGCGCGCCGTCGGGTCCGCGCGTGATGTACGTCGGTCCGGCGTTTGCGGTCGGCAGCGGGTACTCGGTGGCGGGCGTCGTGCCCGTCTGCGTGCCGATCTTGTTCGCCGTGTTTTCGGTGAACCAGACGCTGGTGTCGGGCATGCCGGCAATGCCGAACGCCCCGGCGTTTGCGGTGGGAATGGCGGTTTCGACAAAGACGCCGCCGGTCGTCATCTTCGCGATGTTGTTACCGGCCGTCTCCACAAAGTAGAGAAAGCCGTCGAAACCGAGGGTGATTCCCTGCGGTGCGCTGGCCGCGGTGGGCACGGTGAACTCCGCCGATACGTGCGGCACGACCGGGGTCGGAGTGGGCAAAGGCCCGCTGCCGATCACCGCGCCGCCGGAGCAGGCAGTTGAGGCTAGCAGGGCCAGGGCGGCCGGGACCAACCCGGCGCTGCGAAGGACGAAGGGACGCCGCATTCTTGTCTCCATTGATAGGGGTAACGAATCGGCGCTATTCGTCCTCTCTCCGAGCGGGGCCCGCCACCCTCGGCGTGGTATTAATTCCATAGTTGACAACGCGTGGCTGGCGCCGTATAGTCTACTAAAGAATTAATAACACTCATCCGGCTTGGAGGTAGCTGTGGCTCGCAAGAAATCCCCGACGCTGACCGAGGCGGAACTGCGTTTGATGGAAGTGCTTTGGCAGAAGCGCAGCGCCACGATCGCCGATGTGACCGAAGCGCTGCCGCCGCCGCCGATTGCGTACAACACGGTGCTGACGACGATGCGCATTCTGGAACAAAAAGGCTACGTCAGCCACGAAGAAGAGGGCCGCGCGTACGTCTACTCTCCGCTGGTCGAACGCGAAGAGGCGGCGCAGTCCGCGGTCGGTCTCTTGCTGAACCGTTTCTTTGGAAACAATCGGGCCGAACTCGCACTACGTTTGATCGAGAACGAGCGTCCCGGCGCCGAGGAATTGCAACGGCTCAAGACGCTCATCGAACAGTACGAGGAAGGTTCCTAATGAACGCGCTCGCTGCTTTTGCCGAACCGGCCGCGCGGATTGCGGTCGCGACGCTTTTCAATAGTTTATGGGAAGGCGCTATTCTGGCGCTGGCGGTTTGGGCGCTTTTAAACTATCTGCCGAACATCAACGCGACCACGCGCTACGCAGCGTGGTGCGTCGCATTGATTGCGGCGCTGGCCGTTCCGGTGGTGACCGCGATTCCTCAGGTGAGCGTGCAGAATGCGCCGGCATTGCACCACACGGTCCCGGTGTCGCAAACGACGTTGGCGCGCGACACGAAGGGGAGTGCGCCCTCCAAACTGCCCGCAAATGCCGCGGACCAAGAGCGCCCCGCCTACAACGCGTCACAGCCGGCCGCACTTGCGCCGAGCTTCCCCAGCCGCTTGCGTTTTGCGCTGCCGCAAGCGCTGGCGCTGACGATCTTTGCCGTATGGGTCGTGGCTTCGCTCTTCCTTTTACTACGACTGGCCGTCAATCTCTTCAAGCTCGAAGCGCTCAAGCGCGACGCGTTGCCGCTTTCGCTCGACTACCGCGAGCAGCTTGCGCGCTGGGCCCATGCCGAGAAGGGCACGCGCGATGTGCGTCTGTGCGTCTCGGAGCATATTGAAGTTCCCGTCGCCGTCGGTCTGTTCGACTCGATGGTGCTGATTCCAAAACATTTGCTCGAAACGCTCTCCGAAAAAGAGATCGATCAAATCACGCTGCACGAACTCGCTCACTTGCGCCGTGCCGACGACTGGACCAACGGCCTGCAGCGGATTATCCAAGCGATCTTTTTCTTCAACCCGGCCGTGCTCTTTATCGCGCAGCAGCTCGACTTGGAACGCGAAGTCGCTTGCGACGATTGGGTGCTGCATCAGACCGGCGACGTCCGTCCTTATGCGACGTGTCTGACGCGGATGGCCGAAGTGACGGCGTGGCCCCATCGCGCCCTTGCAGCTCCGGGCGTATTTCTCACGCGCCGCGGACTTTCGATCCGCGTGGAAAGACTGCTTCGGGCAGGCCGTAACGTGCGCACGAGCGTTTCGTTCGGCCCGGCCGGCGCGGTCGCCGCGGCACTGATCGTGACGTTCTTCGTCGCCCAAAACGTGGCGCCGTCCTTTGCGTTCACGCTTGCGGCCGGCACGCACTCCCCCGTCACGCACACCGCGGCCGCTTCGCAGAAAACGGCCCGTGTAGCCGAACCGGTAAAACCGGCCGTTACCGGAAAAACGGCGGTCGTTTACCGCGACAAATATCTGCCCGCGACGCAAGCCGCGTTTCCGCCGGCGATGGTCGCCGTCGCGACTCCCACGCCTCGGACGGTAACGAAAAAAACCACGAAGATCTCTAAACGCACGGTGATTCGCGACGGCATGATCGACGTGAACGTTCCGGCGGTCAACGTCAACATTCCCAAGTTCAACGTCAATGTGCCGGCTTCCAACGTGCTCATTCCGGCCATTCACGTCAATATTCCGGCCATGCGTTACAAAGTGCCCTACGGTTACAAATCGTCGCTCAAGCGCGTTGCGGATCTCAAGGGCTCGTGCACGGGCTGCGATTTCAGCGGCGTCAAGTGGGCGGGGCGCAACCTCTCGCGCGTCGCGCTGGTCGGTTCGGATTTTTCCAACGCGGATCTGCACGGCGCGAACCTCTCATACGCCAATCTCACGGGCGTAGACTTTACGGGCGCGAACCTGCGCGACGTCAATTTCGCAAACGCAAATATGGAAGGCTGCGACATGCGGCGCGCCGACTTGACCGGAGCGAACTTTGCCGGCGCGCACATCAACGGCTGCGACATCGAAGTCTCCAACCTGACCCCGTCGCAGGCGCGCGCCATTCTCGCCGGCTGCCAAGGCTGCGATTTTCGCGGCGCAAATCTGCGCGGGCAAGATTTGCGCGGGCTCTCGGTATCGGGCGAC
Source organism: Candidatus Rubrimentiphilum sp. (assembly GCA_036273135.1). GTDB lineage: Bacteria > Vulcanimicrobiota > Vulcanimicrobiia > Vulcanimicrobiales > Vulcanimicrobiaceae > Rubrimentiphilum. The sequence goes on from DASUIF010000003.1 coordinate 91,282, forward strand.
GATTTTAGTTCGGCGGACCTGCGCGGCGCCGACATGCGCAACGCGTCCTTCAACGGCATCGATTTCAAAAACGCGAAACTCGATGGCGCGCACCTGGACGGGGCCTCGTTTAACGGCTGCGATTTTACGGGCGTCGATCTGCGTAACGTCGACTTGAGCCACGCGCAAATCACGGGCAGCAAAATCAACATCATGAGGTAGGACGGACCCGGTCACCCCGGTTTTTAGCGCCTGCGCGTGCAGGCTTGGTTTCTTGCGGACTTTTTGGAGAGAGACTATGAAGAAACGACTTGCACTATTTCTGGCGACGGCAGCGATCGCGGGATCGCTGATGGCCGGCGGTTCGGGCGCGGCACGCGCGCAGCTGGGAATTCCGCGTTCGTGCGTCGGCTGCGACTTGCGCGGAAACGACCTTCGCGGACGCGATCTTCGTTCGGTCGCCTGGATCGGCGTGAATCTGGGCAGCGTGAATCTGCAAAACGCGAATCTCTCGGGCGCAAAGCTGGCCGGCGTGAACTTTCGCGGCGCGGACCTGCGCGGGGCCGACCTGCGAGACGCTAAGTTGGCGGGCTGCGATTTGCGCGACGCCAAGCTCGAGGGCGCGCGGTTGGACGGCATCAAGCTCGCCGGCGTCAACCTCACGGGAAGTTTTTTATTGGGGTTACCGGATACGCAGATTCACGCGCTGCTCTCCAGCTGTGCGGGCTGCAACCTCCGGAACGTCGATCTGCACGGCAAGAACCTGCAAGGCATCAGAACGGCGGGCAGCAACTTTTCCGGCTCGAACCTGAGCGGCACGAATCTGCACGATGCAACGCTGATGGCAGATAATTTTTCCGGAGCGAACCTCCGGAACGCGGACCTCACCGGAGCGTCACTTTGCGGTCACGAGTCGAATTGGAATGACGGCAACCTTACTCTTGGCCCACGGATCGTTTGTACGAACCTGACCGGCGCGGATCTGCGCGGCGCGGACCTTCACGGAGCGCTGCTCTGCGATCCGCGCGGCGGTTCGGAGTATGGCGACAGACGGGACTGCACCGTGCTCGACGCCGCGACGTTACGCGACGCCGCGCACGCCAACCTCACCGGCGCGAAAGGACCCTAACATGAAAACGTTGCTTGCTGCGGCGGTCCTTGCCGCATTGCTGACCGGCACGGCCGCAGCCATCGAACCGGCACAAGACCTGCTGACGGTGCCCGTCGTTGCTTCGGGGCCGGCGATGGACGGAACGCTCGGCGATCCGCTCTGGCAGAAAGCCGCGACGGCGAACCTCGGATATGACGTTAACCTGCATCAACCGGCAAAGCAGCCTACGACGGCGTACATGTTAACAGACGGGAGATTTCTTTACGTCGCGTTCGACGTAAAGACCACCGCTCCAATCAGCGCTCAGGAACACACCAACGGCGTCGGTATGGATACGGATGACGAGGTGCAAGTCGATCTCTGGCCGGGCGGCGACCAGGGCTTCATGTACAAATTTACGTCAACTCCAATCGGCACGCACTATCAGTTTTCAACCGAGAACAACTCGTACGAACCGAACTGGATTTCCGCGGGGAAAATCATCGCGGGCGGATTTACCGTAACCATGAAGATTCCATTATCCGGAATGCGCGGCGCCGGCAAGATTTGGCGCGTGCAGTTCATCCGCTTGTCTCCGGCCACGCGCGAGAGCCTCGTCTGGCGCGGAGCCGCCAGCCAGAGCGATTTCAACGATGTGACGTACTCGGGCAGGCTGACGGGAATCCCCACCGTGGGATCGTCGCGGCCGAAAAGCCGGATCGCGGTCTATGGTTTGGGAGCGCTGGCTTCGCGTTCGATCGGCGGCAGTACGTCGCGCGCCGGCGCGGATCTGTCGATTCCGATCGACTCGAGCACGACCTTCGTTGCGACGCTGCATCCCGATTATTCGAACGTGGAAAAAGATCAGCAGAGCATTTCGCCGACCGCATTCCGCAGATTCTTCAGCGAAGTCCGCCCGTTCTTCACACAAGGCGCGAACTTTTACAACCCGTTCTCGTGCACGGGGTGCCCCGGCATACAAGAGCTCTATACTCCGGCTATCCCCACGCCGCGCGACGGGTATGCTATCGAAGGGAAAGAAGGCCGTTTCAACTTCGCCGGATTCGACGCCGTTGGGATCGACCGTAACGACAGCGCGCAATCGTTCTACTATAAAACGCCGAACCGGCGCGTGCAGATTGCGACTCAGCGCGTCGCCGTCAACATGCCGGGATTCAACGACGTCACCGTGACCGACGGCGTCACGTACAACAATCACTCGGATCTATTCGCCTATTACAATTGGGGTTATGACCGCGGGACCTCGGTCCTGGACACGAACGATAACAAGCGCTCCGATTTCGGGATCGGGTATACGCCGCCGAATTTCTTCGCCGGCTTCAGCATCCGGAAGATCGGTACGTACTACAATCCGTTTGACGGCATCATCGCTCACCCGGGCATCGCGGGATACAACGTCAGCGTCGATAAACAGTGGAACTACACGGGGAACAGCGCGTTCAAATGGATCAACGTGGGTGCCTCGCTCGACCGTTATCACGAAACCGACGGCGCGCTCAACCAGACGGACAACAACTTCAGCTTCGATCTGCTTACGCGAAACTTCATCGAACTGTGGGCCAATACTGGCTCGTCTTATCTGCGGCTTGGAAACGGCGTGTTCGCGCCAATTACGATTAACTCGCGCGGCTTCGGCTGGCGCAGCTCGACGGCGTATCCGACTTTTATCGAGTACGACTCGGGCAGATTCGGCCCGGGGCGCATCATATCGTGGGGACGCAGCAGCGTCATCCGCGTCGGGAACCGCGCATCGGTTACGCTGCAGGCCAACGACACGCAGCAGCACCTCGATAGCGGGGCCACGTACACGCAATGGCTCGAACGTTTGAGCTACGCGTACCAAAGCGGTTTGAACGAATCGTTCGCGGTCGGCGTGCGGCGCATCATCGGCTTCTCGCCGGTGCTCGATGCGGGCGATGTGCCGTCGTTTTCCAGCGGGTGGAATCTCTCGTTCGCCTATCACAAATTGCTGCAGCACAACGAGATCTATCTGGTGTACGGCGATGCGAGCGCGTTCGCGACCTCGCCGCAGCTCATTTTCAAAGTGGTGCACTATTTCGGTGCGGATAAGGGAACGTAAGGCGCTCGCGGCGTAAAAAGGGGCATGTGGATCTCGCTCGCGATGGCGGTCTCGCTCGCCACTCCGGCGCCGGCTGCAACGCCCCTCAAGACAATCAAGCACATTTACGTTTCGCCGCTCTGCACGGGCTTGCGGCAAAACATCGGTCCGGCGATCGGTAAAGTTTTGCAAAACGACAAGACGATCGCGCAGAGCCGCCCGCTGCTCCGCGGCTACGTGAAGGCGACCGCGACCAACGGCATTTCAAAAGATCTGCAGGTCTCGCGCATCGAGCGTTTGATCACGCCGCTCGTTCAAAATACGGCCGCGATAGAAAAGCTGCTCGACGATCCGTTTGTCTTTCCGAAGCATGCGATATCCGACGCCGACCGGCAACTGCTTGAAATCCGCGCGAACTTGCAGCAGGTCGTGACGCAGCAAAAGCGCGCGCTCGACGTGATCAGCGGATTCGTCGACACGGAGCAACTCGGCCAGATGCAAGCCGCAGGCAGCGAGGCGCTCAAACTCACGCAGTCGCACGAGATACCCGGCGCGCAAGGCGGGCATAGCACCGGAAGCGCGCAAGCTGCCGGCGCGGCGCCTACGCCGCCGCCCTCTGAAATTCTCAAGGCCGGCGTACCCAACACGCCGCAGCAAGCGGTCGACCCGGCGCTGCGAGAGACCGGAATGGTCATCGGACACAATCCGCTCGACGTCTTCGATAATGCGATCGGGCAGTACCAGCAGATGCTGCAGGCGAGCGAAGGCCAAGCCGCGGCCCTCGTCGTGAAAGCGTTACCGCTTTGCGGCGGGCACGTCCCCGGCACCTAAACCGCCGCCGCCCGGCGTTTGCACTTCCAAAGTCTCTTCGGGTTCGAATTCAAAGGTCGTTTTTGCGGGAAGCGTTTGTGCGCTTCCGTCCGCATGCACCAGCGTGTGCCGTCCGCGCGCGCCGTTTTTCCCGCCGTCCGCTCCGCGCGGCGCGACCGTGTGACGTTCGGAGAGCAATGAAATGCGCGCGCGGCCTTCGGTGAGGCGCAGGGCGCGAATGAGGCCGTTACCTCCCGCGAACGTGCCGGCGCCGCCGGTGCCTTCGGCGATTTCGTAGCGCGTCACGCGCAGCGGGTAGTCGCGTTCGATCGCTTCGATCGGAGTATTCAGGGTGTTGGTCATGTGGCACTGAATGGCGTCGAGGCCGTCCATTCCGGGACGCGCGCCCATTCCGCAGCCGTTGGTTTCATAGAACGCCCACGCCGTGCCGCCGGCGCGCGTTCCGCCGATCATGACGTTGGTCATCGTGCCGCCGCTTTGCGCGGGCACGCGTCCGGGCGCCGCTTGCGCGAGCGCGCCGAGGACGACGTCCGCGTTGCGCGTGCTCGTTTCGACGTTGCCGCCGCCGACCGCCGCCGGCCGGATCGGGTTGAGAAGCGTGCCTTCCGGAACGTCGACGGAGACGGGACGGAAACAGCCTTCGTTCATTGGTATCGTCGGATCGGTAACCGCGCGCAGCGCATAGTAGACGCCCGAAAGCGTTACGCCGTACACCGCATTCATGGGAAACGGCAGCTGCGCCGCGGTGCCCGTGTAATCGAAATGGGCGCTTCCGTTTTTCAGCGTCAGTCGAAGCGCCATGCGAATGGTAGGCCGGCCGTCGCGATCTTCCAGCTCGTCTTCGCTTACGAACGCGCCTTCGCGCATCCGGCCGAGCGCGGTGCGCATGCGCGCTTCGCTTTGGTCGAGGATCGTGTCGATGGCCGCGCGTAGCGTCTGGATGCCATAACGGTCGTAGAGTTCTTGAAGACGCCGTTCGCCGGTGTAATTGCCCGCCGTTTGCGCGCGCAGATCGCCGCTGCGCGCATCCGGCGTCCGCGAGTTCGCGCGAAACAACGCGATCGTCGCGGGGACGTCTCGATCGTTTACGACGAGCCGCATCGGCGGAACGACCAGTCCTTCGGCAAAGAGATCGGGCGCGTCGGCCGACATCGAGCCCGGAACCATCCCGCCGACGTCGGTGTGATGGGCTTTGTTGGCGGCATAGCCGGCGAGCTCGCCGCGGAAGAAAATCGGACGGATAACCGTCACGTCGTTCAAGTGCGTGCCTGAAATGTACGGATCGTTGACGACCCACATCTCGCCCTCGTGGCAGCTGCCCGCTTCGCGGACGATGATGTCGACCGTACGGCGCAATCCCCACGGAAGCGACCCCAGGTGAACGGGAATATGCTCGGCCTGCGCGATGAGCCGGGCATCTCGATCGAAGAGCGCGCACGAATGGTCGAGCCGTTCCTTGATATTGGGAGAGTAGGCGCTGTTGCGCACCGCGATGCCCATCTCTTCGCTCGCGTAGATCAGCGAGTTTTTGATGACTTCGACGGTGATCGGATCGAGCTTCGCGGTCATGCGCGCTCCAGCATCAGTGCCGCCTTCTCGACGCGCGCTTTCCAGCCCGGGGCGACGTAGGTGCAGCTGTCGGCTTCCTCAATGAGCGCCGGGCCGGTGAGGTCCGATCCTTCGGACAAGCTCGCGCGGTGGTGCACGGAAGCGGGCGCATACGCTCCGTCGAGCCAAACCTTCCGCGATTCGGCTACGTCGCCGTCGGCGCTTGAGCGTTGCGCGCCCGGCAGCTCGGCGAGCGCCGCCGTGGCCGTCAAACGCGCGCTGACGAGTTCGACCGGCTCGTCTTCAACGCAGTATCCATAACGACGAAGGTGTTCGTCGTGAAACGCACGCGCGGCGCTCCCGGTGCCTTCAACTTCGAGTTCGAAACTTTGACCCTGATAACGCGCGTCAAACGTACGGCGCATCGAAACGGCTCCGTTGGCCGCGCCTTGCGCGCACAGCGCGGAGCGCGCTTGCGTCTCAAGGCCGTCGAAGAGACCCGCGAGCTGCACCTCCGTCAGATCGGCGGCGCGCAACACGGAGCGCACGAGCGAAATTTGCAGCGGCGCCGCGAGTAATCCGTGCGCCGAAAAGACGCCGGGCCCGCGCGGAATCACGATCCGTTGAACGCCGAGTTCCGCCGCGAGCGCGCATGCGTGCAGCGGTCCGTTACCTCCGAACGCGACAAGTGAAAAATCGCGCGGATCGAGTCCACGCTCGGTCGTGACGATGTGCAGCACGCGCGCCATTTGCGAATCGACGATGCGCACGATGCCGGCGGCGGTTTCTTCAGTCGAAAGGCCGATTCTACGCGCTAGTGCGCCGATCGCCGCATGCGAACGCTGCGCGTCGATCGGAAACGTTCCGCCCGCCAGTGCGATCTGGTTCAAGCGCCCGAGGACGACGTTGGCGTCGGTGACGGTCGCGCGTTCGCTTTTTCCGTAGCACGCCGGCCCGGGATCGGCGCCCGCGGAGAGCGGACCCACGCGCAGCGCACCGGCCTCGTCGACGAACGCGATCGTTCCGCCGCCCGCGCTGATCTCGGCTAAATCCACGAACGGAAAGCGTACCGGATAACCGCTGCCTTTGACGCCGCGGCCGCTGTGCGTCGAGCCGGCGGCTTCAAATTCCGAGGCAATCTGAACGGCGCCGCCGGCAATCGTTCCGGCTTTGGCGCTCGTACCGCCCATGTCGAACGAAATAGCGCGATCGATTCCGGCAGCGCGCGCCAGATCCGCGGCCGCAATGGCGCCGCTCGCCGGCCCGCTTTCGATGATGGCCGCGGGTATAGCGGCGATGCGCCGCGCGTCGGCGAGTCCACCATTGCTCTGCATGACGTAGAGCGGCGCGTCGATCCGCAGATCTTTGAGCGCGGCCGCCAGGCGTTCGATGTAGCCGCGGACGATCGGCGTCAGCGCGGCATTGACGACGGCCGTTGAAAATCGTTCGTACTCGCGGTATTCGGGATCGATCTCGCACGATAGAGTAATCGGAATGCCGGGAAATGCACGCGCCAGCGCCGCTCCGATCGTGCGTTCGTGATCGCCGTTGACGTACGAGTGTAAGAAGCCAACGGCAATCGAGGCGGGATTGCGCTCGCGCACGGCCGCGATCGCTCGCTCGATCTCGTCCTGGTCGAGTGCGACGAGCACGTTGCCGCGATAATCCATGCGCTCGCGAACGGCAATCCGGTCTCCGCGCGCGACCAGCGGTTTCGGGCGCGTGACGAAAAGGTTGTAGACCTCGCTGCGGTTTTGCCGTCCGATTTCGATCACGTCGCGGAATCCGGCGGTCGTAAGAAAGACGACACGGGGCAGCTCGAGATGGATCTGGCCGAGGAGCGCGTTGGTCGCGATTGTCGTCGAGTGCGCGATATGTTCGAACTGCGGGGGCTCCGGAAACATCGCGAGGATGGATCGGATCGCGGAGACGACGCCCAGCTCCGGCGCTTGCGGCGTTGAGGAAACTTTGAGAGCGATGCGTTCGCCCGAGACAATATCGACAGCGGCGACATCCGTAAAGGTGCCGCCGACGTCGATGCCCACGCGCAAGATGGCTGCTGCCATCCCGCTTACTTACAGCGTGCTAGAACGCGACCTTCGTGTTGCGGGCGCGAACGACGACGTGCTGCGGGCCAGCGAAGAACCGCGCCGTGTTCGAAGCCGAATCCGAGCCGTATGCGTTCTTGTTGAGGTTGGTCGTTGATTTATCGGGACCCATCTCGCCCGACCCGGCGATTTGGCCCGATGCGTTGGTTTCGCCGCTCACGGGTTGGCCGGAAAAATCTCCGCCGACGCGGCGGTCGCCTTCAATCCAAACGACGTACCGTCCGCGCGCCAAACCGGTGCAGCGGAAGGTGCCGTCTTTGCCAATCGTGGCGGTGCGCGTGTAGCGGCTGAGCAGATATGTGGCACGCCGCGGGCTGTTCAGCTGGGAGACGTACCAGTTGACGTAGGGAACGTCGGGTGCGCAGTACGCCGTGCCTTCCTTAGAAAACTTGGTCGTGCCGGCAATGGAGTTGGGGCCCTGGCTATAGGCTTGCAGTACGGCTAAATTGATGGCCGGGGGGGTATCAGCCGCAAGGGCGATGCTCGAAGAGACGAGCCCGGCGATGCAGGCGCTGAAAACGAAACGCGCTATGTTCATGCGTTGATCCTCTCGTGGTCCTATCACTTGGGGGGCGTGCTCCGCCATGAACCTCGTCCCCATTTTGGGCCCAAAAGTACCCCAAAATAGGGCCGAAGGGCCTGTTGACATCGAACATATGTTCGATTAGGATCAGAGCCCATGGTCTCCGCCGCGGTTGCCGACACATTCGCGAGCCTCAAAGCCGGCTTGGACGCGCGCGCCGCGGGGCGCATCGTAGATTCCGGCGGGAAGCCCGTTTCGAGCGGGTTTGCCGAGCTGGATCGTGCGTTGGCCGGGGGCTTCATCCGCGGAAGCATCGCGACCCTCGAGGGAGGCGCCGGCTGCTCCGGGCGGACCGCGATTTTAGCCGCGGCGCTGGCGAGCGCGACACGCTGCGGTTTGGCGGCCGCGATTCACGACGGTACGCTCTATCCACCCGATTTGGAGCGCGCGGGGGTCGTTCTCGACCGGCTGCTGCTCGTCTGCGCAAACTCTCCGATTGCGTCTGCGCGTTGCGCGGATATCTTGCTGCGCTCGCGCGTTTTCTCGCTGGTGACGCTCCCCGCCGTGCACGTGCGCGGCACCGTCTGGTCGCGGCTTGGTGCGCTCGCGAAAAAATCCGACGCGCTGCTGTTGACGCTGGGACAGGCGAGCACTGAGTTGGGATATTTTGCGTCAACGCGCGTACGGTGCGCGATCGATCGCATCTTTTGGACTGAAGGCAACGGAGTGTTGCGCGAACTGGCCGGTTACGAAATCTGCACGCAGGTCTTCAAACACCGCCGCAGCGCTCCCGGTGCGGTTGCGCGCTTGCGGATCGCCTGATGCTGTTATGCATACACGTTCCCGCATTCCGGCTGGCGGTGGCCCGGCGCGGCATCGCGAGTTCTGATGAAGTCATCATCCTGGCCGACAAAGCCGATCGCGGGCGCGTGCTCGAGGCCGGCGGCCGCGCGCACGCTCTGGGCGCGCGCCGCGGACAGACGGTCTTACAGGCATGCGCCGCAGCCGGCGGAGCTCGCGTGCTCGTTCACGACGCCTCGTACGCGCATACGGTGTGGGAAGACATGCTCGACGAGCTCGACGCGCTTTCGCCCCTGGTGGACGATGCGGCTGAAGGCACCGCCTATCTCGAGATGCGCGGCTGCGACGGCACGGCTAGCGACTGGATCGTGCGCGCGCATACGCTTTTGACGCGTTTCGATCTGCCGGTGCACGCCGCGGCCGGTCCCAATAAATTTACGGCGCGCGCGGCAACGTACGTGCGCGACGGCTGCATCTGCACGGCGGAAGAAGCGGCGCCGTTGCTCGCGCCGCTGCCGCTCGAAGTGCTCGACCTTGAACCGCCCATCGTCGAACGGCTGCACTTGCTCGGCGTGGCGACGTTAGGCGAACTGGCGCGCTTGCCGCACGGCCCGTTCGTCCGCCGTTTCGGCGCGCGGGCCGCAGGGTGGCACGAGTGCGCGCGAGGAATCGATCCCACGCCGTTTCGTCCGCGCCCCTATACGCTGCAGATCGAAGCGGTTGCGTTCGGCGAGGGCAGCGCCGCGCAAGAAGAGCAAGTCTATTTCGCGCTGCGCGTTTTGGCCGAGCGCATTTGCGGCGATTTGAGCCGTGCGGGCAAAGCCGCGGCGCTTTTGCGCACGACGTTCGAATGCGAGAACGGCGACCTGCGCGAGTTGGACGCCGGCTTCGCGCAGGCGACCGCCGATCCGCGCGTCGTGCTCGATATTTTGCGGGCGAAACTCGAAGGTCTGATCTTCGGCGCGCCGGTAACGGGACTGAAACTGCAGGCGCTGCGCTTGCAAGAGTGCGGCACCTTCACGACGCTGTTTTCGGGAACGCAGCCCGATCCGCAGATGCTTGCGGTCGCCTTCGAGCGCTTGCAGGCGGTGAAAGATATTCAAGCGCAACAGGCGCACGTGCGTCCGGCCCATCTTTTGGAATCCCGCTTTACGATGTCTCACCCGGAGATGGGTCACGCCAATGTCACCCTGAGTAGTGCGCCGTTAGCGCGCGTCGTCGAAGGGCGCCACTCCACTCAACTGCGTATGTTGCCCGTGCGCGAAGTCGCGGTGAGGCTGCGCGGCAATACGCCGGCCAGTGTGGATGCGCGGTCCGTCGTAAACTGTGCGGGTCCGTGGCGCGTGGACGACGGGTGGTTTGAGAGCGATCGCGTTGCGCGCGACGAGTATGACGTGTTGCTCGACGGCGGCCTGCTGTGGCGCGTCTATAAGCAAGGCGAAAAATGGTATCTGCGCGGCGCCTATGACTGAGTGCCTGCGTTTTCAAAGCGTGGCGTCGGAATGGCTGCGCAGCGGCGAGATTACGCGCACGTCACACATGCTTTCGCCGCTGGAAGAACTGGCCGGCTTCAATTACGGCTTCATCTATCTGCTCGAGATACAAGGAGCTGTTGAAATAGGGCGTCCCATGGGCCTTGCCCATGGGGGGCGTGCAGCTTTAGCGGAGCGCCTTTTACATAATGGGGGTCCCCAATGTGTTTACAAATTGGGGTACTCCGAGCATCCGATGCGGCGGATTCGAGAATTGCAGCCCGCTTATAAAGGAAGGCTGAAGCTGCGCGCCTGTTTCGTGGGCGACCCCCCGGCCGAGCGGTTCGCGCACCGGCGCTTCAAGAGCTTGCGGGTCAAGAACGAATTGTTTCTGGCCCATCCGATTATCGACGAATATTTTCGCAGCTCGCGCGAACAGATGCGCTCGAAGCTGCGCGATATCCACGTCTGTTCGCCGGCCTGCCCGCAGTTGAATGCGCGGCTGGACCTCGCGATGTTGAGTGCGTGGCTCGCGCGCTAGGCGATGCGGGGCTACGCCGAGCTGCACGCGCACAGCAACTTCACGTTTCTCGAAGGTTCGTCGCACCCTGAAGAACTCGTCGAAGCGGCCGCGGCCCTCGGCTTGACGGCGCTCGCGCTGACCGACCGCGACGGCCTCTACGGCGCGGTGCGCTTCGCCAAAGCCGCGGCCGATCGCAAACTTCCGGGGATCGTCGGCAGCGAACTGACTTTCGCGGACGGAGATCGCATCGTCGCCCTCGTCGAAAACGCCCTCGGGTATGCCAATCTCTGCGAACTGATCTCGCTCGGCCAACTGCGTGGAAGCAAAGGCGAGCCCCGGCTGCAGATGGAGGATTTGGATAACCGCGGCGGCGGCCTGGTGCTGCTCGCGGGCGGCGATGCCGCCGCGCGAAAAGCTGCCGCCTTACGCGAGCGCTTCGGGCTGGCGCTCTTTTTAGAACTGCAGCACCACCTGCACGCCGCTGACGCACGGTCGTGCCGTGAGACGTTCGAGTTGTCGCGCCGGCTCGATATTCCGTACGTCGCGACCAACGGTGTCTTTTACGCGAGCAAAGACGGCGCGCGTTTGGCCGACGTGCTGTTGTGCGTCAAAAAGAAAACGACGCTCGCGCAGGCGCGGGAAGACGCGCTCCTTCGTCCTAACGCAGAGTATTATGTGAAAGCACCGCGCATGATGGCGCAGATCTTCGAAGGCTATCCGCAGGCGCTCGACAACACGCTCGCGATTGCGGAACGCTGCACCTTCCGGCTCGAGCGGCTGACCGGACAATTTCCGCTCTTCCCAGTCGGGCCGGGATATACGCGGCAAACGTATTTGCGCGAGCTCGTCTACCGCGGCGCCGCCGAGCGCTATAAAACGCCGTTCGATTCCACCGTCGAACGCCAACTCGAGTACGAACTCGGAATGATCGCCAAGGCCGATCTGGCCGGATACTTTTTGATCGTCTGGGATATCGTGCGCGCCGCCGGCGAACTCGGCGTGCTCTGCCAGGGACGCGGTTCGGCGGCCAATTCGGCGGTCTGTTACGCGCTCGGTATCACCGCGGTCGATCCGATCGGCACGAACTTGCTCTTCGAGCGCTTTATGTCCGAAGGGCGCAAAGAGATTCCCGACATCGACGTGGACTTCGCGCATCAAGATCGCGAGAAAGTCATCCAGTACGTCTACGACCGTTACGGCCGCACGCACGCCGCGATGGCGGCGGAAGTGGTGACCTATCACACGCGCTCGGCCATTCGCGATGTCGGGAAAGCGATCGGGTTGACCCTCGCGCAAGTCGACGCCATCGCGCGGGAGTACGATGCGCGCGAATCGTTGGCCGGCGCCACCGGAACGGCCACGCGCGCTCAGGCCGAGCGCGACCGGCGCGGCGACGGGGGATATCTCCCTCCGCGGGGCGCTTCGGAAAAAGCGCCGATCGAAGGCGAGCTCGGCGAACGGCTTTTCGACTTGTGCCGGCGCATCGACGGCTTTCCGCGCCACATGGGGATCCATTCGGGCGGTATGGTCATTACGCGCGATCCGCTCGTGCGGGTCGCTCCGGTGGAATGGGCGACCATGCGCGACCGCACGATCGTGCAGTGGGACAAAGATGACCTGCAAGATTTAGGGCTCATCAAGATCGACTTGCTCGGATTGGGCATGCTCTCGCTGTTGCGCGAAGCATTCGCGCTGCACGGACGCGTTTTTTGTCACCCTGAGCCCGTCGAAGGACCCCGAGCCTGTCGAGGGGAGCATCTAAAGTTGCATACGATTCCGCAAGACGATCCCGCGACGTACGCGATGATTCAAAAAGCCGATACGATCGGCGTCTTCCAAATCGAGTCGCGCGCGCAGCAGTCAATGCTGCCGCGCATGAAGCCGGCCTGCTTTTACGATATCGTGATGCAGGTCGCGATCATCCGGCCCGGTCCGATTCAAGGTCAGATGATCCATCCGTTTCTGCGGCGGCGCTCCGGTGCGGAGCCGGTGACCTATCCGCATCCAAAACTGAAGCCGGTGCTCGAGCGCACGCTCGGCGTGCCGCTCTTCCAAGAACAGGGCATGCGTATGGCGGTCGAAGCGGCGGGGTTTTCGCCGGCCGAAGCCGATCGCTTACGCCGCGCGATGGGACATAAGCGTTCGCACGAGCGCATGCGCGAGCTCTATCCGAAGCTCGTCGAAGGCATGGTCGAGAACGGCATCGATCGCGCCGCCGCCGAGCAGCTCTTCCACATGCTCGAAGGTTTCGCCGATTACGGTTTTCCCGAATCGCACGCCGCTAGTTTTGCGCTGCTCGCTTACGAGTCGGCCTATCTCAAATGCCACCATCCGGCCGTTTTTGCGGCGGCGATTCTCAATGTGCAGCCGATGGGGTTTTATTCCACCGAAGTTCTCGTCAACGATGCGCGGCGGCACGACGTTACGGTAAAACCGGTTGCGGTAAACGCCAGCGAGTTTTGGAGTTTCGTCGATCCGGAAGGTGCGCTGCGGCTAGGTTTCCACGTCATTCGCGGCTTGGGCGAAGCTCAGCGTGAACGCTTACAGGCTGCGCTGGCGCAAGGGCCGTTTGCGGATTTGCGCGACTTCGCGCAGCGCGCGCAGCTCGAAAAGGAAGCGATCGAGAACCTCGCGGTCGCGGGCGCTTTCGATCCGTGGTTTGCCTCACGCCGCGCGGCGATGTGGGCGTTACGCGGATTGGACGAGCGTGAAACGCGCGGCGAACTCGGCCGGCTGATGGACGTCGAAGAACCGGCGGCGCGCTTCGCGGCGATCTCGGCGCGGCAAGAGACGGCTTTCGATCTGTGGTCGACCGGCATCTCGGCGAAAGTTCAGCCCATCGCGCACATGCGCGCCGAACTCGAAAAAGAGCATGTCATCCCCGCAGCCCGTTTGGCGTCGATGCCCGGCAATCTCGTCTGTAAAGTCGGCGGCTTAGTGATCACACGGCAGCGCCCCGGAACAGCGAAGGGCTTTGTGTTCTTAACGCTCGAGGACGAAACAGGCTTGGTGAACGTCATCGTCCGCCCTGACGTTTACGAACGTTACCGGCGCACGATCCGTCAGTCGATGACCGTGATCGTCGAAGGCAAGCTGCAGAAGGAGGGCGGCTGCATCGACGTGCTCGCGCGCAAGGTCCGGAGCTTCGATGCAAGCGACGTTGTCGGCGGAGTGCGCTCGCGAAACTTTCAGTAGTTAATCGTGTGCGACCGGGCACGACGAGTAATGGTGCTCGTAACAATAGGCGACCAGCGGATGCGGATTTGCATCGGACGGCATCACGTAACCGGGTTCCGGACCGGGAAGCGGCATGCTGCGCCAGCCGAGTTTGATCGGATCGAGCGATTGCGGGAAGCGAACCGGCCACGGAACGGTCCCCGTTTCGCTCGTTCCATCGGGGTAAAGCACCCAGTAGCGGACGTAATAGTAATCCCACGTCCCTCGCTGCCACGATTGAAACGGATAGAGAATGCCCTGTCCGATGTTCGGCGAGCCGATACTGCCCGAGAAGTTATACGTATAACGTTTGGTTGTCGCGGGTGCGGTGACGGGCTGCGCGGCGCTTATCACCGGATTGTTTTCTTCACGCAGCTTGGCGATCGTCTTGGTGAATTGCTGCTGCTGCAGCGCGAGCTGTTCGCTGAAACTTTGCGTTTGCGGGCCGTGATGTGCGCTGACCCGCGGCACGCTAACGACCGCGCGAGGCGTTATGCGCGCGAGCTCGCGATGCGGAGCTTGATCGATCTGTGGACGGGCGATCGTCCGCGGTTCGGGCTGCTGGGAAGGCGGACGGATCGGTGACGGCGGGTGCGGACGCGGCCGGCGTTCGAGGCGAATCGCGCTCGAGGTGATCGAGATCGTTTCCACCGGCTGAATCTGCTGCGTGCCCGATACGAAACGCGCGCGCAAGAGCCACGCCAGCAGCGGACCTGCGATCAGGTGAAAAGCGATCGAGAAAAGGAAGGCCCAAAATAAGAACCGTTGCGCGCGCTCGCGCTGCGGCCTAATTTTCAGAGACGACCCGTAATGGCTTGAAATAGTGCAGCCCCGCGGACTCCAAGATACGCTTGCCTCGACCGTACAGGATGAAGCTCAAGAAACTCTGTGCGCTCCGGGGGTGGGCGGCATGCGGTAAAACGGCTATCCCAAACGCGATCTGGTTTGCGAGATTCGTCCCAGCCGGCAGCTCGATGGTTGGCAAACCCATCGGCGCGCTCTCGGTCGAATAGAAGAAGCCGGCATCGAGTTCGCCGGTTTGGACGCGCACGGCTAAGTCTTCCTCGGGAAACTCGTGCGCCGCTGCGAGAAGATTCCGGGCGAGATCCGGCCGGTGGAAGTGCCGTCCGAGCAACCCGATGACGCGCACCGTGCGGGCGCCCTTCGGATCGATGGCGGGATCCGTGCGTCCGACGCGCACGCCGCCCGCGCTCAGCGCATCCAGAACGGAGACCGTGCCCCGGGTCGCAGCTGCAAAGAGTTGGGCATGTGCGGACTTCGGAGAATAGGCTACGACCATGCGCGCCGAGCCGAAGGCGACGTACGATCGAACGAGGCCTTTGAAGAGCGCCGGATCCGCGCTGATGAAGACGTCGGGGGAGCGTAAACCGGCACGGATCAGGTTGGCGAGCGCGCGGCTTCCTTTGGCTTCCCCCGCGAAGCGCACTTCGGTATGCGACTCGAAATCTCGCGCGATGGGACCTTCCATGACTGCGACCAGCGAGGCGGCATAGGCGACCGAAACTGCGGGCGCCGAATTGGGTATCAACGTAACGGCCGCGGCAAGCAGCACTGCTGCTATCTTCATTATTTGAGTGACTTTCCGTGGCACGAAAAGACATTCCTCATAAGGGTGACGAAGAGCAAGACAAGGGAGCAAGCCGACTCGATGCACGCGCAGCCAATAGACGAGATCGATATGAACGAAGGATCGCAAGGAAAACGCGACGGCAGCATGACCCGCACACTCGTCTGGGTCGGCGTTGCGGGGCTTTCGGCCGCGCTTGCATTCGCGCTGATACGCGCGGCGATTTCGCGGCGGCCCGCCGATCCCACTAGCCGGCGCATTCAACAACTGATCGACGAGGCCAACCAACTTCTCAAGACGCTTGACGATCAGCGTTAGCCCCGGCTCCGAACTCGAACTCGCGTTCACCGACGTCCTCGCCAACGGCCAAGCGGTCGGGCGCACCGGCGGCGTTGTCGTTTTTTGCACCGGCCCGCTCCCCAAAGAGCGAGCGCGCGTGCGCATCACGGCGGTCAAACCGAAATATGCCGTCGCGCAACTGCTGACGATCCTCGAAACGTCCGGGGAACGGGTCGCTCCGTTTTGCCCGGTCTTCGGCGAGTGCGGCGGCTGTCAGCTGCAGCACCTCGCCTATTCGGCGCAGCTGGCTTGGAAGCGCGAAGTGGTTCGTAACGCGCTCGTTCGCATCGGCGGCTTTGCGGAGATCTCCGTAGCCGAAACGATCGGCATGCGCAACCCGCGCGCGTACCGCAACAAGATGTCGCTGGTCGTGGACCGGTCGTGCGAGCGCGTCGGTTTTTACAAGCAGCGTTCGCACGATGTGGTGCAGATCGACGGCTGTCCTATAGTACTACCGCGGCTCGATGCGCAGATACCGCGTCTGAACGCCGCCAAGGCCGATGCCGCAACCGCGGATGTATTCGCGCGCACGCGTCACGTCGTTGCGCGGACGGCGCAGGCGACGGGCGAAGTCGTCGTAACGTTTACCACGGATCGTCCCGACGTCGCGTTAAAAGCGAAAGCGGCGCAGGTCGCGGCCAAGTTGGAGAACATTTCGGGCCTTACGAATTCGTACGACCTCTCCGGTCCGAATGCGATTGTCGGGCGCAAGCAGCAGACGCTCACCGGTTCGGGGACGATCGAAGAATCGATGGGTGGACTGCGTTACCGGGTTTCGTCGGGCTCGTTCTTTCAGGTCAACGTCGAGATTCTCGAACGTGTTTTGGAGCGGCTCGATCCGCTACTGAAGCGGCCGCTGCGCATTCTCGATCTTTACTGCGGGGCCGGCGCGTTTGCGCTGTACTTTGCAAAGCGCGGCTCGACGGTCTTGGGAGTCGAAGAAAACGCGCTCGCCGTTGCCGAGGCGCGCGAAAACGCAGCCCTCAACGGTCTCCAATCGCGCGTGCGCTTTCACGCGAGTACGGTGGAGCACGCGCTCACCCACCCGGCCATGGCAAAGGACGTCGCCCGAACCGAGGCCGTCTTTTTGGACCCGCCGCGCAAGGGCTGTGAAGAACGCGCGCTGGCCGCAATCGCCGCCCGGCGGATTCCGGCAATCTGGTACTTGTCGTGCGATCCGGCCACGCTTGCCCGGGATTTGAAGTTTCTGGCCGCTAAAGGGTACCGCCCCGGCGAGATCCAGCCATTCGACATGTTTCCGCAAACGGGACACGTCGAGACGCTGGCGCTGCTCGCCCGTTCCTGAGGTAGCGTGGCATCTGAAAAAATAGACGTCCGGTACGTTGCAAAACTCGCGCGAATCGCCCTGAGCGAAGACGAAGCCGAACGATTCGGCGAGCAGTTGGGCGATCTGCTCGAGCACGTCAACGTGCTCTCCGAATTGGAAACGTCCGCCGTCCCGGCGACCGCACAGGTGGTCGAATCCAAGAACGTCGAGCGCGCCGACGAAGCCGGAGCGTGCCTCGACCGTGAAACCGTGCTGTCGATGGCGCCTCAGCGCCAAGGCGCGTTCTTCCGCGTTCCAAGGATCATCGGCGAACCGTGAACGACGTCATCAAACGATCCGCCGCCGAGATCGCGCGGGGCGTTAGCGCGAAGAACGTTTCCGCGCTGGAAGTGACCGAAGCCGCGCTCGCCCGCGTCGATGAAGTTGACGACCGGCTCGGATGTTATCTCACGCGGCTTCACGATCTCGCTCGCCACTACGCGCGGCGTGTCGACGAACGCGTCGCAGCGGGCGAAACGTTGCCGCTCGCGGGCGTGCCGGTCGCGATCAAAGACAACATGTGCTTGCTGGGCACGCGTACGACGGCGGCGTCGAAGATTTTAGAGCATTGGATTGCGCCATACACGGCGACTGCGGTGCAGCGCGTGCTCGACGCGGGCGCGGTCCCGATTGGAAAAGCGAATCTCGACGAGTTTGCGATGGGCAGTTCGTGTGAAAACAGCGCGCTAGGCGTGACGCGCAACCCGTTCGACTTGAAGCGCGTGCCGGGCGGGAGCTCGGGCGGATCGGCGGCCGCCGTCGCGTCCTTCGAAGCGGCGATCGGATTGGGAAGCGATACCGGCGGCTCCATTCGCGAGCCCGGTGCATTCTGCAACGTCGTCGGATTCAAGCCGACCTACGGACGCGTATCGCGTTACGGACTGATTGCGTTTGCGTCGAGTTTGGATCAGATCGGTCCGCTCACCCGGACCGTTGAAGATGCGGCGCTGGCGTACGATGCGATGGCCGGCCACGATCCGATGGACTCCACCAGCATCGACCGCGACGTCGAGCCGGCCGCCTCTGGCCTGCGCGAAGATCTCAAAGGCGTGCGCGTCGGCATCGTCAAGGAATTTATCACCGCTAAACTCGGACCGGAGATCGATGCGCTCTACAAACGGGCGTATGAGGAACTCGCCGGGCTCGGGGCCGAACTCGTGGAAGTTTCGCTGCCGACCGCCGATTACGGCCTGGCAACCTATTATTTGATCGCGCCGGCCGAATGCAGCAGTAACCTGGCGCGATTCGACGGAGTTCGTTACGGCCTGCGGGTTGACGGCGCCGACGTCGGGCAGATGTACGAACAGACTCGAGCGGCCGGCTTTGGCCCGGAAGTGAAGCGCCGCATTCTGATCGGCACGTACGCGCTTTCGAGCGGATACTATGACGCGTACTACGTCAAAGCGCAGAAGGCGCGCACGATGTTCGCGCAAGATTTCCGGAAAGCATTCGAACGCTGCGATCTGATCGCCGCGCCGGCCGCCAGCAGCCCCGCATTCGAATTCGACTCCAAGAGCGATCCATACAGCATGTACATGATGGATTACTACACGATACCGATGTCGCTGGCCGGTTTGCCCGCGCTCTCGGTTCCTTGCGGGTATGCGGGGACGCCGGCGCTTCCGATGGGATTGCAGCTGGCCGCACCGCTTTTCGAAGAAGCCAAACTGCTGAGCGCCGCACACGCATACGAGCGCGCGACCGCCTACGCCGCGAAAGCCGCACCGGCCGTATGACCGTCAAGACGCAGTACGAAGCCGTCATCGGGATCGAATGTCACGTCGAGCTGAAGACGCGCAGCAAAATGTTCTGCGCTTGCGCAAATGAGTTCGGCGGCGAGCCCAACACGAAGGTCTGCCCGGTCTGCTTGGCGCTGCCCGGCTCGCTGCCCGTTGCCAATGCCGAAGCGATCCGGCACATGATCCGCGCCGGCCTCGCGTTCGGAGCGTCGATTCCGGCGTTCTCGAAGTTCGACCGCAAGAATTATTTCTATCCCGACATGCCCAAAGATTATCAGATCTCGCAGTACGACATGCCCTTAACGCTCGGCGGCGCCGCGCGCTACTGGCTCGAAGACGGCACGCTCAAAGAGTGCAAGCTCACGCGCATTCATTTAGAAGAAGACACGGGCAAATCGATGCACGGGGGCGGCGGAGACGGCCGCATTGCGGGCAGTTCGTTCTCGCTGATCGATTTCAATCGCGCCGGCGTGCCGCTGATGGAGTGCGTCAGCGAACCGGATCTGCGCAGCGCGCAAGAAGCGGTCGGTTATTTAGAGGCGCTCAAGCGCACGTTCGTGCAATTGGGCGTCAGCGACGTCAAGATGGAGGAAGGCTCGCTGCGCTGCGACGCCAACGTTTCCATTCGTCCCGCCGGCAGCACGGAACTCGGCACCAAGACCGAGATCAAAAACATGAATTCGTTCCGTTCGGTGCTGCGTGCCATCGAAAGTGAAATCGAACGGCAGACGGCGATTCTCGAGTCGGGCGGCCGCATCGTGCAGGAAACGCGCGGCTGGGACGAAGGTCAAGGCGAGACGCACTCGATGCGCAGCAAAGAGCAGGCGCACGATTACCGCTATTTTCCCGATCCCGATTTGGTGCCGATCGAAATCGACGCAAAGCTGATCGAGGAATTGAAGAAGACGATCCCGGTCCTTCCACCCGAGCGCTTTGCAAAATACCGCGAGTACGGAATGGACGCAAAGCAGGCGACGCAGCTCGTCGACAACGCCCCGCTTGCGGACTACTTCGATGCGTCCGTGGCGGCCGGCGCCAACCCTCAGACGAGTATGAATTTCGTTCTGGGCGATCTCTCGCGGCTATCGAATGAAACCGGCACGGCCGTGAGCGAATCGGCGGTCACGCCGGCCGCGCTGGCAGAACTCGTCTCACTGGTGGAGAGCAAGACGATCAACTCGAAGATTGCCAAAGAATTGCTCGAGCGGATGTGGGCAGGCGAAGGCTCGCCCAAAGCGATCGTCGAGAAAGAAGGCCTCGCTCAAACCAGCGATGCCGGCGAGATCGAAAAACTGATCGACGAAGTCTTGGCCGCGAACGAAAAAGCCGCCGCCGACTATAAAGCCGGCAAAACGAACATCCTGGGTTTTCTCACCGGGGCGGTGATGAAGGCCTCGCGCGGGAAAGCCAATCCGGCACTCGTCAATGAACTTCTGCGGAAGAAACTGGAGTAACGTCATGGCAGTCAACGGAATCGACGCGAGCTACTATACCGTCATCGACTTGAAAAAGATGACGGACTTTTACCTGAAGATCCTCGGCGAGCCGCAAACGCGCGCGGAACGCTGGTCTGAATGGACCTTTGCCGACGGCTCGTCGTTCGGCATCTACATGGCCGAGGGCAAAACGGGCGGCCGCAGCGGCAGCATCATGTTCGCCGTGGACGACGTGCCGGGCATGGCGAAACGAGCGGAAGAGGCCGGCGCGACGATCGACGACGATCACGAATTGATCGACATGCCGAGCTGTCAGATGATGTTTGCCGACGATCCGGAGGGCAATCAATTCATCCTCCACAAGCGGAAAACGTAGCGCTCGCCGACGACCGCACGCTCGAAACGCTCGATTTCGCCGCGCTGCGCGCGCGCGTCGCGAGCCGGTGCGTTACCGAACGCGGCCGCGCGCGCGCCGAAGAGCTGCAGCCTTTTTCGGATTTCGAGCGCGCGGTTGCGGAGCAAGCGAAGACCGCGGCCGTGCGCGGTCTTGCGGCAGCCGCCGATTTCCACGTTCTCCCTGCCATCGAAACAGCCGATCTCACAACGCGAGCCGCGATTGGCACGGCGCTTTCGGCGACCGATTTGCGTTCGCTCGCCGAGGCGATCGGCGCGGCGGCGGCAGCCTTCAACAAAACGCGTGACTATACGGGCGACGCGCTCGCGGGGGTAACTGCTCCGTATCGTCCGCTGAAAGATCTGCAAAAAGCGCTGACCGATGCGATTGACGAGCGCGGCGCCGTGCTCGATCGAGCTTCGCCCGCGCTTGGCCGTCTCCGCAAGAGCTTGCAAAGCGCACAGCGCGAAGCTCGCGACCGTGTGACTGCGCTGCTGCGCTCGCCGAAATACGCTCGTGCGATTCAAGATTCGGTCGTCACGATTCGCGACGGACGCTTTGTGGTTCCGGTGAAGACGGAGTTCAGCGCCGACGTGCCGGGTATCGTGCACGACACGAGCTCGAGCGGACAGACCGTCTTCGTGGAGCCGCTCGCGGCGCTCGAAACGAACAATCGCGTTCGCACGCTGCAGATCGAACAAGAGCGCGAAATCGCGCGAATTCTGGCGCAGCTCTCGCGCGAAGCCGGCGCGCAGGCTGCGCGGATCGAAGCCAACATGGAGATGCTCGCCGAGCTCGACGGGCTGGCGGCCAAAGCGGACGTGGCGCAAGCGATGGACGCCCGCGCGCCCGAGCTCACGCAGGACTCCGGCGTGAGCGTTCAGTCCGGACGCCATCCGCTGCTCGGCGATCGCGCCGTTCCGCAGTCGCTGACGCTGGACGAAAACACGCGCGTGCTGGTGATCAGCGGTCCGAACATGGGCGGCAAGACGGTCGCGCTCAAGATGGTGGGGCTGTTCGTGCTGATGACCTACGCCGGCATGCAGGTACCTGCTGCCGACGGCACGCGCATCGGGCGCTTCGAGTGCGTCTTTGCCGACATCGGCGACGAGCAATCGATCGCGGCCAACACGTCGACGTTTTCGGCGCACCTCGCGCGAATGCGCGACATTCTGGAGCGTGCGGGCCCGCGTTCGCTGGTGCTGGTTGACGAAATCGGCGGCGGCACCGAGCCGGGAAGCGGCGCGGCTCTCGCCGTTGCGATGCTCGGACGGCTGCTCGCCGCAGGCGCGTGCGCGATCGTGACGACGCACAGCACCGAACTCAAACTTTTCGCCCACGAAGCCGGCAAAGTGACCAACGCGAGCGTTCGCTTCGATCCGCAGACGTTCGCGCCGACGTTTCATTTGGACATCGGAACACCCGGGCAGTCGCTGGCCTTTGCGCTCGCGCGATCGATCGGCATCGATCGCGAATTGATCGAGAACGCCGAGGCCCTGCTGACGTCGCGCGATCGCGATTACGAGCGGGCGCTGGGCCAACTCGCCGATCTCAATGCGAACCTGCAGCGGGAGCGCGAAGCGCTCCAGCGCGATCGCGACCACGTCGGTACGCTGCAAGAAAATCTCCGCTCCCGCGCCGAAACGCTCGAGCGCGAGCGCCGCTCGTTTGCGCAGAACGCCGATACGCGGCTGCGGGAAACGCTGCGCGACTTTGCGGCCAAGCTCGCGTCGCACGCCGCGCAGCGGACGGCCGCCAAAGTGACGCGCGGTCAAGCCGAACTCTTGCAGCGAACGCTCGACGAGCTACACCGCGATCTGGGAATGTCTTCGGATGAATCTCCGGGTGGCTCCGCGCCGTCGCGCGCGTTCGCGCAAGGGGATCCGGTACGCGTCCTCTCGCTTTCACAAGACGGCTCCGTGGTCGCCGATGACGGCGAGAATGTGCTGATCGCCGTCGGTCCCATGAAGATGATGGTGAGCAGGAACGATCTCCGCCCAATCGCGGCGGCGAAACGCCCGGGACCCTCGCAGGGGGAAGCCAGGCTTGAGGCCGCCGGCCGGACGACGGCGGAACTGGACGTCCGTGGAAAACGGTTCGTCGAAGCGGAGCCGCTCGTCGATCGCTGGATCGACGAAGCGGTGCTGGCGGGAAATTCACCGCTGCGGCTCATTCACGGAAAAGGCACGGGCTTGCTCGGGCGCGGGCTTCAAGAGTATTTGCGCGCGCATCCCCAAGTGGCCAACGTGCGCTATGGCGGCGAAGATGAGGGAGGCGGCGGCGTAACGATTTTTGAACTGCGCTGAGCAATGTCCACAGCGATTGAAGAACTGCTCGACGGGTTCGACCACGTCGAGACGCGCCGCGAACTCGAAGAACGCCTAGCCGGCCCCGAACCGCTTACCGTCAAACTCGGACTCGACCCCACGGCTCCCGATCTGCATCTGGGGCACGCGGTCGTCTTGCGTAAACTCCAGGCGTTTGTCGACAGCGGTCACAAGGTCGTCTTGGTCATCGGATCGTTTACCGCCCGCATCGGCGATCCGTCGGGGCGCAACGAATTGCGGCCGCCGCTGACGACGGCCGAGATAACCGCGAACATGAAGACGTACACCGAACAAGCCGGCAAAGTGCTCGACATGGATCGCGTGCGTCTGGAGTACAACTCGACCTGGCTCGACCGGCTGACGTCGGCCGATTTACTGCGGCTGCTTTCTCAAGTCACCGTCGCGCAGATGATCGAGCGCGAAGATTTTCACGAACGATACAAAGCCGGAACGTCGATCGCGCTGCACGAGTTTCTTTATCCGATCGCGCAAGCATACGATAGTATAGCGCTGCGCGCCGACGTCGAGCTCGGCGGCAACGATCAGCTCTTTAACCTGCTCATGGGCCGGCAATATCAGCGCGCCGCCGGACAGCGCGAACAAGTGTGCATGACGGTGCCGCTGCTCGAAGGTCTTGACGGTTCCAAGAAAATGTCCAAATCGGCCGGCAATTACGTTGGTTTGACGGAGCCCGCGGAACAGCAGTTCGGAAAACTGATGCGGATTCCGGACGAATCGATTCCGCGTTACGCGCGGCTGGCGGCATTCCGTTCGCAGGAAGAGTGCGACCGTCTTTCGGCCGCGCTCGACAGCGGCAAAGCGCATCCGATGCAAGAGAAGAAACGGATTGCCCAAGAAGTGGTCGCGCTCTATCACGGCGCTCCGGCGGCCAATGCAGCCCGGGAATACTTCGAACGGACCGTCCAGCAGCGCGAATTGCCGGAGGGCAACGTCCCCGAGATCGCCTTGGGCGCCGCGCGACGCGTCACGGACGTGCTGGTTGCATCCGGGCTGGCGGAAAGCCGGCGCGCCGCCGAGCGTCTGGTCGCGGGGAAGGGTGTGCGCATCGATGGTATACTCGTCGAAGATCCGAAGGCGTCGTGGCCCGCGGGCGGCCCGGTAACGCTTTCGGTCGGCGCGCGAAAGTTTGTAAGGGTAGTGCCCAACTGATGAAAAAATTTATCTGCAAGCGCTGCAAGCGCGAATATGCCTACCCGCAGGCCGGCGGCCCGCCGATCAAGTGCGAGTGCGGCTGGTGGTACGAAAACGTGCGCGGAAAAATCCGGGAAGCGTTCTGGGAACGGATCGATCCGTACCGCGACCCGCCGCCTACGCTTTTTTCAAAAGGGTAACGAGGTC
The DNA here is from genome assembly GCA_036273135.1 of Candidatus Rubrimentiphilum sp. Classification (GTDB taxonomy): domain Bacteria; phylum Vulcanimicrobiota; class Vulcanimicrobiia; order Vulcanimicrobiales; family Vulcanimicrobiaceae; genus Rubrimentiphilum. Next base: position 115,962 of record DASUIF010000003.1, read on the forward strand.
GGCGAGTTCGGCCGAACTGAACACGTAGACGCTCTTACAAAATTCGCACGTCGCATCGGTTTGCCGGCGTTCGCGCGACATCTTGAGCAGTTCGTCCGCGCCCAGACCCGCCAAAGCGGTTTCAACTCGTTCGCGCGTGCACAGGCAGGCGAACCCGACCTCGATGACTCGCTCGGACCGTACCGCCTCATCGCCCGCAAACCGTTTTATCAGTTCGTGCGCGTCGGCTCCGTTCGAAATGAGCGTCGTGACCGGCGGAAGATCCAGCGCACGCCGTTCGAGCATCGCGATCGCTCTCTCGTCGGCGTCCGGCAAGACTTGAGCAATGACGCCGCCCGCAGCGACGACGCCCGACGGATCGGCGAGCACGCCGAGCGCGACGGCGCTCGGAATCTGTTCCGACTTCAAAAGATAGAAGGCGAGATCTTCGGCGATCTCGCCGCTCTGCAGCGGAACGACTCCCATGTAAGGCTGCCCCTCTTCGTAAGCTTTTGTGACGTGCAGCGATCCCGATCCGATCGCGCCGCCGACGTCGAACTTTCCGGCGGCATTGAGTGGAAGGTCCGCGTACGGCGCTCGAACGTAGGCGCGCGCTCCGATCCGGCCTGAGGCTGTCAGCCACGCCTCGGCGGCAACCCGCTGGAGCGGGCCGTCGCCTGCCGCCTGCAGCGAGATGCGCAGCGTATCTTTCAGTCCGGCTCCGAGCAGCGCGGCGCCGGTGATGAGGCGCCCCGCGGCGGCCGTTGCAGTGGGGCTCAGCCCGTGCCGCCGCTGGGTTTCGCGGACCAGTCCGGTGGTGACCGCGGCCGTTATTGCAAAACCCGCTTCCGGCGCCGAGGCCGTGACGATCGCATCGCGCATGATCCGGGCCGCACTTGCCCCGAGGTTCGCTTTCTTTCCTTCCCGAAAGCGCCCGCAATGCGAGTCCTGGTTATCCACGGGCCGAATCTGAATCTGCTCGGCGAGCGTGAGCCCGCCGTCTATGGTTCGCAGACGCTCGAGCAGATCGATGCGCGGATCGGCGAGCTCGCCAAGAATCTGCAGCTCGACGTACGCAGCGTGCAGCACAATTCGGAGGGCGCGATCGTCGACGAACTGCACGGTGCGCGCGGCACATACGATTGCGTGATCTTAAATCCCGGCGCGTACACGCATTACGCCTACGCGATCGCGGACGCGATTTCGGCGATCGGCATTCCGGTCATCGAGGTGCACGTGTCGAACATTTTCGCGCGCGAAGAGTTCCGCCGCAAGAGCGTCGTGGCGCCCGTCTGCGCGGGCACCATCGGCGGTTTCGGCGTTGATTCCTATCTGCTCGCGCTGCGCGCCGCGGCCCATAAAATATGAGTTTTTCGCTGCACGCGTGGAAGGAGGCCACCGACTCCCTCCGTATAACAATCCAGGCGGCAGGGGCCCATCATCGCACTAATGCCGCATAAGGAGACTTGAGAACTTGACGAAAGCCGAAATCGTAGATTCCGTTGCCAGCGAGTCCGAACTCTCGAAACGCCAAGCGACGGAAATAGTCGACTTGATCATCGACGAGATCACGTCGGCGCTGCAAAAGGGTGATGAAGTCGCTCTCACGCCGTTCGGAAGATTCAAGGTACGTGCCCGGAAAGCACGCGAAGGGCGCAATCCTAAGACGGGCGCAAAGATTAAGATTCCGGCGCGCAAAGTACCGGCGTTCGTCGCCGGCAAAGCGCTGAAAGACGCCGTCGCCGGCGGGCGCGGCGGTTCGAAGAAGACGGCAGCGAAGAAAAAGCGCAGGCGCTAAACCGTTCGGAATCGCGGCCGGGCACGCTCCGCGGCAGTCGCTAACGTGCTCGCCGTCGCGATCCGGCACAATCCTCGCAAACCCGCAGGGAGATGGCCCCCACGCCCTCCAATCCTGAAATCGACAGTCGGGCTGTAGCGAAGCTTGGTTATCGCGCCTGACTGGGGGTCAGGAGGCCCCGGGTTCAAATCCCGGCAGCCCGAGATTTAAAAGCCTCGATATTTCGAGGCTTTTATTACTGTGCCATTCAAGCTAAATGTTAGGGCGCGGCGTCGTTGAACCAGCACACCGGTGCAACCGCTTTTCATGCCGCCGCCGGTTGAAGCTACGCTTTTTACCGACGGCGGTTCGCGCGGCAACCCCGGTCCGGCGGCATCGGGCGCCGTTCTGGTCGGACCCGGTGGGCAGATATTGCACGAGGTCGGACACTTTCTGGGTGTCGCGACCAACAACGTCGCCGAGTGGACCGCCGTGCAAATCGGTCTAGAGGCCGCGCTGGAACACGGCGTGAGCAGCCTCTCGGTGCGCATGGACAGCGAGCTCGTCGTGCGCCAGCTTTCCGGCGAGTACCGCGTCAAGCATCCGGACCTCCAGCCGCTGCACCTCCGCGTTAAGAGCCTGCTGCGGAAGTTTTCGCACGTCGATATCGCTCACGTGCGGCGCGAGAACAACAAGCTGGCGGATGCCGTCGTCAACCGCGTACTCGACCAGGAGGCCTCAAAGCCCGGTCCGTAACTCGGCACATGCGCCGCCCCTGGCTGCCCACGGCCCTCTTCATTTTTTGCATCGTCTTTTTAATCGCCGGGACGATCTTCATCAAGTGGCCGGATTTCCAGAACAAACCGCAAGTCGAAAAGGTGCTTCAGGCGCCGACCCTCTTGGATTTGCGTTTGACGATCGCTTATGCCAACCCGCCGATCTACCAAGAGCAGTACGTCATCCGGAACGACAACGGGCTCTCGAGCGCGCAGTACAAGATCTCGGGCTACTCCGGTAAAGTCGTCACCATCACGATCCCGCCGGCCAAGCGCTACGACATGACGTTTTTCTTCGACGACGTCGTTCAAGACGGCATCTGGCAGCTGACGAACCGGCCCCCGCGCGGGAACACCGACGTGCGCTACACGCTGTACGTGCACGAGATCGTCAACCACAAGCAGGGCTCGCGCACGGTAACGTTCACGGATCCCCACTACTGGGCGGTTACGGCCGGCCGCCAATTCGAGATCCACATGAGTCCCAACAGCCCGACGCCGGATTTGCTGAAACTCAAAAGTACCGCCACAGCGGATCCGCGTTTCGAGAAAATCGTGCGCGCGTTCCGGTCATTCGGTCCTGACTCGTTTCGCCGGAAGATTCTTCAAGCGCAACGGCTGGTTAGCACATCGCATTGATCGCGGTTCGAGTCGTCGTCGTTGCCGCCGTGCTAGCGGCCGTGGGGTTCCTGGCCTACGAGCACGTCGAGCAACCCGCCAATCAGCTGTTCGGCCGCACGGTGACGGGCGGCCCTTCGAACGAACGCGTGATTGCCCTGACCTACGACGACGGGCCCAATCCGCCATATACGAACCGTATCCTTGATGTGCTCGAACGCGAGCGCGTCCACGCGACGTTTTTTCTGGTCGGACGCGCCGTGCAGGCCTACCCGGAGGTCGTGCGGCGCGAGGTTCGCGACGGCGACGCGGTCGGGAATCATAGTTGGGATCACAGCCACCTCATCGTGTTCCTGCCCTCGGCGGTGGCGGCGTCGATACAGCGAACCGACGGCGCGATCGCGGCCGCGACCGGGATCCACACGCGGCTCTTTCGCCCTCCCTTCGGGGCGCGCGACTGGATCGTGATGCGGACGGCGCGGCGTCTGGGCTACACCGTGGTCATGTGGTCGGAGCCGCTGCCGCGGGATTGGGAGTACCCCTCGCCCGACCAGATCGCGCAGCGCGTTCTGCGCGTGGCCGGCGACGGCTCGATCGTCGTGCTGCACGACGGCAATCGCGGGCAACTCTGCGTTCGGCGTCACTTGAACGCGCGCGTCTGCGACCGAAGTGCCGACATCGCCGCGACGCAACTGGTGATCGAGGCACTGAAGAAACGCGGCTACCGCTTCGTGACGATCCCCGAATTAATTTCAGGACGAACTACGCGTAAAACTGCCCGCGCAACTCGATAAAGCCGGCGTCGTGTCTCCCCTGCGGGTCGTGGTGCGTCCAATGTACGATGGGAATACGACCGGGATCGTGCACCATTTCGCCGCGCACCTCGATGCGGTCGCCGGGCTGCACAGGAACGCGCGGAGCGATGCCGGTGTTGTCGATGATCTGCACCGGCCCGGCGGGTGTGCGGACGCCGAACGTCTCGTGTTCGCATTTCGTGCGCGTTCCGAAAAAGAACCGCGCGGCGCCGGTCACGGTACCGGAAAACGTGACTTCGGCCGGTGCCGAGGCGGCGTAAGCGGAGTATAGGTCCATAGGTCCTCCGCCCTCTCTATCACGACGAGCGCATGCTTGAACAACATACGGCCGCCCGAACCTGGTAAAATCCTGGAAAGAGATGCATACGATCGAAACGCCTCGCCTCCGTTTGGTTCCCGTAACGCCGCGGAACGCAGGCACGCTGTGGGAACTGCTCCAGCAGCCGGATCTGCGCACGTATCAAGATCTGCCGGCGGCCGGGCGCAAAACGTTCGGCCAAATGGTGGCGGCGCGTCCGACCCAGCTCGCGGCGGGATCGACGGGGCGCTTCGAATGGCTCGTGCAGTTCGCCGGCTCGCCCGTTCCGCTGGGCTGGGTGTCGCTGCGCATCTCCGATCGAAAAGAAACCGCCGGCGAGATCGGTTACAGCATTTTGCGCGAACATCGGGGACTCGGTGTGGCGACGGAGGCGGTGCGCGCGCTGCTGGCGCAAGCTTTCGACGTCGCCGGGGTCGAGCGCGTTCAAGCCTTCTGCGTTCCGGCCAACGAGCCGTCGCGGCGCTTACTCAAACGGCTGAACTTTCATTCCGACGGCATTCTCCCGCACGGAGCCACCATCAGCGGGCGCCCCGTTGACGTGCTGGTCCACAAATTAGAACGCGACGCTTGGGTTCAGTCGGGAAAAACGATCGAAACGCCCGCCTCGGCATAACCGGCGTAGCGCGTGCCCTTCTCGAGATAGGCCAAGAGCGGTTCGCGTACGACGGCAATGGCGAGCCGTTTTGAAAGGTCCGCGGCGGCCACCCATTCCGCGGATACCACGTGATCGCCGTGCGTGGGGGCAGCCGGCGTGCCGGCAGCGTCTACCGCAAACGTGACGGTGGTGATCTGCGTCTCGCCGTCGTACGACTCGCTCACGTAGCACAGCTCCCGTACGGTGCCATGTAATCCGGTCTCTTCCAACAGCTCGCGCCGCGCAGTTTCGGTCAGCAGCTCGCCGGGCATTTGGCGGCCACCCGGCAAGTTCCATAGCGGCTGCGCATGATTCGGGTATTTCGACGCGACGAGCAGGACGTCGCCGCCGCGACGCACGAGCGCCGTTGCCAGATGGATGCGCGTCATCGCGCGGCCGACTCGAGTACGGCCAGCGTTCGTTCGGCGGTTTTGCGCCACGGCATTTCCCGGACGCGCGCGTATCCGCGGTCGCGCATCGCATTTGCGAGTGCTTCGTCGCCGGTCACGCGCCGCAACGCCTGCGCCAAAGCCGCGGCATCGGCCGGCGGAACGTAGACCGGTGCGTCGCCGCCCGCTTCCGGAATGCCCGCCGCCGATGAAGCGATGACGGGCGCGCCGTAGTTCATCGCCTCCAAGACGGGTAAGCCGAAGCCTTCATAGTGCGAGGGATAAACCGATACGGCGCAGGCGCGATAGAGCGCCGCAAGCGTAGGATCGTCAACGTGACCGAGTGCGTAGAGCCGGCAGCGCGCGTGTTCGATCAGCGCGCGCGAAGGTATCGTAGACGTTCCCGCAACCACCAACGGTATGCTCACGCCTTCGCCTTGCAAGATCGTGAGGGCCTCGATCAGCGTGTCGAGCCCTTTCCTCGGATCGTTTTCGCCGACGAACAGAGCGAACCGGCCGAACGGCGCCACGTCGAGCGCCACCGGAGCTTCGGGAAGTGGCGCGCCTATGCCGAGCGGGATCGCTGCGATGCGCGACGGCTCGACGTGAAGTTCTCGGACGAGCTCCATTTTTGAAAACTCCGAATCGGTGATGATCGTGCCGCAGAGCCGTGCCGCCCGGCGGAACGTGGCACGATCGGCTTCGGTATATTCAGGCCGCACGAAGGTGGATGCGTCGTGAAGCGTCGCGACCGACGGAAGTGAGAAACGCTCCCAACTCGGACCGTTGAACGGAAACCACAGAACGTCGAGATCGGCGCGGCCGTGCAGGTGACGCGAACGGACCGGATAGCCGCCGCCCGCTTCGGCGCGGTAACGGCGGCCGGCGGTCCACGTATGCCACTCGGGCACGATGAGCGTCACGCTGATACGGTCCGGAAAAGCGCCGCGCCATTCGCCCAGAAGCGCACGGACGTATCTGCCGATTCCCCGGTGATCGCCCGTTAGGTTCCAAGCATCGACGCCCACCGCAATCATTCTTAAAGGCGCGTTCGGTACAGGGCGGCGGGGCTCATTGGGCATACTCCAACTCGGTGCACGTCGCGGTCGATGCTCATAATGTGCTGACGGACCGGCGCGGCATCGGCGTCTACTTGCGCGCCGTCTTGCGCCGCATGCTCGCAAGCGGCGAGTGCCGGATAACGCTGCTGCTGCGACATCCGCTGCCCGGATTGAAAAAGCGCGCGCTGGCCGCGGAGCTCGGCTCGGAGGATTTCGCACTGGCGTCGCGCGTTCCGCGCGACGCAGCGGTGGCGTGGCATCCGTGGAACGGAACGTTCTTTGGCGGCGGCCGCCGCAACGTCGTGACGATGCACGACGTCGCCCCGTTTGTGTATCCCGCGGCGGACCGGCAAAAACGGCGATCGCAGCAGGCGCCGTTTGAATCGTCCGCCCGCACGGCCGATCGCATCATCGCCGATTCGCACTTTTCGAAGAGCGGCATCGAGTCTTACCTCGGCGTGGAGCCGGAACGGATAACGGTCGTGCCGCTGGCCGCGGACGAACGCTTCACGCCCGGTAAGCCCGAAGAGCTTCCCGCGCCGCTGCGGGATCGACGGTACGTCCTCTACGTCGGAACGCTCGAAGAGCGTAAAAATGTCGCAACGCTGATTGCAGCGTGGCGCAACGCTTTGGCGCCGCGAGGCATCGCGCTGGCGGCCGTGAGCGGCGGCGATCGTCTTCCTGACGGCGTGGTCGCGCTGCGCGATCTCGCCCCCGGGCGCTTTCGCGACATCTATCGCGGCGCGTTGTGTCTGGCTTTTCCCACATTGTATGAAGGCTTCGGACTGCCGGCGCTCGAGGCGATGGCGTGCGGCACACCCGCCGCGGTCTCGCGCGTCGCCTCTTTGCCGGAAGTCTGCGGCGAAGCCGCGTGGTACGTCGATGAACCGCAAAGCGTCCCGGCCTGGGAGGCGGCGCTGCTCGACATTGCATCCTCGGAGGAGCTGCGCGCGGACCTGTCGCGGCGCGGTCTGGAACAAGCGGCAAAATTTTCCTGGGATGCAACCGCGCGCGCGACGCTCGACGCACTCGTAGAGGCGGGCGCGTGAGCGCGATGCGTTCGGCGGCGCATCTGATCGTCGGATCGCGCGAGGAGCCGTTCTTAGGGTCGCTGCTCGAATCGATCGCCGGCGCTGTGGACGCGCTGGTTGTAAACGACAATTCGCTCGGGGTCTCGCCGCACGAAGAAACGCTGCGCGCCAGCTGGTTCGGACGCACGGGACGGCTCTTCGTCGACCGGGCGCCGTTCAGGGATTTTTCCGCGGCCCGCAACCGGTGTTTGGATCTGCACGCGCAGATCGGCGGCGGCGCGTGGGCGGCTTTCGTCGATGCCGACGAAGTGCACGGTGAAGCGTTCCGCCGGCTTGCGCGCAACGTCGATACGGTGCCTCCGGAGTATGACTTTGTGGATGCGTACACGTGGCATTTCTTTCAGTCTTTCGATCTTTACACGTCGATCGAGCGCCGGATGGCGTTTTTTCGGGTCAAGTCCGGCGTGCGTTGGGAAGGCCCGGTTCACGAGCAGCTGCGCGGACTCGGCGGCCGGCGGCTCGCGCTGCCGTACGTGTACGCGCATTACGGGCACGTGCTGCCGCCGCGGCGGCATGCCGAAAAGGGACGGCAGTACGCGGGCCTTGGGCAGATCGGCGAGGTCGTTCCCGAGGAAAGGCTCGACGCGATCGATCCGGCCGTCTATTTTCGCAACATCTGGCCGATCGTTTTACGGTTCACGGCGCGGCACCCTGAAGCCGCGCGAGCGGTGGTCGCCGAACTGCGGCGAGAATACGCGGGCGAGCAGGCCCGGGCAGCGGAACTCGCGCGGGCGGCGCAGCCGCCGCTGGTGCGGGTCCGCAACGCCGTCCTCAAACTCAATTACGAGCAGCGCTGGCGTTCGCGCTTTGCCAACCCGCTGGCCCGGCGTTTACTGCGCTAAGTTTTGCGCGATCGCTTTGGAGAACGCGTCGACGTCCTCCGGGCGCGTGGCGTGGTGCGTCATCCACCGCACCTCGGGCATCGTTTCGTTGAAGACGTAAAAGAAGAAGTGCTTTTGAATGCGTTCGATGGCGCCGCGGTCGAGGGTCGCGAAGACGGCGTTGCAGCGGACGGGGCGCGTGATGCGCACGCCGGGAATGCCGGAAAGCGCGCTTTCCAATCTCTTGGCCATGGCATTGGCGTGGCCGGCGTATGTGCGCCAACGCTCGTCTTGCAGCAGCGCCGAAAATTGAGCCGCGATAAAACGCATTTTTGAAGCCAGCTGCATTCCTTGTTTGCGCGCGAACGGCGCGGCGCCGCGGTGCAGGCTGCCGTCGAAAAAAACGACGGCCTCGCCTCCCATGAGCCCGTTCTTGGTTCCCCCGAAGCTCAGGACGTCGATACCGAGATCGCGAGAAGCTTCGCGCAAGCCTAAGCCAAGCGCCGCCGCGGCATTCGAAATACGGGCGCCGTCCATGTGGACGTACCAGCCTTGTGCGTGCGCGAAGTCGCAGAGCTCGCGCAGTTCGGCCGGTTCGTACAGCGTGCCGAACTCCGTCGATTGCGAGATCGAAACGACCCGCGGCTGAACGTGATGCTCCTCGCGGGAGGGATGCGCGAAAGCTTTCAAGTCTTCGAGCGTCAGTTTTCCGTCGACGCACTCAACCGCCAGCAGTTTGCAGCCGGCAAAGCGTTCGAACGCGCCGCATTCGTCGGTCTGCAGATGAGCGGTTGCGGGGCAGATGACGGCTTCGTACGGCTGCGTGAGACAGCTCAACGCTACGACGTTGGCGCCGGTGCCGTTAAACGTAAAATACACGTCGCTCTCGGATCCGAAGATCTCTCCGAACGTCGCCTTCGCGCGATCGGTGTACGGATCGTGCCCGTAACCGACGGCGTCGCCATCGTTTGCCCCGACGATCGCTTGCAGAATCTCGGCGGCGATCGGCGCGTTGTTGTCGCTGGCGAAGGTGCGCACGTTACGTAGGTTGGGCCTGCAGCGCCTGCATCTCGGCGCGAATCAATTCGCGCAGCAGGCCGATGTCGACACCCTCGTACCGCGGTCCTTCGCGCGTCAGCAATTCGTACGCGGTACCGGCGCGATGCGCGACGAGCGCGAGCGCATCGATCTCCTCGTTCAAGTAGTGCGTACGTTCGCGTTTGGGGCCGCAGACCAGCGCGCCCAGCAGCGCGCCGCGCACGGTCATCGGCAGCAGCAGCGCTTCGCTTAGCGGGTGCTCGCCCAACTCCATTTCGAAGGGCTCGTTCCAACGGCGCAGCCGGACGATCACAGGATCGTTGACGCCCAGCTCGCCGGGCGCGTGGGTACCGCGTTTGAGCTCGTACCTGTTGCCGTCTTCGAGATAGATCCCGGCATACGTGCCTTCGATATTCTCGCGCACCGTGCCGTAGACGAGATCCAAGAGCGAGCGTGTATCGGTGACGACGTCGGCCTCTAATGCGAGCCTTCGCAGCGCTGCCATCGCTTTTTCGCGTTTACCGAAGAAGAAGGCGTTCAGTTTACCCTCTACCGCCGCGTGTATCGATCGCGCCGAGAGCCCGACGCCCAGTGCGATCGCCAGCGGCACGGCTTTTCCCACCCATCCGCGAGCAACGTCCGCTCCTAAGCCGCGCTCCACAATCTGTGCGGCCACCCATTCGCCGGCAATGAAGAGCGCGACGAGCGTAATAGAGACAAAACCGAAGATAGCCGCCCGGCTAAAGACGATCGTGAGATCGACCAAGCGGTGGCGCAGAACCGCGTAGGCGATCGCGAGCAGCGGAACGTCTTGAAAGAGCGACATCCACGGAAACCATGGCTGCGGGTTGGGATCGATCATGAGGCTGACGTTCAGCGGTAGCCAGCCGAGCTGAGAGAGAATGAGCGCGCCGCCGACCCAGCGCATTTGGGCGCGATGATCTTCCCCGGCGCGCAGCATCCCTTCGAAAGCGCCCCCCAGCAACACGATCGAGATGAAGATCCACACTAAACTTTGCAGCCACAGGGGGGCTGCGGAACCGGCGATTTGCGTGAGCTGAGCTGCCGGTACGATAAAAGCGGCGTAGATCCACAATTGCACGGCGGCCGCGACGGCGATGAGCGGAAACGCCATCCGGCGCAATACGGTTCTAAACGGTGACGTAAACGGCGGAAAATTGCACACGATAAGCAGCAGCATGTAGGTGTTCACCCAGCTGGCGGCGGAGCCCAAGACGTTGCCGGAGAATGAAAGTGCCGGCGAACTTGCCACGTTCGCGTACCAATAGAACGCCATTTGCATCGCGTAGGCCACAAAAAATAACGCCAGCCAGTGGGCAATTTTGCCCGCGCCGCGCAACGCGACCAGTACGCCCGTCGCCGCGAAAAGCATCAACACGATCAGCGCGAGCGGCCCCTGCTCCAGGGGTTTTGTCGCGGTGTACTCGGTTGTCACGATGTGCGCCAAGCGGACCTTTCCATCTCGCACGAGCGGAAGCGTCAATGGCTGCCCCGCGCGACTGTAGGCGATGGCAAAATTTTCACGCGCCGTCAGTCGGGTAAGCGCAATAACGTCCCCGGCGCGCAGCCCTTGCTGCTGCGCGGACGATTGCGGATAGACACGGGTGACGACCGGGTCGCCGTTGTCGAGCGTGCGAAAATCGAAACCGATCATGCCGCCCCGGTACGGTTGGGTGAGGGCGAAAATCCCGAGCGCTACGGCAACAAAGGCCAGCGCTAATACAGCCAGCTTCATGGCCGTTCTCTTCGACTATTCGGCCGCCATTGCCGCTGCCGCGGCCGCGGCCCGCCGCGAGGGCCGCATGAAGATGACCAGCGGCGCGCACGCGAAGAAAATGATCGCCGAGAGCCTGAAGAGATAGTCGTAGGCGTTCAGGGCCGATTGCTGCGCGACCAAGCTGGTGAGGATCGGTATCGAATACCCGTGTGCGTTGGTAACGCCCGAGGCCAGTTCGCTCCACGCGATCGCGCTCTGACGCGCAAGCAGCGTCGTGAGAATCGCGATGCCGAAACTGCCGCCGAGCTGGCGGATCAGCGCCGAGACGCCGGTCGCGCCCGCGAGTTCTTCCTTAGGAACGGCTCCCAGCGTCACAGTCGTGAGCGGCACGAACATGAAGCCGAGTGCGAGCCCCTGCCAGACGCGCGGCCAAAAAACGTCCCAGTATCCGGCGTCTTGCGTCAGGCCGCCCATCCACCACGTCGAAAGGCCGAAAAGCAGCATTCCGAAGATCACCATTGCGCGCGAGTCTATGAACCGCATCAGCGCACCCACCATCAGCATGCTGATCGCCGTCGCGATCGCGCCCGGCAGCAGCGCCATTCCCGTTTGGAATGCCGTGAATCCGAGGATGGTTTGAAAGAAGAGCGGCAAGATCAAACTCGTCCCGAATAATCCGAATCCCAAGACGATGCCGATGATGTTGCCGATCGTAAACGTCCGGAACCGGAAGACGCGGATATCCACCAGCGGATAACGGTCGCGGATCGTCTTGTAAACGAACCACGTCAGCGCGACGACCGCGACGATCGAAAGCGTCCAAATCGTGCCCGAATCAAACCAGTCGTCGTGCTGTCCGCGCTCGAGGACGTACTGCAATGACGCGAGGCCCGCGGTGAGCAGCCCAAGACCTATCCAGTCGACGCCGCCTTTGGGTTTCTCCAAGAAGTGCGGGTTGGGGATGAACATGAGCGTCATCAAGAAAGCCGTAACGCCGATCGGAATGTTGATGTAGAAAATGAGCGGCCAGGTGTAGTTGTCGATGATGTATCCGCCCAGCGTCGGACCGACTGCCGGACCAACCATCGCTCCGAGTCCGAAGATTGCCATCGCCGCGCCGCGCTTTGCCGGCGGATAGGTTTCGAACAAGATCGCTTGCGCGGTCGGCTGCAGCGCGCCGCCCCCGAAGCCTTGGATCACGCGATAAAAAACCAGCTGCCAAATGCTGTGCGCGGTGCCGCACAGCAGCGACGCAATCGTGAAGATCGCCAGGCAGCCGGCATAGAAATTTTTGCGTCCGAGATAGGCGGTCAGCCAGCCGTTGAGCGGCATGACGACGACGCTGGCCAAAATATAGCCCGTCGCTACCCAAGCGACCTCGTCGATCGACGCACCCAAGTTTCCGGCGATGTCGTTGAGCGCTACGTTCACGATCGTCGCGTCGATAATGGCCATGATCAGCCCGAGCATGACGGTGATCGTGATCAGTGCGACCGGCGCGTTCGCGCGCGCGCGGAAGGGGTTGGACACTAGGGCTCCGGCCGCCGCATGGCATATCCTGATGGCATGAAGGTGCTGCTCGAGATCTTAATCGCGATAATCCTGCATCCGGTTGCATGGATATTGGTCTTGATCGATCTTGCCGGCCGCGACGATCTAACGACGGCGCAGAAATTCATCTGGGGCGTTTTTTCGATCCTCTGGGGAATCGGGCCGATTCTCTACATCCTCGTGGGTGGAGGCAGCCTCTGGTAACTAGGTAACCGGCCCTCGCAGGTCAGCGATCATCCTGCACATCTCGATCGCGTAAAACTCGAAAGCCTTCACCCGAAGGTGCGTTTCGGGCAAGTTTCTTCCGATCATTTCCTGGAGCAATCGCTCGCACTCGGCGTCAAAGGGCATCGGGCGATCCGAAGCCGCGTAGGTCTTCGCATATGCCTTCATCTCGTCCCAGAGCGCGAACGTCGAGTTCATCATCATAAATGCAACGGGGCATCTTTCTGCTCAGAAAGCAGTCAAAGATAGTCGTACCCGGATAAACTTCTATTCATCCGGTGCCCGAAATAAATGAGGCAAAGCCTCATCCCCTGAACAAATTAGGCGTGCCGAATTCGATCGTCAGGCGAGGCTTATTCGCCTTAGTGCTGCTCTTAGGGGTCCTCAGCGTAGGCCCGGCCTGGGCGGACACCGACGAGACGACGCCCGGCGTCGATCCGGCCGCGGTCGGCATGCAGCCTCTGCGCGGAGCTATCCCCGCCGCGACCCCTTACCCGGGCGAATCCAGGTTGAGCCGCCGCGAGGACGGGACGTTCGCAGCCGTTGCGCAATCCAGCGGCCGCACGCGGACCTTTCACCTGGTGGAGCGCGATGCCCCGTGGACGCTGCAGCCCGGGCTGACGGTGATGGCCAAGACCTATAACGGCGTCGTCCCCGGGCCGACGCTGGTCGTACGTCAAGGCGATCGCGTCGTTATCGATTACCGCAACGAACAGAGCGTTCCCGACACGCTGCATCTGCACGGCATCCACGAGATTCCCGTGAGCATGGACGGCGTGGCGGGCATTTCGCAGCCGCTCGTCATGCAAGGCCTATCTTACCGATACGTTTTCACCGCGGATACGCCCGGCACGTTCATCTATCACTCTCACGACAACGAGGAGATGGTTAACAGCGGTCTCTATGGCGCGATCGTCGTCTTACCGGCCCATCCCTCAGGTGCGGAACGATCGGATCGCGACGACGTCGAGGTGCTGTCGTCGTGGGCGATCCAAAGTCTGAGCGAAAATCATTTCACGATCAACGGAAAAGAGTATCCGTACACGGCGCCTATCGAGGTGCGCAAAGGGCAGCGCGTTCGCGTTCGCTGGATCAACGTTTCGGGCGAAAGCATGCACACGATGCATACGCACGGACATTATCAGCGTATCGTCGCACGCGACGCGCAGCCGGTCACGTACCAAGATATCGAGGATACGGTTTTCTTGGGGCCGGGAGAGCGCGTGGACGTCATTATCCAAGCCAATCAAATGCCCGGAACGTGGGTCGTGCACTGTCACGTGCTCGACCACGCCGAAGACGGTTCGGGCTTGCCCGACGGCCTCATTACCGCAATTCATTATGAGGGTACGCCATATACCGGCGCGGCCATGAACAAAGCCATGCGCGCGATGCTGCCGTCGTTCGGCCATCCGCGCAGCGGTCTCTCATTCGGAATGACCGTGCTGTTGGGCGCGATCGCGGGACTCACGATATTTTTCGGATTGCCGGTCGCGCGAATGCGCAACGTTTCGCCTTCGGTGATGGCCGCCCTCAATGCGCTGGCGATCGGGATCCTCGTCTACTTAGTTGTGGAGATCGCCGGAAGTGCGACGGCGCCGCTCGTCCAGGCCGCGCGCTTCTGGCATGGCGGCGGTGCGCCTCTAGGAGTCATTTCCCTCGCGATCGCCTATGTGGGCGGCCTCTTTGCCGGGCTCGTCGGCTTGGGCTTCGTTGCCAACAAACTCAGCAGCCGCGCCGCGTCGTCGGTTCACCAGCCGCTGGTGCTGGCAGCGGTCATCGCGATCGGCATCGGCGCGCATAACTTTGCCGAGGGCCTGGCTATCGGCGCTTCGGCCGCAAGCGGCGCGACCGCGATCGCGATCGGGTTGATCGTCGGATTCGCGCTTCACAACGCGACGGAAGGTTTCGGAATCGCCGCGCCGCTTGCAGGGCGGGTGATTCCGTCTTGGCCGCAGCTCGGCTTGGCCGGGCTCGTCGCCGGCGGTCCGACGTTCCTGGGTACCGTTGTCGGCTACACGTTTCAATCGCCGATCCTTTCCGTGTTGTTCTTGGCGACGGCGATCGGTGCGCTCGTTTTCGTCATCGGAGAGATTTGGGCGGTGCTCAGGCGCAACTTGGGCATCACGCCGCTGGTTACATCGATGCTCGCGTGCGGATTTTTGATCGCGCTGACGACCGAGCTGTTCTTGGATTTAAGCGGATAACGTGACGGCCCGCGCGCAATTCCCCGGCGAGCAAAGCGGCGGCGAGTTTCAGCGCCAGGGCGATGCTTTCCGCGAGCCGATTGCGGGAGAAGCCGGGCGTTATCATCTCTATATTTCGTGGGCGTGTCCTTGGGCTTCACGCACGATCATCGCGCGCAAGCTGAAGGGCCTCGAGGACGCGATCGGCATGAGCGCCGTCGATCCGATCCGCGACGAACGCGGCTGGGCGTTCCGGGACGGTCCCGGATACTCGCGTGACCCGATCAACGGCTTTTCGTTTTTGAGCGAAGCCTATGCCGCCGCCGATCCGCAGTACCGCGGACGTGTGACGGTGCCGGCGCTTTGGGACAAGCATACCGGAAGGATCGTCAATAATTCCGACGACGACATCATGCGCGCATTCGAAACGCAGTTCGAAGCATTTGCAACAAAACACGTCGATCTCTATCCCGCGGCACACCGCGACGAGATCGACGCGCTCAACGAGCTCATCTACGAAACGGTCAATAACGGCGTCTACCGCGCGGGCTTTGCGACGTCGCAAGAATCTTATGAAAGGGCGGCATACGGCGTCTTTGAGACGCTCGACCGTTTAGAAGAGCGCTTGGCGCACCGCCGGTATTTGATCGCCGGGCATCCTGTGGAGACCGACTGGAAGCTGTTCGTGACGCTGATCCGTTTTGACGCGGTCTACTTCGGCCATTTCAAATGCAACCTGCGCCGCATCGTCGACTATCCTCACCTTTGGGGCTATCTGCGCGATCTCTATCAGATGGACGGCATTGCCGAAACCGTGAATTTCGACCACATTAAACGTCACTATTACGTGACGCACGATGAGATCAATCCCACGCGGATCGTTCCGATCGGACCGACCCTCGATCTCTTGGCGCCCTCGGGCCGCGAGAAACTCACCTAAGAATCCCGAGCGCCGGAAAGCTGACGTTTTGCAGAACGAGCGTGCTCGAAAAAGCGCCATCCCTTGAATTGGGCGCCGGTTGCCAATTGGCGTCGATCTCGGATATCCACCACACCGCCTGCGGGCCGTACGGTTTGAAAGAATAGTCGATTGTCGCGCTCCAACCGCCGGGGTTTTCCGCGTACGTCAGCTTGCGAACCTGGAACGTCGTACGATCGACCCAGAGCGCGCGCAGCGGATACTGATTGGGAGCGTTGAGCGGCCGCAAGAGCAAGTGATAGACGGCCGAGTCGTCGAGTTGCTCTTCGCCCGCGAGCGTGACGTCGTAATGCGCGGCCCGTACCTGTGCGATGACGGGGAGTTTGGAAGGCGCAAACGGATCGGGCTGCGCGCTGCCCGGATAGACCGACGAAATGTTGAAACCGAGCGGAGAATATGCCGGGCCTTCGCAGTTGGGACCTCGGCTCGTTTTTGGTTGATCCAGTCCTTGGTCGATCTCCACGGTCGCGCACCAATGATCGAACGTGCGCAGCACGACGTGTTCGTTTCCGCGGGTGATGGCGCCGGCTGCGTCGCGGTGCGTGATCGCCGTGTCGAAAGCAACGTACGGGGGAAGCGCGCGAGCCTCCCAGGCGTCTTCGGCGTGAAAGAAGATCTGAAGCGGCGTGAGAACCGCGGCGAACATCGCGGCCGGCAGCATGCTAACGCCTCATCACGCGGGGCTAGGAGCTGTAGCGGCGGCTGATCTCCTGGGCGCGCTGATACGTCTGCGTCGCGCGCGAATGAAACATGGCAGTTCCCGACGCTTCGGGCGGCATGCGCAAGACGATGTGAGTGCCTTGCGCGCTTGCCTCGACGGTGAGCGGAACGCGCGTTCCCAGCAGTATCGCGCGGCGGTACTCGTTGTGATCGACGCCGATTGCCGGCGGTCCCTGCGCGTACAAGTGAATGGTCGGGCCGGCCATCTCGCTCTCGACGGAAACGGCCAGCGCCCAATGCCCGCGTTCGGTTTCGGCCGCAAGCAACTCACCGAGCACCAGTTCGAGCGCAAACAGGTCCGCGCCCGGATCGCCGGCGAGCCCTCGTACCTCGTCAATGGCGCTGCGGCGCACGCGCGCGACCGAGAACGCGTCGGCGGAGTCGATCGACCAGTTCATCCATCTCAGTTCTTCCACAATTCCGGACTTGCCACGCCGGGCAAGCGTGTGATAGACTCCGCCGTGACATGTCCCGGCATCACCAACCCTTTGCGGTTCAAGAGATTTTCTTTTTCACGGCGTTGTTACCAATCGCTTGGTTGTTTACGCTGCTTTTCGGGCACAAGATCTTTGACCGCCTTCACCGTGGCCGCCGCTCGGGCCGTGGTCTCCTGACCCAGCCGGCTGAGTAGACCCCCCTCTACCCTTGTAGTGATTTTGGGCGGGTGATATACTATTCGCCTGTGCCCTGGCCGCTAGGCATATAAAAAGAAAGAACGAGTCACCACGAGCGGGGTGGTCGGCGTCGTTCTTTTTCGTGTGCTCGGGGCGGGCACGATCCGCTTCCTTCCTTATATACCACCGAAGAGAGAGAGATAATGGCGAAAGCGACTGCTCCCAAATCCCAGTCGAAGCCGCGGCGCACCCGTGGCCCCCAGACTGCCGAAGGGAGATCGCGGCGCGCGGCCGGACAGGTCGACGGCGCTCCCGGAACCGTGCAGCCCAGCACGTTCCCCATGCCGACCGGCGCCTTTACCGTAGAGCAGCCCGAAGATTCAGGCCCCAAGCGCGAGCGCGTCAGCTTCGCCAAGATTCCGCACGTCTTGGAAGTGCCCAATCTCATCGAGTTGCAGATGGCCAGCTTCGAGTGGTTCAAGACCGAAGGTCTGGCCGAGGCGTTCGCTTCGATTTCGCCGATTAAGGATTTCACCGGCAACCTGGTTCTGGAGTTCGGCGAGCACAGTTTGGGCGAGCCGAAGTATTCGGTCGAAGAGTGCCGCGAACGCGATATGACCTATAGCGCGCCGCTGCGCGTGCGCGTGCGTTTGATCACTGCCGAGTCCGGCGAAATCAAAGGCATCCCGGACCAAGAAATTTTCATGGGCGATTTCCCGCTCATGACCAACAAGGGAACGTTCATGATCAACGGCGCGGAGCGCGTGATCGTGAGCCAGCTCGTGCGTTCGCCCGGCGTCTATTACAACCAAGACGTCGATACCAACGCGCGCCCGACGTACAATGCGACTATTATTCCGAACCGCGGCGCATGGATCGAATTCGAAACCGACAACGGCACCAAGAACGACGAAACCGAAGGCACCATCGGCGTCCGCATCGACAAGAACCGCAAGATTTACGTCTCGACCTTCGTGCGCGCGCTTTCGCGCCCCGACCTCGGTTTCGATTGGGAGAGCGACGAAGCGATCATCAAACTGTTCGACGATTCGCCGCTGGTCCGCAATTCGATCGAAAAAGACAAGGACGTCAAGACGCGCGAAGATGCGCTCAAAGAGATTTACAAGAAGCTTCGTCCCGGCGAGCCTGAGAACGCGGACAACGCCGAGAAGCTCCTCGAGTCGCTGTTCTTTGACGACAAGCGCTACGATCTGGCCGGCGTGGGCCGCTACAAGCTCAACGGCAAGTTTCAGTACCGCATAGACAATCCCGATCCGGAGATGCGCGGCGAGCAGCCCAGCGTTTATGTCGACGAATACAAAGACGCCGGCCTGAAGATGCCGCCGATCGAGAAGCGCAGCTTGACGCGTGAAGACATGATCGCCGTCATCCGCCGCCTCATTAAAGTCGCGACGGGTCAGATCGGCAAAGACGACATCGACCATCTGGGCAACCGCCGCATCCGTTCGGTCGGCGAACTGCTGCAGAACCAATTCCGCGTCGGGCTGCTTCGCTTGGAACGCGTCGTGCGCGAGCGCATGACGGTTCAAGATATCGAAACGGTCACGCCGCAGGCGCTGATCAACATCCGGCCGGTGGTCGCGGCGATCAAAGAGTTCTTCGGTTCCTCGCAACTTTCACAGTTCATGGACCAGACCAACTCGCTGGCGGAGCTGACGCACAAACGCCGGCTCTCCGCGCTTGGCCCGGGCGGCTTGTCGCGCGAGCGCGCCGGCTTCGAAGTGCGCGACGTCCACCACTCGCACTACGGCCGCATTTGCCCAATCGAAACGCCGGAAGGTCCGAACATCGGTCTCATCGGCTCGCTTGCGACCTACGGCCGCGTCAACCGCTTCGGGTTCATCGAGACGCCGTACCGCGTCGCTCGCGAAGGCAACGTCACCGACGAGATCGTCTATTTGACAGCTGACCGCGAAGACGAGTACATCATCGCGCAGGCGAACACGCCGCTCGACGAGCGCGGCAACATCACCTCGGAGTCGGTCGTCTGCCGTTACGCGGAAGAATACATTGAAGAGCCCGCGTCGCGCGTACAGCTGATGGACGTCTCGCCCAAGCAGATCGTCTCCGTGGCGACCGCATTGATTCCGTTCCTGGAACACGACGACGCTAACCGCGCCCTGATGGGCGCGAACATGCAGCGTCAGGCCGTGCCGCTGCTGCAGCCGCAAGCACCGATCGTCGGCACCGGCATGGAGTATCGCGCCGCCAAGGATTCGGGTTCGCTCATCGTGGCCGAAGAGCCGGGTGAAGTGACCGCGGTCGATTCGAAGTCGGTCGTCGTCAAGAACGGCGAAGGCGTCGAAAAAACCTACGACCTGCTCAAGTTCACGCGCAGCAACGCCGGCACGTGTATCAATCAGCGGCCGATCGTGCTGCCGGGCGAACGCGTGACCGTAGGCCAGATCTTGGCGGACGGCCCGTCCTCGGACGACGGCGAGCTCGCGCTCGGCCAGAACGTCCTGGTCGGCTTTATGCCGTGGGAAGGGTACAACTACGAAGACGCGATCCTGATTAGCGAGCGCATGGTCAAGGACGACCGCTTCACGTCGATCCACATCGAGGAGTACGAGTGCGAAGCTCGCGATACGAAGCTCGGGCCCGAAGAGATCACGCGCGACATTCCCAACGTTGGTGAAGATTCGCTGAAAGATCTCGACGAGCGCGGCATCGTGCGCATCGGCGCGGAGGTTCGTCCCGAAGACATTCTCGTCGGCAAGGTGACGCCGAAGGGCGAGACCGAGCTGACGGCGGAAGAGCGCCTGCTGCGCGCTATTTTCGGCGAAAAATCGCGCGAAGTTCGCGACACGTCGCTGAAAGTTCCGCACGGCGAAAAAGGCAAGATCATCGACGTCAAGGTGTTCTCGCGCGAAAACGGCGACGAACTCTCTCCTGGCGTCAATCATCTGGTGCGCGTCTACGTCGCGCAGAAACGCAAGATTCTGCAAGGCGACAAGATGGCCGGACGTCACGGCAACAAAGGCGTCATCGCCAAAGTGCTGCCCGAAGAAGACATGCCGTACTTGGAGGACGGAACGCCGGTCGACATCGTGCTCAATCCGCTGGGCGTGCCTTCGCGCATGAACCTCGGACAGATCATGGAGACGCACTTGGGATGGGCGGCGCGCATGCTCGGCATGTACGTCTCCACGCCGGTGTTCGACGGTGCGCACGCTGAGGATATCACCGAATGGCTGCAAGACGCGGGCTTGCCCGAAGACGGCAAGACGTGGCTGCGCGACGGCCGCACGGGCGATCGTTTTAGCCGGCCGATTACCGTGGGCTACATTTATATGTTGAAGCTCGCGCACTTGGTCGACGACAAAATCCACGCGCGTTCCACCGGGCCGTACTCGATGATCACGCAGCAGCCGCTGGGCGGCAAAGCGCAATTCGGCGGCCAGCGTTTCGGCGAAATGGAAGTCTGGGCGCTCGAAGCCTACGGCGCGGCCTATACGCTGCAAGAGCTGCTGACGGTCAAGTCGGACGACGTCGTCGGACGCGTAAAAACGTACGAAGCGATCGTCAAGGGCGAGAACGTCATGGAGCCGGGCGTTCCCGAGTCGTTCAAAGTCCTGATCAAAGAGCTGCAATCGCTGGCGCTCGATGTCAAAGTGCTGACCGAGAACCGCGAAGAGGTCGAGATCAAGATCGCGGACGACGACGTCGGCGAACGCGCGCAAGAGATCGGCTTGCTCATGGGCGACGAAGATCCGCGCATGACGCAAACTGCCGCAGCTCAGCGCGAGGCCGAGGCGCAGCGCGCTTCCGCCGTCCCGGGTGAAGCCGAACCTGTCGAAGAGGAAGAGGAAGAGGAAGAAATCGACGATTCCAAACCGATCGTCAGCGGTCCGGTGGGCGGCGCTATGGCAACCGCCGATGCAGATACGCAAGTAGCCGGCGCCCGCGCGATCGATGCGGCCGAGGAGCTAGAGCCGGACGTTGCCGAGCCCGCGGCCGAAGAGGAAGACGAGGAGCAAGGCTACGTTCTCGAAGAGGAAGAGGAGCCTGCCGAGGAACCTTCGTCGCCCTTCCCGGTCGCCGAGGACGACGCCGAGCCGTTCAGGGAACAGCAGCCTGAAGAAGAGTTCTAGAGAAAAGGGCCCCCGTCCGGGGGCCCTTTCCCTGTCCTGAGTGAGCCGAAGAGTTAAAAAGGGATTAGAGTGAGCTGAGGGAATCCGCCCTGATAGGCAGGCTTCAGCCTACCTATTATTAGCGGCGCTATTTGCAAATCTGAAAGGGAAGCTCATGAGCTCTTTTCATGGCAAGCAAAGTGCGCGGACGATTTTACATTTGTTCGCGGCACTTTTCATCGCTTGCTCGTTGCTCGTACAAACATGCGCGCCGGCGTTTGCTGGAACCACGGGGATCCTCAGCGGAACCGCAACGGATTCCGCAACGCAGGCACCATTAGCAGGCGTCCAAGTCGTCGCACTCGCGCCGACCGGACGCTATACGGCAACAACCAATAACAGTGGATTCTATTCCATAGCGGGCCTATCGCCCGACACGTACTCAGTTTCATTCAATCTCTCCGGATACGAGCCGGTCTCGATCCCCGGTCAAAACGTCTTCGCCGATTTGACGACGACCGTCAGCACGACGCTGGTGAAGTCGCTGCGCACGATCGCGCACGTGACCTCGCGCAGCGCGGGCGGCGCGTTCCAACCGAATCAAACGGTGAACACGTACAGCGTTACCCAGCATCAGGTCCAAACGATTCTGGGAACGGCGCTGAACCTGGCGGAATCGACCCTGATCACCTCGCTGCCGGGCGGCTCGGCCGACTCGAGCGGCTATCCGGTTATTCGCGGCGGCCGCGAAAACGAAGAGAACTTCGAATTCGAAGGCATTCCGTATACCGACGCGTTCACCAACCAGTTCACCAACTCGCTGAGTACGCCCGGCTTGGGTGTGCAGAGCGCGCAGTTGACGCCGGGTCTTGGAAATGCGTCACAGGATAACTACGGAACGGGCACGTTCAACCTGATCGCCAGGCGCGGAACATATCCGGGCTTTGCGACGGGCCAGTTTGCAGTGGGCGCGCCGGCCTTCCGGCACCAGGCAAACTTGGAATGGGGATTCGCATCGCCCAACGGGCGGATCTCGGCCTACATGGCGCTGTCGGACAACAACCAGAACAGCGCGTTCAACACGCTCACTACCCCCTGCACGCTGATCGGCACGTGCTTCTCGCGATTGTATCAGTTCAAACGCGAGTTCTTAGGGAACGTCGTTTACAAGTTCGGTAACAACAACAACCAAGCACTCCAGCTTTTCACGGACATCGCCCAGAACAACTTCTTCACAGGGTACGGGTTCGGGGGAAACAACGGCAACGGGCTGTGCATGGCGACCTGCGATCCGTTTACGCTGCAGCAGATGGCGGCATTTTCCGGATTTGCGAGCAACCCGATAAATGGGATAACCTGTCCTTCGCCGCTGAACTGCGCGGGATACACGGCGCCTCCGCTGGGCAACCCGCCCAGTGCGGCCGCGCTTCTCGCCTATACCCGGATCCAGGGAATTCAGAGCCTCCTACAGCTCTATCCCGGACAAACATCGGTCAATCAGACGTTGGGTTCGAACGGCTCGATGCCGCAGACCAATTATCAGCCTAACGCCGCATTCAAGCTCGGCTACATTTGGAACATCAACAGCTCGAGCGTGCTCGAGATGATGGCGTACCATCTGGACGCCGTCACCACATTCGATCTTCCGCTTGCCGGCGGATATTCGTCCTTCAATGTCGCTCGCCAGCAGTTGCAAGGCGGCAGAACGTCGGGTTACAAACTCGACTATACCAAGCAGATGGGCGATAAGAACCTGCTCAAAGCCGGCGGTGAGTACAAGTACCTCATTCCGGTATTCGATGCGCCCGCCAACGACTTTGGGTTCATCAACGTGATGTTCGAGCATAGCGAACAGTACGATTTCTGGACACCCGCGCAATGCACGGCGATGAACACAGCGGCGGTCGGAATCCCCCCTGCCGCCTGTGGTTACATCTACAACAACGGCGTTTCCAACGTAGCCTCACCGCAGACCCTTCCGAGGGCCTACGAGAACACGTCGGTCGAACGGCACGACTACGCCGCTTACATCGACGACACGTGGTCGCCGAACGATAAGCTGAAGCTCGAAGGCGGTATCCGTTTCGACGGATCGAGCCTGGGTTATCCGAAGGCGCAGATCGATCCCTATACCTGCACCTCGGTCTTCTTGCCGACGTACTCGACGGACGCCAACGGCGTTCTGCTGACGACGCCGAGCACGAACCCGAATGCTCAAACAACCTACACCAATCCGGTCACCAATCTGCCCGCGGTGAGCCCGCTCGGCACGTGTCCGGTGGCGACGTTCCCGCAATTGACCACGCTCTCGCGGCGTCCGCTCGTTCCTGAGCCGATTGTCGCGGCGACCTACCGTCTGGGCGCGAACGATTCCGTCCGCGCGTCATGGGGACGTTCGGTCGGCATGCCCAATCTGGGCCTGGTCGATTTCTCTGCCAACATCAACTATTTTGGCGGGCCGAATCGGCAGTTCTTCAAGATCCCCGGCTATACGGGAGATTGCGGAGTTCTTTCAGACCAAGTCTGTGCGAACTACGCCGAGCAACTCTACTGGGATAACGCCCGCGAGTTCGCCGGCGGCGTTCCGCTGATGCCCGTTCGCCCGACGGTCTTCGTGAACGCGGACTTCTCCTGGGAACACCAATTCACGCGCGGACTCTTGAACGGCGTTTCGTTCAAGCTGACGCCGTGGTACCGCAAAGCTCAAGATGAGACCGCCCTGGTTACAACGCCAAAGGTTGTCGGCGGCGTCATTCTTACCAATCCGATCAACGGCGCGATCATCTTCAACCCGTCGACGGCCAACAACCTCGGTAAGAACCAGGCGACCGGCGTCGAGATGCAGTTCACGAAAGAGCAAACCTACGGCCTCTCGGGTCAGGTGAGCTTCACGTATCAGAACGAACTCTCGAGTGTCATCCCGACCTCGGGCAGCGAGGACTTCTATCCGTCAATCCCGGCGCAATCGGTATTGCTCGGGAACGTCTACCGCGCGGGGTTCCTCTCGCCATTCGTGGCGTCGTTCGACCTCTCGTACCAAACGCACAACGGCTGGAGAATCTCGCCTCAAACCCAATGGAACATCGGTTATCCGATCAGCCCCGGACTTATCACCTCGGCCTTTGTTAACGGTCAGCCCTACAACTTACCGTTTACAAACGCTTGCCCCGGCTGCTCGACTTCGGGCACCGGACAGTGGGTCGATCCGATGAACCCGGGCTCGTTCTTCGCACCGAATGTCGCGGCCAACCGCGGTATTCCGATGCAGGCGGCCAACGGCGGCAAACTCTCGCACCCGAGTTCGTTCACCAACCTCACCATCGAATACAATGCTCCGAAGACATGGACCGCCGGCGTGGAGGTCTTCAATCTTTTCGGTGCACTGTACGGCGGACCGTCGCTCAACGGACGCTGGCAGCCGCTTGCCAATGGAATTTCAGGCCCGCTGACGGGCCAGAACTCCACCGGCCTGAACTTCCCGCAATACGGCATGATCGGAAACTACGGAGCCTTGCGTCACGGTACGAACGCGTACATCGACACACCGAACGGCATCCGGAGCTTCGTGTTCTACTTCCAAGTGAAAATGTAAGGAGCAATCTTGACTAACTACAAATACATCGCCGCCGTAGTGGTCGGAGTGCTCCTTGCGGGGTGCTCCGCCAACGGTACCGCGAGCCCGCCGACTTCGGTCGTATCGAACCTAAACGCAGACGTCCTTCAACTCGCCGTAGGTACGGCGAACATGGGACAAGATGGGGGCGCGATTGGCCTGAACGTCGTAACGACGTTCAGGCAGCCCAACGGGAATTCGGCGGCGTTGGTCAACACGCCAACGATCACTGGCCCCGCGGGGCTTGTCGTGCCTGCTTGCGGGTCAGGCTGCATAGATGCGGGTACAAACCACATGAGCGCAGCGCCGCAAAACGTCAACCCCGGCGTAGCCAACCCTGTTACGGTCTTCGGTCAGACAAACGGCGTTTTTTCTTACGCGATCGCGCCGGATAACACGTCGACGAGCGGGGCGGCTTCGTACAACCTAAACCTCCAGCCGTTTTTCGCTACGGTCGGAAACTTGCGATACATAGGCGGCCCTCCCGCGTACCCGTTCTTTAAAGACGGAACCTACCCGGGTGGAACCGCCTCAATATCGTCTGGCGGTTCGACCACAAGCTTCTTCAATGGCTACACGCAAGGCTTTACGGAATTTCAACTGACTCCAGTCGCTGGATCCTATACGCTGAGCGACCTCGTTGCCACGGGCAATGCCGGGAGCCAGACCTTTACCGCTTCAAGCACCCTGTCGAATCTGACGCCGTTGCCCGCTTTAGCTGCGCCAACGTTCGTAAAGGACGGATTAGGCGGTGGAAATGGCACGGTGACCGTTCCTGCGGATGCACGCGTTGTCGAAACCATGATCTACGTCAACGATCTGGTGCCGGTTTTTGGCGGCTCGGTGACCGAACCGCGCTGGTACACGATTGGCCCGATTCGGGGCACTGGTGTGCAAGCGTTCACGTTACCTGACTTCCTGGGACCTTGCGGCGGCGCCGCCGGGACCGGCTGTCAGAACAACTCTGCAACACGCACGCAGACTATCTTGACCGGAACGACGTTCCGGATCTACGCGGCAACATACGATTATCCGGCGTTCGAAGCTTCACCGCCGGGAAATACTCAACAGTCCCCGACAATCAACGGCGGCGCGGCCACCAGCAACCAAGCGGACATCACGACCTCACCCTTTGTGTCGGCGGTTTACTAAGAGCGAACCGTCGCCGCAAGCAATCGGGCCCCGGCATTTATGCCGGGGCCTTTTGTTTTGGGTAAGAGCAACGCAGTGCAAGAAACCGTGCTGGTCATCGCAGAGCCGATCGAACGCGAGGAGCGCCGCGTCGTTCTCCCGATTCGCGTCAGCGCGCGTCCGCGCGACTATTTTGCGTCGGCGTGTTTGCTGGCTTTTATGGGATTCTTCTGGATGCTGGTCTTCAGTCTACGGTTCTTCGTTCAGAGCCATCATCTGCGCTAACGCGCGTCGGCGCTGTTCTTGTCAGACGTGATCTCGCCGCGGGTATTGCGCGCGCGCCGCGCTTCGGCGCTCAGCTGCTGGAGCTCCCGGACGTAGAAGGCGACGAGGCGCCGGTCGATGTCGCGGCCCAGGTTCTCGTGGATGATCCGCCGCAGATCGCGCTCCATCTGATCGATCCCCGGCGGCGCCGGTAGACGGGAATACTCCGCAGCAAGATCTTTGATGCTGCGCCAAACCCTATCGGGGGCGCCGGGACCGTCCATTCACGGTCCTATGCCCAAGTTCGGCAAAAATAAAACACCGGCCGCTAGGCGCGGCGGTTCGATTCCGCGATCCCGCCCATATACATCAAGATAGTGACCACGATGCCGGCGGCGGCGATGAGCAGAACGATCGTTTGGTTCATGCCGCCCAAGTTAGCCGCCGGGGCCGGGCGTTACTGCGGCAGGGTGATGCGGTAAGCCGCGACCTTGCCGTCGGAGTCGAAGCGCACGATAACCGGGGCCGTACCGTTGCTGAAGTTTGCGCGGTAGGTATACTCGTTCTTGAGTCCGTCGTTGCTGACATACGTCAGACCCTTGTAGTCGCCCAGCTTGTGCAGTTTGTCGGAGAGCAGGCCGACTTGCGCCCGCGTGACTTGTTTCTGCAGCGCGCTGTCGAAGTTTTGGGTGACGGCAGCGCCGTCGTCATTGTAGACGGCTTTGGTAACGCCGTCGGCTTGATTTTGGGCGTTGGCGGCAGGCGACCCGCAGCTCGCCAGCCCCGCGCCGAGAATCAGGCATACGATAAGGCGCGGTGTGCGCATTTAGAGCTGACCCCATCCGTAGTTGACCATCGAGACCTGCCTGCTCGGACCGTACGCCGCCGCCGCGACGCGCGTTCTCGGCCGGCTCCCAAATCCGGTCTGCATGGCGGTCTGGCGCCTTTGCTGGACGATCACCGAGTGTTGGTACGCCACTTCACGCTTGAGATCGACGATCTCGGCAAGCGCGTTGTTGTAGGCGCTGCGCTCGCTCGTGTATGCAGCCTGCATGTTGCTGTTCTGGGATTCCAATGCTGCCTGCCGGCGCGCGTCTTCCGCGTAACGCTCGTGAACCTTCCGGTTATGCTGAATGATCAAATAGGTCGCCAAGCCGGCGCCTAATAGGATGTTGCGCGTGCTTGCCGCGCCGTCGGCGAGCGCGGCGGAGGGGGCCGCGGCGGCCAGCATGGCAGCCATGGTCGTTCCGGCGATCGCCCGTTTCCAGATATTCATTCCTCCAGTATTCCCTTCTGGAGAAAAATCACGGGCAGGCGGTCGCCAGCTGAGCGCAAATTCCTGGGCCGTGGTTCACACGGAAGAACGGATTTCACTCGACGACGGCGCGCAGACGACGCTGGAACGCTGGGGAGACCGCGGACCGGCGATTCTTGCGATTCACGGCATGACGGGTTCGCGCAAAGCCTGGGAGCAGCTGGCCGCCCACTATGGTGACCGGGCCCGAATCTACGCCTACGATCAGCGCGGCCACGGTGACGGGCCGCCGGGCGGCCCGATGACCCTGCACCGCTCCCTGCTCGACCTCTACAACGTCATGGCCGCGATTCCGGAAGGCGTCGATACGCTGATCGGACATTCGTGGGGCGGCGCTATCGCCGTACTGGGCGGACGCCGTTTTGACTGCGCCCGCGTCATCGCGATCGATCCGATGATCCGCCAGTCCGATGCGGCGTGGTACGACGCCTTTTTGCGCGAGCTGAAAAAGCAGAAGATTCCAAACAAGGCAATCAAAAATCTGCGCGACGAGAATCCGCCGGCAACGTGGGATCTGCGCGCGGATCTCGAGCGTTATCCCAAACCGCTGCTTCTGGCCGTCGGTGAAGGCCCCGACAGCTTGTTTACGCTCGACGATATGAAATTCGTGCGCGAACGCGGCGGTCCGAACGTCGCGCTGCGCGTCTTCGAAGGCCAAGGCCACAATCTGCACCGCACCGATTTCGAACGCTTCACGCGCGAATTCGACACGTTCCTCGCGCGCACGCCCTAAGCGTCACGGCGCGGTCTTCATGCCGGCGGTGCCCGGAGGCGCAGAAGGCGTCCAATCAGGAGAACAGACGCGCATATAGACCGCACCCGGCACGGCTTGGCACGGCGGCGGAACGTCGCCACCCGTAGGTCCGCTCGTTCCGGAGTCGTCTCCTTGCTCCGTATCGAAGAGCGCCCAACTATAGCCGCCATCGTAACTTTCGTAATACTGCGACGTCGTCGTCTGCCTCCAAACGTATTTAGGCCATTCCGCGTTGGAGCACTCCGAATGACTGGGGCAATCTTCCCAGTGTCCGATGACCTGAGCGGTGACGATCGCAGCCGTGAGGCGACCTTGCGGCGGCGAAGCGGAAGGCGCGGGCGTATACCGCAGCACGATGGTGAACCCGCTGGGCGCGGTTTGCGTAGAAAGTTGCAGTTCGCGAGCGACGTGCGCGGACGTTAAGCGCACATAGGTAATCTGATTGCCGCCCGCGAGCCACGGCTGCGTGCGATCGAAATGCACTTCCGCCGCATGAAGTTCGGCGGATCGATATAGCTCTGTGTAAACGAGCGAACCGGGGTCTTGCAGTGCTGTAACCGGATAGGTTCGCGCGAAAAATCCTCCGACGCCGGAAACCGGTGCGCCATCCGCTACCGGCATGCCGCCCGGTTTCGCGTAGAGCAGCCGTTGAATGCGGCGATTCGCTTTGTCATAGCAATAGGCGATGAAGTGTGCACGATTCTGCGCATCGCGGAAGAAGAAATCCACTTCGTGTCCGTCGGCATTGGAAGAGCCGTAGGCGTCGAGCGGGGGCGTGAAGATCGCCCACGCGGAGTCTTCCTCGGCCTCCAGGCGATCCGC
Source organism: Candidatus Rubrimentiphilum sp. (assembly GCA_036273135.1). GTDB lineage: Bacteria > Vulcanimicrobiota > Vulcanimicrobiia > Vulcanimicrobiales > Vulcanimicrobiaceae > Rubrimentiphilum. The sequence goes on from DASUIF010000003.1 coordinate 145,286, forward strand.
CAGCGATTCGATCGCCGTTTCGGCGGTGCGTTGCTGCGCGAACAAAGCATTCCAGCGCAGCACCTGGGCGGCGGAGGTCAAGATAAGAACGCCGATAACGGTGACGACGGCCGCGGCGATGACCGTTTCGAGCAGTGAAAAGCCGCGCTGCGAGCGCTTCACGCCCTTTACAAGTGCCCGTCGTTGAGCCGCCGAAGGCTGCGGAGTGTCGAAGTCGCTCGAAAAACGGGGAACGCTCGTGCTTGCGGCCGCAATTTTCGGCTCGGGAATGGCGCTGCTCGACGGAACGGCGGTCAACGTCATTCTGCCGCTCGTTCAGCGCGATCTCCATGCGGGCGCGCAGTTCGTTCAATGGGTGGTCGAGGGCTACGCGTTGTTTGCGTCGGCGCTCATACTCGTCGGCGGCGCGCTCGGCGACGCTTACGGGCGGCGCAAGATGTTCGTCACGGGTACGGCGCTCTTCGCTGCAGCTTCGATCGGTTGTGCGATGGCGCAGACGATCGAAGAGCTGGTCATCGCGCGCTGCGTCCAGGGTGTGGGCGCGGCGTTGCTGGTCCCGGAAAGTTTAGCGCTCATCAGCGCGCAGTTCGATCCAAGGGCACGCGGCAAAGCGATCGGAAGCTGGGCGGCATTTTCCGCAATCAGCGGAGCGATCGGCCCGGTGCTAGGCGGCGTGATCGCGCAAAATGTTTCATGGCGTTGGGTATTCTTACTGAACGTACCGCTTGGCGCGCTCGTCATTTTCATTTCGTCGTGCTGGATAAAAGAAAGCCGCGACGAATCGGCCGGTCCACATATCGATTTTGCCGGCGCTGCCTTGGCTACTGCGGGACTTGGCGGGCTCGTTTATGCGCTGATCGGGCTGCAGGGGTCCTATAACACGCTGTCGCTTGCGACCGGCATCGTGTCCCTCGCCGTCCTCGCCGCTTTCGTCGTGTATGAGGGACGCGAGAAGTCGCCGATGATGCCGTTGCGTTTTTTTGGATCGCGCGACTTCGCGTCTGCGAACGCGTACACGTTTTTGCTCTACGCCGGATTAGGGGGAAGTCTTTTCTTCGTCCCGTTCGATTTGATCAACGTGCAGCATTACACGCCGGTCGAGGCCGGTGCCTCGATGCTGCCCATGACGACATTACTCTTTCTATTCTCGCGCTTCAGCGGCGCGCTGCAGACGCGGTTCGGCGCGCGCGCCATGCTTTCGAGCGGTGCTTTCGTGGCCGCCATGGGGTTTCTGCTGTTCGCGATCGCAGGCGAAGGGAAGAGCTACTGGTTGTCATTTTTCCCGGCGTCGGTCGTTTTGGGAATCGGCGCGGCGATCTTCGTCGCGCCGCTCACGGCGACGGTGATGAACTCGCTGGAAACCGCTCACGCGGGCGTAGCCTCCGGCGTGAACAACGCCATCTCGCGCGCTGCCGGACTGATTGCGGTGGCGGCGTTAGGCCTGGTGCTTAGCGCCGTGTTCTATCGCGTCTACGACGCGCAAATCGCCCGGGCTCCAATTGCGGTGCAGACGCGGCGGACTCTAGCCCGCGACCGCGCGCGGCTATTGACCGGATACGTCTCGGGAAATATTGCGGCCGCCGACCGGCCGGTGGTGCGGGCCATCGTGGACCGCTCGTTCGTCGGGGGATTCGCGTGGGCGATGGCGGCCTCGGCCTCCCTCGCGCTGGCGGCGGCCGTGATTGCAAAATTTTCGTTCGGTCGCCTGCGGGCGGCTAGAACTCGCTGACCTCGCGTGCAACTCTACAGGGAGCGCGGCTGCCTTGCAGCCGGGCGCCTTTTAACATGCGGGACATCGAAACGCGGGTTATCTTCCTGGATGGCGATTGGGACATCGCCCGGCGGGACGAGCTCGAGCGGCTCCTGAAGCCGGCCTACGACTCGCCGGGCAACCTGATCGTGGACATGCACGCGGTGAACTATGCCGACAGCACGATTTTGGCGGCGCTGATCGTCTTGCGGAACCGGCGGCGGAGCAAGGGCTTGGCGTTGCCGAGCCTGGTCATCGGCTCGCGCCAGGTGCGCCGGCTGCTGAGCATCTCGGGCCTCATCGAGGCCTTTCCGCTCTACGAGACTCTCGAGGAGGCAAAAGCCGGCGACTCCTTGACCCCCTAGGGCCCGCGCCGTATAATAACCGTCTGTGCCCGCGCTTGGCGGCCAGCGGCAACGGTGGGCCTCCTTACGTGACCACGTGAGACGAACGCCCTGCGTAAGCCCGGCCAACGCGCGACGGCCCCGGAGAATCCTTGAACCTCATAGACGTCAACAATTTCGACGCGATGCGAATCGGCTTGGCATCGCCCGAGCAAATTCGCGCGTGGTCTTTCGGCGAAGTCAAGAAGCCCGAGACCATCAACTATCGCACGCTCAAGCCCGAGCGCGACGGTCTGTTTTGCGAGAAGATCTTCGGTCCCACCAAAGACTGGGAGTGCCACTGCGGCAAGTACAAGCGGATCCGCTTCAAGGGCATGATCTGCGATCGCTGCGGCGTCGAGATCACGCGCGCCAAGGTGCGCCGCGAGCGCATGGGACACATCGAACTGGCCACTCCGGTCAGCCACATCTGGTACTTCAAAGGCGTTCCCAGCCGCATCGGCATCCTGCTCGACATGTCGCCGCGTCAACTCGAAAAAGTGATCTACTTCGCCGCTTACGTCGTTATCGACCCAGGTAGCACGCCGCTGCAGAAGCGCGAGGTGCTGACGGAGCAAAAGTATCGCGAGTATCGCGAAAAATACGGCACGGCGTTTAAGGCCGGCATGGGAGCCGAGGCGATCCGCGAGCTGCTGCGCGATTTGAACCTGCGCAAGCTTCAGGAAGAGCTGCGCAGTGAATTTCAAACGACCAGCGGACAGAAGCGGCTCAAAGCCATCAAGCGTCTGGAAGTCGTCGAAGCATTTATCAACAGCGGCAACAAGCCGGAGTGGATGATTCTATCGGCCGTTCCGGTCATCGCGCCGGAATTGCGTCCGATGGTGCAGCTCGACGGCGGCCGCTTCGCAACCTCGGATTTGAACGACCTCTACCGTCGCGTCATCAACCGGAACAACCGCCTCAAGCGCCTCCTGGAGCTTTCCGCGCCCGAGATCATTATCAAGAACGAAAAGCGCATGCTGCAGGAAGCGGTCGACGCGCTCATCGACAACGGCCGTCGCGGACGCCCGGTTACCGGTCCAAACAACCGCCCCTTGAAGTCTCTTTCCGACATCTTAAAAGGAAAGCAAGGACGCTTCCGGCAGAATCTGCTCGGAAAACGCGTCGACTACTCGGGCCGGTCGGTTATCGTGGTCGGTCCCACGCTCAAACTGCATCAATGCGGCTTGCCCAAAGAAATGGCGCTCGAGCTCTTCAAGCCGTTCGTCATGAAGAAACTGGTCGACCGCGGTCAAGCGCATAACATCAAGAGTGCGAAGCGCATGGTCGAACGCGTCCGTCCGGAAGTCTGGGACGTCCTCGACGAAGTCATCCGCGAGCACCCCGTTCTCCTGAACCGCGCGCCCACGCTTCACCGCTTGGGCATCCAAGCTTTCGAACCGGTGCTCGTTGAAGGCAAGGCCATTCATCTGCATCCGCTCGTCTGCACGCCCTACAACGCCGACTTCGACGGCGACCAGATGGCCGTGCATTTGCCGCTCTCAGCGGGCGCGCAGGCCGAAGCGCGCATCTTGATGCTCTCTTCGAACAACATCTTGCTGCCCGCCTATGGCAATCCGGTCTCCATTCCCACGCAGGACATGGTGCTGGGACTCTATTACCTTACGTTCCACCGCGACGAGTACGTCGGGCCGGCGAAGGCCGCGATTGCCGACGACTACGATGCCAAGGTCGAGCGCGAGGACAGCGTTTCGCGCGGCAACGGCAGGCGCAAAAAAGGCAAAGGCGAGAACGACGGCGCCCCGCGCATGCACTCGTTCAGCAGTCCCGACGAAGCGATCATGGCGCACGAGACGCACCACGTGGCGCTGCAAGAGTGGATCAACGTCCGCTGGCGCGGAGAAATGATCCGCACGACAGTCGGACGCGTCATTTTCAATAATGCGTTCCCGGAGAATTGGAATCACGCCTACGTCAACAACATCTTCGATAAGAGCGCGCTCAAGAAACTGATCACGGACTGCTACCGCAAGTACGGCAACGCGGAGACGGCGAAATTCCTGGACGCAATCAAGGACCTCGGCTTCCACTATGCCACCCAATCGGGCACGACGGTCTCGATTACCGACATCATCTTGCCCGAAGCCAAGTACGAAATCCTGAACAAGGCGCAAGGCGAAGTCGACGAGCTGCACCGTTTGTACGAGCAAGGCTTCATTTCGCAGGACGAGCAGTACAACAAGACGATCGACATTTGGTCGAAAGCCAGCGACGACGTCAGCGACGCCATGCAGAGCTCGTTCAGCCCGCTCAATCCCGTCTTCATGATGGCGACCTCGGGCGCGCGCGGTTCGATCGCGCAGGTCAAACAGCTGGGCGGTATGCGCGGGTTGATGTCCGACCCCTCGGGCCGGATTCTGGAGATTCCGGTCAAGGCGTCGCTCAAAGAAGGCCTGACCGTTCTGGAATACTTCATCTCGACGCACGGCGCGCGTAAAGGCTTGGCCGATACGGCGCTGCGCACGGCGGACTCAGGGTACTTGACGCGCCGCCTCGTCGACGTGGCCCAGGACGTCATCATCCGCGAAGAAGACTGCGGAACGTCCAACGGCATCGTTGTGTCGGATATCGCCTCGGGCAAAGAGATCATCGAGCCGCTCGGCGATCGCATCATCGGCCGCCGTGCTGCCGAGGACATCAAAGAAGGCCGCACGGTCGTGGTCAAGCGCGATAGCGAGATCGACGAAGAGAAGGTCAAAACGATTCTCGGAAACGGCATCAAGAGCGTAAAGATCCGTTCCGTCCTGACATGCAAAGCGAAGTACGGCGTCTGCTCGATGTGCTACGGCCGCAACCTTGCGACCGGCAACAAAGTCGACATCGGCGAAGCGGTGGGCATCATCGCGGCCCAGTCGATCGGCGAGCCGGGCACGCAGCTGACGCTGCGCACGTTCCACACCGGCGGCGTCGCCACCGAAGACATCATCACGGGTCTGCCGCGCGTCGAGGAGATCTTCGAAGCGCGCAAACCCAAAGGCCAGGGCACCATCGCCGAGCACAACGGCAAAGTCAAATTCGGCGAAGAGAAGAACCGCCGCGTGGTCTTCGTCGTCGACGAGACCGGCGAGGAGCACGAGTACGATATCGGGCACGGCATGCATTTGCTCGTGCACGAAGGCGACACGGTTGCGATCGGCGATCAGCTTAGCGAAGGATCGCTCAATCCGCACGATATTCTGCGGGTCAAGGGCGAGACTGCGCTCCAGAACTATCTCGTTGAAGAGGTTCAGAAGGTCTATCGCTCGCAAGGCGTCGACATCAACGACAAACACATCGAGGTCATCGTGCGTTCGATGCTGCGCAAGGTCAAAGTGCGCGACGGCGGAGACACGCAAATGCTTCCGGGCCAGCTGGTCGAACTTGCGAACTTCATCGAGCAGAACGAGCGTCTGGGCTCGGGCGATCAGAAAGCGACGGCGGATCCGGTACTGCTGGGTGTGACCAAAGCATCGCTCGCCACCGAATCGTTCCTCTCGGCGGCCTCTTTCCAGGAAACGACGCGCGTTCTGACCGATGCGGCGATCAAGGGCAAACACGATCCGCTGCTCGGTTTGAAAGAGAACGTGATCATCGGCAAACTGATCCCGGCGGGTACGGGTATGTCGCGCTACCGCAATATCAAGATCGAGCCCGAAGGGCAGGATCTCGACGACGACGGGCGTCCGCGCAATCAGTTCGAGGCCTCGGTCTACGATACCATGAGTGCCGACGACGCCGCGTTAGCCGAGGTGATGGCTGCTAGCGGAGACGGCATGCAGAAACTCGTGAGCGCCTACGATCGTACGCGCGAACCCGCGACCGTGCAATACGAAGGCGAATACGAAGATCACACCGCCGTGCATGCGCCGCCGAAAAAGACGCAGTACGACAAGACCGGCTTTAAGGGGATCAGCCCCGAAGATCTGTAGGCAGAAGTGAAGGGCCGCGCCGCCGTCTTCGTCCGGTACCGCAGCGGCGACGGCGCGGGACACGTCGGCTGGGCGTTCGAGTACGAACCGCCCACGCAAATCGACGCGGGCTCGGTTGAGAATCACTCGGGAGGCATCCATGCGGATGCCTCCCACATGGATTTTTGGAACGAGCTGAGCTCCGATCCCGTCGCATGTATGCGCAAGAACGAGTACGACGACGTCAAGTACGTGGACGTGGACGATGCCGATCCGGTCAGCGCGTACGAAACGGTGCTCTGGATCGAAAAGCATGCCTACGCCGCGATCTTGCGCAACTGCTTGGACGACGCATACGACGTGTTGCGCGCCTACGGCGTCGCCGATCTCGAACCGCCTTCGCACGATTGGTTTCCGAAGAACTGGTTCGCCCATTTCAACGGGACGCAGCGTCCCGTGGCCGAGTTCGATTGGAACGATGGCCGCACCGAACAGGCCGGAAGAAAGAACGATCTGCCGGATCCCAATTCGCTCGAACCCAAAGCTCCCGATTGGCGCAATCCGATGCGCGCCGTCTTTTCGTTATTTCGGCTGGAGCTGTTCCGCGATTTCTTTCGGGGACTCTTTCACCGCCGCCGGCGCCGCGCCTAGACTGACCGCCTGCGCGGCCTCCTGATACGCGCAGAGGAGGTTCACCAGCGCCATCTGATCGGGCGTCTTGCAGGGCGATTCCAGCAGCCGCGGGCTGCAGACGATGACCGACGCGCACTGAGCCCGCGAGATCGCCACATTGAAACGATTTTTATCGAACAGGAAAGCGGCATCGCGCGGCAGCGTTTGAGAGCTCGACGTCGCCATGCTGTAGATAACGACCGCCGCCTCTTGGCCCTGAAACTTGTCGACGGTGCCGACGCGCACGCATGCGTATCCCGCCGCCTCCAATAACTCTTTGATGCGGATTCGCTGCAAGTTGTACGGCGCGACGATCAAGATGTCGTCTTGCGTCATCGGCCGGGCGGGAGCGCTTCCGATGGTCACGCGGCCTTGCAGCAGCCGCCCGACGGCGCCGGCGATCCACGCGGCTTCCTCATCGGATTTGCGTCCGTTGCCGTCGTGCTCGACCGGCTCGAAAACGGGACCGGCGGTACCGAAGCCCGGCGCATCGATCGCGTTGCTTTCCGTCGAGGGCGCGTGGTGAAGGCGGCCGTCGTAGATGTTTTCCGAAATAAAACGGCTAAGCGCGGGCTGCAACCGGTACGTCGTATCCAAAAAGACGCCGCGATCCGGCGGAATGGTGCGATCGCCCGCTAGGAGATGCTCCAGGATGGAGAGATCCGTGCCGGCCGGATGCGTGCCTTTCGTTACTTGCGGGAGCTGGAGCGGATCGCCCAGCAGCACGACGTTCTTCCCGGCCAAAGACGCGATCAACGCATCGGCCAGCGAGACTTGCCCGGCCTCGTCGATGAAAACGTAGTCGAACTCGCGCACGAGACTTTCATCCGCCCACGCGTATGTCGTGCCGGCCGCGAGCAGACAAAGTTCTGAAGTGAGCGCGGCGATGTCGTCCAAGCTTTCCATCATGGGCCAATCGCTCAGCGCTTCGTACTTCGATCCTTCGGTCGTCTTGCTTTCCTTGTGGCATCCGTGGAATCGAAACGCGCGTCCTTTAGCAACTTCCTCGACCTTGCGCAGCAAATTGTGCACCGCCTTGTGGCTCTGCGCCACGACGCCGACGCGCTTGCCCGCTTGCATCAGGTCGACGATCGCGTGAGCTCCGGCAGTCGTTTTTCCCGAGCCGGGCGGCCCTTGCACGAAGAGCGCGCTGCGATCGAGATTGCCGATGACGCTCGACACCGAAGCCGCCGTAACGCGCCCGGGCTGAATCGCCCCTGCCTGTTTTAGCGCCGGCGCGCGCGCGAGAAGCATCTGCAACGTCGCAGGGTGGTCGTTCTGCAGCGTTCCGGCGGCATAGGCTTGCGCGAGCCGCTCCATGGCGGCTTGCTTCTTTGCTATGGGAATGGGCGTTCCCGGAATGAGCGCGCGCAGCGCATCGGGCTCGATCGTTTTGGTGAGTTTGATCTCCAGTTCGCGCTTTGCACCGTCGATGCAAACGATTTCGCCGGCTCCTTTCCGCGAGTAGGGATCGTGGCAACCCTTGAACGGGATCCGGTGCTCCTGCGGCGGGAACGCGTACGTGTAGACGAGGTTGCGGTCTTCGGGACTCCGTTTGTAAGGAGCGACATCTGAGCGCAGCGCGAGACCGCCGAGCGCCTCATCATCGTACTCTTGCAGATCTTGCGGGCTCGCGCAGCGGTCGAAATACTTCCACCACTCGGGCTTGTCTTCGCGCCGATGGTATTGCAACAGATTGCCGAGCAGCCAGCGGGCGCGCGGCTCGTCGGTCCAGTCGCGCAACTCGGCGGCCGAATCCGGCGCCGGAAGACCGTCGAGGAAGGTTTTCTCGAGATCGGTTTGGCCGGCTTCGGAGGCCTTGACCTCCGGCGCGCCGCGCCACTCGAGCGGCTTTTCACGCCCGGCGTTGAGCTCGTCGCGCAGAACGCGCAGCCATTCCCGCAGCCGGAACGTGGAGCGGCAGTCGTCTTCGTTATACGCGCGGATGTCTTCCAAGATGCTGTCCTCGGGTTTGTCGAGCCACGACTCGAACATGACGATGGACTCGTCGCCGCCTTTGACGTGCGTCTCGCGCTGCAAACCGTAGAACGCTTCCACTTTCTTGATTGAATAGGAAGGCTGTGAGATGACTAGGCCTTGCCGCACGACCGGATAGAGATCGACGAAGACGCCTTGCCGCAAAAAGTCGTCGATCTCGCGTTCGCGCGAGCCGTAGCGCCCCATCAATCGCTTGAGGACGGAGATTTCATAAGAGGCGTAGTGGTAGACGTGCGCGCCCTGAAACTCTTTGCGGCGCTGTACGACGAAATCGACGAACGATTCGAAGGCCTTGCGCTCCAGCTGCGGGTCGGTTCCCCAAAAAGCGCGGTACGTCTCCTCGGCCGGGAGATAGAGACCCCATAGATATTCGAGGCCGCGGTCGGCGCGATACAGCGGGTCGCCCTCGATATCGAAGAAGATGTCGCCCGGGTCGGGCTCGGGAAGTTTGGCAAATCCGCCGAGTTCGTCGCACGAGCGGAACTTGTAGAAATGTTCTCCTGCGCCGTTCTTGCGCGAAACGCGGTGCAGATGCTGCTGCTGCGCCTGATCCTTTAGCCGCTCGAACGTGCCCTCCGTCATCTTTTGCGGTTTCTCGCCGGCGGCGGCTAACTGCGCAAGCGTGTGTATTCCGCCTTTTTCGAGCTTGGCGATTTGATCGCGCCGGATCCCCGCGACCAAACTCAAATGATCGTCGTCGTCGCGTCGTTTGGTGCACCGCGCATTCCACGGACAGACGACGCAATGGGCGCACTCGACCGGGTAGACGCCGGCGCCCGTTTCGACGCTCGTCAAAAACGATCGTTTTAAGTGCCGGTAATACGCGGCGTAATCGGCTAGCCTGAAGGGCGCATTTTCGCCGCTACCCAGGACGATGTGTCCGAATTCCGGGGCCGTGCCTTGCACGCGCTCGACGTGCTCGCTGTAGTTGCAGAGCTGAACGAGAAAATACGGTTTGGGGTGGAGCGCGAGCTTCGTGTCGATGACTTCGTAGCTCCAGTCCCAATGTGCCGACTTCGTTTCAATCCGTCGCAAAAAATCTGCGTGGCCCATGAACATGCCGTCGAAAAACGTGGCCTGGTAAATGTACCGTACGCCCCGCTCCATCGCGCGCACCGTCCGGGCTTCGGCTTCGCGCAGGCCGGCAAGCGTATGTTCCGCGGGACGATCGACTATTTCGACCTCTCCCTGGAGCGCGGTCAAGCGCTGAAGGTAGTGCCCCTCGTGCTCCTCGCCCTTGCGCGCGATGAGCTCCGTCATCGGCTCGACGCTGACCGGACGCTCTAGCTCCCCGAGCGCGACCAGCCGGTCCAGCTCGGTGAGGTGCCGGCATTCGAGAAAGTTGTTGAGGTCGGAAGCCGAGTAGACGGCGACGCCTTCGATGCGCTGCATGTGCCGAGCTTACCGTGGCAGTGTGCCATACGCCTGGCACACGGAGCTAAGGATGTGTGGAGAGCGGCTTAGACCGGATGCGGTTTACGGCTAGCCAGGCGGAGGCGGCGCCGGAGCTCTTGGCTCGGCACGCGGACGTGGTCGGCCAGCCGGACGAGCCAGAGCAACCGGATCGTCCACCAGGTCATGTCGATTTCGTACCATGCCATGCCGTGACGCGCCGAGTACGGGAAGGCATGATGGTTGTTGTGCCAGCCCTCGCCGAACGAAAGGATCGCGACCCACCATGAGTTGGTCGAACGATCAGTCGTTTTGTAGGTCCGGTAACCGAACATGTGCGTGGCGCTATTGACCAGCCAAGTCGAGTGATAGGCGAAGACCAAGCGTGCGAATATGGCCCACACGACAAACGGCCAGCCGCCGAGCGCGAACATCAGACCGCCAAAGGCGAGTTGTATCGGAAAGTTCAGCCGGTAAAGTGCGCGGTAGAAACGGTCGTTCCAGAGGTCGGGGCAATATTTTTGAAACTCGGGAACGCTGCGCGGCACGTCGGGATTCGGCTTGAAAATCCACTCGATGTGTGCCCAGCCGAAGCCGCGGCGCACGTCGTGCGGGTCGCCGTTTTGATCGGCATGTGCGTGGTGGCGGCGGTGTGTCGCCACCCATGATATCGGGTCGCCTTGCATCGCCAGCAAACCCATGATTGCGGTTGCGTATTCGACGGGTTTGACGAGCCGGACGCTGCGATGCGTCAACGTGCGATGATAACAAAGCGTAATTCCGAGGGCGCCCGTCGCATACGCGACGATGGCCGCCGCGATGATCGCGGGCCAGGAGAAGAAGATCGGCACGAAAACTGCCAGGGCACACAGGTGAATGAGCAAGAGGCCTATGCCGTTTGGCCAGTTTGGACGTGCGTTAACCATCTCTAGATCTTTCCCATCAGCCGTTCATTTAAAGCGTGCCGGAGATTAAACTAGGCCGGCACGTATGGCGTGTACGGCGACTTGTGTGCGCGCCGTCAGGTTCATCTTCGCCAAAACATGCGAAATATGATTCTTTACGGTCTTGTCGCTGAGCTTGAGACGGCTCGAAATCTCTTTGTTCGAAAGCCCCTCGGCGACCAAACGCACGACTTCCAATTCGCGATCGGACAATGTTGAAAATGCACGGACGGCAGGGCTGGGCACCGGTTTAAGAGGCGGCACGGGAGGCTCATGCGACATGCGCTTGAGCGTATCGATGGCTTCGGCGATGGTCATGGTCCGCAAGGTGGCGGCCAGGGAAGAGGCCTCGCCGAGGACTGCGATGTGCTGCTCCAGATCGAGCAGTCTGCCCAGCGTCCCCGAAATGACCGGGTCGGAGCCGTAAAAGACGTCTCCGGCAGCTTCCTGAGAAACAGCCATATCCGAAGAGGGTACCGGGAGAACTTGTCCTGGGCCTTACGGCCTATAACAAGCTCCTTACAAAGTGCTTACAAGAGTGGGCCCATTCCGAGAGTCGGGCCGCGGTGCGCCGTCGTAAGAGAGGCCGATGGGGGCCGGTCTAAAGACTGCTGGACTAGAGATCCGGCGCGATGTTCTCCTTGACCGGCTCGAGAAGGCCCGGCCGAAGATTCTCGCGCTCCTGGCGCCGGCAGGCTTCGGGAAATCGACGCTCGCGCGTCAGCTGCTCGCAGGCAAGACGAATGCCGCCGTCTGCGACGCTTCCGGCGTCTCGGGAGATCTCGAACTCGCCCGCAGGCTGATTCCGGCCCTGGCCGCGGAGAACCCGCGGCGTACGCAGACACTCACGCAGCGCGAACTCATGATGGGTGACGCCGGCACCGCTGTTGCGGATCGCGTGAACCTCGCTCTTGAAGCATGGAAAGAACCGATCGAAGATTCGACCTTCGTTTTTGAAAACGCCGAGCATTTGGCGCGCGATGCCGCGGCGCGCGAATTTTTCAGCCGGCTGCTTGCGCAGCGTCCGCCCGGCCGCGACGTCGTCATCTGTTCGCGCGAGAACCTTCGCGTACACCTGACGAGATTTGCGCCGCCTCACGAAATTTTGACACTGCGTGCCGAAGATTTGGCCTTCGATCGATCCGAGCTGAACGAGCTCTTCGGATCGTACGGCGAGCGGCCGGGATTCCTCGCGCGCATCATGCAGCTCTCTCAAGGCTGGCCGATTGCAGTCTTCTTGCTCCGGCGGTTTGCAAGTGAAGGCCGGATCGATAGCTTGCTCGAGAGCCTGAACGACGTCGCCTTCGAAGAGCTGCACGACTATCTCGCCGATCAAGTTCTGGCATCGCTCGATCCGCGGCTGGTCGATGCACTATTTGCGTGCGCGTGCATCCCGAACGCCCGCGCCGCGGACCTGCGCGCCGCACTTCCCGAAGAGCGGGCCGTCGCGGCGCTTGTGGATTTCGCAAAAAGTTCGCCGTTCATCACGCGTTCCGACGAGACGTTCGTGCTGCATCCATTACTGAGCTCGTTGCTGACGGAGCGCCGCGGCGAAGAGCGTGCCGATCTGCTGGCGCGCGTCGCCGGCGCTCATACGCAGGCTCAGCGTTATCAGCGCGCCGCCGAGCTTCACTTGGCGCGGGACGATCAAGAAGCGGCGGCGGACGTCCTGGCGCGCCACGAAGTCATCCGCGACCGGGCGCCCTCGATGGAATACGCGCGCGTCTTAGCATCCCTCGATCACTCGCTGGTTCAACGGTATCCGCGGCTTTGGGCGGTGACGGCGATGCTGCGCATGTTCTGCATCGATTGCGAAGAGCTGCTCGACGAGGCCGAATCGCTTTGGCGTACGCTTTCACCGGAGGTCAGTGCTCCCGAACGCGGTTACGTCATGCTGTTCCGCATCATGCTGATGAGCTACATCGGCTTGATCGAGGACGCCGAAACGATGCTCGGCCAGTTTCTTTCCGGCCGGCGCAGTCCGGTGCAAAGCAAGGATTACGTCGATGCGTATCTGGGCTATGTTTTGGGCGTCATGCGCTCGCGCGTGGGCCGGCTCGAGCAGGCCGAACGCGATCTCACGATCGCGCTTCCGAAAATCGGCAGCACCGACATTGCCGGCTCCGGCGCACTGCTGACGCTGGGCGCCGACATCGCCCGCGTACGCGGCGAGTTCGCGGTCGCCCGGCAGTTCGTCGATCGCGCGCTGGAGGGCGCGCGCCGCTCGGGTCTGTGGAACTTCATTGCTTTCGACCTGGCCGAAGCGTGTTTCGGGGCATGGTTTGCCGGCGACGATGCGGCATTTGTTCGCTACGGCATCGAACTCGACGAAGTCGTGCACCGGAATGGCGTGCGCTGCCTGGCATTCTTCGCCGCGGCTGCGCGCGGGCGCACCGAGCAGCCCGCTGATGCCGACCTGCTAAAATTCGTGGCTTGCGGACAAATGATTGCGGCGGCCGCCTCGCACGACCGCAGAACGGCCGTCCGTCACGCGCGGGCCGCCGTTACCGCCGCGCAGCAGCTACGCTCGCCATTTACGCTCTGCTTAGCGTTCTTAACGCTCGCGGTGTACGACGACGCAAGCGCCTCCGATTATTTTGTGGGCGCGGTTGAAGCCGCGGCGCGATGCGAATCGCCGCCGCTGAACAATGCCGTGCGCGCCGTTGCGGAAGGCCGCGCGGACTATGGAATGCTCAATCCGTTCATGATGCGTCTTCAACACGAACGAACCGGAGCTGCGCCATCGCTGGAAGTGTTGCTCACGGCCGGCGTGGTGCGGACCGCCGGGCAAGAAATGGCGCTCTCGGAACGAGAGTTTGCATTGCTGGCGGCGCTTTCAATCCGCCGCGAAACCGTTCCGCGAGCGCGCTTGACCGATCTGTTGTGGCCGGAGCTGGACGAGTCGTCGGGGCGTAACGCGCTCAGCGTCTGTCTTCATCGCTTGCGGCAGCACCTCAATATCGATCAAAGCGTCGTGCGCAAGAAAGACGGATACGCGTTGCACGACGACGTGCGCGTCGATCTTTGGGAGATCGATCGCGCCGTGACGGCACTGCGGTCGCGCGCCGCGCTGGCCGACGCCGAACGCGCACTCCTTTCCGAGGTCTACGAACAGTTACGGCGCAAGCGGCCGGAGCGGATGCTGCGGTGGGACTGGTTCGAGCCGACCGAGCGGCATATTCGAGAACTGCGGCTGGAAGTGGCGCACCGGCTTGCCGCCGACGCGCTGAGTCACGGGCAAGTGCACCGTGCGCTCGAGCTGGCCGAAGAAATGATCGGCTACGACCCCTGCGACGAGGCCGGACGCGAACTCGCCATCACGGCACATTTGCGCCGCGGAGATCGCGCCGCCGCGATGCGGCAGTACCGGCAATACCGCGATACGCTGCTCGCGGAATTGCAATGCGAGCCGTCTGACGAGATCAAGCAACTTGTCGGCCTTGCGCAACACACGGCGTGACCTAGCGTGATCGGGATGCTCCTGGCCGCGCTGGCCGCGACGGCGTCTCCCGTTCCCTCACCGTCCGCTTCGCCGGTGTTGCGGTACGACGTGCTCGTTTCGGCGGGACATGAAGGACGGCCGGTCAGCTGTCCGCGTTTCCCTAAGCGCAAATGCAATCTTGGCGCCGCCGGCGAGCGCCAGTGGACGCCAATCGTCGCCGACGAAATAACGCGCTCGCTGCGCGCCTCGGGAATCAACGTTGCGCGCGAACCTGCGGACTTCGACGGCTTTTTTGACGTGAAGGCCGCCGTGTTTATTCACTTCGACGGCAGCGAGCGTCCCTGTTCCACCGGAGCGTCCATCGGCTATCACGACGCGGGCTCGAGCGCCGCGGCGAAATTGTGGCGCGACATGTATTCGCACTACTTTCCGTTCACGTTCATGCCCGATAACTTTACGGTCAATTTGCGCGACTACTATGGATTCCGTCAGGTGCATGCGGCCGACGGAGCGCTGGTGATCGAGTTGGGCGAAATCTCCTGTCCCGCGCAGCGGGAGTGGCTTTCGTCACGGCTGAAGCCGGTATCCGACTTCGCCGCTGACTTTATCCGGCGGCTGATCGCCAAGAAGTGAATGCCATAATCCACGGCTAAGAGCGCTCCTATGCGCCGATGGGTTCTTGCATTTGCCTTCCTAGCCGCGTGTCTGCCGCAAATTGCCGTCGCGGCCGAAAAAAAAGAGGCGCCGAAACCTTCGCCCACGCCGGGCTTTTTCGATCAACTGCGTTTTCGCAGTCTTGGGCCGGCGGTCTCCGGGGGGCGTCTGGGCGCCGTGGCGGGGACCGATGCGGATCCTTCGCTCTATTACGTGGGCGCAGCCGGCGGCGGTGTTTGGCGCAGCACGAACAGCGGTCAAACGTTTTCGCCCGTTTTCGACTCGCAAGATGTCGGATCGATCGGGGCGGTCGTTATCGATCCGCACGACTCGAAGATCGTGTGGGTAGGCACGGGGGAAGGCGCGCCTCGCAACGACGTTTCGCAAGGCGACGGCGTATACCGCAGCGCGGACGGCGGGAGGACGTGGAGTCGCGTACTCGCTTTACCGGACGCGCTCGTCGCCGCGATCCTGGTCGATCCGCGCGATTCGAACACAGTGCTGGTCGCGGTTCTGGGCGATCCTTTTGCGGACAACGAGGCGCGAGGAATGTACCGCACGTCAGACGGCGGAAAAACGTGGCAGAAGACGTTGTACGTGGACGCGCGTACGGGCGCGTCGGATATTGCCGCTTCGGCTAAAGAGCCGGGCATTGTCTACGGCGGAATGTGGCCATACCGGCGAACCGGCTGGAGTTCGGAAAGCGGCGGTACGCAAGGCGGCCTCTACAAATCCTCCGACTTCGGCGCTACGTGGCAGAAACTGACCGGCAACGGATTGCCTGAAGGTGAGACGGGGCGGATCGGCGTTGCGGTGGCGCCGTCGGATCCGCAACGCGTCTACGCGCTGATCGAATCGAAGCAAGGATTGCTTTGGCGCAGCGATGACGGCGGCGCGACCTGGAAGCTTGCGAGCACGAACACGCTCATTAACGAAAGACCATTTTATTATACGCACGTCTTCGTCGATCCGACCAACGAAGATCACCTCTGGGCGCTTTCAGTTCACCTGGCGGCAAGCAACGACGGCGGCAAGACATGGAGAATCGGCGCGCGCGGCGTGCACGGCGACAATCACGCCATGTGGATATCGAAAGACGCTAAACGCATCATCGAAGGGAACGATGGCGGCCCCTCGTTTTCATATGACGACGGCGCGACCTGGCAGATGCCGCACAATCTGCCAATTGGGCAACTCTACCACATCGGGTTTGACCGTCAGAATCCTTATCACGTGTGCGCCCCGCTGCAAGATAACGGCGTGTGGTGCGCACCCAGCGATGGATTGAGCGGTGGAATCAGCTCGAGCCAGTGGCAGAACATGGGCGGCGGCGACGGCGTATGGGTGGTCCCCGACCCGTTGCATCCATGGATCGTTTGGTTGACCAGCGGCGGCGGCAACTTCGCCGGGGAGCTCGACGTCATCAACACGCGTACCAATGAGGTCCGCACCGTCTCGCCGTTTCTTCACGATCAAAACGTCGTCGATCCGCGCGATCTCAAGTACCGGTTTAACTGGGAAACGCCGATTGCGTTCGATCCCTTCGACCCGCAAACGGTCTATACGGCCGGCGACGTTCTGTTCAAGACGCGAAATGCCGGCCAGCACTGGAAGGCGATCAGTGGAGATCTGACGCGGAATGCTCGCAGCCACGAGGTCGTCACCGGCGGCATCACGCTCGACGGCACGGGCGCCGAGACATCGGAGACTATCCTTTATATAGAGCCGTCCCGCGTGAAGCGCGGGCAGGTGTGGATTGGGACCGATGACGGCTACATTCAGCTCACCCAAGATGGAGGGAAGAGCTGGCGGAACGTTACGCCGCCGGGCGTGCGTCCTTTTGGGCGGTTTGCCAGTCTATCCGCGTCGGTGCATAATGCTGGGATTTTGTATGCGGCCTACGATCTGCATATGCTAGGCGATCGCGCGCCGCATGTGTTTATGACCGCAGACTTCGGGCGGCACTGGCGCGACATTGCGGCAAATTTGCCCGCCGGCCAGGAAGTTCGCAGCGTGCGCGCCGATCCGCACAATGCGAAACTCGTCTATGCCGGACTCGAAAATAGTCTGTGGGCCACTTTCGACGGCGGGTCGCACTGGCGCAACATCAATCTCAATCTGCCCCCAACCTCGGTGCGCGATATTGCCGTGCAGCCCGACCGCAATGATTTGCTGCTTGCAACGCATGGACGAAGCGTTTGGATCTTAGACGACCTCTCACCGTTGCAAGACCTGCAAGCAGCACAAAGCGCGAGTTCGGGCGTGTATATTTTTCCGTCACGCCCGGCCATCCAGTGGAACGAACGCAATTATTTTGGAACGCGCACCGACGGCGCCGGACCCCCGTATGGAACGATCGTTACATATTACTTGAAACGGCCGGCGGCATTTGCGCCGACTGCGGAGATTTTGGACTCGTCCGGGCGCGTCGTACGCCATTTTCAGGCAAAGAATCTCAGCAATCAGGCTGGCTTGAATCGTTTTACATGGGATACCGGCGAGGACGCGCCGCCGGTCTGGAAATTCACGCCCACCTGGAACCAAGGCGGGGCCTTCAGTCAAGAAAGCGTGACGGTTCTGCCCGGCAGATACACGCTCGTCTTGCACGCCGGCGTCACGGTGCGCAGAACGATTATGGTGCAGCAGGATCCGCGCACGCGATTTACGGCCGCGCAACTACGCCAAAACTACGCCGCGATGAGCCAGGTCTTCGGCGATTTCGGCCGGGTCAATGTGGCGTTGAATACGCTCTCGACGGTGTTGAACGAGGCGCCGCTGCGCACGGCGGCGCTCAATCGAGCGCAGAACGGCACGCTGGCGTTACGCGTTGCTGCCGCAGCATCGCAAGCCAGACTCCTGTTGCTTTCGATCACGCAAAACCCGGTGAACGATCAGGACGACGATTTCTTCACCGACGTGTTACGCGAACGCTTGCAAACGCAAATGGGCACGTTCGGAGGATCGGCCGGGCCTCCGACGGCGGCGCAGCTGTCGGAAAATGCCGCCCTCCACGCCCTGACCAACGAGCGGCTGCGCGCAGTGGCCGGTTTTGAGTCCGGCGCACTGCGACGGGTCGACGCCGCGCTGCGTGCAGTGAAATTGCCGCCCCTGACGGCGCTCACCCAACAACCCAAAGTTTACGACGAGGCCGTGGGCGGACGTCGGGGGGACGACTCGCTTTAAGCGCAGCCTGAAATTTTGCAGCCACGCGTGACGTAAGCAGAGTCTTCGCTGCGAAGTTCATCGGAGCTGCGCCGTGTGACGGCAGCGAGCATACGCCGCAAGAGTGAGAGCTGTATGCATAGTGCGCGAGCCGTACTGCAATTGCTGTATGGTTCAAATGTCCCGGCCCCGCTTAAGATCTTTACAGAGCCTCTCCCGGGTGTGGCCGTTGTCGCGGAGGGGCTCCAAATCTTTCGTCGTAGGTCGCGGGGTGACGCGGCTGGCCGACGCTGCACGACCCGCCGGACCGGCAACGCTTTCGCCGATCGTTCGTCCGCGGATATCGCAGCGCATCGATGCCGCCGCTGCCGGCAGAATCGTTCTGATCGTCGCCCCTGCGGGATATGGAAAATCGCTGGCGCTCTCGCACTGGCTCGTTTCCCAGCGGCGATATCTGCGCTTCGACGTGCAGGCCGAACACAATACGCTGTTGGGATTTGCGCGCGGGATCGCCGAGGCGTTTTCTGAATTTCCCGCATTGCGTAAGACGGTCGCAACCGCATTCAAAAACAGCGCCTCAGCGGCGGCACCCGGGCATGAAATGGCGCGCTGGATGGCGGCGCATCTCGAGGGGTTTGACGGTATCATCGCGATCGACGATTTTCACCGCGCGAGCGATGATATCGAAGTTTCGCGGTTTCTCGCCTCGCTCATCGCCCGAACCAAGCCAAACGTTCGGTGGGTCTTGGCTACGCGCTCGACGTTGGACTTGCCGGTCGCGAGTTGGCTTGCCTATGGTGAGTCGCAGTTTGTTATCGGCGACCGCGACCTCACGTTTCAAGATGACGAAACACTCGAACTCTCCGAAAGTCGCGGCCAGGTCCTGTCGACGCGAGCGCTCCGGGGTGTCATGGAGGCCACGTCGGGCTGGCCCGTCGCATTAGGACTCGCGCTGCGAAGCGAGAGCGTGCTGAACGGAGGCGCCGAGCTATCTCACTCTACGCGCGAAGTTCTGTTCCGGTACCTGGCGGAGCAAGTTTATGCCGAGCTTTCGAACGAAGAGCGCGACCTGCTGCACTTCGCAGCCTATTTACCATCGATCGACGTCAGCGTAATCGAGATCGCCGGCTACCATAGCGCGGCGCGCGTCTTAGAAAACGTGCGGCGCAAGGCGACGTTTCTTTCGCTGAAGTCTCCGGGCAAATACGCATGCCACGATCTCTTCCGCGAATTCTTGCGCGGACAGATCGAGTTCATTGACCCATCCGAGGCAAAGCGCTTACAAGAGAAAGCGGCATCAGCTTTAGACCGCAACGGAGATATTGTGGCGGCACTTCGCCTGTATACGCAGCTGCACGCGTCCGATGTTGTGCTGCGTCTCCTGCGCGAGAACGGCTTCAGCCTCATGGACCACTCTCACGGCGATGTGGTCGAGAGCGCGTTGCGAGCCGTGCCGGCAGATTCGCGATCGTCTGACGCCATTATCCTAGGCCTGCGCGCCCAACGTGCGGCCGATGCCGGCCACTTTGAACGCGCTGAATCCTTGTTTAGGAGTGCATTGAACGCAGCGGACGAGAGCAACACTGTGGCGATGTTGGTCCTTAGGTTAGCCGTGATGATGATCAACGAAGGCAGGTCCCCTGCAGACTTGCTCGAGTTGTCGACGGACGTTCCCTCTGCAAACCTGCGAGCCGAGGTACTAAGTCTGCTTTCCGCGGACTATTCGAACCGTGGCGATGTAGAAAAAGCAAGATGGGCCATTTCTGAAGCGGAACGCCTCTGCGTCGCGCTTGATGACCAAGCAGTTATTGCTAAGGTAAATTTGCGGACATCGGTGGCCGGGATGAATATCGGTTGCCCGGCGGCGCAAGTAAGGCGCGCTGCGCTGACCGCAGCGGATATGGCTACCCAAGCCGGCCTGTTAATGCTCGTCGGACGGGCATACACTGCACTCGCGACCATCAGCCT
Source organism: Candidatus Rubrimentiphilum sp. (assembly GCA_036273135.1). Taxonomy (GTDB): domain Bacteria; phylum Vulcanimicrobiota; class Vulcanimicrobiia; order Vulcanimicrobiales; family Vulcanimicrobiaceae; genus Rubrimentiphilum. Next base: position 165,559 of record DASUIF010000003.1, read on the forward strand.
GTTCCTTGACAATGATCTGCGGAAGCATGTCTATTATGCGCAAGCGGCGATGAAGCAGGCTGTGGAAAGCGGCGATCGAGATTGTCTTGAAACTGCGCTGCTTCAATTGGCATGCGCTGAGGCTCAGTTGGGTGATGGGCAACGCTTGCGGCGCTTCCTGGATGATCTCAGGAATCTACCGAACGCACAGCGACACGACGGCATGCTGGAATCCCTGCGAGCGGTGACATTCGTTTGGGATGGCGACTTCGAAAAAGCAGAGCGCCTTATTTCGCTATTTAGGAGGCGCGGCTATAACCCCTATTATACTTTTGACAAAGCCGTAGATATGGCTTGGCACGCCCTATGTTGTGTCGCGATCGGCGACGCGGCTAACGGGTTATCGATTTCCCATGAAGCGCTGACAATCTTTAGGGCACCGCCTATCCCGCATCCGTACGCCAAAGCGCAGTACGAGATTGCCGAGGTCATTTGCGAAATGGCACAGGTTATGGGTCGCAGGTTGCTCGGGCTTCGTGGCCGCCGACCGGAGGTCACAAGAATCGAAACCCCGGTCGCGCTAGCGCTCAAGAGTGCCTTAACGGTTTTAAGCGAGATTGATTCGCCGGAAATCTATGAACGCGCGGTTTCGGTAGCGCTGCAAGAACTCGCGCTATACGACTCGGGCGGTATTTCCAAAACCATTGTAGCCTGCATCGGTGCCGCAGCAGTTGCTATGCGCACACAAAATCAAGAAGAGTTACCACTAACGCCAGCGGAACTAAGCGTTATGAAAGCTGTTGGTCAGGGGTTAAGCAGTAAAGAAATAGCTTCCCAAACAGGGCGCAGCGTTCACACCGTTAGAACGCTTATCCAAAGGGCAATCGCGAAACTGGGGTGCACGAGGCGGCATGAAGCGGTTCAGGCGTTGCGCCACCGTGGGATCAAATTATAGTCCCGCATTCGAGCGCACCTTAGAGCGCATAAGAGGAGCGAAGCCCGCCTCCTCGTAAGCGTCGTACAGATGATCAGGCCCGTTTCTTCCGACGGTCGCGTGGATACCGGCGGTGTTTTTGAACCGATTGTTCGGCAGCGGATCGTAGAACGCGTTGCGGCAGCTGCATTTCAGCCCATCGTGTTGATCGTTGCTCCCGCCGGTTATGGAAAGTCGGTAGCCGTCCGACAATATCTCGGAAGTATCGACGGTGCTAAAGTTCGCTACGATGTGCGTTCCGAGCACAGTAACCTGCTAGGCTTCTTGCGCGGTTTCGCTGAGGCGTTTTCCGAAGTCGCTCCTGGTGCACGTAAGACGCTCTCCGGCGCCTACGAGAAGAACCGCTCGTCGGTATCTCCAGCTTCCGACTTGGCGATGTGGATGTACGCGCACATTAAGACCTATACCGGCATTATAGCTATTGACGATTTTCACATAACCGAGAATGATCCCGAAATTGCCCGCTTTTTAGTTTCGCTCATAGAAAGAACCAAGGGTAGGGCACGTTGGATCCTTGCCTCGCGCTCGACGACCAATCTTCCAGTCGGATCCTGGTTAGCGTACGGCCATATGGACCTAACTGTCGACGAACAAGACTTACGATTTACTCCAGAAGAAGCCCGGCAGGCGGCAAAGTCCACCCGCGTTTCGGTGCGCGATGAGGAACTTAACGAGATACTTTCCATGACGCACGGCTGGCCGACGGCTTTGAGTTTTGCCCTGCGGAGCTCAACGCGGTCGGTCGACCTCAGAAATATCACGGCTACCACCCGCGAAATGATCTATCAGTATCTCGCCGAGCAAGTTTATAACACGCTTGGTGCCGAGGAGCGCGATCTTTTGCACTTATCGTCGTATCTCGGTGAGATTAACGCTGACATCCTCAGGCGAGCTGGCTACGATACCGCTCGCGGAGCCATAGAATCTCTACGTCAACGCGTGGCATTTATTTATCCTGACAGCCCGGGAACCTATAAATGTCATGATCTCTTTAAAGATTTCTTGCAACATCAACTGGAGCTCCAGGGAGACCGGGCCGTCGAATACACACGGCTACGCGCGGCGAAGGCTCTCGAGGCGGCGGGCCGCCCGGCAGCGGCCCTCTCGCTTTACGGTCAGGCGCTGGCGATGCCGGACGTTTTGCGTATTCTTGGCAGCCATGGTTTTCAACTCGCGGACGAAGGGCATGCCGACGTGGTCGATACAGCGTTAGAAAGCTTGCCCGCTGGTGTTCGAGCGACGAACCCTCTGGTTCTCGGGCTACGGGCGCTGGCAGAGGAGGATCATGGGCGGCTCGACCGAGCCGAATCTTTGCTGCAGCGCGCCCTTTCTAAGAAATGTGGAAAGAAACTTTGCGTTGAGTTGTCGCTGCGTCTAGCGTTGATTCTTATCAATCAAATGCGCGACGTTTCGGAAATGCTACAGCCGCTCGGTGGCGACCCTGATCTTCCAGTCAACCTTCAGGGCGAGATAGCAAGTCTCTTGGCCATCGCGCATGCTTATGCGGGCCGATCGAGCGAAGCCTTAGCCGCGATTGCGAAGGCGAAAGAAGCGCTAACGCATCTTGAAAGCAACGCTGACCGAGCGAAGATACTGCAACGCATCGGCGTAGCCGGTTTGCGGCTAGGCCTCCCGTTGGAAGAAACGAGGGGTGCACAGATTCGCGCCGCGTCGCTGGCGTCCGAGGAAGGCATGTTCGCTCTAGCCGGTCGCGCATTTGTAGCCCTAGCTAGCATCGCTCTCTCGTACGAGGACGATCCGGTGAAGGAGGTGTGGTATTCCCAGCAAGCTGCAAATGCGGCAATGAAGGCGGGCGACCTTGTCAACCTCCAAACCGCGTTACTGCACCTTTTGACCGTCGAGGGTAGGCGTGGAAATGTCGAACGTATTAAAGCTTTAGAGCAACAAATCGCGCCGATTTCAACGTCCGACTCGCGGCGCATGTCATACGTGATTCCAATACGCGCGTATGTAGCGGCGTGGGAGGGCCGATTCGATGATGCTCATCGTTTAATGTCAACCATCGCTGGGAGTGATCGGTTTTTCGCACATGACCGGGCGGTAAACGCGGCTTCGGATACGCTGTTCCTGATGGCGCTTGGCCAGCGAGATTCAGCAATTTCGATGATGAGAACGGTTTTCGCAGAGATTGAAAAAACCGACTCGAATCTGCTGTACGCGAGGCGGCAAGTCGAGATTGCAAAACTCCTGGTTGCCTTGGCGGAGAGCTTAGCGGGACGAAAGACATACGCGCAACGTGCCCTCGCGAAGGTCCCGGAACACGACGATGTTGTGACCAAGTCTTTAAGAGAAGCGGTGTTCGCAGCGTTCAAAGCCACGCAAGAGCCAGCCCTGGAAGTCGAAATTGACGAGTCCATCGACCGGCTCCACTCGATCGGATGCGGCGGAATCGGCCTCCTAGTGAAAAGCGTATATATGGCCTGCAAACCTAGCCACTCGAACGTTAATTGCCTGGGGTTAACACCTGCCGAAACCGACGTGCTGCAAGCGCTAGCGAAAGGCCAACGACCCAAAGATATAGCCCAGGACTCTGGCCGCAGCACCTACACCGTGCAGGCTCATATCCAAAATATTATAAGGAAGCTGGGGTGTAGTGGCCGGGCCGAGGCTCTGAAAATCGCGCGCGCGAGAGGCCTAATAGCCTAACGCGTAGGGCCGACGTTAAATCGTCTAGTGAATTTTAACTAGAGACGGACCTGGGCAGAGGCCGTTATCCTCAAACTGCACCCGTAGCTGTTTGAGGAGGCCTTTAGTGGACTGGATTATTGACTTAGCTATCATCGTCGCGGCTGAAATCCCGCCGACCGTAGGATAAGCGCCACGGAAGAGATTCTAGGCCCGCGTCCCAATAGACAGAGCCCCATTTCCCTGGGGGCGGACCTTCCGCGGCTCACAAAAGCCGTTATCGAGCAGCTTCAGGATCCGACTTTAGTCGGCGATTCCGGCTTGGAAGGATCGATTGAAGCGCTGCTGGACCGGCTGTACATGTCGGTGAACCTTTCGAAACCTGTTGGCCTAAGCAATTGGGCCGAACGGGAAGGCAACCGGCTTGGAATTGCGCGCGCTAGCGAACTCGCGTCGGCTACCGTTCACGTGGTGACCGGCGAAGCCGTCCGGTTCGATCTGGACCACGCGCGCATGCTGGCGTTCATGGAAGTGCTGCGTTCCGAGATTGTATCGGCATTAGCATCGCACAAGAATGGCGTTCGCAACGAACCGCCCGAATATTCCGAGAGCACGCGCGCCTTATTGGCGATGTTGGGCGAGCGGGACGCGGCGACGTGTTGCCATTCCCGCGCCACCGGCGAATGGGCTCGCCGCCTATGCGCGGCTTTGGCGATTCCGTCCGAGACAGCGGAGCTGATAAAGCTGTGTGCGGTCTTGCATGACATCGGCAAGATCTCCACGCCCGAGGCCATTCTTTTCAAGCGCGGCACGTTCACGGAAGAAGAGTGGGCGATCATGCGCGACCATTCAGCCACCGGGCAGCGCATACTGGATCAAATACCGACTTTGGCAAAATGCGCCCTGATCGTAAGGGCGCATCACGAGCGCTGGGACGGCACGGGTTATCCCGACGGACTGGCCGGCGAAAATATTCCGTTTGAAGCGCGCGTGGTCGCCGTCGCCGATGCTTTCCACGCAATGATCAGTGAACGTCCCTACCGGAAGGCCATCCCGCCGCGGCAGGCGCTGGAGATTCTGGAGGCGGGCCGCGGCACGCAGTGGGACGCTAGCGTCGTCGACGCGATGCTGGGCTTGTTCCGGAAATCCCGTGAGCGCCAAGAGGTCCGAGCCTCGAGCGCCTAGCCCAAAGCTTACCGGGTAGTGGGCAGGGCGCACCGCGGGGTGCGCCCTTTGCTTTGTGCCACCCAGTTGGCACTCGGAAGCATCATACTCGCATCATGGAGTACATGATCGGCGCGGGAGCCATTCTGGAGACGGGCGAGGCGGCCAAAGTCACGGCAGCAATGCTTCATGCCCGTGTAGACCCCATGCTGGCTCGGTCGGTCAAGGCCGCGGCCGTGGATTTTGATGGGAACTCCCCGGACACGCTGCGCCGGCTCCTGGTCCTGGTCCCCGGCTGGAATGCCGGCCGATTTCGTTCTCGCGTGACCCATCCGCTTATCGAGCGCGGCACGTGCTCCCTGGCCGACGTACTCAGCATGCTTGCCGTTGCTGCTCAAGCGCCCGAAATCCACCTCTTCGCGCACTGGCTTCCCGATGATGCGACCTGCGCGGCCTTGGCCAAACGTGGGATCGGACTGGTCGTCCATCCATTGGAAGCCATCGAATCCGCGGCGCTCGTCGCCGGCCAGCGGCACACGCGGTGGAAGGCGGCCCGGGCAGCCTAGTTCAGCCATCTCTAAGGGTGAGCACCCACCATCAGTCATACATGCCCGATATGCAACCGGCTCGCATCGCGGTGGTCGACGACGACCGTTTCGTCCGCGAGATGCTCGAACTCGGCCTCTCCCGTGAGGGCTTCATCGTAAGAACTGCAGCCGACGGCGCCGCCGCGCTTCAGCTCGTGCGTGAGTGGGTGCCCGAAGCCATCGTGCTCGACGTCATGATGCCGAAGATCGACGGACTGGCGCTATTGCCCAAGCTCCGCGAAATCACGCAGTGTCCGATCTTGATGCTGACCGCCAAGGGCGAAACCGCGGACAAGGTCGCCACGCTCGGCGCCGGCGCCGACGACTATTTGGTCAAGCCGTTCATTTTTGAAGAGCTGATCGCGCGGCTGCAAGCGAAGTTGCGGCGGCCGCAGTTGATTGAAGAACAAGTCTTGCGCTGGCACGACGTCGCGATTAACCCCGATACGCGCGAAGCATGGCACGGCCGCGACGCGCTCGATCTGACGCAGCGGGAATTCGATTTGCTAGCGGTATTCATGCGCGAGCCGCGGCGTGTCTTTAGTAAGGATCACTTGCTCGAACTCGTCTGGGGTCATGACTTCGAAGGCGGTCCGAATATCGTCGAAACCTATATTTCATACCTGCGCGCGAAAATCGACCGGCCGGATCAAGGTTCGTTCTTTCGTACGGTGCGCGGCGTCGGCTACGGCCTGGCGCAATAAGTGATGAGAAGTTCGCTGGCTTCCCGTTTAGCGGGCCTTTACACGCTGCTGCTGGGGATAACCGTATTTCTGGTTATCGTCGCGTCTTCGATCGCGCTTATTTACGAACTGACCGGGTTTAGCCGCGATATCATCGTCGCCAAACACGACGAAGCGCGCGGCCTGGCCGAACAGTATCGGATGCAAGGCGTGAGTTTAAGTAAGGCTGCGCCCGCGCTCGCGCGCGAACTGAGCGGCATCGGTTTACAGGTGGCGGTCTTCGACGAAAAAGGGAAATATTTGGCAGGCGATCGGAATTTACGCCCGCCGCTGCTCGCGCGCGTGCTCAGCGGCCAGATAGAGATGACGCAGCCGTCAGAATCGCGGACCAGGGGTTTGGGTCCTTTCCCGATCGCGCTTCCCACGGGGCGCACGGAGATGACGATTCGTCGCGGAACGGACTTCAGCGGCCCGGTCCGCGGTCGGGAATTCCGGTACTTAATAGGCGTCGTTGGCGGATTTGTGGCGTTTATGCCGTCGCCCTGGATCATTTTTGCAAATCTTGGGCCGTATTGGCTGATCATTGTCTCGATAGGCATCGTTGCGATCTTGCTCTCGTGGTTTATCGGCCGCGTCTTTTCGCGTCACGCGCTCGCGCCGTTGACCGAAGTCACGGGCTCGCTGCAGGCGCTTGCACTCGGAGACTACACGCAGCGTAGGTTTATCGCAGCCGGCGGCGACGAGATCGCGCAGTTGACCGAAGCCTACAATGATGCGGCCGCCAGCGTTGCAAGCGCGATGGACGAGCGAAAGCATACCGAAGCCCGCATGCGCCAGTTTGTGGCCGACGCCGGTCACGAGCTGCGCACGCCATTGACCGTTATCGCAGGTTACATAGACGTTCTGCGCCGCGGCGCGATCGAAGAGCCGAAGGTCGCCAAGCAGATCCTGGCAACGATGGCGCTCGAAAAAGAACATATGCGCGGCTTGATCGATCGTTTGATGCGATTGGCGCGCATGGATGCCGAGGCGCCGCCCGAGCCGATGCCGATCGACGTCCGCGAGTTCTTGCGCGATCAATCCGATGCCGCACGCAGGCTCGATGAAGCGCGGCATATCGACTACAGCGTCGAGGGCGTCACCGAGATCTTTGCGGATCGGGGCGAACTGGGCGAAGCGTTTTGGAACATCCTTGAAAACGCTCTAAAATACGCGCCGGAAGCTCCCGTGCACTTGCGCGCGACCGTCGAAGGTGACGAAGTCGTGCTGACCGTCAGCGATCAGGGCCCCGGAATGACCGAGGGCGAGCGGCTCCATGCGTTCGAGCGTTTCTACCGCGGTGACGCGCGCGGCGAAATGCCGGGCACCGGCCTGGGCCTAGCGATTGCCAAACGGGCGGTCGATCGTGCCGGGGGCACGATTCGCATCGACAGCGCGCCCGGGCACGGAACAACTGTAACTATCCGTCTTCCTCAGGTATTTCCCAAGGGTGAAGTGGTAAAAGAATCTTGATGCGCCGTCTTATTGCCTTTCTTTTGACGTTAACGCTCGTTGCGACCCTGACGCCGGCCGCCCGGGCGCAATCCGATACGGGTGAAATTTGGATCACGGTGCAAGACGCGGGCTCCAAAGCGCCGGTCATTTTAGCGCGCGTCTTACTGGACGGTCCGGTAGTCACCACCGAGTACACCGGCAACGACGGGAAAGTTCACTTCATCGACGTGCCCGATGGAATCTATCGCGCGCGCGTTTTCGCGCGCGGCTTTGAGGCGGTGACGTCTGCGAATTTCGAAGTGACCAATGGCCGTTCGGTGACTGTTGCCGTCGAATTGGCTCAGTCAACGGCGTCGCCTCTGCGCACGATTGCTTCGGTCGTTTCAAAATCCACGGCGACCGTTTCGGCGACCGCCGTAACGGCGAACAGCGCCCAACGCAAACTTTCCGATACGCTAGCCGACGCGCTCGGCACGCTCTCGGGTGTGAATTTGACGACATCGAGCAACGACAGCGATGCAACCCAAACCATTTCACTCGAGGGTCAAGACGCGAGTCAAACGGCGCTCTCCGTCAATGGGATTCCGCTAAACGGGCCCGGCTCGGCCGGTAACGTCCGCGCGATCAACTCCGATCTGTTTACGGGGGCGAACGTTTCGTTCGGTCCGCAAACCGGCGGATTTGGCGGAGGCGGCGTCGGCTTCTCAACGCTGCAGCCGACGCTGTCATGGCAGAGCGAGTTTTCGCTCTCGGCCGGCAGCAACGGCAAAAACAATTACCTGGCAGCGGAGAGCGGCTCTATCGGGAAGCTCGGATTTGCGTTCACGCATACGTTTCGCGCAACGCCCAGTCTCCTCGATGGAATGACGTTCCTCGACGCGAGTGGCTTGACGTATAGCCACAACGGCGACCGCAACAGCAGCGGAACGCTGCTCAACATGCGCTATCAGTTAACTGACGCGCAGACACTCAGCGCGCTCTTCATGCACTCGGTGAACTCTGCAAACATCGTTTGCACGCAATTTACCGGGCCGGTGCCTTGCGGCTACGGCCCCGATAACACGACGAATACCAACTTCGATCTGTATTCGTTGACTGACAACGCGCTCATCGGCGACACACAGGTCGCGGCGTCGTTTTACGGGACGCGCGTGAACACGCTCAACGATATGCTGAACCGGTTTGTCGGCGGCGTGGCCCAGCCAACCGGCACCCAGTCGACGAATTATTCCAATGGTTTTACATTGAACGCGACGCTGCCGGCACGCGATCGGCATACGATTTCGATTACGGCCAATACCAGTAACAGCCGAAGTGCCTTTACGCCGCTGGTTGCCGCAGCGGCTCCGTATACGTTCAACGGTCAAACCAACAGTTATTCGTCGGTCACGATCAACGATTCCATTCGCGCGAATCCGAAGCTGCGCTTCAACGATTCGATCGGGATAAGCCGTTCGAGCACCGGTCCCGGCACCTTACTCTTAGGCTTCAGTACGAATTGGGCGCCGACAACGAGCGACACGTACGCATTTAATTATAACATCGGTGGCAACGGCGCACGCCTCGGGCGCGAAGGCGTTCTTTCGGATCCCGCACAGCTGCGTTTCGACTGCAACGGAGGCATTGCGTTCGGCAGCGCGCCGGGCGATAATGCTACGGCTAGCTCCTCTATCTCGACGCGCCTCAGCTACACGCACAAAATGAACGGCGGCCTAATCAGCGCGCAGGTCTACCGCCAGACGCAGAACGGCGTCGTTCTGCCGGTCGATGTGAACGGCACCGCGCTCGTCGGCAACGGAATCTTCCCGCCCAACTATTTTGCCATCGCGCAGAACACGTACGTCAACGAATGCGGCGTTCCGGTGGTAAGTGGTTTTGGCCCGCAGAACACCTATTTCTCGACGCCTATCTCCGGCGTGCAGCGCGTCTACGAAGGCTTCTCGCTCAACGGGTACTTCACGCTGGGAAATCTGGTCGTGGAGCCGTTTTACGATACGCAGGTCGCTAAGGCGAACAGCAGCGATCCGCGTTTCGTCAACCCGTACGCGATCACCATTTCAGGCGCGCAGCTTCCGAACGTCCCGCTCCATCGCGCGGGGTTGACGCTCGACTATAAGCCGCCGCGCTCGGCCTTTGAATGGCTGGCCAGGGCGAATTACACCGGCAGCAATAATTCACAGAACTTGCCCGCGTACACGACAATTGACGCAGGGATCAATTACCATGCATCGCGCGGGGATCTCACCTTTGCGGCAAGCAACATCACCAATGTCTACGGCGGGATTTTTGCCACGTCGCAAGGCGCGGTCCCGTACGTGACGCAGCTCGGAACGATCATTCCAACCGTCGCTCGGCCGAATCCGCCGCGGCAGTACTCGGTCACGTACACCGTTCGCTTTGGTCAAAACGTGCCGCAAAGCTCCGGCACATCGACTCTTAACTCGGCTATCGGCGGAAGAGAAGGCGGGGGGCCCGGCGGCCGCGGCGGCCCGGGCGGTATATTCTTCCGCCAGTTGACGCAGCTCCCGCAGAGCCCGCCCTCGAATCCGTTCGCGCTCAACTCTTCGACCCAACTGTGCAACGCCGACTCGCAGAAGATCGTGCAGCCGATTCTGACGGCACTCAAAGGTTACACTTCACAGATCGAAGCTGCCAAGTCGCCGGCGGGGTATCCGGCGACCGCGCCGCCGCCGCCGGTCATACCGGGAGTCTCGGTACAATATCACCCGTTGGGCACGACCTACGCATTATCGATTTCGACGAGCAAGACGGCCCTGTTGCGCCCGGTCTTCACGTGCTCGACGTTCCATATCGCCGATCAGCAAACGGCCGATCAGCGTAAGCTCTTCGTCGAACCGAACGGCGGCATCTTTGCCGGGCCGACGCTAACCTTTATGCCGGCCGTCGGGCTGTATATCGCGCGCACGCCTCCGGCTCCCGGAACGGAAACGTTCCGCACGTACAAACTTCCGACGGCGCCCCCGAAAAATGCACTCGTTTATAATCCGAAGAGTCCGACGTGCACGACGGCGCAGATGCGCACGACGGCGCAAACCGCCGTAGCCGAATTGCAAGCGCACTTTGCCAAAGGCGCTGCGGCTCCGGATTGGACGATCACGCCGAACGCGGCAAAAGCCGGAACATGGTATGCGCTTGTCCCTGAAGATATTACGTGGGTTCCAGCGCTCCTCAACTGCGGCCACGTCGCTTCGGCTACGCGCGACGATCTCACAAAACTCGGTTGGGACGGAGCGAACCCGCCGAGCCTGAGCTACTCGCCCACGCTGGGTCTCTACCTCGTTACCGGCGGTTTCCAGCGTCAAGGCGGACCAAATCCCAACCCTAGCGGTTCACCGGGACCCAACGGTCAGCGGCGCGCGGGTGGTGGAGAAGGCGGCGGCTTTGGCGGCGGATTCATCATCCCGCTCTTCGGGGGCGGTCAGCGCCGGCCGGGAGCAAGTCCGTCTCCGTCGCCCGCCGCATCGCCATCGCCCGCGCCGGCGCCCGCGGCAACCCCGCACTAACGCTCGGTTGAGGTGCCCGCGAGGCGGGCGCGATCGACCATCTCTTTCATGCGCGGGTGATCGCCGGGAATCGTCGTGACCCATTTTTCGAATTTGGGAACCGGCTGACAAACGCGGAAGAGAAAATACCAGACGTTCATCTCGCCCATGAACTTGAATCTGCGCTTGATGTCGGCGCTGAGCGCGGCGTACGTCGGAAACGACTGCAGATACTTTTCGAAACCCTTGTGCGCGCGATCGAGGTCGAGTAGGGTCTGCGCGTTATGCAGAGTTGCGCGAATCTTCCGGGCGCTGTGCAGAATACCGGGAGCATGAAGAAGACGATCGACGTCGCCTTCGGTGTACGCCGCGACCTTCGCGACGTCGAACGATTCGAATGCCTCCCGAAACGATTCCCAGCGCTGGGCGATCGAAGCCCAACTCAGACCGGCCTGGAAGACAGCTCGCGTCATGACTTCTAAATAGTCGTTTAAAGCCGGAGTGTCGACCTGCCCGGGGATGGTCGAGTGCGCCACTACGGTGCGTGCGCCGGTGCGTCGAAAGCGAGCGCGGTCATCATCGCAACGCCGGCGGGTAGCGCGGCCTCGTCGATGTCGAAGGTGCTTGAATGGTGAGGGTTCGCCGTTTCGCTTTTGCCGCGCGCTCCGAGCGTGTAAAAACATGCCGGCACACGCTGAGCGAAAAACGAGAAATCTTCGGCTCCCATCAATTTATCCGCCGCGAAAACGCGTGCGTCGCCAAAGAGCTTGCGGGCCAGACCTTCGGCATACTGCGACTGACCCGGATCGTTGGCCGTGACCGGGTAGCGCTTGAGATACCGGTAGTCGTACGACGCGCCGGCCGCGTCGCAGGACGCCTTGAGGATCCGCTCTATTCTGCCCGGCATTGAATCGCGCAGCTCTTCGGAAAACGCGCGTACCGTGCCGAGCATGCGAACGGTGCGCGGAATCACGTTATGGATCGTCCCGCCGTGGATGGCGCCGATCGTGACGACCGCAGGTTCGAGCGGGTCGACGTTGCGGCTAACTATCTGCTGCAGCGACGTGACGAACTCGGCCGCCGTCAAAATGGGATCGATCGTATCGTGCGGAGCCGCGCCGTGACCACCTTTTCCCAGCACTTCGATTTCGATGGAATCGCTCGACGCGTAGAACGGACCGCTGCGAAAGCCCAGCGTTCCCGTCTCGTATTTGGAACTCAGATGCAGACCGTAGGCGCGCTCGATTCCAAAACGATCGATGACGCCTTCTTCGACCATGGCTTGCGCGCCGCCCTGACCTTCCTCGGCCGGCTGGAAAACCAGGCAGAGGGTTCCCGTGAGTTCTTCGCGGCGCTCCGCGATCAGTTCGGCGGCGCCGAGCAAAATAGCGACGTGACCATCGTGGCCGCAGGCGTGCATGACGCCGTCGTTGCGCGATCGGTACGGGTGCGAATTCTCCTCGACTATCGGCAGCGCGTCCATGTCGGCGCGCAGCATGATCGTGCGCCCGGGTCTCGCTCCGCGCATGATTCCGACCACGCCGGTGCGCGCGATGCCGGTATGAACGTCGTAGCCCAGACTTCTTAGGCGCTCGGCGATGATTCCGGCCGTGCGCTCTTCCTGAAAACCGAGTTCGGGATGCATATGCAGGTCCCGGCGAGTGCTGACGACCTGGCCGGCGAGCTTCGCGGGCACCTCGATGGTAGCGGTCATGGAGAAGCTGTTCGCCCTCGGGGTGCGGGTGACCCCATAAGGCTCAGGCGGCGGCCCGCCGGGGTCTTCCTTTTCGGCAAATCGCGTGGTAGGATTTGCCGCAAGCGAATCCACCAACCAATCCACCTGAGTAAGGAGTCCCGTTTAGTGTACGTCGATGAAATGTTGAACTGCGTGGACTGCGGACGTCAATTTGCGTTCACGGCCGGCGAACAGCAGTTCTACGCCACCAAAGGTTTTCAAAATAAGCCCAACCGTTGTCCCGATTGCCGCCAGGCGCGCAAGCAAATGCGTTCGCAAAGCGGCGGCGGAATGAGCGGAGGCGGCGGTGGCCAGCGCAACCGCGAAATGTTCCAAGCCACGTGCAGCCAGTGCGGCGGCGTAGCCGAAGTGCCGTTCCAGCCGCGCGGCGACAAGCCGGTATACTGTCGCGATTGCTTCGCGTCGCGCCCGAACTACCGCTAACTTTCGCTGTTTCCAAGACTAGCCCGCCGGTACGCCGGCGGGCTTTTTCTTTTCGGGAAATGCGAGCGCGATCAGGATGCAGATTGCCGCGTTGATGAGCAGCGCATAGAAGCCGCCGTTTATTCCGCCGGGAGCGATTGCAAAGTGAACGGAAAAGTACCCTAAGCACTCTCCGGCAACCAATCCGGCCGCGACCGCCGCGGCTCCGACGCGCGGCCACGCGATCGCGAAGATTACGCCGGGCGCCAATTGAGTGATGCCGACGTAGTAGAAGAGCAGCAAATCGACGAGCGACGTTTTGAAGAAGATCCACAACGTGAGCGCCAGGAATGCTACGATTAGCACGAGTATGCGCGTCGCCATCGTGCGCTGGCGGTCGCCGGTGGCGGCATTGAGCCAATCGCCGAGTACATTCTTTGAAAAGACGCTGGCTGCGCCAAGCAGTAAGGTCGAAGCGGGCAGCAGTGCTGCCAGGCATCCCGCGCTCGCAACGATGCCGAGCGCGGCGGGCGAATAGTAGTGCTGCATCACCAGCATGAACGACTGATCGGCGGCGGGACCTTTCAAACCCGGTGTGACCGCCAACGCCGTGAGCCCCGCAAAAAAAGCGAACACCAGCACCAGCTGATAGAGCGGCATATAGACCATGTTGCGCCGAAGCGTCTCGGCATTTTTTGCCGAATAAATGGCCGGAGCGTTGGCCGGACCCATGAAGAAGCCGACCCCTGAGAGTAAAATCGTCGTGACGAACCACGGCACGGTGTACGCCGCATTTGTCGCGCCGGGCGGCGGAAGCGTCAGCCAGTGGGGATGGAGTTTTAGCACGTGATCGATCATACCGAGCGGGGAACCAAAGAAACGGATCGGAATGGCAATTCCGGCAAACAGTATCGCGCCCAAGACGAGCGCGTCCTTTACGACGCTGGCCCATGCCGTGCCGCGCAGTCCGGCCGTGAAAACGAAGAGCGCCATCAAAGTAAAGGCGACGCTCACGGCGGCCGTGGCGTTGTACTGGCCGTATCCCGCAATCGTCAGCAAGATTTGCAATCCGGTGAGCTGCAGCGTAACGTATGGCACGACCAGTAGGAATTGAAGAACGGCAACCGCTATTCCGAGCGGCTTGCTTCCGTAGCGGTGTATGAAGAGGTCGGGGAGCGTCAGCAGTCCGTGGTCTTTGCCGAGCCGCCAAATGGGCGGCAGCAGGAAAAAACCGATACAATACGCGACGGTTCCGTACGCGAGAATATAAAATGTCGCGGCGCCTTTGCCGTAAGCCCAACCCGCCGCGCCCAAGAACGTGAAGCTCGTATAGATCTCGCCGGCGAGCAAGATCCACAACAGCAACGCACCGAACGAACGGCTTCCGACGATGAATTCATGGGGGTCCATTTTCAAACGCCGCACGCTTAAGAGCGCAAAAGCGATCGTTCCGAGAATAACGGCGGCGATAATGGTGAGCGCCAGCGTCTCGGGCTTCACGGAGTGCGCCTCAGACGATTAGCGGTCAGTAAAAAAACCGGTGTGACCGCGACCCAAAACACCATCCACGCCAGCAAGAACGGGAACCCGAGGATACGCGGCTCCTCGCGATTGGCGAACGGAATCGCCAGCGTGAGCATGATGGGCGGAATTGCCGCAAGAGCAGCCCGCGTAAAACGCGCGGCGGGTGTCATCTTGCGGATACTAGTAGTATAAGCGCCTTGTGAAAACCTATGACGCGATCGTCGTCGGCGCTGGGCATAATGGCCTGGTTGCGGCATGCTACCTGGCGCGCGCTAAACGCAAGGTCCTCGTCCTCGAACGGCGATACATCGTCGGCGGGGCGTGTGTGACGGAAGAGCGCACTTTCCCCGGTTACAAAGTCTCGACGGCCGCCTATGTGAACAGCCTTTTCCGCCCGGAGATCATTCGCGATCTCCGGTTGCGCGATTACGGTTTTGAGCTGCTGGAGCGCAATCCGGCTTCGTTTTCGCCCTTTCTCGACGGCCGCTATTTGATTTTAGGCTCCGACAAGAAGAGCGATGTGGACGAAATCACCAAATTCAGCCGTAAAGACGCGCGCCGTTACGACGAGTACGAAAAGATGCTCGAACGAGTGGCAGCCGTCATCGAACCGACCCTCGGACAGAGACCACCCAACGTCGTCAGGCCGTCCGTTCTCGATCTCATAAAAATGGCGAAGCTCGGACGCGGCATGCAAAAACTCGGCCCTCAGATGGGTGAAGCGGTGGAGATTCTGACCGGCGCAGCGCGACCAATCCTGGATCGCTGGTTCGAATCGGAAGAGCTCAAGGCGACGCTTGCGACGGACGCGATCATCGGCGCGTTCGCGCCGCCGTCGATGCCCGGTACCGCCTACGTCCTCTTTCATCACGTCATGGGCGAGACCAACGGTAGGCGCGGGGTGTGGGCGTACGTTCGCGGCGGTATGGGCGGGCTGACCCAGGCGCTGGCGAAAGCGGCGTCCGATCTTGGCGTCGAGATCAGAACCGAAGCGGAAGTCGCGCGCCTTTTGGTTGGCGACGGCGCCGTCCGTGGCGTGGCGCTTGTCAATGGCGACGAATACGCAGCCCCGGTAGTCGCGAGCAATGCCGACTGCAACGTTACATTCAACAAGCTGCTCGGCCGCGAATATTTACCGCCGGATTTTGTCGACGCCATCGACCGGATTAGTTACGACAGCGCGTCGGCGAAAATCAATGTCGCGCTCGAGCGTTTGCCGGATTTTACGGCGCTTCCGGGCACGCAGATCGGTCCGCAGCACCGCGGCACGGTTCACCTTTGCCCCGATCAAGATTTCATCGAGCGCGCCTATGACGATGCCAAGTACGGCAAGCCGTCGCGCGAGCCGGTCGTCGAATGCACGATACCGTCTTCGGTCGACGATACGGTTGCGCCGCCCGGGAAACACCTCATGTCGATGTTCGTGCAATACGCTCCGTTCGCGCCGAAAGGTGCGCCGTGGAACTCCGCCACGAAAGATGCATTTGCCGATAGCTGCTTCGACGTCGTCGAGCGTTACGCGCCCGGATTCAAGAACAGCGTTATCGATCGCCAAGTGCTCACGCCGCCGGATATCGAAAATATGTTTGGTCTGACGGGCGGAAACATTTTCCAAGGCGCGATGACACTCGACCATCTTTTCACGTTCAGGCCTGCGCCGGGCTACGCCGGGTACCGGATGCCCGTAAAAGGGTTATTTCTGTGCGGATCTGCAGCTCATCCGGGCGGCGGAGTAATGGGCGCCGCGGGTTTAAACGCCGCCAAGGAGATGCTAAAAACGTGAACTCAAAATCGTTCCTCGTGCCGGATGCGATCTACGAGTACATTCTGAAGACGACGCTCCGGGAGACGCCCGTGCAGCGCGAGTTACGCGAACGCACGGCGACGATGCCGCAGGCGCGGATGCAGACCGGTCCCGATCAGCTGCAGTTCATGCAGTTACTGGTCCGGGCAATTGGAGCGCGGCGGTGCATAGAGGTAGGCGTGTACACGGGTGCGAGCGCGTTGGCGGTGGCGCTGGCAATGCCCGATGACGGGAAGATTGTGGCCTGCGACGTCAGCGAGGAGTACACGGCGATCGCCCGGGAGTTTTGGGGACGCGCCGGAGTGGCCAACAAGATTGACCTGCGGCTGGCGCCCGGCGTAGAAACGCTGAAAGCGCTGCTCGAGCAGGGCGAATTTGATTTCGCCTACATCGATGCCGACAAGACGAATTACGACGCGTATTACGAGCTCGTGTTGCGCCTGTTGCGCCCGGGCGGATTAATCGCGATCGATAACGTCTTATGGGGCGGTGACGTCGCCGATCCGGCGGAGGCGGACGCGGATACGGTGGCGCTGCGCAAGATCAACGAAAAGATCGGCCGCGACGACCGGGTGGACAGCAGCTTATTGACGATCGGCGATGGGCTTACCGTCGTTCGCAAGAGGTGAGATGAGCGCCAAGTTTACCGGCGGAAGCCTCGACAAAGCCAGACTGGATACACTGGTCGACGCCGTGTACGCGATCGCGCTGACCCTGTTGGTTTTGGATCTGAAGTTGCCCGACGGGCTGCGAACGTTTGAGGTGCCTGCTCACCTCCGCGACATGCTGCCAAAAATGGCTATCTATGCGATCGCGTTTTCGACCGTGGCATTGCTGTGGGTTTGCCACCATTATTACTCCACGCTCGTCACGGGCACTGACTTCACGCACGTGATGCTCAATCTTTCGCCGCTCTTGCTCGTTTCGCTGGTCCCCTTTACTGCCGCCGCGATGGGCGCCTATCATAACTCGTCATGGGCGGTTGCGACATTCACGCTCAACGTCGCGCTGATTTGTTTTCTCTACGTTCTCAATTGGGCGCATTGCAGACGGCGGCTGGTTCCGGCGGAAGTCGACCGGCGCTTGCTCGATACGATGTCCGCGAACGCATGGTATTCACTCGCAGGTGAAATCGTAGCGACCGTCTTGGCATTCATCATGCCGGTTCTCGGTATTGCCGTTGCGGCCATTATGGTGCCCGCGGGATTCGCCGCGATGGCGCGCCTAGAACACCGTATTATGGACGCGGTGAAAGAGTGCTAAGCGCCGTACCAGCGAAGCCGCGGCCACAGTTCATTCAGGGGCGCGATGGGTTGCGTGCAAAGAAAAATCGGCGTAGGTCCCTCGATCGCCCACCGCAGCGGGTCGACGAACGTGCCCGCCAAGACGACGCGGCGGAAAAGGACGCGGAGCAGATCGACTTGCGACGCCCCGATTGCCAGCACCGAGCTTCCGTCGTAACCGCCGGTGCCCCAAAGATAATACTGATTTTGCGCGCTGATCGGTTGGGGAAGCCCATATCGCGGGCCGTAAAACTCAATGGCGGCGGCGCCTGCGTACGTATCGGAAAATATCGCGGTGCGGCGGCGCCGGCTTTCGGGCAGTGCGTTGTACACATCCGCAACGCGGCGGGTGAGGCCCTCCCATCCGAATTCGTCCGCGAAAAGTGGCTGGGTCAGACGCGCGGGCTCGTGGTCGCGCCCCGTTAGCCCGAGGAGTTTCGAATAACCGATGAGCCCCTGCGCTGAAAGCGCTGGAATAGTGAACGGCGCGAGCAGCGTTGCGGAAATCAACACGACACCGGCCGCAAGCGCGCGCCAAACCGGGCGCGTGTTCCAAGCGCGTTCGAGCGCGACCCACCCGGCGCAGATCAACGGCGTGTAAACTCCCGCGATGTAATAACCTTTGCCGTTAAGCAGCGCGGCCGCCGCCAGCAACAGCAGAAACGCGATGGCGATAAAGCGGTACCGGCGGAGATCTGAAGCGCGGAAGAGCGCGACTGTGCCCGCGATCCATATGGGCGCCGCAACGGGGTTTGCAAACAACAGTTGCTCCAGGAAGAAGACGCCCGCGTTTACGAGCGGCTGCCGGAACTCGAACTGCATCCCGGAGTTAAAGACGTGCCGCCCCAGCACATCGCCGCGCAGTACCGCAAGCATCGGAAAGCCGTGCGCAGTCTGCCACCAAAGGTCGGGTGCGAGAACGACAAGCGTACCAAGCGCTGCCAGCGCGAACGCGCGACTGCGCAAAACAGCCCGCTCGGGCGTGAGCAGCAGCCCGGCCAGCACCGCCGCGGCCAGCAGAAACATCGAATACTTTCCATACAGTCCAAACGTGACGGCGGCGGCAATGGCTATCCACCAGCGCGGATCGCGCGTTCGCACCAAACGTATTACAAAATAGATTGCCAGCGCCCAGGTTAGCGGCTCATACGACGTCGTCGTCAGCGTCGTACCGAGAAAAAGATAGGCCGGCGTAAGGGCAGCCGTGAGTCCGGCAACGCGCTGCGACCAAACGCCGCCGCCAAGCTCGCAAGCGATGGCGCACGCAAGATATGCTGTTGCGCCGGCTGCGATCGCAACGGTGAAACGCAGCGCAACGAGTTCGTAGTGGGCCGGCGCGGCCAGCCAAGAAACAAAAGCCGTGAGCGGCGGCATATCCACGTAGCCCCACGCCAAACGTTTCGCACACGCGATGAAGTAGAGCTCGTCGCGATAGTAACCGTAGCGCCAGGAGACCGCGATGTGCGTCACCGCCGTCAGAATCCCGAGCGCCGAAGCGAACCGCTTATCCAACGTCAGGTTAGGCGGCGTCCAGGCGCGGCGGTGTTACCGACGCGATGAAACTCAGCAGCAGCGAAAAGAGTCCCGCATAAAAGATCGTTCCTGCTGCAAAGAGCGGATCCCACCACGTGCCGCCCATGAATGCAACGGTGAAAAAAAACAAGACGGCAGCGTAGATCGCGGGAACCGCAAATGCGAAGGAGCCAAACCAGCCGCGCGAGCTGAAATACGCCGGCGCGCGGGCGAGAAACGCATCCCCTGCGATTCCGGCTGCGACGCTCGCTGCCAAGACCGAGACCACGTCGAGCCATCCGAGCGAATGGGCAATCGCGATGAGCCCGTTGCCCAGTACGAACAGTATCGTGAGGGCTCCCGGCCGCAGACAGAAGTTACGCACCAGGTAAAAAGCGGTTCCCATCATGAGCAAACTCTGAAGAACGACGGCGATCAGCGAACCGCCCTGCTGATAGAAATGAATGGTCATCAGCGTCAGCGCGTTTGCATCGAGTTCGTGCGGCACGAATACTCCGAGCGATCGCGCGGCGTCGGTGCGAAAGAAGACCTGCGTGCCCCAATGCATCAGTTCGAGGATGGCCGCCGCCGAGATGATCGCGGGTAATTGTTGCGCCAGCGTGGCGGGCCGCGGATTTTGGGAGACAGCGGCACGGATCGGCCCCGAAATGATGAGCAGCACACCGGCGCCGATCACTTGGTGCGTCGGGCTCAAGAGCGCATCGAACCCCGCTTCGAAACCAAAGAAGAGGTGATTGATCATGTCGGCCATTCCGCCGAGCAAGAACACGAGCACGCCAACTGCCGACCACCAATATGCCGGGCCGAGCGCGGCGGAGAGAGTTTCGTTGCGGCGCCGCGCGCCGGCGTAGCGCGATCCGATCAAATACAGCAAAAGAAGAAGCCCGGAGTAGAGCAGAGCGTGCGCCCAGGTAAAAAATGTGTCGACGTCGTGGCGGATATGCCATCCGGCGTCGGTATATAAGCCGGCGATGGTCCAGTAACCGGCCAAGGCCATCGCCCAGTCGAACCGCCTCAAGAGTCCAGGGTTCGCAAGGTCATCATTCGAACCTGCGCAGCTCGATGCGCGCACAGCCGATCGCATTTGCGGCCGCGCTCGCCCTGTTGGCGGCGTGCGGATCGCATCCCGAAGCCGGTCCTCAAAAAGATGTCACGATCGGCGTCGTCACGCCGTGGCCCGCCACCGTTTACGTACCCCAGAACGATCCGCCGAGGATCCTTGCCGCGCAGTTCTCGTCGTCGGTGATTCACGCCGGTCAGTGGTGGTCGGGAAAAGTTGCGACGACCAGCAACGTCGCGGTCGTCGAGCTGCGATCGCCGTCGTTTTCCTTCATCTTGCACCGGTCGGCCTACGGCCAATTTTCCTTCAGGACCAGGGTCCTGGCCGTGCCTTCGATTTACCGGCGCGGATTCGTCGCGGCACTGGTGGCCCGCGGCGCCGGCGGCGGATTAACCGACGCGCGCAGCGCCGAGCTCGTTTTTCGCTAACCGTAAGAGCGGCGTCGCGACCGCCGCGACGGCCAGATTGACCAGCAGCGCGTAAAACGCGATATATCCCGGCAAAGTGATGCCGGCATGCAGGGGAAAGATCGTCGTTGCAAACTTTGTTGACTGCGCCATCCACGTCGCGGTCGCCAGCCCGGCCGCCCAGCCCGCGAGCAAGGCGTGGCGGTGAAACCACACCGTGTATAAGCCCAGGATGACCGCCGGGAAAATTTGGACGATCCAAGACCCGCCGAGCAACTGAAATTCGATCGCGTAAAGCGGCTTAATGGTGAGCGCGATCGCGAGCCCGCCTGCGAGCACGAGCAGCGCGATGATGCGCGCGGTGCGTGTCTCGACGGCGGGGCGCTCGAGCCGCGTTTGAAACGTCTGCAGAATGTTGCTGGCAAACAAGTTCGCCGCGCCGATAGCCATGATCGCGGCGGGAACGAGCGCGCCGATCACGATTGCCGCAAACGCCACGCCCGCAAACCAGTTCGGGAAAAAACGCGTGAAGAGGTCGGGAATAGCAAAGTTCGGGTCGCTGACGTGGATGTGCGCTGCGAGCGCGCAGTAGCCGAGCAGCGCGATCAGCGTGAGTAAGATGCTGTAAAGCGGAAGCAGGGCGCAGTTGCGCCGGATGACGTCGGCGCTGCGCGCGCTGAGTACGCTGGTGATCGAATGCGGATAGATGAAGAGCGCAAGTGCGGAGCCCAGTGCCAGGGATGAGTATGCGAAATAGAGCGGCGGCGTAAGCATGGTGGACCCCGGCTTGGCCTTTGCCGCAAGCGCGCTCTGCGCGGCGCTGAAAATGTGAGCCCAGCCTCCTAGGCTCTTGGGGATAATGATGATAGCCGCGATGACGGTAATGTAGATAAGCGTATCCTTGACGAACGCGATCATTGCCGGCGCGCGCAAGCCGCTGGTAAACGTATAGGCCGCGAGAAGTGCAAAAGCGACGACGAGCATCGTCACCGCCGACCCATGAGTCGGCGCGATGCCGGAGCGTTCGAGAACAACCTGGACGCCGATGAGCTGCAGCGCGATGTAAGGCATGGTGGCCACGACGCCGGTTAACGCGACCGCGAGTTCGAGCGGCCGGCTTTTGAAACGGTCGTGTACGAAGTCGGCGGTCGTTACGTAGCCTCGCGCTTTGGCGGCGGTCCAAAAGCGCGCCATGACGAGAAACGCTAAAGGATAGGCGATTGTCGTATACGGCACCGCGAAAAAAGCGATCGCGCCCGACCCGAACGCAAACGCCGGCACGGCGATGAACGTGTAGGCCGTGTACAGGTCGCCGCCCAGCAGAAACCACGTGACGATCGTACCGAAGCGCCTTCCTCCCAGCGCCCACTCGTCGAGCGACCTCAGATCTCTTCGACCCCAGCGCGCCGCCAAGAAACCAAGCACCGCCACGCCGAGAACCAGCACCAAGAAAATTACCGAGCCGCTAGTCACGTTCGCGCTCCCGCGTTGCGGCGTAGACGATCCACACGATCGCTGCCGCGAGAACGATCCAAGCGATCTGATACCAGTAGAAAAACGGAAAGCCGAAAAGTGCCGGACTGGAGCGCGCGTACAGCGGCGGAACGAGCGTTGCCGCGAACGGTATCAAAAGCAGCCAATAGCACAGGCGTCGTTTCATGCTATTTGAGCGACACGGTCCGTTCGGCCCAGATGTCGGTGAGCGAAACCTTTCCGAGCCATTGAGAGATGGCCATGCCGCCGATGCAGACCGCGGTCCCGGCAATCTGGTGCAGCTCGATCCGGCTGTGAAGAATGGCGATCGAGAGCAGCCCGGCGAGCACCGGCACGGCGAACTGAAAAAGCGACGCGCGGCCCGCGCCCAGCACCGAGATGCCCCAACTCCAAATCGGAAATGTGAGGACGATCGGAAAGATGACCGAGAATGCGAAGATCCACCAATCGGCGGCCGGAAGCGCGGCGTAATTTTGGTGCATCATGCGCGGGAGCGCGCCGGGCAAAAGGATCAATGTGCCTATCGTCATGGTTACCGCGACGAGTCCAAGCGGTGTGTAGCGGCCTAGCAACTTTGCGCTCAACACGTTGAATATAGCAAAAATCGCCGCGGCGCAAAACGTCAGCGCGTCGCCGGGACGAAAAGTGAGATGGCCTGAAAAGGCGCCTTCGAAAACCGCGACCCCGAACAACGCGACTGCCGCGCCGAGCCAGCGTCCGGCGTGGACGCGTTCTTGACCCGAAAAAGCGACGATCGCCAGCGTCAGCAGCGGAGAAAGGCTCGCGAGCAGCGACGATGCGAACGCGCTCGTGTTGGCCAAGCCGAAAACCCAGAAGTATTGATACAGCCCGTAGCCGCACGCGCCGCAGGCGAGCAGCAGCGGAAGATCGCGGGCGCGAAAGCGCACGGCTTGATGCATGCCGCGTGCGAGCAAGAACGCCAGCGGTGTCATCGCGAGAAAGCGCAGCCCGGTGAACGCCAACGGATCGATCGACGAGAACGCGTATTTGACGAGCACCGTGTTCATCGCCCAAGAAAAGGCAACGAACATAAGACCCGGATACAGCAGCGGGCGGCGAACGCTCACGCCGACCTCTACCGTGCCAGGTCGAAACCTCCTCGGTTGGAATATGCCGACGATCGCCACGTGCTTGCATCGCTGCACGCGCCGTTTTGCGCATTTTCGTATGCCACGCGCACGACGGTGTCGTCCGACGTTCCGGGCGAACCGGCTTGGCAGGGATTGGCGGTTGCCGGAGGTCTCCCCGCGTCCTCGCCGGGTGGAAATCCGTCGCCGGGGAAGGCGCCGGTGGTTCGGTCGCGCGCTCCGGCGATCGCGACATAGGGCGGCGCGTTCAGCGTCCGAAGCGTGAGGTCGGCTTCGCGAGTCGCAAGAACGCTTCCGTCGCCGGCTTGCACGGCGACCGAAATCGTTGCGACGATGCGCCGTTCTGCGACGTAGCCGTTGCGTTGTTCGTTGTTCGCGCACGCCCAAAGCGTATCGCAGGGCGCGGGCGAGTCGGAGTCGCCGAACTGCGCCCCGACCGCAGCGGAGGCAGTGAACCCGCACGGATCTCGCTCGTCGACACACGCGGGCGCAAAGGTGAACGCAGGCAGCGGATCCGGGAAGGCGCCGCTGCGGGCGAACGGCGCGATTTCGGAGATTAATGCTTGCGCGGCGCGCTGGTACTCGCGGTTAACGTAGGTCTGCGCAGCCCGGCGCACGGCCAGGCGGCTGGAAATGAGCCCTGCGCTCAATATGGTATTTGCGGCCAGCGCCATCAGCGCAACGCAAACCAAAGCGTTTGCCAACATCTCAAAACGTCCCGGGCTGCGGAATCAACCCCGGGCGTTCCAGCTGCGAGCCCGGCAGCGGAGCTTTGACTCTCAGCGCTCCGGTGATCGTGACCGCTCCGGAGTCGCCGGCTTGTTCGGGCGGGTAGGATACGGTAATCGCAACGACCGCGCCCTCCTCGGTTTGCGAAGAAATCGCACTCGAAATGGTGACGGGAACCGAACCGGCTCCCGGAACCGGCATCGACACGGCCGTCGATCCGTTCGGGGCATCGCCGGGGCTCCCGTACTTCCACGCATTTTCAGCGACGCGCAAGCCCTGCGCGGCGAGAACCGCCGCGGCGGCGCGGTTTCGATCCGGAGTTGCGCGCAATAGAGCGGAAGCGAAAACCGCCGTAAGCAGCGCGCCGGCGCAGAGCGAAGCGATGGCAATGACGGCAATCGCTTCGAGCAGAGCAAATCCGCGCTGCGGTTTCACGCCCCGGTTAGGTGCCCGCTTCGACCTCCGGTGAGCGCAGCGGCGGCGCGAAACAAAAAGCGATCAGTAACCCGGCGAAGCCCGCGATAAACGGCGAACCGGCGATTAAGTTGGGCGGCCAGCCGAGTCCTCCGGGCAGCGTCAGCCGTGCGATGACGAGATACAGCGTAAAAAGAACGGCCGGCATCGCGAATCCCAGCGCGTAAAATGCGAGACCGCCGCGCGCTCGTTCTCCGAGAATGCCCAGGGCAAGATCGGCTAGCAGACCGGTAAGGACGGCTGCGAAGATCTCGTAGTACAGATCGCTTTGGAAGGCCAGGCCGATTGCAAATACGCCGAACAGAAATGTCATCGCGCCGAACGGCACACGCCAGCGCCGGATCAGCATGAGCGCGATCCCGGTAATAGAGATCGCTTCGATGATGTTTGCGTCTTCGCTGTATGCCAGACCCAAAAATGTTGTGGCAGGCACCGGTCTCCCGGTTGCGGTGAAGATAAGATCCCCGCGCGGGGACCACGATGGGTGGGAAGCGTCCAAGCCTGCGAGTTGTGAAACGTTCGCCGTTCGGCCGGAGGAGAGATCGGTGACGAAAACCTGCGAGTCGCCGCCGGCGTCGCGAACATAAGCGATGCGCTTTCCGTCTGACGACCACGCGGGCATCGCGCCGTTGCGAATGGCGTCTCGCGCTCTTTCGCCGGTTGGACCAGTAACGGCAATCGTGCCGTATGCCGTGACGAATGCGACGAGGTTTTTGGAAGACCAAGCCGGTTCCGCACCGGACGCCGTCGCCGGTAGCCAGGTCACGGGGCCGCCCGCCGATGGGATGACGGCGATTTGCTGTCGCAAACCGTTGCGAGTTTGATATGCGATAGCCTTTCCATCCGGGGACCAAACCGGCAGTACCATCTCAGTAACACCCGAAGCGATCGTTTTGAGTCCGGATCCATCCGGGTCAATCGTCTGCAGCAGATAATCACCCGACGTTCCGGCCGGTAGAGAAATGAAGGCGATCCGCTTTCCATCGGGCGACCAAGACGGCTGCGTGTCGTGCCGCCCGCTGTGCGTTATCCGGCGTGCTTGCGTTCCGTCAATAGTCGCGACGTAAATGTCCGACGCCGGATCGTTCCCTGCGGCCACCCGAAAAGCGATCCGCTTTCCATCGGGCGAAACCGACGCCCCCCAAATGTCGCTGCCGGCGATGGTCAGCAGACGCGTTTCGCGCGTACCGTCGCCGCGCACGGCATAGAGTGCGCCTCCGGTTTGTGGTTCGTGCCGTCCGATGACCAGCGACATTTCATTATCGCCGATGGGTTGCGCGTACTGCGTGAAGAAGCCGACCAATGTGAGCAGCGCGGCAGCGCTCAAAATTGCTGGACCGGTGATTGGCCATCCGCCGTTTTGCGATCCGTACCGCGCGGCAACTGAAATAAGGGGTCCTGAAAAAACGAGCGCTCCGGCGAGCGCCAGCCAGACGTGAGAAGGGCTGATCAGGGCGTTGATGTCGGATTCAATTCCGTAGAGCGAGTGCCATTCGAAATCGAAGACACCGCCCGCGGCAAACAAAATGACGCCTATGAGCGACGTCCAGTAACCGAAGGGCAGCGCGCGGCGCGCCGGGTATCCGCGCATGACATTACGGATAGCGATGACGCCGAGCACGATGCCATTGACCGCCATCGTTGCGTAAAGAATCGCGTGCCACGGCGTCAGGAAACTTTGATCGACCAGTCCGTGCCCGTGCGCCCATCCGTCCTGGACGACGCCCGCCATGAGGACGAGCGCCAGGAAGCCCATGATCCAATCGAACGCGAGCGAGGGCGCCGGCGAGCCGGTAGGCGGAGTAGCGGAAGCTCGCATGCCAGCGCCTGACCTTGCACGCCTGTTTACGGGTGCCCTGGCGGCGGCCGCTTGGGTTGCTACGACGGCGGGTTGGGCCGGGTCCGCAACACCGGAGCCCCCGCGCCCGTTTCTTAAGGCGTCCCAACCGGGTCCTCGTTGTTGCTTGCGGCATCGGGGATGAGGTATACTCCCAAAGTTCGGTCCACCGGCGGTGCGGCCGACGTTTTAGTGCGCCCCGCTCACAGTTAGGAATATTTTGCCCACCATTAGCCAGTTGGTCCGTAAGGGCCGCAAGAAGGCCGAGAAAAAAGTGAAGACTCCGGCGTTCCGGGTCATTCAGACCGGACCGAAACCGGGCCACCCCGATCTGCCTTTGCGCGCCTTCGAAGTGACCGGAAATCCGCAGCGCCGCGGCGTCTGCACGCAAGTGAAAACCGTCACTCCGAAAAAGCCGAATTCGGCGCTGCGCAAAGTTGCGCGCGTTCGCTTGACCAATGGTGAAGAAGTTACGGCATACATTCCCGGCATCGGCCACAATCTGCAAGAGCACTCCGTCGTACTCGTGCGCGGAGGCCGCGTGAAGGATCTGCCGGGCGTACGCTATCACATCATTCGCGGCACGCTCGATACTTCGGGTGCGGCCAACCGTCAGCAAGGCCGCTCGAAATACGGCGCCAAGCGCTCAGCGAAGAAGTAGAGCGCTATGCCACGTAAAGGTCCGGCGCCCAAGCGCCAGATTCTCCCCGATCCGCGCCACAACTCGAAAGTGCTCGCGCGCTTCATTAATAAGATTATGCTGCGCGGCAAGAAGTCGCTGGCCGAGCGTATCGCCTACGGCGCGCTCGACATCGTCGCGGAAAAAACCGGGCGCGACCCGATGGACATTTTTTCCCAGGCCTTGAGCAACGCAATGCCCCTGGTCGAAGTGCGTCCGCGCCGCGTCGGCGGCGCCACCTATCAGGTTCCAATGGAAGTGCGTCCGGACCGGCGGCAGGCAATGGCCATGCGCTGGCTCATCGGATTTGCGCGCACGCGCGCGGGCCATTCTATGGAAGAGAAACTCGCGGGCGAACTGATGGACGCCGCCAACAACCAAGGCGCGACCATCAAAAAGCGCGAGGATACGCACAAGATGGCCGAGGCCAATAAAGCCTTCGCGCATTACCGCTGGTAGTCGCGATGTCCCTTAACCGCGAATATCCGCTCGAGCGGACCCGCAACATCGGTATTGCAGCCCACATCGACGCCGGCAAAACGACGTGCACCGAGCGTATTCTCTTTTACACCGGCCGCACGCATAAGATCGGCGAAGTCCACGACGGCGCCGCCACGATGGACTGGATGGTGCAAGAGCAGGAGCGCGGCATAACGATTACATCTGCCGCAACCGCATGCACGTGGCGCGATACGCGCATCAATATTATCGATACGCCCGGACACGTGGATTTCACAGTTGAAGTCGAGCGTTCGCTGCGCGTGCTCGACGGTCTCGTCGCGCTGTTCGACTCGGTAGCCGCCGTGCAGCCGCAGTCGGAAACGGTCTGGCGTCAAGCCAACAAATACCGTGTGCCGCGCATCATCTTCGTCAATAAGATGGACCGCGTCGGCGCCGACTTCTTTAATGCGGTCGACAAAATCAAAGAGCGCTTGGGCGCTAACGCGACGCCAATCCAAGTCCCAATCGGCGCCGAAGACAAGTTTGAAGGCATCGTCGATCTGTTTACGATGAAGAAGATTCTCTACACCGACGACGCCGGTTCGACGATCGAGGAATCGGAGGTCGAGGGCGACCTGCGCGAGCTGGCGCTGAAATGGCGTTTGAATCTGGTCGAAAACATCGCGAGCGAAGACGAGGAACTGCTCGAAATGTTTGTCGCCGGCCAAGAGCTTCCGATCGACCGCATGAAAGCAGCGCTGCGCAAAGCGACGATCGACGGCAGCGTACTGCCGATGCTCTGCGGATCGGCATTTAAAAACAAGGGCGTGCAGCCGCTGCTGGACGCGATCGTCGACTATTTGCCCTCGCCGCTCGAAGCTAAGGCGATCGTCGGCAAAGATCCAAAAACCAACGACGAAATGCGGCGCAAGCCCGACGATTCGGAACCGTTCTGCGCGCTGGCCTTTAAGATTGCGACCGATCCCTACGGAAACCTGACCTATTTCCGTGTCTACAGCGGAACGTTGAACAAAGGATCGTACGTCTATAATTCCCGTTCGGGCCGCAAAGAACGCATCGGACGGATTTTGCGCATGCATGCCAACCACCGCGAAGACATCGATGCGATCGGCGCGGGCGACATCGCGGCCGCCGTCGGTCTGACCGACACGCGCACGGGCGACACGCTTTGCGACGAGCGGCAGGCGATTACGCTGGAGTCGATCACGTTCCCCGAGCCGGTGATTTCGCAGGCCATCGAGCCGAAGACCAAGGGCGATCAAGACAAACTCGGCACGGCGCTCACCCGCTTGGCGCAAGAAGATCCTACCTTTAAGATGCGCACCGACGAAGAGACGCAGCAGACGATCATTTCGGGCATGGGAGAGCTCCATTTGGAGATCATCCTCGACCGGCTCCGCCGGGAGTTTAAAGTCGAAGCGAACGTCGGCAAACCGCAGGTCGCCTACAAAGAAGCGATTACGAAGTCGGTTGAAAAGGAAGGCAAGTTCATCCGGCAGTCGGGCGGCAAGGGCCAGTTCGGAGACATTTGGCTGCGCGTCGAGCCGCAGGAGCCGGGCACGGGATTTGTCTTTGAATGGAAAATCGTCGGCGGCAAGGTTCCAAAGGAATATGCTAAGGCGGTTCAGGAAGGCATCCAGGAGGCGGCGCTTAGCGGCGTGCTCGCGGGCTATCCGGTCATGGATTTTAAGGCGGTCGCCTTCGACGGCAAATATCATGATGTAGACTCGTCCGAGATTGCGTTCAAAATTGCGGCATCGATGGGCTTCAAGGAAGCCAACCGCGCTGCCGGCCCAATCTTGCTCGAGCCGATCATGAAGGTCGAAGTGACCACGCCCAAAGACTACATGGGCGCGATAACCGGGGATCTCAATCGCCGGCGCGGCATTATCCAAGTCACCGAAGAAGCCCCGGGTGGCGCGCAGGTTATTACCGCTAACGTACCGCTTTCGGAGATGTTCGGCTACGCGACCGATATGCGATCGGCAACGCAAGGCCGGGCGACCTACACGATGGAGTTCGCGCACTACGAGAAGGCTCCGAAATTCATCGAAGAAGAGATCGTGGCCAAGGCCGCGGGCAAGAAAAGTTCGGCCGCCTAAGCGGCAAGCAGTTCAAAACACTAGAGTTCTATGAGGAAGACGACTTAAAAAATGGCGAAGGCAAAATTCGAGCGGAATAAACCCCACGTCAACATCGGTACGACGGGGCACGTCGACCACGGTAAGACAACCCTTACCGCGGCAATTATCAATTGCCTCTCCACTGAGAACGCGAACATCTTGAAGCGTACCGTCGACGACATCGACAACGCTCCCGAGGAAAAAGAGCGCGGCATTACTATTGCGATCTCGCACCAAGAGTACGAGACCAAGAAGCGCCATTACGCTCACGTCGACTGCCCCGGTCACGCCGACTACATCAAGAACATGATCACCGGCGCGGCGCAGATGGACGGCGCGATTCTCGTTGTCTCGGCTACCGACGGTCCGATGCCGCAAACGCGCGAGCACATTCTGCTCATGCGCCAAGTGGGCGTTCCGAACATCGTCGTTTTTCTCAACAAGTGCGACATGGTCGACGACGAGGAGCTTCTGGAGCTGGTCGAGCTCGAGATTCGCGAGCTGCTCAGCAAATACGAGTTCCCCGGCGACACTACGCCCATTATCCGCGGCTCGGCGCTCAAGGCGCTGAACTCGTCGGGTAAACGCGGCGACGCCGATGCGGACCCGATCTTCAAATTGATGGATACGGTCGACGACTACATTCCCGATCCGGTGCGCGAAACGGACAAGCCGTTCTTGATGCCGGTCGAAGACGTCTTCACGATCACCGGCCGCGGAACGGTCGGAACCGGACGCGTCGAGCGCGGCCAGGTCAAAGTCGGCGAAGAAATCGAGATCGTCGGCCTGCAAGAAGCGACGCGCAAGACCGTCGTCACCGGTATCGAGATGTTCCGCAAACTGCTGGACATCGGCATCGCCGGCGACAATATCGGCGTGCTGCTTCGCGGCATCGATCGCACCGACATCGAGCGCGGCCAGGTATTAGCCAAGCCGGGTTCGATTAAACCGCACAAGAAGTTCAAAGCCGAAGTCTACGTCCTCTCAAAAGAAGAGGGCGGACGTCACACGCCGTTCTTCGCCAACTACCGCCCGCAGTTTTACTTCCGCACCACCGACGTGACGGGAACCATCAAACTGCCCGAGGGCGTCGAGATGGTGATGCCCGGCGACAACATCGCGATGGACGTGGAACTGATCACGCCGATCGCTTGCGAGGAAGGCTTGCGCTTTGCCATTCGTGAGGGCGGCCGCACCGTCGGAGCCGGCGTCGTTATCGCGGTCTCGGAATAATGGCCAAACAAAAGATCCGCATCCGCCTAAAGGCATACGACCACCGTGTGCTCGATCAATCGGCGGAACGGATCGTGGATACGGCCAAACGCACCGGCGCCTTCGTTAGCGGGCCGGTGCCGCTGCCGACCGAGATCAACCGCTTCTGCGTGAACCGCTCCCCGCACGTCGACAAAAAGTCGCGCGAGCATTTCGAAATGCGCACGCATAAGCGCCTGATCGACATTCTTCAGGCCTCGCCGAAGACGATGGATGCGCTCATGCATCTCGACCTTCCGGCAGGCGTCGACATCGAACTCAAGGCCTAGCCGCCGCGCCTCGCGCGGACAAGCAGGCAGGCCCGGCGAAACCGTAGGTCATGCCGATTCCGCTGCACGAGGTTCGCGAGCGCACGTTTTCCGGAACCCGCCGGCGCATTTTCCAGCTCTTCGTCGATATGGGGACCTCCAACGACATCATCTGGCCGTTTGCGGCGCAGCCGTTTATGCGTTCGCCGGGGCCGATGGTCGTGGGCCGCACGGAGGAATGGCATAACGGGTTCCACGCCATTCTCGAGGAGGTTGTGCCCGAGGAAAAAATCGTGTGGCGGATTCAGAACGAAGGTTTTGAGGGCACGCACGGGTTCTATCTCAGCGGCGACGCTAAGAAGACGACGGTGCAGCACCGCACGGATGCGATGCTGAGCGATACCGAAGGCCGGCTGCTGTGGCGGCGTTTGGAAGATCAGCAAGAGCGCTCCATCGAAGCGCTTTTCGATAAAATCGCCCGCGTTCTCAAACGGTAAAATTCCAGTGGCAGCGTCGCCGAGCGCGCTAGACTTCTTAGCGATCGACGCGCTGCTCGACGATGAAGAACGCATGGTCCGCGATACCGTGCGCGCGTTCGTGCGCGATCGCGTTCTGCCGAATATCGCGCAATGGTTTGAGAGCCACGCTTTTCCGCGCGAACTCTCCCGCGAACTCGGGTCGCTCGGAGTACTCGGCATGCACTTGCATGGGTATGGCTGTCCGGGCGCGAGCGCGGTTTCTTACGGACTGGCGTGTTTGGAGCTGGAAGCGGGTGACTCCGGAATCCGCAGCTTTGCATCGGTGCAAGGTTCGCTCGCGATGTTCGCCATCAGCCGCTGGGGCAGCGACGCTCAAAAAGATTCGTGGCTACCGCGCATGGCCGCGGGCGAACTCGTCGGGTGTTTCGGGCTAACGGAACCGGATTTCGGCAGCGATCCGTCGGGAATACGCACGTCCGCGCGGCGCGACGGTACGGATTGGATCCTCGACGGAACGAAAGCGTGGATCACCAACGGCGGGATCGCCGACGTCGCGGTCGTGTGGGCGCAAACGGATGAGGGAATTCGCGGTTTCCTGGTTCCGGCAAAAACCAAAGGCTTTACCGCACATGCCATCGAGCGAAAACTGTCATTGCGTGCTTCGGTTACTTCGGAGCTCGTGTTCGAAAATTGCCGGATCCCCGTCGATGCGGCCTTTCCCGAAGTCCGCGGCTTGCGCGGCCCGCTGGCGTGTCTGAACGAAGCGCGTTATGGCGTGCTGTGGGGCGCGATGGGCGCCGCGCGCAGCTGTTACGAAACCGCGCTCGAGTACGCAAAAACACGCCAGCAGTTCGGCCGGCCTATCGCGGGTTTTCAGCTGACGCAGCAAAAGCTCGTGAAGATGCTGCTGGAATTGAATAAGGGTACGCTGCTGGCGTTGCACATCGGGCGCATGAAGGACGCGGGGACAGCGCATCCGGCTCACATCAGTTTTGGAAAGCTCAACAACGTGCGCGAAGCGCTCGAGATCGCGCGCGCGGCGCGCAGCGTTTTGGGCGCCAACGGCGTCACGCTCGAGTATCCGGTAATCCGCCACATGAACAATTTGGAGTCGGTTTTCACCTACGAGGGAACCAACGAGATCCACACCCTGATTCTCGGCCAAGCAATCACGGGCTCGAACGCTTTCAGCTAAACGTTTGCTAAGCACTCGCCTGCTCGCCGTACATTGCCCGAATTCGGGCACAAGTACACTACCATGAAAAGATTGATGAGCGCCTTCCTCACGACGGCTCTCGCGGCGACCTCGATCGCGCCCGCTCTGGCCGGACCACACGAACATGGCGGCCAAGGGCCCGCGCGCGGCGCGGCAGCTGCTGCGCAACCTCAGCCTAAGGCACAAGCGCAGACTCGAGGTGATGCCGGCGGCGGCCGTCACGCGCGCGAAATGATTCCGCAACCAGCCGCAGCGCCGGCGCAACGGCCGATGCGCGTTGAGACCCGTCCGGCGCGCGTTGAGAACGTTCCGCAGCCGCGCTTCGAAAACAGACCGATGCGCGTTGAGAATCGTCCGGCACGGATCGAAAATGGTCCGCAACGGCGTTTCGAAAACAGACCGATGCGCGTAGAGAATCGGCCGGTACGTTTTGTGGAACGCCCGGTAAAATTCGAACAGCGGGCGCGAAGGGATAACGGGCACGCACCGTTTGCCGACGTCGTCCGTCCGCGCGTCGCGCGTTTCCGCGGAGACGATCGCACGGCGAAGTTCGTAGCCGGCCGCGTTGTGCGCACCAATGGTGACGACGTGTTCATAGAGAACCCGGTCGGTCAAGTGATCGAAGTGCGCGGCTGGCACGGCCGGCACCGGCACTTGGGTTGGGCCAAGCAGATGATGACCATTCCGGTCGTCTTCCAGAACGGCGCATACTACGCGGTTGCGCCGAGCGTGGTTCCGGTCGCATACGGCACGTACGTTTATCCGCAAGTCGTGAACTACGGATATGCGCCCGATTACGGATACGTGACGGATAACGGCTACGCTCCGGTCTACTCGTACGGACAAAACACCGCAAATGACGCTCTGGCGAGTACGCTAGCGGGTGTCGTGACCGGGTTGCTCAGCGGCTCGAACGGGAGCTCGCTGACGCATTCGCTGCTCACGAACTACCTGACGAGCTATGCGCTCAGCTCTCTTGGGGGCAATACGACCGGGTTTGCGCCGGTCTATGCGCCCAGCTACGTAGCGCCGGCTGCATTTGCGCCGATTGCCTCGCCCCTGACCTATACCTATCCGATGACCTGCGTCTACCACGACCCGTACGACGGAAGCTCGTATTACGATCCGTCGTGCGCCCCAGCGGCTGCCACCACGTACTACACGTCGGCCTCGGCCTACGCTCCGGCGCAAGTCCAGGGCGTGGTCGTCGGGACCAGCGGGTCGACTTTGATGGTGCTCGGCTCCAACGGGATGAAGCCCGTCCTGGTCAACGACGCCGCGGCGCTCTCGAACGGTTTGGCCTTTAGCGGGCAGCCGGCTGCCGGGCGGCTGGTCACGGCCTACGGCTTCTACGACGGTAATACGTTCGTGGCGACCGCGCTTCAATAGAAGAGAGAAGGCAGCCGCGCCCGTTGTGCTTGACGAGCGCGGCACCACCTGTTACTATCCCGAGGTTGCCCTCGCCGGCGGCGGCTTTTCGCGCGCCGGCCGGGAATATAATCAATACGCCTGGGCCCGTGGAGACTAATTGCCAATGAAGAACATCCTTGGCCGTAAGGTTGGGATGACGAGCGTGTTCACCGACGACGGCCGTTACGTGCCGGTTACGGTGATTGCCGCCGGCCCTTGTACCGTCGTAGAACGCCGGTCGAAAGAGACGCACGGCTACGAAGCCGTTGCGCTTGCATTCGGCGACGTGAAGAAGTCTCGCGTAACCCGGGCGATGAGCGGACATTATAAGAAGGCCGGCGTCGATCCGCACCGCTGGACGCGCGAGTTCCGCCAGGATATCGAAGGCGTCGAAGCCGGTCAAACGATCACAGTTTCCGAGTTCGAAGCCGGCGACCGCGTCGACGTCATCGGCGTATCGAAAGGTCACGGTTTTTCGGGCGGTATCAAACGGCATAACTTTCGCGGCGGCGGCGCGAGTCACGGCTCGATGATCCATCGTCAGCCCGCATCCAACGGCGACACCAACGCCGGACGAACCGTCAAGGGCAGCCGGCGCCCGGGGCATTTCGGTGTCGACCGCACCACGCATCAGAATTTGGAGATCGTCCGCGCGGACGCCGAGCGCAATCTTTTGCTCGTGCGCGGGCCGGTACCAGGCGCGAAAAACGCTCTGGTCATCGTGACGCGGACGAGCAAACAGAAAGCGGTCAGCTAATGCCGCAAGTGATCGATCTCAAAGGCAAAGTCGTCCGCGAGGAACCCGTACCCGAGATCCTCGGCCGCGACTATAGCGACAAGCAGCATGCAATTTTCCGCGCGGTTTTCCGCGAGCTTGCCAATCCGCGCGCCGGAACAGGTTCGACAAAAAAGCGCGACGAGGTTGCCGGCGGCGGCCGCAAACCCTGGCGCCAAAAAGGCACGGGGCGCGCCCGCCAAGGATCGATCCGTTCGCCGCAGTGGCGGCACGGCGGCGTCGTTTTCGGCCCGCAGCCGCGCAGTTACGTCAGCGACCTCAATAAGAAGGAGCGCCGTGCCGCGTTCGTAGCCGCGCTCGCCGATCGTTTCCGTAACGATGCGGTCTCCGTGCTCGACACGCAAGATTTCGCGTTTACCAAGACGGCCGAGTTCGCGCAGCTGATATTCGGCGGCGCCAAAGAGGCCAAAAAAGCGGCCAGCACGCTCGTCGTGCACGGACGCGACGAACGCTCGGCCGACGCAATGCAGCGGGTCGGACGAAATCTGAAAAAAGTCTCGTTCACCAACACGGGCGCGCTCGACGTGAAAGACGTGCTCCGGTTCAACCGGCTGATTTTTACGGCCGAAGCTTATGCCGAGCTGCTCAACACGCTGGGAGCAAAATAATGGAAGCCCGGGACGTCATCATCGCTCCGCGGATATCGGAAAAGTCTATGGCCGAGGCTCTCGGTCATCAGTATAGCTTCACCGTTCATCCGGACGCGACCAAAACGCAAATCCGCCACGCCGTTGAAGAGATCTTCAAAGTGAACGTGATTAAGGTGAATACCGTCAACGTCGGCGGAAAGCGCCGCAACTTTGCGCGCCGGGGGCTGCGCACTCAGGGACGCACCAAGGATTACAAAAAAGCTATCGTTACGCTGAAGGCCGGTCAAAAGATCGAGCTGGGCGGCGTCAACTACTTCGAGCAATAAAACGATGCCGGTAAAAAAATATAAGGCAACCAGCGCAGGAAAGCGCTTCATGACGACGATGGATTTCTCGGACCTTTCGAAGGTGCCACCCGAGAAGTCGCTGACCGAAGTGCGCAAGAAACATTCGGGCCGTAACTTCAACGGTCACATCACCGTACGCCATAAAGGCGGCGGCACGCGCAAAATGTACCGTATCATCGATTTCAAGCGCACCAAAGACGCGATTCCCGGAAAAGTGGCGACGCTCGAGTACGATCCCAACCGGTCGGCACGCATAGCCCTGATCAACTACCGGGACGGCGAGAAACGCTACATTCTGGCCCCGGCCGGCCTGAAGGTCGGCGACACCATCGAATCGGGCCCGGCCGCGGACATCAAGAACGGCAACTGTCTGCCGCTGAAAAATATTCCGGTCGGCACGGTCATACACAACATCGAACTTCGTCCCGGACAAGGCGCGAAGCTCGTGCGCAGCGCCGGCGGTGCGGCTCAGCTGATGGCCAAGGAAACCGAGTACGCTCAGGTGCGCATGCCTTCAGGCGAAGTGCGCCAGATACTCGTCGTCTGCCGCGCAACGATCGGGCAGCTCGGAAACGTCGAACACGAGAACGAGATCGTCGGAAAAGCGGGACGGCAGCGTCACCGCGGCGTGCGCCCGACGGTGCGAGGAATCGCGATGAACCCGGTCGACCATCCGCACGGCGGAGGCGAAGCGCGCTCCACTTCGGGGCGGCCGCCGACGACGCCGTGGGGGCAGATGACGATGGGCAAAAAGACGCGGCGTAATAAGCGTACTTCTAAAATGATCGTGAGAAAGCGCGGAGCGAAGTAATGGGACGCAGTTTAAAAAAAGGCCCGTTCGTAGCGGATCACTTGCTAAAGAAGATCGAAGGCATGAACGAGCGCCGCGAAAAGCGCGTCGTGCGGACGTGGAGCCGTTCTTCGACCATCGTGCCGGCTATGGTCGGGCACACGATCGGCGTGCACAACGGTAAAGTGCATATCCCCGTCTTCGTCACCGAGAACATGGTCGGTCACAAGCTCGGCGAGTTCGCGCCGACGCGCCTGTTCCGCGCACACAGCGGCGAGAAGTCCGCGGTGAAGGCGGCTGCGGCCGCTGCCGGCGGCGGCGCGCCGGGCGCCCCTGCCGCTGCAGCACCGGCGGCCGGTTCATGAACAAATCGGGCGAGCGCACCGAAGCGGTGGCGCATTTGAAATTCGCGCGCATGGGGCCGCGTAAGCTGCGCCGCGTTGCCGACGCGATCCGGGGCAAGAACGTGAAAGACGCGCTGGTTCTCTTGCAGTTTGCCGGCGTCTTTGCCGCCGAGCCGATCGAGAAACTGATTCGCAGCGCGGTCGCAAA
Source organism: Candidatus Rubrimentiphilum sp. (assembly GCA_036273135.1). Lineage (GTDB taxonomy): Bacteria > Vulcanimicrobiota > Vulcanimicrobiia > Vulcanimicrobiales > Vulcanimicrobiaceae > Rubrimentiphilum. The sequence goes on from DASUIF010000003.1 coordinate 202,985, forward strand.
TGCCGAGAACAATCACGACATGAACGCCGACGAGTTGTTCATCTCTAAAATCATGGTTGACGGCGGACCGGGGGGCGGGTTCACCAAACGGCTGGATCCGCGTGCCCAGGGGCGTGCGAATTTCAAGCGCAAGCGTCTCTCGCACGTGACGGTGGCCGTGGCCGAAAGGCCGGCTGCAAAGCAAGCGCGTGCGCGCAAGACGGAAACCCAAGCGGCCGTCAAGGCGCCCGCACGGCGCAAGTCGCCGGCGCGCAATTCGCCGGCACGCAAGAAGAAAACTGCCAAGGCGGGAGCGCGAGCATAATATGGGACAGAAGATTCACCCCGTCGGCTTGCGCTTAGGAATTACGCGCACGTGGGACAGCCGCTGGTTCGAGAAAAAGCATTACCGCGCTTGGCTGCACGAAGACGTCAAGATTCGCAAGTATTTCGCGCGCTGGACTCGTCCGGCCGCGATTAGCAAAATCGAAATCGAGCGCCGCTCCAATCAGACACGCGTGATCGTGAACACCGCCAAGCCGGGCATCATCATCGGCAAACGCGGCGTCGGCATCGAAGAGATCCGTAAGGGCCTCGAGACGCTGACCGGCAAGACCGTGCAAGTCAACGTCATGGAGATCAAGCATCCGGAACTGGATGCGCGGCTCGTCGGTCAGAATATCGTCGACCAGCTCGAAAAACGGATCGCTTTCCGCCGCGCGATGAAGCAAGCAATTATGCGCAGCATGCGCGCGGGAGCGCGCGGCATCAAGGTGCAGGTTTCGGGACGCCTGGGCGGCGCGGAAATCGCGCGCACCGAGCGCAACCACGACGGGAAGGTCCCGCTGCATACGCTGCGCGCGGATATCGATTACGCGCACGTCGAAGCGTTCACGACATTCGGCCGCATCGGCGTAAAGGTGTGGATCTATCGCGGCGAAGTGCTTCCCGAGCACACGCGCGGACCGGAGGCCCAAGGTCGCGCTCCGCAATTCCGGGAACGCCGCGAGCGCGGAGGACGTGCCCGGCGTCCCGCGGTGCGCACCGAAGCTGCCGAACCCGTTTCGGATTTCCCCGTCGCCGACAGCGCGGAAGCCAATCAGATCGTTCCGCAGGATCCCGTTGCCGCACAAGAGGCCGTTACCGAACAGCAGCCTGAGACCGTAGCGGAAGCGCCTGCACCTGCGCCTGAAGCGCCGGTTGCCGAAGCACCTGTTGCCGAAACGCTTGTTGCCGAAGCGCCGCCGGCTGAAGAGCCCGCGAAGCCCGAAGAGCCGGCGCAGCCCGAAGGTCGGGTGGAATAATGCTGACACCCAAACGCGTCAAATGGCGCAAAGTTCATCGCGGACGCATGAAGGGCCGCGCTATGCGCGGCAACTCGCTGACGTTCGGCGAAACCGGGTTGCAGGCGTTGGAACCGTGCTGGCTCACCAACCGCCAAATCGAGGCCGCGCGTATCGCGATGACGCGCCATATCAAGCGCGGCGGCAAAGTGTGGATTAAAATTTTCCCCGACAAGTCGGTGACGAAGAAGCCGGCCGAAGTCCGCATGGGCGCGGGCAAAGGAAATCCGGAGTTCTGGGTTGCGGTCGTACGCCCGGGACGCGTGCTCTTTGAGTTGTCGGGCGTTGAACCCGACATCGCGAAGCGCGCGCTGCAGCTGGCGGCTTCGAAACTGCCGATCAAGACAAAGCTGATCACCCGCGAGGAGGCCCAGGCATGAAGGGCAACGAGCTCAAGGATCTGCGCGGTCTTACGATCGCCGAGCTGCAAACGAAAGCTCGCGAAACCAAAGAAGAGCTGTTCAACTTGCGGTTTGCGCTGCGTACCGGCCATCTTTCGGATTTCAGCAAGGTGCGCGCCATGCGCCGTGCCTACGCGCAAATTCATACCGTCATTTCAGAAAAGCGTCTCCGGGAGGTCAAGAATGCCGGTTGATCAGCGCCATAAGCGGCGCCTGAAGCAAGGCCGCGTCGTCTCCGATAAAATGGACAAGACGATCGTGGTGCTTTCGGAAACCCGCGTCGCGCATCCGGTCTACGGAAAGATCGTGCGCAAGTCGGTGAAGTTCAAAGCGCACGACGAGAAAAACGAAGCGAAGACCGGCGACACGGTGCGCATCGCTGAAGCGCGCCCGCTTTCGCGCGACAAACGCTGGCGTTTGGTCGAGATTATCGAGAGAGCAAAGTGATTCAGCAAGAAACGCGGCTGAAAGTGGCCGATAATTCGGGAGCGCGCGAGCTCCTCTGCATTCACGTACAGGGAGGCAGTCGCCATCCCTACGCCCGCGTCGGCGACGTGATCGTCGGCACGGTGAAGAGCGCCATTCCCGGCGCGGCCGTCAAAAAAGGCCAAGTCGTTCAAGCCGTGGTCGTGCGCACGTCCGCGCCGATTCGCCGCCCCGACGGCTCGGTCGTAAAATGCGACGACAACGCCTGCGTGGTTCTCAAGGGCGAAAAAGATCTCGATCCGCGCGGAACGCGCGTCTTCGGACCGGTGATGCGCGAGCTGCGCGACCGTGGGTTCCTGAAGATTGCTTCGCTCGCGCCGGAGGTGCTGTAATGCCGAATATCGTGAAAGGCGACACGGTGCTGATTCGCCGCGGAAAAGAACGCGGCAAACGCGGCGTTGTTAAGGCGATCTTCCCGCGCTCCGGTATGGCGACCGTGGAAGGCCTCAACGTGGTCAAGCGGCACACGAAACCGGGAGCACCGAAGCAGCAGAACATGGGCGGTTCCGCGCAATCTGGCGGCATTCTCGAAAAGGAGGCGCCGCTGCCGATCAGTTCACTGCAGTACGTCTGCGAGAAGTGCAAGAATCCGACCCGGCTGCGCCATCACGAAACGCCCGAGGGCACGCACCGGATTTGCGCCAAGTGCGGCGAGCCCGCGCGGCTGCCGGTCAAGGGAGCGTAAGCGATGACCGCACGTTTGAAGGAAAAATACGAAAAAGACGTCCGCAAACAGCTGACGGAACGGTTCGGATACAAGAATCCGCACCAGGTTCCGAAGCTCGAGAAGGTCGTCATCAACATGAGCGTCGGCGAAGCAATCGCCAACCCGAAGGCGCTCGACGCCGCCGCTTCCGAGATGCAAGCCATCAGCGGTCAAAAACCGGTGATCGCCAAAGCGAAGAAGTCGATCGCGGCGTTCAAACTCCGCGAGGGCGTGAACATCGCCGCAAAGGTGACGCTCAGAGGCGACCGGATGTACGTGTTTCTCGACAAGCTCTTCAACGTGGTCTTGCCGCGTATTCGCGATTTTCGCGGACTTTCGCGCAAGTCGTTCGACGGCCGCGGCAACTACAACATGGGTTTGCGCGAACAGATCGTTTTTCCGGAAATTAACTACGACAAGGTCGACAAGATGCGCGGCATGGACATCGTCATCGTGACGAGCGCCAAAAATGACGAAGAGGCGACGGAATTCCTCACCGCGATGGGTCTGCCGCTCCAGCGAACCGCTGGGGCGCAAGGGTAAGAAGGAACCAGAATTGGCTAAAACTGCCTTAATCGAGAAATCGAAACGCAAACCGAAGTTTAAAGTGCGCGCGCATAACCGGTGCGAATTGTGCGGACGCCCGCGCGGTTTTTACCGGAAGTTCGGCTTGTGCCGCATTTGCTTCCGGGAAAACGCCCATAAGGGCAACATTCCCGGCATCGTCAAGGCTTCGTGGTAACGCCATGTCAGTCATAACGGATCCTATTGCCGACATGCTGACCCGTATTCGCAACGCGAACACGGCCAATCACGACGCCGTCGACATTCCGGCTTCGCGTACCAAGGTTGCCGTCGCGGCGATCCTCAAAGACGAGGGTTTCATCAACGATTACGAACGTCTTAACGAGGGTCCGCAAGGGACGCTTCGGCTCAAACTCAAGTACGGGCCGAACAAAGAGAAGATCATCACCGGTCTGCGGCGCATTTCGCGTCCGGGCTTGCGCGTCTATACGAACAAGACGGAGATCCCTCGCGTACTGGGCGGCCTGGGACTGGTCATCATGTCGACGTCGCGGGGCATCATGTCCGGCCGGCGCGCCAAAAAGGAAGGCTGCGGGGGCGAAGTTCTCGCCTACGTATGGTAATCGCATGTCACGCATAGGAAAACTCGCCATTCCCGTTCCCAACGGCGTTACCGTTAACGTCGCGGACGACGTCGTGCACGTCAAAGGCCCAAAAGGCGAGCTCAAACAGGCGACAGCCCATCACGTCGCGGTGCGCGTCGAAGACGGCAAGATTGTGGTCGAACGCACCGGCAACGAAAAAGTGCACCGCGCGGCTCACGGTTTGACGCGTACGCTTGTGAACAACATGGTCGAAGGCGTCAGCAAGGGCTTCCGTAAGAGCTTGGAGATCCAAGGCGTCGGCTATCGCGCTTCCAAGTCGGGCGAAAAAATAAATCTTACGCTGGGGTTGTCTCACCCCGTCTCTTACGATCCGCCCAAAGGCGTGACGCTGACCGTCGAAGGCACGACGAAGATTCACGTTGAGGGTATCGACAAGCAAAAGGTCGGACAGGTCGCCGCCGAGATCCGCAATCTTCGTCCGCCCGAGCCTTACAAGGGCAAAGGCATTCGTTACGAAGGCGAATACGTCCGCAAGAAGCTCGGCAAGGCCGGTAAGGCAGCGAAGTCATAATGGCCGTTTCATCTCGCGAACAGGGACGCCGCGTTCGCCACGCGCGGCTCCGCCAAAAAGTTTCCGGGAGCGCGGAGCGTCCGCGCCTCCTGGTCCGGCGTACGCTGCATCACATTTATGCAACCGTCGTCGACGACACGCAAGGCCGCACGCTGGTGGCCGCTTCGACGCGCGAGAAAGACGTGCGCGCCGATTTGACGTCGACCACCAACCTGGCCGCGGCCGAAAAAATCGGCCAAACGATCGCGGGCAAGGCGAAACAGGCCGGAATCACTCAAGTCGTCTTCGATCGCAGCGGGTTGAAGTATCACGGGCGCGTCAAGGCTTTAGCCGATGCGGCGCGCCAAGCCGGATTGGAGTTTTAATGCAGTATCGCAGCGGAGGCCGTGACCGGGACAATAGTGGGTTCGACGAGACCGTCGTGCGCATCAACCGCGTGGCCAAAGTCGTCAAGGGCGGTAAGCGTTTTAGCTTCAGCGCTCTGGTCGTCGTGGGCGACCGGAAGGGCAAAGTGGGATTCGCCATCGGCAAGGCCGGCGAAGTACCCGAAGCGATCCGCAAAGCCGTGGAAGGCGCCAAGAAAAATCTCATCACCGTTCCGATGGTGGAGAAGACGATTCCGCACCAGGTCAACCAAAGAATCGGCGCCGCGAGCGTGCTCCTGAAACCGGCCTCTCCGGGTACGGGCGTTATCGCCGGCGGTCCCATGCGCGCGGTGCTGGAGTTAGCCGGCATCCACGACATCGTCACAAAATCACTGGGAAGCAATAATCCGATCAATGTCGTCTACGCGACGATCGAAGGCTTGCGCTCCCTCAAGACGTTCGAACAGGTTCGCGCACTGCGCGGCAAACCGTCGAACGGCTCGTCCGCCGCATAGAGCACGTCATGGCTGAACGCAAAAAAACATCGACTAAAAAAACGACCGCTAAAGCGAGCGCCGCCAAAAAAACCGCGCCCGCAAAAAAGAGCGCGCCGGTAAAAACCACTACGGCCAAGGCGCCGCGAGCTTCGCACGGTCCGGCGATCGTCACCGGCCGGGCCGAAGGCATGACGCTCGGATCGGTTCGCCCTTCGAAGGGCAGCCGCCCCAAACGCACGCGCGTCGGGCGCGGACACGGTTCGGGCATGGTCAAGACCGGCGGCGAGGGCGGCAAGGGACAGACGGTTCGGTCGGGCGGCGGCAAAGGTCCGGCGTTCGAAGGCGGACAGACTCCCTGGCAGCGCAGGCTTCCGCATCGCCGCGGCTATTCGCAAAAAGCGCGCGACATCGGACATTTCCGCCAACGCTACACGGTTGTGAACGTGGGCGACTTATTCGATTGGGATCCGGCCGTCGAAATATCGCCCCAAACGCTCAAAGTGGCCAAGAAGATCAAGGCGATCGGCGACGGCGTGAAGATTTTGGGCGCTAACAAAGCCGGCAAATCACTGCCGGGCGGCTTACGATTCCGCGACGTTTTGTTTTCGGGCTCCGCAAAGGAAGCGCTCGAAGCGGCCGGAGCGACGATAGAGAAACTCGTTGCTGAATAACCTGCGCGCGGCGCTCCTGGTTCCGGATATCCGGAAGCGGGTGCTGTTCGTGCTCGGCGCTTTCGCGCTCTTCGTTTTCATGATTCACGTTCAGATTCCTGACGTGGACCAAGCGAAGTGGAACGCTTTGCTGCAAGGAGGCGCATTCTACAACCTGCTCGGCTTCTTGTCGGGCGGCGCTTTGCAGAAGCTTTCCGTCATCGCGATGGGCATCACGCCCTACATCAACGCGTCGATCATCATGCAGTTAATGACCGTCGTATTACCTCAGCTCGAAGAGCTGGCCAAAAAAGGCGGCGAGGAAGGCCGTAAAAAGATCGGCCGCTACACGCGCTGGCTGACGATCGTGCTGGGAACGGCCCAGGCGTTCTTTATGGCCAACCTGATGCATCAGCGCGGCGTCTTCATCGACCCGAGCATTTGGTTCGAAATCTACGCGGTGATTGCGATGGTCGCCGGCACGCTTTTCTTGATGTGGCTGGGCGAACAGATCACCGACAAGGGCATCGGCAACGGCGTTTCGCTGATCATTTTCATCGGTATCGTGCTGCGCTATCCGCAGTATGTGGCGCAGACCTACACCTCGACGACCAAGGGCGGCGAAAGCCTCGTCAACCTGCTGATCTACATCGCGATCGCGCTGGTCGTGATCGTCTCGATCGTCTTCCTGTATCAGGGTCAGCGGCGTATACCGGTCCAACAAGCGCGGCGCGTGGTCGGGCGCAAGATGTTTGCCGGCCGCTCGACCTACATTCCGCTGCGCTTGAACAACGCCGGCGTCATCTCGATCATCTTTGCCATCTCGCTGCTGCTGCTGCCGCAGCAGGCGCTCTCGTGGTTCAGCCGCGGCGGCGTCAGCGCTCACAATTTTCTGGGCGCGGTCTCGAATTGGGTCACGCTAAATTTCAGCCCCAACTCGTGGCTGTACAATCTCGTCTACTTCATCCTGGTCGTGGTCTTCACGTTCTTTTACAGCGCGGTCGTGCTGAATACGAAAGACATCGCCGACAACCTGAAAAAGAGCGGCTCGTTCATTCCGGGCATCCGGCCCGGCCAACCGACCGTTGATTACATCAACCGCATCTTGATCAGAATCACAACGGCCGCCGCGATCTATCTGGGATTGCTTGCCGTGCTGCCGGGCATGCTGCAGCGAGGACTCTCGGTCACGACGTTCTATCTGGGTTCGACCTCACTGCTGATCGTGGTCGGCGTCGCCCTCGATACGATCACGCAGATTGAAGCGCGCCTCGCGATGCGTGACTACCGCGGCTTCATCAAGAGATAATGCGGCTGATATTTTTGGGACCGCCCGGCGCGGGTAAGGGTACGCAATCGAAGCTGCTGACAAAGCGCTTTGGCGCGCGCCACATCTCGACCGGCGACATCCTGCGCGAACACCGCGTGGCCGGCAGCCAACTGGGAATGCTGGCCGAGGATTATATGCACCGCGGCGAGCTGGTGCCCGACGACTTGATACTCAGGATGATCGAAGGCGAGTTGGAGAAGTCGCCGCGCGGCTTTATCATGGACGGCTTTCCCCGCACGGTCGCGCAAGCCGAGGCGTTTGATGCGCTCATGGACGGCCGGGGTCTTCCGTTGGATGCCGTTGTTCTATTTGACGTCGATCGCGACACGCTCGTGACCCGCCTGACCGCGCGTTGGACGAATCCGAAGACCGGCAGAAGTTATAACGCGATCACCAATCCGCCGCCCGGCCCGGGCATGCGCGACGCCGACGGCACGGAGCTGATTCAGCGTGAGGACGACAAAGCGGAAACCGTCACCAAACGCCTCGACGTCTATCGCGAGCAAACCGAACCGCTTGTCGCTTATTACCTCAAGCGCGGAAAACTTGTCAAGGTCGATGGACTCGCGCCGGTGGAGGACGTCACGCGCCAGATCGTTTCGCTGCTGAGTCCGGAGCTGCAGGCGTCATGATTACCTTGCGATCGGGCCGCGAGATCGAAGCGATGCGCCGCAGCGGAAAGATCACCGCGAAGGTTCTTACGGATTTGATGCAAGCCGCAAAACCCGGCATGACGACCGCCGACATCGACGCGCTGGCCGAAAAGGGCATCCGTGATCTCGGCGGAGAGCCGACGTTCAAGGGGTACCGCGGCTACCCGGCTTCGGTCTGCACGTCGGTCAACGATCGAGTGGTTCACGGGATTCCAGGGGGCGAAACGCTGCACGAAGGCGACTTGCTTTCGATCGATCTCGGCACGACGCTCGACGGCTACGTGAGCGATAGCGCTATAACGGTGCCCATCGGTCAGGTTTCCGCGGAAGCGCGCCGGCTGCTCGACGTCACGCAGGAATGCTTGATGCTGGGCATCGAGCAGATGCGCATCGGCAACCACGTGGGAGACATCGGATACGCGATTCAGCAACACGCCGAGGCGAGCGGCTACGGCGTGGTGCGCGTGCTGGTCGGCCACGGCGTCGGCACGAGCATGCACGAAGATCCGCAGGTCCCCAATTACGGCAAGCGCGGGAGCGGCGCGAAGATGCGCCCCGGACTCGTTCTGGCGGTCGAGCCGATGATTACCCAGGGGACCCATGAAGTAAAGATTCTCAAAGACGGCTGGACAGTCGTGACGGCCGATGGTAAACTCGCAGCGCACTTCGAACACACGATCGCGCTGACCCAGGAGGGTCCGAGGATCCTCACGCTGCGTGAATTCGGAGAACACGACGAAGCGGCAAAGTATCGACCCCGCGAGGAAGCCGCGGCTTAGGCTCCTTCGACAAGACTCAGGACTCCGGCCCGACGAGCGGGCCTACGGCAAAAGGAAAGTATAAAAGGACGCAAATGAAGGTCAGACCATCGGTAAAACGGATTTGTGAAAAATGCAAGGTCATTCGGCGCGAGGGCAAAGTTCGCGTGATCTGTGAAGTGAATCCGAAACATAAACAGGTGCAGGGTTAGATGGCACGTATTGCCGGCATCGATCTGCCTCGCGAGAAGCGCATCGAAATTGCGCTGACGTATATTTTCGGCATTGGGCCGAAGACTGCGCAACGCTTGCTTTCGCAGGCGGGTGTCGATCCGAACACGCGCGTCAAAGATTTGAACGAAGAGGGCGAAAAAAAGCTGCGCGACGCCATCAGCAGCCTCGAGATAAAGGTTGAAGGCGATCTGCGGCGCGACGTCCAGGGTCATATCAAGCGGCTGATCGATATCGGGTGCTACCGCGGCATTCGCCACCGCCGCGGCTTGCCGGTGCGCGGACAGCGCACGAAGACCAACGCGCGCACGCGCAAGGGCCCGAAGAAAACCGTCGGCAACCGCAAGAAGCCGGCGCCGGCAACCGGCGGCGGACCGCCGAAGAAATAAACAGAGGGTCCCCGAAATGGGGACCCTTGTGATTTACGCCGGCACGTGTGGTTTTTCGTACAAAGACTGGATCGGCCCGTTTTATCCGGGGACGATTCGATCGCAAGAGATGCTATCGTACTACGCGAGCTGCTTCCCCGCCGTCGAGATCGATTCTTCATACTACGGTGTGCCCACGCCAAAAACGGTCGAGCGAATGGACCGGTCGACGCCGCCTGAATTCCGCTTTTGTTTTAAGGCGCCGGCTACGGTCACGCACCCACCCGATGCGAGCGTGTCGCGGATACATCCTGACGCAGCCCTCTTCGTAGAGAGCGTCGCCCTGATAAAGGAAAGCGGGAAGCTTGGCTGCGTGCTTCTGCAGTTTCCGAACGGCTTCCGGAAGACGGAGGCTGCCGAAAACTACCTGCGGTTCGCTGTCGCGGCCCTTCAGCCGCTCCCCTTGGTCGCGGAGTTTCGCAACCGGGAATGGCAAGACACCGGAACGCACCGGCTGCTCCGCGACCTTGGCGTGGGTTGGTGTAACGTCGACATGCCGCGATACGACACACTCCTCGAGCCGAGCTCCGACGTCACGTCGTCCGTCGGTTACGTGCGCTTTCATGGACGCAATGCCGCGAACTGGTGGACCGGTACGAACGTGACGCGCTACGATTACGACTATTCGCCCGAAGAGCTCGAACCTTGGGCCGACCGCGTTGCCGAAATCGAGGAGGCGTCCGGCACAACGTTTGCTTTCTTCAATAACCACGCGCGCGGGAGCGCGGCGCGAAACGCCGAGCTTTTTATCGGTATGCTGCGAGCGCGCTACGGCGCCGGCGCGAACCTCGTCGCGCGCGCAGAGGGCGCTCCGGCGCAACGGATGCTGTTCGAATGAACGCCGTGATTACGGCGGGCGCCCGTGTCGATGCGGAATTCGCGCGCCGTATCGGGACGCCGGTGAAGGCGCTCGCTCGCGTCGGCGGCCGCACGCTGCTGGCGGCCGCCATCGACGCCGCTCGTCAGTCCGGCGTAACGCGGCTGGCCGTGGTCGGCGGGAGCGACGTGCGCGAGGCATGCGCGCAGAGTGTCGACGCGATCATCGAAGAGTCGGAAAGCGGGGCCGCTAACCTGCAGCGCGCGTTGCGCGCGTGGAACGATGAAGAGCCGCTCTTGTATATGACCAGCGATATGCCGTTCATCGACGGCGCAGGCTTGCACGAGTTCATCGAGTCGGCTCCGCCTGCCGCGCTCGCGCTGCCGGTCACTGCCTGCAGCGACTTCGAACGCCGTTTTCCGGGGGCGCCGCCATTTGGAATCGATATTGGCGGCGAGCGCATCGTGAACGGCGGAGTCTTTTGGATTCCGGCTCGTGCGGCGCCGGCGGTGGAAGCGTTCGCGATGCGGTTTTTCGACGCGCGAAAGAGTCTCACGCGGATGGCTCTGCTCCTGGGGCCCGTCCTGTGTTTGCGATTTGGTCTACGGCGCTTGACGATCGCCGCGCTGGAAAAGCACGCCCGGCGCCGGTTGGGGATTCCCGCCGTCGCGATACGCGGCGCTTCGCCGGATCTGGCCTACGACATCGACACGCTTGATGAATACGTCTACGCAGAAAAAATCGCCTAGCCCAGCATTGCTGGGAGCCTTTTGGTTTGGCATCCAGATGGTCTGGGGCGCTTTGCTCGGCATATCGCTGCAATCCCGAAGTCTGGAATTTTATCCGCACGACGCGGTTCGCGCTTATGACGAGCTTGCGATCTCGGGAGCATGCGTGGCGGCCGTTACGCAAATCGCCGCCGGCATCTACTCGGACCGGCGCAGAAAGTACGGAAGCCGCAGGCTGGAGTTTTATACGTGCGGCGCGATGGCCGGCGCAGCGGCCGTGGTATGGTTTTATCTCGCGCCGGATTTCCGGCAGCTCGCCGCCGCGCTGCTGCTTTTGCAGTTCGGCCTCAACATTGCCATCGGCCCTTTCCAGGCCGCAATTCCGGATTTCATCGAGGATCTCAAACTCGGCGGCGCATCGGCTTGGATGGCGGCGCTTCAGAGTTTAGGAAACGTGGCGGGTGCGCTGGCGGCTTCATTTGTGAAGAGCGCCGCGGCCGTGGGCGCCGCGATAGCCGCGGTCTTGCTGACGGGTTTTACGCTGACCGCGACGCACGTACGCGCGCTTGAGCCTCTAGCGAAATCCGCGGCGCCGCTGCGCGTTACGCGCGTTTTTATCGATCTGTTTATCTCGCGTGCACTGATGTACGTCGGCTTTTACACCTTGCTCGGGTATCTCTATTTTTACGTCGAACGGCTGGTGCGCGGCGACCCAAAAGGCAGCGTCGGCGAACTGCTGGTAACGTTCTTAACCGCTGCGGCCGCCGGAGCCGCTGTCGCGGGCCGAGCGGCGGGTTTCGATCGGCGCGCGGTTGCAGCTGCCGGCGGCGGCATGTTCATTCTCGCGCTCGTCGCGTTCTTGTTTTCGAAAAACAGCACAGAACTTTTCGGCGCGGCTTTCCTAGCGGGAACGGCTTGGGGTATATTCCTCACGGCGGACTGGTCGTTGGGGTGCGCGCTTCTGCCGCGCGGTGCGCTTGCCACGGCGATGGGAGTATGGAATTTGGCGCTGCTCATTCCGCAGATTCTCGCGCCTTCGATCGTAGGCGCGGTCCTAAGCGCGCTAGGCGCCTTGCAAAGTCCTGACGCGCCGAGAGTCGCATTCCTGATCGCCTGCCTGGAGGTGGCGGCGGGGGTGGCCTGGCTCGGGCGCTTGCCTGCTCCGGGAGCAAGAAATGCATGAAGGGCGGCCAAGTGGGAATAACGGCAAGACAGAGCAGGGGGAACCCCAGCGCGCCCCTGCGCGTTAGGCAAGGTGGAGACCGAACCTTCGCCCGTCACCAAGGCAACACAGCCGACCGGTCTCTATAACTACAGAATAAGAGGGAGACAAATCTTGAATCGACTGAGCACCGGAGCCCTTACCGCGATTTTGATCGCGGGCTTGGGCCTCACCGCGGTAGCCGCTCCGTCGGGCCAGGCATCGCAGGGAAACATTGGACACCAAGCGATTGCCCAAGCCACGCCTATGGCGTCGCCGGCTCCGCCACCGCCGATGCAATTCGGCTCACCGCCATCAGGGCAAATTCCAATTCTCTTCAATGACCATCACGTCTACTCGAGACCCGACGTGTTGAAACAGGGGCGCGTCCTCGCCGCACTAGTGCGTGGAGGCACGATCCTGATCCCGTTGCGCTCGATGTTCGAACAGATGGGCGCGACCGTGTCATATGACGCGGGCAGCAAAACCGTCGATGTGACCAAACCGGGCTCCGACGTCAAAGTGACCGTCGGCGTTCCGCAGGTCGTCATCAACGGCGAAACGCGTCCGCTCGATGTCCCGCCGATGATCTACCAGGGCCAAGTTTTGGTTCCGGTTCGCGTCATCTCCGAAGGCATGGGAGCGTACGTGCAATGGGTGCCTGACAAGCGTCTCGTCGTCGTGCGCTATCTGCCGGCGACACCCCCGCCTCCGCCGGCCGCAACTCCGGTGCCGACTCCGGCTCCGCCCGTTGCAACTCCGGTTCCCGTCGTGGCTCCTTATCAGGATCACTTCGTGGCGGGAGACTACATCATCAATCCCAAGGTGTATAACGAGTTCAGCCCGGGCAACACCGGCAACAGCTCGTATGCATTGCGCGGAGCGTTCGAGTTCAACATGATCGGCCTGCCGTGGATGATCGAAGGCACCTTCGAGAAATGGCAGTATCCGCATAACGTCGCCGCTAACTTCGGCCCGTCATGCGTTGTCGGTCTGCCCGGAAGCTCGGCCGGAACGCAAGGTTGCGTAACGGTCATCGGCGGCAACGGACAAGCGTACGTGCCACCGTTCACGGCTAATGAGTGGAATGGCGACGGCCGTCTTGGACTCAAGATTGCCGATCCGCGCATCTACATCGGCGTGGGTTACATGGTACATACCGGCAACTACGGATATCCGTCGTTGAACGGCATCGGGTTCGGGCTCGAAAAACTGCCCGACCTCGATCAGACGTTCTCGCTTTACGGCAGCGCCTGGTACTATCCCAGCGTCAAGGGCAACTATACGGTCCAAAGCGGACCGCAGAACGGAACGACCTTCCCGTTGGCCTACAGCATCCTACGGTATCAGGTCGGTGCGACCGTCGGCCTAGGCAAGAGCTTCCCGCTCTTCCTGGACCTCGGATTCATCGGCGACCGTGGAAGAAACAAGACCAACGCGCCCTCGGATTACACCCACAACGGCGGGTACGTCGGGCTCGGAATCAAGTTCTAGCCTAGGCGTCCGAAAAGGCAATGCGGCCCCGGTCCTTGACCGGGGCCGCCTCTTTTGGATAGAATCTTGGCTTGGCGCTATCGCCGGGCGCCCTCGAAGGAGATCCGCTCCTCAGGCGGGTCCAGGCGACGACACTGTGCTCGCTGCACAGACAGGATAAACGGAGTCTCTTTTGGCCGCAAAAAAACAAACCAAAGCGCGAAAGAAGCGCGAGTTCAAGAACGTCCAGTCGGGCGTTGCTCATATCCACGCTTCCTTTAATAACACCATCGTCACTATTTCCGACGGACTGGGCAACGTGCTGGCCTGGGCGTCCGCGGGCAACTTGGGATTCAAAGGGTCGAAAAAATCGACGCCGTTCGCCGCGCAGATGGCGGCTGAAGCCGTCGCGCGTAAAGCGATGGAGCACGGCATGAAATCGACCGAAGTTCTCGTGAGAGGACCCGGAGCGGGGCGCGAGGCCGCGATCCGTTCACTGCAAGCCGCCGGCCTGGAGATTACGCTGATAAAAGACGTTACCCCGATTCCGCATAACGGCTGCCGCCCGCCCAAACGGCGGAGAGTGTAGCATGTCGCGTTATATCGGACCCGTTTGCCGCCTTTGCCGCCGCGAAACCGCAGCCAGCAAGACCGGCGAAAAGATCAAACTTTTTCTCAAGGGCGACCGCTGCCTTTCTAAGAAGTGCGCGGTCGAGCGCCGCGGCACGGCCCCGGGACAGAAAACGCAAGGCAAAGCTTCGCGTCAAAAAGTTTCCGAGTATGGCCGCCAGCTGCGCGAGAAACAGAAGATGCGGCGCTATTACGGCGTGCACGAAACGCAATTCGAAAACTATTTCCGCGAAGCTGCGCGCATTCCGGGCCAAACGGGCCGTACGTTCTTGCAGCTTCTCGAGCGCCGCTTGGACAACGTCGTCTACCGGCTGAATTTGGCCTCCAGCCGCGCGCAAGCGCGCCAGCTCGTTACGCACCGGCATTTCCGCGTGAACGGACGGATGGTCAACATCGCGTCGTACGTCGTGAAAGTCGGCGACGTGATCACCATCGCCGAGCGCAGCAAGAAATCACCCATTTTTGAATCGAACTTTGAAGTGGCCAAGAACCGGCGCGCGCCGGAGTGGCTCGAGTGGAGCGATTCGGATCAAACAGCCAAAGTCATTGCGCTTCCGGCGCGCGAACAGATCGATACGCCGGTCGACGAGCAATTGATTGTAGAGTATTACAGCAGGTAATTCATGTCGGCAAAACCGCAAGCGGTTTTGCGAAAACCGGAGTTCCGCCCTCCGGTCTGCGCGGGAAGGCCCGCAAATTGTAGGCGGAACTGAGGCGAAACTCTAGACGTACGATCGTAGCGGCAACGAGCCGCTGCGGATAACGCAAGAGCAAAGGAACAAACACACATAATGACCGTTTTGGAAACCCCTCAAGGCGCAAGTATCGATGTCCGCGAGCGCCGGGACAACTACGCCAAATTCGTTATCGAGCCGCTCGAACGCGGCTTCGGCATCACGCTGGGCAACGCACTTCGGCGCATCTTGCTCAGCTCGATTCCGGGCGCTGCCGTCACCTACATGAAGATCGACGGCGTCTTACACGAGTTCTCGACCATCCCGGGTATCGTCGAAGACACGATCGCCATGATGCTCAATCTCAAAGGTTTGCCGGTGAAGATGAATACCGACGAGCCCAAAGTGCTGACGCTCAATGCAACCGGTTCGAAGGAAGTTACGGCAGCCGACATCACGCCGGATGCGGACGTCGAGGTTCTCGACGCGGGCTACCACATCGCGACGCTCTCTTCGAAATCGGCGAAACTCTCGATGGAAATCGGCGTCGAGAAGGGCCGCGGTTATGTAACCGCCGACCGTCAGCGCAACGTCGAGCACATGATCGGACTGATCCCGCTCGATTCGATTTTTTCGCCGATTCGCAAAGTTAACTTCAGCGTTGACGACACGCGCGTCGGGCAGAACGTCGACTACGACCGCCTGACGATCGAGATCGACACCAACGGCTCGGTCACGCCCGACGAAGCCCTGTCGCAAGCGGCGACGATCATGCAGGATCACTTGGATCTCTTCGTCAGCTTCAGCAACGAAGAGCGGGCGCTCCCATCGGCTCCCGCCAGCGAATGGGACATTCCGGTGGAATCGCTCAATCTCTCGGTGCGATCGTTCAACTGTCTCAAGCGCGCCGGGATTTCGAAGGTCTCGGAACTGCTCGACATGACCGAGGACGAAATCATCAAAATGCGCAACTTCGGCAAGAAATCGCTCGATGAGATCAAAGCAGTCCTCGAATCCAAAGGGCTATCCCTGCGGGAGCAATAGGAAACGATCATGCCGCACCAGATTGCGTTAAAACGCCTCTCCCGGACCGACGGGCACCGCCGCGCGTTGCTGCGGAACTTGGCGACGTCGTTTTTCAAGCATGGAAAAATCGAGACGACGACGACGAAGGCCAAACAAGTCAGCCGCGTCGTCGAGCGTCTGATTGCCACCGCGGGTCGCGGCGACGTGCATTCGCGCCGGCAGATCGCCGAATATCTGACCGAACCCGCCGTGGTAAAGAAACTCGTCGAACAGATCGCGCCGGCGCTTAAAGAGCGCCCCGGCGGCTACACGCGGATCACGAAGACGCGCGTGCGCCCCGGCGATGCTGCCGAGCTCTCGATTCTCGAGCTGGTCGATACCCCAACACGGTAAACCGTGTTGGGGGCGGCGAGGTCCGCCGATGAATTTCAGGGAGCTCTTACATCAATTAGTCGCCGGTGAAGACCTGTCTGAGGGCGATGCCGCCGCGATCGCGGGTGCGATCATGGACGGAAAAACAACGCCTGCGCAGACCGCCGCGTTCTTGACGGCGCTCGCGGCCAAAGGCGAGACGGCAGCCGAGCTGATCGGCACCGCCCGCGCGATGCGGGAGCGAAGCGTAAAGGTCGAGCACGATCTGCCATTGGTCGCCGACGTTGTGGGAAGCGGTGGCGACGGCGCGGACACCATAAATATCTCAACGCTGGCGGCACTCGTCGTCGCGGCCGCGGGCGTTCCGGTTGCAAAGCACGGGAACCGCGCGGCGTCCGGACAATGCGGCAGCGCCGACATATTGGAAGCCGGCGGCATGAAGCTGGACGTTACGCCGGAGCGTGCGGCGGGCAGTCTCAAAGAGCTCGGCTTTACGTTCATGTTCGCCCCGGCCTACCACCCGGCGATGAAGAACGTCGCACCGGTTAGGCGCGAGCTCGGGATCCGGACGATCTTCAACATGGTCGGACCGTTGACCAATCCCGCGCAAGCGACACATCTGCTCGCCGGGGTAGCACGCGCGGATCACGTCGAGATCGTCGGAGAGGTGCTGCAAGCGCTCGGAGTACGCGCCGCCGCAGTTGTCAACGCGAGCAGCGGTATCGATGAAATCGGCGGCGAAGGGCCGACCTCCGTGTATGAGTTCGGCGACGGTACGGTTAAACGCTGGACCTTGAATCCGCAAGAGTTCGGCGTGCGCGCGAGCGCCGCGGAGATCCGCGGCGGTCCGGTCGCCGAGTGCCGCACTGCGTTCGAGGCGATTCTCGCGGGCGAACGCTCGCCTCGCTCCGACGTCGTCGCGCTCAACGCGGCCCTCGCATTTCGGCTCTGCGGCAAAACTGCCGATATAAGAGATGGCATGGAGCTCGCCCGGGCACAACTTTATGAAGGCCACGCTGCGTCGCTATTCGCGCGCGCGGCGGCGTATTCGCATGGGTGATATTCTCACGCGCATCTACGATGCCAAGCGCCGCTACGCCGAGCGCGACCGGGCGGCGGAGCCGCACGAACTCGTGCGACAAAGGGCGCTGGCGCGCATGAGCGCCCGGCGTCCGTTCCTGGAGGCGATCGTTGCTTCGCGCGGTCCCGCCATCGTCGGCGAAATAAAACGAGCATCCCCGTCGGCCGGACTCATCGCGCGCAACTTCGATGCAGCCGCCGTTGCGCGCGCTTACGAGAACGCGGGAGTGGATTGCATCAGCGTCCTGACGGAAGCCGACCATTTTCTGGGCGAACTTGCTTACCTGGAGATCGCTCGCACGCATTCGTCGCGTCCGCTGCTTCGTAAGGATTTTCTTGCCACAGCGTACGAAGTCGCACAATCGGCGGCTTACGGCGCCGACGCGGTTCTGCTCATTGCCGCGGGGCTCGGCGACGACGCGCTCGAAGCGTGCATGCGCGAAGCGGCTGAATACCGGCTCGACGTTTTGGTCGAGGTCCACGACAGCGCCGAACTCAAACGCGCATTAGCATTGGGCGCCGTGCTGATCGGAATCAACAATCGCAATTTGCGCACGTTCGAAACCGACCTGGCCGTCAGCGAATATCTGCTTCCCGAGGTACCGCAGGGAGTCACCGTCATCAGCGAGAGCGGCATGCGACACGCCGGAGATATCTCCCGGCTGCACGCAGCCGGGGCGCGCGGTTTTCTTGTCGGAGAAGCGCTCATGCGCGCCGACGATCCCGCCGCTTTGGTCGGCAGCTTGAAAAACGCCGTGGAAGCGCGCGCGGTTTCCCCTTGAGAACGCGCATAAAGTTTTGCGGATGTACCGATCTGCAGGACGTTATGCTGGCGGTGGAAACGGGCGCGGATGCAGTCGGCATGATCTTCGCACCGTCGGTCCGGCGGATCACCGAAGGTGCGGCCAAGCATATCGCAGAGGAGCTTCCCCCGTTCATTACGCCGGTCGGCGTCTTCGTCAATCCGTCACGCGACGACATCTCGCGTGCCCGGTCTATTTTTCCCGATCTCGTCATTCAGCTTCATGGTAACGAATCGCCGAGTTTCGTTTCCTCGATCGACGGACGGGTGATCAAGACCATACACGTGGACACGCAGTCGCCCGATTCCGCGGCGCTGGAACGGGGCGTGAACGAGCACCCGCGCGCCATCGTGCTTTTCGACAGCGCGGCGGCCGGCCTCGCCGGCGGTACCGGTGTGTCCTTTCCGTGGAAAGCGGTCGTGCCCGCCGCCCGGTCGCGTCAGGTGATCGTTGCCGGCGGCCTGACGCCGGAGACCGTGGCGCAGTGCGTTCAAACTGTTCGTCCTTACGGCGTTGACGTGCGAAGCGGTATCGAAACCTCGGGCCGCAAAGATCGCAACAAGATGCGCGCATTCGTCAAAGCCGTCAAGGACGCCGATGCAGCCTGACGCGTTAGGCTATTTCGGCGAGTTCGGAGGACGCTTCGTACCCGAAGTCCTGGTCGCGGCGCTTTCAGAGCTCGAGCGGGAAATCGGCTCCGCTTTTGCGGACCCGGCGTTTTGGCGAGAATACGAGTCGGTACTCGCCGAATTCGTGGGCCGCCCGTCACCGATCTATGAAACGCAACGGTTTGCCTCTCGCGAATCGAGCGCGAAAGTCGTCGTGAAACGCGAGGACCTCAACCATACGGGCGCGCACAAGATCAACAACACCGTAGGGCAGGCGCTGCTCGCGCTGCGCATGGGGAAGAAGCGCCTCATCGCGGAGACGGGCGCCGGTCAGCACGGCGTAGCGACCGCAACCGTCGGCGCGAAGTTCGGAATTCCGGTTGACGTCTACATGGGCGAAGTCGACGTGGAAAGACAAGCGCTCAACGTCTACATCATGCAGCTGCTCGGCGCGAAGGTGCATCCGGTGAGCGGCGGAACGAAGACGCTGAAGGATGCGACGAGCGAGGCATTCAGGGAGTGGGCGGCGCGCGTACACGACACGTTCTACGTGATCGGCAGCGTCGTGGGCGCGCATCCTTACCCGTACATGGTACGTGAATTTCAGAAGATCATCGGCGTTGAGGCGCGGCAGCAATGCCTGAGTCGTTACGGCAAATTGCCGTCAGACGTGGTCGCGTGCGTTGGCGGCGGCAGCAACGCTGCCGGCATTTTCGCCGGCTTTCTAGACGATCCGGAAGTACGATTTTGGGGCGTTGAATCCGCCGGGAAGGGAACGCAAACGCCGCATACCGCAGCATCGCTGAACGCGGGCACGATTGGTATCCTGCACGGAAGCCGCTCCTACGTGCTTCAAACCGCGGAAGGCCAGGTGCGAGAGACGCATTCGATCAGCGCCGGCCTCGATTATCCGGGCGTGGGACCCGAGCATGCATTTTTCAAGGAAAGCGGACGCGCGACGTATCTCTCGGTCACCGACGACGAAGCGCTGAGCGCGTTTTACGATTTCGCGAAAACCGAAGGCATTATTCCGGCGCTCGAGTCGGCGCACGCGCTCGCGTATGCGCGAACGCTTGCCGCCAAGCGCGGCCCCGGCGATCTCGTTCTGGTCAATCTCAGCGGGCGAGGCGATAAGGACATCGCGCAGATTCGCGACCTCAAGGAACAGGCGTCCCCCTAGAATGGCCGGGCTCGAATCAGTCTTCGTATCTGGGCGCTTGGCCTTTATTCCGTACGTCATGGCCGGCGATCCCGATCTGGATACGACCCGCGCGATCGTAACGGCCCTCGCGCGGCATGGAGCCGACGCGATTGAACTCGGAGTTCCATACGGCGATCCCCTCGCCGATGGCCCGGCGATCGCGGCCGCAGGCGCGCGAGCTCTTGCCGGCGGCGTCAACCTGCAGAGAGTGCTCGCCTTTGTCGGCGAGATGCGCGCTTCGCTCCCGCCGCTCATTTTGTTCACGTACTACAACCTGGCGTATCAATTCGGCCTTCAGGAGTTTGCGCGCGCGGCCGCCGGCGCAGGCGCGGCCGGCGTCATCATTCCCGACATATCGCTCGAAGAATCCGAACCACTCCGGCTCGCGTTAGGCGCGCACGCGATCGACCTGCCGCTGCTGGTCGCGCCCTCTACGCCGGCACAACGCGCCGCGCGCATTGCCGAGCAATCCGGCGGTTTCGTCTACGTGGTCTCGCGTCTAGGCGTGACCGGTGCGGGCAAAGCGCCGGAGACCGAGCCTTTGCGCGCGCAGATCGGGGCGCTCCGGGCAGCGACAAAGAAACCGCTGGCCGTCGGTTTCGGGATCAGCACGCGCGCGCAAGTGGACGCGGTTCGCGGCCTTGCCGACGGTGTGATTGTCGGGAGCGCGCTCGTCGACGCGTATGCGGGTTTTCGCGGAGAAGACGCCGCGCGACGCGTAGGCATGTATATCGATGCTCTGCTTCCGTCTACTTAAAGGCTAAACTGCTCCGAGGCGCGCGCCGCAATGTGCGCTCCGATGGCGAGGCAAGCCGTGGCGGCCGGAGACGGCGCATTGCGAACGTGAAGAACGTTCGCCGAACCGTCGAAGATAAAATCGTCGACGAGCGTTCCATCCGCGTTCATCGCCTGGGCGCGCACGCCGGACGGTCCGGGCAGGACGTCATCGTTGCGCAATTCGGGAACATACTTGCGTAGCCAGTCGACGTAGGCGCCGCGGAAAAGATCGCGATACAGCTCGCCGGCGGCGACCGCCGGGTATTTTAGCGCCAGTCGAATGAGTCCGGGATATGTTAGCGTCTCGAAAACTTCCCCGCTATTTACCGTGCCGAACGTGTAGCCTTCACGCGCGAACGCCAGCACCGCGTTCGGTCCAAGCCAGACGTCGCCATTCATCCGTGGCGTAAAGTGCGCGCCGAGAAACGGAAAAGCCGGATCCGGAACCGGATAAATGTTTCCTTTGATCAGGTGACGGCTCTTCGGTTTTAGCACAAAATAGTCACCGCGAAACGGGACGATTTTTGGATCGCGGCTGCCGCCGGTCATTTGCGCAAGCCGATCGGCGTATAAACCGGCGCACCCAATCAACGCGCGAGAGATGATCGTGCCGGCCCCCGTTTTTATCTCCAGTTGCCGGGCCGCGAGAGAAATCGCGGTGACCCGATGGTCCGGCAGAATCTCGCCGCGCATTGCGAGGATGTCTTCTGCCAGAGCGGACGCGACGGCTCCATAGTCCACAATTCCCGTTACCGGTGAAAAAATCGCGCCGATTCCGGCGCAATGCGGCTCGCGCTTGCGAATTCCGGATCCGTCGATCATCTCGAGACCCTCAATTCCGTTGGCGATTCCGCGATCCCAAAGCGCGTTCAGCCGGGGCAGCTCGTCCTCGCTAAGCGCGACGATCAGTTTTCCGACTCGCCGGAATTCGATGCCTCTAGCGTGGCAATAATCTAAGAGCTGGCGGCGGCCGTCGATGCAAAGGCGCGCTTTGAGCGATCCCGGGGCGTAATAGATGCCGGAATGGATGACGCCGCTGTTGTGTCCGGTCTGATGCCTTCCGGCCGCCGCTTCCTTATCCAAGACGGCGACTCGCAAGCGGGGGTGGCGCCGCAAGAGCTCGCGGGCGCTTGCCAGGCCGACGATGCCCGCTCCGATAACAGTGACGTCGTACACGGCGGCGAGCTTCGCGCGAACCGCCGGATAGCCCGCCCGGAGTCGTAACCGGGCCGCCGCCCTTTGGGTTATTATGAAGGCATGAGCATGACCGCCGAGCGCATCGCGCCGTTTAAGAACGAGCCCATTAAGACGTACGCCGAGCCGGCTGAAGCCGCCAAGATGGAAGCGGCTCTTGCCGAGGTTCGCAAAGAGTTCGGTAAAGAGTACCCGCTGGTAATCGGCGGCGAGCGTATTGCAACGCAGAAGAAGATTGCGTCGCGCAATCCGGCCGACCCGTCGCAGATCGTCGGGGAAGTGGCCTCGGCCTCGCTCGAAGATGCCAACCGCGCGATCGGCGTCGCCCACCGCAGTTTTCAATCGTGGAAAAACACGCCGGCTGACGAACGAGCGGCCTTTCTTTTTAAAGCGGCCGAACTCGTGCGCGCGCGCCGCGAACGTTATAATGCTCTTCTCGTCTTCGAGGTTGGCAAGAGTTGGATCGAAGCCGACGCCGACACCGCCGAGGCGATCGACTTTTTGGAGTTTTATGCGCGCGAGGCACTCCGGTATTCGGAACCGCAGCCGCTCACGCCGATCGCGGGCGAGGAAAACGAATTGCTTTACGTTCCGCTGGGCGTCGGCGTTGTGATTCCGCCGTGGAACTTTGCATTTGCGATTATGGCAGGCATGGCGGCGGCCGCGGTTGTCACCGGCAATACCGTCGTCCTGAAGCCTTCGAGCGACAGCGCGATCATCGCGGCATGGTTCGTCGATCTCATGCACGAGGTTGGGCTGCCGGAGGGCGTCTTGAATTTCGTGCCCGGAAGCGGAAGTGTCATCGGCGACGCTTTGGTCGCCCATCCGCTCACGCGTTTCGTCGCGTTCACCGGAAGCAAGGAAGTCGGCCTGCACGTCAACGAGCTTGCGGCCAAACCGCAGAAGGGACAGCGCTGGATCAAACGCGTCGTTGCGGAGATGGGCGGCAAGGATTCGATCGTTGTCGCGGCCGACGCCGATGTGGATTCAGCAGTGGAAGGCGTCGCCGCGTCGGCATTCGGATTTCAAGGGCAGAAGTGTTCGGCGTGTTCGCGAGCGATCGTCGACGCCGCTATCTACGATGAGTTCGTCGACAAGCTGAAGGCGCGTGTGGCGAAAATCACGGTCGGCGATCCGGCCGACAAACAGAACTACATGGGGCCCGTCATCAACGAGCGCGCGCTTCAATCGATCGAAAAATACATCGAGACGGGTGCGAAGGAAGGCCGCTTGGTTCACGGCGGCAAGCGGGTCGGCGACAAAGGCTATTTTCTGGAGCCCACGGTGATTGCGGACGCGGCTCCCGACGCGACGATCTCGCAAGAAGAGATATTCGGTCCCGTGCTCGCGGTCATCAAAGCCAGGGATTTCGACGATGCCCTTGCCATTGCGAACAATACCGAGTTCGGCTTAACCGGGGCAGTCTACACGAGAGACGAGAAGAAGATCGAACGCGCGAAGGACGAGTTCTTCGTCGGCAACCTGTATTTCAATCGCAAGTGTACGGGCGCGATGGTCGGCGGCCATCCGTTTGGCGGATTCAACATGTCGGGAACCGACAGCAAAGCCGGCGGCAGCGATTATTTGCTCCTCTTCCTGCAGGCCAAAACGGTATCGCGAAAGACGCCAAGCTAACCGCGGCGATCTCGGTTTCAGTAGTGCCTAATCGAGCAGGGCGTGCTGGACGCCCTGCTCGCTCCGGCGGGCACTTGCGCCGGACCCGCGTTCCGAGCGCGGTTTAGAACGTCACGGTATAGAGATAGTTTCCGCCGATGGCCGAGCAGTTGCTTACCTCGGGGGTAAAGCGCGACATGCGCGCCGAGCGCAGCGCCGCACGATCCAGATTCGGATTTCCGGTTGACTGAATGACTGACTCGGAGACGAGCGACCCCGTTGGGCTGAGCTCGATCGCAACTCCGGCGGTGCCGCCGACGCCTTGGAGTGCGGCGATCGTGGGCACCTCGAAGAACGCCGAGGCAACGCGCGCGTCGCTGTTCGGGTTCGCGCAGGCGCCGGCTATACCGACCATCGGCGTCTGGACGGCATGGGGATTAAGCGGCTTAAGCGCTACGGAGAAGGCGGCAGCGGGCGCGGCCGCGCCTAGGGCCACGACAAGGGCCCCGGCAAAACTCAGGTACTTTCTGAAGGCTGGCATGACATCTCACTTCCAAGCGGTGGTAACCTTCAATAAGTTTATGGTGGGTAGTAGTAACTTGTCAAGCTGTTTGAGTGGTTATTTATCCAAATGGGTGGTATCATCATGACGATGACTAGGCCCGCCTACGCGGCGCCGGGTGAACTCGACACCCTTCGCCGCTTCATTAATACGGGGTCCCCAGAGAAAGGGCTGGACTTTACGATCTACTATGGGCTCGAGGATTGGTGCGCCAAGACCGGCCTCTGCACGGACGCCTCACCACAGGATCTCAGCCGCCTGCGAGCCTTCCGGGAGGGCCTCCGTGAGGTGGTCGAGGCCAATGGCGGGGCGGGGGAGGCTTCCTCGGCTTGGGCGGCACTGGAACCTTTCACGCGGTCGGCGAGTTATGGAATGCGTATCGACGAGTCGGGTGCGCCCGCTCTCGAACCCGTCGGCCAAGGCGCCGAGCGGACGATCGCCGCTCTGTTGGCGATCGTGTACGATGCGATGCGGCGCGGCTACTGGCCCCGCCTCAAAGCGTGTCGCAAAGAAAGCTGCCGCTGGGTCTACTACGATTGGTCCAAGAACGGATCGGGTCGCTGGTGCGATATGGCGGTCTGCGGAAACCGCATGAAGGCGCAGCGCCGGCGAAAGCGGTCGCAATAACCTGCTTGACACCCCTATATGGGCGCGGTATGATGCTCGTCGTGACTCTGACGCATAGCGCCCAGGGTGGCTCCTTGAAAACTGAACAGTGCAGTAGCGCATAAGTCTGTGGGTCTCGTCCCAAAGCAGATTGCGCCGTAAGGCGTTTTTTTATTTTGGGTCCGAGAATTTTAATCAGCGGGAAGAAGACCACCGTTCCACCGGTGCTTCGAAACGCTGATCGTACAGTATTATGGCTAGCCTTCGATCGACGAGCTGGAAACGGCAAGGCGATCGACGGCGGATCGATTTCGCAATCGATCCATTAATTAGTCAGCGAAAATAGAGAGCCAACAAAAGGCTCCATAAAATGTTTATGGAGAGTTTGATCCTGGCTCAGGACTAACGCTGGCGGCGTGCCTAACACATGCAAGTCGAGCGGGGTAGCAATACCCAGCGGCAGACGGGTGAGTAACGCGTGGTCAACCTTCCGTTGAATGGGGGATAACTAGCCGAAAGGTTAGCTAATACCGCATACGATCTTTTGAAGGCATCTTTAAAAGATGAAAGGAGCAATCCGTTCAACGACGGGACCGCGTCCCATTAGCTAGATGGTGGGGTAATGGCCTACCATGGCAACGATGGGTAGCTGGTTTGAGAGAGCGACCAGCCACACTGGGACTGAGAAACGGCCCAGACTCCTACGGGAGGCAGCAGTGAGGAATTTTCCGCAATGGGCGAAAGCCTGACGGAGCGACGCCGCGTGTGGGAAGAAGGCC
>DASUIF010000004.1:0-119235 GCA_036273135.1 Candidatus Rubrimentiphilum sp.
TCTTGCAACTCCGTCGCGGAAAGTCCGCACGCTTGCGCGAGCTTCTCGTCGGAAAGTTCGCGCTCAGCGGCGTACGCTTTTAAGCCGGCTCCGAATTCGGCGCCGCCCGCCGTGCCGGCAACGGGATCCCAGTTCATCCGAAGAGTCCGCCGATCAGGCCGCCGTCGATTGCGATCGTTTGGCCGGTGATGTAGCTCGCGGGTGCGCCGCACAAGAACGCAACCAGCGGCGCGAATTCATCGGGCGTGGAGATGCGCCCGGCCGGAACCTCGTGGCCCGCGCGCTCCATCGCCTCGTCGCTTCCATAGATGTCGCGCAATCGCGCCGTGCGAATGCGCCCGGTTGCAATCGCGTTGATGGTCACGCCGTCGCGCGCAACTTCGGTCGAAGCGGTTTTCAGCGCCGCGATCAGCGCGGTGCGGAAAATGTTGGATAGCGCAAGCGAAGGAATCGGCTGTTTCACCGAGCTCGATGTCAGCGCGACGATCCGCCCCCAGCGCCGTTCGCGCATGCCGGGTAAGACGCCGTGTACGAGTTGGAGCATGCTTCGCAACGTGTTTTTGTAGGCCGTGTCCCAATCGGCGGCGCTCAGTTGCGAGAACTGGCCGGCCTTCGGACCGCCACCGTTTGCGACCAGCACGTCGATCGATCCGAAATCCGCGTGCACGCGTTCGAGCAGGTTCGCCACCGACGCTTCGTCCGCGAGGTCCATCTTATACTGCCGTGCGTCCGGCGAACCTAAGTGACGCGCTTCGGCTGCCGCAGCTTCGAGCTCGCCTTCACGGCGCGCCGCCAAAGCGACGCGCGCTCCTTCGCGCGCCAAAGCCATCGCGCAGGCGCGCCCGAGGCCCGAACTGGCTCCCGTCACGAGCGCTACGCGTCCGCGCAATCCTAAATCCATCTCTCGTAGGTTCGCCTTGCGAGGCTCCGGCGCTTTCAGCTGGAACCTGATGTACGATGCCAGACTCCGAACCAATCGTCGAAAAACGCACCGAAATCGTCTTTCCGACCGACGTCAACCACTACGGCACGCTCTTCGGCGGTAAAGCCGTTGCGATGATGGACGTGGTCGCGTCAATCGCAGCGATGCGTGCCGGGCACAAGCCCGTCGTCACCGCCTCGATCGACCGTATCGATTTCAAGGAACCGATCCGCCAAGGCAATCTGGTCGAAACCGTCGCGCGCGTCGTCGCCATCGGGCGCACGTCGATAACCGTGGAAGTCGAGCTCTGGCGCATTCTCGCCGAGAGTGGCGAACGTGTGCTTTCGACCGTCGGCAAGTTCGTGATGGTCGCGATCGACCGCGACGGCAAACCGACGCCGGTTCGCGGGGATTAATTCTTGCCGGACCCAGTATCGCTTGGATAATTGAAGAAAAGCTGGTTGCCGTCGGGATCATCGACCACCAGGAGACGGTAGCCCCACGAACCTTCCTTAACGGAGACGCCTGCGCCCTCGAGTTCCGCGCGCAGCGCGTCCAACGCGGCGGTCGCGCTCTCGCGCGTCTGTTCTTTGGCGTTGACGGAAATAAACATCAGACCCTTGCCAATCTTCTCCGGCCATGTGTCGGCCAGGATCAGCGCGCAGCCGTGCCGGTCGACCTCTGCTACGTGCGCTGTGCCATCTTCCTCGTGGCGCCACGGGCTCGTGAACCCGAGCCGTTCGACGTAGAACCGGAGCGATCTCTCAACGTTGGTCACATGGAGGACGGGGCGTCCGAACCAGTTTGTCATGGACAATATATCAGGCAAAAGGCGCACAACACCCGCTTGCCGCGGCCTTGCCGGCAACGACGCCCTTCGACCGGACATCAAAGATGTGCTACTCAGGATGACACGGGGACGTTTTATTTATTTAGGCGCTAGCCGGATCGCACCGTCGAGGCGGATCACTTCGCCGTTAAGGTATTGATTTTCGACGATGTGACGCGCCAGCCGCGCGTATTCGGCCGGACTTCCTAAACGCGGTGGAAACGGCGTCTGCTTGCCAAGCGACTCACGGGCGGCTTCCGGCAGTCCCGCCAGCATCGGCGTATCGAAAATACCGGGAGCGATGCTCATCACGCGAATCTGGTGTTGCGCGAACTCGCGCGCGATCGGCAGCGTGATGCCGGCGACGCCGCCTTTCGATGCGGAGTACGCCGCCTGTCCGATCTGGCCGTCGAACGCCGCCACCGACGCCGTGCAAATGAAGACGCCGCGGTCTTCGCCCGGCGCGACCTCGCGTTTGATCATCTCCGCGGCGGCGATGCGGATCACGTTGAACGTGCCGATCAGATTGATGGTCACGACCTTCGTAAAATGCTCGAGCGGCTGGGGACCTTCGCGACCCACGACGCGTTCGGCCGTCGCGATGCCCGCGCAGTTGATCGCGCCGTGCAGCGCGCCGAATTCTTTGAGCGCCAGGTCGACCGCGGCGCGCACGTCTTTTTCGGACGTAACGTCGGTGCGGTGAAAGCGCGCGTTAGCGCCTGCTTCCTTGGCGACGCCGGCTCCGTGCTCGTTCACGTCGCAAATCACGACGTTTGCGCCGGTGCCGGTAAATTCGCGCACGCAGGCTGCGCCCAGCCCCGAGGCCCCGCCCGTTATAAGGAAGGTCTTCTTTGCAAGTTCCATAGGAGCGGCGTTTTAGACGCCGTCCCGCCCAAACCCAGGTTGCGCCCCCGGGCGCAGCGGTGGTATGATTCCCCGGTCGCCCGGATGGGTCTACGGCCTGTACCGAAGCGAGCCTATCCTTGAACGAGGAGTTCTATTCGTGCCAATCACCAAAGATCAGAAATCCGAGCTGGCGGCCAAGTACGGCCGTTCGGCGGGCGACACCGGTTCAGCCGACGTCCAAATCGCGATCCTCACCGCCTCGATCAACAAGCTGAACGAGCACCTAAAGGATCACAAAAAAGATCACCACAGCCGCCGCGGACTGTATTTGCAAATCGGGCAGCGCCGCCGTTTGCTCAATTACTTGCAGAACAAGGATCTCGATCGCTACCGCAAACTGATCGGCGACCTCGGCCTGCGCCGCTAACCGTTACCAGCTCTTGGTGACGGAGAACCTGTACTGCCGCACGAGCTGACTTCCCGCAAAGCCATCGACCCGCAAGGGCAACTGCGTGCTCTGCGAGAGGTACAGCACTTCCCGCGTCATGCCGTTGTCCTGCGCCGGATCCGCGACGTTCAGCGTAATCGCCGTTACCATCGCGCCTTCTAACTTCGTCGCCCCGCTGGAGAGCGTGCCCGCGGTCTGCTTCGCATGCGAAAGTATTCCGCCGAAACTCAAGTCGGAGACCGTATAGCCGCGCAGCGACGTGACGAGCGGATCGCTCAAACTCACGTTTTTGCCCATCGTAATGCCGAACGCGCCGCTTTTCGAAGCGTAGACGGTCGGGCCGCCGGTCCATTTCACCGTCGCCCCCGAGTTCGGTCCTTGATTGATGTGCATCGTGACCGTCGCCGGCTTGGTGAAGCTGTAGGCGAAAACGGCATGTTCGTTGCTGCCGCCTTTGGCTTCGTAGAGTTGGATCGTCGCGTCGTATCCCTGTAATGCCGACCAGGCCTTGGCAAATGAATCGAGCGCATCGCCCGACGCCGCCGGTGCGCTTGCGAAGCTCAGCGCAAAAAGCGCGAGCGAAGAAAAAGCGGCCGCTCCAATGCGGGAAATCGAACCTGTCATAACAGCTCCTTACAGACCAGAGGCATGACCCGTTCTCGGCCCGCCTGACCGAGCCTTCGAAGGCTACCCGGGGCTAGTAGTTTGCGGCCCGCTGCCGAAGCCGGAACGGAGATGACCGCCGCTAAGACGCCGCGCGAATTCACTTTTTCCGACGTCCTCAACGACATCGGCCCAGCGACGCTCCAGGTAGAGGGGACCATTCCGGCGTGGCTGCGCGGAGCGTTCGTCCGCAACGGCTCCGCGCGCTACGGGTTTGGACCGGTCCGGTTCCGCCACTGGTTCGACGGCATGGCGTTTCTGCAACGCTTCGAGTTCGGCGAAGGAAGCCTGAACTATACGGGACGCTTCCTGCGGACCAAGAGTTATGAAGCCGCCCTTGCAGGCCGCGCCGAATACCAAAGTTTCGCGACGCCGGCCGCGCGTTCACTCGGGTCATGGCTGGCAGGACTAACGTCCAGCAACATTACGGACAACACCAACGTCAACGTCGTGCGTTACGGCGACGCGAGCGTCGCGCTGACGGAGATCGGCGCACCGCGCTGTTTCGATCCGCAGACGCTGGAGACGGGCGAACTGCTGAAGTTCAACGACAATCTCGGAACCGGCCCCACAACCGCCCATCCCGTTCGTACGGGTGAGAGCTGGGTGAACTTCACCCTCAAGCCCGGCATGCGCAGCGAGTACGTCGTGTGGAGTCTCTCGGGCAGCGGACCGCGCACCGTCATCGCGCGCATTCCCAGCAAACGGCCGTCATACGTTCACAGCATCGGCGCGAGCCGAAAGTACGCGGTGCTCATCGAATATCCGTATCGCTTCGATCCGCTTGCGATGATCCTCGGCGGAAAACCGTACATCGAAAACTTTCATTGGGGCGGCGACGAGACGCTGATCCATCTCATCGACCTCACCGGAGCTCAGGCGCCCGTCACCAGCGCGGCCGAACCGTTCTTCTGCTTCCACCATGTCAGCGCGTTCGACGACGGCGATAGCATCGTGGTCGATCTCGTCGGTTACGACGATGCCTCGATCGTCTCCGACCTTTACCTGGATCGCGTGCGCGAACGCGCGCCCGTCGCACCGGGCCTCTCGTTGCGGCGCTACCGCGTCCCGTGCAACGGCCAGGATGCGACGCGCGAAATGCTCTCGAGCTCGCGCATGGAACTGCCGCGCGTCGACGAACGCGCCGAACGCCCGCGGTACGTGTACGCGCCGCGCGTCGGCGAAGGCGGCTCGTTTACCGACGGCGTCTTACAGATTGATACAACGTCCGCGTCGCAACGCGTTTGGGAACGCCCGGATGAGTCTCCGGGCGAAGCGATCTTCGTTCCGAAGCCGGGCGGAAACGGCGAAACCGACGGCGTCGTACTCTTCGTCGCGTTCAACGCGCGCGAAAAACGTTCGGCGCTCGTGGTCGTGGACGCGGCAACGTTCGAAGAATCCGCGCGGGCCTGGGCGCCCGCAATGCTTCCGCTAGGTTTCCACGGCCATTTCTGGCGGAATTACTGAACGATAAAGAAGCTGACGGGTTCGGTATGGCCGTCCGAAAAGAGCACCGTGCCGTTTCCGATGCCGTCAAGGCCGATGAAGCTCGCCGACGCGCCGTTGCTGATTTGTTTCACGCCGCCTGACGTATTCCCGAACGGACCGGCCGCCATGTTGGCCGTCGAACTCGCATCGGCGGTGGCGTCGCTCAACGCTATTGATATCGCCGTCGCGAGATTGAACTGACCGACCGTTACCGAAAAGTTTCCCGAATCGTTAATCACGGGATTCCCGCCGCCGGTGATAGTCCAACTCG
Source organism: Candidatus Rubrimentiphilum sp. (assembly GCA_036273135.1). Classification (GTDB taxonomy): domain Bacteria; phylum Vulcanimicrobiota; class Vulcanimicrobiia; order Vulcanimicrobiales; family Vulcanimicrobiaceae; genus Rubrimentiphilum. Next base: position 5,468 of record DASUIF010000004.1, read on the forward strand.
TCGCGCCCGACGGCGAAAGCGTCATCGAACTCGGAGCGGAGACGTACGCTTTGAGCGCGGCCCCGCCCGTATTCACGCTGCCGCTTTGCGTCCCGTTAAACGTAAAGGTATTGCCGATTTGTAGCGCCTGCAAGATGCCGCAGGTCGGGCTGGGCGGAGAGCACGCCGGCACCGAGACGTTCGTAATACCGCCGAAACCGCACGCATTCGAGTTTCCGGTCGCGCTGCAGCTCAGGCCGAACGATGCTACCGCCGGCGCGGTGGGACTGGGCGCGGCAGTTCCGGTCACGCTAAACGACGTCGTTCCGCCGCTTTTGGTGGTCGTTCCGCTCAGCGAGTTATAGGCGATAACCGCCCCGGCTTGCGACATGAACGTCGCCGTTCCTGAAAGCGAAGCGTTTCCGGGCGACGTTAGCGTTTGAACGAGGACGATCTCCGCGAGGAGTTTCGTGCAAACCGGATCATAGTAGACGTCGATCGTCGTCGTAACCGTTGACGGCTGGGAAACGACCGAGATTTTGACGCCGTTGTTGCACACGGGCAGCGTGTTGGCTCCGCCGAACGCCTGAGTCGTACCCTGGCCGAAGATAAGCGTCAGAAGGCCGACGCCGAATTCGGCCGCAAGCGCCGCCTGAGCCGCATTCCGCTGCGTTGCAATAGAGAGCGTCGTCACCGGAGGTCCTGGCGGCGTCGGCGACCCGGTTCCCGAGCATGCGGATAGTGCAAACGTGCCCGCGCATACCAACGCGGAAATTCGGCGCTTCAGAAGCATTGGCCGGACTTCGTTTTGCCCCGTGAAAGATACCTGCGAAGGTCCTCGGGCCACACCTCGGTAAGGCCTTGGTCACTTCGCCTTCTTCAGGAACGGGGGAAATTTCGCATGGTTACTCGTTTGCGCCACATCGCCGTCGTGCAGTTCGCGTTCGTCGCTGCCGTGCTCTATGGTTTGATCGGAATACTCATCGGGCTGGTTTGGTGGCTCCTCGTAAGCCCGATCATGATGGCCGGCATGAAGAGCGGCGGCGTGAGCGCGCCGGGCGTCGCCGTAATGACCGGCCTCGGATTTTTCGCCATCCTCGTTTTTCCGATCATGTACGGCATCATCGGTTTCATCGCCGGCTTACTCTACGCGGCGCTCTACAATCTGGCCGCCCGCTGGACCGGCGGCTTCGAGGTGACGCTCGACCAGGTCGCCCCGGCGACGACCGCCACCGCCGTTACGACCGTCTAGACTTTTTTGCGTGCGATGGCGCGGCGAACCGCCGTTTCGATCGCGCCCGATCCCATGCCGTAGTGTTCGATCAGCTCGGCGGGATCGCCGGATTGCCCGAACCGATCGGCCACGCCGACGAATTCGATCGGCGTGGGTCTACGCTGGGCGAGAACCTCCGCCACGCGCGAGCCCATGCCGCCGGAGATTTGGTGCTCTTCAACCGTCACGACCGCACCGCAACGTTCGGCCGCTTCGACGATCGCTTTTTCGTCCATCGGTTTAACGGTGTGATTGTTGACGACCATGCACTCGATGCCTTCGCGCGCCAGTTTTCGCGCAGCGATGAGCACGTTGTAAACCAGAATGCCGCAGACGACGATCGCAACATCTTTGCCTTCGCGGAAAATCTGCGCCTTGCCCAGTTCGAACGGCGTCTCTTCGGTCGTGACGACCGGCGTCTTCTCGCGCCCGAAGCGTAAGTAGACGGGACCATCCATCGCGGCGACCGCCAGCGTCGCCCGCTTCGTTTGAATGGAATCGCACGGCACGACCACCGTCATATGCGGAATGCAGCGCATGATCGCAATATCTTCGATCGCTTGGTGCGTCGCGCCGTCGGGTCCGACCGAAACGCCGGCGTGCGCCCCCGCGATCTTGACGTTGGTTTCGTTGAGCGCCATCGTGGTGCGCACTTGCTCCCAAGAACGGCCGGGATTGAACATCGCGTAGCTGGCGATGAACGGAATTTTTCCGGTGCTCGCCATACCGGCGGCCATCGCAACGAGCATCTGTTCCGAGACGCCAATCTCGATGTACTGATCCGGCAGCGCTTCTTTGAAACCGAGCATGCGCGTCGATTCCGAAAGATCCGCACAGATTGCGAGCACGTTACGATTGCTCTTCCCCGCCTCAATGACGCCTTCTCCGAATCCGTTGCGTGTCGGAACTTGCTTGACGTTGGCCGGATCTTGGAGTTCGGCCAGCCGCATCGCCGCGGCGCCGTCGAGTGCGTTAGCCATTGGCGGTCAACCGTTCGCGCTCGGCTTGCAGTTCGCGCAGTGCGACGTCTGCCTGCTCTTTGTTGGGCGGCTTACCGTGCCAGGTGTAATCGCCTTCCATATAACTCACGCCTTTGCCCGGAACCGTGTTGGCGATGATCACGGTGGGCTTGCCTTTGACGGCCTTGGCTTTTTCGATCGTTTCCGTAAACCGCGCGATGTCGTTGCCGTCGCACTCGAAGACTTCCCAATTGAAGGCGCGATACTTGTCTGCGAACGGTTCGAGCGGCATGACTTCTTCGGTGCTTCCGTCGATCTGAATGAAGTTGCGATCGACGATCGCGATCAAGTTATCCAGTTTGAACTTGGCGGCGGTCATGACAGCTTCCCAATGTAGTCCGCACTGATGCTCGGCATCCGACGTCACCACGTAGACGCGCCAGCTCTTTGCGTCCATCTTCGCAGAGAGCGCCATGCCCGTTCCTTGCGCCAAGCCTTCGCCCAGCGGACCGGACGTCGTCTCCACCGCAGGCAAACGCACGCGCTCCGGATGGCCTTGCAATCGCGTTCCGAACTTGCGCAGCGTCAGCAACTCTTCGACCGGAAAGTACCCGCCGTAGGCCATGGCGCTATAACGAACGGGCGCGATGTGGCCGCACGAAAGCAGCAGCCGGTCGCGGTCGTCCCACAGCGGCTCTTTCGGCCGGTGATTGAGCACGTGTTCGTAGAGCACGGTGAAAACGTCGGCCATGTCCAGCGGTCCGGCCGAATGCCCGGATCCGGCAGCCAAGAGCGAACGGATGATTCCCTCACGCACGTTGGTGGCGTGGAGCTTCAGTTCGTTGAGTCGTTGCGGCGAGAGCGTGGACATAGGCCCGTAGATACCCGTCTTCGCCGGACTCTCCTCGTCTCTACTCCTGCAAACGCGGCAGCCGCACGACGAATTCCGCCCCGCCCGCTTTACCGTCGCGCACGAATGCCTCGCCTTGGTGTGCGCGCGCGATCCATCGGACCAGCGCCAAACCCAATCCGCTGCCGCGCGAATCCCCGCTGAATGCGCGTTCGAAAATCTGCTCGCGACACGCGTCTTCAACCGCGTCTCCGTCGTTGAAGACGGTCACGTCCACCGTGCGGCCGTCTGCATGCGAGTCGACCACGATGCGTCCGCGAGCGTGGCGCAGCGCATTTTCAAACAAGTTGCGCAACAGTTCGCGCAGCCGCAGTTCGTCGCCGTTGACGATTGCCGATTTCGAGCGGTTTTCGATCGCCAGCCCTCGCTCGGCCGCACGCGCTTCAAATTCTTTGGAGACGTTTTTCGCGAGCACGGCAATGTCGACCGGCTCGACCTGCAACAGATGCGAATCTGCCGGCCGCGAAAGGGTCAGCAGTTCCCCGACGGTTTGCGACGCATCAAGCGCGGCTTGCGTAATCGTCTCGAAATCTTGCGCGAGCTCGGCGGGCGCCCCCGGTTTGGCGGCTTGTGAAACCGCCGCAATGGTCGCGAGCGGAGAACGTAACCGGTGCGCGGCGTCGGCGGCGAATTCGCGTTCGCGCTGGCGTCCGGCGATCAAGGGCTGCAGCGACGCGCGCGCCAACAGCCACGACGCCGCGCCGACCAATGCAAGGAGCGGAACGTCGAAACTGATAATGGTTTCGAGCACCCGCGTCATGGCCGTGCGGTATCCCGCCGCCGCCTCCGGCGTACCGATTGCCGGCAGCAGCATCGCTTGATACTGAACCGACATGAACGCATACGCGCCCGCGCTGAGCAGCGCGAGCACGATGGCAAAGACCAGCAGATACCGCAGCGCCAAGCGCGCGATCATGCTTCCAACTTATATCCGACGCCCCATACGGTATGAATCACGTCGCCTGCGCCCGCGCGCTTGAGCTTGCGGCGCAGCTGGCTGACGTAGACGTCGACGATGTTGGTCGAACCTTCGAAATCGTAGTCCCACAGATGTTCGAGCAGGCGCTCGCGCGAGAACGCGATTCCCGCATTGCGCGCGAAGAATTCGAGCATCCGGAATTCGGTCGCGCCCAGGGGCAGCCGCTTTCCTGCGACGCTGACCTCGCGCGCGGAGGCGTCGATTTCAAGCGAGCCTGCGCGCAGCGTATCGTGCACGGGCCGGTCGGCGCGCCGCGTGATGGCGCGCAAACGCGCAAAGAGTTCTTCTTCTACGAACGGCTTGACCAAGTAATCGTCGGCGCCGCAATCCAGGCCGCGCACGCGATCTTCGACCGCGTCCAGCGCGGTCAGCATGAGGATCGGAGTCTGCAACCCTTCGCCGCGAGCGGCCTTCGCGACCGCGAAACCGTCGCGCTTGGGAAGCACGACGTCGAGAATCGCCGCGTCGTAACGCTGGCGCAGCAGATGCTCCAAGCCCGCTTCCCCGTCCGCCGCAACGTCCACCGCATACTTGCGGCGTTCGAGCATCGTGCGGACGGCAGCGGCGATCGAGGCGTTGTCCTCGACCACCAAGACTCTCATCCGTCTATTATAGGTGTGCCGGCCAGGGAAATCCCACTGTCAGCGCCGCGCCCAGATGGCCCGGTGCGCCGACCGGCGCAACCTGCTGGATCAGCAGCCGCGCATGCGGCGTCACGTGGAATGCCGCGTAGTAGACCCAATCGCGCGAGATGAACGGAACGGCCTGCGCGTCGTAACGCACGCCCACATATGCATGCGGCGTAACGTAGTATTTTAAACGGGCGTAGCCGCCCGTACTTCCGGTACGCGTGCCGAACCCGTCGGCATTCTGATCGCTGCCCCACCATTGCTCGGCTTGCAGCTCGACGTTGCGCACGGTGAACTTTGCCAAGACCCCTTCGCGCTGGTAGGCGTCCGTGAAGGTGTTCCGACCGGCAGGAACGATTCGCCGCGAACCGGTGATGAAGTCACCGCCCACCTGAACGTTGGATGTTAGCGGCGCACGCAAGAACATACCAAGCTCGGGCGTATTCGCGGCGGTCGTTTCGCCGGTCGGAACAGGTTTGCCGCCGTACGCGGAGCCTTTGAACTCGCCGAAGTCAACCGTAAAATCGGCGGTGACCGATCCGACGGTGCGTTCGGCTTGTAAGCCCCAGCGTGGCGACGACAGCGATAGATCGTTCAGGCCGACGTGCGCGCCGTAATACCCGTAGGGCGCGAGATCGTCGAGCCGCTGTCCCGGCGATTGCGCCAGCGGCAGCTCGAACAGGCCTAAACGATACAGCGATTGCGTATGCGCGTTGTAGGTGGCGAGATAGCCCAGAAACAATCCCGCCGGACCTCCGCCCGCGCCCAAATTATAATGAATGAAAGCGCTCAGCGCGCCGATGTCCGCGTTCGAAAGCAGCACGCCGCCGGGAGAGAACCGCCGCGTGCCGGCCGCCGGATCGGCTTCCCACTCCATTTGATAGCGCATCGCGACGCCCGTCGTGCCGTGCTTTGGAATCGGCAGTTGGTAACCGTGCGCGCGAAACGCGTTGCCGAATGAGTTCAGCTCGGGCAGCACGCTGTGACACGCGGAGCACTGCAGCTGATAGCGCTGCGCGAATAGCGGAATGGCTCGTGCCGGCGCGCGAAGCGCCAGCGTGAATGCGGCCGCAAGCGCAAAAGCCGCGGCGATGCGGATACTAGCGCGCAACGATCTCCGCCCTCATCGGACCGCCGTAATGATAGAAACAGCCGAAGAGATACGTGCCGGCTTTATCGATGAGCAGCGTCTGCGAAGATGCGCCCGCCGGTAACGTTCCGCTGCTCCAGTTTTGCGAGATCGCGCTGCCGCTTTGCGTCTGCGCGGACGACGAGTAAGGCGATCCCGCCGGAAAGGTCGTCGCGCCCGGAATAGCGGTCGCGGTGTGCGCGAAGCCGTCGGAGTTGACGAAGCGCACCATCGTGCCGACCGCGACGTTGGTCACCGCCGGCGAATAACCGCCCGCGCTGCCCGCCGGCGTTTGCGAGCTCGGATTGAGCGTGAGGTTGACGTCGATCGTTTGAATCTGCGTGCTGCCGCCGCCGCCGGACGGCGTCATCGTTCCGCCGTTGGTGCAAGCCGTGAGCAGCAGAAATACCAAGCATAGTTTTGTCCTCATTGCTCGAGCTGCGCTCCAAGATTCGTTGAAGCGAGAATCATTTTATCGACCACCCCGCGCGCGTCGACAAAATAAACGAAAGTCGTATGCGCATCCGCGTAACCTTTGCGCCCGCGGCGCGCCATGACGCCGAACTCGCGCATCACGCGATGCACGTCGGTGACGCTGCCGCCCGCCACGATCCACGTGCGCGGGTCCGCCGCAAACGTCTGCGCCAGCGCCCGCATCACGCGCGGCGGATCGTTTTCCGGATCGAGCGTGATCGTAACAAGACGGACGTCGCGATGCTCGGCGGCTAACCAGCGCGCGGCTTGCGAGAACTGCGCGTTTACCAACGGGCACGCGTCGGTGCAGTGCGCGGATACAAACGTCACGATCAGCGGCGTTCCGCGCAGCGAGGTCAATGAAAATGTCCGGCCGGTCTGATCGACCAGCTGCGGCGGACGTTCGAATGCGGCGGCAGGAAGTGCTAGGAGGGAGAGCACCAGAACGCATGCCGCGCGCGCATGCTTGAAACCCATCCCCGTGAGAATAAGCCCGAGGAATGAAGAAAGTTTGAAAGCTAGCGGGATTTGATGGCGTCGCGCATCGCGACGGCCAGATTCCTCAGGGCCGGGTCGGTCCCGGCATCGCCGGCCACCGCCGCGAACGCCGCGCGCGCCTCAGCTCGCTTGCCTTCGTGGAGCAGGACGGCTCCGAGCGCAAAACGCGCCCGCGAGTAGGCAGGCGCGAGATCGACCGCAAGTTGAAATTCACGCTCCGCGGAGGCGTAGTCGTTGCTCTTGGTTTGCGCCAACCCGAGATTGTAATGCGCGTAGGCGTACTTCGGATTTGCCTGCAGAAACCGGCCGAAATCGTTGCGGGCCGTGACCGTGTCTCCCGAGCGCAGCGCGACCAAGCCTCGCTCGTAGAGAGCCCGGGCCGAATCGGGAGCCGCCGCTACGAAGCGGTCCGCCACCGCGCGCGCATCGCGCAAGTCGCCGCGGCTCAAATCGACGGCAATCAAATTTGCCATCGCCGCCAGAAAACCGGGATCGCGCGAGATTGCGGACTGGAGCTCGCGCGCCGCGTCGTCGAGCCGGTGCATGTTCGCATAGGCAATGGACAAGTCGTACCGCGCGGTCGAATTCTGCGGCTCACCGGGATTGAGCGAGATGATGCGTTCGAATTCGGCCGCGGCCGACGGCCAATCGGCGCGCTGCTCGGCGGCGAGTCCTAAATGAAAACGTTCGACGACTTCACGGCCGGTGGCCAGCGCGCGCAGTTCCGGAACGCTTGTCGTACGAGGAGCGGGGGTCGCATGGGGGTACATTTGGGCGCGCGCGAAGGACCCGCACGCCGCGAACAAGATCAGCGCCGGCACCAGCCAGGAGCGTCGCACTTCTTAAGGCCGGGGCAGTTCCGCGTTTTGCCAGGAGTCCGCGCCCGCGGCCTGCTCGGGTTTGCAAGCCCATCCGGTCCGCCCGGCTTCGGTAATCGGGCCGAGGAGCGCGGGGGCAGCCGAAGGCACAAGGGCGCCGTCGAGCATCGCCTCGAGCGACTGAGCGCCGGCATATCCCCGTTCAAAAGCCAACGTGCAGACGGCTAAAACCGCCGCCAGCACGAAAAGCCTGAGCCACCGCCTTGACATCATCTATTAGTATAGCCGAATCTCTGAAGAATCCGTGAAGCGCGCTCTAGGAATTCCGGCCCTGCTCCTGACGCTGGCCGCCGTCCCGGCGCCGCTGGTCGTCGGTTCGGTCCGCGACCAGGAGGGCGCTCCCATCGTCGGCGCCTCGATCGCCGCAGGAACCGTGCAAACCACGACCGCCCCGGACGGTACCTTCGCTCTGGAAGCCGGCGGCGTGCGTTCCCTGCGCATCACGTGCTCCTACTGCAAGCCCCTGGTCGTCGCCGTGCAAGACGCGGAGCCGGTCGTCGCGATCGTGCAGCGGTACGGCGCGCTCAGCGAAAGCTCGCCATCGGCTCGCGACCTGCGGTCGCTTCCTTACTCCCGCCCCGAATCCGCCGCTTCACTGCATCCGTTCGTCGTGCTGACCGACAGCCGCGCATTCTTGCCGGGGCCGCGTTTGGCGGATCGCGCCGCTTCGGCACAGGGCGGCGCCGTGATCGACGACGGCATTCCCGACTACGACATCGCCGCCAACGTCTCCATGCTGCCGGTCATCCCATCGTTCGATCTGCGATCGGCCGACATGTTCGCGCCGGGACAAACATCGTACACGGGCGATCAAGCTGCCGGAGGCGTGTTTTTTCTGAACGACATTCCCGCGCAAGGATCGGATGCGTCGCTGGCCGGCGGAAGCGATTACGCGGCGCGCCGCGGCATTTTTACACCGAATGCCGCATTCGCGTTCGCCGCTTCGGGCAACAAGGGCGCCAACAGCGCGCGCGGGGCTGCGCAACTGCACGTTCCCGTTGGGATCGATTCGCTCGATCTTTCGTTTTTAGGAGCGAGCGCCGGCGTCACGCGCAGCTCGGTTTGGAGCCGCGAAGCGATCGAGGGATTTCGCGCGCAGTACTCGCGCGTGCGCGACACGGCGCTGCAGGCAACGTTCGTCGCCGACCGCGCCGGCTACGCCACATCGTTTGCTTCGGCGCCGCTGAGCTCGACGTGGAGCGATTTGGTCGGCGACCTGACCGTTTCGTCGCAGACACCGGTACAGATCTTTGGAGACGCCGGCATGCGCCGGTCCACCGGTTTGTATGACGCCGACGCGTTTCATTTGCGCATCGCGGGTTCGGTCACGCAAACGCATTTCGACGCCGGCGCGCAAACCAGCGGACCCGGATACTCGGCGCGTGCGACCGTCGGCGTCTATGCGATCGCGTATAACGGCGGGACCGGCGTCGCGCTGCCGCTTCAAGCGCAGGCGCTGGCGCCGTCGCTTTACGCGTCGTACGCGCTTTCGCCGCGGTGGAATGTCGAGCTCTATGCAGGGACGTCGTTCCGGCTGCCGGCGCTTCTCGAAGCGTACGGAACCAAACCGGATCCCGACCTGCACGTCGACCGCTATGCCGAGCTAACGCAAACGCTGACGTACTCGGATTTGAACCGGCTCAAAATCTCCATGACGTACATGAGCGAGCAGCTCAGCAGTCTCGACGCGGGTACGGTGCATTCCGCGGGCGCGTCGATCGCCTGGCAAATCGCGCCGGAGATCTCGCTGCGCGCGTGGACGATGTGGTTCAACGACACGACGCAGCCGTACGAAAACATCTTGCGTTTCGGCCGCAGCGCGCCGACGGGAACGCCGGGCTCTCTGTGGCTAACCTACGAAAACTCCGGGGGTTTCCGGATCGATACCATTTACCGGTCCGATTTTTTGGACGCTCTGCCGCGACGCCACGTGGATGCTTCGCTGTCAGGGCCGCTGCACGGCGCGATGCGCTGGTTCCTCGGAACCGAACGGCTCCAGGACGTGCGGACGGTCGATGCGGGGATCAAATTCGAACAGCCCTAATACCTCTGGCGTACCACGTAAGAAAGAGGCGCGAAATAAAGATCGCGATTCGCATTGCTGCCCTCGGCGGATTGCTGATAGCCGGCTTTCTGCCGGTCGCGGCATTTTCTGCGCCCGGACAGGTAGCGGGCGTTATCGTCGACCGCGACGGCCAGGCCATCGAAAGAGCCGACATTCATTTTTACGCCGAGAATGCGCGCGAAGTCGGACACGGCCGTTCCGACAAGCAGGGACGTTTTTCGATCGGCGTGAGCGATCCGCCCGAAACGTGGAGCGTCGAAGCCAAAGGCTTTGAAACTCGCTCGCTGCGCTTTACCGAACTCGACTCGAACACGATCGTTCTCTATCCGCGCGAAGCCAAGTCCCCCGCGAAAATCGACGGCGCGGATTTTGCGGTGCTGCCCTATCAAGACGTCGGATACGTCTTCGCGCTCGCGCCCTTCGCCGTGATCCAGGGCGGCGGCGCGATCGGCGTCGGCGATCGCGGCTTGAGCGGCAGCGCAAACGCGCTCCAGAGCAACGGCACGTCCTTCGAAAGTGTACCCGCGCACTATCTTTCGTTCGCCGGGATCGCGGACGCTTTTCATTCCTACCGCTATTCGGACGGCGCCTCCGGTCACTACACGCTCGGCTTCGACAAGTCTGCCGGGAGTTCGCTGCAGGCCGGCGGAGGTTCGCTTCAGATCGACTCGCTGCAAGGGCGCGCCGGAGACGTTGCGTTCGGCTACGGATACAGTGCGGGCGATCTGACGCAGCATTCGCGCGCCGATCTCATTTCACGGACTCCCTTAGGCGCGGGCAAACTGCTCGTGCTCGCGGGACGCAGCTTTCTGGTCGACAACAGCGGCAGCACCGAAGAACTCGGCAACTCGACCGCCACCGAGCTCCGGCTCGACGAGCCTTGGCTCGGTTCGACCGCAACCTTCGAACTGAAAGCCAAACAAAAAATAAAAAACAAACTCACGGACTACAATGAATCCGACAGCGAGGTCGAAGGCGAGTTCCGGCTGCGAAACGACGGCCCGCTGTTCGGCAACGAGATCGGCGTCAAGATGACGCGCGACACCGGCGTGCGCGATTACACGACCAAACTCTACAGCGGATCGGCCCTGACCAACGAAATTTTCGCGAGCGAAACATACCAGGGTACGCGCTTTGCCGCGCACGCGACGGTCGCGTGGTATCGACTGCACGACACGGGCACTACCAAGAAGCTTCCCGCCGGAGTCTCCCAAACCGCCGCGGGTGCCGCCGCGTCGCTGCGCGTGCGCTGGCAGATCAACGGCCGCTTTTCAATCGAAGCGTCGCGCGGGAATTTTGAGGATACGCCGTCGGTCAGCGGCCAGTTCTTTGCCGATCCCGTCCCCGGGCTCGTGCTCAACCGCAGCAACCTTACCGAGGGAGCAATCGTTTACGGTTCGCCGGGTGGATTTCAAGCGGAGGTGACCGGTTATTCCGAGCGCTATACGACTGCGCTCCCGACCACACAGCTCGCCGGTTTCGGCGTCGCCGCGGATTGGCCGCTGGGTCCCGATTTTCGCCTGCGCGCCTGGACGCTTTCACTGCACGACGCCGCCGCCGGCGTCAGTCAAGCCGATCTCGGGCCGTCGCTCGGCCGCGACGTCGCGTGGCTGACCTACTACGGCGGACGCCGCACGCGGTTCGACGTGATCTACCGGCGGGAAACGGATCCGGTGGAAGCGGGACGCTATGTCGATGCGGATGCCGCGATCGCGATCGCTCCGCATCTCTCGCTGATCGGCACGATGGAACACCACAGCGTCACGTCGTCGTACGGACTGAGCCTGAGCTTCGCAGAACGGCCGTGAAACTTCGCAGCGCCTTCACGCTTTTCGCGATCGCGTCCGCGCTGTCGGCTTGTCACGGCGCGACCGCCGGGCTGCCGCGGGCCGGTTCGACGCCGGGGTCCCGCGCCACGCCGCCGCGTTTCGTTCAGATTGGGGGGCACACCAACTACACCGTCTACATGTTTCACAATTACTCGGCCTCGAACGGGCTGGCGACGTCACCCCCCAACGACGGCGCGCTTCCGAAAGGGTCGCTGACGCTCGTCCAGTCAGGATCCGCGACGGCGCTCTACGGGCGCACGGCGGCCGGCGGGAATAACATCGGCCACGACGGCATCGGCTGCGGAACCGTCTTCAGTACCAACACCGACTTCACAAGCTACAACGTCGTATACGCATTTAACGGAAGCGACGGCTGCGATCCGCGGCACGACGCGATGGTGCCGATCAACGGTTCGCTCTACTTCACGACGCAAGGCGTGAACGATACGTCCAAGGACACTTACAACAACGGCGACGCGTACGCGCTCGTACCGGGCGGCACGCCGTCTATCGTTCTGGCTTATAACGGCGCGCCCAACCAAGGCGCGCAGCAGCACAGCTCGTTCACGCTCGATCAAACGTTCGGCAACGTCATCTTCGGGCAAACCGCGAAAGGCGGCGCGAACGACAAAGGCCAGGTGTATGCCATAACGCCGAGCGGCTCGGCTTACTATCCGATCCACGATTTCAGCAAGAGCGACGGCACCGAACCGCACGGACGAATCATTCAACTCGGACCGACGTTGTGGGGAATCACCCGCAGCGACGGCGCGGGCGGAGGCGGGACCGTCTTTTCACTCGCGTTGACGTATGCCAACGGCATTCCGCAGCCGCAGCCCACCCTCAACGTTGTTCACGCGTTCGTCAGCGGCGGAAGCGACGCGTACTTTTCGGATCACGGCTACCTCACGCCGGTAACCGAAGGCGGGCAAACGGTACTCTACGGCATGACGCAGTGCGGCGGCGGCGGCACGGGCGGCGACAGCCACCACTGCGGGAGCGGCATGGGCGACGGCGCGATTTTCCGGGTCGTCCCGCACATGACCAACGGGCAGTACGACGGTACCGGAACGTACAGCGTCTACTACGCTTTCCAGGGGCAAGATACGGCGTTCCCCAACGGCGAGCACGACGGGGCCGATCCCTATGGTTCGCTGTACTACGACGCGAGCTCGGGATACATGTACGGCATGACCGCATACGGCGGCTCGAGCGATGACGACGGAACCGTTTTTCGTTTCATTCCGGGATCGCTCTCGACATATGAAGTGATTCATCACTTCACCGGTAAGAACGGTGACGGCGCAAAGCCGATCGACAACGTCATCGTTTCGGGCGGATTGATCTACGGAATGACCGTCTACGGCGGAACGAGCGACGACTCGCTGGACGGCACCAAAGGAGGCGGAAACGGCACGATTTTCGCGATCCCCGTGCCGTAACGACCTTTGGGTTTGACGCGCACGGCGGTTGTGTGCCATAGTGAAGGCCACTCCTGCGCGATCTTTCGAATACGATTGAGCCGCGCTCTCTTCGAAAGAATCCCAAAATTAACACCTTCGATCAACTAGGCCTACAGCCGGCGTTGCTGCGTGCCGTGCACGACCTCAAATTTACCGAACCGACGCCGATTCAAATGCTCTCGATTCCGCCGGGTCTCGCGGGCCGCGACGTGCTCGCCAGCGCCGAAACCGGCAGCGGAAAGTCGGCCGCATTCGGCTTGCCGATTCTCAACAAACTGATGGCGATGCCGCGCGGGAAGACGCGCGCGCTGATCCTGGCACCGACTCGCGAACTCGCCGACCAAATCGCCGCGCATTTGAAACTGCTCGCCAAATATACCGACATCCGCATTGCGGCAGTCTACGGCGGCGTCGGATTCGGCCCGCAAGCGACCGCTTTTAAACGCGGCAGCGATATCATCGTCGCCACGCCCGGACGGCTGCTCGATCACATCGAACGCGGAACCGCAAAACTTGGCGACGTCTCGCTGCTGGTTCTCGACGAAGCTGACCGCATGCTGGATATGGGCTTCTTGCCGCCGGTGCGCCGCATCCTGAGATACGTCGCGCGCGAACGGCAAACGTTTTTCTTCTCGGCCACGCTGCCGCCGGCGATCGCCGGTCTGGTGCGCGAGATGCTGCACGATCCGGCGCGAGTCGAATTGGCCGCTAAAGCGTCGCCGGTTGCCGGGCTCACGCAAACGGTCTACGCCGTTCCGAACGAAAAGAAAACCGATCTCTTTCTCGAGCTGCTCAAAGATAACACGATCTATTCGGCGATCGCGTTCACGCGCACGAAAGCTCGCGCGAACCGGCTGGCCGCGGCGCTCGAAAAACACCGCATTCCATCGGACTTGATCCACGGCGACCGCTCGCAGTCGCAACGCACGCGCGCGCTCGAAGACTTCAAGCGTGGCAAGCACCGCGTTCTGGTCGCGACCGACATCGCGGCGCGCGGCATCGACATTCTGGAGCTCGGACACGTGGTCAACTATGACGTCCCGCGTGCGGCCGAAGATTACATGCACCGCATCGGGCGCACGGCCCGCGCGAAATCGACGGGCGACGCGATCACCTTCGTCTCCTCCGATGAAGAGCCGCTGATGAAGCAGATCGAGTACGCACTAGGCAAGCGCTTGGACCGTACCAAAAATCCGCTCTTCCCCGAGGCCAGCACCGCGCCGCCCAAGGCGCAAGTCGTCTACCGGTCGCGCACCCGCCGCCGCTAGACCCAGGGCGACTTGAGTACGGTCCCGAACGGGTCGGGCCTCATAATAAAACGATAAACAACGAAAATAGGAGTAAATTGTGCCTGAATCCGTCTCATTAGAGATCGGCGGGCGCACGATGACCATCGAGACCGGCGAGCTCGCGAAGCAAGCGAACGGCTCCGCCCTGGTCCGGTATGGCGACCAAAATGTCGTGCTCTGCGCCGTCACTGCCTCCGAGAAACCTCGCGAAGGCATCGACTTCTTCCCCTTAACCTGCGATTTCGAAGAAAAAATGTACGCCGCCGGTAAAATTCCGGGCGGTTATATCAAACGCGAAGGGCGCCCGTCCGAACACGGCGTGCTGAGTTCCCGCCAAATCGATCGCCCGATCCGTCCGCTCTTTCCCGACGGTTTCCGCAACGACATCCAGATCGTCGCCAACGTGCTCTCGATCGATCGCGAGCTCGATGCCGACGTGCTGGGCGTTTGCGCCGCCGGAGCCGCGCTCGCGCTTTCGGACATCCCGTTCGACAAGACGGTTGCCGCGGTTCGCGTCGGCCGCGATGAGAACGGCGCCTACGTCTGCAATCCCACCCTGCCGCAATACGTCACCGGCGGCATGGATATCGTGATTGCCGGTACGGCCGAAGCGGTCATGATGGTCGAAGGCGGCGGAAACGAAATCACCGAGGACGATTTCCTGGGTGCGATCGAATTCGCCCACGAGCAGATCAAACTGATCGTCGCGTCGATCGACAAACTCGCGAAAAAATGCGGCAAGAAGAAACGCGAGTACCCGCTTCTGCGCCCGAACTCCGATCTCGAAAAATGGATGCGCAAGACGTTCAAAGACGACGTCGCCAAAGGCATGCGCGTCACCGAGAAGCTGGAGCGCGAAGAGACGCTCGGCAAAATAACGGTCGATGAAGCCATCGCCCGCTGCAACGATCCGGAGATCAAGGCGCTCCTCGAAGATAAGGTGCTGGCCAAAGACTTCGGCAAAATCCTCAAATCGATGGAAGAGGACGAGCTGCGCGTCATGGTCGTCGACGAAAAAGTTCGTCCCGACGGACGCAAGCCCGACCAAATCCGCGAAATCTGGTCCAAGGTCCATTACGTGCCGCGCGTGCATGGTTCGGGCCTTTTCCAGCGCGGACAGACGCAGGTCTTCACCGCTGCGACGCTCGGATCGATCGGCGACGCGCAGCGTTTGGACGGCATCCTGGATCTGGGATCGCAGAAGCGCTACATGCACTTCTACAACTTTCCGCCCTTCTCGGTCGGCGAGACGCGCCCGATGCGCGGACCGGGCCGCCGCGAAATCGGTCACGGCCATTTGGCGGAACGCGCGCTCGTTCCGGTGCTGCCTTTGAAAGAAGACTTTCCCTACACGCTGCGCCTGATCAGCGAAGTGCTCGAATCCAACGGATCGTCGTCGATGGCGTCGGTGTGCGGAAGCTCGCTCGCGCTCATGGACGCGGGCGTGCCGATTCGCGAGCACGTCGCCGGCGTCGCGATGGGTCTGATCCTCAAAGGCGACAAGTACACCATTCTCACCGACATCCAGGGAATGGAAGACGCGCTCGGCGAGATGGACTTCAAAGTCGCGGGCACCAAAAAGGGTATCACCGCGATTCAAATGGACATCAAAGTCCAGGGCGTAACCGTGCAGATCATGCGCGAGGCGATGGCGGAGGCCAAGAAATCGCGCCTGTTCATCATCGGCAAACTCGAAGAAACCATCGCGCAGCCGCGCGAAGAGCTTTCGAAGTACGCTCCGCGTATGATCGTCGTGCAGATCAATCCTGCCAAGATCAAAGACGTCATCGGTCCCGGCGGAAAGATCATCAACAAAATCATCGAGGAAACCGGCATCGAGAAGATGGACATCGAGGACGACGGCAAGGTGTATATCACCGCGCTCGACGGCGAGTCGGCTGAAAAAGCCCGCGCACAAGTCGAAGCCATCACCAAAGACATCGTCGTCGGCGAAGTCTATAAAGGCGAAGTCACGCGCATCATTGCCATCGGCGCGTTCGTGAAGATCCTGCCCGGCAAAGAAGGCTTGGTCCATATCAGCCAACTCGCGCCGACACGCGTTGAAAAAGTCGAAGACGTCGTCAAAGTGGGCGACGAGCTCACGGTCAAAGTGATGGAAGTGGACAGCCAAGGCCGTCTCAATCTCTCACACAAGGCCACGCTGGCCGGCGCCTCCCGAAACGGCTCGTTCGAGCCCGAGCGCTCGCACAGCGGCGGTGACGGCGGCTTCGGCGGAGGCAGCGGCGGAAGCCGCCGTCCGCGCAGACCGCGGCGCCGCGAGTAGTACGAGTAATAGATGGATGAGCCGCAGAAATGCGGCTCTTTCTTCTATAAAAAGGAAGTCATTATGACGGCTCGCTCATCCATGATCCCCTTGGTCTTTGCCGTACTCGCCGGATTCGCCGGCGGAATGCTTTCGCAGCAGCTGATCAGGCCCGTCGCGGCCGCGGCCGGCCCGGGCGTCGTTACCGCACAAGACATCCGGCTCGTCGACGCAAACGGCAAACTGCTCGCGGAGCTCGCGCCGGTGAAATATCCGGGCGCTAAAGCGGCGCAAACGCAGCTGGTCTTCTTTTCGCCGGGCCACTACGAAACGTCGCTGGGCAGCGGCGGACTCTACTTCGGCAAGGGATACGGGAACGAGAATCTCGGGATCGGCTTCTCGTACGGCAAGTCCGGTAAACCGAGCCCGTCGGTCTTCTTCTGGTTCAACAAGAAAGGCCGCATGGGGTTCATGCTCGACGCCGACAAAGCCGGCGCGCCGTCGGCGTGGATGTACGACGCTGACGGCAACACGATCTGGTCCGTTCCGGCCCCCACGCCGACCCCTTGAAAGAAGCCGTCGTCGTCACCGGCGCGTCGACCGGAATCGGATACGCCGTGAGCGTGTTGCTCGCAAGCCAAGGCTATACGGTCTTTGCCGGCGTGCGCAACGCAACCGACTCGGAGCGTTTGGGAGCGATTCCGGGCGTCGCGCCCCTTCAGCTCGACGTAACCGACGCCGAACAGATTCGCGATGCGGCGCACATCGTGCACGAAAGCGCTCAACCGCTGCGGGGAGTCGTCAACAACGCCGGCATCGCCATTCCCGGACCGCTGGAGTTTTTGCCGGTCGAAGAGCTGCGCCGTCAGTTCGAGGTGAACTTCTTCGGAGCGATCGGCGTGACGCAAGCGTTCCTGCCGATGCTGCGCGCTTCTAAAGGACGGATCGTTTTCATCAGTTCGGTCTCGGGCCAGATCGCGTCCGCTTTCGTCGGCGCTTACAGCTCCTCGAAGTTCGCGTTGGAAGCGGCCGCCGACGTACTGCGCATGGAACTGCGCGGTTCGGGCATCGAGATATCGGTGGTGCAGCCGGGCAACGTCGATACGCCGATCTGGAATAAAGGGCGGGGCCACAGAGATTCGCTGCTCGCGCGAGCTCCGCAAGTCCGCGAGTATTACGAAAAGCATCTGAACGCGCTCGCGAAATTGAGCGAAAGCCAGAAGCGCTCCGGGATCGATCCGGTGGTGGTCGCGCGAGTCGTGCTCCATGCGATCGCGGCGAAAAAACCGCGCGCACGCTATGCCGTCGGGGCGCCCGCGGGCTGGATGCGCCGTATCTTCACCGCGCTTCCCGAACACGTGCGCGACCGCACCCTGATGCGGCGCATGGGTTTTGAAGAATGACGTACGATTCGCTGGGCGATTTCGTCGCCGCACTCGATCGCGCCGGTCAACTTCACCGCGTCGAAAGCGAAGTCGATCCAAAGCTAGAGATCAGCGAGATCACCGATCGCGTCGTCAAGCGCGGTGGTCCCGCGCTGCTTTTCACCAACGTGCGCGGGTCGCAATTTCCCGTTCTGACCAATCAGTTCGGATCGCGCCGCCGCATGGCGATGGCGCTCGGAACCGCGACGCTCGACGAAGCCGGCGACCGCATCCGTAAACTCCTCGACATGTCGATGCCGCAATCGGCGATGGAAAAAATCGGAAAATTACTCTCGCTTGCGCCGCTTGCGGCGGCGCTGCCGAAGACGGTTTCATCGGGAAGCTGTCAAGACGTGGTGCTCGAGACGCCGGATCTCACCAAACTTCCGGTGCTGACGACGTGGCCGATGGACGCAGGCCCGTTCATCACCCTGCCGCTGGTCGTGACGAAAGATCCGCAGAGCGGGCGCTTCAATGTCGGTATGTACCGCATGCAAGTCTACGGTCCCAACGAAACCGCGATGCACTGGCAACGCCACAAACAAGGCCGCGCGCACGCCAAGGCGTGGGGAGATCGCGTACCGGTGGCCGTGGCGATCGGGTCGGATCCCGTTCTCACCTATGCCGCAACCGCGCCGCTTCCGCCGGTCGTTGACGAATATCTCTTCGCGGGGTTGCTGCGCGGAAAGCCGGTGAAGCTCGTCGCATGCAAAACCGTCGACCTCAAAGTTCCCGCGGACGCCGAATTCGTGCTCGAAGGGTACGTGGACAATACCGACGTGCGCGTCGAGGGACCGTTCGGCGATCATACGGGCGTCTATAGTTTAGCCGACCGCTATCCAACCTTTCACGTGCAGTGCGTAACCCACCGGCGCAATGCGATTTATCCCGCCACGGTCGTAGGAAAACCGCCGATGGAAGACGCGTGGCTCGGGAAAGCGACCGAAAGAATCTTTCTGCCCCTTCTGCAGATGGTCGTACCGGAGATCGTCGACATGAATCTGCCCGTCGAAGGCGGCTTTCAGAATCTGGCGATCGTTTCGATCCGCAAAGCCTATCCGGGCCAAGGCAAAAAAGTCATGAACGCGCTGTGGGGCTTGGGCCACATGATGATGCTGACGCGCGTGCTCGTGATCGTCGACGAAGACGTCGACGTTCAGGACCCGCGGACCGTCGCTTGGTTCGTCCTCAACAATCTCGATGCACAGCACGACGTCGTCATGATGCCCGGACCCGTCGACGATCTCGATCACGGTTCGTACACGCCCGCGCTCGGCATGAAAGTCGGCGTCGACGCGACGCGCAAGACGGCAGCCGAAGGCTATACGCGCGAGTGGCCGCCCGACATGATCATGGACGAAGCGACGCGCTCGCGCGTGGACGCACGCTGGAAAGAGTATGGCTTGGACCGCATCGAGCGCGCGCTTGAGCCCGACGACTGGTCGGGCCAAAGATAGAGTTTGCGCTGAACCGGGCCGCAGCGTTTTTCAAAGAGATCCGCATCGAGCACACGCTCTTTGCGCTGCCCTTCGCATACACGGGCGCGATATTTGCCGCCGGCGGCGTTCCGACACTTCACGCGCTGATCTGGATTACGCTCGCGGTCCTCGGCGCCCGCACCGCGGCCATGGCCGCAAACCGCTATCTGGACCGCGAGATCGACGCGCGCAACCCGCGCACGGCCAACCGCGCGCTCGCCGCCGGAAAACTCAATCCGGCGATCATGCTGTGGGCGTGCGGCGCCGGACTTGCGCTGCTCGCGCTCTCGGCGTGGCAGCTGAACCCGCTGTGCGTGAAACTTTTGCCCCTTGCGGCGCTCGGCGCGCTCTTCTACCCGCTCTGCAAGCGCTACACGTGGCTCACGCACTTTGTTCTCGGTGCGGTGGACGCGTTCGCGCCGCTCGGAGCGTTCATCGCGATTCGCGGCGGCATCGACCTTTCGGCGGTCCTACTCTTTCTGGGGGTGACCGTGTGGGTAGCGGGTTTTGACGTGATCTACGCGCTGATGGATTTTGCGGTCGACCGCGCGCAGTCGCTGAGCTCAATGCCGGCGCGTTTCGGCGAACGCCCGGCGCGCAACTTGGCAATCGGGCTGCACGCGTTCATGATCGCGCTGCTCACGGCCGGCGGCATGGCCGGGCATGCGGGCAAGCTCTACGTTCTCGGAATTCTCGCGGCGGGCGTGCTGCTGCTCGCCGAAATTCGCGCGCTGGAGCGGGAGCCGGATATCTTCGCGCTCAACGATCTCGTGTTCAAAGCGAATATGGCGTTCTCGGTCGTCTTCTTGGCGACAACCGCCATGGCGTTTTCGTTGGGATAACGGTGAAGCGGAAACACTTCTTGACGTTGGCGGCAAGCGGCGCGGGCATACTCCCGGGCGTCCGCGCGCTGGCGCAGAGTTTTCAGCAGCAGGTAAACATCGGCATCGTCGCTCCGCTCTCCGGAACGGGCAGCGATGCGGGACGGCAAATCGTCAACGGCGTCCGGGCGGCAGTGGACGAAACCAACGTCAGCGTCGGATCGTTCGGCACCGCGTACTCCTACCGCGCCTTCGACGATCAGGGCGCGCTTGCGCAGATGATCCAAAACGCGCAGTTTGCCGCGTCGGATCCGTCGATCGTCGCCGTCATCGGCGGATTGGACGGCAAGCTGACCGCCGCCGCGCTTCCAAGCTATGCAAGCGCGCAGCTCCCGCTTTTGGTCTGCGCTTCGACGGCCGACGTGGTGACCGCTCGCGGCTACCGCAACGTTTGGCGCCTGCCGGCCAAGGACGGCACCGAAGGCCGGCTCTTCGCGCGTTATCTCGCGCGGAACGGGAAACCCAAACGCGCGATCGCCGTAACGCAAGACGGAGATTACGGTCCGGACGTCGCCTCCGGCTTCGTCGATCAGGCCGGCGCGCTCGGCATCACTGCGCAGGCGTATACGTTTTCATGGGAGTCGCCCGCGTATGGCGCGTCGGCAAAAACGATCCTCGCCAAGAAGCCGGATTACATTTATCTCTGCGGTGAAACCAAGGGATTAGGTCCGCTGGTGGATGCGCTGAAAACCGGCGGTTACGGCGGCGCGTTCGGCGCGAGCGAAGGTTTTTTCAATCAGGGAACCCTCGACAAATACGCCGGAGCGTTAAGCGGTGCGCTCGTCTCGACGTCGTTTCCGCCGCTCGACCGGGCCCCCGACATCGCCAACGTACTCTCCGATTTTCGCGCCCGCACTCCGGTCACGGCGATATCGGCGTTCGCTTACGCCGCCGCGCAGATCGTTATCAGTGCTTCAAAGCGCACGGGCGCGACGAACCGGTTAGCGATGCTCTCCGCGCTGCAGACGCCGATCTCTTACGATACGGTCGTCGGCTCGTTTCAATTCGGCTTCGACGGCGACCCCGTCGATCCGAACGTGTACTTCTACACGGTAACCGGCGGATCGCTCAAATACACTGCGGCGTCGCATCCGAGCGCGTTCATCCTCTAGTTCAGCATACTCTGCAGCGAAACCGGACGCTGCGTCTGCGCAGGTTTCGGCTGCGCCGCCACCGCTTCGGCGTCTTCGAGCATCAGCACGAAGCGCAACCGCCACGCGCCCAGCGCGAGTGAAAACTTCATTCCGAACAGATCCATGATTTAAGCCTCCACCCGGCGCCATTGCAGCACCGAAAGACTGAGATAGACGATTGTGAGGACGGCTAACGCTATCGCCGAGAAACCAAGCGTTCCCACTGCGGTCTGAAACGCTATGTCGGCGCGATCGAAGCCTCCGTGCAGCGACAGATACGCGATGGGATCGAAGTAGGTAAGCGATTGAAAGATAAAATGAATGCTGCGGCCGAGCTCGCTCTGGCTCACTCTCGTTCCCGTGGCCACGGCCGGAATCATGAGCGCCGCAAGCCATCCCAAGCCGCACACCATTCCCAAACCGCGTTTAAGCGATGCGCTGAAGGCGGTCAAGCAAGAGTACCACGCGACCGGGCCGAGCAACGCGAGCACGATCACGTTCGGCGTCTGCGAATTTACGTAAAACTTCGGCAAGATGAACATCGCACAGATGATCAAGATGACGGCTACCGCAAAGAGCTGAGAGATCAAGATCGTGGCGATATCCGTGGCGATCGAGGCCACGGCGAGGCGTTCGCGAGAGACGGGTTTCGTCCACGCGAGCTCCAAATGCCCGTCGTTCTCCTTGGCAAGAACGCCGCCCAGCATCGTGGCCGTCACCAGCGCGATAACCGACGCGACCGCAAAGAGAATGCCGACCGGAAGGTTTGCGCCATGCATGTCTTCCGTCATCACGATGTGCTTCATTCCGGTTTTTTTGTCGACGGTGACCGCCGAGTCGCCGAACGTGAAGGTACCTGCCAATTTGCGATTGCTCGGGACGATCGCATCGATGTGAAAGTAGCCGCTGCGGCGGTCGATCACCGCATGCACTTTCTCGACCGGATCGACAACCGTCGTTTCGACCGTTCCGTCCGCGAGCGTCTTTGAGGAAACGTGCGCGGTCGGAGACGTCTGCAGGCTGGACGCGATGAACGTCGGACCGTGTTCGGCAAACGCCCACAGCCTCAGCAGAATGGCGATGACCAGAAACACACCCAAAATGATCGCGATGACGCGCAGCGCGCGCCGCCCGCGCAGAACTTCTGCGTAGTAGTACACGGCCTAAGCCTCCACCCGGCGCCATTGCAGCACCGAAAGAGCGAGATACACGATAATAAGGACGATCAGTATGCCGGCCGAGACGCCGAGCGGACCGAGCGGCGCGTTCTGCATCGCGCTCATTCCGCCCGACCCGTGAAAGGAAAGATGCACGTACTCGATCGGATCGATGTATGCGATCGGCTGGAACACCCAGTGAATCGCGCGTCCGAAGTCGCTGCTGCTGCGGGCGGTACCTTCCGCGACCGCCGGGACGACGAGCGCTGCGAGCCAACCCAAACCGACGACCATGCCCAGACCGCGTTTCAACGAAGCGCTAAATGCCGTCAAACATGCATACCAGGCAATCGGGCCGAGGAGCGTGATGGCAATCGAAGGCAGCGTCGCCGCATCGGAATAGAACGACGGCCAAACGAACATCGCGCAAATGACGAGGACGAGCAGCACCGTTGCAAACTGCGAGAGAAGGATCGTCACGATGTCCACGCCCATCGTTGCCGCCGCTAAGCGATCGCGCGAGACCGGTTTGGTCCAAGCGATCTCCAGATGACCGTCATTTTCTTTGGCGAGAACTCCGCCCAACAACGTCGCCGTAACCAGCCCGATCACCTCAGCGATGGCAAAGAGTACCGCGACGGGGATGTTCGGGCTCATAGCGTGCGCGCCGGAGACGTGAATTCTGGAGTGTTCGGCGAAGGCCCACAGCCGGAACATGATAGCAAGAGCGAGGAAGATTCCCAGGATGATCGCGATCACGCGCGACGCGCGCGTTCCGCGCAAGACTTCCGCGTAGTAGTACATTAGCCGGCTTCCACAACGTCGGCCGTCTGCGATCCCGGCGCGACGGCGTTGAGGAAGATGTCTTCCAAATTCAAATCGACGATCCTGACGCTCTGCGCGCCCATACTTGAAAGCGTTTCCGCTAATCCTCCGCCGTCGGCCTTGACCGTCAGCCGCAGAATCCGGCCCGATTGGTCGAGGCGCTCGATACGCGAATCTCGGCGCAAGCCGTCGAGTGCGATCGTTTCGGAAGGAAAGATGCCTTCGACGATCTTGCGATCGGATTTGAGGTCGTCCACGGCGCCGGCGAGTATCACGCGCCCGTTTTGGAGCACGGCGAGATGATCCGCCGCGCGCTCCACTTGTCCGATTTGATGTGAGGAGAGCACGATGGTGGCGCCTTGCGCGGCACTTTCAATGATCAAATTTAATACGGCGCGCTGATTGACCGGGTCGAGACCGCTGGTCGGTTCGTCCAGCACGAGCGTTTCCGGATTGATGGCGAACGCCATGACGATCGCGAGCGCGGTGCGCATGCCTTTGGACATCGCACGTACGCTTTTGCGCGGATCCAATTTGAACAGATCCATCAGTTGCTTGGCGCGCTTGGAATCGTAGCGTTTGAACGTGCGGCGCTGCATCTCGAGATGCTCGGCTCCGTTCATCCATTCGTAGAGCACGCTGCGCTCGGGCACGTAAGAGATGCTTTCGAAAAGCGACGGCGTCAGCTCGTGGCCGTCAAAGCGGATCACGCCCGACGTTGCGCGCGCCAATCCCAGCAGGCATTTGAAAGTCGTCGTCTTGCCGGCCCCGTTGGGACCGAGCAGGCCGAAGACGGAACCGGTCGGGATCTCGATGGTTACATCGTCGACGGCCAAAAATTTTCCGTACGACTTACTCAAACGTTCGATGGAAATGGTGCTCATTTTTCCTCCGGAAACCACCGCGTCAGTGCGGACTCAAAGAGTTCGCGCACGCCCGCGGCGGGTAAACCTAACGATTTTGCTTCACGGACCGCCTGCGTAACCGCTTCACCCGCGACGTCGGTCGCGGCGCGAGTCTGCTTGGCGACACCATCCGCCCGCACGAACGAGCCACGCCCCGGGGCCGTCTCGATGACCGCATCGTGCTCGAGGTCGCGGTATGCCCGCGCCACCGTATTCGGATTGACGGTTAGGTCGACGGCAAGTTGCTTGACGGTCGGCAGTTGCTCGCCGGGGGCGAGGACGCCGAGCGCCACGGAACGCTTGACTTGCTCGATGAGCTGGAGGTAGATCGGGACGCCGCTGCGGGGATCTACCGTGAATACTGCTGGCATGAAGGCTCCTTAGAGCTTCGGACCCCAGCCTAGGAACAGGCTTCCCTGGTTCGAGAGCGGGAAGCTCGGGCTGCGACGCTCGGTCGCCTCTTGGAAGTTGATGGGGAACGTCATTTCTTTTCTCCTCAGAGTACCAATACGCTGTTGTACTAGTACACTAGTATAATAGCACGAAACTTCGCTCCGTCAACCCCCTGACCGAAATTTTTTCGCCGCTCGCCTGCCCTGACGGCGGAACAGGCCCCGGCCCTATGCCGGCAGCTTGAGGTATTTACGGAAGCGGATATCCGTGCGGACGACGTCGAGCCGCTCGTCGGGGATCACCGGAAACTCCGACGGCATCTGCTTCTGAGCACGGCCGAGCGTGGCTAGTGCTTCGGAGCGGTTTCCAAGCGCGACAAAGACGACGGCCATGTCCATCGCGCCGGGCTTGCCCATTCCGCGGTCGGACTTGGCGATCGCGAGTTGGGCTTGCGCATGCGCGTAATCGCCCGAGGCGGCATACGCGTGGGCGAGAAGCGCCGCCGCCTCAGCTTTACACGTCGGGCAGTGTGCCGCATATCCGCGATACGCGTTTTCCGCGGCGCGGTAGTTCCCCAGAGCTTCGTATCCCAGACCTAGCCCCACATATGCATCAATACGCTCGGGCGAAAGGTCCAGCGCTTCGCGCGCGTAGACGACCGCCTCGGGATAATGCCGCGATAGGTAGGCTGCATTTGAAAGCCACGCAAGTGTGGCAACCGAGACCGGGTCGAGCTGGGCGGCCTTCTTCAGTTGGACAAACGCTTCACGATTGCGACCCTGTTCCAGCAGCGCAGATCCATACCATTGGCGGGCCGACGCGTTGCTCGGATCCAATTCGAGCGCTTGACGGAATTGCTCGCGCGCGGCCGCGAGCGTACCCTTCACGTCTTCAGCTATTCCCAGCGCTGCGTGCGCCTCGGCAAGACCCGGGTCCAGATTGAGGGCCTGCCGCGCAGCTGTGCGCGCACGTCTATAGGCTTGCGCGGGCTTGAGCGGCCCATAGCTGTAGTTGCCTTCAATCGCATAGGCTTCCGCCAGCGCGGCATATCCGCGCGCGTTTCTCGGATCGGACGCGATTACCGCACGAAAATAGCGAATGCTCTTTTGGACGCCGGCTTGCGTGCGCTGCTTCCAATAATACGTCCCCATCGTGAAGAGGCGCTCGCCGTTCGCGCTCAGCCCCGCGCGCGAGGGCCCCGGGCGAGCCGTGGCGTGCATCAGCGTGAAACTGAGCATCACGGCAAAAGCCGCGGCGGCCGCGCCGTAGTACCAGCGGGCATTGCGCGTCCGTTGCGGCGGTGCGTCAGAAACCGCGCCCGAGAACAGGTAGCCGCGGCGCGGAACGGTCTCGATGCAATCGCGCCAATGCCGGCGCAGAACTTTTCGCAGTACGTAAACGTTCTGCGCGAGGTTGCCTTCCTCAACGAACCCTTCCGGCCAAACGAAATCGAGCAGCTCGCGCTTAGCGAGCACTTCCCCCGGACGCTCGGTGAACGCAAGCAGCGTGCGCACGACTTTTGGGCCGAGGGGCAAAGGGCGCTCGTCCACGCTCAGAAGCAAGCGCTCGGAATCGAGGCGGAACGGTCCAAAGTACAGCATTTTGATGGCTTTCTGAAGACGGCGAAACCGGTTAAAGATTAATTTAGTAGTTGAAATGTGGAGTATCCTCTGAAAATTTTGTCATGCCTGGGCGCGGGCGCCATGGTGGCAATCGCACTCCTTGAAGCCGCGCCGGCGAGCGCGTCGGTCGTCGCCACGTTGCAGCTTCCGGCCGTGAAGGCCCCTGCGCCGCCGCCGCTCGACCCGTCCATTCCGGCTGCGGCGTGGCAAGCGGGCGCCATTCCCGAATCGGGCGGCTTCGAGGATCTGACGACGCGTACGGTCGCGCCGCACGCCACGCACGTGTGGATGATGTACGATGCGCGCAACCTCTACGTCGCCTTTCGCGCGGAGCAGCGCGGCACTCC
The DNA here is from genome assembly GCA_036273135.1 of Candidatus Rubrimentiphilum sp. Taxonomy (GTDB): domain Bacteria; phylum Vulcanimicrobiota; class Vulcanimicrobiia; order Vulcanimicrobiales; family Vulcanimicrobiaceae; genus Rubrimentiphilum. Next base: position 32,250 of record DASUIF010000004.1, read on the forward strand.
GATCACGGCCACGCAAACGACCAACGACGTCGGTTTCGGCAACGACGATTTCGTCGGGGTCGCGCTCGACACGAGCGGATCCGGATCGAACGTCTACTTCTTCGAAACCACTCCGCGCGGCGTGCGCTACGAACAGGCAAGCGAAAACGCGCGCTACCGCCCCGTATGGCAATCCGCCGCGGCGATAAACGGCGACTCATGGAGCGCCGTCATGATCATTCCGCTCGACGTGTTGCGCATCCGCGGCGGCCCCAATCAAACCTGGCGCATCAACTTTATTCGCAACGTCGCGGCGCCCGCGGAGCACTATACGTGGGCATACGACGGCGTGATGCAAGACGGAGCGGTGGGCAATCAGTTCCCGCTCTTCAGCGACGCGCGCTTCTGGCCGTCGTGGACGGGCATCACGACGGGCGCAACGGCGGCCGTGAAGCCGAAGCCGCGCGCCGAAGTCTACACGCTTGAAACCATCGGGCGGGACCGCAAGCTCTTCCAGCAGGCCAACGGACAGTTCTTACCTGAAACGGTGCGCGTTGCCGGCCTCGACGTCAGCGTTCCGCTGACCAGCACGATCAGTTTCGTCGGCACGGTGAACCCGGACTTTTCAAACGTGGAGATCGATCAACAGACGATCGCGCCGCAAGAGTTCCGCCGCTTCTTGCAAGAGTACCGTCCGTTTTTCTCCCAAGGCGCCGCGTTTCTCAATCCCAATCAGGCGGCAGTCGGAGGAAATGAGCTTTTCTACTCGCCCTCGGTCGGTCCGTTCGACCGCGGTGAGAAAGTAGAAGGAACGTTCGGCCGTCAGGCGTTCGGCGTGCTGAATTTCCGCGGCTACGATCAAACCACCGGCAACACGTTCGACGATACTGCGTTCGGCTACACGCACACCCTGCAAGACCGCACCTTTCTATGGTGGGCCGACGGCGTGATGGCGCATCACAGCATCTTCGGCGACGACACTTCGCTCGAGGCCGGTATCAAAGGGCGTAACCTCAAGAACGGTTTCGTCTACGGCATCAACGATTCGAGCGAACACGGTTCGTGGGTCCCGGGCGGCGTCGCGCACAGCCTAAACGGTTTCATCGACGTCCACAAACCAAACTACGAATGGAACCTCGACTACAGCGACATCAGCCCCAACTACAACCCGATAGACGGCATTACCGCAAACTCGGATGTCCGCGGCTTCAACCTTTTTGCGGACGCCGGCGGATCGACGAAGGCATTAAAAAACTTCATCGTCTTCGTGAACGCCGATCGCTTTCTGGACCGCTCGGGCGCCGTGCACCAGGCCGACGCCAGCGTGTTCCTCAACGCGACGTTCAAGAACGCCTTTTCCGTAGGCATCGGCCCGTCGATTGACGAGCTGCGCAGTTATTCTTTTGTCGACCCGGCCGCTTTTCATACCAACTGCAACGATCCGTCCCTTCCGCGGTCGTACTTCACGGGCTTTCCCGGATATTTTTGCGGACGCACCGATACTTTCAGCCTTGCAACCGTATCGGTCGGGTATCGCGACGGAACGCCGACGCCGATCGATTTCCAGTCAGCGTACGGAAAGTTTGGATTCGGTTTCGTCGGTCCCAACGACAACGGTCCGGATTATCTGCACATCTACTCGTTCACGACGTCGCGCCCGCTCGGCCGCGTCTTTTCGCTTGGATTGGAATACGACGGCAGCTTCGAACGCGCGATGACGACGGGCGCTTTCGATTCGCAGTGGCTGCGCCGCGTTTCGCTGGGCGCGCAGCTCGGGCCGTACGAAAACTTCACGATCTCGCTGCGGTCGGTCAACGGCCGCGGCGGTTTTTCGTCCGCCGGCGTTAACTTAGCTGCCGCCTATCATCACCGGTTCCGCACCGGCGACGAACTCTTCCTGAACTTCGGCACGCCGGCGGCGCCGCGCACGCTCGACCGCTTTATCGTGAAGTATCTCTTCCGCTTCGGCAGCGATGCCGGAACCTAAGCGCCGAAACAAATGTCATATCGCGCCGTATAAACATGCGGTAGGATGATAGCGATGAAAAACAATGTGAACGAGCGGCATGAGCCGCAGAGCCAACTTGCGCTGCCGGAGAACAACACTCCGAGCCCGACGATCCTGAGCGAACGCGTTACGACAATTCCGACACCTTCGGGCGTTTTCTCGGGCTGGGGCCCTAAAGCGTAGACAGATCGCGCCAGCCGTAGAAGTGTTCGCGGTACTCAAAGCCGTCGATCTCTTCGGTTGTTTCGCAGACGATCTCCGCGCCTAACGTTTCGTAAAAACGCCGCGCTGGAAGATTATCCGACAAAACTCGCAGCCACGCAGATTGAAAGCCTTTGGCTCGCAGTGCCGTACCGACGGCGCTTAGCAGCCTTTTGCCTAGGCCCCGAGCTTGGGCTTCCGGCAATACGTAGATCGCACCGATCTCGCCGTCGAAGCCGTCCACCGGTTCGCTCGAAGCCAGGCCCGTGGCGAACCCCACGACGCTGCCGCGCGGATCGCAGGCAACGAAGACGTCCTCTTCGCCGGCCCGTAAACGTTGGTTCCATTGCGCCGTGCGCAGCTCGACGGTGCGCCGGTCGAGGTGTTCCTGCGGAAGCATTCCCGCATACGCGGCGTGCCAGGTGCGCACTTGCACGCCGGCGATGGCAGCTGCATCGTCCAGCGTGGCGGCGCGGATGGTAAAGCCGGGAATCGGCATGCCGAAGATACCTATATGGATCCAGATCAAGAAGCGATTGACGACGAAGTTCGCGACGGTGTCGAAAAGGAACTGGCGCGTCCCGACCTGTCACCCGAGGACCGCGCGCAGTTTGAGAAGGCGCTCGAGCGCCTACGGCAACAACGCCCGCCTGCACCCTATCAATCGTAACTGTGGCGGATCCTCGGCGCCGGTTAGGTAGCGACGGGCCGGAGCTTTTGATCGCTTTGGTTCAGCGAAAGCGCCGTAGCCATTCCATGACAGCGAGACTGAGTTGCGCGTCGTACGTTCGCGGTGCGCCGCTGGAGAATGCTCGCATCGCCGCATTCAAAGTCGGCGCCAAGAAAAGAAGATGATCCATTCCTTCGATTTCACGCAGCGTCGCCGAACCGGGATGACGAGCATTGATTATGTCAACGATGCGCTCGTGATCCGGCAGCTCGGTGACGAAATCGGAAGATCCCCAAATCGCAAGTACCGGTAGGTCGAGCCTCGTCCAGGTGTCGATGATTGGTTGGACAGCGACCTGCCGCATGTAGCTGACGCTGACCGGATAGACACCGTTATGAACCTTGCAATCGGGCTCGGTTTGTTCGATGACGTCCTCAGGCTCTTGCTCTAAGAGCAGGCGCACGAGACATCTTTGCTTGCCCAGCAGCGCCGCATCCACTTCTGCGGGGGCTTCGCCGCCGAGTTCGAGCTGCCGGCGAAGATTACGCACTTCGTATTCGGGCCAATCGCGGCCGACCGCCTCGCTCACGATGATGCCCGCCAGGTGATAACGCCAAGCGAGTTGCGGTGCTTCGACTGTGCCGATACTGTGACCGAAGAGTACGATCCGCGACGGGTCGACGCGCGGATCTTTTTTCAAGGCTTCGATAGCCGCGGCGTAGGCGCGTTCCTCCGATTCAAAATCCACACTGGAGCACGGCGGCCCTTGACTGTCTCCGACTCCGCTTTTCTCGACTCGCATCGTGAGGAAGCCGGCCTTGGCCACATCGTGTGCAAGCCGTAGATAGGGGTCCTGCGGGTTGGCAGCTACGTCGACCGAGAAGCAACCGATGCCCCCAAGAAAAAGCATGGCGGGAAGTTTTTCGCTCCCCGTTTTGGGCATGCTCAGAAGCGTGCGCCGTTGGGATCCATCGACCTCAATCGAACGATAAATCGTCGTGACATCCGGATCCGCTTCATCGAACGGAGCGGCCATGGTCGCGTACAACGTCTTCGCGATGCCGTCCCGATGAATAGCAACCGGAACGCGATCGCCCGCATGTAGTGCGTGGACTTGCCAAAGGAATTCGCTGACGCTTGGGGTCGGCTGGCCGGCCAAACTATCGACGATATCGCCGGCCTCGATTCCGGATCTCGCCGCGGCACCGTCCGCTATCGCCCTGGTCACGATAACCTTGCCGTCCTTCTCCGCCAGTACTGCGCCAAAGAGTGCGTGACGAGGCAGTGGCGCCGGAGACGGCGCATCCAGCGTTTGCGTTTCGCGAAACACGCGCGACGGCCAGACCTTCATGGTCCGCGCAACCGTATCATAGACGCTGTTGAAGCGCTCGAGAACGGCGTTTCCAATGCTGCCGGGATCGCGCGATGTCGAGAACACTCCCGCGTGGCCTACGGGCATGCGCGCGACGACATCGGGCAGATCGAAACCGAAAACCTCAAGATGAGCCGCAATGATATCGCCGCGAATCGGCCCGCCCAAGCCGTACCCCGTAATGAGGTCGTTACGGCGCGGCGTCATCTGATAGAAGCCGTTCCGGCCGGCAAATTGCGCAAAGAGCGTAAGCGCCGAACGATCGCCGGTATCTACGACGAAGGTGCCATGAACGCCATCCACCGCAGCCTCTACGCGAAGCAGACCGTCGTTCGACGTGTACGGAACGACGTGCGCGTCATGCGGCGCGGCGATGGGTATCGTCGATAGCGTCAGCGCATGTGCGTCGATGTTGATGCCAACATATGGGGTGAGCGCATCCAAGCCGATAATGCCGTCGAGACGCTTGAAGTGAAGCGCGCGCCGGATCGGCCCGAGGTCGGCAACGATCGCGTCCCGCGTGCGGAGTTCACGGCCGGCAAGCGAGATGCGCGGCGGCTGCGTTCGAGCTGACCGAAGAGTACGCGCTCCGGCGCCGGAGATTGCCGCATTCGCGCGCTGCGGGAGATGCAGTTGCCGCGCGACTTCGGGCGTGACGATGATGCCTTGCGCTCCGGTATCGACAATCATCGCGAATGGTTTCCCCGCGATCGTCGCCGTCGCCATGATTCGATGGTCGAACAGCGTGAAGGGGACCGTGGTCGCGGTCATCGTCGTAAGGAGCGCGACCGTTACAGCGAACATTGCCCTCCAAGAATACATGGAGACGCGTAAAGCGTCCTCAAATTTCCCTCAAATTTTTCTAAAGGACCTCAAAAGTGCCTTAGCTCAGCGCCGCATAGCACGCGCGGAATGCTCCCGCCGGCTCTCGCGCCCGGTACGCAAACGTGAGTACGGAATCCCCTCGAGCAGAGTATTCGATGCGCCGCGGCCTGCCGTTAGCCAGTACCGAAAGAACGATGGGTTGGCGAACGTCATTGTAGTAAATAGATTCTCCGATAAGTTCTTGACCATTGCGGAGGCCGGCGGCAAATGCCGCACTCCCGTTCTGCACCCCCGTGACAATGTTTTTTGCCTGCGTTGTCGCGGCCTCGTCAAATCCAAGAACCCATCGATTTACGGAAACCTGTACGCGCTCGGCACAAGTGCCGAATCCATCTGCGGGCGGATCCAGCCGTTCGCCCCGATCGATAAAGCGCTCGATGTCGGTGCCGGCTTCATTGTTGGTCCAGCGATCGAAATAGCGAGCCAAATCGGCGTTGGAATATTCGGGCAATTCTCCGTGACGCACGAGCAAACCGCGCATCGCGTCGTCCAGCGATCGGCGGCCGTGAGTGAGCGCACGTATTCGTGCATTCCAGCGGAATGCGAGCAGCGCTCCTCGACGGTAAGGAATGCTGTAGAGGGCACTCTCGAACGGATGTTTTACGTATTCATCGTTGGTTACGCCGGCAGCACCGGATGCGGCGAATGTGGCGATATTCCGATTGAGACTCGCGAAATAGGAGTCCGGGGACAGGACACCGGCGCGCAGCAACAGATCGTAGGCATAGTAATCGGTAAATCCCTCGTGGAACCAGGACTCTGCGGCCTGTGGCGCGCGCAGCCGCATCAATCTGCGCGGATTCCACGTATGAAAGTATTCATGTGCGATTTCATACGCTATCTGTCCGTCTAACGCAGTGGCGCGCGGAAGGTAAAGCGCAAACGCATTTGTGTAGCCCGTACCGCCGAAGTTTCCGGCCTGCTCGTCCGATGGCAAAAGAACTACCACGAAATATGGGTTTGGATCGTCACGCCAAAACCGTCGCTCAATCCCTAAGACACGTTCGAGCATTTTCGCGAAAGCGGCGTCCGAAAAGCTCCAGGTACCATACGTTGCGACTGTAACCGGGTTGCCGATGCCGGTTATCCGCTGGAAGCGGTAATCACCGCCGAAAAATAGTAAATTGGAAATCCTATTGCCATCGATTATCGCGTCAGAGGCGGGCTTTTGAATTCCGAAGCTATCCCCATACGCGTCCGCCCCTCCGACCGATTGCCATCGAAGATGCACGTTATAAGTTGCAGCGCCGAGGTCCGGAACCGCGAGAGCCGATGCGCCGATCAGAAAGAAGAACGTAGGTTTGATGATCGGCTCGAAATACTGAGGGTGGGTGAGCTTCATCGCCGGATCGGCGTCAAGGCGGTAACTAAGCGTGACGCGTTGTCCCGCCGTACCGGAGATCGTCTTCTTACTCGAATCCTCTGTCGCGGCCAAGGACGCGGCGCCGCCGCTAACCCGCAAGTCGTGGATGCGAGCGTCCAGATCCGCTGCGCCCGCGTATTCGGATGGCAGGGAGAGATTCACTGTTGGCGCCGGGAGTAAGAATGAAACCGAAATATCGACTGCGCTGAAGACCCCCTGCGATCGAACCGGCGCTATCGTGTAGGTTAAATCACGGCGCGAAGTATCTGCACCGGGCGCCGGCAGCACCGTCGCCAGCAGACAGATAAGAGAAACGGCAGCGGCTCGTGGTTTCAACTCTGTTCCCATCCGTACACCTAATTCATTAGGTACTCCGGAGGCAATTGCCGCCCCTCCTTGGAAAAATCGGCCGCCCGCAGCGCATGTCAACTGCTCGAGTTAGCAATCGAGTATGCGTCGCGGGTGCAGCGATTAGGGCAGCGACTGGCGCGATCGTTAGTGACAGAGCCAGTTTGCACGCGTGGGCTGCATCGAATAGCAGTGTTACAATTGTTCCAGTGTCAGCTGGCTACGCAATTACCTTGCCAAACGGAAAATCTTTAATTGTGCCCTCTTCGCCAGTCTCGCCACCTGCGTGCAAATTTGCACGTGGCCAGGAACAGATCGCGGCACGGGGCGGCCAAATTCCGGCGCGTTATGTAGAAGCGTACGCGCTCGTGAACGATTATCGCGTCGTCCATCCATGGCCGTTGGGGCCGGCGGACATGCATGCCGCCTCCTCGGATGCCAAGATTGAGGTGTACGACCCTGCCTATATTCTTGTTTTGATCGCAGATGGAGTACGTAGGGTGAACGGCCGAGGAAATTATCTCCTCGGTTGCGCCGGCGTCGAATATTATCGGGTAAATCTGTCGACGCAACAGGTACTGCCATTTGACGGTTGCATAGAGATGCATCGACGAGGCGCACTCCCGAGCTTTTCGCAGCTGCCCAACTAAGGTCGGAAAAGGCGGCGGGGAACACTGCCAATTGTTGCCCACACTTATATGCGCCTAACTCTTCTTGCATTTCAGAATCCAAACTTTTAACCTGCGAAAATTGCGTGTTGTCAGTAAGTTGTCAGTCAGCCTCTAAACTCAGGAATTCCCTCGTGTATTTGGTGTACTTGGTTTGGTGCCCAGAAAGGGACTCGAAACCGTAGCCCCTTGGAAAATTGAGCTAACGGCGCTCTTTTGAAGCCCAGGTTGAGCACACATACGAGTCGGCGTTTCCTCAGTTTCCTCAGTTTTCGCGATTGCCCGTTATCAGTCGGTTATCATTCAACGCCGCAAAAGCCACAGGAAAGGCCCGCTGTAAGCGGGCCTTTTTGGACGACGGACGGGATATTTAGCGGGCCGCACCTGGGCCGGCCCTGTTCAGGCCCGAGGATTGACATCGGCCTCTAGAAACTGTAATGTCTGTTATGACAGTCATGGCAGACCAAACCGAGCTGTCCGCCGCCGCGCGGAAATTCGTTGTTCACTGGGGCGAACTAGGCCAACGCTGGGGTATCAATCGTACTGTCGCGCAGGTACACGCGCTGCTCTATCTCTCGCCTAAGCCACTGGACATCAAGGCTATCTCTGACGCCTTGGGTATCGCGCGTTCTAATGCAAGCTCAAGCCTGCGTGAGCTACGTGGCTGGGGTGTCGTGCGTTCGCTGCACGTCCTCGGCGACCGGCGTGAGCATTTTGAAGCAATTACCGACGTTTGGGAAATGTTTTCGATTTTGGCTGAGGCTCGAAAGCGCCGGGAGATAGATCCGACGTTGGCCATCCTCCGCGAGTGCGCTGCGGAACTCGATTCGCGAGACCAGATCGCAGATAGATATGTACGAACACGTATCCGCGCCATGCTGGATTTATTTGAAGCCGTAACGCCACTGGTCGACGAATTTCTCCGGCTGCCACCGGCTGCGATCCGCGGCATGCTCGGACTTCGTGGAAGACTCAGGTCGCTGCTGAAGGCGCGAGCTTAATGCGCCTATATAGCACCTTGTTCTCTTTTTCAGGGGAACTTGACCGTCGCTCGTATGTGGTCGTCGCATTCGCTGGCGTGCTCGTCAAGCACGTTCTGGACATCTGGCTTGCCGGTATATTCCATCATACTTGGAGTCCTTTAAATTACCTCATGCCGTTAGGACTACAAGTTTCGATCGGCCACCTCTCTCGAAGCGATCAGAACTTTCTGGGGGCGATGACGGCCATATCCGTGCCCTTCGCATGGGTGGGCGTGGCAATCACCGCAAAGCGCTTCCGCACCATCGGCTGGCCGCCGTGGCTGGTGGTGCTGTTTTTTGTTCCGATTGCAAACATTGTGTCTTTCGCAATGGCAGCCGCGTGGCCGGAAAGAGAATCAATCTCATCCGGTAACGCCGGGCGCTGGTTCAGCCGGTTCGTCCCCACGGATTCGTTGGGTGCGGCAATCGTCGCTTTGATTCTGACAACGATAATCGGCGTAGCGTTCGTCGCCATTGGAACCCTTGTATTAGGTTCTTATGGATGGGGCTTGTTTGCCGCGATTCCCTTTGTGCAGGGCGCGCTTTCCGTCCTTACCTACGGTGCCCATGAAAACAGAACGCTGCACGCCAGTTTGAGCGTTGCTTTCTTGTCGGTAGCGCTAACTGGGCTGGCGCTCCTAGCCCTAGCGTTCGAAGGCGCAATTTGCATCCTGATGGCATTACCGATCGCGATTGCATTCGCATTGATAGGGGCTGCGTTTGCATATGCTATTCAACGGCGTACGCCCCGGCCGGGGGTAAACCTTGCAGCGATCCTCATTTGCGCGTTGCTGGCGCCGGCGATTATGGGAGCAGAATGGGCAGGGCAACCCGTCGCTCCGATCTACGTCGTGCATACGAGCGTTGATATCGACGCGCCACCCGATGTGGTTTGGCGAAACGTTGTAAGCTTTCCGGATCTGCCCCCGCCAACCGAACTGCCATTTCGCGTTGGTATCGCGTATCCGGAACGCGCAAGAATTGTTGGGCGTGGCGTGGGAGCCGTCAGGTACTGCGAGTTTTCTACCGGCGATTTCATTGAACCAATCACCGTATGGAAACAGGCGCACACGCTGGCCTTTAGGGTTGCGAAGAGCGCGGAACCAATGAAGGAGTGGTCGCCCTACGGCCATATCGATACGCCTCATCTCCATGGGTTCATGGTGTCGTTGCGCGGGCGATTTGACCTCGTGGCGCTTCCCGGCGGCCGGACGCGACTCATCGGCACGACGTGGTACCAACATCACCTGTGGCCCGCATCGTATTGGGCGCTATGGTCTGACGCCATCGTGCATGAAATTCATTTGCGAGTGCTCAACCACGTCAAGGGGCTCTCCGAAAGGTCGCGCGCCACGGCGAAAGGATGAGAGTCGTCATCGCGGGTGGCTCCGGACAGATCGGAACGATTTTAGCGCGAAACTTTGTCGCCCACGGCGCCGATGTCACAGTGCTAAGCCGGCATCTGCAACCAGCACCCTGGAAGGTGGTCGAATGGAACGGTCGCGACATCTCGGGCTGGGCAGAAGCGATCGAGGGCGCTGAAGTTGTCATAGACCTTGCGGGTCGCAGCGTGGATTGTCGTTATACGCCCGCTAACCGGCGGGAGATCATGGAATCGCGAGTACTCTCGACTCAAGCGATAGGTAAAGCTATTTCCCGAGCTGCGAGGCCTCCGCGTGTGTGGCTACAGGCATCGACTGCGACCATCTACAGTCACCGATACGATGCGCTCAACGACGAAATCACCGGCATTCTTGGCGGGCGCGAGCCGAGCACCCCAGACACGTGGCGTTTTAGCATAGATGTGGCAAACGCGTGGGAGAAAGCCTGCAACGAGTCAATCACGCCGCAGACGCGGAAAGTATTGATGCGCTCGGCGATGGTAATGAGCCCAGCCCGCGGCGGAATCTTTGATGCCTTGCTAGGGCTTGTGCGGCGTGGCCTCGGCGGAAGAGCGGGCGATGGGCGGCAATATATGTCGTGGGTTCACGATCAGGACTTCTTAAACGCGATTGATTGGTTAATCGCACGCGATGACATCAGCGGCGCCGTCAACATTGCTTCACCTAATCCATTGCCCAACGCCGAATTCATGAGGGATATTCGGCACGCTGCGGGTGTACGCGTTGGTCTTCCCATAAATTCGGCGATGCTTGAGGTTGGCGCGTTTCTTATGCGCACCGAGACTGAACTGATCCTAAAAAGTCGGCGCGTAGTGCCGCGACGGCTCCTAGATGCCGGTTTTAGGTTCGTGTTTCCGTTCTGGCAGCAAGCCGCAAACGATCTTTGCAAACGCGCAATGTTATCAGTCGGAGCGGAATTGCACTAAATTCCCTCGTGGAATTGGTGCCCAGAAAGGGACTCGAACCCCCACGGCCTTGCGGCCACTGATACCTGAAACCAGCGCGTCTACCAATTCCGCCATCTGGGCTTAGAGGCCGTCCGCTTCGCGGAGCGCCTGCGCGGCCCTCTGTGAAACCGCGCCTAAGCGGCGCAGGTTCCAAAAAACACCACGGTCGCGAAGGCGACCTCCTCACGGCATTCGAAGAGCAGCCCGTGCGCGCTATTGACGATTTGCATCGCCTCGTTTTGCCGATCGAAGCCGCATGATCCGCCGGCTCTTCCCGATCCTCGGGATCACGTTCATCGACATCCTCGGGTTCAGCATGCTGATTCCGCTGCTGCCGTACTTCGTCACGCACTTCGGCGCGTCGCCGTTTGTCGTCGGCGTGCTCTTCTCGACGTTTTCGTTCTGTCAACTCGTCTCCGGACCGATTTGGGGCAACGTTTCGGATCGCATCGGACGCAAAGGCGTGCTGATCATCAGTCAAGTCGGCGCGACCATCGGCTGGGCGATGCTCGGCGCCGCCGGCAGCATCGGCTTTGTGTTTGCTGCCCGCATCCTCGAGGGTTTCTCCGGCGGAAACATCGGCGTCACGCAAGCGTACGTCGCAGATCTCGTCGAGCCCAAGGAACGTTCGCGCGCGTTCGGCTTGATCGGCGCGACGTTCGGCGCCGGCATGATCTTCGGGCCGCTCATCGAGTCGGTGCTCTTTCAGCGCTTCGGATATAGCGCGCCGTTTTACGCCGCGGCGGCATTGCAGCTCGTCACACTGATCGTGACGATCCGCTACTTGCCCGAATCGCGCGGAAAGACCGAAGAGGTCGTCGGGCCTGCCGAGATCGTCCGCACGTTCCAGAACAAGAAATTCGCCCCGCTGCTCTGGCAGAAACTGGCGCTTTCGCTCTCGCTTTACGGCTGGTTCAGCATCATGGCGCTGTATTTAGCGCGACAATTGCATTTCACGCCCGAGCAGACGGATTATTTTTTCTCGAGCACGTCCGCGCTTAATGTTTTCATGAACGTCTTCCTAATCGGCCGGGCTTCGGATTGGCTGGGCGACCGCGGCATGTCAACACTTGGGCTGGGCTCGCTGTTTGTCGGATTCGGACTGCTGGCGATCGTACACTCGTTTTACGCACTCGCGATTGTCGCCGTGCTCTTCAGTGCCGGGCTTGCGCTCGGCAACAGCGGATTGACCGCGCTTATCAGTGTCGCGGCGGACGCCAAGCGGCAGGGGACCGTGCTCGGCGTCACTTCGTCGCTCGATTCACTTTCGGGAATTATCTCGCCGCCGATCTCGACGGGAGTGCTCGGCACCTTCGGGCCACAATGGTCGGGCGCGTACTCGTGCTTCTTTGCGTTCGTCGCACTGATCGCCGGGATGATCCAAACCCGCCGCGAGCCGCGTCACCGCACGCGGCTGAAAGAAGAGACGGCCTAAGTCTTAAGCGCTCTTGCGGCGCTTGGGCGCGGCTTTGTGCGCCGCGCGCTTCTCGGCAGCAGCTGATCGCGCGCCGCGCTGCTTCTTGCTCGCTTCGACGCTTTGCGCCAGCACGTCCATGAGATTGACGACCTTCGCCCGCGCCGGAGCCTTCTTGGGCTTGGGCAGCTCTTTGCCGGCCGCGCGCGCTTCGATCATCGCCATCAATTCTTCGTGGTACGTATTAGTGAATTTCTCCGGCTCGAACTCGTCGACGCTCATCGCGTCGATCAGCATCTTGGCCATCTTCATTTCGGGCTCGGGAAGTTTCGTTTCGCCGGGCAGATCGAGCGTCGACTCTTCGATCATCTCGTCGGCCCAGTGCATGATCTCCAGCACGAGCGCATCGCCCGACGGTTTGACCGCGGCGATCGTTTCTTTCGTTCGGATCACGACGCGCGCGATCGCGACCTTGTTCGCCTTTTCCAACGCTTCGCGCAATAGCGCGTATGCATGCCGGCCTTGTTTGGTCGGTTCTAAATAGTACGGCTTGTCGAAGTACATCGGATTGATCTTGTCGAGCTCGACGAACTCGAGAATGTCGACGCTCTGCGTCGCCTCCGGATTGACTTTCTTGAAATCCTCATCGGTGAGGATGACGTAGTCGCCCTTTTCGTACTCGTAGCCTTTGACGATTTCGTCCCACGGGACGGGCTTATTGTCGACCGTGCAGATGCGCTCGTAGCGGATCCGCCCCTCGTCCTTGGCATGCAGCATGTTAAACGACAGATCGTTTCCGCGTACTGCCGTGAAGAGCTTGACCGGAATGGTGACCAGGCCGAAGTTGATAGATCCGGACCAAATGGCGTGTGCCAAGGAAATGCCCCCTGTGGATAACTGCGACTTGGATTATACCCGACGAGGGGCCTCGAAAGCGACCCATCCCTCGTCAGGGCTGCCCAGGAAGCGGTCCCCGGGCGCAAAACCCGCTCCACCAATGATTTTCGTGCTGGCGGCGGCCGCGGCCGTTCATCTGATAGGCTGGGCCTCGAGCCCGGCGACGGCTGCGGAGCTGGCGTGGGAGAAGGCCTTCGCGGCCGTCCCCAGCGCGGCAAACGCCGCGGCCATCGAGCAGCGCCTCTCGTCGAAACCGCACCGCGCCGGCACGCCGGCCGATTATGCCACGGCACTCTTCGTCCAGCAGCGGCTGCAAACCGACGGTTTTACGACGCGCGTCGTTCCTTACGACGTCGAATTCACCGCGCCCGTGCGCGAATCGCTCGCGATCGTTGCGCCCAAAGCGATGCCATTCGACCTGCTCGAAGGCACGCCCGGAGATCACACGCCGCAAGAGATCGCGGCCGGCCCGCCGTTCGCCGGAAGCTCCGGCGACGGCGACGTGACGGGTCCGCTCTATTACGTCAATCACGGCAGCGCCGCCGATCTGCAAGCGCTCGACGCGCTGCACGTCGATCTGCACGGCGCCATCGCGCTGCTGCGCAGCGGCGGCGGCGCGTCGTACGCCGAGTTAAAGAAACGCGGCGTTGCCGGCATCGTCGAATTCACCGATCCGGCCAACGACGGATTCGGCCGCGGTCAACCGTGGCCGCGCGGCAATTACAAGAACATGGATATGGCCGAGCGCGGCGCCGCTCCGGCTCCGTCCGCCTCGCCGACGCCGCTGCCGCCGGGCGACGTAACGCTTCCCGGTCAAGCACCGCTACCCGGCGTTCCGCACAACGCTTGGGACAGCGTTCCACGCCCCGACATTCCCGAACTACCCGTGACGCAGCGCACCGCGCGCACGTTGCTTGCGGCGTTGGGCGGACCGGTGGCCGCGCCCGAATGGCATCCGCTTTTCGAAATCGTGACGCACGTCGGCGGAAACGTGCGCGTGCATTTGACCGTGCAGATGCTGCGCAAGGTCGTACGCATTTGGAACGTGATCGGCGACATTCGCGGAAGCGAACAGCCGGATTCCATCGTCATGATTGGCAGCCACCGCGACGCCGTCGCATTCGGGGCGATCGATCCCGGAAGCGGCACGACTGTACTCATGCAAGCCGCGGACGGTTTTCACAAACTGCTGCAGCAAGGCTGGCGCCCGAAACGCACGATCGAGATCGCATCGTGGGACGGCCACGAACTCGGCCTCTTCGGATCGATCTCGTACGCATACCAATTCGGTCCGCAGTTGCGCGCCAATGTGGAGCAGTACATCAATACCGATCAGGTCACAACCGGGCCGCCGTTTCTCATTCGCGCGTCGCCGGAGTTGTGGGCTTTCATCAAACAGATCGCAGACGGCGTTCCCGGCCCCGACGGAACGATGATCGGAACCGGTGGAAATTGGACCGAGAAGAATCCTCTGCTGCAGCCGGCGAGCAGCGGTTCGGATCAGCAAACCTTTGCCTACCAGCTCGGGATTCCGAGCTCGTCCAACGGCTTCCGCGGCGATTTCGGCGCGCACCACACCGCCGAGGACAACATTCCCGGCATCGCCGTGTACGATCCGGATTATAAAGAAGCCGTGGCCGATGCAATCCTCACCGGCATTCAAGCCATGCGCGCCGCAAGCGCAACCGTTTCGCCCTGGCGCCTATCCGATCACGCACAAAGTTTGGTGAACGCGCTGCGTCTTGACGCGCAGTTTATCAAGAGCGGCGTTGACGTCGCGGCGCTGCAGAGTGCGTTGAGCGATTACGTGGCCGCTGCGCGTGTAGCGGATGACTCCCTCGATAACGCAGAGATCGCCGGCGATACTGCGACGATGCAGGCGCTCTCAGCCAAGCAGCACGCGGCGATCGCCGCATTCTACATTGAGGGAGGCCTCTCGAACTACCGTTACTACCACTCGATCGACCGCGCGCCGCTGGCGTTTCCCGAAGTCGTTAATGCTGCGAACGCCGCGGATCAGCAGGCTGCCGTCGAACGTTTTGTCGGCGTTGTAAGAGCGGCGACCGCGGCGCTGCGCTAACTCCAGGCGCGCTGCGCTAACTCCAGGCGCGCTGCGCTCTTTTCAGCGCCGGTTCGAGCGCGGCCGGCTTCCAGTGCTTTCCGCCCCAAAGGTCGCCTTCGTCTTGTAGACGCTTTTTCGCGTTGGCGATCGTCCAGCGCGCATTCGCCGCTTCGGGCGTCAGCCGCTTGGATTCGAACTCCTCGATCTCGGACCAATCCAGCGTCATTGAAACCGGAGCCTTGTCGCGCGCGCGCACGCCATACGGCGGCACGACGGTCTTACCGCGACCGATCTGCACCCAGTCCAGCAGCACCGTTCCTTTGGGACGGCGCGCGATGGAGCGTTCGAGCGTCGTGAGCTTCGGCAGCTCGCGGTTCACGCGCCGCGCGGCGATCTCTCCGAACTGTTTGAGCGCATCGTACGAATACTGCGGCTTCACGGGAATAACCAAATGCAAACCGCTCCCGCCGGTCGTTTTCACCAAAGGCGTCAGTCCGATATCCGCCAGCATATCGTGGAATTCGAGCGCGACTTTGGCGAGCGTTTTCATCGGACAGCCGTCGCCTGGATCGAGGTCAAAGAGCGCGTAATCGGGATACTCCAGCGTCGGCCGGTGCGAGTACCAAACGTGCAGTACGATCGCCGCGAGGTTCGCGCACCACGCGAGCGTCGCTTCGTCGTTGCAGAGTATGTAGGCGATCTTGCGCGAGCCCTGGTCGGCCGAAAGGTCGATCGTCTCTATCCAGCCGGGCGTAAACTTCGGGGCCTGCTTTTCGAAAAACGATTGGCCGCCGATACCGTCGGGATAGCGCTGCAACGTCAGCGGCCGATCTTTCACGTGCGGCAAGAGCCACTTCGCGACGCTCAGGTAATAGGCGATGAGATCGCCCTTCGTATAACCGTCGTGCGGAAACAAGACCTTGTCGAGATTCGAAAATGTCAGTTCGCGTCCGCCGACCTTGGCTTTTTGGGTGGTGCGCGCCATTACGCGACCTCGTCGGTGTCGATGGGAACTTCCCGGACGCAATCTTTCGGTTTTTTGTCGGTGCGCAATCCTAAGTAGGCCGGCTGCCGCATCACACCGTCGCGCGTCCATTCCGTGAATCGCACTTGAGCGACGAGTTTGGGTTCGACCCAGTGCGCCTTCGTATTCGAGTCGACGTTGTTGACAAAGGGGGAAGCCTTGCGCTCGGTCTTCTTAAGCTGTGCCGTCATGGCGGCGAGTGTCTTGGTATCGAAGCCGGTCCCGACGTGACCGACGTAATAGAGTTTACCTTTATCGTAGAGTCCCAGCAAAAGCGCGCCAAAGCCTTTGCGGCTGCCGCGCGGCTCGGTGAATCCGCCGATAACGCACTCCTGCATTAACTGCGCTTTGATCTTCACCCAATCGCGCGTGCGGCGTTCGTGGTAGGTCGAGTCGCGCCGTTTTCCGATGATGCCCTCAAGCTGCTGGCGCCGGGCTTGCTCGAAAAACGCGCGGCCGTCACCGATGACGTGTTTGGAGTACAGCACGAGGTCCGTGTCGCCGATCGCGCGCTCCAGGATCGCCTTGCGCTCCTCGAGCGGCGTCTTGCGCAAGTCTTTTCCGTCGGCGTAGAGGATGTCGAAGACCGCATAGGTCAGCGGGTATTTTTTTGCGTCGCTCGATCGCGCACTCGGGCGGTTGCGGTTGAAGCTCCCTTGCAGGCGCTGAAAAGACGAGCGGCCGCGCTCGTCGAGGCTGACGATCTCGCCGTCGACGACGACCGGCAGCGTCGTCCACGCGCCGCGCAGTTCTTCCAGTTCCGGAAACTGCCCTAAAAAATCCAGACCGTTGCGCGACACCAGCGAGGTCTTGCCGTCTTCACGCACCGTACAGATCGCGCGGTATCCGTCCCACTTTATTTCGAAGAGCCACTCGTCGTCGTCGAACGGCTCGTCCACCAGCGTCGCGAGCATGGGCGTATGGATAGCGGGAACCGGATCGCGCTTAGCGCTTTTTTTTTCCTTGGTTGCGCCGCGAGGCGCCGCTTTGCGTCCGGAGTCCCAGTGCGGCGCGCGCGGATCTTTCGCGTACGACTCGACGGTGCGTCCGGTCTTTGCCGACTTGTTATCTTTTGCGATATCGTATTTCGGATCGATGAACTCGTCGTGGTCTTTGATCAACAGCCAGGGATCGCCGCTGTCGCTCTCGCGGCCCTTGATGCGCACGAGCGTGAACTCACCGTTGAGTTTCTTTCCGGAAAGAATGAACTTGATTTTTCCGCGGCCGATCTCGGTGGCGGGATCCTCGCCTTCGGCCAGCCTATACCAGCCCTCGTCCCAGACGATCACTTCGCCCGCGCCGTATTGCCCTTTTGGAATGATGCCTTCGAACGTGCGGTAATCGTAGGGATGGTCTTCAACGTGCATCGCCAGCCGGCGATCCGCCGGATCGCGCGACGGGCCTTTTGGAACGGCCCACGACTTGAGCACGCCGTCCGCTTCTAAACGGAAATCGTAGTGCAGCCGCGATGCGCGATGCTTCTGAATGACGAAACGCAAACGCTTGCCGCCTTTAACCGGTTTACCGCGCGGTTCGGGCGTCGTTTTAAAATCGCGCTTGGCGTGATAACGTTTGAGCGAGCCGGGTTCCCGTACCCGGCTCGCTCCTTTGGTCGTTTTCCTAGCCGGCATCTTGCCGATAGGTGCGCGGGTCTAGACTCGCGCTCCTCGCCCGCTCAGCAGGTTGATGATGAGCAAGATCACCGCAACTACGATGATGATGTGGATAAGCGCTCCGCCAAAATGGAGCAGAAAACCCAGTAACCAAATAACGACCAGAATGACGATAATCGTCCACAATAAGCCAGCCATTAGGGTTTGGTACCTCCTCCAGTAGTTGTGGTATTGGTAGTCGTGGTGCCACCGTTCGTCGACGTGCTGCTGCTCGTCGAGGACCACGGATGCCAGACGAAGATCGCGATCAAGATCGCGATGAGGACGACGATAACGATGCCTACGGCAGCCGCCCCGCCTCCACTGCCGTCGTTGACTACAACCGGGCCATCAGCCATACGAGTCACTGCTCCTTTCGTAGCTCGGCGAGGGTTATACCCAGAGTGCAAGCGAGCATACCGGGGGGCGGCGAAGCGAGCGGTATGTGGGTTTGGGCCGGGTTCGTACTCAGTCTCGGCCTGGCCGCCCTGGCCTGGTGGCGCTCGTTGGTCCCAACCCGGAGCTTCTACGAGGGCGAGGTCTATGGGATGACCGCCGCCGGCCACCGGAAATACGCGCTCGGATTCACGGCCGGCGCGGCCGTATTTCTTTCCGAACTGTTATGGCCAGGCTGGGCGAACGACGTTGGCCTGCCCGGCCCCGCGGGGTGGCACGTCCAGGCGTGGCTGGCCCTGATAACCCTAACCGGCATTCTCTACGGAGCCGGGTTCCTTCGGGGCGCTACCGGGGAAGACGAGTAAGATGAGCTCGGAGTTCCATTTTTCGCCTCGGCCCAACCGCGCCGGCGAGATCGCTTGGCAGACCTGGGGAGAGGCCGCGTTCGCGCAAGCAGAGCGGGAGCAGAAACCGATTCTGCTTTCGATTTCGGCGGTGTGGTGCCACTGGTGTCACGTGATGGACGAAACGAGTTATTCGGATCCGCGCGTGATCGAGCGCATCAACGAACGTTTCGTGCCCGTTCGCGTAGACAACGATCGCCGCCCGGACGTCAACGCACGATACAATCAAGGCGGCTGGCCGACGACGGCGTTCCTTGCGCCGGCGGGCGCGCTGCTCGCGGGTGCGACGTACATGCCGCCCGAGCAGATGCTCGGCGCGCTCGATCAGATAGCCGACTTCTACAAAGAGCATCGCGAACATGTCGAAGAACGCGCGATCGAGCTGCGCAAAGAAAGCGCCGCCGAGCGGCCGGCTTCAGGCGAGTTACGCGAAACGATGATCGCGCGCGTGCTCGAAGAGATCTCCGACGCCTACGATTCCGACTACGGCGGCTTCGGCACCGAGCCGAAGTTTCCGATGACCGACGTGCTCGACTTTCTCTTGCAAGAGTATCGGGTGACCGGCGATCGGCGGCTCTACGACATGCTCGCCAAGACGCTGCTCGCGATGGGCGGCGGCGGCACGTACGATCGCGTTGAAGGCGGATTCTTCCGGTACTCGACGACGCGCGACTGGAGCGTTCCACACTTCGAGAAGATGACCGAGGATCACGCGGCACTGCTGCGCATCCTGGCCGAGTTAACGCGAACGACGCGCAACCCGGCGTTTCGATCGACGCTCGAATCGGCGCTGCGCTACGTGCGGACCGTCTTGCGCGACGAGGAGACCGGTTTTTTTTCGGGCAGCCAAGATGCAGACGAAGCGTATTTCGCGCTTCCGCTCGACGAACGGAAAAAACGCGAAGCGCCCTACGTCGACCGCACGTCGTATTCGAACTGGACCGCCGCGATGGCCGGCGCGTTCGCCTTTGCGGCCGCCGCACTGGAAGACGATGGCGTCATGCGCGAGGCGCAAGCGGCGCTCGACGGTTTGCACGAGCGCATGCGCGACGAGAACGGGTTGCTCTACCATTTTTTCGAGCCGGGAGGAACGCCGCAAGTGCGCGGACTGCTCACCGATCAGGTGGCGTACCTGCGCGCGCTGCTCGATGCGCACGAAACGTCGGGGGAGCCGCGATTTCTCGTGCGCGCGCGCGAACTCGTGAGCGTAGTCGACAACGCGTTCGCTTCGCCCAACGGCGGATACTACGACCACGCGGGAGAGGAAGAGCAGCTCGGCAACTTGTCGGTACGGCAGCGTCCGCTGGCCGATAATTCACTGCTGGCAGAAAGTTTCTTACGGCTCGCCGTTTTAGATGATGACGATGCGAAGCGCAGCTCCGCGGAACGCACGCTGCAGCTCTACGCCTCAAACTACGGCAGCATGCGCATGTTCGCCGCACCATTCGCACGGGCGCTGCGCCGCTTTTTCGGCGAGCGGGCATCCGTCGTCCTGGTCGGGTCGCCGGAACAAACGAGCGACCTTCGCGAAACCGCTCGCGCATTGCCGGATCCCCTGCTCGCCGTGCGCACGATCGCGCCCGATGACGTGCAAAAACTACGCGATCGCGGAATGGAACCGACGCTCGCTCCGGCCGCTTATCTTTGCCGTGGAAACGTTTGCAGCGCTCCCGTCACAACCGCGGCGGATCTACGCGACGCGTTCGAAGCGCGCTAGTTTCCCGAGCGTAAGAAAACGTCCCAGTACCAGACGCCGTACAAACTCGCTGCGCACGAGTAGCCGATCAGCACCTTCACCCACAGCGGCAACCGCTCGCGAGCGGCCAGCGCCATCAAGACGTATAGAAACGGAATGAAGTCGAGCGCGTGCCGCATACCGTATTGCGCGAAACCGTTGACGTAGTAAAGGAACGACGGTAGCGCAACGAGGATCGCCGCCGCCCACATCGCAAGGACGAGCGTGCGCGGTCTCCTAGCCCATAGCGCATACATGAGCGCCGGACTGGTCCACGTCAGCGCGATGCCGGAATACGACGGACGAATCCACGGAAATGCCGCCGAGAAGTCCGGGCGCTGCACGAAGAACGACCAGAACTGGTACCCCAGATATTGCAAACGGAATGGCGAGCCGGTCGGAGATCCCGCCGAATCCTGATGGTACCAACTCGTGTAGCCGATGTCCGCAACGGTTCCCCAGCGCGCAACATTGTATGCCATATAGAGCGCGCCCGCTCCAAGCAGCACGCCGCCGAACCCGAGCAGCATCGCACGCAAGCGTGACGAATCCACGCGCCGGCCATGCGGCAACGGATCGGGAGCGAGAAGCAGCGCTGCATAGACCGGAATTACCAGCACCAAAGAAAACCGCGAACCGGCCGCCGCTACGGCCCACAGCGCGACCAGCCATCCCCGCCGCCTGCCGCAGATCTCCACGAGCGCCAGCAGCGTGAACGCTGCCGCGCTGACGTGCGCGATGAACCAAACGTCCCCGAGCATCGCGCACCATAAGAGATCGGTTCCGGCCAGCAAGAACGCGGTGAGCCACAGATTGGCCGTTCGTGCCAAGCCCAAACGCTCGCCCAGTTCCCAAGCCGCGCCGATCGCAACGCCGCAAAGGATCGCCGAAAGCAGCGTTTGATTTGCAGCCGTTCCCGCAACCGCAACGTACGGCAGAAGCAGCAGCGCCGGTACCGGACCTTCGATTATGTAATGCTGGCCGCGGTATGCCAGCGCGTCTATGTACGCGCCCGGCCATGCGATCCACGTGTGTCCGTGCAGCAGCGCGTCGGCGAGCAGAACATAGTTGTTGTAGGGCGTCGCGCGGAAATGGCCGGCGATCAGCGTTATCAGCGTCGCGACGATTCCCGCGGTCACGCATCCGCGCACCTTCATTGCTTTTCGATCCGGTAAAGATCGGGGGAGCCCGGAATGCGTATCAAACGGTAGCCCGGCACCGATCCGACGACTTGATCCACCACGTACACGTGGCGCCCGGCGCGGATCCACCCGGGCACGCGCGCGGCTTCGTCGCTGAGCCAGGCGTTGTCGACGATGCGATGACCCAGAGAACGATCGACATATGCTGCATACGCCAGTGCGGTCGAGTCGATCCAGGGCGCGACCAACACGGCGTCGTCGGGCGTTGCGATTTGCACGGTTCTAATCAACCCCGCCGCACCGGTCGATTTCGGCTGATCGAACGTACTGCGATTGAGTATCAGCAACGCGAGGGCAATTGCCGGCAAGATCAACGCCGAGACGACGCGCAACTCAGGCATCGCCTTTGCAACGGCATTCGCGCCGTAACCCGCCAGTATCGCCATGACGATGAACGGAATCAGGTAGTAGCGCTCGAGATCCGCTTCGACCGGGTAACCGAAAGCGAAAACCGCGGGACACGCGAATGCCAAGAAGAGCGCGGCGGAGAGCCACGGCCGGCTGCGCGCGAGCGCAATAGCACCGGCCGCTGCCACTAAGATTCCGAGCGCCGTGAATTCACTCCACAAAGAAATGAAAAACGGCGGCACGCCCGTGCGATACGTCTCCAGATGCAAGGCCGCCGAAAACGCGCGCAGCGCGCCGTAATCGGAGCCGCTCACGAAGCTGCGGAAGCCCTCCCACGCCGCCGGATGGTTCATATCCCAAAACGCCTGGCCGGGCGGCAAACCCAGCGCGAGCGTGGGATCGAGCCGCGCGTGTGTGACGACGGCACTGCGAATCGGAAGATACGCGTACAGGGAGACGCCGATTGCGGACAATAACAAGCCCTGCGCGAGCGTGCGCAAACGCAACGTCCGCGTGCGAGCGCACAGCGCGACGAGCAGCGCCGGCGCAAGCAGTGCCGTCACCGGATGCGTCGCGATCGCAACTCCCCAACACAGCGCGCCGAGCGCGAACGCCCGCGGTTCACTGCGCACGTACCAACGAATGCAAAAATAGAGTGTCAGCGCCGCCAGCCCGGCTGCCAACGCGTGCACCTCGGCGCGCGTGCCGCGCGTCCACGCAATCTCTCCGAAAGCGAAGACCCAGCTCGCCCCGAGCGCGATCCAAACGTTGCATTTGAGTTCGCGCAGCGATGCAAAGATCGCCGAGCATGCCGCGCTCATCGCAATCGCGCTGAATACTGCGATCCGCCAGGCGACCGTCCCACCCGGAAAGAGATGCGCGAAGATCCCGGCGGCGAGCGTAAACGCCGGAAATCCCGTCGGATGCGCGATGCCGAAGATCCACGGCACCACTTGAGACTCGCCCGTATCCCAGTAGCCAACCGCGCCATCGAGCGACGTGGCGTATACCGCGAGCGGCACGAGCCACGCGGCCCACGGCGCCAGGCGAGCGGTTAAAATGTCGGCAAAACCGCCGGCGGCAGCGCTCGCGGTGCATGAAAGGTCGACTGCGGCAGCGCCGCCGGAAATTGGTAGCCGCCGAACGTGATGCGCTCGCGCGCGGTTCGTCCGTTCACGCTTCCCTGCACCGCAATCGAGAGCGGCACCCAATATTTCCCCGCAGCCGTGAACGCTAACGTCCCGTCTCCGCGCGCTCCCGCACCGGTACTGTGGAAACGGATCTCGCGCGGCAAGAACGTTCTTCCGTCGATGGTCATCGTCCGCACCGTGAATGCCGCCGGCGCACCCAGCGGCACCGCGCGGTACAAATAATCATATCTGCCGTTCCTGACGATTGGCCGTACGAACAGGAAAACGTATCGCGTGGTGCGCGGCGCCAGATTGTGCAGCGTATAGCGGTTGCGGTAGCGCGCGATGCGTGTCGTCTTTTGCTTAACGCCGTCGACCACGAGAGTTTCGTCGCGTACCAGGCTGCCGCTGCGATAGACGCGATGCATTTGATCGATATCCAGCGGGCCGGCCTGCGAAACCGAGTACAGGAAAATGAGCGTCTGCGGATCTTTGGTCGCCGTAAGCCGCGCTTCGTAACGCTGGAGCACGAGCTGCGAATCGAGCACCTTCAGCGGAGCGAGCGTCACGGCGAACGCCAGCGCGGCAATCATGCCGGAAGCACCGCATTGCGAATTGCGTTCAGCGCGGCCTCGGCGCCGGCCGGATTCTTTCCGCCGCCTTGCGCTTGGCCCGGCTGTCCGCCGCCGCGCCCGTCTATCAGCGGTGCGGCGAGCTTGACCAGATTTCCGGCGTGAACTCCGGCTTTGACGAGATCGTCGCTCACGCTGACCAGCAAACTGACCGTCTCCCCGTCGACGCCGGCCAGTGCGATAGCGCCGCTGCGCACGCGTTGACGTATCGCGCTGCTCAAATGCCGCAACGCTTCGGCTCCCGCTTCGGGAACGACCGCGCCGACGAAACTGCGCTCGCCCTTGCGTTCGACTTTCTCGACGTAACCTTGCGCATCGGAGACGGCGAGCTTCGCCTTCAAATCGCCGACCGCGTTTTGAAGTTCCTTGACGTCGCTTTGCAGTTTTTCGATACGTTCGCCCAGCTCTTCAGGATGAGCCGCGAGCGTTGCCGCCAGATTGCCGACGAGCTCTTGCTGGTGCTGCACGTACTCTTCGGCGGTCTGCGAGACACACGACTCGATGCGCCGAATGCCGCTGCCGATTGAAAACTCGCTCAGAATCAGAAATAAGCCGAGCTCGCCGGTCGAATGCGAATGCGTCCCGCCGCAAAACTCGACCGACGGTCCGGCCGTCACGACGCGGACTTGCTCGCCGTACTTTTCGCCGAACATCATGATCGCGCCGCTCGCACGCGCTTCTTCGATCGGCAGAACGCGCGTTTCCAGCGGCGTGTCGTCGCGGATCATTTCGTTCACGCGGTGCGCGATATCGCGCTTCTGCGCGGGCTCGAGCGCGCCGTGCGGCCAGCGAAAATCGAAGCGCATGCGGTCGATACCCACCCAGGAACCGGCTTGCGTAACGTCGTCACCCAACACGTCTTTGAGCGCGCGCTGCAACAAGTGCGCCGATGTGTGATGGCGCCTGATCTCGCGCCGCCAATCCGCGGAGACTTCCGTGCGGACGCGATCGCCGACGTGCAGCTCCCCCGAACGCAGCCTTCCCGCGTGCGCGATCGCTTCGCCCGCAAACTGCGTATCGAGCACTTCGAAGAACGCCCCGTTTTCGGAATCCGCAGAACGCAGCGCGCCGCGATCGCCAATCTGCCCGCCCTTTTCGGCGTAGAACGACGTGCGATCGAGCAGCACGTCGCCGCGCTCACCTTCACGCAGCTCGGCGACCGGTTCGCCGTCTTTGAGCAGCGCCGCGATGGTGCCCTCGCCTTCCAACCCGTCGTAGCCGGTGAACTCACTCTTGATAGCGGGCAGATCGGCCACCGCCACGGCGGGGCGTTTCGATGCGGCGTCGCGGCGCGCGCGCTCGCGCTGTTCGTTCATCGCCTGCTCGAAGCCGCGCATGTCAACGCTGTAGCCGCGCTCCGCGGCAATCTCGCGCGTCAGTTCGACCGGGAAACCGAACGTGTCGTGCAGTTCGAAAGCCGCTTGTCCCGGCACGAGCCTGCTCGTGCGGATTTCGGGTTCGTCGAAGAGTGCGGCGCAGCGCGCCATCCCGCGCTCGAGCGTGCGGTCAAAGGTTTGTTCTTCGATGCGCAGCGCATCGACGATCCGCGATTGGTTCGCACGCAGCTCCGGGTAACCCGACTCGAGCGACTTCACGACCGCCGGAACCAGCCCGGTCAAGAATCCGTCGGGATAGCCGAGCAGACGTCCGTTGCGAATGGCGCGGCGGATGAGAAAGCGCAGCACGTAACCGCGATCGGTGTTGCTCGGGTAGACGCCGTCGTTGATTAAGAATGTGACCGCGCGAATGTGATCGGCAATGATGTTGCGGCGTTCCAGCCGGTCTTTTTCCGAAAGTGCCGTCTTGCCCACGCGCGGCTGCGCGTCGATCAGGTCGGTAAAGAGATCGGTTTCATACATCGACCGCTTGCCGTTGGCTATCGCGAGCGTCCGGTCGAAACCCATCCCGGTATCGATCTGTTTGCGCGGCAGCTCCTCGAGCGCGCCGTCGGTGCCGCGGTTGAACTGTTGAAAGACCAAGTTCCAGAACTCGACGAACCGGTCGCCTTTGTTTGGCCCGTCATCGTCCGGCCCGGCCGCGCACTCGGGACCGTTGTCGTAGAAGAGCTCCGTGCACGGACCGCACGGCCCCGTCGCACCCATCGTCCAAAAATTCTCTTCGTCGAAACGCGTGATCCGCTCGGGTGGAATTCCGAGCTCCAACCAAATCCTTTCCGCTTCGTCGTCGCCGGTATGCACGGTGATTGCGATGCGCTTGGGATCGAGTTTGAGAACTTTGGTTACGAACTCCCACGCGTAGCCGATCGCCTCGCGCTTGTAGTAGCCGCCGAAACTGAAGTTGCCGAGCATTTCCATGAACGTGCCGTGGCGGCCGGTACGCCCGACGTGCTCGATGTCACTCTTCGCGCCGGCCACGCGCAAGCAGCGCTGCACGGTCACGACGTTCTGCGCCGGCGGAGGCTCGTCGCCCAAGAAAGCCGGAACGAACTGCTCCATTCCCGCAATCGTGAACAGCGTCGTCGACATCGCATCCGGAATCAAGCTCGCCGACCGGACGTGCTTGTGCTCTCGTGACGTAAAAAACTCGACAAATGCCGAGCGCAGTTCCTGGCTCTTCATGAAGGTCGCTTCGGTATTGGCGGGTTTTGGGGCTGGGGCCTACTCCTGAAGCACGTGCCGGAGCTTTTCCAGCGCTTTCTGCTGGAGGCGTGAAACGTGCATCTGCGAGACGTTCAAACGCTTGGCGATCTCCGTCTGCGAAATGCTCTCGTAAAATCGCAGGTAGAGAATGACGCGCTCGCGGCCGGTCAGCACTTCGAAGGCGTGCTCCAAGTTGGCTTTGTCTTCGAGCAGCGCCAGGCCGGCGTCGGTCGTTCCGATATAATCGGCGAGCGTTTGCGATTTCTTGTCGCCTTCGCCCGATAACTCCGTATCGAGCGAAAGCAGATTGTACGCTTGTCCGAGCTCTTGCGCCTCAAGAATATCTTCTTCGGTCGCGTTCAAATGCTGCGCGAGTTCGGCAACGGTCGGGCTGCGCCCGATCTTCACCGAAAGTTTTTCGACGGCGCGATTGACCGCAAGATTGAGTTCTTGCAGGCGGCGCGGAACCTTGACGGCCCAGCCCTTGTCGCGGAAGTACCTTTTGATTTCGCCGACGATCGTCGGCGTCGCATAGGTCGTAAACTCGACGCCGCGCTCCAGATCGAAACGATCGATCGCCTTGAGCAACCCCACGGTTCCGACCTGGATCAAGTCGTCGAGCGCCTCGCCGCGGTTGGCGAACTTTACCGCCAAATACCGCACCAAATTGAGATGCGCGACAACCAGCTCGCTGCGCAGCTTGTCGTATTCCGGCGTACCCGGATGTTTCTTGGCTTCGGCAAAACGCCCGAAAGCCTCGCGCGTCTTATGCCTATCCCAACGCTCTTCGTCGGTGTGCGAGTGCACTATGACACGCTAATGGGAGACTTTTTTTGTCATTACGAGATTCGTCCCGCGGTCCGGATGTACGTCGTACTCGACGGAATCCATGAGCGAACGAATCAGGAAGACTCCCAGTCCGCCGACGGTCGGTTCGTCCGCCCGGCGCGAGCGTATGCCTTCGGGACGCGCGCCGTGCCCGAAGTCGCAAACGCGAACCGTCAAACCTTCGGGTCCGGTCTCGCAGGTGATTTGGATCTGGTCGCTGCCCTCCGCGTGCTGAATGCAGTTGGTGCACGCCTCGGCCACGGCGAGCTTGACGTCCTCGATGTCTTCGATAGAGAAGTTGAGTCTGTTGGCGACCGCGGCTACCGCCAGACGGGCGACGGCAACCCACTCGGCCTTGCTCGGGATGCGCAGCTCGACGACGCCGAGCGACCCCTGCGGCTGCGTGGCGGGCTGGTTCACACCAGCGCCTGCATCGCGGCGTCTTCGTCGTCGTAGATGCCGAAGATCTTCACCAAGCCCGTGATGTCGAAGATCTTCTTGATCTGAGGATTCGTGCAAACGAGATTCACCGTCCCACCGTGTTCGCGAACGCGTTTAAGTCCGCCGATCAGAACGCCCAACCCGGTCGAATCGATGTAGCGCACTTTCTCCAAATTGATCACGAGATTGTAGTGACCCTTGTCGATCAGATCGCCGATGGCATCTTTGACCTTGGGCGAAGTGTAGACGTCGATCTCGCCGTTGAGATCGACAACGTACATGTCGCCCTTGGATTCCCGAACGTCTACTTTAATATCCATGTGCTCCTATGTTTCCGACGCGTTGCGCGTCACATCGTCAGCCATGTTCGAACGCGCCGAGTCGACAACTTCCCGTCCGCGTTGGTAAAGATCGCGCAGGTCGCCCGTGGCGTCCATGGCGCGGTTGCCGGCTTCCCGGGCTTTACCCACGATCAGGTCCCGCGCATCCTCTTGCATGATGACGTAGGCGAGAAGAACTCCGATGATCGCGCCGGCCACGAAGCCTCCGAGAAAACCGTTTCCGCGCGGCCTCGCGCTGCCGTTATTTTGCTGCTCGTTCACGATGATTCTCCGTTCGAATTGCCGCGCACGAAGCGGCGAAGGCCCGCGCTGATGCCTCCCAGCGCCGCCCCGACGTTGACGATCGCGGGCGAAATTGCTTCCTGCGTCACTTTAGCCGCGCCGGCAACCGAACCGGCGACTTGCTCGAGCGATGACACTGCGCCTGACAAACGCGCGAGCGTGCGATCCGCGGTATCGGCGATGCCGCCGACGTGCGTCAGCGTTTCGGCGACCGGTTTCCCGAGCGCGGCCATCTGCTCGTCGACGCCGTCGAGCGTACGGTCAAGCCGGCGCAGCGTGCGCGCCAAACTCAGCATCGCGAAAAAGATGCCGAGGCCTGCTAGAAATGCGCCGAGCCCTCCCGCAACATCGAGAAAGGCGGCCCAACTAAAGCCCGTATTCAAAAGTGTCCTCCGCCGGCGGTGCCTTGGCGTGCACCAAGTATTCCCCGTTCTGTTTGGTTTGAAAAGCCGAATGCGGCCCGCATGCCCGATACTCCCCGTTCGAGGATCTCCCCGGCGCGCGTTATTTCTTCCTCGGTCGTTAGGCGTCCGAGGGAGAGCCTGACGACGCCGCGCGACCATTCGGGCGAGAGTCCGAGGGCCGCGACCACGTGGCTAGGCTCGGCCACACCCGAAGCGCAGGCGCTGCCCGCCGAGACCGCCAGGCCGTCGAGGTCGAGCCGCGCCAGCAGCCGGTCGCCTTCGATGCCCGAAAAGGCCAGGTTCAGGTTGTTGGGCAGCCGGGGCGCCTCGCCGCCGTTCACGCGGACGCCGTCGAGCCGCTCACGCACGAGGGTCTGGAGGCGGTCCCGCAATCTCCCCGTGCGGGCGGCAGCTTCTTCGCGCTCCGCCACCGCCAGTTCCAGCGCCCGCGCCATTCCGACGATACCGGCGACGTTCTCGGTCCCCGCGCGCTTGGCGAACTCTTGTCCGCCGCCGTGGATCTGCGAGGCGACCGGCGTCCCTTCGCGCACGAACAGCGCGCCGACGCCCTTCGGGCCGTAAAATTTATGGGCCGCGAGCGAGAGCAAATCCACGCCGAGCTCGCCTACGTCGAGCGGCAGATATGCCGGCGCCTGCACCGCATCGGTATGGAAGAGCGCTCCGCGCTCGCGCGCCGACGCCGCCAGCCGCCCAATCGGCGCGACCGTTCCGATCTCGTTGTTCGCGTAAGCGACCGACGCGAGAACGGTGTCGTCGCGCAGCGCCGCGGCAAACGCCTGCGGATCGACGCGTCCTTCGGAATCGACGGGCAGGAGCGTAACCTCCCAGCCTTCCTCGCGCAGTGCGTCGAGCGAATGCAAAACCGCGTGATGCTCGGTCACCACGGAAACCAGATGGCGCCCCCGGCCTCGCGCCGCCTTGGCGACTCCCGCGATCGCGAGGTTGTCCGCCTCCGAGCCGCTGCCCGTGAAGACGATCTCCTTGGCCTTGGCTCCCAAGACGCGCGCGATCCGTTCCCGCGCATCGTCCAGCGCCGCCCGAGCCGCCCGCCCCTCGGCGTGCGCGGAGCTCGGATTATAACCGGCCGCGTCGTAAAACGGCAGCATGGCTTCGACCACTTCCGGCCTTACCGGCGTTGTCGCGGCATGGTCCAAATAAATTCGCGGCATTTCAGGATATTCTCAGAACTCGGAGGTAGCCTTTATTCGTGCGAAGCTCCATTGCACACTCCGAGAAGTAGCAACGGGAAAAGGGGGTCCGGAAACGCCGGGCCCCCTTTCTTTTCCCGTCTTAGGCGGCGTGCGCGCAGCGGGTCCCGTTTCGGTTGTCCACGCCGCCTCGTTCCGACGCGGGGACGGTCGCGATCCAACATCGTGTTGGAGCGCTCCCTGGGCTCAAACGCGCCTCCCACCATCCATGCCCTTCGACTGGCGCGCTTCGAGCGCGCCGCTCAGGATGACAAGCGGTTGCAGTCAGACGACCTGCGCTGAAACAGGCCCCGCTTTCGGAACGAAGCGCCGTGACCTCACTTAGGTTTCGATTTGCGACGTTTTTTTATCCAATCGACAAAGCGAAATTCTTCGCCCTGCGTTCCCGGATTGAAGTAAGCGCGATCGGCGATGTTCTCCGGAAGATACGATTGCAAACGTTCGGACGGCGGAAGATCGCCCGATTGCGATTGATATTCTTCACTGGCGTGCGCGTATTCGTATTCTTTTCCGTAGCCTAGTTCGCGCATCAGTCCGGTCGGTGCGTTGCGCAAATGCAGCGGGACCGGATCGTTGCGCGTGCCTTCCACGTCGGCCAGAGCCGCGCCGTATGCGCGGCCGACGCTGTTGCTCTTGGGCGCCGTCGCGAGGTAGAGCGTGCAGTGCGCGAGCGGATAGAAGCCCTCGGGCATGCCGACGAAATGGACGGCTTGCTGCGCCGCCATCGCGATGGAAAGGCCGCGCGAATCGGCAAGTCCGACGTCTTCGGACGCGAGTATGACGAGGCGGCGCGCGATGAAGAGCGGATCTTCGCCCGCGTCGAGCATGCGCGCCAGCCAGTAAACAGCGGCGTCGGGATCGCTTCCGCGAATGCTTTTGATGAAAGCGCTGATGACGTCGTAGTGGTTCTCGCCGCCTTTGTCGTAGCTGATCGAACGCCGCTGCATCGCGTCGGCGATTAACTGCGCGCTGACCGTGCGGACTCCGTCCGATTCGGGCGCCGCGTTCACCGCGAACTCGAGCGTGCTGAGCGCGACGCGCGCATCGCCGTTGGAAAGCGATACGAGCGCGGCGCGCGCGTTTGGTTCGAGATTGACCGATTGCGCGCCGAGGCCGTTCTCTTCGTCGTTCAGCGCGCGGTCGACGATCGCGCCTACCTGTTCGTCGGTCAGCGCTTTGAGCACGAAGACGCGCGACCGCGAAAGGAGAGCGGAGATCACTTCGAACGACGGATTTTCCGTCGTCGCGCCGATCAATGTGATCGTCCCGTCCTCAACGTAAGGAAGAACGGCGTCTTGCTGCGCTTTGTTGAAGCGATGAATCTCGTCGACGAAGAGAACCGTGCGCTTTCCGAGCGCGCGGCGGTGCTGCGCTTCGGCGACGACCCGGCGCAGATCCGCAACCCCCGCGCTCACTGCGGAGAGCGAAGTGAAGTGCGCGCCGGTCAGGTTTGCGATGATCTCCGCGAGCGTGGTTTTTCCGGTTCCCGGCGGACCCCACAAAATAAGCGAGGGAACCGTGTCGTTTTCGATCGCGCGCCGCAGCGCGCGGCCTTCGCCGACGATCTGTTCTTGCCCGACGAACTCGTCGAGCGAGCGCGGCCGCATCCGCGCGGCCAGCGGCGCTGGGCCGGCCGCGGAGCCGAACAGACTAGGATCCATGGCTACGGAATCTTGGGGCCGTGCAGAATGATCGGTTTCGGCGTCGCGATCGATGGAGTGATGCCGGGGAAAGTCATCATGGCGTTGCCGTCCGCTTCGCCGTCGCCGGAGAGCGTATTGTACGTGGCGGTGTCCGCGTCGAGCGTACGCTCGCCTTGCACGACGTGCACTTTTCCGGACAGGTCGAGCCGGTGCGTGATGTCGTTGAGATGCGCTTTCTGCGCGTCGACGGTCGTTTGGCCTTGCACGTAATGAACGCTGCCGTCGGCGTCATAGAGATGCGTGACATCGTCGACCGTCACCGTGTCCGCCGTCAGTGTGGCCGGATCGTGTTTGACGGCTGAGGCGCTTTTCAACCCGAACGTACCGCTCTCGTCGTGCACGCTGACGTTTCCCGAAAGCACCGCCTGTTTTTTGCGGTAATTGCCGGTCGCGCTATCAGCTTCGACGATCGAGCCGTCGGCGCGCGTCATCGTCACGTGTTTGGGCGCCTTGAATCTGCCTGTTTTTAAATTGGCTTCGATTTCGGTCGTCTTGAGCGTCCACGCGCCGATCGTCGCGGAGCTTTTTGCGGGCGGCGCAGCTTTTTTGGGCGCGGCGCTCGCCAACGCTCCGCCGGCCGCGGCAAGCAGCACGAGCGAAGCGGCAGCTTTGCGAGCGTTCATTGGTGCAGCGTCACGTTTCCGTACAGATGCAGATCGTGAGTGAACCCGTTCATAATCGCTCGATCGGCCGTGACGTAACTTCCGCCTTGAACGAAATGCACGTGGCCCGTCGCCGTATAGATTTTTGTTACGCCGTCGATTTGCAGCGCGTCGCAGGTGAGCGTGGCGGGCTTGGATCCTCCGAGCGTTCCACCGCCGAAGTTGGTAAGGACGCCGTTGCGGTCGTGCAGCGACACGTTTCCTTGTAAGAAGGCTTGTCTGGTTTTCGTGTTGCCGTTGGCGCGGTTGGCTTCGATGTCGCTTCCCGTGCGCGTAAGCCGCACGTGCCCGGGTGTGGTGAAGGAGCCCGTCTGGTAGTTCCAGTCGAGCTCGCCCGTGCTGACCTGCCAGTCGCTGAAATTGAAACCGGCCGCGGGACGCGGCGGCGCAGCCGCGGCCAGCAGCGCGATGCCAAGCACGAGAAACAGCGTCTGTATTTTCTTCATGTCGCGACCCGATAACGTACCAGAGGTCCTACCAGCTCGCTTAGGCGCTCGTACGGAACAACCCCTTCGCGCAGCAGCACCGGCTGGGGCGTCGTGAAATCGATGACGCTCGACTCGCGGCCGTACTTGGTGGGACCATTTTCCACGACGAGATCCGCCGCCGGCAGTGCGCCGGCGTCTCCGCCCCCGAAGTACGGCTGCTCGCCGCTCACGTTGGCGCTGGTTGCGGCTAACGGACCGCAACGATCGAGAATAGCGCTGCACAGGGCGTCGTCGGGTACCCTGAATCCCAAGGTCGGCAAACCGGCGCTCATCTCGCGATCGATGAACCTCGGACGGCGCATGATGATCGTCACCGGACCCGGCAGCAGTTTCCGTACGGCGGCCCCGACCTCGCGCTGGTCGCGCACGTACTCCAGAAGCTCGCCGACCGTGGCGAGATGCAGCGAAAGCGGCTTGTGTGCGGGCCGGCTCTTCGCGCCGTAGATGCGAGCGATCGCGTCGAGATCGAACGGGTCGCAGCCGATGCCGTAGACGGTATCGGTCGGGAAGATGACGATGCCTCCGCGCAAAACGACGCGCGCTACTTCCTCGGCGACGAGCTCCGGCGGCTGGGTTCGCGCATCGATCCTCTCCGGCGTGTGAATCTCCGGAGCCTAGAGCCGGACCCACATGCCGGTGCCGTGCGCGACGCACGACAGCGGGTCGTCGGCGACGATCACCGGAATGCCGCAGACTTCGGCCAGCAGTTTGTCCAGACCGCGCAGCAGCGCGCCGCCGCCCGTCAGAATCACGCCGCGATCGATGATATCGGAAGAAAGTTCGGGCGGCGTTTTTTCCAAGACGGACTTCACCGCTTCGACAATCGCGCCCACAGGCTCCGAAAGAGCTTCGCGGATCTCTTCGCTCGTCACCTTAACGGTGTTGGGCAAACCGTTGATCAAATCG
Organism: Candidatus Rubrimentiphilum sp.; assembly: GCA_036273135.1. Classification (GTDB taxonomy): domain Bacteria; phylum Vulcanimicrobiota; class Vulcanimicrobiia; order Vulcanimicrobiales; family Vulcanimicrobiaceae; genus Rubrimentiphilum. The sequence goes on from DASUIF010000004.1 coordinate 65,896, forward strand.
CGTCCGCGAATTTCCATCGCGAGCTCCGATTCGAGTTTATATGCCGATCCGATCTTGATCTTGATCTCTTCGGCCATCCGTTCGCCGATCATCAAGTTGTAGACCCGGCGAACGTAGCGGATGATCGCTTCGTCGAGTTTGTTGCCGGCCACGCGCAGCGACTGAGAGACGACGATGCCGCCCAAGGAAATAACCGCGACGTCGGTCGTGCCGCCGCCAATGTCGACCACCATACTGCCCGACGGTCCGTCGATCGGCAAGCCGGCGCCGATCGCGGCCGCCATCGGTTCGGCGATAATCTCGACGTGCCGCGCGCCCGCCAACTTCGCGGCGTCTTTAACGGCGCGTTCCTCAACGCTGGTAATCTCCGCCGGAACGCAGATCACGACGTTGGGCTTCGGCCGGAAAAGCGTCATGTACCAAGAGCGGTCGCGCATGACTTTCTTAATGAAGTAACTGAGCATTGACTCGGTTACTTCGAAATCGGCGATCACGCCGTCGCGCAGCGGCCGGATAGCTTGAATGTGGCCGGGCGTACGACCGAGCATTTGGCGCGCCTCTTCGCCGACGGCAAGCGTCTTGCCGGTGTTCATGTCTTTGGCAACGACCGAGGGCTCGCGCAAAACGATGCCTTTGCCCTTGACATGCACGAGCACGTTGGCCGTACCTAAATCGATCCCGATGTCCAAGAAAGCCCCTTTACGAGTAAATGATTATTGCGCTCTGGCTCGTGTCTTAGGATACGCGCTCGTTTCGAAAAGTCCGGTCGGTTCGACCAGCGGCGTGATACCGCTCGATCGCTGAACCTGCCCGCCCAAGCCCGAAAGCATCTCTTCGAGGCGTTCGTAACCGCGGTCGATGTATTCCAATCCGATGATCTCGGTTTCTCCTTGCGCGGCCAATCCGGCTACGACCAGCGCGGCGCCGGCACGGATATCCGGAGCTTCCACCGGCGCGCCCGAGAGCGGCGCGCCCCCTTTGACGACGGCCGTATTGCTTTCCATAGAAACGCGAACTTCCGCGCCCATACGCGCGAGTTCGTTGACATACGAAAAGCGCGCGTTGAAAATCGATTCTTCGACGATGCTGGTTCCCGGCGCGGTGCAGAGAAACGAAACCATTTGGGGCTGCAGATCCGTCGGAAAGCCGGGGTAAGGCGCCGTCAGGATATCCGTACCGCCCGTGATGCGTGTCGCGTCGACGCGCAGCCAATCATCGCCGCTGGTTACTTCCGCGCCGCACTCTTGCAGTTTCAAGCTCAGCGCGTGCAGGTGATCGGGTTGGCACCGCTTGACCGTGACGTCGCCGCGCGTGCTGGCGCCGCAGAGCAGCAGCGTGCCGGTCACGATGCGATCGGGAATGATCTCGTACTCGACGCCGTGCAGCTCGTTGACTCCTTCGATCACGATCGTGTCCGAAGCGGCGCCGCGGATCTTCGCACCCATCGCGATCAGAAAATTTGAGAGATCGACGACTTCGGGCTCCATAGCCGCGTTGCGAATGGTCGTCGTTCCCTCGGCCACAACTGCTGCGAGTAACGCGTTCTTCGTCGCGCCGACGCTGGGCGTGCGGAATTCGATATCGGCGCCTTGCAAACGGCGCTTCGTCGCGGTCGCGATTAAGTAACCGCCTTTGTTTTTGACGTCGCAGCCGAGGGCCAAAAACGCTTGCTCGTGCATGTCGGTCGCGCGCGTTCCCAACACACATCCGCCGGGAAGGGGCACTTCCGCGCGGCCAAACCGGCCGATCAAGGGTCCGACGAGATCGAACGACGCGGCAAGCTTGCGCACGAGCGCGTACGGTGCGCGAACCAGCGCGACGTTGGAAGCATCGATCGTGACGCTGCCTTCGCCTTCGTAACGCAACCGGGCGCCCAGCGCTTCGAGCAGCGACCACATGACCGAGACATCCGTAATGCGCGGCACCCGGTGCAGGGTTACTTTGCCTTTGGCCAGCAGCGCGGCAGCCATAATCGGAAGCGCCGCGTTTTTCGCGCCATGCGTTGCAACCGAACCCTCGAGCTGAGAACCGCCCCGTACGCGGAGAGTAGTCTCGAGTCTATCGAGCGTGTTCATGGAAGCAGCGGCTCGCAGGTGAGCACGTGCGCGTCGTACGGCCCGCCTCGCAGTTCGAGCTGCATGCGCCCGGTCGGAGTCACGCGCAAGAAAACTTCGCTCCATTCGTTGCCCTGCAGTTCCAACAGGTCGGCATGTCCGCCGATGAGCGCGCCGGCGAAACGCCGGCCACCGGAATCCGCAAGCCTGATCCGGCCGTCCGAATACAAACCGGCGACCAGTTCCGCGGTCGCGTCCGACGCGCGGTAATAATTCGCGCCTTCGTCGGCGATTTCAAAAAGAAAGTCTTGTGGACCGCCTTCCCGCTTGGGTTGCACCGGTTTTGCCGGCGCGGCGGGCTCGGCCGCCTTTCGCGCCTTGGGCGGAGATCCGTTTGCCAACTCCATGGCAAACGAGCCGAACGCCAGAGCAGCAAGCTCCAGCGCAGGTCCGGCTAACTTCGTCCAGCCCGGAGTATGCGCCACAAAAGGTGATTTCGCCGGGCGGCTAGTGGTGTCCGGTCAGCCGCAGTTTTGCGCGAGCGAACTCCGCAGCCGCGGAATCGGGTGCGCTTTCAAGCTCGGCACGCGTCTGCGCGATGTCGACTTCTTCAAAGGTGACCGCTCGATCGACCAAGACCGTGACGCGGTCGGGAAGCGCTTGCATGAAGCCTTCGCCGGTCGCGAGTTCCAGCCGCCGCGTCGCGCCGTTCTCGACGATGTTGGCGCGCAGAACGCCCGGCTTGAGCGCCGCCAGAAACGGCGCGTGCCGCGGCAAGATACCCTCTTCGCCTTCGGTCGTTACCGCGATGACGAGCTCGGCGTCGCCTTCGAAGATCAACTTCGCGGGCGAGACGAGCTTGAACGGAACCGTCATCAGACGGCCGCGCCCAATTTCTCGGCGGCGGCGCGCACGTCGTCGATGCCGCCGGCATAGAAGAACGCCTGCTCCGGAACGTCGTCGACTTTACCGTCGAGGATTTCCTTGAACGCCGCGATCGTGTCGGAGAGCTTCACGTACTTGCCCGCCGTACCCGTGAACTGCTCGGCGACGAAGAACGGCTGCGAGAACATGCGCTGAATGCGCCGCGCGCGGCCGACCGCAATCTTGTCGTCTTCGGAGAGTTCTTCGACGCCGAGAATCGCAATGATGTCTTGCAGGTCGCGATACCGCTGCAGAGTTTCCTGAACGCCGCGCGCCACACGGTAGTGCTCCTCGCCGACGATTTGCGGATCCAAAATGCGCGAGCTCGACGCCAGCGGATCGACCGCCGGATAGATTCCGAGCTCGGAGATCGGACGCGAGAGCGCGGTCGTAGCATCCAAATGCGCGAACGTCACGGCGACGGCCGGATCGGTGTAATCGTCGGCCGGTACGTAAACCGCTTGCACCGACGTAATCGATCCGCGGTGCGTCGAGGTAATGCGCTCTTCGAGCGATCCCATGTCGGTCGAAAGCGTCGGCTGATACCCGACCGCGGACGGCATGCGCCCCATCAGCGCCGAGACTTCAGAGCCGGCTTGCAGATAGCGGAAGATGTTGTCCATGAACAGCAGCACGTCGGCGCCCATCTCGTCGCGGAAATATTCCGCCATTGTCACGCCGGTTTGTGCTACGCGGAAACGCACGCCCGGCGGTTCGTCCATCTGCCCGAAGACCAGCGTCGTCTGCTTCAAGACTCCCGACTCTTTCATCTCGAGCCACAAGTCGTTGCCTTCACGCGTGCGTTCGCCGACGCCGGTGAAGACCGAGAAGCCTTTGTGCACGCTCGCGATGTTCCGGATCAGCTCTTGAATGAGCACGGTCTTGCCGACGCCCGCGCCGCCGAAGAGTCCGACTTTGCCGCCGCGCGTGTACGGCGCCATCAAGTCGATCACTTTAATCCCGGTCTCGAAAATTTTCGGCGTCGGATCCTGCGCTTGGAAATCCGGCGGCGGACGATGGATCGGCCACTGCGCCGCGGCCTTGACCGGCTCGTCGCTGTCGATCGCTTTGCCGAGCACGTTGAAGATGCGTCCGAGCGTGCCTTCACCGACCGGAACCATAATCGGTCCGCCCGTCGCCGTCACCGGTGCTCCGCGCATCAACCCGTCGGTCGATCCGAGCGCAAGGCAGCGCACCTGGTTGTTACCGAGCTCGTCTTGCACCTCGAGCACGATGTCGCGCATCTGCATCGCCGTACCACCCAACTCTACTTGCCCTGAGCCTGTCGAACGGTCAGACTGCGCTTTACCGTTCGCTTTTGCGTGATCTTCGTTCACGCGAACGGTGAGCGCGTCATTGATGTTAGGCAGCGTCTCCGCGCTGAACTCAACGTCCACGACGTTTCCGAGAACTTGTACGACTTTACCGGTTGCTGGCATCACTGTTCCTTACTCTTTGGCTCTTGTTTTTGGCGTTCAGTTAACGTCTCATTCCGTTGCGCGGACGCTCGCGATCCGACGTCCTGTCGGAGCGCTCGCTGCGCGTTTTCCGCGCCTCCCGCCGTCCATGGCTCCGGCGCGAAAACGCAGCCCGCCCAACGAAACGAGACGTCACCTGAACGAAAATCAATTTTAAAATTACTATTGAGCGTCATGTGCCTGTTAATGCCTCGGCGCCGGAAACGATCTCTAAAAGCTCCTTGGTAATCGCCGCTTGGCGCGCGTTGTTCATGGCGATCGTCAGTTCGTCGATCAGTTTGCCCGCGTTTTCCGTAGCGTTGTTCATCGCGAGCAGCTGAGCGGCGTAAAACGACGCGTCGGTTTCGAGCATCGCGGAGAACAGCGTGAACTCGAGATATTTCGGCAAAAGCTTTGAAAGCACGAATTCGGGCGAAGGCTCGATTTCGACCGATCCGCGCGGACCGGATGACGCAGCCGGCGCCGCAGTTTCGCGCTCGATCGGAACGAGCCGCCGAAGTTCAGGGCGCTGTATCATCATCGAAACGTGCTTCGAAGAGACGAGCATGATGTCGCCGATCTCGCCGGACGTGAAGTCAGCGGTAACGGCTTGCGCGAGCTCGTGAGCTGTTTGCAGCTTGGAAGGCGCGTTCAGGGGCCAACCCGGTCGATCTCCTAAACCCCAGCGGCGCACCGCGTTGCGGGCTTTGATGCCGACCGTGTAAAAACGCGCGCCCGCGTGCTGACGCCAGTAGCGTTCCGCTTCGCGGATCACATTAGAGTTAAATGCGCCGGCGAGGCCTTTGTCGGCCGTCATGAGGATGATACCCGAAGGCGCGCCCGCCTTGCCCGGATTCATGAACGGGTGATCGATGCGCGAGGAGGTCGCGATCAAATCTTGCAGCATCTCGCCCAGCGCGTCGGCATACGGACGCGCCTGCTTCTGCGCGGTTTCGGCCCGCCGGATCTTGGCGGCCGCGACCTGCTTCATCGCTTTGGTGATCTGCTGCGTGTTCTTCAGGGACCTTATCCTCCCCCGAAGATCCTTAACCGATGCCATTAGAAGCTCTTATTGAACTCCGTCAGCGCCGCGTCGAGTTTTTGCTTCGTTTCGTCGGCGAGCTGTCCGCTCTGCGCGATCGCCGACGTGATGTCGGGATGTTTGTCGTGCAGAAACGCAATGAAGCCGCGCAGCCAGTCCTGCAGGCGCGGCGTCGGAATATCGTTCACGTACCCTTTAGTCGCGCCGTAGAAAATGGCGACCTGATCTTCGACCGCCATCGGCTGGTACTGCGGCTGTTTGAGCAGCTCCGTGAGCTTCTCACCGCGCAGCAACTGCATTTGCGTCGCTTTGTCGAGATCGCTCGCGAGCTTCGCGAATGCCGCGAGGTCGCGGTACTGCGCGAGTTCGAGCTTTAATTGACCCGCGACGCTCTTCATCGCTTTGGTGAGCGCCGAACTGCCGACGCGCGAAACCGAAAGGCCGATATCGACGGCCGGCCGGATGCCTTGGAAGAAGAGCTCCGGCGTCAAGTAGATCTGACCGTCCGTAATCGAGATGACGTTCGTCGGAATGTAGGCTGAAAAATCGCCGGCTTGCGTTTCGATGATCGGCAGCGCCGTCAGCGATCCGCCGCCCATTTCGTCGGAAAGCTTCGCCGCGCGCTCGAGCAAACGCGAGTGAAGAAAGAATACGTCGCCCGGGTAGGCTTCGCGGCCCGGCGGACGTCGGAGCAGCAGCGACATTTCGCGATACGACTGCGCGTGCTTGGTGAGATCGTCGTAGACGATCAGCACGTCTTTGTTCTGATACATCAACTCTTCGCCCATCGCGCATCCCGCGAACGGAGCGATCCAGCGCAGCGCGGCCGCGTCGGACGGTCCAACGGTGACGATGGTCGTGTACTCCATCGCGCCTTTTTGTTCGAGCAGCTGCGCGAGCGCAGCGACGGTCGAGTTCTTTTGGCCGATCGCGACGTAGATGCAGAAGACGCCCTTGCCCTTTTGGTTGATGATCGTGTCGACGACGATAGCCGTTTTGCCCGTGCTGCGGTCGCCGATGATCAGCTCGCGCTGGCCGCGTCCGATCGGAATGAGCGCGTCGATCGCGCGCACGCCCGTCTGCAGCGGCTGTTTGACCGGCTGGCGCTGCACGACGCTGGGCGCGACGTTTTCGATCGTGCGGAACTTGTTCGTTTCGATCGGACCCTTGCCGTCCACGGGCTTGCCGAGCGGATCGACGACGCGTCCCAGGAGCGCTTCACCGACCGGAACCGATGCGATGCGGCCGGTGCGGCGGACTTTGTCACCTTCCTTAATCCCTTCGTCGGAGCCCATGATGACGACGCCGACGTTGTCCTCTTCTAAGTTCAGCGCGACGCCTTGCAGCCCGTTGGCGAATTCGACGAGTTCGGAGGCGCGCACGCTGCGTAATCCGTACACGCGAGCTAAGTTCGCGCCGACCTCGATGACGGTGCCGACCTCGTCTTCCTGCACCCCCGCGGTAAACGTGGCGATCTGCTGTTTTAAAATACCGGCAATTTCGTCTGCGTTGATCATTCCTAATTCCTAGCAAAGAGAGTGCGAGCTAATTCTTGAAAACGGCCTTCGACCGAACCGTCGACGCGCCGGTCGCCCATGAGAATGCGCAGCCCGCCGATGAGACCGGGCTGAACGATCTGCGTGACTTCGAACCTTTTCCCGTAAATTTTTTCGAGCTGCGATACGATGTTGCGCAGTTCGCCGGCTTCCAACGGCTTGGCCGAGGTAATCGTCAGCGCGTCCTCGCCGCGCGACGCCAGCTCCAGGGCGGCGTACTCGGCGACGATTTCGCGCAACAAACCTTCGCGCCGCTTGCGGACCAGCAGCAGCATGGTATGGAGTGCGACGGGATGCGCCTTGCCGTCGAACGCGGCAACCAGCGTACGTTCTTTTTCTTTCCGGTCAACGACCGGCGACAGAAAAAAGTTGAGCGCACTGGCGTTGTCGTCGATCGCATCGCTCAGCACGCGCAATTCTTTGCCGATCTGTTCGACCGCACCGGCTTCGGAGGCGAGTTGGAAAACCGCCGTCGCGTAGCGCCGGGCGAGTTTTTGATTGGCCATCAGCCGCCGCTCCGTTCCAGCGATTTCACGAACGCAGATGCGAGCTTCTTGTCGGCGGCCGCATCTATGCGACGGGCGGCGGTCTCACGCGCCACTCCCAGCGCCTTCTCGACCAGTTCGTCGCGAAGCTGTATGCGCGCAGCCGCGCGTGCGCGCGCGAGCTCTCCCTCGGCGTCACGCAAAGCGCGTTCGCCCGCTTCGCGAGCTTCGCGCACAGCGGTTTCGCGTTCCTTGGCCACTAGCGACGCGACACGATCCTTGATCGCCAGCGCGTCCTGTTGCGCCAGCCCAATCTCGGCATGCAGTCCTTCGAGCGCGGCCTTGGCTTCGTCGCGATGCCGTTCGGCTTCGTTCACGCGCGCGTTTTGCGCGGCTTGCGCGGTCAAGACGGCCGGCTGAATGAACTTGAACCACATCCAGACGAGCACGGCTATGAAAAGCACCGCCGAAGCGACTTGGCTCCACTCCGCAATCGCCTCGTAGTTCATCGGGCGATCTCGGGGACCGCGCGCGCGAATATTTCGTCTGCCAGCTCGCGCACCGTATGCTGCTCGTTCGATCGCGCCGCCCGCACTTCGGTTTCTACGGTCTCGTGGGCCGCGCGAACTTTCTCCGAGGCTTGGTGCGCGAACTCGGTCGAGAGCTTCGCGCTTTCGTTCGAAGCCTCGGCTCGCGCCTGCGCCACCAACTGTTCGGCTTCGCGTCTGGCCGCCGCGCGGATTGCTTCGGCTTGCATGCGCAACGCGTTTCCTTCGGCTTGATAGCGATCGTAATCGCCCGTGAGGCTGTTGATGTACTCGCGGCGTTTGGCGATTGCGCGCCCGACCGGGCGCGTGAAGACCACGTTCAAGATCGCGAAGAAAATCACGAAGTTGAGCAGTTGCACGAGAGCCGTCCCGTGCCAATCGATCGAGAGAAAGCCCATCCTCTTACGTTACTTCGCGAAGGCTCCGACGAGCGCCGGTACTTTGGCAACGACCAGAAGGATGTAGAACGCGAGCGCGATCGCGATGAACGGTACCGCTTCCAACACGCCGACGCCCAAGAACAGGAACGTAAAGATGTTCGAACGGGCCTCGGGCTGACGCGCGATCGATTCGACGGCTTTGCTGGCGACGATGCCGTCACCCACCGCGGAACCGAACGCTACGCCGGAAATGATGATTCCGAATGCGATCAGCGTCGTTCCGATGATAAAAGCTTGCGGATTCAAGGAGTTTCCTTTCTCAATGTTGCTCGGCAATCGCTAGCGAGAGATAAACGATTGCCAGCAGGGTGAATACGAACGCCTGCACGGTACCGACGAAAAAATTGAAGAACTGAATGAAAAACGGCACGACCGCGATGGCGACTGAGAGATTGACCGGGCCAAGCATGATCTTGGCGGTGATGATCGACGCGATGATGATGAAGAGCAGTTCGCCGACGAAGATGTTGAAAAACAAGCGCGCGGCCAACGTGACGGGACGGAGGATTTCGTCGATGATGTTGATGGGCAGCAGCACCGGGAACGGCTGGAGCAAGTGCTTGAGGTATCCGATGCCTTTTCTCCGGAACGCGACGGTTTGGATGATCAAGAAGACCATCAGCGCGTACGGCGCCACCGTGTTAAGATCGGCCGTCGGCGATCCGCCGAACGGCAAGCCCAATACTTTGAACGGCAAGACGCCGAACTGGTTGAGCATAAAAATGAAGATGAAGAGCGCGATAAAAAACGGCACGAACGGTTCGCCCGCTTCCCCCAGCACGCCGTGCGCGAGGTCCGCGATGTAGTTGATGATGCCTTCGATGACCGTTTGGCGTCGCGTCACTCGAGCCGACCGGTAGCTGGCTCCGATCCACGCGAAAAAGAGCAAAGCCAGGACCATGACGAGCCACGTCGTCATAATCGTGTCGGCGTGAACGGAACCGAGTACCGGCCACGTCCACGTGATGTGCTCTCCTATATGTTCGTGCAACTATTCGATCTTTCGTGCGTATGCGCGTTTGAGCAAGACTGCGTACATTCCCAACGGCGTGAAGAACCCGATGAAGTACCACGCCAACGTCCACAGGGAAGGAACCCGGAGCGCCAGAGCCACCGGAACTATACCGAATAGGCAGAGGCGCAGAAAACTACTTAAGACGAACGCCGGGATGCTGCGCCGGTCGAGCAACCTTTCGTTGCCGAGCATCGATAGGAACGCGTTGGCGATCCCGGCGGCGCCCCCGGCCAGCAGCACGAGTGCGAAGCTGACGTTCCAAGCGGCCAGCACTGCCGCGGCGGCAACGACCATAAAGAGCGTACCAAGCGCCATCGACCGCTTGAGCCCGCGGTACAATTCCATAGCAGGGCTTTCCTTCAAGAAATGTTCGTTTGCACCAGCAGGCGGAACGCGGCATATCCGCCCAACACGACGCCCGCGAAGAGACCGGCCGCTGCAAAGTATTCGGTGTGCCGCACGTGGTCGACGGCAATGCCGATCAGCAATCCGGCGACTCCCGCGCCCGCAAAGGCCGAACCCGCCGCGATGACGCCCGCGGCGCCCTTCACTCCTTAAGACCGCCCTCGAACGGTGCCGGGTAACCGCCGTCGCGCAGCCGCGCGAGCAGCCAAGCCGAGATGCGCTCCGACGCGTGTCCGTCGCCATACGGATTGTGCGCGTGCGACATACGCTCGAACGCTTCGCCGCCGGAAAGCAAGCGTGCCGCCGCCGCGGTGATTTTCGCGCGGTCGTGACCGACCAGCTCGAGCGTTCCGGCGAGCACGCCCTCGGGGCGCTCGGTTTCCTCGCGCATCACGAGAACGGGCTTGCCCAGACACGGTGCTTCTTCTTGCAGTCCGCCGCTGTCGGTCAACACGAACGTGCAGTCGCGCACGGCTGCGACCATGCGCGCGTAATCCATCGGCTCGATGAGCACCACGCCCGATTCTTTGCCGAGTACTTCATAGGCAATCGGCTTGACGCGCGGTGAGGGATGCACGGGCCAAAGGATCTGCGGACGCTGCGGCATGCGCGCGATCTCGAGCATCGCTTCGCACATCTCGCGCATGTGTGCGTGATTCTCACGGCGGTGAGCGGTCACGACGATGACCGGGCGCCGCGCATCGATACGATCCCAACCCGGCGGCTGCGGCAGATCCTCGCGTGCCGCCGTGAGCATAAATGCGTCGATCACGGTGTTTCCGGTCACGATGATGTTTTCTTTCGGAACGTTTTCGCCGAGCAAGTGTTCGCGCGAAAGCTGCGTCGGAGCGAAGTGGTACGACGCAATCGTACCGGTTATGCGCCGGTTCATCTCTTCGGGGAACGGCACCGAAGGATCGCTCGTGCGAAGTCCGGCTTCGACGTGCCCGACGGGAATCTGCTGATAGAAGGCGGCAAGCGCCGCCGCCGTGCTCGTCGTCGTATCGCCGTGCACCAGCGCGACGTCGGGACGAACTTTTTGAAAGACCTTCTCCATTCCGGTCAGCACCCGCGTCGTGATCTCGGTCAGCGTTTGATCCTCGGTCATGATGTCGAGATCGTAATCGGGGCGAATCGCAAAGAGCGCGAGCAAGTCGTCGAGCATCTCGCGGTGCTGTGCGGTCACGCAGACGATGCACTCGACGTGCGGGTGGCGCTGCAGCTCGGCCACAACAGGCGCCATCTTAATCGTGTCGGGGCGCGTGCCGAAGATCGTCATCACGCGAAGAGGCGCAGGATTCATGCGAGATACAGCGCGACGATGCCCAGCAAGATGCAAAACGCGTAGATCAGCAGCACTGCTTGCCGGGTGTTCAAACCGAACCGAAAGATCAGCTGATGGTGAAAGTGGCTGCGGTCTCCTTCGGTGATGCGCCGGCCAGAGCGCGCGCGGCGGAAGATGGCGGCGGCCGTATCCACGATCGGCAGCGCGAGCACGATCAGCGGCGCGATTAAGCCGACGGCGATAGCCGTCTTGCTGGTGCCGATGATCGAAACGGTTGCGAAGACATAGCCGATGAAGTGGGAACCGCTGTCGCCCAAAATGATGCGCGCCGGCGCGAAGTTATACGGCAGAAACCCGAGCGCGCCGCCCGCGAGCGCGATCATGACGAGCGCGACGATCGGATCCCTCGTGAAGGCAATCGCAAACAAGAAGATCGACGAGATCGCGGTGAAGCCGGAGAGCAGGCCGTCCAATCCGTCAATGAAGTTGATCGCATTGATCATGCCGGTGTACCAAACCAGCGTCAGCGGATAACTGATCCACCACGGGAAATAGATGAAGTCGTTCGGATCGTGTGAAAGCGGACGGTGCACGTAGTCGATGTGAAAACCATACGCCATCGAGATTAGCGCGACGACGATCTGCGCGACGAATTTGTATTTCGGGCGCAGGCCCATGATGTCGTCCCAGAGACCGACGCAGAGAATCAGCATGCTGCCGAAAAGCAGTCCGATCAGATTGTGGGCCGCAGCGAGTTGATCGTGCGCGGGAAGAAACCCGCGCGCATTGGAGAGCGCGAAGCCCAGCACCACGAAAAGCGCGAATGCGAAACCGAAGAAGACCGCGATGCCGCCGATGCGCGGCTTGGGCTCTTCGTGCATGCGGCGGTCGTCGGTGACGTCGAACATGCCGACGCGGTGCGCGAGCCGCAGGATGAGCGGCGTCGTGAAGAGCGCGGCGGCCAGCGCGATTGCAAAAGCCGCTATATAAAGGTAGTTTGCCGTCACGGGCTCGCCTGTTCGATAACGACTTCCGCTTCACGCAGCAGCGCCTCCGCGACGGGATCGGGGTACGGCGTGCGGTAGACGAGCCGCCGCACGCCCGCGCTGATGAAGAGTTTCGTGCAGTTCACGCAGGGCTGATGCGTACAATAAGCGGTGGACTTCGCCAGGGTCACGCCGTGCAGTGCGCCTTGAACGATCGCGTTGGCCTCCGCATGCGTCGCGCGCTGACAATGGTCGTTGACGACGATGCAGCCCGCGTCCGTGCAGTGCGCCACGCCGGGCGGCGAGCCGTTGTAGCCGGTCGTGAGGATCCGGTGATCGCGCACGAGCACGCAGCCCACGGAAGCCCGCGGACACGTCGCCCGCGTCGCGACCGTTTGGGCGATCTGCATGAAATACTCATCCCACCCGGGACGCATTCTACTTCCGGGACCGGTGCGAGACCGGGACGGAGCTGGTGCTGCCGAACATCCGGTCGCCGGCGTCTCCCAAACCCGGAACGATGTACGCATGTTCGTTCAACCGCTCGTCGAGCGCCGCCGTGACGATCCGCACGCTGGGATGCGCGGCTTGGATCGTTTTGACGCCTTCGGGCGCGGCGATCAAACTGATGAACGTCATGTCGCGCGCGCCGCGCGACGCGAGCGCTTCGAGCGCGGCTGCGCCGGAGTTTCCCGTGGCTAACATCGGATCCAAAAGAAAGACGCGGCGTTCGGCCAGATCGTCGGGAACGTTGGCGTAATACGCGACGGGCTGAAGCGAGTCGGGGTCGCGATAAAAACCGAGGTGCGCGACGACGGCGTCGTCGATGACGTCGAGAAACCCCGGAAGCAAACCGAGACCCGCACGCAAGATCGGGGCGACGACCGGACGCGTGGCAATGCGTTTGGCCGTCATTTCCGTGAGCGGCGTCGTCACGCGCTCGTCGCGCAACGGCAGCGTTCGCGTCGCTTCGTATGCCAGAAAAGCACCGAGCTCTTCCATGAGTTTGCGAAAGACGGGCGTGGTCGTCTCACGGTCGCGCAGACGCGCCAGGCGATCGGCTACCGCCGGATGGTCGACTACGAGGAGAGACGATTGAGCGCCGGCCATGAGGTTAGGGAACGTTGAAACGGCCGGTGAGTTCGCGCACGCGTCCGCGCAGCGCGTCGACCTTCGCGCGTGCCGCGATATCGTCGAGTCCTTCACAGATGATGCGCGCCACTTCCCGGCATTCGTCTTCGCCGAAGCCGCGCGTCGTGATCGCGGGCGTCCCGATGCGAATGCCGCTGGCGACGAACGGTTTCTGCCGGTCGTAGGGGATCGCGTTTTTGTTCACCGTGATGCTGATCCCGTCGAGGTATTCCTCGGCGGCTTTGCCGGTCAGTCCGCGCACCGACACGTCGACGAGCATCAGGTGCGTGTCGGTTCCGCCGCCCACCAAACGCAAACCGTTGCGCGCGAATTCGTCGGCCATCGCGCGCGCGTTGCGCACGACGCTTTGCTGGTAGGTCGTGAATTCGGGCTTGAGCGCTTCGCCGAAAGCGACGGCTTTGGCGGCGATCATATGCATGAACGGTCCGCCCTGGATGCCTGGAAAAACCGACTTGTCGAGCGCTGCAGCCCACTGTTCTTTACAGAGAATCAATCCGCCGCGCGGACCGCGCAGCGTCTTGTGCGTGGTCGACGTAACGAAATCGGCGACGGGCACGGGCGACGGATGCAATCCGGCGGCGACCAACCCAGCGACGTGCGCCATGTCGACCATTAAGGGAGCGCCGATCTCATCGGCGATCTCGCGGAACTGATCGTACTCCATCGTGCGCGGATAGGCGCTGGCTCCCGCGATGATCATCTTGGGTTTGTGCTCGCGCGCGAGTCTGCGGACTTCGTCGAAATCGATCAGTTCGGTATCTTTGCGTACGCCGTACGCAAACGCGTTGTAGAGTTTTCCGCTGAAACTGACTTTCGTGCCGTGCGTTAGGTGGCCGCCATGCGCGAGCGACATGCCGAGCACGGGGTCTCCGGGCCGCAGCACCGTCATGAAGACGGCCATGTTGGCTTGCGCGCCGGCGTGCGCTTGCACGTTGGCGTGCTCTGCTCCGAAGAGTTTCTTCAAGCGGTCGATCGCGAGGTTTTCCGCGATGTCCACAAATTCGCAGCCGCCGTAATACCGTTTGCCCGGATAGCCTTCGGCGTACTTGTCGGTCATGACCGAGCCCATCGCCTCGCGCACGGCTTTGCTCGAATAGTTCTCCGACGCGATCAATTCAAGGTTTTGACGCTGACGCCGTTCCTCGCCGGCGATCGCCGCAAAGAGTTCGGGATCTTGGGCCTCGATGAGGCTGCCCGAACCGGCGATCAAAGCGCTGCATCTCCGCGCATCAACTTCGTCAACACCCAAATCGCAAAGGCCGCCATCATCGCTGCGAGCCCCCAAGCGACGAAGGTATTTCCCTGACCGCGCACCGCGGCATAGACGTCCCACGCGCAGATGATGACCGCTACCGCAAAGATGATCCACAAGCCGGTGCGCGAGCGCGTCATGACGACGCTCCAAGCAATTCGCGCGGCGTTTGCGCGTCGGTAACTTTACCGCTTTCGATTGCCTTGAGCGTGCGCGCGCGCTGCGCGTCGCCGAACTCGAAGAGTTGCTCGACGCGGTGCGCGTGACGTCCGCCATCGAACATCGTCGTCAAGAAGATCAAGACGCAGCGCTCGATCATTTCCCAACCGGTGAGCCGCTCCGAAAGGGCCAGCACGTTGGCATCGTTATGCCGGCGCGCGAGTTCGGTCGCCAGCGGTTCGAAAACGGCGGCGCATCGTATCCCCGGAACCTTGTTGGCCGCCATCGAGATTCCGATACTCGATCCGCAGACCAGTATGCCGCGCTCGGCTTGTCCCGATGCGACGGCTTCGCCGACGGCGTAACCGTACTGCGGATAATCCACGGGCGTCTCGTCGTGCGTTCCGAAATCTAAAATGCTGTGGCCCGCGTCGCGTAACGCGAGTGCGATGCGATCCTTGTATTCGAAACCGGCGTGATCGGCTGCAACGGCGATATTCACAAGGGTACCTTCCAATATGCGGTCGAAACGAGCGCGCCTATGAAGCTGGCTTGCTCGAGCACGGCTTTCGACGAACAGTTGCGCAGCGGCGATCTCACTCAACTCGAATGGATCGATGCATGCGCGCGGGAGCTCTCAGCCGACGGCGTCGTTTTTGACGTGCGGCATTTTCCGCGCACCGACACGGACTACCTCGCCCAAGTCAAAAAGATGTCCGCCGACCTGGGATTGACCGTGGCCGCGCTGCGTCACGACGGCTTTTTTGCGGCCGATGCCGCGCATATCGAGCAAGCGCTGGAAATGGCGCTCGCGCTCGGATCGCCGCTCTTGTCGGCCCCGCTTCCCGCGGCTACGGCCGCGGCGTGGGACTCGGTGCTGGAAACTCTGGGTCGGGCGGCGTCGCTGGCCAAGCGCCACAACGTCACGATCGCGCTGCGAAACCGGCCGCATTCTTTTGCCGCAGGCGCGCACGACATGAAGCGCGTCGTAAAGGAAGCCGATTCGGCATGGCTGCGTTATGGTCCGGAGTTCGAAACGCTTGAAGAAGGAAGCGACGCGCGCGAACTCATGCCCAAGACCGTCTTGGTATGGCACGACATCGGAGGCGGCGAGAGTGCGGCCGCGGGCTTGTGCGAGCTGCTGCGCGATTACCGGGGATTCGTTGCGCTCGATGCGGCGCAAGGCGATGCGCGCGTGCAGTCGTTAAAAGAAGCGGTCGACCGCATATGGCGTCTGTCGTAAGAGGTCTGAACCTGCTTTCTCACAGGTGGGTGCGGCCCGGGCGCCCGTGCGGCAGCCATTTCGGCCAGCTACACCGTCGTATCCGGAGCTGATGCTCCCTAGGTTTTATCGTTGGTCCAGCACCTGCAGTACGTTGCGCGCCATGCGCAGTCGACGGCCTTCACTCTACCACAGGTCCTTGCTAAAAGCATCCAAGCGCGTGAACGAGCGGTATGGCAGTCCTGGTCCCGGCTCGGGCGCGCCCGGATTTTCAGCTCGCTAAGGCCTATGTGATCCGCGACGGCGCCGAGCGCCGTCTCTTCGAACGCTTGGAAACCTCCGCGCGAACCTTCCGTCTCACCATCAATCACCGCGGCGACGATCACTTCGATCCGGCGACCGATGAGATCGCATGGGATCCGTACAGCGCGCTGCGCACCACGCATGGCGGGAGACAATCGCCCGCGCTCGGGCTCGCGCATGAAGTCGCGCACGCCGTCGAGTCGCCGCGGCGGGAATCCGAACTCAGCTCCCGCGCGCTGGCACGTTACGACAACGGCGAAGAGGCTCGCGTGATTCGCGGTAGCGAACGGCACGCGGCGCGGACGCTCGGCGAGGGTATCCGCTTCGATCATCGCGGAAGTCTGTACCGCGTTCGCACGCCGGTTTCGCGGTGAGCCGGAGCGGGCACAGTCACCCCGAGGTTCCATGATATGAACGAAACGCAAAACGGCGACCTTGAAAAAACCGCCGACGGAGACCCGCTGAACGATCGCGGCATTGCGGACTCGGCGAACGATTCGGTCACCGATCCCGAAGCGGACGGTGACGACGAGCAAGCGGACGACGACGAAGACGAAGAGGACGAGGAAGACGTAGGCCTCTAGGGGCCGGCAAAGCCGGCGAGAAGGAAGCAGTGCGACATGTCCGCGCTCTTCCTCTCCGCCTCGATCCTGGAACTTCCGCTGGTCCACCCGTTTACTATTGCGCGCGGCAGTGAAGTCTGCGCGCGTACGGTCTTGTTCCGCTTGGCATGGAACGGCCTTGAAGGGCTGGGAGAAACCGCGCCGATCGCGCGCTACAACGAGTCGCCCGAATCCGTAACCGCCTATTTTGCCGAGCATGCTCCGCGCGGCGGCGATCCCTATCTGCTCGACGACTTGCTCGCCGGAGAGATGCCGGCGGCGGCGCGCTGCGGCCTCGACGTAGCGCTGCACGATCTCATCGGCAAGGATTGCGGAAAACCGCTCTATCAGCTGCTTGGCCTCAATCCGGCGGAGACTCCGCTCACGTCGTTTACGATCGGCATCGGCGATCCCGAGTTGACGCGGCGCAAAGTCGCGGAGCTCGGCGATCATCCCGTCATGAAAGTAAAACTCGGCGCGGGCTCGCGCGCGAGCCAAATCGAAACGATCGAATCGATCCGTTCCACGTACTCCGGCACGATCCGCATCGACGCCAATGAAGGTTGGAGCGCCGAAGAAGCGGTCGAGTTTCTTCGCGAGCTCGCGCGTTTCGATATCGAATTTTGCGAGCAGCCGATCCCCGCCGGCCATCCCGAGCAGCTGCGCTACATTCGCGAGCGGTCGAAGATCCCGATCGTGACGGACGAAGATTCGCGCACGGCGGAAGATCTGCCGGCGCTCATCGGGTGCGTCGACGGCATTAACGTCAAGCTCGTAAAAACCGGCGGCATCCGCGGCGCGCTCAAAATGATCCACACCGCCCGAGCCATGAAGTTCAAAATCATGATCGGCTGCATGGTCGAAAGCCAGATTTTAGCAACGGCAGCCGCGCAGCTTTCGCCGCTCGCGGACTGGGCCGATATCGACGGCCCGTTTCTCACCAAAGACGACCCGTTCTCCGGCATCACCTACGATAACGGAAAGATCGTCTTGCCCGGCGGTCCCGGATTAGGCGTGCGCGAGAAAACCGTTGCGTAGATACGCGATACTCGCGCCCGGACAGTTCGCCGGGAACGCGAAAACCGCGCACGGCGTCATCCGCTATTCGAGCGACGAAGCCGTTGCCGTCATCGATCCTTCGTGCGCCGGCCAAACGGTGCGCGACGTCGTGCCGTATCTCGACAGCTCCGCGCCGATAGTCATGAGCGTAGACGAAGCACTACCGTATAAGCCGACTGCGCTCTTAATCGGAACGGCTCCTAAAGGCGGGAAACTTCCGCCCGAATGGCGCGCGGAGATTCTGCGCGCGATTGCCGGCGGACTGGAGATCGTCAGCGGCCTGCACGACATGCTCGGCGGAGATCCGGAGTTTGCGGCGGCAGCGCGCGAAAACGGCGTCCGGATTTGGGACGTGCGCGAACCACCGGAGGTTCCGCTCTTTAGCGGAGCCGCTTATGACCTAGCCGCTCCCGTGCTTCTCGCGGTCGGGAACGATTGCGCGGTTGGAAAGATGACGGTCATGCTCGAGCTCGCGCGCGCCGCGCGTGAAGCCGGCGCGAACGCGGAATTCGTTCCGACCGGGCAGACCGGGATCATGATCGCAGGATGGGGCATCGCCGTCGACCGAGTGATCTCTGACTTTGCAACGGGCGCAAGCGAACGGCTCGTCGTGCAAGCGGCTGAGCGAAATCCCGAATACATTTTGGTCGAAGGTCAGGGAGCGATCAATCATCCGGCCTACGCGCCGGTCACACTTGCGCTGCTTTTCGGCTGCGCTCCCGACGCGCTGCTGCTCGTAGCCGACGTCAAGCGCGCAAGCATGGAGACGTATGGAACGCCGACGCTGTCGTATGCAGAACTCATCGCCGTTCACGAAGACCTCTGCGCGACCGTGAAGCCGGCCAACGTTGTGGGCCTCGCACTGAACACGTTCGGGCTAGACGAAGGCGCCGCCGCGGAAGAAATCGCGCGGGCGCGCGCAGAAACCTCGCTGCCGGCCGATGACGTGGTGCGCAACGGTGCGGCGAATCTGTGGACCGCGATCGCACCGAAGCTCGCCAAACGGCACCCCCTCTCTGCAAAGGTCGTCGCATGAATCTGAAGCTCGCCGCAACGCTGCTGACCGCTGCACTCGTCTTGAGCGCCTGTACGAAAAGCGCTACCTCCACGGCGGGCGGCCACAACCCATGGACCATTCCGGGTGAAGTGCGCGTCGGAAACTCCGACGAACCCGATGGACTCAATCCGATGTTCGCGCACACCGACGCGGGAAATCAAGTCGACGGTCTGATTTTGGCTTCGCTTTTGAAGTACGACGACAACGGCAACTTCATTCCCGATTTAGCGACCGAGGTGCCGAGCTACGCGAACGGCGGATTGAGCAAAGACGGAAAGACGATCACCATTCACATGCGCAAAGGTTTGCGCTGGTCCGACGGCGCGCCGCTGACGTCAAAGGACTGGATGTTCACCTACTCGGCGGTGCGCAATCCGCGCAACAACGTCAAGGCGCTCTTCGGCTGGGACGATATCGCCTCGGCAAACTCGCCCAACGACACAACGATCGTCATTCATTTGAAGCAGCCTAACTCGACGATCTTGGGTCTGCTCGCGGTCGACGGCGCCGCCTATCCGCCGCTGCCCGCGCACCTGCTGGCAAGCCTGCCGGATATCAACCGCGCGCCGTTTAACGGCAAGCCGATCTCAAGCGGACCGTTTGTTTTGCAGCAGTGGAACCACGGCTCGTCGTTGGTCTTCGTGCCCAATCCTTACTACTATCGCGGGCCGCCGCATCTGAAGAAAATCGTCTGGAAAGTCATTCCGAACACCAACACGCTTTTCAACGAATTGCAGACGCACGACGTGGACGTGCTGATCGGCGTCAACGAAAACGACATCGCGCGTTTGTCGCAGCTCTCCGGCATCACCGTCATCACGAAGTTGATTGCCAACTGGCGGCACATGGAATTCAACCTGAAGAATCCGATCCTGGCCGACCAGCGCGTGCGCCTGGCGATTGCCGAAGGCGTGGATTGGAAGCAGATCAACGATAAAACCTATCACGGATACAATCAACTCGCGGTGAGCGACGTCTTTCCGCTCTCTTGGGCGGCGCCCGACATTCCGCGCTATCCGTACGATCCGGCCGCCGCCAAAACGCTGCTGGCGAAAGCCGGCTGGACGATGGCCCCTGACGGATGGCTCCACAAAGGCGCGCAGCCGCTGCAACTCACGATTTCGACCGGCACGAATAAACAAGAGAACATTGAAGCCGAAGTCCAGGTGCAAAGCCAGTTAAAGCCGCTCGGGATCAATCTGCAGATTCGCAATTACCCGGTGAACGTGCTGTTCTCGCCCACCGGGCCGCTCTATTCGGGCAAGTACGATATTTCGTGGACGGTTGCGATCAACGCGCCCGATCCCGATAATTCAGGATTGTGGAACAGTAAGTACATCCCGCCGCACGGCGGCAACACGTCGCATCTGAGCGATCCGATCGTTGACCGCACCTCGCTGCAGGCGCTGCTGACGTACGACCAGGCGGCGCGCAAAAAACTCTACCAGCAGGAAGAGGAACGCATTCACCAACTGGTGCCGAGCGTTTTCTTCTACTGGGAAAACGAGTACACGGCCGCCAACAGCGATATGAAGAACCTCAAACCTGCCGCGTTCGTCCAAGACACGTGGAACGCATGGGACTGGCAGATATAGCCCTCGCAGTCACGTACGACGCGCGCGAAACCGCTCGCCTGACGTTCGAACCGGCGCGCGAAGGTGTGCTGAGCTGGAACACGTTTGCCGATCGCGGCACGATCGAGTTTCGCCTGCTGCGCGCGCACGAGCCGGCCACCCAATGGCTGCCGCACGCCCGATGGACCACCGATGGCCGCAACTCTTTCAGTACGCAGCACGCCGACGTTACTGTCGACGTCGACGTGATTCGCAGCGGCCAGTCCTTTGACGGCATCGAAGTCCGAGCGCCGGGCGTCGAGTTCAACGCACTCTACTTTGCGACGCCCGAACAGATCGCGCCATCGCTGCCGTACGCCGCGCCGGCCCGCATACTCGACGTCCCGGCGCGATCGCAATACGGCGAGCACGGCGAGCGCGGGTGGTGCAGCCCGACCGCGCTCTCGATGCTCAACGCCTATCACGGTCTGGATTTCGACGCCGCCACGACGGCGCGCGCCGTTTTCGACCGCGCCTACAACGGCACGGGCAACTGGTCGTTCAACGTCGCGTTCAGTGGAAGCTTGGGACTGCGCGCCGCCGTCGTCTACTTGCGCAACCTCGATCAGGCCGCGCGCTTCATCGAGGCCGGCATTCCGATCGCCATCTCGTACAGCTGGAAAGGCGACGAGCTTCCGGGCGCGCCGATCGAGCATTCCGACGGACACCTCTGCGTGCTCTGCGGTTTTACCGCGAGCGGCGATTGCGCGATGAACGATCCGGCCGCACCCAACGTGCGCGTCGTCTATGCGCGCGGCGCGATTGAAAAGATCTGGCAGCGCAATAACGGCGTCGCGTATGCGGTCGCGCCTGCCGGACTCGACCTCGTCTCCATCGCCAACTCGTAATGCAGCCGCAGGACCGCCTTTCCGAGCGTTCAGCTCATGATGCGCCGCTGCAGATCGCGCTGATCGAACCGGAGATTCCGCCGAACACGGGCAACGTGGCGCGCCTATGCGCGGCCACCGGCTGCGCGCTTCATCTGGTCGAACCGCTTGGCTTCAGCATCGACGATCGCGAGCTCAAACGCGCGGGGCTCGACTATTGGCACAGCGTCAACATCACGCTGCATCCGAGCCTCGACGCGTTCTTAGCTGCAACCTCAGATTCGCAGCGCTGGTACTTTTCAACCCGCGCTTCACTGCCGTACGCGAGCGCCGGCTTTGCGCGCGGCGACATTCTTGTTTTCGGCAAAGAAACGAAGGGCTTACCGGACGAACTGCTGGCGCGCGACCCGGAGCATTGCCTGCGCATACCGATGCGGCCGGGAGCCGTTCGCAGCATCAATTTGTCGACGGCCGTGGGCATAGTGACGTACGCCGCTTTAGAACGCATCGGCTTTCCGGAGCTGCAATGAGCTTGAAAACTCTGAACGCTATTCACTCCGAAGTGATCGCGTGCACGAAGTGCCGCGAGCTGCGGCGGTATTGCGCGCAAGTAGCCACCGAAAAGAAACGCGCCTATCGCGATCTCACGTACTGGGGTAAACCCGTTCCGGGATTCGGCGATCCGCAAGCGCGCGTTTTGCTCGTCGGCCTCGCGCCCGGCGCGCACGGCAGCAATCGCACGGGGCGGCCGTTCACGGGCGATGCGTCTGGCGATTTTCTCTACCCAGCGCTGCATCGCGCCGGTTTCGCGAACCAAGCATCGGCTTTAGATGTCGACGACGGCTTGCAGCTGCACGACGCTTACATCACCGCAGCGCTGCGGTGCGCGCCGCCGCAAAACAAACCGACGCCCGCGCAGCTGCGCAAGTGCTTTCCGTATCTCGTGCGTGAAGTCGAAGCGCTCGACCGATTGCGCGTCGTCATCGGCCTCGGGGCGATCGGAACGAAGGCCGCGATCGAGGCGCTCGAAGCCGCCGGTTATTCGCTCTCGACCAAAGGTTGGCGATTCGGCCACGGCGCGGAGCTCGTCGCAACCAAAGGCCAGCGCACCGTCACGCTGATCTCGTCATTCCATCCGAGCCGTCAAAATACGAACACGGGCAAGCTCACGCGCCCGATGTTCGACGCCATATTTACGCGCGCACGAAAGCTATTGGGTTAAGGCTACAAGCCGCAACATCGCCGGACGATCGAATGCATTGCCGTAGGGCGATCCCGTGGCGGGCAGATCGATGTAAGCTAACAGTTCGTCTATGTACGCGTCGTACGCCCATTTGTAATCGTGAATAATGCTGGCGGCTTGCCCCTCCAAATAGTAGGCAGCCTGCGAGGGTGCAGACTTCTTAAAGATTCTCGCGGCGTTCAAATACTGTCCTCGGAGAGCCAGGTCGATGCCGCGCTTGACTGAACCAGCCGCCCCATTATCGTATTCACCCGGCGTAAGTTCGGTGCCGACGAACTCGCGGTAGAGCTCGAAGGCCTCTCGATAACGCCGCTGCGCAAACAGCCGGTCGGCTCGGAGGTTCGTCTGATTCATTTCGTACGAAGCTGGGCTAGTCAGCAATGCTGATTCCGCCCAATTCTTTTTCGCCGCTCGTCGTTTCCCAAGTCTGCTCAATGCGATCGCTTGCTGTGATAGAGCAGACGCCAAATCTACGGTCGCCCGAAACCGTTTCTCGCGGATATCGTCTCGATAAAGTGAAATAGCGTGGGAGAAATCCTTTTCCGCACACGCGTAGTTCTGACTACGCATATCACCTATGCCTTGGCTATTCCAGCGATTTGCCAAAGACCAATCGGACGCCGGCGGCGGCGATGTTTCACAGGCGAGCAGGGGTGTCGCGGTCACAAGAACCGCGATAAGGACGACGCCAGCGATTCTGAGCAATACAGAACGCCTATTGCTTTGGCGCGACGATTCGCAGCGAAAGATCGGTGACGAGCTGTTCGGGTACGGGCGAGGGCGCGTCCATCATGACGTCACGCATGAGCTGGTTCTTCGGGAACGCGATGACGTCACGGATGTTCGATTCGCCGCA
Source organism: Candidatus Rubrimentiphilum sp. (assembly GCA_036273135.1). GTDB lineage: Bacteria > Vulcanimicrobiota > Vulcanimicrobiia > Vulcanimicrobiales > Vulcanimicrobiaceae > Rubrimentiphilum. The sequence continues at coordinate 89,438 of DASUIF010000004.1, forward strand.
CGCGATCATAACGATGCGATCGATGCCGAGCGCCATGCCTCCGTGAGGCGGCGCGCCGTAATCGAGCGCGCGCAAGAAGAATCCGAAGCGGTCGTTGACTTGTTCTTCCGTCAGGCCAAGCATCGCGAAGATCTTGCGTTGAAAGTCGGCTTTGTGAATCCGGATGGATCCGCTTCCCAATTCGAAGCCGTTGAGCACCATGTCGTAGTGCTGCGCGCGCATGCGCAGCGGATCGGAATCGAGCAGCTCGCACTGACCGTCGGCAGGCGCCGTGAACGGATGGTGCGCGGAGCCGGGCTTGCCGGTGGCTTCGTCCGCTTCGAAGAGCGGGAAGTCGGTGATCCACGCAAACGCAAACGTGGTCGCATCGCGCATCCCGGCGCGTTCGGCTACGACGTTGCGCATTTTTCCAGCCGCACCTAGCGCAGCCGGCGTGGCGTCCGCAAACAAGAGAATCGCGTCGCCGGTTTCGGATTGCGTGCGTTCGCGCAGTTGCGCGGCCGCGTTTTCGTCGATGAATTTTGAAGCCGAGCTCTTCACGCCGTCGGCGCCCAATGCGACCCAAACCATGCCCTTCGCCCCGTTTTGCTTGGCGATCTCGACGAGCGCGTCGAAGTCGCGACGCGAAAGCGTGCCGCCGCCGGGATAGCGCAACGCGACGATCGCGCCGCCGGAGTCGATCACCGATTTAAAGATCGCGAAATCCGTTTGCGCGAAGACGTCGTTGACGCGCTGCAATTCCAATCCGAAGCGCAGGTCGGGTTTGTCGCTTCCGTAGGTTTCCATAGCCTGCGCGTGCGAAAGCCGAGGAAACGGCGGAAGTTCGACATCCATCGCCTCGCGCCAAACGTGGCGCATGCACGACTCCATGATCTCGAGCACTTCTTCTTGCGTGCAGAACGACAACTCGACGTCGAGCTGCGTGAACTCGGTCTGCCGGTCGGCACGCGAGTCTTCGTCGCGCATGCAGCGCGCGATCTGCATATAGCGGCCGAAACCCGCGATCATCAGCAGCTGCTTGAGCAGCTGCGGCGACTGCGGCAGCGCATAAAACGATCCCGGGTGCAAACGGCTGGGCACCAAGAAGTCGCGCGCACCCTCGGGCGTCGACTTGATGAGAATCGGCGTCTCGATCTCCAGGAAACCGCGTTCGTCGAAGAAGTCGCGCATCGCCTTGACGATCTTGTGGCGCAAGGCGATGTTACGCTGCAGCGGCGCGCGCCGAAGATCGAGGTAGCGGTACTGCATGCGCAGGTTCTCGTCAACGTCGTCGTCTTTGTTGACTTGGAACGGCGGCACGGCCGAACGGTTGATGACCTCGAGTTCCTCGACCGCCACCTCCACCTCGCCGGTGGGCAGTTTGGCGTTCTCGGTACCGGCCGGCCGGCGGCGGACGGTCCCGCGCACGCGGATGACGTCCTCGTGGCGCAAGCGCTCGGCTTCGCTGAAGTTAGCCCGCTGCGGATCGAAGACGATCTGCGTGATGCCGTCGCGGTCGCGCAGGTCGGCAAAGATCAAGCCGCCGTGATCGCGCCGGACGTTCACCCAGCCCGCCAGTTCGACGGATGCCTTTTCATCGCTCGCGCGCAACGCGCCGCAAGAATATTTCATAATGCGCTCTTGATTCCGGAGACGTAATAGTACTGCTGGATGAGGCTGCGTGCAAACTTCGACTGCTCGGCCCGCTTATCGAAGTACCCGAGAATCCACGGCATCTTGGTCAGCGCCGAGTGCAGCCCCAGGGAAACCGGGGTCATGCCGAGGTTCGCCATCACCGTGAAATCGGGATGCTTGCGGTAAAAGCGCACGGTCGAACGGCCGGCCAGCTTCATCTTCTCAACCTGATCTTCGTGGCCGACGTCTTGCCAGTGATAGTTCACGGCGCGCGGCTCGTAAAGAATCGTGATGCCCGCCTTTTGCAGCCGGTAACCGAGTTCCAAATCTTCGTGTCCGTATCCGGTGAATGACTCGTCGAAGCATCCGACGCGGAGCAGGTCATCCCGACGCACCGACGCATTGCCCGTCAAGAAGTACAACCAGCGCAGTCGCTTGCGTCCCGACGGATGTAGCGCGCCGCGCTTCTCGGGATGGTCGCGTTTGTCTTCGTAGTCTTCGAACGATCGAACTTGCACTTCAAGGCCGACGACGGCGACGTTGCGCGCCTCACGGTGATGTTCGCGATGTCGCGAGAGCAAGTCGGGCGACGCGACGATATCCGAATCGTTGAAAAGAATGACGTCGCCGCGCGCGCGCTCGATACCGGCGTTGCGCGCCATGGCGCGCCCAGAGTATGCGCCGGGCACGTGCACGACGTTGGGATGGAGTTCGCGCACGCCCGCCAGGTACTCCGCGGTCCCGTCGCTAGAGTTGGAATCGCATACCAGCACTTCGAATGCATCCGCCGGCAGATCTTGCGCGAGCAGCGACGGGATGACGTGGCGCAGCGTTTCGATCCGGTTGTACGTCGGAACCACGACGGAGATCTCAGGCACGCGCACCGAGCAGTTTCTCGACGCCTTGCAGCACGCCGCCTCGCAGCTGTGCGAGCGATTCGGGAGTTTCTATGCGGGGCTTGCGCACGAGCACGCTCGGCACTTTATACGGCGCCCATTCCTGTGAGTTCAAGTGGAAGTAGCGGTGTTCGAAAACGACGAGCGTCGGCCTGCGCACGGCGCTTGCGACGTGAGTCGCGCCCGTGTCCACCGTCACCACGGCGCGGGCCCGTTCGAAAACCGCGGCCCAACGGTGAAACGGCAGGCCGCCCAGCACGATGTCGGCCGCGCGCGTCTCGGAAATCGCCGCGACGTAGCGATCGCAGTCCGGCGCGTACGTCACCACGATCGGAAGATCGAAGCGGTGCAGATCGCCGAGCAGCTGTAGCGTGGATTGGAGCGTGCTGCCGTCGTGAAACCATCGTTTTCCCAAATGAAAGACGATTGGATTTTCCGGAATAAACGCGACGGCGGCGCGATCCTCGTCAGTGATATCCAAGCGCAAACGTTCGACGCGTTGCTTCGCGCCGCCAAGCGCGACCAAGTCGAGCAGTTGATCGACTTCGTGGCGAACCCGGCGCTCCGGATCCCGTTCGCTCAATCGCGGATCGGCCTCCGACGTCATCAACACGTTGACGAAGCGGCGCAAGGTCAGGCGCAGCAGATAGCGCCGCTCGTAGGTGTACCCCACGCGCGTTCGCGCGTGCGTACCGCCGGCGATCGCCAAATCCCACACGCGCGGCGCAAGCGCGATCGCGAGATCGGCGCGGCCGCGAAACGTCGCGCCGAAGAGCGCCGGCTGCATTCCGCTGGGAACGTCCACGAGTTCGTCGACGTCGCTATTTCTCTCCATCACGATGCGATTGTACGAACTGCAAACCATCGTCACATGCGCATCGGGAAACGACGCGCGCACCGTTGCAATCGCGGGCGTCGAAAGGATCAAATCGCCGATCCGGTCGGTGCGGATGAGCACGATCCGCTTCATGAAGCCGCCTGCCGCGCGCGCTCCAGCTCTTCGAAATAGGCCTCCGCCGCGAGCTTGCGCGCGGCGCGCAATTCGCGGCCGGTCAAGACGCGATCCTCGCCGTTTAGCGAACCCAGACTCGATCGCAGCCGCTGCGCCGCGCCGGTCGTGCGCAACCATCCGTGAAATAGGCGTTGAACCGGATTGTCACCCGTCGCCAAATACGTGCGCCAGTGCGGGTGCAGCTTCGCCAGCTGCACGGCGGTACGCGCCTGCGCGCGGGCTTGCCGCAGCATTTTTTCCACATCCGCCGCCCGCTGCCGCGGCTTATAATGGTAGACGAGCGCGCGCGGATTGAAGACCGCTTTCACCCCGGCGAACCGCAGACGCAATCCGACGTCGATATCTTCCCAGCCGTACTCGGCGAAATCTTCGTTGAAGCCGCCCACGGCGCGCAGCGTCGCAAGCGGCACCGAAACGTTGGTCGTCCAAAAAAAATTGCCGCTGTAGTTCCGCAAGCTCCAGACCGGCAGCGGTAAATCGTCAAAATTCTCGACGTTGATGGCGCCGCCGCGTACGATCGCGCGCGGGTAACGCGCGTGGCTGCGCAAGTGCTCTTGCACGAAGTTTGGAAGCGGCAGGACGTCGTCGTCGATGAGGATGACGCGTTCACCGGTCGCGCGCGCGAGCCCGGAATTACGCGCTTTCGCCAACCCGCCGTTGGGTTTGCTCACAACGGTGAACGGACAGGTCGCTCGCGCTTGCGCCGCCGCGATGACGGCCGGCGTCTCGTCGGTCGAACCGTCGTTCACGAGCACGACCTCGTACTCCGCGGGTGAAACCGTCTGTTCGAAGCACGCGTCGAGAACACGGCCAAGCAAACGTGCGCGGTTGTACGTGCAGAGTTGGATCGTCGCCTTCATGCAGCCGTGGGCGCGCCGGTCAGCGACTCGATCGCCGCTATGATGCGCGGCACGTCGAGGTTGGCGACGCATGCGTAGTCAGGGCACGTTTCTTTGCGCTCGCCGGGACGGCACGGATAGGTGGCGCGGACGATTGCGATGCGTTCGCCCAGCGGCGCCCAACGGTCCGGCGTGTCGGTTTGAAACGGATAGATGCCGGCGGTCGGCGCACCGCACGCCGCGGCGACGTGCATGGCGCCGGTCGTGACGCCCGCAAAGAATGCCGCGCGGCGCGCGATCGCACCGAAAGAGCCGATCGTCGTCTTTCCCGCGATGGAAAAACCGCCGCCTCGCGCCACGAGGCCTTCGACAATATCGCGATCGTCCTCGCTGCCGCTCACCAGCACCGGCAGGTTGAAGTGCGCGGCGATCTCGCGCACGAGCGTCGCCCATCCTTCGAGCGGCCAAATACCGCGTTCGCTCGCGATGGCGTTGGCGGGATGCACGAGCGCAAACCCGTTGGGCGCCAGTCCGAGCTCCGTGCAGAGCGCTTCGGCCTCGCGTTCGTCGTCGTGTGACGGCTCGAAGCGCAGCATTGGTTTTTCCGGCGGCACGACGTCGAGCGCGCGCGCGTAATCGAGCAGAATCTGCGACCAATGCGTCGTGACGTCGCCCTGTTCGCTCCGGACCGCAACGCGCTGCGTGAAACGCCAAGAGTAAAGCCGGTTCGCCTGCCCGACGCGTACGGGAATCTTTGCGAGCTGCGGGACGCGCGCCGTATGCGGCGTCGCCCAAGTCACAATCGCGGCGTCGTAGGCGCGCCGCGCCAGGAATTCGGCCAGCGCGCGTTCGTCGCGTCCGTCGTCGGTGAGCAGCTCATCCAAAACGGGCACGCGTTCGAGCGCGGGACGATGCGCGGGGAGCGTTAGCACGTCGACGGTTTCGAACCGCTGCTTCAAGGCATCGGCTACGATCGTCGCCATCAGCGAATCGCCGATTCCGCCGCCCGCACAATAGACCAGCGCACGCATCCGTTTATGCCTTCGATTTCAAAGCGCGGGCGAGTTCGACCGTATAGATACCGTCGAGCAGCTGCGAGCGCGCGAGCGCACGCAGCGGCGCGGGTTTGCGCTCGTCGGTCGCGATGCCGGCGTAGAGCGGCAGCATCCGCTCGAGCATGCGCCCGCGCAACAAATTCGCAGGATGTGCGCCGGTTGCCGATCGCACGCGGAAGCTCGAGTCTTTCTGCACGAAACGTACCGCCATGCGCGCCTTCTCCAGCGCTTTGCGCATCTCCGATTCCAGCGACGCTTCCCCCGGCGGCTTAATGTGCCAAATATAGGCGTCCCACGCGAACTTTGACCGCAAGCCCGCACGGCTCAAGCGAACGCCCAGTTCGGTGTCTTCCCATCCGTACAGATGAAACTGTTCGTCGAACCCTTGCGCGGCGCGCAGCGCGGCGCGCGGGATCGAGACGTTGCACGTGCAAAGCGCGGCGCGCGAGTAGTTCGCCAGCACCGGTTTGGGCCGTTCGTGATACGACGGCACGTTCACGATCGGTCCGTTGACGATCAAATTGGGCGCCTCGTGCGCCGCGTCGTGCGCGGCCAGCCAGCCCGGCGGCGCGTAGACGTCGTCGTCGCAAAACGCGACCAGATGCCCCTTAGCGACATTGATGCCGCGATTGCGCGCGGCGCCGCGGTTGGGGCGCTCTTCGAAAACATAGACCACCTCGAAGGCTTGCTGCGCGCGCGCGCGCTCGACGATCTGCGTCGTCGCATCCGTCGAACCGTTGTCGACGACGATCACTTCGAAAGAGGGCGCGCCGATCTGCTTGCCCAGCGACTCCAGCGCGCGATCCAGGTACTCGGCGCGATCTTTCGTGGCGATGATGACGGACATCCGCATGTTAGGCCTGCATCTCCAGAAGGCTGCGCGCCATCCGGCCCGCGGCGCCGGCGTGGTCTGCGTACAACTCGCGCAACGCGCGCGCCGATTCGGCCAGGCGCGGTTTATCGCCCCATAACTCGAGCGCCTCGCGTGCGACACGCCCCGGAGTCAGCGTGCCGTGCAGCTCGCGCACGATTTCGCGATCGGCGTCCATGTTCGGCTGCGTATGAAAGCGAAAGCGCCGCGAAACTGCGGTAACCGCCATCTGCTTCAAGCGCCGTCCGGCAACCGGAATGCGATCGAGATAGGTGAGCGGACCGTTTATGGCGACGATCTCCGCCAGGTTGATCGGCGTGCACGATAGGACCGGCGCACCAATCGCGGCCAGCTCGATCACTTTCGTGCCGGGAAGCGTCACGGTTAGACGTGCTCGCGCGGCCGCCGCCAAGGAATTGCGTAAGATTGGAAAGGTTTGCACACCGTCGAGCGATGAGAGCGCGGGGCCGTCCGGCGTTTCGATCATTCGCCCGCGTTGGGAATACATGCGCGGGTCGCCGCCGGCTTCAACCGCCGAACGGACCGCCGCAATCGTGGTGAACGGTGAAATGCCGAATGCGATCGGCATGGCCGGATCTTCGCGGCGGATCGCGAGCGCCGCCGTAAAGAAAAACGGAATCATCTGCGCGACTTCGTAGCGGCGCGATCCGGGCATGAACAGGATTCCATCGGCCGGCGCGCCGGCTTCGGCTTGCGCCGCGGCTTCGGCAAACGCGCCGTCGATCGCGAGATTTCCGCTGACGGTAATGCGCTCGGGATCCAACCCGTCCCGGATCAGCACCGCCGCGTTCTTAGCGTCGACGGCAAAGGCTCGCTCGGTAAAGTCCGCGTACTTGCGCCGCGTAAAACGATACGTGGCGAATTTTCCGCCGGCTTTGCGGTGCAGACGCGCCGCGTGCATCAAGTCCCCTCCGAGATAAAGCGTTACGTCGACCCGCTCGGGCAGTCCGGAGACGGGCCGGCCCAGGATCGTCATCAGGTACGTTTTCGCATCGTAGACATGGGCCTGCGGAAAGTGGGCGCGCACGAACTCGGGCTCCGCGCCGGTCGCGAAATCGTCGGGTACGAAGCAGACGTACACGTCGGCAGCCGGCTCCAAGGCATAGAGCTCGCGAAGCAGCGGCCGTAGCCAGCCGGCGGTTTCGCCCGGGCCGTTGCAGGTGATGGCGATTTTCACTCGCCGTAAGACTTCAATATGCGCGCGATGAGATCTGTCGTGCTGGCGCCGTCGACGTGCGGAGCGAGCTTGACGATGCCGCCATGCGCGAGCACGACGTCGCGCTCAGGCAGTTCTTCTTCCCGGTATTGCGAGCTCTTCACGTGCACGTCCGGACGCAGCTTATCGAGCAGTACTTCGGGCGTTCGCTCGCCGAAACCGACGACGGCATCCACGCTGCGCAGCGCCGCCAGTACGCGCGCGCGATCGGCGAACGGCACGATCGGACGCGCCGGCCCTTTGATGCGTCTGACCGAGTCGTCTTCGTTGAGTCCGACGATCAGCGCGTCGCCTTGCTCGCGCGCCCACGCCAAATACTCCACGTGGCCGGCATGCAATATGTCGAAGCATCCGTTGGTGAAGACGACGCGCTTGCCGGCGGCGCGCTGCGCTTCACGCCACTCCAGTGCCTCGTCGAGGGTCAAGAGGTGCGCTCCATGAGCGCCACGATCTCGGCGGCGGAAGCCGTGGCCGTTCCCAATTTTTCGACGACCGCGCCCGCCGCGAAGTTGGCGAGCTGCAGCGCGAGTTCGATCGGCGCGCCGGCCGCGAGTCCGAGCGAAAGGACGGCGGTCACCGTATCGCCCGCGCCGCTGACGTCGTAAACGGTGCGCGCGACCGACGGAATATGGAGCTTCTCGCCGTCGCGGCCCAACAGCGACATGCCGTGTTCGCCGCGCGTGATCACGACGTAACGGCAGCCCAGCTCGCGCAGCATGATTTCTCCCGCGCGTTCGAGCGAGGCGTCCGAACGGATCGCGATGCCGGTAGCCTGTTCGGCTTCTTGCGCGTTAGGAGCGACGCAGGTGACGCCGGCAAACAGTTCGAGGTTTTGCGGTTTGGGATCGGCGACGACGATAGGACACGCGAGCGCGGCCTCGACGAGTTCCCGCGAGAAGAGCCCTTTGGCGTAATCGCTCAGCACCACCGCGTCGGCGGCCGCCGCCTCGCGCGCGACGACCTTGGCAAGTTTCAAACGATCGGCGGCGTCGAGCGGCGAGGTCGCTTCCCAATCCGCGCGCACGACCTGCTGGTTGTGCGCGACCACGCGCGTCTTGCGCGTCGTCGGACGATCTGAAATCGTCACCAGTCCTTCGCTGCCGATGCCTTCGTCGGCCAGCAAATCGGTCACGAAGTGCGCGAAGCTGTCGGCACCGACGGCGGCCACGAACGAGACCCGCGCGCCGAGAGCGCGCAGATTATTTGCAACGTTTCCCGCGCCGCCAAGGGTGAACGAGTGATCGCTGACCGCAACGACGGGCACAGGCGCTTCGGGCGAGATGCGCGAGACGCTGCCCCAAATCCATTCGTCGACCATCACGTCGCCGACCACGAGCACGCGGCGTTCGCGCATGCGTTCGAAGAGAGTGCGCGCGTCGGGAGGCGCCAGCATTTCCACTAGACCTCGAAAATCATGCGCTGTTCGACCAGATCGCAAACGATGTGCGCCATCGTCTGATGGACCTCTTGCACGATCGCCGAGTATCCGTCGGGGCCGAGCAGCACCAAATCGGCGGATCGGCCGGCGTCGCCGCCGCCGTTGCCGGTGAATGCGACCGTCACGGCTTCGCGGCGTTTCGCTTCTTCCAGCGCGAGGACGATGTTTTTCGACGTGCCGCTCGTCGTCATGGCGATGACCACGTCGCCCGCGTGAACGAACGCCTCCACTTGCCGCGCGAAGACATAATCGTAACCGAAGTCGTTGCCGATCGCGGTCAGCGCCGACGTGTTTACGCTCAGCGCTTCGCTGTGAAGTCCCGGCCGCTCGCGCAAAAAGCGTCCGCTCAACTCGGCCGCCATGTGCTGCGCCTCCGCCGCGCTCCCGCCGTTTCCCATCCACAACACTTTGTTGCCGCGCCGCAGCGCCTTCACGATAGCATCGGCAATAGCTTCGACTTGTTCGCGATAGTGCGGCGCGTCGAGAATCCCGCGCCGGTCCGCGATCAGCTCGTCGTAGCCTCTGCGGGCACGGACGTCTATGGTTCGATCCAAAAGAGTTCCTGGCCGAGCGAAACGAGCTCGCCGTTCTCCGGAACGATGCGGGTCACGATGCCCGAATAGTCGCTGGTAATTTCGTTGAAGAGCTTCATGGCTTCCAGAATGCAGAGCACCTGGCCGGCTTCCACGCGGTCGCCTTCTTTGACGAACGCCTCCGCGTCGGGCGCGGCCGAGCGGTAAAAGACACCGACCAGAGGCGCGGTCACTTTCTTGACGTTGGCTGATGCAGCCGGCGCAGTAGATGCGGCCGGCGCCGCGCCCGCGGCGGGTACGGCCAGAGGAACCGCCGCGACGGGGCCTCCAGGCTCTCGCCGGACTAATTCGAAAATCGCGTCGCCCACCTTGACTTTGAGCGCGTCGAGATCGTTTTCGTGCATGATCTCGAGCAATTCTTTGAGGGTCTGCTGCTCGTCCATTACTCCCTCATTTCACCGAGGGCCTCAAGAGTATCTTTTCCGAAGGGCAGGGGCCGGTCCGTGCGCGTCACCAAATCGCGCAAAACGATCCGTCCTTCGGCCAATTCTTGCTCGCCCAGAATGAGCGCGTAACGCGCGTTGTTGCGGTCGGCCAGCTTCAACTGGGCGAGCAGTTTTCGATCGCCATAGTCGATGAAGACCGGCCGGCCGCTCGTGCGCCGGAGCGCGGCCGCCAACGGCAGCAACTTCTGCAACGCTTGCCTCCCGATCGCGATGGCTTGCACGCCGTCGCGGCGGGCTTCCTCGCTCGCGCCGGCAGATTCGATCGCCCACAAGAATCGTTCCAACCCGAGCGCGAAACCGACGGCGGGAACATCGGGCCCGCCCAGCGATCCCACGAGCCCGTCATAGCGCCCGCCCGCGCAAATCGTATTCTGTGCGCCGAGCGCATCGGAACGGAACTCGAAAACGGTGCGCGTGTAGTAATCCAAGCCGCGCACGATGTGCGGGTCGACTTCGTACGGTATGCCGTCGGCGCCGAGCGCGCGTCTGACGCCGTCGAAATGCGCGCGGCAATCCGCGCATAAGAAATCCTCGAAGGCCGGAGCGCTTGCGACGAGCTCGCGATCTTCAGCGGCTTTGCTGTCCAAGACGCGCAGCGGATTGCGCTCGAGTCTGCGCTGCGAATCTTCGCTGAGCGAGTCGCGGTACGGCAAGAAGTGCGCGCGCAAAGCGTCGCGGTATTTCGGCCGGCACGTTTCGTCGCCGATGGAGTTGAGCTTCAGCGTCACGTCGGCGATCTTATAGGATTGCAGCAGATCCCAGGCCAGCGCGATCACCTCCGCGTCGGCTTCGGGCTGTTCGAAGCCGGCGCACTCGATGCCGAACTGATGCGACTGCCGATAACGTCCCGCTTGCGGACGCTCGTAACGGAAAATCGGACCAAGGTAATAGAGCCGCTGCGGACCTTGCGTGAAGAGGCCGTGCTGCAACGCGGCGCGCACCACGGGCGCCGTCCATTCCGGGCGCAGCGTCATGCTGCGGCCGCCCTTGTCGTCGAACGTGTACATTTCTTTTTCAACGATGTCGCTCGTCTCGCCGACGCCGCGCACGAACAGCTCGGTCGATTCGAAGATCGGCGTACGTATCTCGCCGTAGCCGTAGCGGCGCGTCAAATCGTGGATGCGCGCTTCGAGCTCTTGCCAGCGGCCGGACTGCGGCGGAAAAATATCTTGCGTGCCGCGCGGCGCCGCGAGCTTCGAAGGCATGGCGCAGTCTTTAAAAGGCGCTCGGGCCGGACCTGCCCCTAGCGATCGGCGCCGCGGAACGTGATTGAGGAATCGTGGTCAGCGCGATTGTCGTCAACGCCGCCGCGATCTTGCTCGAAAGCGCGCCGTTCGTTCTCGCCGGAGCGATCTGTGCGCGAATCCCGCTGCGCTTCGGCCGGCGGATCGTTCCTTATCTGGGCTGCGGATGTGGGCCGGGACCTTCGGCGCGCTCGCTGCCCGCGTTCGCCGCCGCGTGGCTGGTCTTCGGCCCGGCGGTTGCAGCCGCACGCCTTGGAGCCGCGATCGCGATCGAAAAGCTCGCCGGAAGAAAAGGATGCGACTCGCACGACGATTCGATGCTCGGCGAAATCCGCGCCATCGTTCCGTTCGCTCTCGGCGGAGCCGCGCTGCTTCCGCTGATGCCGGCCGTTGCGGGCGCCCATCTTCCCGCTGCCGCCGCCGGCGTCGCTGCAGCGTTCGCGGCTTTCGTCGCGTCGCCGTGCGCGCTCGGCACGATCGGCATCGCCGCCATCGCCCGCGGCATCGCGCCCGCCGCCGCGGCCGGATTTCTTTGCGTCGCCGGCATCTTCGATCTGCGCGTTTGGTCGCGCGCATCGGAAGGACACGCGGGTCACGACTGCATCGCGTACGCGCTCGCGTTCGCGGCGTGCGCGCTTACGGCGGTTCGAAGCGGCGGAGGCCTGGTCAATCCGCGTTTTACGCCGGCGCTTTGGATCTGCGCGATCGCTTGCGCGTATCTTGCACACCGTTACCGCACGAACGTTCGGCCCTCGCTGCGAATAGGGCCGGCGATCATGCTCGCCGGCTGCGTTCTCGGCGCGCCGGCGCCGGTCTACTACGCTACCCAAACGACACTCGCCGGCGCTTTTCCCGGCGAACGGATTGATTTCACCGGCGCGGTGGTTCGAGTTGGAAAAGAGACGGCGCTCGTGCGTTACGCGATCGCGTGCTGCCGCGCCGACGCCGCGCCGGTTTCCATTCGTTTAGACTCGTCCTCGCCGGTTCGTTCGAGCTGGGCGCGCGCGCGCGGCACGCTCGTGCGGCGGGGTGGAGACCTGCGTTTGCATGCCGCCGAAATCCGAGCCGTCACTCCTCCGGCCGATCCGTTCGTCTACCGCTAAATCTATTGCAAGACGAACCCCGCACCGACGGGATGCGCCGTCAGCGCGAGGTTTGGACAGAGCGCGTTCGAGCTGCACGGACCGGCTCGCGCAAAATAGTCGCCCGCATCTACGGCGCCGTCGCCGTTTGCGTCGTACCACAGACCGATTTCAAACGGGCCCGCGTTCGCGCGCACGTCCGCCACGCGAAACGATCCGTCCGAGGAAACCGGTACACCGCGCGGATAGGTGACGTCCAGGATATTGGGCACGCTCGTTCCCGGGATAGCCGTATAAGCGATCGCCACGAAATTGATCTTTTGTGGACGCGATGGCTGCGGCAGGCCCGCCGCCGCCGACACCGCGCGATCCACATTGAGCCTCCCGGCGCCTTGTTTTGAGTCCCCGATATCGTCCGCGCTGGTCCGCAGAATCTGCGCCGCTTTTCCCGGCGTAAGCTGCGGGTCGACCGAGAGCATCAGCGCAACGGCGGCCGTTACGTGCGGCGCGGCCATCGACGTGCCCGCCGAGCCGCGGTATCCGCAACCGTCGGCAGGCGTAATCGTACAGATCTCGCCGTTCTCCGTGCTCGTCCAAAGATTGTTCACGCGATGCAGGTAGTCGGTATCGCTCGAACCGGCCGGATCGCCGCCCGGCGCCAAGAGCGTCATAAGCGGACCGTAGTTCGAGTACGAGGCAACATATTCGGAGGCACCGCTGAGATCGCCGGTACCGCGATCGTCGATCGCCGACGCGCCGACCGCTATCACCCCCGGATCCGCCGCCGGTTCCTCCATAATCGAGAGCCCTTGGTTTCCGGCGGCTGCGACGACGATGACGCCTCGCGCGATCGCCGCTTGAATCGCGGCGTACATTCCCGCATCGATGAAGACGCCCGCACCTATACTGAGATTGATCACGCGCGCAGCGTGGGCAGCGGCGTGCGAAACCGCCAAGGCAACGTCTGCTCCGGACGCCGCATCGCCGTTGAAGACGTTGTACTCCTGAAGTCGTACGTTATATGCGGTGCCGGCGTAGCCGATGCCGTTATCGGTCATCGCGGCAATGATCCCCGAGACGTTGGTTCCGTGTCCGATGAGATCCTGAGCGGCGTCGAATCCCGGCGTGGTCACACCGAATATGTCGCTTTCCGCGTAGTCGACCTTTCCCGCTATATCCGGGTGACGCGCATCAAAGCCCGTATCGACGACAGCGACGTCGATGCTTGGATTACCTTTTGTGATCGCCCACGCTTGCGGCGCGTGAATAACGGTGAGATCCCACTGAAACGGAAAAAACGGGTCGTTTGGCGCCGTCGCGGACAACAGATGAATAAGCGCAACGCGGTCCACGGCAAGAACGCCCGCGCGGCCGCGCAGATCGGCTCTGACTGTTTCGATCTGCGCCGGATCCACGGTCACCAGCCGGAGCTCGCGCTCTTCGGGCAGAGCAAAGAGATCGCGGCCCGGCAAAGGCGCGCGGACGTGACGAGGGGCGTAGGTCACGTACAGCTGCGATGCGCTCCATCCGGATCGTTCGATCGGTCGGCCCGACGTGTTACTTCTGAGCGGCTCCCCAGCACGGCCGGCGATCGCGGTCGTCGAGATAGATTGCAACACACCGGCGTCGTCCGCTTGCGAGTTATAGTAGATGTCGGCCGGCAGCGTCCCCGAAGCTTGATACGCGATATCGTAATCCGCTGCCGGTCCGTGCACGACGATCGTCGACGCGCTCAGGCTGAACGGCGCGGGCGTCGTCAGGGGCGTTAGCCCCCTATCCGAACCGTTAATCGTAACCTGTAGACCTTGCGGATTTGAATCGATCGAGATCGCGCCGGGAATGATCGCGCTTGGCCGCGCGCTGCGGGGCGTCGGAATCGGCGGAAGGTCCGAGGGAGCCGCACTGGGAGGCGTCGGCGGCGACGGGGTGGATCGAACGCCGGCGCATGCTGCCAGCGCCGCTGCGCCTGCGAAGACCCCCGCGCAAATCCGGAGGTTCACGTTAGCGTTGGCGCGCTTGCAACAACTCCACCGGAATGCCGTTGGGGTCTTCGACGAACGCAAGCGCGCCGGTGCCGCTCGGCGAGCTTTTCACGTCTTTGAGGATCTTTACACCCTGCTCTCGCAGTTGCGCGATGAACGGTTCGAGTTTTCCATCGATCTCGAGCGCCAAGTGTTCGTACCGGTTGCCTACTTCGTACGGAGGGTGGTCCTCGAGGTCGTAGACGAGCTCGATATACGCGTTCCAGTCGTTGCCGACAAACGCCATATCCGCGTTGCCCGGATAATGCAGCGGACCTTCGAGCAGCTTCAGCCCGAGTTTCTTGGTGTAAAAATCGATCGACTCTTGCATGTCGTTGACGAAGATCGATGTATGCAGATAACGTGCCATTCCGGTTCTCCTAATGCAGAAAATAGCGGTGGCTGGAAAAGACGAGTGAGACGCGCAGGCGATCCGCCGCCGCGATCACTTCGGCGTCGCGCATCGATCCGCCCGGCGCGATAATCGCGGTACACCCGGCTTGCGCGGCGGCTTCGAGACCATCTGCGAACGGAAAAAAGCCGTCGCTTGCACATGCGGCACCACGCGCGCGTTCGGCAGCGCGCATTCCGGCGATCTGCACGGCGCTCACGCGATTGGTTTGCCCGGCGCAGATGCCGCGCGTGACGCCGTCCTTGACGATCACGACGCCGTTGCTTTTTACGTGACGCACAACGTCCCACGCCAGCGCCAAATCGTGCCACTCTTGTTCGAGTGGCCGGCGCACGCTGACCACGTTCCAGGACTCGGGCGCAAACGCGGGATCCTCCTCTTCGGCGAGCACGCCGCCGAGCGCGCTGCGCAACTGCAGTCCGCGCTGCAGTGCATCGGGCAGCTCCCGTGCGTAGCGCATGATGCGTACGTTTTTCTTTTTTTTCAGCAGCTCCAGCGCACCGGGCGCGAAGTTTGGAGCCGCGACGATCTCCAGAAAAAACGGCGCGATCGTTCTTGCGGCGGCGGCATCGATGGTGCGATCCGCCGCCAAAATTCCGCCGTAGGCGGAAACGGGATCGGCAGCCAGGGCTTCGCCGACGGTCAGCTCGACGCTCGAACGCTGTGCCACGCCGCACGGCACGGTGTGTTTCACGATCGCTACACGCGCGAAGCGTTCGCGCTCCGAGCCGAATTCAGCGCCCAACGGCGCGCGCGAGAGCAGCCGTAGCGTCGCGTCGAGGTCGAGCAGATTATTGTAGCTCAGCGCTTTTCCATGCAGCTGTTCGGGAACGCGCGAGGACTCCAGGTAAAATGCCGCGCGCAGCTGCGGGTTTTCACCGTAGCGGAGCTGCTGCGCGAGCGGCATCGCCACGGTCAGCGCGCCCGGCAGTTCCGCATGATCCGGCGCGGCCTGCGCCCCGAGTTGGCGCGCAATCGCGGCGTCATAGGCCGCGGTGGTTTCGAACGCGCGCACCGCCCAACGCTTGCGCGCCGCTTCATCCGGGCCGCCGGTTTTTAGCGCGGCTAAAAACTCGGGATACTGTGAAGGATTGCTCAGGATGGAGACGTGAGGGTAGTTCTTGGCCGCCGCGCGCAGCAGCGCAACTCCGCCGATGTCGATCTCCGGGAGCGGATAGAGATTGACGACGACCGTTGAAAACGCGTGGATCGCATAGGTGCGGGCTTGCGCGCGGTGCCCTTCGTCACCGCGGTCGAACAGAATCGCGCCCAGAATCTTCGGATGCAGCGTTTTTACGCGGCCGCTGAAAAGCGGCGGAAAGCCTGTGATCTCCTCGACGTCGCGCGCCGCGATCCCGTCTGCGGCCAGCGCGTCGCGCGTACCGCCGGTCGCGTAGATTTCGTGACCGCGCTCTGCGAGCGCGCGCGCTACTCCGGCGGCGCCGGTGCGATCGGAAAGCGAAAAGAGCGCCGCCTCAGGCAATGGCGGCCTCCGCCGGCCGCTCCTCTTCGCGCAGTTCCGCGGAAACGATCGAGCTGATCCCCGCTTCGCGCATCGTCACGCCGTACAGGCGATCGGCAAGTTCCATCGTCTGCTTGTTGTGCGTCACGATGACCATCTGCGACTCCGAAGCGAGTTCGCGCACCATTTTCGAGAAACGTTCGACGTTGGCGTCGTCGAGCGCGGCGTCGACTTCGTCGAGCAGATAGAACGGCGACGGTCGCACTTTAATCAGCGCGAAGATCAGCGCTGCGGCGGTCAGCGCGCGTTCGCCGCCCGAAAGCGCGGCCAGCGGCATCAGTTTCTTGCCCGGCGGCTGAACGGAGATTTCGATACCGGTCTCCGAAAGATTTTCCGGATTGGTTTGCCACATACGCGCTTCGCCGCCGCCGATGAGCCGTGCGTACATTTCCGTGAACGCGGCCGCCACGAGCTCGAACGTTTCGTTGAACTGCGCCTGCGTCAGCTGTTCGATCTCGGCGATGGACTGCAGCAGCGTCTCGCGGGCTTTCGCCAAGTCGTCCATCTGCGCGCGCAAGAACTGCTCGCGCTGCGCGATCTCTTCACGGTCCGCTTCCGCGTTGAGGTTGACGTTGGAGAGGCGCGCCAAATCTTCGCGAAGCCGCGGAAGGTCGACGGTGATTTCGTCGGGCTCTTCCTTATAACGTTCTTCGACTTCGCGGCACTCTTCGTCGGTTGCCGGATTTTGCGCGAACTGCGAGACGAGCATACCGAGCTCGGCCTCGATCTCCGCCAGGCGCATGCGGTGCTGCTCGCCGCCCGCCGCGATGTCGCGCTCCTCGAGCTCCGCCGTGCGCAAGTCCGATTCCAGCTGCGTCACACGATCAGACATCGTTTCACGCTCGCGCCGCGCCGCTTCGAAGGCCGCGTCGGTTTCGCCGACCGCGGCGCGCAACGTGTCCAGCTGCTTGGCCGCGTTCTGCACTTGATCGTTCAGGCTTGCGATATCCGCATGCATCTGATCGCGCGCCGTGCGCGAACGCTCGGCGTTCGCATCGATGATGCCGAGACGCGCTTTGGCAGCGTCGCGCTCGGCGCCGAGTGCCGCGTGGCGTTCGCGCAAATCGCCGGCCGCGCTCGCGGCACGGGCTTGCGCTTCTTCGGCCTTCGAAATCCGCTCGCGCGCTTCGCGCAGAAGACCTTCCAGACGCGCGCGTTCGGCATCGTCGCTTTCCTCGGGCGCCTTCTCGAACTCGCGCTCGCGCGTGCGCGCGCTGTCCGCTGCCGTCTGCATCTGCGCAATACGCGCCTGCGCGGCTTCGAATTCTTTTTGCATGCGCTCGACTTCGGCCGCCGCCGAGGCCATCTCGCCGCGTACTTCGGCCAGCGATAACTCGGTGCGCGTGAAAAACTCTCGCGCGCTATCGCGCCCTTCGATCGCTTTGAGGGACTGGTTGGCGGTTCGTTCGAGCTGCGACTCGAGTTCGAGCAGGTGCGCGCGCATTTCGTTCAGCCGTTCGCGCAGCGTCTGCGCCTGCGCGCGCCGCGAAAGTATCGAACGCTCGCGCTTGTAGCGTCCGCCGGTAATCGCGCCGCCGCCCGCAATCTGCTCTCCCGAGAGCGTCACGATCGTGTCGCGGAATCCGCGGTTTCGGACGAGATCAATTCCCGTCTTGAGCGTATCCACCACCAGCACGCTTCCCACCAGGAAACGCACGATGCTTTCATATTTCGGCTGCGTGCGGACCAGCGTGTGCGCGTAGCCGATGATGCCGGCGGTGCCGCGCAACTCCGCGCCGGCCTCATGGCCCGTGCGATTCTGCAGCGTATCGAGCGGAAGAAACGTCGCACGCCCGACTTCCTTGACGTTGAGGAAATCGATGGCCCGTTCGGCGTCTTCGGAGGTTTGCGTAATGATGTTGGAGAGCCGCGCGCCGAATGCGACGTCCATCGCGCGCGCGTAGCGCTCGTCGATCTCGATGACGTTGCTGACGACCCCTTCGATCCCGCGCAGTTCGCCGCGCTGCCAAGCTTCGACCACGGCGCGCGTGCCCGGCACGTGCCCTTCCATCGCGTTTTCGAGTTCTTCTATTGTATGCAGACGCGATTGCGCCGCCGCGACCTCGCTCGAGTACTCGCGGTGCTCGGTCTGCGCGCGCGTCAAATCGGTTTGCGCCGCGACGGCGAGCTGCTCGGCGTTTTCGATCCGGCCGCGCGCTTCCACGAGCTGCGTTTCGAGCGTGCTCAACTGCGCTTCGCGCTCGCGGTACCGGTGCGTGGCTCCGCCCGCGGCAATTTGTAACTTCTCCGAGGCGTCGTGAGCCGCGCGCAGCTCGTTTTCGAGCCGCTCACTTTCCGCGCGTGCGCTCTGGTACTGGGCGCGGCGTTCGGCTTTGCGCTCCGCGCTGGCGGATGCCGCCGCTTCGACCTCGCGCAGCTTCGTGAAGATTTCGTCAAGCTCGCCGCGCGCTTGTGAGAGCGCCGTTTGCGCTGACAGTTCGCTCTCTCGCGCCGCTTCGAGCTCGGACTGCAGCGGTCCGAGCCGTGCATCCAAACTCGCGAGCGTCGCCTCCAGCCCTTCGCGCTCTTCGCGCACACGTGCCGCGTCCTCGGACGTCTGCGTATCCTGCGCTTGCAGCGCCTCGCGCCGCGCCTGCGCCGCCGCGTACTCCGCTTCCAAGCGAGAAAGATCGGCGCGCACCGTTTGCGTCTTCGTGCGGAGATCTTCCAGCGCTAACTCTTGACGGTACGCGGCGGTGCGAGCTTCGGCGAGCTGCGCTCCAAGCGACGCGGCTTTGGCGGCGCCGGCCCCGCGCAGCTCTTCGTTGCGCTCGAGCTCGCCCTTGAGATGCTCGCGCTCCGCGCGGCGCGAGACGCTCGCGCGAATGTATGAGAGAATTTCGAGATCGCGCACGCGCGCGCTGAGCTTGCGGTAGCGCTTGGCGCGCCGCACTTGCGTGTCGAGCTCGGGAATCCGCCGTTCGAGTTCGACGATCAGATCGTTGATGCGGATCGCGTTCGCCTCGGTTTGTTCGAGTCTGCGCAGCGACTCGTTCTTGCGCGCCAAGAATTTCGCGATGCCGGCCGTTTCCTCAAAGAGCGCGCGGCGGTCGCTGGGTTTGCTGGTGAGGATCGCGTCGATCTGCCCCTGCGAAACGATCGAATAGCTTCCCGGACCCAGACCGGTGCCCATCAGGAGATCGTGCACGTCGCGCAGGCGCACCTGATTGCGGTTGATGTAGTACTCGATCTCGCCGGCGCGGTAGGCCCGGCGCGCGATCTCGACCTCGGTGAAATCGATCGGCAGGCGGCCGTCGCTGTTATCGAAGGTGATCGTCACCTCGGCCAAGCCAAGCGGCTTGCGCTTTTCGTTGCCGGCGAAGATCACGTCTTCCATCTTGCCCGAGCGCAAGCTCTTGCTGCTCTGCTCGCCGAGCCCCCAGCGGAACGCGTCGATCAGATTGGATTTTCCGGAGCCGTTGGGGCCGACGACGGCGGTGATGCCGCCGCCGAATTCGAGCGTAGTCGGATCGGCGAAAGTCTTAAAGCCGAACGTTTTTATGCTCTTGAGTTTTATTTCTTCTTGCCTCTACGAGCCCGCGCGAGCAACAACTGCAGAGCTTCTCCGGCGGCCTGCAGCTGCGCTATTTTTTTCGACTTTCCGGCCCCGGAACCCAGCACCCTATCGTCGAGCATGACTTCGGAGGTGAAATGCGGCGCTTGCGGCGTGCCCGTCGATCGGTCGCGATAGACCGGCAGCTTGCGGTAGCGCTGCTGAGCGAGCGACTGCAGCAGCGATTTCGGGTCGGTCACGCCTTCGTCGGAGAGATCGACCAGCGCCATGTGCTGCTCCAAAACGAAACGGCGCGCCTTCAGCTCGCCGTAACGCCGGTAGAGCGCGCCGACGAATGCCTCAAATGCGTCGGCCAGGATCGTCGTGTTCTCGGATCCGCCGGAACGCGCCAACCCGGAGCCCAGCTCGACCAAATCCGAAAAACCTAAGCGCAGCGCGGTCGTAGCCAACGCGCTGTCGCGAACGATCGCGGCCTTGCGCGCGGTCAGCCAGCCTTCGCTCGCGTTCGGGTGCTCCTCGAAGAGCCAGCCCGCGGCGGCGAGACCGACGACCGCGTCGCCCAGAAACTCCAGACGTTCGTTGGAATGTTTGCGGCGTTCGCGCGCGGCGCTTTCGTGGACGAAGGCTTGTTCGAACTCGGCCAGTTCGGCCGGGGCGAGGTGGGCTTTCCGGAGCAGCGCGCGCAGCCGGCGGCGCCGCGCCTCCCCCGCCATTAACGAACCTTTCCGAACACCAAGACGCTGTTGTGGCCGCCGAATCCGAAGGAGTTGGAAAGAGCTACGCGCACCGGCGCCTTGCGCGCCACGTTCGGAACGTAATCGAGCGTGCAGTCCGGATCGGGGACCTCGTAGTTGATCGTCGGCGGCATGAGGTCGTTCTCCACCGCGAGCGCGCAGGCCATGCCTTCGATCCCGCCGGCCGCGCCCAGCGCGTGCCCGTGCATGGATTTGGTCGAGCTGACCGCGACCTTCGTATCGGCTCCGAAGACGCGTTCGATCGCCTGTGACTCCGCCACGTCGCCTTGCGGCGTCGAGGTGCCGTGCGCGTTGATGTAGTCCACGTCGTTCGGGCCGATGCCGGAATGTTCCAGGCAACGCTTGAGCGCGAGCTCGACGCCCTGACTTTCCGGATCGGGAGCGACCAGGTTGTAGGCGTCGGCCGATTGTCCGTAACCGAGCATTTCGCAATAGATTTTTGCGCCGCGCGCTTTGGCGTGCTCGTATTCCTCGAGTATCAAAATGCCGGCGCCTTCGGCCAGCACGAAACCGTCGCGCTCCTTATCGAACGGCCGGCTCGCGCGCGTGGGCTCGTCATTTCGCGTCGAGAGCGCTTTCATCGAACAAAAGCCGCCTACGGCAAGCGGAGAGATCGTGGCCTCGGTTCCGCCCGCGATCATCGCGTCGCAGTCCCCGAGCACCACGTAGTTGTAGGCCGTGATAATCGCATCGTTGGCGCTGGCGCAGGCGCTCGCGGCCGAAAAGAACGGGCCGCGGAATCCGAACTGCATCGAGATGTGCGCGGCCGACGCGTTTGCCATCAGCATAGGAATGAAGAACGGCGTGACCTTCGACCACGTGCCGTTCTTGGCGGCAATGTCGGAGTTGTGCCAGAACGTGAGGATGCCGCCGATGCCCGTGCCGAGCACCGAGCCGACCCGGTTCTTGAATGCCTCGTCTTCGGGCAGCTTCGCATCAGCGATTGCTTCACGTGCCGCGACCATCGCGTACTGCGAGAAGCGGTCCATTCGGCGCGCTTCACGCCTGCCGAGCAAACTGTCGGCGTCGAAATCCTTGACCTCGGCGGCGAAGCGCGTCGCGAAGTCGCTGGCATCGAAGGCCGTAATAGGTCCGACGCCGCTTTCGCCGGCGACGAGACGCCGCCAAAACTCTTGGGTGGTATTGCCCAGGGGCGTCACGGCCCCAAGCCCGGTGACCACGACGCGGCGCTTTGTCAAAACGGACTCCTGTTAGGGCGGCCCGCTCCGGGGACCTTTTGAGCCATGCCGGGCGCCGAGTCTTGGCGAGGCGCCCCCCGCTGTGCTATAGTACTGCGGCCATGTTCCTCTTCGACCTACAACTTTTCGCTTCCAAAAAAGGCGCCGGCTCGACCCGGAACGGCCGCGACTCCAACGCGCAGCGGCTGGGGGTCAAACGCTTCGGCGGCCAAGCCGTCATTGCGGGCAACATCTTGGTCCGCCAGCGCGGAACGCGCGTCTGCCCCGGCGAGAACGTCGGCATGGGCAAAGACCATACGCTCTTCGCACTGGCTGACGGCGTCGTCGAGTTTGCGATGCACCGCAATCGCAAACACATCCACGTGCGCGCGGTCGCCTGAAACCGCGGCGCGTCTCATCTGAAGAGGGCCTGCGGGTCCTTTTTTGTTTTCAAGGGAGCTTCTGAAGACGTCCTGTGCCGATTGCTGCCGACGATTTTTCTCCGAGATTGAGGACACGCCGAGAGAGCATAGTCTCGGCGCTCTGTGATCTCGGCGTGGACGCTAATATCGAGAAAAAGCGGCGCAGCCCCGAGGGTTCGGGCGGAACCGCCTCGTCTGCCATTTCGAAATCTCGGTCACAGACCGCTGAGGGTATGCTCCCTCGATTTCGAAACGACATCCAAGGCAGTTGCGCTCCGAAAAATCGGTACGCGACGTCTTCAGAGGCTCCCTAACGATGCAGTTCATAGACGAAGCCTCGATCGTGGTTGCCGCCGGTAACGGCGGCGACGGCAAGGTCGCGTGGCGGCGCGAGAAGTTCATTCCAAAAGGGGGACCCGCGGGCGGCGACGGCGGTCACGGCGGAAGCATCTATATGGAAGCGTCGCCGGAGCTTTCTACGCTCGTCGAGTTTCGTTTCAAACGGCAGTTTTCGGCCGACTCCGGCAAATCCGGCGGCACTTCGAATAAGTCGGGGCGCAGCGGCGACGATCTCATCATCAAAGTGCCGCCCGGAACGCTGCTCTATCGCGGAGCCGAAGACGAGCCGGAGCATTTTTTTGCCGACCTCAGCACGCCCGGTGAGCGAATGCTCGTCGCAAAAGGCGGGCGCGGCGGCTTGGGCAATCAGCATTTCGCAACCAGCACGCGGCAAGCTCCGCGCTTTGCCGAGAAGGGCGAACCCGGCGAACGTTTCCGCTTCCGCATGGAGCTGCGGCTGCTCGCCGATTGCGGAATCATCGGCGTTCCCAACGCCGGCAAGTCGACGCTGCTGGCTTCGGTCTCGGCGGCCCGCCCGAAAATCGCCGACTATCCGTTCACGACGCTCGAACCGCAGCTCGGCGTCGTCAGGATCTCCGACGAGGAATCGTTCGTGTTGGTGGACGTCCCCGGCTTGATCGAGGGCGCCCATACCGGCGCGGGGTTGGGGGATCAATTTTTACGTCACGTCGAACGCACGCGCGTGCTGATTCATTTGCTCGACGGCGGCAAAGAGCTCGACGAAATCTTGGCCGACAAGTCGACGATCGAAAACGAGCTGCGCGCATGGAACCCGCGTCTGGTTGAAAAGCCGGTGCTGCTGGCCGTTTCGAAACTTGACCTGCCGCCGGCGCGCGAACGCCTGCGCGAACTGCGCGACCAGTTTCCGCACGTCTACGGCATCAGCGCCGCAACGCGCGAAGGCGTGCAAGAGCTCATGTATGCGGCCGCGCGCGCGATCGCCGAAGCTCCGCCGGTTGAAGTCGCGCCCGATAGCGCGGCCGTTATCAACCTCAAACCGTCCGAACCGTACTCCATTACAAAGGAAGACGGCGCCTTCGTCATCGCGGGCGAGCGCGTGGAGCGCCTGGCCGCCATGACGGACTTCGATTCAGATGAAGGGCTGGCGCGCTTCGAACAGATTCTCGCCAAGATGGGCGTCGAGAAAAAATTGCGCGAGCTGGGCGCGGCCGAAGGAGACACGGTGCGCATCGGCCCATACGAGTTTCTGTACTCGTAATGCGTTTAGGGATCTTTGGCGGGACGTTCGATCCGGTGCACAACCTGCATCTCTTTATCGCGGAGTCCGCGCGGCGCCTCGAATCTCTGGACCGCGTGATCTTCGTTCCGACCAACAACGTGCACTACCGCGAGAAACCCACCGCTTCAGCCGGACAGCGCTACGACATGCTGAAGCTCGCGATCGCCACCAACGACCGGTTCGCGCTCGACCGCAGCGACTTGGAACCGGGCGCGACCGGGTACACCGCGGACTTACTGCCGCGACTGCATGCGCGGTATCCGGACGACAGCTTCGTCTTCGTAACGGGCGCCGACTCGCTCGCCGAAAGCTCGTGGGTTAGATTCGAGGAAGTGCTTGAATCACTGGAAGCCTTCGTGATCGCACCGCGCGCGGGGGTCGCTGCAGACACGCTATCCCGCGTCGTTTCAGCGGTTCCGGCGGCTTTGCGGTCGCGCATTAAGACGCTGAATCTTCCCGAAATGCCAGAAAGCGCAACGCTGATACGCACGATGCTCGCGCAAGGCAGATCCGCGCGCTATCTCGTACCCGAACCGGTGTGGGAATACATCACCGTCAACAACGTTTACGCCCCGCAAGATGAGACGTAAATGTACTTTCGCGCTGCTCGCCGCAGCCCTAACCGGCTGCGCGAGCGGCCCCGTCACCGTGGAAAAAGCGATGTCGCTCTGCGCGCGCGGCGCGACGGCCGTGGAAGTTACGGCGAACGGATCCGTTGCGCAACTGGTGGGCAACGCATCATCGGCTACCGCAACGCACGAAGGTTTCGTGCTGCGCAGTGGCGCGTTCGCGATTCGCGTCGAAAACAACACGACGATTACGGGACAGATTCCACTTTCGAGGGGCGAAGCCGTTTCGCTGCAGGGGCAGTACGAATGCAATGACGGCGTGATTCACTGGACGCATCACGATCCGCGCGGCCGTCACATCGGCGGCTTCATCGAAGCCGGAGGAAAAATCTACCGTTAGGATCATTTTGGCGAGCGCATCGCCGCGCCGCTTGGAGCTGCTGCTGTCGCTCGGGCTCGACGTGCGTGTGGTGCCGAGCGGGTATCACGAACCCGATCGCGCGGATCTCTCGCCGCTCGATCTCGCTCTCGACCATGCGCGCGCGAAGTGCGAAGCGGTCGCAATGCGCTTTCCCAACGACGTGGTGGTTGCGGCGGATACCGTCGTCGACGTTGACGGAATCGCTTACAACAAACCGCTCGACGCGGCCGACGCGCGCAGAATGCTGCGCGACCTCAGCGGCCGCACGCACGCCGTTCACACGGCGCTGGCAATCTCCGCAGGCGGAACGATCGCGCTCGAAAGTGAGAGCACGCACGTGACGTTCTTCCCGCTCGAAGACGCCGAGATCGATCGCTATATCGAAAGCGGCGAACCCTTCGACAAGGCCGGCGCCTACGGGATTCAGGCGCACGGCGCCTCGCTTGTGGAGCGGATTAGCGGCGACTTTTACACCGTCATGGGCTTCCCGCTGGCCCGTTTCGTGCGAACGCTCCGCCGGTTGGGATTTGTCTTGCCGATAACGAATTAGCAGAGTCCCTACTGCGCAGGGGAGTTTTCAGCTATCTTTACTTATCGGGACGAACGTAGGCTTTTCGCGGTACTCGGGGTGATTATCGCGGCGGCGCTGGTCGCGCTGCTGCAGGTCACCGCGGCTCGCACCGGCACGCCCAGC
Source organism: Candidatus Rubrimentiphilum sp. (assembly GCA_036273135.1). Classification (GTDB taxonomy): domain Bacteria; phylum Vulcanimicrobiota; class Vulcanimicrobiia; order Vulcanimicrobiales; family Vulcanimicrobiaceae; genus Rubrimentiphilum. Next base: position 114,873 of record DASUIF010000004.1, read on the forward strand.
CCCCTGACCACCATCGCCACCACGCTCGGAATCGGCATCGAAGCCGGCGCCTCAACCGCCGTCGGCGCCGTGCGCTCGGGCGGCCGGACCGCGCTCAGCCTGCCGGCGCTGAAGGCTCAGAACGCCGCGCTGAAGTCTGAAAACTTGCAGCTGCAGCGGGAGAACGCACGCCTGCACGAAGCGCTGGCCGCTTCGAACAGCCAGCTTGCCATTCAGCCGCAGCTCCAGAGTTACTCCGGATCGATCGAAGCGCGCGTGATCGGCTTCCCGCCGGAAGGCGGCATCCAAACCGTTACCATCGACAAAGGCACGCGCAGCGGCGTCGCGCGCGACGACGGCGTGCTCGCTGGTCCGGGCGTTATCGGACGCGTGATCGAGGCGTCGCCGTTCACCAGCCAAGTCGCGCTGCTTACCGATTTCACGAGCACGATTCCGGCGCTCGTACAGCGCGGCCGCTACTGGGGCATCGCGCGCGGCAACGCCGACTCGGTGCGGCTCGAATACGTTTCGCAAGACGCGCAACTGCGCCCGGGCGACAAAGTCGTCACGGCCGAAGCGCGCTCATTCCATTCCGGCGCGTTGCTCGGAACGATCATCAAGATCGAACGCGACTCCGCACTCTATCAAACTGCGATCGTGAAACCGGCGGTCGACTTCTCGACGCTCGACCGCGTTGTCGTCCTTCCGCGCTAAACCTCAAGAAACTCCGTTCGCGGGTCCCTATTGGTGGCAGGCCGCTATTTTTTTGGCGATCGCCCTGGTCGCGCAGATCGAGCTCATGCATTACCTCACATGGCATCACGCCGAGCCAAGTTTGGTTTTGGTCGCGGTCGTGTGGTATGCGCTGCGCACCGACCTGCGTCGTGCCATTGTTTTTGGATTCATCGCGGGCGCGTGCGAAGATGTTCTCGGCGGAGCGCTGACCGGCGCCGCGACGGGCGGCGGATGGACGCTCGCGACAACGGGCACGGCGTTGCTGGCCGGCTCGCTCTCGCAAGGTTTTTTCGCAGATTCCATTGTGGTGTTGACCGCGGCCGTTGCCATCGGAACGCTGGTCCGCCAGCTGATTTTTTGGAGCGTGCTGTCGCTGGAGGGATATCCGCGCGGCTACGCCGGCGTTCACGCGCACCAAGCGATCTGGGAAGCGCTCATGAACGCGGCCATCGCGGCAACGTTGATGCTCGTATTGCGCGTCGTGGAGCGGCGTAACGCATGATGTACCGGCGCAAACCCGCGTGGGAACGATCGACGTGGCGAATTGCGATCTTCGCGTTCCTCATTGCGCTCGCGCTCATCGGTTTGTTCGCGCGGCTCATTCAGGTGCAGCTCGTGCAAGGCGACGCGTTCCGCGCGGCCGCCCAAGAAAACCAGATCAGGCTGATTCCGGTTGCCGCGCCGCGCGGCTCCATCGTTGATAGAAACGGGAACCCCATCGTCCGCAGCCGGCCGTCCTTCGTCGTCGCCGTCATTCCGTCGGAGTTGACTGATCTGGCGAGCGAGCTCAAGAGCGTCTCGCAAGCCATCTCCGTTCCGGTTAAAAAATTGCGCTATCAACTCTTCAACCATCACGGCGTCAGTTACAAGACGTTCGACGATTTGGACGCAAACGAGCCCTACGGTCCCGTCATCATCGCCAGCGATCTCTCCGTGCAACAGGTCGTCAAACTAACGGAACTGCTTGTCGATCTGCCGGGCTTCGACGTTGAAGCGCAAGCCGTGCGCGACTATCCCTATCGCGCGCAAGGCTCGGCCTTCGTCGGTTATGTCGGGCAGATCAGCGAAGACGAATACAAGTCACTGCGCAATTTGGGCTACTCGCCCAACGACGTCGTCGGGAAGGACGGCCTCGAATACACGTACGACCGCTATTTGCGCGGCGAGCCGGGTGGCGAACGCGTCGTTGTTGACGCGCAGAGCCAAGTCGTTCCCGGAATAAAACTTCCAGAAAAGCAGCCCGTTCCCGGCGACACGCTGGTGCTCAACATCGATTGGCGGCTGCAGCGCATCGTCGAGCAAGCCTTGGCCAACGGCATCCACTCGTGGGCAGGCAACCGTTCCGGCGTTGGCGGCGCTGTCGTCGTTGAGGATCCGTGGACAGGCGCGATTCGCGCCATCGCGAGCTATCCGAGCTTCGATCCGAACGCGTTTGCCTCGAACGACTATAAAAAACTCGCGTATTATCTGACCAATAGCTCGCAGCCGCTCTTCAACCGCGCGATCAGCGCCGGCACGCCGACCGGATCGACGTTCAAGATGGTGACGGGCTCGGCCGCGCTCACAGCAGGCGTCGTCAAAGTCAACGAAATTGTCTACGACAGCGGCGCCTGGAACTGCGGCGGTGCGATTTTTCGCGATCTGGCGGCCGGAGGTTTAGGCCCGACAGGTTTCGTGCGCGCGCTCGCGGCGTCTTCAGACGGATATTTCTTTCAAATGGGCTGGCGTTTAGGCAACGCGCGTCTGCGCAAATATGCGCTCGCGTTTGGACTCGCTGCCAAGACCGGAATCGATCTGCCCGGCGAGTTCGAAGGCAACTGGCCGACAAACGCCTCGATGCTCAAGAGTTCCGGCCTTCCTTTAGAACCGTCAGATGTCTGCAGTTTGGCGATCGGACAAGGCGCGATGCAAGCGACGCCGCTGCAGATGGCAAACGTCGAGTCCGCCGTCGTCAACGGCGGTACGCTCTACCATCCGCACATCGTCGCCGAGATTCGCGATCCGCACGGCCGCTTGGTGAAGCGTTTCGATCCAACGATCATCCGGCACGTTCCGGTGACGCAAGAGGCGCTCAAAGCCGTACGTCAAGGCATGGATGAAGTGACCGACCCGGGCGGCACCGCATACGGCCTCGCGATTCCGGGCTTACCCTTCGGCGGAAAGACCGGCACCGCCGAAACCGCCGGCGGCTCCGGACCGAACACGACCTGGTTCGTCGCATACGCACCCGCCAAGCACGCAACGATCGCGATGGCGGTCTTCGTCGATCGTTCCGGCGGCTACGGCGCGCAAGTCGCCGCGCCAATCGCGCGCGCGATCATGGTGCAGTACTTCCATAAGAAACCGTGACGCATCGGTCATAACGTTACGCACGCCGGTTCGGAAATCCCCATAATGATTCGGCCCTTCAGGTCCCGTACCTCGATATCGACGATATTCCGGTTATAAGCGAATGGGTGCAAACGTGCGAACGTCGCACCCCAAGCATTACGCAGTTTATCGCTAATTCCATTAACAACGTTGTATTTCAGAGCATTGTGTGGCCCCGGATTCGACAACGATGTGTCTTCCATTGCATTTGAGTCGGTGACATCAACCTCATGTCCGTGAACGGCGGTAGCTTTGAGCCCTCTGAACGCTGGATCCCCGGCCAATATCTTGTTAAATTCCGCTAGGTCCCGAGCTGCATCACTTGGTGTAGAAAATCCGGGTTGGCATCCGTACGGCTGGCATCCGCACAAACAAAAGAGCAAAACACCAAGTGTCGCGTTTTTCCCCAACCGAGAGAAGTCACGCCGGCTAGGACTCATCGCAGCAATGCTAGTGTGTCCTCAATTTTTTGAGCGCGTTCACCCGGATAGCGTTTGACGTGCGCGCGAACGCGATCGGACGCGCCACGCTTGCCGAGCACATGCGCGGCTGCGAGCGCGACGGCTTCGGACGGATCGTCGAGTGCGTGTTCGAGCAGCCCGTCGGCGCGTTCGTCGTGCAGATCGGCGACGGCAAATACTAAATCGCAGCGCGCGGCTTCGGAGAGCGTCGCAAACTCGTCGCCGGCCTGCGCGGTCCATGCCGTATCCGGTTTCCATGGTTCGTTCGGCGGCGGTTCCGGCAGTTCGATCGCTTTTCGCTCCGGCGAGAGCCATGCGTAGAGCCCGACGCATACCGCAATCGCGATAATGATCAGCAGAACGATGACGAGCGCGTTCATGCGCGCGTCGAGATTTGGGCGCAGACCACGTTGAGGGCTGCGTCGAGCACCGGATACGGACGGCGCTGGAGCGCGTCGATAAAAGCCGTCTCGTCAACGTTTGCCAGATCGTCGAGCGACGTGATCAGCATGCGCCGGTAGTTTACTTCAGCATCCGTCTCGCTTGGCATGAGACGTGCCAGCGCCGCCCAAGGCAAAGCCGTCGCCAGGGGAGCCTCTTCCAAGCGCGCGGCCAGTGCGCGCAATTCGCCCGCATCGCACGCTCCGCGCAGAATCGTCGTTCCGCTGGAAAGCGCTGGTTGCCCGGGCTGCAGCGTGTTGAGCAGCGCGATGATTCCGGCTCGCGTTCCGGAGCTTTCCAGGTCGCGCGGCGCGATTACGTAATTCGGCAAGCGCAGTTTAATGAAGAGCCGGTCGAGCGACTCGCGCAGAGTGTCG
>DASUIF010000005.1:0-17393 GCA_036273135.1 Candidatus Rubrimentiphilum sp.
GGTTGCCCGGGCTGCAGCGTGTTGAGCAGCGCGATGATTCCGGCTCGCGTTCCGGAGCTTTCCAGGTCGCGCGGCGCGATTACGTAATTCGGCAAGCGCAGTTTAATGAAGAGCCGGTCGAGCGACTCGCGCAGAGTGTCGCGCACTTCTTCGAGCGCGGCTGCATTCGAAGATCCAGCTTCGTCCGGGAAAAACGCGCGCAGCGCAAATATGTGGATCGTCAATCCGCCGAAACGCGCTTCGGAGAGAAACTTGAGCGTACGTTCCAACCGATCGCGTTCGAAAACCGCGACCGTTTCGACGACCTGCCCCTCGTCGTCGTCGCCCGCGTGCCCGTTGCCGCTCGATCCCAGCGAGAGCACGGACGAAACGGAAGTCTCACCGCGCGCGACCGGCATTGCCGGCGGCAGCTGCACGAAACGATCGTTAACGTCGGGCAGCGCGCGCTGTCCGCCCGCAAACGCCGGACCTAACATGCCGTCCAATCCGAATGGCAGCCCCGCAATGGCGTTCGCGAAAACGGGCGAGCAGCGAACTTTCAGTTCGGGCGCGGCGATTTCGTCCAAACGTTCGCCGTCGTAAGCGACGCGCGCGGTGCGCACGAGCGTTTCGCCCGATGCTAGTCCGTTGTGCACGACTTCTCGCCACGAGATCGCCGCCTCGACGCCAGGGTCGACGTCGCTCAGCATGATGCCCTGCTCGCTCGTGAGCGGAGACTGCGCGCCGATATCGCGCACAGGAAGTTCGTTCACCGTCGTGCTGTTCGGAACGTAGATCAGCTCATCAAGCGAGTCGACGGAAATTTTTACGCGTCGCGCCGGCCCGTCGCCGCCATTGCGCACGTGCAGCACGAATTCAACTTCGTCGCCAGCGTCGGCAACGTCGGCCGGTTCGCTGTGTAGCGTGCCGACGGAGAAATTCGGTTCGGCGGTCGTGACGATCGTGAGCCGCGTCAGTTGCACCGGCAGCATCGCTTCGGCGGTAAGCACCGACTCGATCGTTACCGGATATGCCTTAGCCAAACTGCGCAAGAGCCGGATGCCGAGCTTCGCTTCGACAGTTCCACCGGGACGGATCTCGCCGAAGAGTAGCGCCGACCGCTCGCGCGTCGCGCCTTCCACGCTTTCCAGCCGCGCTTCGGGCGATACATATAAGCGCAGACGCACGTTGTTGGCGATGTCGGTGCCCTCGTTGCGCAGGCGCACGTGTACCTCGACGAGCTGGTTGGGGCGGAAAACGTCGTCTTGCACGAGCTGCAGCTGCGACGTTTCGGCCGAAAATGCCGGATGCGACTCGACGCGCCAATTCGCCTCACCTAAAACGACTTCGCCCGCCTCGCGCGCGTGCATCGATCCACCTAAGCGGATATCGCTGCGGTTGGCGTAGGGCGTGCGCACACGCGCGCGCACCGTCAGCCGGCGCGACGTGTACGGGTCGATTTTTCCCAAGTCGACCTCATCGCGATCCATCTGCAAGCGTACGGTCTTATCGAAGACGCGGACTTCGTCGAGCGCCGGATCGAGCACCAAATGCAGGCGCGCGTCGGTGGCCGGCGCGCTGCCGTCGTTGCTCAAAAGAATCGTGGCTTCACATTCGTCGGACGGTTGAACGGAGCTGCCGCCGACGCGAACGATACGGTTGTGACGTGCGGAGAAACGCGGTTGCGATCGCACGACGGCCGAACATTCAAAATTGCGCTCGCCATCAGGTGCCCAATTCAATTTTGCCCGAACCGGCAGCGACGTTCCGTCGGCAATCGGCGAGAGCACCGCGCCTTCGGCTACGAACTCAACGCCTTCGCGCGCACCGATCGCTCCGAGATCGAAAGTAAGACTTTCCTTCTTGCGCTCGCGCAACGGCTGTCCGTCGATACGGAAACTTCCGCGCACCGGCATCACGTGGTCGGGAAACTCGAGTGTGAGCGAGGCGTTTTCCGCGGTGGTCGTTCCGGCGTTAAACGCCACCGCGCGCACGATGATGTGCGAACCCGGCGTCACGTCGTACTCCGGTTCGACCGTGACCGACGTGCGGTCGTCTTCAAAATCGGCCTGCGCACGCACGGTTAAGCTTGCCGGATCGACGGCGAATGCCGCCGTCTCTTGCGATGCGATTTGGGCCCGCGCGACGATGGCGGTGCCGTCGGCGAGCGGATCGTCCACGCGCACGCGATACTGCAGCGTTACTGTGGCGCTGGCCGGCAGCGACGGCGCAACGATCGGGGCGTGCACGCGATCGAACGACGCCAGCAGCTCGCGCTCGAACTCGCGGCCGTTGACGCGCGCGGAATTCGGAATGTAACTCGTATGTTCGGGAACCGGTGCAACGACGACGACGTCGTGCGCGCTCGACTCGCCAGCATTATGAACGCGAACCGTAATGTTTGCTTCGCCTCCCGGAGCAGCGCCGCCCGAAGCGCCGTGCCGCGTTTCGATCGCGACGTTGGTGAGCGCGTTTTCCAGTGCGGGTCGGCTATGAGCGACCAAGCGGACGACGTTCGATCCGACCGGGGCGAGTTCGAAGGCTGCGACAGCGGCCTGCAACTCGACGGTGGAACCGTTTTCGATTGCGCCCGCGACGCTGTATGCGATATCGATCCGGCGCTCTTCGCCGGGCGCGACGTCGCCGATTTGCGCTCCGGCGCGCGCAAGCAGCGGCGAGCTGCCCTGCTCGTCGTCGAGCGCCTCTTCGTCGAGCTTGCCGCTTCCGACGAGATAGACCAAACCTTCGGGAAGATTGAAACGCACGCGCACGCCGGTTGCCGGCGCGCCGCCCTGGTTGCGGAACGTGAACGTTGCGCGCACGGTCATTCCAGGTTCCAACTCGCGCTCAGGCGAAACGACGAGGGTTCGTAGACCCTCGGGAAGCGTCGGTGTGCCCGGCGCAAACACGTCCGTCAGGGTGCGCATGACCGTCCGCGACTCTTCGCCGCAGGTACAACGGCCCCTTGACGCATTACTGGCCTCTTAGCGAAAGGTTTGCACTGTAAAGATGCTCGCAACCAAAGCCGATCGGTTCGCCGAAGCCGTATCGCGGCTCGGATCGGAAAGCGCCTTCGAAGTTCTGGCACGCGCTCGGGCGCTTGCGGCGCAAGGCAAGCGCGTCGTGCATATGGAGATCGGCGAACCCGATTTCGATACGCCCGATCATATAAAGGAAGCGGGCATCCGCGCAATCCGCGAAAACCACAGCCACTACACGCCGTCGCAAGGCATACTCGAACTGCGCGACGTCGTCGCGGCCTACGCATCGAAATTTCGCCACATCGAACCTTGGACCGCGGAAAACGTCGTGCTTTCGCCCGGCGCCAAACCGATCATCTGGAACATCCTGAGTGCGATCTTAAGCCCCGGCGACGAGTTCGTCTATTTCGATCCGGCCTATCCGGCCTACGCGTCGTGCGCGACATACCTGGGCGCGAAGACCGTGCCGATTCCGCTGCTCGAAGAAAAAAACTGGCGTATGGATCTGGACGAACTCGAGCGCCGCGTCTCCGACCGCACCAAGGCCATCATGATCAACTCGCCGCACAATCCCACCGGCGGCGTGCTGACGAAAGAAGATCTCGAACGCATCGCGCAGATGGCGCAGCGGCACGATTTCGTGGTTATTTCCGACGAGATTTACAGCCGCAACTTTTACGACCGCGAATTTCATTCAATCGTATCGGTGCCGGGGATGCGCGATCGCACGATCGTTATCGACGGTTTTTCGAAAGCCTACGCGATGACCGGCTGGCGCCTGGGTTATGCCATCATGGCCCCGGAATACGCCAAGGTCGTTACCCTGTTCAATAACAATACGTTCTCGTGCGTCGCCAGCTTTGTCCAGCAAGCCGGCATCGCGGCGCTGACCGGCGACGACGAGCCCGTCGTGCGCATGAATAACATCTTCCGCGAGCGCCGCGACGCATTGATTAACGGTATCAACAAGATCGACGGCATGTCGTGCACGATGCCCGAGGGCGCCTTCTACGCCTTTCCAAACATCACGAAGATTACGTCCGATGACAAGGCGCTAGCGAAGTTTCTATTGGAAGACGGCGGCGTCGCCTGTTTGGGCGGCTCCGCATTTGGCGCCGCCGGAAAAGGCTATCTGCGCTTTTCCTACGCCGCATCGCTCGACGACATCCATTACGCGCTCGAACAGATGGCATTGAAGATTCCGCAATTTAAAGGCTAGGGCCGCTTCCGGGGCGATGACGACCTTCTTTCGCAGGCTCGCACTGCTTGCATTGTTATCATCGGCGATTCCGGCGAGCGCATTGGCGCAGGCAGCTCCGCCACCGTCCGCATGGCCCGCGGCCGACGGCACATTTACGATTGCAAACTTCACGTTCGACGACGGCGAGACGCTGCCCGAACTGAAGATTCACTATTATACGGTCGGCACGCTGCGCACCGATGCGAACGGCCGCACAAACGCCGTGCTCATTATGCATGGCACGGGCGGCTCCGGCAAACAATTTCTCGTACCTGCAGAACGCTTTGCCAAGGTGCTCTTTTCGCCCGGCGGCTTGCTCGACGCGAATAAGTACTTCATCATTCTTCCCGACGATATCGGGCACGGTCAATCGAGTAAGCCCAGCGACGGCCTGCGTGCCAAATTCCCCCATTACGATTACCACGATATGGTGGTCGCGGAGCACGCGCTCGTGACCGGGGGACTGCACGTTAGCCATTTGCGACTCGTGATGGGGACGTCCATGGGATGCATGCACAGCTGGATGTGGGGCGAGGCATACCCGACGATGATGGACGCGCTCATGCCGTTGGCATGTCTGCCAATCGAAATATCCGGACGAAACCGCGTTTGGCGCGACATGGAGATGGATCTCATCACGAGCTCGCCGGATTACAACGGCGGCAATTACACGACCCAGCCCGCCGGCCTCAAAGCGGTCAACGACATTACGTGGTTCGTCGGCAGCGCGCCGCTCTACGACCAATCGATCATGCCGACGCGCGACGCGACAGATGCATACTTCAAATCGCACCTATCACAAATACCGGCCGGCGTGGACGCAAACGACGAGCTCTATCAGATCGCGTCGTCGCGCGACTACAATCCGGAAGCGTTACTCGGCACGATTCAAGCCACGGTCATTGCAGTCAACAGCGCGGACGATCAAATCAACCCCCCGGAACTGCATATCGCCGAACGCGAGATCGGCAAGGTCAAGCACGCGAAGTTCGTTCTGCTGCCAATTACACCACAAACGCGCGGGCATGGCACGCACACGCTGCCGCTCGTTTGGCAAAAATATCTCGCCGAGCTGCTAACGCAAACGGCGCACTGAGTGAGGCCGTAGACGCGTGAGAATTCTAACGTGCATACAAATACGTGGCCGTCGCTAAGTCGCCGTTGATTTGACCGGACACGCGGGCGGCATCCTCGCCGTGCGGAACCGCGAGATTGTTTATGTAGAAGCAAAATGCGATGTGCCGCCCCGAAGCGGTCGTCATGTACCCCGCGAGGCCTTTCCCCGAAACCATTACGCGGTGGTTGAGCGCGTCACCGCCGCTCCACGTTCCGGTCTTCGCATGAACTTTGCCGCGCGCCGGCGAGCTGTTGGCGATATTGAAGAGCGTTCCGTCAACGCCGAGGATCGGCAGCGCCGCATACAAGGTCGGAAAGTATGGTTGGGTGCGTAGAAAGGCGAGATAGTGCACCATATACTGCGGTTGAATGAACGCGAAGCCGCCGAGGCCGTCGTTTTGCACGATTTGGCTCGTATCGAGTCCCGCGCGCCGCATAAATCCCCGTTCGAGATCGAAGCCGGCGCGCAGCGTGTGTTTAGGCGACCATAAGTACGGCATGATTGACGCGTGCAGGTTGTCGCTCACCTTGAGCGTGACCTTAACGTCTTGACTCAACGGCGGGGACACGTGCGCCGCGATAACGTTTGGGCCGATTTCCGAAACCGCCAGCGGCGCTGAAGCAGTGCTCGCGTTTTGCACGGCCACGCCGCGCGCTTGCAGCGCGGCCGTCAGCGCAACTTCTGCGAAGCGGACCGGTGACGGAACGTCGTACGCGTAGAGTATTGAAGGCGATCCGGCCGGCATCGATCCCGTAATCGTGACGGTGTGCATGCCCCCTGCATCGGCTTGATCGGCGGGAATCGAGATCGTGCGATCGGTGTGCACCGCACCGGTTATCGCTTTATTGATGAACGTCACGTACGGGGTTTGCGGCGAAACCGCGATCGTAACGGGATCCCCCGCACGAGCGCCCGGAGTTGCCGTAACGTCAACGATATTGTCGTTTACCACGATTGGTGAAACGAAGACGCCGGTGCCCGATTCGGGATAGCCGCCTTCGAAGAGCGACTCGTCGACAATAACGCGGCCCGTTACGGTCTTGACTCCGTGGGCAGCGATCTGCTGCGCCAGCTCGTCGATGACTGCCAGCGGATTCCCCGGTACGGCTTTCGTGTCCGGAGACCCATCGTAGGAATGGTCCTCGTTTTCGAACGTCATCGTGCCGTCGGGTTGAATCCGGCCGGAGAGATTCGGATCGCCGGATGCTTGCAAGACGACGTCGCCGTTCAGCGTGCCGTTCGTATCGATCGGTCCGGTGCGGTATACGTTGGTAGTAAAGCGATAGTCCGGACCGAGAAGCGCGAGCGTCGTGCCCTCGGTCAACAACTTCGTCGTGGAAGCAGCCAGGAAGAATCGCTGTTCGTTCCAGCCATAAATGATCTTGTGCTTATCGAGATCGTAGACCGCAATCCCAAACTGCGTGTGCGGGTAGTTTCCGGTAATCGCGCTCAGCGCGGCTGCCAACGTCGGACGCGCGGCAGCGTGTGCCTGCGAAACGACCAGGAAGAAAAAGCAAGCCGCAACGACAAGCGACTTTGCCACCTTCTGCCACAGCGCGCGGCCCCTTTTGAGATATTGGCTGCGATCTTGCTGGGCGCGCCAGTTCACCGCCGGCGCGCCGGCTTTGACGGCGATCTTCCCCAACAGTACGCAATCGTGCCCGAAGCCCAACTCATCGGTGAGCGCTGCGAGCACCTTGGCGTCCGCCGCCAACTCGGCCAGCTCGAAGTGTTCGATCGCATATCGCAGACGCTTGCAGGCCAGCCGAAACTCATGAATTGCCTCGTTATCGCTCGAATCGAGGGCGCGCTGCAATCGAAAACACTCATCAATATGCTGACTCACAATGCGTTTACCGTATTCTTCCTTTGTCATTGGCGCAGCGCCGGAAGGTCATCGATCAACGCTTGCAGCTTGCGCCTGGCTTTTTTGCGGCGCTTGCGAAGCTTGTGCGCCACCGTTTTCAGCTCTTCCAGCTCGGCGCCGCCGGCCACGTTTCGATATGCCTTCACGCGTTTGAGCAAGACGTCGGCATCGCGCACTTTACCGGCGCGGCGGTGCAGGTCGCGCACGCGCGCGATCAAGCGCCCGTCTGTGCCGGCAACGCCGGCCACATCGTATAGCCCGGCAAGCAGGCGCGCAAGGGACTTGCGCGCTCGGTGTAAGCGCTTTGGCGACCGCGGCTTGCGGCAAAACTTCCGCAGCGAGGCCGCAGCGGTATCCGCTGCCCGTTCGACGATGCGGCGAGCCCAAGCGTCTGTGCTTTGTGCGTTCAAGATTCGGGGTCTTGTTTCGCGCGCGGTCGAAGCCCTGCGCCGCCCGGAGCGGCGGAATTCCGGGTAAGAACGGCGCAAGACCGCTACCATGAACGATCGCGCGCTTTGGCCTGTCTTGCGCCAAGCCGGCGGAAAAGATCCGCTGGCGCTGGGTTCCGCCGCGCAATCGCAGCGAACGTTCGATTGGAAGGCGCGCACAGAGGGCGCCAAGGTCGTGAAGTCGATCTGTCCGTACTGCGCGGTCGGGTGTGGACAAAAGGTCTTCGTCAAAGACGAAAAGATCGTACAGATCGAAGGCGACCCTGACAGTCCGATCTCGCGCGGGCGGCTCTGTCCTAAAGGTTCGGCCACCCTTTCGCTCGTCGAAAGTCCGTTGCGCGAATATGCAGTAAAATACCGGCGGCCGTACGGTACGCGCTGGGAAGAGCTGCCGCTCGAACGCGCGATGGAAATGATCGCCGATCGCGTTCTGAAGACGCGCCGCGAAACGTGGGAAGCCAAAGACGACGAGGGCCATACGCTCAACCGCTGCTACGGAATTGCGCATCTGGGCGGCGCGACGCTGGACAATGAAGAGAATTACCTGATGAAAAAACTCTACACGGCGCTGGGCGTCGTGCAGGTTGAAAATCAGGCCCGATTATGACATAGCTCGACGGTTCCCAGTTTGGGAACCTCGTTCGGACGCGGCGGCGCGACCACGTTCCAGCAAGATCTGCAGAACTCCGACTGCATCGTGATCATGGGATCGAACATGGCCGAGAACCATCCGGTCGGATTTCAGTGGGTCATGGAAGCGCGTGAGCGCGGCGCGCAGGTGATTCATGTCGATCCGCGTTTCACGCGCACCAGCGCCGTCGCTACCAAACACGTGCCGATCCGTGCCGGCAGCGACATCGCGTTCCTGGGCGGCCTCATCCGCTACATCCTCGAGAACGATCGCGCTTTTAAAGAGTACATCGTCAATTACACCAATGCGCCGGTCATTTTGCGCGACGATTTCAAGGACAGCGAGGAACTCGACGGCTTCTTCTCCGGTTGGCATGCCGACAAGAACGGCTACACGTTCGAGACCTGGCAGTACAAAGACATGGACATGCACGGCTCGGCCGGACAGCGTGAAGGCGAATCATCACTGGCCAAAGTGCCGAGTTTTCAAGCAAAGGCAGACGCCCTCAAGAACGGCGAGCCGCCGCACATGGATAAGACGCTGCAAGATCCGCGCTGCGTCTATCAGGTGCTCAAACGTCACTACGCGCGGTACACGCCCGAGACCGTCGCGCGCATCTGCGGAACCGATCCGCAGCACGTTATCGACGTCGCCGAAGCCCTCTGCGCCAACAGCGGCCGCGAGCGCACGTCGGCATTTTGTTATTCGGTTGCCTGGACGCAGCACACCACCGGCGTGCAAACGATTCGCGGCGCCGCGATCATTCAGCTCTTGCTGGGAAATATCGGGCGTCCGGGCGGCGGCATTCTCGCCCTGCGCGGTCACGCTTCAATTCAAGGCTCGACCGATATCCCGACGCTCTTCAACATCTTGCCCGGTTACGTTCCGATGCCGCACGCGCACGCGCACGACGATCTCAAAGACTTTATCGAATCCGAAGGCGCTAAAACCGGCTATTGGGGCAACATGGACAAGTATATCGTCAGTCTGCTCAAAGCGTGGTTCGGCGAGCATGCGACGCAGCAAAACGATTTCTGCTTCGATCTGCTGCCGCGCATCAGCGGCGATCATTCGACCTACCGCAGCATCATGGGCATGCTCGACGGTACCGTTAAAGGCTTCTTCTGCATCGGCGAAAATCCGGCGGTCGGTTCGGCGAATTCCGGACTGCACCGCCGCGCGATGGCGAATCTGGAGTGGCTGGTCGTGCGCGACTTCACTGAAATCGAAAGCGCATCGTTTTGGTACGACGCGCCGGAGATCGCGTCGGGTGAACTGCGCACCGAGTCCATCCCCACCGAAGTGTTTTGGATGCCGGCGGCCGCACATACCGAAAAAGACGGCTCCTTCACCAACACGCAGCGTTTGCTGCAGTGGCATCACAAGGCGGTCGAACCGCAGGGCGACGCGCGCTCAGAGTTGTGGTTCTATTACCACTTAGGCAAACGCATAAGAGCAAAAATTGCGCAGCAAGACGAGCCGTTCTCCGATCCGGTCGCGTTCCTCACGTGGAACTACCCGGAAAAGGGCGCGACGGCCGATCCCGACGCGCAGGCGGTGTTGCGCGAGATCAATGGGTGGGATGCGAACGGCAAAGCGCTTTCCGATTACAACGGCCTCAAAGCCGACGGCAGCACCGCGTGCGGATGCTGGATCTATTGCGGGTGCTTCAAAGACGAAGTCAATCAAACTGCCCGGCGCAAACCTGGAACGCAGCAGAGTTGGGTGGCGCCCGAGTGGGCGTGGGCGTGGCCCGCTAACCGGCGCATCATCTACAATCGCGCCTCGGCCGATCCGCAAGGCAAGCCGTGGAGCGAGCGCAAGAAATACGTCTGGTGGGATCAGGAGAACGGTGAGTGGACCGGCCACGACGTCCCCGACTTCAACAAAACCAAGCGCCCCGATTACACTCCGGAGACGGGTGCGAAAGCCGAAGACGCGATCGCCGGCTGGCATCCATTTGTCATGCAAGACGACGGACTAGGATGGCTGTTCGTTCCAAACGGCCTCGTAGACGGCCCGCTCCCGGTCTATTACGAACCACACGAATCTCCGGTGAAAAACGCGCTCTATTCGCAACAGGCTAATCCGTGCCGTCAGGAATTTCCGCGCACGTTTAATGAATCAAATCCGTCGCCGAGCGACGCGCACGGGAACGTCTTTCCGTTCGTGCTGCATACTTACAGACTCACCGAACATCATACCGCGGGGGGAATGAGCCGCACCGTCGCGCATTTGAGCGAGCTCCAGCCGGAGTTTTTCTGCGAGGTGAGTCCGGAGTTAGCGCAGCTGCGCGGTTTGGTGCACGGCGACTGGGCGACGATCTTTACTTCGCGCGCGGTTGTCGAAGCGCGCGTCATGGTCACCGACCGAGTGAAACCGATGCGCGTTGACGGAAAAACGCTGCACTCGGTCGGCCTTCCCTATCACTGGGGTTCGCGCGGCCTGGTCACGGGCGACTCGGCCAACGATCTGCTTAGCATCACGCTCGATCCGAACGTGCACATCCAAGAGACCAAAGGCTTGACGTGCGACATTATCCCTGGACGCCGTCCGCGCGGAAGAGATGTGCCCGGTTTTCTGAACTTTGTGCGCATGCGATCTCATTTGGACGGCCGAACATGAGCGACTTTATCGACCTCACATCGGCGGGCGCCGAATCCGCTACGTACGGCGCGGATGAGCGCGACCGCATGGGGTTCTTCACCGACACCACGCTCTGCATCGGCTGCAAAGCCTGCGAAGTCGCGTGTAAGCAATGGAATCAACTCCCGAGCGACGGGTACGAATTCACCGGCGAGTCGTACGACAACACCAAGGCGCTAAGCGGCAACACGTGGCGGCACGTCGCCTTCGTCGAGCAGATGGAGCCGGAGCGCGAGACCGGCCGCTGGCTCATGGAATCCGATGTCTGCAAGCATTGCACGCACGCGGGTTGTCTGGACGTCTGCCCAACCGGCGCGATCATCCGCACCGAGTTCGGCACGGTCGTGATCCAAGACGACATCTGCAACGGCTGCGGCTACTGCGTGGTCGCGTGTCCCTTCGGCGTGATCGGCGAGAAGCAAGAAGATCACACGATGGGAAAATGTACGCTGTGTTACGATCGGCTGAAAGTCGGCGAGCAGCCGGCGTGCGCGAAAGCGTGTCCGACCGAATCGATTCAGTACGGCGTCGTCGACGAATTGCGCGAACGCGCCGAAAAGCGCTTGGAAAAGGTGCAGCAAAATTTTGAAGGCGCGCAGCTTTACTTGAACGATCCGAACGACGGTATCGGCGGCGGCGGTTCGCTCTTTCTGCTGCTCGACAAACCGCACGTCTACGGGCTTCCACCCAACCCGATCGTGCCGACCAAAGATCTCCCGCAGCGCTGGCGGACGGCCGGCATCGCGGCGGCAGCGTTGTTCGGCGCAGTCGTTCTCTGTGCGGTGTCGCGACGATGAGTGAGGGCTACTACGGCCGCCCAATCGTCAAGCCGCCGGCTTGGACGGATCTCATTCCGACCTACTTCTTCGCGGGCGGATTAGCCGGCACGGCCGCGACGCTCGCGTTCGCGGATCGAACCGCGCGTAACGATCGGCTCGCGCGGACGATGATCTTAGGCGCAGCGGCCGGATGCGCGGTCAGCGCGTTCTGTCTGATCGCCGACTTGAGAAAACCGGAACGTTTCATGAAGATGCTGCGCGTCGTCAAGCCGACGTCGCCGATGAGCGTCGGCGTCTACATCTTCTCCGCGTTCAGCGGCTCGGTGTTTATCGCGGCGGGATCGGAAATAACAGGCGTGGCGCGACCCGCCGGACGTTTTTTTGAAGCAATCGCGGGATTACTAGGACCGGTGATGTCGGTCTATACCGCCGTGCTCGTCGGCGACACCGTCTTGCCCGCATGGTACCTGCCGCGCAAAACGCTGCCGGGACTCTTTGCTGCGACATCAGCGGCGAGCGCCGGCGCGTGGGGATTGCTCTTCGCATCCGCGCGTGATAACCGATCGGCGCGCCGATTAGCGCTCGTTGGCGGTACCGCCATGGTCGCGATCCTGCAGTCGCTGCATCGCGAAATCGGTCCGGTGCAGTCGCAGGCGTACTCAAAGGGCGAGGCCGGCGCGCTCGCTCGTTCGGCGCGTCTGCTCAACGTCGGCGGCATCGTCTGCGCGGCCCTGGCGAAAAACTCCAACGCCATCTCAAAAGTCGCGGGCGCACTGCTGCTCGCCGGCGGGCTCACCGAACGCCTCGCCGTCTACCGCGCGGGCTGCGCCTCAGCCAAAGATCCGAAGTACGTACTCGAGTCGCAAAAAACTAACTGAGCTTCATCGCGCGTTTGACGTCGTCTAACGTCTTCGCGGCAATCGCGCGCGCGCGCGAGGTTCCGTCGGCGATGACTTTTTCGACATAGGCTTCGTTGGCCGCAAACATTTTGCGCCGCTCGCGTAACGGGCGCAAGAATTCGTTGAGCGATTCCGCAAGGTCGCTCTTGTCTTGCACGCATCCGAGCGCGCCGGAGCGGCAGTCGCGTTCGACGATCGGAACGTGCTCGGTCTTGACGAATTTCCACAGGTGGAAGACCGGACAAATCTCGGGACGTCCCGGATCGTTTCGGCGTATTTTCAGCGGATCGGTCACCATGCGGCGAACTTTTTCGGTGGTCGTCGCTTCGTCGTCGGAAAGCGCGATGACGTTGTCGTACGACTTGCTCATCTTGCGTCCGTCGATCCCCGGCACTTCCGGAAACTCCGAAAGCATCGCTTTGGGCTCAATCAAAATCGCGTCGCCGCCGCCATAGATATGGTTGAACCGGCGCACGACTTCGCGTGCGAATTCTAGGTGCGCGACTTGGTCCTTACCGACCGGAACGACCTCGCCGCGGAAGATCGCAATATCGCAGAGCTGCAGCAGCGGATAGCCCAAGAAACCATAGGTTGCGATATCTGCCCCCAGCGACTCGATCTGCCCCTTGAACGTGGGCACCCGTTCGAGCCACGAAATCGGCGTGATCATCCCAAGGAGAACCTCGAGCTCGGAGATTTCCGGTATCCCCGACTGCAAGTAGATCGTCGATTTTTCCGGATCGACGCCGGCGGCCAGCCAATCCACGACCATCGAGTTGCGCGCGACGCGGATCGATTGCGGATCGGAAAATCCCGTCGTGAGCGCGTGCAGATCGGCGATCTCGAAAAACGCATCGGCGGTATCGCAATACTTCACCCACTGCGTCAGCACGCCGACGTAGTGTCCGAGGTGCAGATTGCCCGTCGGACGCATGCCCGACATCACGCGCGGGCGTTTCGCAGTTGCAGTCGCCATCAGAACGCGGTTTGCAGTGAACCGAAGCGCGTACCTGCTTCGATTTTTGCGCGCACGTAGCCGCGCGCGTTCGAAACGGCGGGCGGAAGCTCGCGCCCGAGTGCGAGCTCACAAGCCAGCGACATCGCCAAAACGCAGCCCGTTCCGCGCATGTTCCCCGGCAGCCGCGAGCCTTCGAAGGCGCGCCAATCGCTCGCCGTCACGAGAATATCCACCGGATCACCCGCGAGGTGACCGCCTTTCATAAGCGCCCCGCGCGCCCCGGCCGCGACAAACTCTGCGCCGGCGGCCGCCATCGCCTCGCGATCCCGAACCGGTTTGGCATGCAGCAACAGCGCGGCTTCATCGAGGTTCGGCGTCACAATGACCGGCAGTCGAAGCAACAGGTCTCGCAACTCGTCGATGTAGGCAGCGTTGGTCCACAGCGCCTCACCGGTCGAAGATACCAGGACCGGATCGACGACAATCGGCGTAGCGGCACGCGGGCGTAAGAAATCCGCGACCACGCGCACGTTCTCGGCCGATATCAGCGCGCCGACGCGATAAGCCGCAACCGCTTCCGGAAGCGACTCGAGCTGCGCTTGCAAAATGCGGCTCGGAATCGGCAGCACCGCCGTGACGCGCTCGGTATCTTGCGCGCTGACCCCGGCGACGGCGACGACGTGGCCGATGCCGTATTCGGCGGCGACGCGCGCGTCGAGCCCCACGCCTGCGATATTCCAGGGATGCGTCGTTCCGATCGACGCGACAATAGCGCTCATGCGGCGTTCCACGTACTGACTAAGTGCGCGGCCGCGGCACGCGGATCGGGAGCCGTCGAGAAAGCGGAGATCATCGCGGCCATGGCCACGCCGGTTGCGCGCACGTCGCGAAGATTTTCGGCCGTAATACCGCCGATTGCCGCGACGGGGAGCGACGTCGCTGCCGCGATTTCGCGAAGTCCGTCGAGCCCGATGGGATCGCCGGCGTCGCTCTTGGAGGTCGTTGCAAAAACGGATCCGGCGCCGATGTAGTCGGCCGCGCGCGCCGCGCGCGCTTCGTCGGGCGTTCCGCAAGAGACGCCGACAATGCGTCCGCCTAAGGCGTGCCGGATCTGCACAAGCGCATCGAACCCGTTGTCGTCCGGGCCTAGATGCACGCCGTCGGCGTCGAACCGCTCCACCGCGCGCCAATCATCATTTATAAGGAAGAGCGCGCCGCGAGTTCGCGTCAGTTCGCGCAAAGTTTCAGCCTGAGCCGGAACGATTCCCGATTTCGCTCGATACTGAATGATGCGCACGCCGCTATCGAGGATTGCGCGCGTCAGTTCGAGCGGGTCGCCTTCCGCGTTCACGATCGCATAGATGCCGCGCAGCCGTGCTAGTCCGATCCGAGCAACAACTCCGCGATGCGAATGAGTTCGGATTCGTCGGAATACTTGATCTCGATCGTTCCGCCTTGATGCGTTCTGCGCAGCGCCACTCGCGTTCCGAGCCGGCGGCGCAGGCGATCCTCGAAATCGCGATCGTCGGGCGATCCGGTGCGCGCGGCAGCTTTGCCGGCGGCCGGCGGAGCCTGAAGCCGCGCCACGATCCGCTCGAGCGCGCGCACGCTCAACCCGTCGCTCGCGACGCGCCGCGCCAGCTGCAGGCGCGCGTTCTCCGGCGCGCCGAGCAGCGCTTTGGCGTGACCGGAGCTCACCGTACCGTCGGCGATCAACGCCTTAATCGGCTCGGAAAGCGTGAGGATGCGCAAGGCGTTGGTGATCGTCGGCCGGCTCTTTCCCAACCGCTGCGCGACCTGTTCTTGCGTAAAATTGTGCGACTCGATCAGATCGGCAATGCCCGCGGCTTCTTCCAGCGCATTGAGATCCTCGCGCTGCAAGTTCTCGACGATGGCGACTTCCAGACTTTCGCGATCGTCGCTGCGGCGCACGATCGCCGGAATCCCCGAGCGCTGCAAGGCCGCACACGCGCGCCAGCGCCGTTCGCCCGCGATCAGCTCGTAGGCATCGCCGCGTTCGCGCACCAGAATCGGAACGAGCACGCCGAGCTCGGCAATCGACGCCTGCAGTTCGGCCAACCCTTCGGCGTCGAAACGCTTGCGCGGCTGATGCGGATTCGGACGTATGCGATCGATCGGAATCTCGCGGATACCTTCAGCCATCGAAGCCGGCGCCGCGGTCGTTCGCGCATCGCCTAGGAGCGCGCCCAAGCCGCGCCCGAGACCCCGCTTTGGAGCGCTGCTCACCGCGCTACCGCCGCCTGCGCGGCAAGCATCTCCGCCGCCAGCGCCATGTAGGCTTGCGCACCGCGCGATTTCAGATCGAACAGAATCACCGGCTTACCGTACGACGGAGCTTCCGATAGACGGATGTTGCGCGGAATCTGCGTCTTGAACATTTGCTGCGGGAAGTAGGCGTTGAGTTCTTCGAGCACTTCCATCGCGAGCTTCGTACGGCCGTCGAACATCGTCACCAGCACGCCCGTCACGAGCAGGCCCGGATTGAGCGCCTCTTGCACGCGGCGCACCACGTTGGTGAGCTGCGAGAGCCCTTCGAGCGCATAGTATTCGGCTTGCACCGGGATGATGATCTCGCGGGTTGCCGTCAGCGCGTTGATGGTCAGCAATCCGAGCGACGGCGGACAGTCGATGAGCACGAAATCGTAGCCCCCTGCGATCGGTTCGATCACGCCCTTGAGCCGGTTTTCGCGCGAGAGCGCGGAGACCAGTTCGATCTCGGCGCCGGCCAAGTTGATCGTCGCGGGAATAATCTGCAAGCCGGGAATTTCGGTTTCGCACAACACTTCGTCGATCGACGCAAAGTGCATGAGCAAATCGTAGATATCTCGTTTGATCTCGGCTTTATTGATGCCCAAACCGGTCGTGGTGTTGCCCTGCGGATCGAGATCGACGACGAGTACGCGTTTGCCGAGCACCGCGAGCGCGGCGCCGAGATTCACCGTCGTTGTGCTCTTGCCGACACCGCCTTTTTGATTGACCAGTGCGATGATTCGCGACAGTGTGGACTCCTTAGCTTGCATCGCGCCGCGCGTCCAAGTAGGTTTCCAAAAGGTGTTGCAGCGTGCCGGGCTCGTTACGCTCGGGCTGTTCGGTGACCTGCTCGAAGAGCTCGCGCAACGCCTCGCCGACGCGCGCATCGCCCGCAAACCCCTTCTCCGCCAGGCCTTTTCGCACCATCGCCGCGATCACGTCGCTTCCCCCGATCTGCAGATCCGCGACGGAAAACGCCGGCTTTCTCGCGACTTCCGCGTACACGCGGGCTTGAAAACGCTCGTTCGAATCATCGCGCTTGGGCAACCCGCTTCCGGCGATATCGGCCGCGCGCACGGCAAACTGGCGGTCGAGATTTTCCGGACCGATGCGCCTGATGAAACGGCGCAGCGCAGGATCGGAGAGCTCCGGATCGCCGACGTACATATGCTGGCGGATCACATGCGTCACGCGGTCGATGACGTCGTTCGAAAAACGCAAGCGCCCCAGCATGTCGCGCGCCATATCGGCGCCGACTTGCTCGTGACGGTAAAAATGCGGGCCGTCCTTGGTCCGCGGTTTTCCGACGTCGTGCAAGAGCGCCGCCAAGCGCACGACCAAGTCCCCCGGCGGCGACGCATCGAGCGTCGCCAGGCTGTGGCGATAGCAATCGTAGGCGTGCCACTCGTTCTGCTCGACGCTCACGCCCTCGAGAATCTCCGGCCAAACGTGCTGCAGCACGCCCGTTTCGCGCAGCAGCTCGATGCCGATCGACGGCTTGCGCGCGAGCGTCAAAAGTTTCGTGAGTTCGTCGGCCATGCGCTCGGCCGAAACGGTCGCAATAGCCGGCGCAGCC
>DASUIF010000006.1:0-55358 GCA_036273135.1 Candidatus Rubrimentiphilum sp.
GTGTAGGGATGCCCCGGCACCAGAAAGCCTGCCGCCGCCTGATCGCCGTCGCGTCTCCGGAAGACGAAGAGCGTGTAGGCCACGAGCGCAAAATAGATAAAATCGATGGACACGACGTACGCGAGAATTTGCGGGAAACCATTAAAGACGGTTATCCCAGCCGCGATAATGCCTTGAACGGCGATGGCCACCACGGGCGCTTGCGTTTTCGGATGAACCCAAGCGAGCTGCTTGAAGAATAAGCCGTCCTCGGCCATTGCGTAGTAGAAGCGAGGCGAAACTAAGATCGCGTTGCTCAAATACCCGAGCGTGGAAAGCGCGACTGCGGCTGCAACCGCTCGCACGCCGGCCGATCCCAAAACGTTGCGCATCATGTCGGCGGCGGGCGCCGTCGAATGTGCCAACCCGGCCGGCCCGAGCATGCGCAGCGCAGCCAATGTGATCGCTATATAGAGGACCATAACGGCGAGCACGCCCCACAAGAGCGCGCGCGGCATGCCCCGTCGCGCGTCGCGCATCTCTTCGTCGATGAACGGCGCAGTTTGCCAGCCGTCGTATGCGAAAAGCACGGGAACCATTGCCGCTCCGACGAGCAATAGCCAGTTGCCGGATGCGGGTAGTTGGAGCAGCGGCTCCGGCGCGCGCATGGGCCCAAAGAAACCGGCCAAAATAATCGCGGCTATCGCGCCGATCTTCAAAATCATCAAGACGTTCTGCGTCCAGCTGCCGGGACGTACGCCCAGGCAATTGATGAACGTGAGCAAGAGCAGCACCGCGGCCGCGACAATCCACAGCGGAGTTTTGAGCCCGACGACGGGCTGAAAGTATGCGGCGAACGCGACTGCGGAAGCGGCCATTGCGCCTGTATAACTGATTAACAGCGCGGTCCATCCGGCCGTAAAAGCGATCGCCGGATGCAAGCCGTCGCGCAGATAACCATAGACTCCGGCCACGGCCGGACGCCGCCAAGCGAGTTCGGCGAAGATAAATGCGCCGGCGAGCGCAATCACGCCGCCGAAAATCCAGGCGGTGACGATCAGCGGAGCGGTTTTGGCGAGTTGCGCGATGAGCGGCGGCGTCAGGAAGATGCCGGACCCGACCATTCCGCCCATAACGATGAGCATCGCGTCGAAGGTGGTCAGTTTTCGCGCGAGTTTGACGCCGTCGGGCGGCACTTATTGCATGACCTGTTTGTAATGGCGATCGAATGCGTCGAGCAAACCTTCCTGCTGTGAATACGGCCCGGGCGTATACGCGCGCGAAGCGACGCCGCGCTGCGTGAGTTCGCTGACGGCCCAATCTTGGCGATTCGTCAGATCCCAAAACTCGACGGCGTCGGAACAATCGAAGCCGGGCGTCCGCATCGCGGCCGGATCGAAGAACCAGTCACACGTAATGCGCGTCCGTCCGGCGTCCAGGGCCTGCACGGAGTGCACCATGACGTAATCCGGATGTAAGCTCAAGAGCATCGACGGAAAAATCGTGTAGTAGTAGACGCGCGAACGATTGACTTCGCCCGCGAGCAGCGGCCGCCGCGTCTTTCCGCTGGCATTCAGCGTCGCCGCGGATTCGCGTAGTTCCGAGTAGCCGCCCAGAAACGGGCCTTCGATCAGATCGTTGTGGCCGCTGTCGGATGGCGAGAGCCGTTCCAGTTGAGGGTGGATAACCGGGCAATGATAACACTCGGAGTAGTTTTGGAAGATAAGCTTCCAATTGCAGGCCGCGTCGTATGCGATCGAAGCGGCGCGCCGCAGCTCCGGTAAGCGCCACGCGGCGAAGCGGCCGGTCAGCGCCGAAAATGCCTCGGCTAAGGACTCACGCGGATCGAGTGCGGCAAATATGAAGCCTTCGAACGTTGCGACCGATGCTTCGCGCAACGGATACTCCGCCGGGTCGAAGTCGTCGACTCCCTCCATGTTGCGCGCCACGCGCAGACGCCCGTCGAGTCCGTACGTCCACGCATGATACGGGCACTGAATCGTTCCCTTGAATCTCCCGCGCTCTTGCGTGCACAGCCGCGTTCCGCGGTGACGGCAGACGTTATAAAACGCTCGCAGCGTCCCGGCCCGATCGCGGGTGACGATGAGGCTTTCGCCGGCGATCTCGCAGGTGATAAACGACCCGGCTTGCGCGAGATCTTCATCGCGCGCTACAAAAATCCACGATCGCGAGAAGATACGTTCGTTTTCGAGCGCCCGAATCTCGGGCGAAAAATACCACTCGGCTGCGAGCGTGCGCGCACCGGGCGCGACCGCGGCTTTCACGTAGGTAGCCACGCAGTGCGCCTTCCGCGCGCGTTATTTGCGCGCCTGTTTAGTTGCGGAGCAGTTGCGGGAAGCGGTGGCGCAGGGCGACGAGTTTGGGCTTGTCGTTGTAGACGATGTATGGATTATCGGGATTACGCGCCATGAAGTCTTGATGATAAGCTTCGGCGGCATAGAACGCGTGCAACGGCTCGAGCTTGGTGACGATTGGTCCGGCATAGACTTTGGCGCTTGTCAGATGCTTGATGTAGGCCTGCGCTTCGTCGCGCTGCGACGGCGTTGCATAGAAAATCTCGGAGCGGTATTGCGTGCCGTCGTCGGGACCCTGGCGGTTGAGTTCGGTCGGATCGTGTGCGACCAAGAAATAGACGTCGAGCAACTGCTTGAACGATATTTGCGACGGATCGTAGGTGACGTCAACCGATTCCGCGTGGCCGGTCATGCCGGTGCTCACGATTTCGTAGTGCGCGGTCAGCGCGCTCCCGCCCGAGTACCCGGCGACGACTTTGGTGACGCCCTTGAGGGGCTCGAAAACGGCCTGCATGCCCCAAAAACATCCGCCGGCGAGAACGACGTGTTGCAACGGTGCGGCCGAAACCGTTCCGGGCAGCAGAAGGGTGAGGCCGAAAAGCAGGGCGATTGCGCGTTTCATGATCGGTATAACGTACGGCAGGTAGGCTTGGATGCGGCAATCAAGCCGCCCGCATGAGATTTTACACGACCGTGATGCTCGTCATAGCCTTTGCCGGCGCGCTCGGCGCCGGGAGCCGCGCCGCCGATACGAGCGTAACGGCAACCGGAATTCCACTGGACGCGCCGTGGAAGGTGACGGTCTATCAACTGGCTCGCTCGACGTTCAAACATCCGGCGTGGGGTTGGCAGCACTCCGAACGAAACTATCGCGTCGCGCTCGCGCTGGCGCAAGGCGATGGCCTGAAGGTGGATGACGACGTCTTGTTCGCGGCTTCGTTCTTGCACGATATGGGCGCGTTTCAGCCGTGCGCGGACCCGAAGATGGAACATGGCGATTGCGCGGCCGTTTCGAGCGAGGCCATTCTGCGGTCCGCGGGCTTTCCGATGCAAAAATATGCTGCGGTGGCCGCGGCCGAGCGCGGCCATATGTATTACCGCGATCCGGGTACGCAGCCCGAAGCGATCGTGCTGCACGACGCCGACTCGCTCGACTTCCTAGGCGCAGTCGGCGCTGCGCGTATGCTTTCGCTGACGGGCGCCGCCAAACCCGACTTCGCGCCGGCGGTGAAGTCGCTGCGTTCGTTTTTAAACGACATACCGCCGAAGTTGGTGACGCGTACGGCGCGCGCGATGGCCGTGGTCAGAGTCGCGGAGTTGCGGCAGTTTCTCGATGCGCTCGATCGCGAGACGTTCAACGGCAAGGCGATGTAGCGCGTGGCGATCTATAGCGACGAGTTAGCTGCGGCGCGTCACCAGGGACGCGAAGCATTTGATGCGATGGAAGCGTGGGTGAGCGCGCCCGCCGATGCGCCCGAGGTTCCGGGTGCGGTCCTGGAAGCACATGCGCGAAAGCTGCGCGAGAGCCGCGAACGCTTGCGCGCACTTCGCGAGGAGCACGGAGAGCGCGACGATATTGCGGCCGCGCTTGTCGAGAGCGAAGAGTTTCACCGGTCGCTCGGATTGACCATCAGGGACAAGCCCGATACGGAACCCGAAACCGGGGCGGAATAAGGCGATGAAGGCCTCGCCGCTGGCGCTCGTCGGCGGAACGGTTTACGGCAGCGCAGCCGAAGCGCCATTCCGCGATGGCGTCGTTCTGCTCAGCGATGGAAAGGTTTTAGCGGCGGGGGCGCGCAGCGTTGCAGTCCCTCACGGTTTTGAAATCCTCGACTGTTCGGGCTGCACCATAGTGCCCGGTTTCTGGAACAGTCACGTGCATTTCTTTGAAAGAAAATGGTCGGCTGCAGCCGGCATCCCGGCGCCGGAACTGGAGCGGCAGCTGCATGAGACGTTTTCCCGATACGGCTTTACACATGTTTTCGACCTTTCGTCTTTGTGGGAGAACACGCACGGGCTTCGCGAGCGGATCGAATCGGGCGAAGTTGCAGGCCCGGCGATTCGTTCAACGGGTGAAGGCCTGCTGTCGCCGGGCGCGCTGCCTTCGGAGACCGTAACGCGGATGATGGGCATCATGCCGACTCCGATGCCGGAGGTCGCGGACACGGCGCAGGCCGTGGCCGCTGCAAGGGCACTTTTGGAAAACGGTGCGGACGGCATCAAGCTGTTCGTGCAACCTGCGGCTTCCGGCGCGCCGGCGTTTTCGACTGAGATAATCGCCGCCGTTGCAAAAGAAGCGCACCGCGCGGGCAAACCTGTCTTCGCGCACCCGGCAGCCGGTGACGACGTGCTGACCGCGCTTCGCGGCGGCGTAGACGTTATTGCGCATACCACTCCACATTCGGGAGCGTGGAACGACGAAATCTTCGAGGCGGTACGCGAACGAAAGGTGGCGCTGACTCCAACGCTCGCGCTATGGAAGTATTTTGCACGTCACGATCGCCTATCGGCTCAAGAGCAAATCGTCGAAACCGCTTGCGCGCAACTGCGCGGTTGGATCGCAGCCGGCGGCGCCGTACTTTTTGGAACCGATCTGGGCGCCGTCGGTCCTAACCCGTTGCCCGAATACGAGCTGATGGAAGAAGCGGGGATGAGTTTCGATCAGATCCTTGCATCGCTCACGTCGACGCCGGCGCAACTCTTCGGTGGCGGCGAACGATTAGGCCGGATAGCGCCGGGTTACGAAGCGGACATCACAGTTTTACGCCGCGACCCCGCAGGCGCTAGGGCATTCGCCGGCGTTCGGCTCACGCTGCGTTCCGGCGTAGTCGTGTATTGCTAGGTCCCGGGAATCGGCGTCGCGAGCGGTTGTGGGATAGAGAGCGCCGCCGGTCTGGCTAGCCCCGTCTTTGCGCCACGAAGAACGGCCATCGGAACGACTCTGCCTTTATTGGCCTGCGCGGAAAATTCGTAGATGGTGTTGGCGGCCGGGTCGCTGACCGCCATATTGTCCTTCGGGTCAAGAGCCAAGCCGTACGGATTGAATTTGCGCCCCGCGGCGATCGTCAAGATGCTGAGCGGGGCCACATTCCCGTTCGCGTCGGCCGCGAATTCGAGCACGTTGTGGCCGCCGTTGTTGGCAATCCAAATGTGTCCGGACGAATCCAATTCGGCTTCAGCCGGCCTATTGAGTCGCGTCTTGGATCCGGCGATGAGCCGTACTGGGGCGATATTTCCGGAGCTATCCTTGCCGAATATCTCTATTGAGTTCGAAGCCACGTTCGCCACCGAAATCTCGCCCGAACGAAAGGCGATGTGCAAGCTTTCGGGATGCGACAAGCCGGTCTTCGAGCCCGCGATTCGGAGGACGGGTGCTACGTTGCCGTTCGCGCCCGGTGCAAATTTGAGGATCGCGTTGTTGCCGGTGCTGAGCACCCAA
Source organism: Candidatus Rubrimentiphilum sp. (assembly GCA_036273135.1). Classification (GTDB taxonomy): domain Bacteria; phylum Vulcanimicrobiota; class Vulcanimicrobiia; order Vulcanimicrobiales; family Vulcanimicrobiaceae; genus Rubrimentiphilum. Next base: position 5,734 of record DASUIF010000006.1, read on the forward strand.
ATCGCTTGCGACGCGTCAAGTTGGAGGGAAGAAGGTGAATCGATCGTCGTTTTCGAGCCGGCGATCGTCACGGTCGGTGCAACGTTACCGGTTTTCTTCGCCGGATAGCCGGTGATCGCGTTGGCTCCGCGATTGACGACATACAGCAGGACGCCTTGAATGGGCCACACCCGTCCCGGTTGATTTAGCCGCGTGCGAGAGCCGGCAATCGTACCGGTTGGTCTGACATTGCCGCCCATCCCGAACGGGTAGAAGGTAACGGAGTTTGCGGCCGGATTTGCGACCTGTAACGCATAGGTTTCGCTCGTAGCGGCCGCTCCGAAATTCAAACAAACCAGCGTGGCGCCAATGGCAAGAGCCGCGGCAATGGAAAAGCTGCGCATGTTTCTCAGCCTTCTCTGAATCCGACCGCTTATCTTGGGGTCATGCTCGCTTCCCGAGGGCTCCTGACCCTTGCCGCCGTGGCGCTCTGTCTGTCTCGGTCATCCACGCGCGTTTCGGCGCAGGCGACCATGCCTTGCGCGCCTGCAAAAGGCGCACTCGTGCTCGTGGGCGGTGGTGCGAACCGCCCCGCGTTCATGGATAGATTCATGCAAGTCGCGGGCGGCGCCAAAGCCAAAATCGTCATCATTCCGACGGCGCTCGACGACCAAACGCTAACGCCGGATCGCATGCAGCGGATGGGGCATTCCAGCAATATGGATGGCGTTACGGCAACGATCTTGCATACGCGCGACCGAAAAATTGCTGATTCAGCGGTTTTTGTGAAGCCGCTGCTCGACGCCACCGGCGTGTGGATTCTCGGTGGCGACGAATCGCTGCTCGCGGACGCCTATGCCGGAACGCGAACGGCGACGGAGATTAAAGGCGTGCTCACGCGCGGAGGCGCCGTCGGCGGCACCTCGGCCGGCGCGATGATCGCGGGCGAGGTTCTCGTTACCGCGAAGGCAACGCCGCTCACGGTCACCGGCACGCGTCCGGTCTTCGATTTACTGCCGGACTCTTACATTGTACCGCACTGGTCGCAACGCAAGCTCAACTTTGACCTGTTAGCAGCGGCTTTCGCCGAGTACCCGACTCGAACCGCAATCGGAATCGACGAAGCTACCGCAGCGGTTGTCCAAGACGGTGCGCTCGAGGTGGCCGGAGATGGGCACGTCGGCGTCTACGACGGGAAAGGTCACGACGGTAGTCCGTACGCGTTGCTATCGGCCGGTCAAAAGTACGCACTGCCAACCTGCGCCTAGGTTTTACTGGTAAGGCACACATATTCTAACCGGGGTGTATTCCTCGACAACACGTAGCGGTTCCCGGGATGGGCCGAAGCCTGCGGTCGGCCCAAGCTATGGCCTGAAGGTGACAGCGCCGTTTCTGTCCAGCACAACTGCCGTGTATCGGAATTCAAATGTTGGGTCATTTTCGTCGGCTGCGAAGGATGACCACGAGCGAATTCTCTGCCCCTCGAGCGGTCCTAGCGTGGACGCTTTATTCGAGAAATCAACCAAGAGCGTGCGACCGTCGGGGAGGAAAAGCCAGCCCGAATATGAGTCGTGCGTTTTGTCCGCAAGGCGGCCATATATGGTTTTAGTTTCAACGGCGTGAACTTGGCGGTAGAGGGCCGGTGCATGATGCTTTAGGAACGCCAATATTTCGTCAGTATCGATCGCGTATGGGCCGCTGTTAAACCACTGCAGCAGCAGTTCGGGCTGCTTAGCAGATTGGTACCATCGTTGGAGCCATGGGAGAGAGAGGACTTGCTCACCCCTTACCTTGGAGATAGCAAGTTTCTGCGTTGCGGCTGCTGCGACGGAGCCCGCATTGAGCGGCGAACCGACGGCTTCGACCGCGAAACTAAAACGTTTCGGCCAATCGGCCTGACGCAACTCTCCCGAAAATGAGCCCAGGTCGGGGCTAAGCCTGAGGTCAATTTTCCCGGCTAGAAGCCACTTTTGTGTATGCAAATATTTCCATAAGCCTGGCGTATACGCCTTAAGCACTGCGTCATGGATCTCGGAACCGCAAAGCCACGCTCCGTATTCGTCATACAGACCCTTACCGTGCAAGCGATCGCTGTTTGTATTGCCATCGACAACAAGCGCAATCGCGCGAGACAGGGCCGGATCAAACGATTTGATGGTCCGCCCGGCCTGCGTGATCTCGAACGGAAGCATAAGTTCGCTTTGGCTTTGAGAGGACACCGTGATTATAGATTCATCCCGCAGAGTTACCCTAATGCTTACTTTCGGATAGTCGTCAGTATGCGGAAGTTGCGTACCAAAGTATTGCTCGACCCACCGCTTCTTATTGGCCGGTCGCGCGAAGGAATCTGTGAATACTCTCTTGACCGCGGGCAGATCGGCTGCGTCGCCAACGCATTGTCTCAGAGGGTAGTCGACCAGCTCTTCATTGGTGTGCCTTTCAAGAATCTGAGCTGGATTGGGAACCTCAATGGGCGGTTGCGATATTGCCGTGAGAAGGTTCGAGATGATTCGGGGTGCGATCACGTACGTTCCATCGGTAAATTTATCGCCGCTGTTATTAAGCACGACATGGTACAAGTTGCTAGTTCCGAAGCCGCCCCACGAAGACAGAATCTCTATTTGCCGGACATCCGAAATGGAGATGGGACGCGGAGTCGACGTAAGCGCACCAGCTAAGGCTAGGGCTGGGAGCATATCATGAATCAACGCTCCTCACGTTGCAAAAGTGACTTCAGGTTTCGCGCAATAGGCTTACATTTCTAACTACAGCCGCTTGTCGCTCCGCAAGAGTCGCACTTTTCACACGAGCCGTTGCGCACCATCGTGAGCTGTCCGCAATCGGAGCACGCGTTTCCGGTGTAACCCTTCGCCTTCGCGGCGGAGATCTGCGCCGTCTTTGCGCCAACCGCGGTCGCGATGCCCGCAGTCGACATCGCCGGAGCGTTGCCGGCGCTTTCGATAACCCGGTCGACAACGTCGAGCGTTTGGGCGTGCGGAGCGGATCCGTTCGGCCGCAGATGCGTGCTGGTCGGATGCATTCGCTCGCTGACCCCGGCCGTAACGTACTGCACTTCGCCGGCTTCCTCGCCGAAGTAATCTTCCTCGCGAACCGGTCCCATTGAGTCCATGTCCATGTCGGGCTGCACATGAGCGAGCTCGTAGCGGCCAAGATAGCTCACGGCGAGTTCGCGGAAGATGTAGTCGAGGATGGACGTGGCCATCTTGATGTGATCGTGGCCGACGACCGGCCCGTTTGGCTCGAAGCGCGTGAAGGTGAACGCGTCGACGAACTCTTCGAGCGGCACGCCGTGCTGGAGACCCAGCGAAACCGCGATGGCAAAGTTGTTCATCAGCGAGCGGAAGGCCGCGCCCTCCTTGTGCATGTCGATGAAGATCTCGCCGAGTTGGCCGCCTTCGTATTCGCCGGTGCGCAGGTAGACTTTGTGGCCGCCGACGATCGCCTTTTGGGTATAGCCGCTGCGTCGCTCGGGCATGCGCCGGCGTTTGGCGATGTAGCGGTAAACGATCCGCTCGGCGATTTGCAGCGGATGCGCAAACGCTACCGGCGGCGCGTCTTCCTCGGTCACTTCACCACCGAGATCCGACGTTGACGCCAACGGTTGCGAAAGTTTTGAGCCGTCGCGGTATAAGGCGACCGCTTTAATCATGCGCTCCCAAGCGTAACGGTACGCTTCTTTGACGTCGCCGATCGTTGCGGTTTGCGGGAAGTTAATCGTCTTGCTAATTGCGCCGCTCACGAACGGCTGCGCCGCGGCCATCATGTCGATGTGCGCGAGCGGACGAATGAAGCGCTGGCCGTGTTTGCCGCACGGATTGGCGCAATCGAAGACAAACAGATGCTCGTCTTTCAAATACGGCGCGCCTTCAAGGGTCATGCGGCCGCAGATGACGTCGGAAGCTTCGTCGATCTGTCTTTGTGTGAATCCGAGTCCGTCTCGCAGAATCGAGTAGTTCCAAGCGTCGAGTTTTTCGGCCGGAAGTCCGAGCGTTTGCGTGCAGAACTCGTCGCCCAACACGAATCTGTTGAAGGCAAACTCCAGCTCGAATGCCGACGGCAGCGCCGCTTCGATGCGCGCCAGCATACCGTCGTCGAAACCCTTCGCGCGCAAGGTCGCCGCGTTGATGTGCGGCGCTCCTTCGAGCGATCCGGTCCCTTTGGCGAAGAGCTCGATCTCGTGAATCTGCTGTTCGCTGTAGCCGAGCTTGCGCAGCGCGGCCTCGACCGACTGATTGACGATCTTGAAATAGCCGCCGCCGGCGAGCTTCTTGAACTTCACCAACGCGAAGTCGGGCTCGATGCCGGTGGTGTCGCAGTCCATCACGAGCGCGATGGTGCCGGTGGGCGCAATCACGACCGTCTGCGCGTTGCGGAAGCCCGTGACCTCGCCCATCGTGAGCGCGTCGTCCCACATCTTGCGGGCCAGCACCCACGTCTCTTGAGTGAAGAGCGTCGGCGAATGCGTGACCGGCTTGACGCTCAGCCCTTCGTAGGCGGCGTCGGGTTCGTCATATGCCGCGCGCCGGTGATTGCGGATCACGCGCAGCATCGACTCGGCGTTGGCTTCGAAGCGTGCGAACGGTCCAATTTCGCGAGCCATTTCCGCCGACGCGCGGTAAGCGCTGCCGGTCATGAGCGCGCTAATGGCTGCACACCAGCCGAAGGCTTCTTCGGAATCGTAAGGCAGGCCCATGCGCATCAGCAGCGTGCCGAGGTTGGCGTAGCCGAGGCCGAGCGTGCGGTAGCCATGATTCTTTTCCGCGATCGCTTGCGAGGGCATCTGGCCCATCGTCACCGAGATCTCGAGCGTGGTGGTCCACGTGCGCGACGCATCGGCAAAGACGGCCGCGTCGAAGGTTCCGTCTTCCTTGAGGAACTTGACGAGATTTAAGCTTGCAAGATTGCACGCGGTGTCATCGATGAAGCAATACTCTGAGCAGTTGTGAACAACGATACCGTTTGCGACGAAATGGTTGGTGTCGCGTTCGGTTAAGTCGAAAACGGGCTGCGTGCCGATCGAAGTCAAACGTGCCAACCGATCCGTCATATGATCGCGATAGGTCGATACCATTTGATTGACACGGCGGAGCCGGGCCGCTTTGGCTGATTCTGGATGGAACCCGATCTCGCGTTCGAACGCTACACGCGAGCTGCGTGAGATTCGGAGGTCATGCGTTTGAAGGACATCATAGTTCTTGTATCCCCCACGACCATCAGGTAAAGAGTTTACCAGTTCCCCTGCGCGCCTGTTCCGGTATAGCTTCGACTTAATTCCGAACGAAAGTAGCAGGTGCTGCACCTGATCCAGTAGCTCGAGCGAAACCGAGCCAAGTGAGACGTATTGCGACTTCTCGCCATAGTTCGCGACTGTCCCATCCGCCGTGAACAGCCCTCGCAGCACGGCAGCCAGTGAATCCTTGTCGAGTGCATAGACGTTGTCGGTAAACCGTTTGCCGCCGCTGCCTTCATTGAGCACCGCGTAATGACGAAAGCGCGAAAGTACCGCCGAGTTTCCTACCGTAATGCGGCAACCACCCGGACTGGGTGCTGTTACCGTTGATAACCGTCGACCCCGGCCATCAATAGCGGTTCGTTCTTTCTCGGTCGCGATAGCGTCGGCGACGGTTTGTAATATCGGCTCTTCGTCCGCGGCCATCGTCAATATAAGGGTTGGCCTAGTAGTGTTGGTAATGCAGCCGTCTCCAACGGCTACGCCCAGTGAAAATGCCAGGCCCTCGTCAATGCTTTCAGGCCCAAAACCTGAGCCCGCCAGGACAATTTCATCGTCCGCTTGCAAGTCGGCGGCGGCGACGTCTCCACGATTAAGCGTTAGTACGCGATGGTCGCCCGTCAACTTCAGCTGATAACCGCAAAGAGTCTCAAGTTCATAAACCGGCTTTTCTCCGGTGGCGAAAATTCGATTTACGAAGTGAGGTTTCTCATCACTCCCAATGACAAAAGCGGCGCTGCCCACAAGAGTACCAATTCGCTTTGGCCCGTCTGCGGTTGCTATCAGCGTGTCGGCCGTTACGCACGGGTTGGTGGCATTAATACGATCGTCGTTGGCGCAGGTGTGCCACTCTTGGAGCGTGTCGTCGTATTGGATGCCGGGGTCGGCGCACTGCCAGGCCGCAAGCGCGATCTGTTCCCAGAGAGAAGAAGCCTTGATGGTCTTGAGGACGGCGCCCGTTGTGCGCGCCGTGAGCTCCCAATCTCCGTCCTTGTCGAGCGTTTCGAAAAAGCCGTTCGTCAAGCGAACCGAATTGTTGGAGTTTTGCCCCGAAACGGTATTGTAGGCTTCCGAATCCCAACCCGTATCGTACGTGGCGACGTCGAGATGCTTGTAACCTTGTTTGGCAAAGTCCAAAGCGTACTGGATGTTGGCCTGCGGAATGCCGGCGGCAAGCGCCGACTTCATCGCGAGTTTTAGCGTCGGGTTGAGCGCGGGATCGAGACGCGCGTTATCCGGGAGTGCCTCGTCGTGCGCGGCCTTCATGATCGCGTTGAGATGCTTTTCGCAGGCAATCGAACCGGCGACGAGGTCCGAAACTTTCTGCTCTTCCCGGACTTTCCAATTGACGAATTGTTCGATATCGGGATGATCGGCGTTGAGCACGACCATCTTGGCCGCGCGCCGCGTCGTGCCGCCCGATTTGATCGCGCCGGCCGCGCGATCGAAAACCTTCAGGAAAGACATCAAGCCGGAGCTCGTTCCGCCGCCCGTGAGTTTTTCGCCGGCTGCGCGAAGCTTGGAAAAATTAGCGCCCGAGCCGCTCCCGCCCTTAAAGATGCGCGCTTCGCGTACGACGCCGTCGAAGATGCCGCCCTCGTTCACGAGGTCGTCTTCGATCGAAAGAATGTAACACGCCGAGACTTGCGGATGCTCGTAGGTGCTCGTCGAGCGCTTTACTTGCTGATCGATCGGATCGACGAAGTAATGGCCTTGCGAGGGTCCCGAGATGCCGTACGCCCAGTGCAACCCGGTGTTAAACCATTGCGGTGAATTGGGTGCGCCGATCTGCCGCGCGAGCATGGCGCACATCTCGTCGTAGTAAATCTGCGCGTCGTCTTCGCTGTTGAAGTAGCCGTGCTTGAAACCCCAGTAGGTCCAGCAGCCGGCCAGTCTATTGAAGACCTCGCGCGAATCGCGCTCGGCTCCGAAGCCGGAGTCGTCTGTCGGCTCCGACCGCCACAGCCATTCGGGCACGCCTTCCTCGGGGACGCGTTTGAGTGCCTTGGGTACCCCCGCCTTGCGGCAATATTTCTGGGAAAGCACGTCGGTCGCGACCTGGCTCCAGCCGGTCGGTACCATGACGTCTTCCGCCTCGAAGATCACCGAGCCGTCGGGATTGACGATGCGGGAGGTTCTAGGCTCAAATGTGAGGCCGGCGTACGGGTCGCCGGGGGCCGAATAGACGCGGCGGAACTTCATCGAGGCTCCTTCCTCCCGTTGGGGAGGACTCGTTTACTACGAGGTCTGAAAATCGAACACCTGTTCGGTCGCAGGACGAGAACCGCCAGGCGTGCCCATAAATTGTACTACCGAGAGAATCCGGATACAAGATATAGTGCTTCGGCTCCTTGTGCGGGAGCTGTTCAGAACGTCAAAAATCTGTGTACTCGCCCGGCTGAACTGGTGAACAAAGCGCCCCGCGGTGAGGGGGCTGTGGAAACTTCCGAGGATAGCGAGGACAAATGGCCCAAAGCGCTCGCGAATGCTCGGTCCCGATCGCTTTGCTCCCCGGCTGCACGACGTCTCACTGGCCGAGCTCCACGAAGCCGGCATCCGCGGCCTGATCATCGACCTGGACAACACGCTCTTGGGCTTCCGGGAAACGGAGCCGGCCGCCGAACACCTTGCTTGGATCGCCGAGGCGCACGACCGCGGGTTCGTGATGTGCATGGTCTCCAATAACTTCAGCGAGCGCGCGCGTGGCATCGCCGCGCAGCTGAAGATCGGATGCGTTCCCAATGCGCTAAAACCGCTGCCGTTCGGGTTCATGCGCGCCCTCAAATATTTGGGGCTGCCGCGAAGTCAGGTGGCCGTGGTGGGCGACCAACTCTTTACCGACGTGCTGGGCGCGAAACTCTGCGGCAATCTCTACACGATTCTGACCGAACCGATCCAAAAGCACGACTTTGCAATTACGCGCATGTTCCGGTTTCTCGAGCGAATGGTTCTCCCGGAGCGCCGCCGGTGAAACTCGCGCTGATCGGCGATCCGGTCGCGCATAGCCGCAGCCCGGAACTGCACGCACAGTTCCTGGAAGAGGCGGGCATCGAAGGGACGTATGCCGCTATCCGCGTGGCGAAAGGCGGCGGCGCGGATGCCGTCCGGCGTTTGCGCGAAGAAGGCTACACGGGACTCAACGTCACGACGCCGCTCAAAGAAGAAGTCTTCGCTGCTTGCGAGTCGCTCGATGAAGACGCGCGCATGTCTGAAGCGGTGAATACGATTTTCTTCGGCGCGAAAGTCATGGGGAGCAATACCGACGGCGTCGGCGCGCGTAAGGCGCTCGAAACGATTCTTGGCCAACCCGTTGCGCTGGAACGCATCGGTATTTTGGGAACGGGCGCTACGGCGCGCGCGATCCTCGCGCAGCTGCACGAAACCGACGCTTATACCTACGTTTGGGGACGCGATCACGACAAAGTGCTCGCGTTGTGCGATCGCTTCGAGGCGCAACAGTGGCCCGAAAGCCGGCCCGAAATCGTTATCGCGACGCTGCCGCCCAGCACCGAACTACCGAAACACATTCTCGAGCAAGTGCGCAAAGCCGAGGTCGTTATGGACACGAACTACGGACCGCGTTCGAATATCGAACGATTGCTGCAGCGCGAGGTCGTGACCGGCGATCTTATGCTGGAAGCGCAGGCGCGCGCGTCATTCGACTTTTGGCTCGCGCACGCGCAAGAACAGGCCGAAGAGATCCTTTAGCGTTAGATTCGGAGAGGGGGAGATTCGAACTCCCGAGACGCTTTCACGTCTGCTCGCTTTCCAAGCGAGTGCATTCGACCACTCTGCCACCTCTCCGTAAGACCGTAGGTCTTACGGAGTTCCTAAAAGGCGTATCCGCGCTGCGCGCTCCACGCCCCCCGTCGGCAAAGCCGCCGGGGCCTCCGGCCTTTGGCCCATCTGCTGTTGCTCTTACAACGCGCTATATTCCCGCCGGGTGCCAGATCGTTTTGATTTCGCTGTAAGCGGCGACGGCATCCAAGCTCTGCGCGGCCGGTTCGAACCATTCGTCGCGACTTTTTAAGTGATATGGATACGTGCGCTTGACGTTTTCCGCCGCATGACGCTGCAGCTCTTCAGTAAGCGGGCCGTCGGGAAAGGCGATCGCATTCACGTCCATGTGTTTTGCTAGCACCGGTCCAAGTTCGGCGCGAAAGCCGGTGATGATGTTCGCGACGCCCGCCGGGAGATCGCTCGTTGCAAGCGCTTCGGCAAAGACGACGGCGGTTCGCGGATCTTTTTCCGAAGCGATCAAGACGACCGCGTTTGCCGAAACGAGTGCCGGCATGAGAACGGAAACCAAACCCAAGAGCGCGGGCTCGTCCGGCGCGAGGATGCCGACGACGCCGGTCGGCTCGGCGGTTGAAAAGTTGAAGTGCGGTCCCGCGACCGGGTTACGCGTAGAAAGCAGCGCGTTGTATTTGTCGCACCAGCCCGCGTACCAAATAACGCGATCGATAGCGGCGACGACTTCGGCTTCGGCGGCGGCGGCCGAAAGATCGCCGCCCTCGCGCACGCGATCGACCAGCTCTTCGTGGCGCGCCTCCATCATCTCGGCCAAACGATAAAGGATCAGGCCGCGCGTACCGGGAGCCGTCGCGAGCCATTTCGGCTGCGCGGCGCGCGCTGCGACGACGGCGTCGCGGACGTCTTTGCGCGATCCGCGCGCGATATTCGCACCAAATTCAGAGCCGTCCCACAACGGGTCGCTGCGGCCGGATTCGGACCGCACGAACGCACCGTTGATGAAGAGCTTGTACATTTTGCGAACGGCAAGCCGCGGCTGATCGTATTTGGGCATCAGGCGAGCTACGACGCAGGGGACCCCGGACCCTATGAGGTACGGCATAAGGATGAGCAGTGCAAAACCGTTTTTATCAGATATAAAAGAGCTGCGCCGGCGGGCCCGCGAGAACATGATGCGCGGTTCCGTCACCAGCGATTACAAAGGCGATATCGACCAAGCCGTGGACGTATTGAATGCAGCGCTTGCCACGGAAATCGTGTGCATCTTACGCTACAAACGCCATTATTACACGGCCAAGGGAATCGCGAAGGATTCTGTCGCGGGCGAATTTTTGCAGCACGCTAACGAAGAGCAGCAGCACGCCGACATGATCGCGGAACGCATCACACAGCTCGGCGGCGATCCCGACTTTAATCCCGAAGGTTTGGCGACGCGCAGCCACTCGGAATATAAAGAAGGCGACAATCTCGTCGACATGATTAAGGAAAATCTCGTCGCGGAGCGAGTCGCGATTGAGTCTTACCGCGAGATGGTTCGCTTTTTCGGCGAGAACGATCCGACGACGCGCCGCATGCTCGAAGAAATTCTAGCCGTGGAAGAAGAGCACGCCAACGACATGGTCGACTTACTGGAGCAGCACGGCAAGGGCTAGTTCTTGCGCTTGTGCGTTCGCTCGTACACCTTGACGAGCCGCCCATGTTTTAGCGCGTAGGACGTTACGAGGTTCGTCGTACAGTCGTCTTCTTTACACGCGTCAATATACAGATAGCGGTTCGTAAACGTGACGTGGATCGAATTCGATCCGGCGCCCCAGTCGGGACCCCAATTCGCGCTGGCAACGTCGCCCAGCATTGTGGCGGTGTTACCGCGATCGCTATAAACGTAAGCTTCGGCGGTGCCGCCGACCGGAAAATCGCAGGCAATAATAACAACGGCTTGCTGCGTACCGGGTGAGAGGCTGCCTCGCTTGATCGAGTCGACGCGCAGGTCGAATCCGGCCCCCATGTTCTTGTCGAAATAGGAGAACGAGCCTTTGACCATCACGGCCGGAACCGGAACGTTCTTGTAGCACGGATTTGTCGCGTACGTGAAGTTCATAAAGTCCACGGCTAAGAGCAACGGGGCGATCATGCTGCCTCCGAACGAAGGATGGAAGCGAAAATTTCAATCGTGTCGATGAGCCGCGGACCGGGGCGGTTCACGTAAGCGTTTCCGTCGACCGGATAGACGCGACCTTCACGAACCGCGCGAAGCATATTCCACTCCGTTTTCGTCTGCAGCTCGCTTATTGCCGCCTCCGTTTTTTCCAGTGAGTAGCCACAGGGAGCGACGATGACGATGTCGGGGTCGGCGGCGGCAATCGCGTCCCAGCTCAAGCGTTGTGAATTTCCGCCGGGCGCGGCAAGAACCGGAACCCCGCCTGCGTCCTCGAGCAATCCCGGCGTCCAGTGGCCGGCGCCCATCGTCGGGTCGGTCCATTCCAGAACGAGCACTCTCGGCTGTGCGCCCGTGGCGCGGCTGCGCGCGGCCTCGCGCCGTCTTCGCAGCGACGCAATCAACTCTCGCGCGGCGCTCTCGCGGTGCGTGAGATTTCCAAGCGTTTGAATGTTGGAGAAGACGTCTTCGAGGGACGAGGGTTCCAGCGAAACGATGCGCGGATCGGACGTTAGACGCCGCGCCGCGCGATCGACGATGCCGTACGAGACCGCGCATACCTCGCACAATTCTTGCGTGACGATAAGGTCGGGCTGGAGGCGTTCCAGGAGCCCGGCGTCGAGCGTATAGAGACTCGAACCGGCGTGGAGCGCGCGGCGGACGTGCCGATCGACGGCGCCGGACGACTCGCTCGATGGCAAGCTCGAGGCGGTGAGGCGCGGCAGGGATAAGGCCTCCGGCGGGTAGTCGCATTCGTGCGTCACGCCGACGACCTCCGGGCCGGCGCCGATCGCGAAAAGCGTCTCCGTGGCGCTCGGCAGCAAACTCACTATCCGCACGGCCACTTCAATCCATCGAAGCGTGGGAATAACCTGCGGCGATGGAGCAGCAGGCAACCGCCCCTACCCACGCGCCGACCAAGGGTGAGCGCTCTCGCGAAATCATCGCGACCCTGAGCAAACACGGGCTGAGCGCCGCCACCGGCCACCCGGCCGCCGAGCAGCTGCGTTTGGCCTGTGAGGAGCTCGGGACGACGTTCATCAAGCTCGGGCAGACGCTATCCACGCGCGCCGATTTGCTCCCGGAGTCGTATCGCTTGGAGCTGCGCAAGCTGACCGACGAGGTCCCCGGCGTCCCGTATGAGGCCATCGCCCAAATTCTCCGCGACGAACTCGGGGCGCCGCCGGGCAAGCTCTTCGCGCGATTCGATCGCGAACCGTTGGGTTCGGCGTCGATCGGTCAAGTGCACGGCGCCAAACTGCACGACGGCCGCGAGGTTGTCGTAAAGATCATTAAGCCGGGCGTGGAAGATCTCGTCGACATCGATCTTCAGATTATCGAAGATCTCGCAAAGCAAGCCTCGGAGCGGTGGCCCGTTTTGGATGACTGCGGCGCCGTGGACTTGGTGGAAGAGTTCGGCGATACACTGCGCGCCGAACTCGACTATACACGCGAAGCCGGCAACATTGAGTTTTTCCGCACGTTCTTCGAAGACGAGCGCGGCATTAAGATCCCGGACGTGGTCTACGAGCTCTCGACGAAACGCGTCATTACATTGGAGCGAATCGGCGGGCAAAAACCCTGCGATCTGACCGATCGCGCTAAGCGAAAGCGGGAAACGACGGCCGAACGCATCGCGCGATTCGTTTTAGAGCCGGCCTTTGGCGAAGGGCTCTTTTACGCCGATCCTCACAACGGAAATTTCATTGTGGAGCCCGGGGGCGCCGTCGGCGTGCTCGATTTCGGCATGACCGGGCGGCTGGCTCCTCAAGCGCGCAGGCGCGTCGCCGACATCTTCATGGCATTCGATCGCCGCGATCCGGAGCGCGTCACGGATCGACTCATGCAGATCGCGGCCCCGAAACGTCCGATCGACCGCGCGATGCTCGGCGGCGAAATCTCCCGCACGATGGAGCGCCACCTCGCACCGGATTTCAAGGGCGTGCATTTCGGAGAAGCGCTCACCGACATCCTCGACACCATTCGCCGCTACAAATTGCGGCTACCGGGGCCGATCGCATTGCTCTTCAAGGCGCTGGTCATGTGCGAAGGTTTGATCGAAGAGATCAGTCCTGAATCGAACATGAACGAATTCATTTCGTCGCTCTCGGAAAAAATTCTGATTCAACGGATCGCCGGACAAGACTTGCCCGGCAGCATTCGCAACGCGGCGCTGGACGCGGCCGAATTGAGCATCGATCTCCCAAGGCGCGCCGATCGCGTCCTCTCGGAGGTCGAGCGCGGAAACCTGCGCGTTTGGGCGCGCGTCGAGGACATGGAGCGGACGATGGCGCGATTCGAGCGCGCGGTGGAAACCACCAACGCCACGCTGCTGGCTTCGGCCAGCATCGTCGGCCTGGCGATCGTCATGCTCATGTACCATCCCTCGGGCTGGGGACGGTGGATCGGCTACGCGTTCTGGGCCATGGTCGCGATCGTCTCTGTCTTTAGTTTGAGAACCGTTTGGGCGGCTTTCAAGAAACGAAAGGTGAGCTAACTACTCGCCCTGCGCGAGCGAGTACGCGCGCGCCCCGTCGAACGTATAGAGACCCTCAGTTTTTATGACGTCGAAGCCGCCCATGCAGAAGGCGGCTAGGATCTGCGCGACCGTCTTTCCCGAAAAGTCGCCGCCGCCCGATTCCAAGCGGCACGACCAGTGATCGCTCCAGAACGTATCGGGATTGCCATTTGGCCAGACTTTCGTCCCCCGATTGCTGATCACGGTCAGCTTGGCGCCTTCGAGCGGAAGCGCGTTGATGCGCTTGGCAATGTCGTCCGGATTGGCGCCCGGGAGATCGATGAAGACGTCGACGCCGACGTGCTTCTTTTCGGCCGGCGCTCGGGAGGCGCGAACCGCGACGTTCATGTGAGCGTCTTTGGCATATTCGACAGGCGCGAGATGTTGCGGCCGCTCTCCGAGGCGCTCGATCACGGCCGAAGCAAACTCTTTCGTACCGACTTTTTCTTTGCTGACGCCTTCCTTATAAATATCGTATGTGTGGATGCCGTCTTCGATCGTGCGCAGCCACGCGTTGTGCGCGCGCTCGGCGACTTCGCCTTGTCCGATATGCGAGAGCATCAGTAACGCGCCATGGAAGAGGCCGGACGGGTTCGCAAGATTCTGACCGGCGCGACGAGGCGCGGATCCGTGAATCGCTTCGAACATGGAACAATGGTCGCCGATGTTGGCCGATCCGGCCAGACCGACCGAGCCGGTGATTTGAGCAGCCACATCCGAGAGCACGTCGCCGTAAAGATTCGGCATGACCAGCACGTCGAACGCTTCGGGTGTGTCGGCCATTTTGGCTGCTCCGATGTCGACGATCCAGTGCTCGTTCTCGATGTCGGGATATTCCTTGGCGATTTCATCGAAGACTTTGTGAAACAGACCGTCGGTCAGTTTCATGATGTTGTCTTTGGTGAAACATGTGACTTTCTTGCGCTTGTTCGCGCGAGCGTATTCGAAAGCGTATCGTACGATGCGTTCGCTGCCGGGGCGCGAGATGAGTTTGAGGCACTGCGTGACCTGCTGTGTCTGACGGTGCTCGATGCCGCCGTAGACGTCTTCCTCGTTCTCGCGCACGATGACGAGGTTCATCTTCGGATGCTTCGTCGAGACGTACGGGTGAAGCGAAGCGCACGGACGCACGTTCGCGTACATGCCGAGGGTTTTTCTTACCGTGACGTTGAGCGACTTGAACCCGCCGCCTTGCGGAGTCGTAATCGGCGCCTTCAGAAACACCTTGGTGCGGCGCAGCGAGTCCCAGGAGCTGTCTTCGATGCCGTTGGTGATGCCGCGAGAGTAAATACTCTCGCCGATCTCGATCCGCTCCATGTCGAGCTGCGCCCCGGCGCCGGTGATGATGCGCAACGTCGCATCCATGATCTCCGGACCGATGCCGTCGCCGTAGGCTACGGTAATGGGCGTTTTCTTGGCTGTCAGAGTGACCACAGGTAAGCGTTCCATCCTTCGCTGATGCCGTTGGGTGAAAAGTTTTGCAGGGCGGGATTCATGGCGTACCGGGCCTGCGGGTAGTATTCGAAGGTTGCCGGGGCATCCTTCACCAGGAGCTGTTGTGTCAGCGCGTACGCGCGCTTGCGCGTCGCGCGGTCAAAATGCGTCAACGCGGTCTTCTCCGCGTTGTCGAACGCAGCACTGCAGTAGCGCGAGATGTTGTTGCCGGCAGGCGAAGCCTGTTTGCACATCCATTGCGACGAGTCGTCCGGGTCGGCGCCGGAGACCCAGACTTGCAGCGTCATATCGAATTTCCCGGTCTGCTGAATCCCGCCCATCGCGGCGGTTGCATACAGCAGCGAGTAACTGTACGTCTTGATTGCCAAATCGACGCCGACTTGTCGCAGATCTGATTGCAATTCGACGGCAATCTGGTTGGCCGTTTGGCTCCCGGCGCCGATCGTCAGCTGCAGCGTAAGTGTCTTGCCGTTCTTCGCGCGCATTCCGGATGGGCCGCGACGCCAGCCGGCTCGATCGAGCAATCCGTTCGCTTTAGCGGGATCGTAGGTGTATCCGGCCAGCGTAGGATCGTGAGCCCAAGAGAATTCGGAAAGATCGGCCGACGCGAGCGTCGCCGTGCCGTAGGTGAGATTGTCGACGATGCGCTTTTCGTTAATCGCATACGAGATGGCTTGACGCACGCGGACGTCATCGAGCGGTGGATGCTTCGTGTTGAAAACCGCGGCTGCGTAAGAAGGCTGCTTTACAAGCATTGTCCGTACGCCCGCTACGCTGCGCAAATTTCGAAAGTTCGCGGCGGTCACCGCTAAGATGAGATCGATCCCGTGCGACTGCAGCTCGGCAGCGGACGTGTTTCCGTCGGGGACGGTATAGACGAGAATTTTTTTCAGCTTCGGCACGCCCCGAAAATACAGCGGATTGGCCTCCAACTCGACGTGGTCCCCGTGGTACCAGCGGACCACGCGGAACGGACCCGTGCCGATGGGCTGCTGGTTGAATGGAACGCGGTTGATGTTCGCATACCCGCCGAGCAAATGCTTCGGGATGATGCGGAACGGGTCGTCGCTCTCGCCGAAGACCGTATCGACGAACGGCGAAAACGGCGTTTTCAGATGAAAGACGACCGTGTACGGATCCGGAGTATCGACGGACGACACCTTATCATAGCCGGTCCGTTCGACGACGTTGTTATTGGGATTCATCACCGCTTGCCAGCTGAACTTCACGTCCGCGCTGGTGAACGGCTTTCCGTTCTGCCATTTCACGCCCCGGCGCAACTTGTACGTGATCGTTTTCCCGTCGCGGCTGATGCCGCCGTTTTCAAGCGTCGGAACGGCGGCCGCGAGGTCCGGGATGTCGTTGCCCCGATCGTCGAGCGTCACCAGCAGATCGAAGATCAAGCTCGAGAGCGAGTTCTCCGCCGTCGTCGTTCCAAGCAGCGGATTGAGCGACGATGGTTCGGCAAAGATTGCGACCCGCAAAATGCCGCCGCCTGAAGGAGAAGCGTTTCCGCCTTGTTTCGCACAACCGGTTGCGGCGAACGCAACGGCAAGCGTCAGGGCAATGAAGCGCCTCACCGGTCCAGCACGAGCCTGAACTTCGCATACATATAAGGATAATCTCCGTAGAACCAGTTGCGGAAACTTCGCCGGATGAGCTCCAGAGCGGTCACGGGCGAGGCTCCCTTCATCACGTAGTGCTTTCCATCGAAAAAATCGGCGCTGTACTGTGGATAACTGGCCATCGGCTCGAAGCCCGGAAACGGTGCGAAAACCGTACTCGTCCACTCCCAGCCGTTACCGATCAAATCCTGAACGCCCCACGCGCTTGCGCCGGCCGGATGCGCATCGACGGGTTCGGGGTCGTAGCGCGCAAAACCGAAGTTTCCAAATTCAGGGCTCGGCGGTTGCGCGCCCCACGGAAAGGCCTGCTCGCTGCCCGCGGGCGTGCCGAACGCGGCGCGGTGGTATTCGGGCTCGGTGGGAAGCCGCGCGCCCTTCCATTCTGCATAGGCCTGCGCGTCGTCGTGACGGGCATAGACCGGCCATGAAAGTGGAAGCGGAAGTTCTTCGAAGACGCCGCGCAGACGGAACTCGCCGTCGCGTTCGATCCAGAACGGCGGAACGGGGCCGCCGGCTTTTACGAACTCGCGGTAATCGGCATTCGTTACCGGGAACCGCTGGATCGCAAACGCGCCGGCGTCGATACGGTGCTCTTCGAACTCGTTGTCCCAGCCGAACGGAATCCGGTCGCGACTCGCGCCGAGCGTCGTCGTGCCCGCAGCGATTTCGACAAAATCATTTTTCGGCGGCGGTTTGTCGCGGTGCGTTTGCTTGACGGGCCGCTTCATGTCGTCGGGGAGCTGATGAAGAAGATAGACGAGCGTTTCGTGATGCATCGGCTCGTGTTCCAGTGCCGTATAGACCGCTTGGGCATGAACGAGCCGCGGAACGCTTGGGTCGTCGATCTTCGCATGGGCGATCGCCGTCAGGACCCGCTCGTCGCACGCGCGCCCGAACGCTTCGATCTCCGATTTGGAGGGCCAATCGGAACGGGCGTGACCGTCCGCGTCGCGCGCGCTTGCAGGATCGATTCCGCGTTCAAAAATCTTTTCGAGCCGAGCGTCCACCGGTTGTTCGCCCAGAGCGCGCTCGTCAATAACGAGGAAACTGAACGCCGGCAAATGACCTTCGTAGAACGCGAACGGATGACGCAGCGGAATTGGACGATCGTAGTACGCCTCGGGTGCGATCAACGCGAAAAGCCGCGCCGAGTGCTGCCGGTTTCGCCGGTACCAATCGGCCAGGGCTTGGCGATCGATCTGTTCGGTAGGTGTTAGCACGAGATCACGCTCTTGCAGCCAACAGGTTCTCGAGTTGTAAGGGGTCCATGGGCGGAGCAAAGAGGTTCCCTTGGACCAAATCGCACCCCTGTGCGCGCAGGAACTCGTACTGCTCGGCTATCTCCACGCCTTCGGCGATGATCTTCAATCCCAAACTGTGTCCCATCGCGATGATCGCTTTCACGATGGTATCGTCGCTGCCGGGGCCGCCGATGCCGGCCACGAACGAGCGGTCGATTTTGATGTGATCGGCGTCGAATCTGCGCAGATAATTGAGCGAGGAGTGGCCCGTGCCGAAGTCGTCGATCGCTATCTGAGCGCCGATCCGCTTCAGGCCGTGAATCGTTTCGACCGCGTACTCCGCGTCGAAGAGGGCCATGCTTTCGGTAATCTCTACTTCGATCGCTTGGGGAGGCAAGCCGGCCGCCTCCACGATTTCCACCAAGCGTTCGCACAGATCGCGCTGGTGAAATTGGCGCGCCGAGATATTGATCGCCAGCACGAGAAATCCAAACCGCTTTTGCCACTCGTGCATCTGCCGGGCGCCGGTTTTTTGCACCCACTCTCCGAGCGGAACGATCAAGCCGCTCGCTTCGGCAGCCGGAATGAACGCGTCGGGTCCGAGCATGCCTTCCGACGGATGGTTCCAGCGCACGAGGGCTTCGACCGCCACGATCGGGTTGCCGTCGCCGACGCTGAGGATCGGCTGATACTGCAGCACGAACTCGTCGTGCTTGAGCGCGTGCCTGAGCTGTTTCTCTTGCGCGAGCCGGCTGCGGATCGGCGCTTCGAGCGCTTCGTCATAAAAAAAATAAGCGTTTCGTCCTTGTTCCTTCGCATGGTACATCGCGATGTCGGCACTCTTAATCAGCGCTTGATCGTTGCGGCCGTGCTCCGGATAGACCGAGATGCCGATGCTCGTGGTGATGAACTGTTCGTACCCTTCGATGCGGTACGGCTGGTCGGCGGCCGCCAGCAGTTCTTCGGCAAGCTCGCGTATTCCGTCATCGCCGGCACACGGAGCGAGCACGACGAACTCGTCGCCGCCTAACCGCGCAACGATGCCGCGGTTCTTGACCAGCAGCACGAGCCGCTCTCCGACGAGCTGCAGGAAACGATCGCCAAGTGCGTGCCCGAGCGTATCGTTGATGTCTTTGAACCGGTCCACATCCAGGAAAAGCAGCGCGACGCACGGCAACTGCCCCGGCGCGTGTTCCAACGCGTCGCGCAAACGTTCTTGGAAGAAGATCCGGTTGGGGAGGCCGGTGAGCGAATCGTAATAGGCGAGGGTGCGCATGTGGGCGCGCGTGCGGCGCATTTCGGTGAGATAGTGCGCTTCCTCGACACGGAAGAAGACGCCGCCGGCGTGCCTTCCGTCGAGGATGGGAATCGTCGTCACTCGTACGGGAACCAGCGAGGCGTCCTTGCGCTGAAAGTCCATTTCGGCGGCGGTGGCTTCGCGTTTCTCCGCCGCGGTGAGCGCATCGCTGATGAACGCAATAGAGTCTTGCGCGAGCTGGGAGATGTCGAGCTCGATCAGCTCCTCGCGGGAATAACCGGTCAGCGAGGAGGCGGCTGCGTTTGCTCCGACGATGCGTCCCGCGCGATCCAGCGCGAAGATCGCGCTGGGCGTGGCTTCGAACAGCGATTCGAAAGCGCGGGGGTCAGTGGGCCAGGTACTCACGTAAGCCGTGGACGCCACCCTCGCGCCCAAATCCGGACTCGCGGAATCCGCCGAACGGCGAGCTCGGATCGAATTGGTTGAACGTGTTGCACCAAACCACGCCGGCGCGCAAATACTGCGCGATGTACATGTTCTTGCTTCCTTTGTCGGTCCAGATGCCCGCGGAAAGGCCGTACGGCGTATTGTTCGCTTTCTCGACGGCTTCTTCGGGCGTTCGAAACGTGAGAATGGAGAGAACCGGGCCGAAAATCTCTTCACGCGCGATCCGGTGCGACTGCTGGACGTTCGTGAAGAAGGAGGCGGGAAAGAAGTAGCCTTTTTCCGGTAACTCGCAGGACTGCTGAACGAGAACGGCGCCTTCGTCGATGCCGCTTCCGACCAGTTCTTTGATCTTGTCCAACTGCATTCTGGAGTTGATCGCACCGACGTCGGTATTCTTATCGAGCGGATCCCCTAGGCGAAGCGTTTGAATGCGGTCGGTCAGGCGAACGACGATTTGCTCGTGTACGCTTTCTTCCACCAGCAGACGCGATCCGGCACAGCAAACGTGTCCTTGATTGAAGTAGATTCCGTTGACGATGCCTTCGATGGCTTGATCCATCGGCGCATCGGCGAAGACGATGTGCGCCGCCTTTCCGCCGAGTTCGAGCGTCAGACGCTTACCGCTGCCGGCGGTCGAACGCTGGATGGCTTTGCCGACTTCGGTCGATCCGGTGAACGCGATCTTATCGACGTCGGGATGACCCACGAGTGCGGCTCCCGTCGCTCCGTCGCCGGTAACGACGTTGAGAACGCCCGGCGGAAGGTCGGCTTCGGCGGCGATTTGCGCGAGCGCGAGCGCGGTCAGCGGCGTCGTCTCGGCCGGCTTGAGTACGATCGTGTTGCCGCACGCGAGGGCGGGCGCGACCTTCCAAGCCGCCATGAGCAGCGGAAAATTCCAGGGGACGATCTGTCCGGCGACACCGATGGGCTTGGGCTCTTCACCGGCGCGCATCGCCCACTCGAGTTTGTCCGCCCAACCCGCGTAATAGAAGAAGTGCGCGGCTGAGAGCGGGATGTCGAAGTCGCGCGACTCTTTGATCGGCTTGCCGCCGTCCATCGTTTCGAGCACGGCCAGTTCGCGCGAACGCTCCGTGATGGCGCGGGCGATGCGGTAGATATACTTGGCCCGGTCCGCCGGGCGCATCTTGCGCCAGTACTTGTCGTAGGCTTTGCGCGCCGCCCGAACGGCGCGGTCAACGTCTTCATCGCTCGCATGCGCGACGCGCGCGAGCGTTTCTTCGGTAGCGGGGTTGATCGTTTCGAAGTACTGTCCGCTGCGAGGCGCGGTCCACTTACCGTCGATAAAGAGCCCGTACTGCTCTCGAATCGGAGCCTTGACGCTTTCGGGTGCGGGCGCGTATTCAAAAATTGCCATCTATCAATCCATCGGAAAGTAGTCGCGCCCGGCGTAGTGGCCGGTCAACTGTTTTTCGTACTGCATGAGGAGGTCGTCGAGCAGCGAGCTGGCGCCGATCCGGAAGAGGTCCGGCGTGAGCCACGATTCGCCGAGCGTTTCCTTTGTAATGACCAGGTAGGTCATCGCCTGCTTGGTGTTGCGCACGCCGCCGGCGACTTTCAGGCCGGCGCGCCGGCCCGTCCGCCGCGCGTAATCGCGAATCGCCTCGCACATCGTGACGGCAACGGGAAACGTGGCGTTGGTTCCGACTTTACCGGTCGAGGTTTTGATGAAATCTGCGCCGGCTTCGAGTGCGAGATCGCTCGCCCGGCGAATCGCGTCGTAACTGCCGAGCTCGCCTGTTTCGAGGATGACCTTCAAATGCACCGGGCCGCACGCGGCCTTTATCGCGACGATTTCGTCGTACACCGCGCGGTAGTAGCCCGATAGAAACGCACCGCGATCGATGACCATGTCGATTTCGTCCGCGCCCGCGGCGATCGCTTCCGCTGTGTCGGCGAGCTTCACTTCCATGGAGGACTGGCCGCTCGGAAAAGCCGTCGCAACCGACGCGACCTTTACGCTGCTTCCGCGCAGCGCTTCTTTGGCAGCGGGCACGAGATTCGGATAGACGCAAACCGCGGCGACGCTTGGCACGTCGGGCAAATGCGGGGCCGGGTGAAGCGCCTTGGCGCAGAGCGACCGAATGCGTCCGTGCGAATCCTTGCCTTCGAGCGTTGTGAGATCCATGCATTGAATCGCCAAACGAATTCCGGCAACTTTGGCAGTGGTCTTGATCGAGCGCTTCGCCAGAGAACCGGCGCGCGCTTCGAGCATGACCGCGTCGACGGTGACGCTCACAGCGTTCCCCGGCGTTCCTGCTCTTTTTCGATCGAGACAAAAAGCGCTTTGAAGTTTCCCTTGCCGAAGCTCAAACTGCCTTTACGCTGAATGATCTCGAAGAAGACGGTCGGCCTGTCCTGCAACGGCTTGGTGAAAATCTGCAGCATGTATCCGCGGTCGTCGCGATCGACCAGGATGCGCAGGTCGCGAAGAATCTGCGTCGCTTCATCGATTCGGCCGACGCGCGCTTCGAGATCGTCGTAATACGCATCGGGAGTGTCGAGGAAGTCGACCCCGTTATCCTTGAGCGCGCGAATCGTCGCGATGATGTCGTCCGTACGGATGGCGATGTGCTGTACTCCGGCGCCACGGTAGAAGTCGAGGTACTCCTCGATCTGTGATTTCTTCTTTCCTTGCGCGGGTTCGTTAATCGGGAATTTAACGCGGTGCTCGGCATCGGTCATCACTTTGGATCGGAGCGCTGTGTACTCGGTCGAAATATCTTTGTCGTCAAACGAAACCAGTTGCGAGAAACCGAAGACTCGTGCGTAAAAGTCGCCCCATGCGTCCATCTCGCCCCAGCCGACGTTCCCGACGCAGTGGTCGATTGCCAACAAGCCGGGACGATTCACGTGCGGCAGCGATTTGGGCTGCGCAACGAAGCCGGGCATAAATACCCCGCGGTAGTTCTTGCGCTCGATGAAACTGTGCACCGTGTCGCCGTAGGTGGCGATCGTCGCCTTCACAATCGAGCCGTCTTCGTCGGAGAGCTGGGCGGGCTCGGAAATAACCCGGGCGCCGCCGGCCACGGCCGCGTCGAAGGCCGCGCCGCAATCTTCGACCAGAATCGCGATGTCTTTCACGCCGTCGCCGTGCAGCGCGACGTGCCGCGAGACTTCATCGTCGGGCAGCAAGCTCGAGGTGAGCATGAAGCGCAAGTTGTTTTGCGCGAGCAGATACGACGCGCGATCTTTTACGCCGGTTTCGGGACCGGCGTACGCAATTTGATCGAATCCGAACGCGGAGCAATAGTAATGCGCCGACTGTTTGGCATTGCCGGTATAGAACTCGACATAGTCCCAGTCGATCTTCGCGAGCGGATTCGTTTTTGGAGATGTAAGCGCGGACATCGCAGAAGGGCACTTAGCGAGCCGACCGAAGCGGCCCTGTATATGGCGACCTTCGCGACGTCTTCGGGTGCAGTCCGCGCCGCATTTGGCGGGCTGATCGACTACGCCGGGCTCTTTCCTCCGGCGCAGCTGGGCATGGAGACGGCGCTCGCCGAGTATGCCGCAGCGCGCAGCGGACCGCACGCGTGGATGCTGGAGCGATTCATCGTACCGGAGTCACGGCTTAACGAGCTGCTGCAGTTCGGTCCGGCGCCCTTTCCGCTGAGCGTTATCGCCGCTACGGCAGATGACTCGCGGACATGGTTTGCGGCGGTGCAGGCGTCACTGCAACGCATCGCCGCGCACAGAGAGACCGGCGTCTCAATCGAAGCGATCGAATTGCCGCTGCCGCGCCCGCTTTCGCAACGCGAAACGTACGACGCGGCAATCGGACAGTATTCGGCCGCGCTCGCGCGGAGCGGCCTGGCCGACCTTCCTTCATATATGGAACTGCCGCAGCACGATCGGCGCAACGCGCTTCTTCCCGGTGCCTTGGCTTCGATGAAACGGCACCGCTTGCGCGCAAAACTCAGGTGCGGAGGCGTTACCGCTTCGTCGATCCCGCCGGTGTACGACATCGTGACATTCCTGCGCACCGCGGCCGAAGAACGCGTCGCATTTAAGGCAACGGCGGGGCTCCATCATCCGGTACGCGCTTACAATGAAGAAAGCGGCTTCGTGATGCACGGATTTCTCAACGTGCTGACGGCCGCCGCGCTCGTGCGTCAAGGGGCAGATGAAGATACCGTTGTCGCTTCGCTGGAAGATGAAGACGCCGGCCATTTCGCTTTGGATCGGAAGGGCTTGCGCTGGCGCGGCACGACGATCGACGAGGATGCGTTGCGCGGTACGCGCGCAGATGGTTTTCAATCCTACGGAAGCTGCAGCTTCAGCGAACCCGTTGACGATCTGGTCGCGCTTGGATTCGTTGCCTCGTGACTGAGAGTTGGGTGCCGGTTCCGGCCGGTTCGGGATTTCCGCTCGAGAATCTCCCGTACGGCGTTTTTAGCGCACCGGACGGCGCGCACATCGGCGTGGCCATAGGAGACGCGATCTTTGACCTGCATGCGGCTTCGCGCGCCGGACTCTTTGCCGACTCCTCTTTGAGCGCTGCGCTACGCGCTCCATCGTTGAACGAGGTACTCGGGCTCGGCCGGAGCGCATGGACCGATTTGCGGAGCCGTCTGCAAGATCTGCTGGCGAGTTCGTCGCCGATCGCATCTGAGGACCGCGCAGCCTTCATCGTTGCACGGAATTCCGCGCGCATGATCATACCGTTTGAAGTGCGCGATTACGTTGATTTTTATTCCTCGCTCGAACACGCGACGAATCTCGGGAAGATCATGCGGCCCGGCAGCGAGCCGCTGCTTCCAAACTGGCGGCACTTACCGGTCGGGTACCACGGGCGCGCCGCAACGGTTGTCGTCGACGGCACGCCCGTCGTCAGGCCGCGCGGGCAGATCAAAACGGAAAGCGGCCGGCCCGAGTTCGCACCGACGGCGATGCTCGATATCGAACTCGAAGTCGGGTTCGTGACCGGCGGCGGCCCCGCGCTCGGCGAACCGATTCCGATCGATCGCGCGCGCGAGCATATCTTTGGCCTCGTGCTCGTAAACGACTGGAGCGCGCGCGACATCCAAGCGTGGGAGTATCAGCCGCTCGGCCCATTTCTTGGAAAGTCATTCGCGACGTCGATCTCGCCCTGGGTGGTGACGCTCGATGCGCTCGAACCATACCGGACGGCACTGCCCAACCAGGACCCCGCGCCGCTGCCGCATCTGCGCGCCGCGCAAGACTCGAACTACGACATTGCGTTAGAAATCGCGCTGCGGACGGAAAAGATGCGCCGCGAACACGCGGCAGCCGAGATTATCTCGCGCTCGAACTTCAAGTATCTCTACTGGAGCATGGCTCAGCAGCTCGCGCACGCGGCCTCGAACGGTGCAAGTATATCGCCGGGCGATCTGTTTGCTTCGGGAACGATCTCGGGTCCGGACGCCGGCTCTTACGGAAGTTTGATCGAACTGACGTGGCGCGGCACAAAGCCATTGAAGCTTTCGTCGGGTGAGGAGCGCCGCTTTCTGGCGGACGGCGATGAAGTGACCTTGACCGGGCACTGCGAATCGCCCGGAAAACCGCGAATTGGTTTTGGCGGCGTCAGCGGGCTTGTGGCGCCCGCCCGTACGTTGTAAGCGTCGCCTTTATGAAACCCAGGAGCGATAGTATTCGTCGTCCTCGACTTTGAGCGCCGGCTTGGCGATCTGGAGCGGCGCGAACGTGTCGACCATGACGGCGATTTCATCGGTTGACGTTTTTCCGAGACTCGCTTCGACCGCGCCGGGCTGTGGACCGTGCGGCGCACCGGCTGCGTGCAGTGTTATCGAGCCTTCCTCGACGCCGCGCCGGCTCATGAAGTTTCCGCTGACGTAGTAGAGCACTTCGTCGCAATCCACGCTCGAGTGATTGTAGGGAATTGGAATCGCGAGCGGATGATAATCGAACATGCGCGGCACGAACGCGCAAAAAGCCGCGCCGGGGGCTTCGAACGTTGCGTGTGACGGCGGCGGCTGGTGGAGTTTTCCGGTGACCGGCGCGTACTCGTCGAGGTTGAAAGCGTAGGGATAGCAGTAGCCGTCCCATCCGATCACGTCGCACGGATGATTCTGCACGGTATAGATCGCGTTGCGGCCGGCGTTGGTGACGCGCACTTCGTATTCGCCCGTCTTTGCAATCGGAGCCCGAAGGTCGGGAGCGCGAAAATCGCGCTCGTAGTACGGCGCGTGTTCCTCGAGCTGCCCGAGGTCATTGCGGAACTTGCGCGGGATCGAAATCATGCCGCTGCTTTCGTAGACGAGCATGCGGGTCGGCGACTCCGGCAAGACGTTATACGTCGTTCCGGTTGGAAGCAGCACGTAATCACGCGCCCGGTAATCGAGGTTGCCGAACGGCGTTTGAATCGTACCTTGGCCGCGGTGGATGAAGAGCAGCTCGTCGCCGCCGACGTTACGATAGAAGTAGTCCATCGGCGCCGCTGTTTCCGAGACGCTCATCAGCACGTCGGAGTTTCCAAGCACCGGCGTGCGCGCCTCGATCGCGTCTTTGCCGGCGGGAATCTCTGCCGTTTTGAAATGGCGGTTGCGCAGCGGCTCGTTGGGAATCAGTTCGACCGCGGCCCGCTTCCATGGCTTTACGTCAAGCGTCGCGGTCGGCGGCCGCAGATGGTAGAGCAGCGAGTACGCGCTCTCAAAGCCTTTGGTCGAAAACAATTCCTCGGCGTAAAGTTCGCCGTCGGGACGGCGGAATTGAATGTGGCGTTTGGGCGGCACTTCCCCCGCCTTGATATACGACGGCGTTTTAGGGCTCCGGAGAAGGCGACGGTGTTGCGACGGGATCCAATTGCGTCACGTAGCCTTTGGGAATCTGAAAGCGCGCGTATTTATAACCCGTATCATTCTCGCTTCCCCCGCTGTTCACTTTCAGGAACATCTTAGTGATGCCTTGCCCGTTCCAACCTGTTTTGACGTACACGATCTGGATGTGCTGTTTGGGATGTAATGTATCGGGCGGATCGTTGAGGCTCGGCAGAATATAGTATCCGTCGGGTCCGGCCTCGTCGATTTGCGTCCCGTCGGCCAATTCGAAGCCCAACACATTTCCCGGAATGCCGATATTGTCGGTCGCGCTCGGGTTCTGCAGGCTGACCGTGACCATGATGTAGCCGGTGCCGTCGGGCGTTCCGCCCGCCTTTTGTAAAATGGGACGCCCGTCCGGACTCTTCACTGTCTCGATTTTGTCTATGCGCGTGCGCAAGCCGGCGAAGTTGATGTATGTGTTGAGTTTTTGGTCGGTCAGCGTCTCAACCGCGGGCGAGGCGGCGCGCGCCAAGTGCGGGATCGCAAGTAATCCAACCGCGGCAAATGCTAAGAGCACGAACATCGTTCGTCGCATCGGGACCTCCGAAGTAGGGGCCAAAGAGAGCCTCTGGAAGACTTCGTTCTCTCCCGATGCAATCACTTTAGGAGGATGCATGTACAAGCGCTCAATGACCGCGGCGGGCATGTGTTTCTTTGTGCTCGCAGTCAGTATCATCGCGGCGGCAGCCGCGCCGCCCAAATACGTCGGCCTCCAGTATGATGAAATCGCGCGGATGGTTATCGCGCCCGCGACGGCTCCGCCGCCGGGCACCTTCGCGGACGCCTACCAAAAAATCTTAGCTGATGCTCCCGCGGCCGGTACCTCGACGCCGGCCCCGCGTCGCGGCGGACTCTTCGGCGGGCTACTCAGCTCGATCAGCAACGCGTCAGCTCAGGCTGAAGAAGCCGGCAACCAAATGCAGGCCGCCATCAACGATGGAACCCTGACGCGCCTAGCCTATTACAATGGATGGGTGCGCACGGACAACATCGTCGCCAAAACCGCAGTGATCGATAAATGCGACCGGCACCAGGCTATCGAGCTGGACCTCGCGCGCAAAACATATAAGCTCATCGATACCAGCAGCAGCGGCGTTGCCGCGGCGTGTGTAGCCGTTCAGCAGCCGATGGGGCTGCCTCAACGCGTCAATGAGGCGCCGGGCACCGTAGATTTGACGGTTACATCGAAGAGCGTAAATCTGGGACCGAGGACGCTTCAGGGGATACCGACGCACGGTTCAACCGATACGACGCAGATGGCGATGACCAATGCCACCGGTTCGTGCACGAATGGTTCGTTTGGCGCCGAGAATGAACGTTACGTTTCGAACATCGCCGTACCGCGCCGTATGTGCCCGCTTCCGAAAGGCGGCGGCCCTGCAACCCCGGTCGACATGGTCGTGCAAGGCGGATGCAAGCCGACGATGCATGGGAGCGCAACCGGCATGTATTGGATGCGCACCGGCGACAAACTCGAGATGTACAATCGAATGACGATGCTCTCGGGTCAATCCGCGGGTCAGTTCCAAAGCGTGATGCAGCGCGGGAACGTCGTTTGGCTTACCAAACCGCAAGCCGATGCGCTGTTTAGCATCCCGCCCGGATTTACCCAGGCGCAGTAATTACCGCCGGTACAAACCGGTCACGCTCGCGCGCGCGAGGACGTGCTTTCGCATCGCTGCCTCCGCGCGCGGGCCGGTCATTCCCGTCGGGCCGATCCGTTTGGTATCGAGGGCGTAGAGCGTGAAAATGTAGTGATGGACTTTCCCCGGCGGCGGGCATGGTCCGCCGTAGCGCAGCTGTCCAAACGATGTAGCGCCGACCTCGGCGAACTGCAAATGTATGCCCGCGCGCAGCTCGCTGACCGACGCGGGAATGTTATAGGCGACCCAGTGATACCAGCCGCCGGTCGCATCGGGATCGTAGAGGATCAGCGCGAAACTGCGCGTGCCGCGCGGTGCGTTGGACCAATGCAGCTCCGGCGAAATGTTGCCGCCGGCGCACTTGTCGTACACGGCCGTGAACGGCAGCGTCGTGTTCGGCTTGAACGTGTACGATGCCAACGCAAATGCCGCTGCGACGAGCATCATGGATTGGTGACGCCCGGCGGCTGCGGGTTGTTGAACTCCGCGTAGAACGCGTTCGGGTTCATCGGGCGTCCGAGGAAGTTCTTGACCTCAACGTCGGGATCGTACGTGCGCGCCGGCTGCAAGATGTCGCGGCGGTAGCGCATGCCGACGACGGGGCTTTCCAGTCCGCCGTTGAGGAACGCGGTGAACATGTCTTGCGCGTAGACCTTCGACCACAGATAGCCGTAGTATCCGGCGTCATATCCGCCCATGAGGTGCCCGAACGACGCTTGCGGACGGGTATCGGGTACGGCCGCCATCGGGGTGAGTTCGGCCGCCAAACGATCCCACACGGCGGTCGTATCGACGTGCGGGCCGCTGGTGTGATAGGCCATGTCGATCTGCGCGTACATGATCTGGCGCGTTGTCGCGTAGGCGTCATCAACGTAGCGCGATTTGATCAAGCTGTTTATCAGATCGTCGGGCAGCGGCTGGCCCGTTTGCCAGTTCGAGCTTATCTGCTTGAGGACCGACGGCTGCCAGACAAAGTTCTCGAGCATCTGTGAAGGCGCTTCCACGAAATCCCAGACAAAGCCGTTAGAAAGCGATTCATATGGAGCGGTCGCAAGCAGCGCGGCCATGTTGTGCCCGAACTCGTGGAAGAAGGTCACGACGTCGTCGTGGCTCAGAAGCGCAGGTTGTCCCGGCGCCGGTTTCGGCCAGTTTCCGAGGATGGCGGTGAACGGCGGCCGGTACGTTCCGTTGGAAAGCTTGCGCACCGGCAGCACCGGGAAGTTTGCAAAGTGCCCGTATTTGTGGGGCCGCGGGTAGAGATCGAAGTAGGTCGTGCCGATGAAACGGCCCGTCGCCGTGTCGCTCACGGCGTACTCGAGGACATCGGGATTCCATGCGTCCGTCGGGGTGATCTCCTTAAAATTCACGCCCAGCAGCCGGTGGTAGATGTCGAGTACCGCGTCTATGGTGTGCTGCACCGGAAAGTATTGTTTTATCTCGTTTGAGTCAACGGCATACTGCGTCTTGTGCAGCATATTGTCGTAATACGTGAAGTCCCAGGCATGAAGCACCGCGGCCGGATCGTGTGTGTCGGAGACTTTGAGCGCGGTCAAAACGGCCACTTCGGCGCGTGCCTTTGGCAGCAGTGTCTTGTCCAGCCCGCCCAGGAACGCTTCGATCCGTTGCGGCGTTTTTGCAGTCCGGTTGGAGACTTGATAGGCGGCCCACGTTTCGTATCCAAGCAAGTGCGCGAGCCGGTCACGCACGGCGATGGCGCGTTCGAGGAGCGGCGTGTTCACCGCGGCCTCGCGATTGTTGTATGCGACGTAATACGCTTGCCGCGCCGATTCGTCGGATTCGTTTTGCATGAAGGTCGTGACCGTGCTCTCGTTCACCGGGACGATGAAGGCGCCGCCTGCCGCCGGTTTCAGGGCTCCGCTAAAGCTCGCGGGCAGCACCGCGGCCTGCGCGGCCGTGATCGTAATGGTCGTCGCATCGTTCCCGAGATTCTGCGCAAACGTGTTCTGCAGATCCGTCAGCTCTTTGCTGAGGCGCACGAATTCCAGTCGGCGCTGCGACGCCAAACCGGCGCCGCTGCGTTTGAGCGTATCGAGCCATATCGAGGCAAGCTTGCGCTGGTAGACGTCCTTGGCGGTGTTACCGCGCACCGCCGCAGCGATCGCTGCATAGAGCTGCGGGCTCGCCGTTAAATCGGTGAAGAACGACGATTCGTCATTGTTGCAATTCAGCGACGCCTGCTGCACGTCGGTATCGGTGGTGACGTTGAAAAGAAACTGATCGGCGATCGTGGTGTCGTTGAGGTCCGACGACAGATCCTCCAGCGGCAAGACGGTGTTGGCAAACGTACGCGCGCCGCGCTGTGCGAGGATGCTTTCCAGGCGGCCCTGGGCTTGTGCGATCGCGGCCTTACATGTGGAAGCGATCTGATCTTTGGTGAGGTTCCAATTCACGGGGACGGGTCCGGCAGCAGCGGCGGCCGGGAGCGGGCAAGCAAGCAGCAGAGCGGCAAGGGCAATACGCTTCAAGGTGTACCTCCGGAAGGGTGTCGTTTTTGGAAACGTTGGAAATCGCCCCTTTGTGCTATGATGCTTGTCGCCATAACGGGGGCCGGGCCTCGCGCAGCGTAACCTCGTGAACCCCGCCAGGACCGGAAGGGAGCAACGGTAAGCGAGCCCTTACGGGTGCCGCGAGCCACCTGACTCCCGTTGTGGTTAAGAACCCGATCCCGGGGAGGGCGGGGTTGCCGAGGCGCGAACCTGCCTCGTCCCGGCTTACCGTACGCCGGATGAGCCTTTTTTGAGCATAAAAGAACGCTACTTCATTAAGATCGTGCCGCAGCGGGGCGATGTCGTTCATCGCTTTGAAGTGACACGCAAACATATCGTTTCCGGCTCCGTCGGAGCAGCCGCGGTTTTGCTATTGGTGTTGGCGGCGGCGGGTTTCCAAGTCTTCCGCGTGCATGCCCAACAGGCCGCGCTGCAGTCGCAGCACGAGCAGCTGCAGACCCTGGACAAAAAAGCCAGCGCGATTCGATCGCAGCTCCAGCAAGTGCAAAAACAAAATCAAGAGATTCAGCAACTGATCGGCGTCGGTTCGAAGCCGCGTTCGCACGGCGGTGGCGTGCAAAAGACCTCGTGGGTGCAGGCCGGCAAACCCGGCGTCGTGCAATTGGCACGTCACGTCGACCAGCTCGCGCAGGCTTCAAATGAAACGCTCCGCCAGGCCGACGATCTTCGACGGCTCACGCTGCACGTTCTGAATATGCACCATCTCGCCGAAATGGCCCGCGCCCGTCTGCTCGCCGCAATTCCGTCGATCGATCCGGTGGAAGGGGCGCCGGTTGTCGGCTGCTTCTGTTACCGCTCGGCCCCCGACGTCGAGTTTCATCCCGGCGTCGATTTGGGTGCGAATTACGGGGATGCCATCCACGCCGCTGCGGCGGGAACAGTGGCCAGCGCGGGTTGGGACGGTGGTTACGGCATGAAGATCGATATCGATCACGGCAACGGCTACCACACCTGGTACGCGCATCTTTCCCGCTTTGACGTCTCTGCCGGGCAGTACGTCCACAAGGGCGAGCTGATCGGCCTAGTGGGGGACACGGGCTTTTCAACCGGGCCGCATCTGCACTATCAGGTGATGCTCAACGGCACGGCGATAGATCCGTCGCCGTACCTGAGCGGCGTCCCGCCAAAAGTTTTAGCCTCTCTTCCCTAGAACCGCTAACCCATGAGTACTTTGTCTTGTCAGGTCTTTTTTGTGCTGGACAAAGTGATCTGGCTCTACACGATCGTCATGCTCGTCTACGCGGTGCTTTCGTTTGTGCCGGACCTGCGCGGCTCGTGGAGCCGCTGGGTGGACATGCTGGTCGAGCCGGTGCTCGCTCCCGTGCGGCGCCTGATTCCTCCGGCTGCCGGGATCGACTGGTCGTTCATGATCGTGCTGCTCCTATTGTGGCTGCTGGACAATCTTCTGATCCGGCCTAACGCGTTTGCCTGCTATTGAGCGCGCACCGTAGCGAAATTGCGGAGGGAGTCCGCAACTTTTGCATCATCGCCCACATCGACCACGGGAAGACGACGCTTTCGGACCGGCTGCTCGAGACGACGCGCACGATCGAGCTGCGCAACATGGAGGACCAAGCGCTCGACGCGATGGACCTGGAACGCGAGCGTGGGATCACGATTCGCATGCACCCGGTAACCCTGAGCTATCCGGCGCGCGACGGTAAGACCTATCAGCTGAACCTGATCGACACGCCGGGGCACGTGGATTTCTCTTACGAGGTATCCCGGTCGCTCGCGGCTTGCGAGGGCGCGATTCTGATCATCGACGCGGCGCAGGGCATCGAAGCGCAGACACTTGCCAACTATCATCTCGCCCTGGAGCACGACCTGACGATCATTCCGGTCATCAATAAGATCGATCTGCCGGCGGCCGATCCCGAACGCGTCATGGGCGAGGTCGAAGAGCTGCTGATCATGGAGCGCGGCGAGTGCATTTTAGCCAGCGCCAAGAACGGCGTGGGCATCGACGAGATCCTCGAAGCGATCGTGCACCGGATTCCGCCGCCCAAGGGACATCGCGATCACTTGCGAGGCCTGGTCTTCAACGCGCAGTTCGATTCATATCGCGGCGTGGTTGCCTACGTGCGGGTCGCCGACGGTGAACTGCACGCGGGAACGAAGTTCATGTCGATGGCGCACCAGCGCGTCTTCGAATGCACCGAGGTCGGTATCTTCGCTCCCCACATGCAGCCGACGGCCAAGCTCGATATGGGCGGCGTCGGCTACGTGATCGGCAACATCAAGTCGCTAGGGGAGATCGACGTCGGCGATACGATCACCGAGGCGAGCAACCCGGCGCATGTGGCCTTGACGGGTTACCGCAAAGCCGTGCCGATGGTCTATTGCGGTTTGTATCCGAACGAGGGCGCCGAGTACGGCGCGCTGCGCGATGCACTCGAGAAGCTGAAGCTGAACGACGCCGCGTTCACATACGAACCGGAGACGTCGGTAGCGCTCGGCTTTGGTTTCCGCTGCGGCTTTCTGGGGCTGCTTCACATGGAGATAGTGCAAGAGCGGCTGGAGCGCGATTACGCGTTGGATTTGATTGCGACGTCGCCTTCGGTCGTCTTTCGCGTCACGCGAACGGACGGCACAGTGGAGATGATCGACAACCCGAGCAAACTTCCGGCCACGACGCTCATTTCGACGATCGAAGAGCCGTACGTCAAGGCAACGATCATAACGCCGCCCGAGTACGTCGGCGCGATCATGGAGATCACGCAAGCGCGGCGCGGCGAGCTCGGCAACATGGAGTATCTTCATGATGGGCGCGTCATCATGACGTACGAAATGCCGCTCATCGAGGTTATCATCGATTACTTCGACCAGCTCAAATCGCGCACGAAGGGCTACGCCTCGCTGGATTACGACATCATCGGGTACCGCGAGGGCGATCTGGTGAAGCTCGAAATATTGCTCGGCGGGGATGTGGTGGACGCGCTCTCGTTCATTATTTCGCGCGAGCGCGCTGCGGCGCGCGGACGGGCGCTGGCGGAGAAACTGAAAGAGTTGATCCCGCGGCAGATGTTCGAGGTGCCGATTCAGGCGGCGATCGGCGGAAAAATCGTCGCGCGCGAGACGGTGAGCGCGATGCGCAAGAACGTCCTTGCAAAATGCTATGGCGGCGACATCACGCGTAAACGCAAACTGTTGGAAAAGCAGAAGGTCGGAAAAGAGCGGATGAAGCGGGTCGGCAAAGTCGATCTGCCGCAAGAGGCCTTCATGGCTGTGCTGCGATTGGGTTCTGATTAAGCCGCGTGAAGACGTTCGTCGCGACGAAAAATCTCGGGAAGCTCGGCGAGCTGCGCGACATATTCGCGGGCACGGAGCTCGATTTAGATACCTATCCGCTCTATGCGGAGCCCGCTGAGGGCGAAACGAGTTACGTCGAAAACGCTGCTATCAAGGCGCACGCATTGCGCAATCAACTGCAGCAGGCGGGTGTTGAAGGTGCGGTCCTGGCGGACGATTCGGGACTTGAGGTTGCGGCCCTGGACGGGCGTCCCGGCGTGCTTTCCTCGCGGTACCAAGGTCTGGATGCAACCTGGCCCACGCGTCGCGAGGCGCTGCTCGAAGAGTTGAAAGACATCCCGCCGGATAGGCGCGCTGCGAAATTCTGTTGCGCGATTCTTTTGATTTTGGCCGACGGCGGTGAAGTGAAGGGGTACGGCGAGGTCCGCGGAGTCATTGCGGACGAGGAACACGGAAAATTCGGCTTCGGATACGATCCGGTGTTCTTGTATCCGCCTGCTGGAAAGACGTTTGCCGAACTCGACGAGGACGCGAAAAACCGCGTGAGCCACCGCGGCCGCGCGGCAAGCGCGCTTTTGAGCGCGCTGCGAAGTCGTGGCTGACGAGCAGGCCGTTGGACCGGCGACCGCGGATGAGGTCGCCTATTTTGCGCGCCGGCGGACGGCGAACGAACATGATGCGAGGCTGTACGTCGATCTCGCGCATGTTGCACCGAACGGCGTATTCGTAGCGCGCGACGAGGGAACCGCGATTGGCATTGCGATGCCGCATGCGCTCGAGGATGAGTGGTTCCTCTCTGATCTTTACGTCGAACCGTCATTTCGCGGACACGGCTTAGGGCTGGAACTGTTGACGGCTGCTGCGGACGATGCCGGCGCGGTCACGCGCAGCGGAGTCTTGGATCCGGCGCATCTCGAGGGGCTTGCGTTTTACTCGCGCCTTGCCGTGCCGCTGCAAATGCCGTTGCTGGAAATTGCGGGCGAAGTGCCGCGGGCGAGCGAGTTGGAGAAGATGGCCGCCGGCGAGCACCGTTTCGGCGCGGTTCCCATCGATCCGATGGCGCATGCCGCAGCGCTCAATCAGTTGGATCGCGAGGTTCGCGGAGCTGCGCGTCCCGCCGACCATTTGTACCTTGCGGATAACGCGAAGGGGTTTGTGTTCACGCGGGAAGCCGAGATTGCCGGCTATGCGTATGTTTGGCCGAGCGGGCGCATTGGGCCGATGGCGTCGGTGTCGCACAACTATTCAGTGCAGATGTTGGCGTATACGTTGGCGGTGCTGCGCGCGAGCTATAATGCGGAGTGGTGCACGCTTCTGGTGCCGGGAATTAATGCGAAGGTATTGCGCGCAACGATGAAAGCGCGATTGCGAATAACCGGCACGAAAGTATTTGCTAGCGACAATATCATTTCCGATCTAACTCGTTACATAGGCGGTAGTTCGTTAATGTTTTAGCAACAACTTGCACACACGCTTTTAGTATAATAGATGCAAAGCGAGGTGTAGATGTGAAGCATTGTAATTTCTGCAAGAAAGTGCTGCCCGTGTCAGAGTTTCCAATTCGTTCTTACCAAACCTTGAAGCCATCGGCGTACTGCAAACCCTGCCAACGCCAGTATTCTCGAAACCATTACCTGCAACATCGGCCGAAACATAACGAAAGGCGCTATGTAAATCAAAAGCGATATCGGCAACGGAACCGCGAGCGGCTAAGCGAGTACCTTATCGGCAAGGCCTGCGTGGATGGTGGAATCGCTGACGCCGTCGTTTTAGAGTTCGACCATGTGCGTGGAGAAAAGGTTGGCAACCTAAGCGAAATGGTCAGTAACGGACATCCCTGGAAGCGAGTCTTGGCCGAATTGGCGAAGTGCGACGTGCGGTGCGCGAATTGCCATCGACGCCGGACCGCACATCAACTAAAATGGTTCAGAGCGGGCCTCGGGGCGTAGCTCAGCCTGGTAGAGCGCTTCGTTTGGGACGAAGAAGCCGCATGTTCGAATCATGTCGCCCCGACCAATGGACACGGCCTGCAGGCAAGCAACCTTGCGGGCCGTGGTATTCTAATTCAGGCTCGGAGTAGGCGCCCGTGGTCTAATGGATAAGGCACGAGTCTTCTAAACTCGAAGATGGGGGTTCGATTCCCTCCGGGCGCGTGTGGTGACTGTAGCTCAGTTGGTTAGAGCGCTTGACTGTGACTTAAGAGGCCGCGGGTTCGACCCCCGTCAGTCACCCCAATCCCCTCAAAAGTAGCCTGCCCGGGCTTGGCAGAACGTACGCCGAGTGAGCAGCCTCCCGAATCTGGCCACGGTTTTTGAAGGCGCGGCGTTCGGTATTGCGGTCCTCGATCTCGAGGGTGCGGTACGCGATTCAAACGCCGTCTTCCGCAAGGCATACGGCGACAGCTCCGCCGACCTGCTCCGCGATCATGAAGCCGACTTCGCAGCGCTACTGCAAGGGAGCCGTCCTCATCTAGAATTCGAACAGCAGGTCCGCACCGCGAGCGGCGACGGCATGTGGACCGCGTGCTCGCTCTCGCGCTTGAAGGACGATCGCGGAAACGTCCGCGGCGCGATCTGCCTGCTCCGCGACGTTACGCATGTCAAGGAAACCGAGCAGCGGATGCTCCACGACATGACGCACGATCCGCTCACGGGCATGCCGAACCGTTTGCTCTTCGAATCGAAGTTGCGGGAACAACTTGCCGCGTTGCAAACACAAGTGCCGGCGTCGTTCGGCGTGTTGATGCTCGACATCGATCACTTCCGCGAAATCAACGAAGGCTTCGGACATGACGCGGGCGAGTTCGTCGTCTCGCAGATCGGGCAGCGTCTAACGGCTACCATGGGCGCGCACGATCTCATCGCGCGCGTCGGCGCCGATCAATTCGCCATTCTCGCGTGCTCCCAAGGCAACTCCAAACACGTCGAGGCGACCACGCGCCACCTGTTCAGCGCGCTTGCAAAACCGCTGACGATCGGCACCCGGGCCGTGTACGTCTCGGCCAGCGTCGGCGTCGCCCTCGGGTCGCCGGCCTACCAGCGAGCGGAAGATTTGATCCGCGACGCACAGATCGCCACGCGTTACGCGAAAGCCAGCGGCGGCAGCCGCACCGCGATCTTCGATGCGAAGATGGCCGTGCGCGCGGAAGAACGCCTCCAACTATCGTCCGACATGCGCGCGGGCCTGGAACGCGGCGAATTCTTTCTGCTCTTCCAGCCAATCGTACGCCTCGAAGACGGGGGGTTCACCGGATGTGAAGCGCTCCTGCGCTGGCAGCACCCCGTCGAAGGCATCATTTCGCCCACCGAATTTATTCCGTTGGCCGAAGAACTCGGGCTCTCCACGCAGATCGGACGCCTCGTCGCGCGGCTCGCGTGCGGGCAAATCGCGGCATGGCGCGACGAGCGCGGTCTCGAGATTCACATGAACGTGAACGTTGCGTGGCCGGATTTGCTCGAAGCCGAATTCGAACAAAGCTTGATCGCCGTCACGAACGAGTTCAAGGTGAAGCCGAGCCAGCTGATGCTTGAAATAACGGAGAACATCGTGCTCAATCCGGACGGAAAGGCCACGCAGGTCGTCGAGCGGCTCCGGCAGCACGGCTTCGGGGTGTGCATCGACGACTTCGGAACCGGATATTCGTCGCTCCATTATCTGCAGCGCTTTCACATCGACGCCATGAAGATCGACCGCTCGTTTATTTGCGGCCCGGCAGAAGAACTCGCCAGCGAGCCGATCGTCCGAGCCCTCATGACGCTCGCGGACGGCTTCAACGTTCGCGTAGTTGCAGAAGGCATCGAAACGCAACGGCAACGTCGCGCGCTTCTCGCCGCCGGGTGCCGCTACGGACAGGGCTTTCTTTTCTCCAGGCCGCGATCGGCCGAGGAACTCGCCGCGGCGTACCCGGACGCTTTCGGCGCGCAAGCTTCTTGTCAAAGCGGGTAAACCTCGCTACACTGCGACGTGGAGCTTGCGTAAAGCACGTCGAACGTGCGCCTCTAGCTCAGTCGGTAGAGCAGCGGCCTTTTAAGCCGTTGGTCCCGGGTTCGAGTCCCGGGGGGCGCAAAGTTTGCACCGCTAGCTCAATGGTAGAGCAGTTGACTCTTAATCAATTGGTTGTAGGTTCGAGTCCTACGCGGTGCAAAAAATGGAAAGCCCCGTAAAATGGCGGAAGCGCCGAAACATACGGGGCTTTTCTGTTTCAGCCGGGTGGGTTACAACAGGCACAAGTTTGCAGGTGCAAGCCTATTCTTGAGTGCGTTAGCAATGCCGCGTTCGTATTGTAGCGTTTCATCCCTAAGGGCGGCCCGTCCCAACTCCTGAGCAAGTAATGTCGCAAGGCAACTTGCGCTCGTCCCCCGCGGCCATTCAATTCGTTAAACGCCGCGACGTTTTACTTCTGCAATTGGCAGGATCGTTATCGCTAGCTCTTCGGTTTCCAACGTGTTGTGCGGTACCGTATTTCTCTTAACGCTTTGTAAAGCGTTCGTGCCGCAAGATGAGTCCATTCCCCAACCGCGGAACATAACGCGGACTGGGGCGCCGCTTTAACGCAAGTGGCGTTTGCCATTGGGTCGTAAGGTCAGGCCGTGAGACGGCACACCGCGTTCGAGAGAGGCTTCATGGCAAGACGTTCTAGTCTTTTCCTGGCGATCGTCATAGTCATGTTAGCGACGACCGCCTGTGGTGGTGGAAAGAGCGGCCTGCCAAATACCCCAGCCCCCGTGATTTCCGGTTCCGTCGACTTCGCGCACGACACTGCCGCGCTGCAAAATGTTCAAACGATGTATTCGGCGTTGCCGCACGCTAGCGTCGCCGCCGATCTCGACCTGCTCGCCGCGCAGATGGTGTCGTCCGGCGCCTTCCATCTCGCCAATGTAAACGATGGCGGAATCTCGGCGGTGCTCGCGGACGGACAAGCCGTCGAAGTTTTTGCCGACCACTTGGACGACCCATCGGACTCGTCTCCGGCGGCGACTGGCCAAAGTCAGCCCTCCGCTGTTTCCTCCGCTGCTTCGCTCAGCGCGCCAAACCAGCACGAGATTGCGTTTTTGGTAAATAGCAGCGGCGACGGTAGCTTCCATCCGACGCGTCAAGCCAACTTCGCGCAAGCATTCGTTGCCAGCGGGTTCGTCGCGGCTAACGGTTATGGAGTGGACAGTGTCGACATAACCCTCGACAACATCGTCGCGATGGGAACCGGGCACTCCATCGATTTCCTCGATATTGCCACTCACGGTGACGATGCGGCCGTGTTCAGCAGCGACCCGAAACACACGGTTGTTGGGTTCAAGTACTATATGCTCTCGACGACTCCGTGGACGGCGGCGAACGTTGCGAAATATCAGGCCGACTTCGATGCCGGACGACTCGTGGCCAGCTTCGATATCCACAAAGACGGTTCAGGAGTTGTTAACCCGACAATTGCGTTCACCCCGGACTTCTTAACGGCTTATTTACGATTTAATGCCGGAGCAATTGTCGATAACGAATCGTGCTACGGGCAGCATGTCAAAGTTGCCGAATCCGTGCAAAGTAGTTTTAAGGCAGCGGGCGTGGGGCGTTACCTTGGGTGGACGCTGAAGGTTATTGGAAACCTGGCTGACGGTTCCGACGCCTTTTTGTTCGATCGCCTCCTCGGAGAGCAGTCGCCGAGTCAGACGCATCTCGACGTCTATGCACCGCAGAAAACTCCCCCGCAACGGCCACTCTCGCTGGATGATATTCAAACGGGGATGGGCTCCGAATTTCGCAGCGGCGGGCTGTGGAATGCCGGCTGGCCAAACCAAACTTACCTTCAATCTACCCAAGACAACTCGTTGCCGGCCAATTTTATCTCAACGCTGGTCGTTAGCGATTTTGGCGGCGAAAACGTTGCCGAGCCACCGATCGTCTATGGACTGCCCTCGATCGACCACACGGACCTGACGAGCGGCGGCGTTCTAACGATCTTCGGAAATTTCCCGAAGACCGTCGGTACCATCCAGGTCACCGACGGCAGCGACGTTCACAAATGGGTGCCGACATCGTGGACGGCCACTCGCCTCACGGTCACCCTGCCGACAAGCGGAACCGGTTCCCAAGGTGATGTGCGGGTCCTCAGTCGCGAGGGCATCGGAGGCAACAGCTCGCCGATCAGTTGCACAAGATCTGCGGCCTTACGACCTCTGGCTAGTCAAGGTTGCCCGATCATCTCTGTGACGCCGGGCACGTCTACGATTTTGGACGGCGCAAACGTAACGTTAACGGCCAACATCTCACGGCCGTTCCCTTCGATTACGTACCTTTGGTCGCTGTCGTCAACCACGGGCGGGGCGGTTGGACGCATTTCTCCCCTCGCTACGAATAGTCTCGCAACGTCGGCAACCGTCCAATATACTGCACCTTCAAGCGGCACGGGTACGGACCGCGTTAGCGCGCAGCTTTTCGATAACAGCAGCGGGTCGTCGGTTTTGCTCGGGAGCGGATCAGCGGACGTATCGTATACCGTACACAACACGACACTATCATCTTGCGGTCAGCCAGCGACGTTTGCGTACATCGCATCGTACTCACCGTGCTCGGTCACCTTTCCGGGAACACCCCCGTTTCCATCCGACCCGACGCTGACGGTGAACGTCACTTCGACCGTCGATCTGAATAATAACCCGATCGGTCCATGGCACGAAATGTGGTTCAACCGATTCGACGTCGTTATTTATGACTCTGCCGGAAACGTAGCGAATTCACCGACCACGTTTACCGTTCCCGTACCAAATAATTGCGGCAACGGCGTGCGGCCGTTCTCGTATTCTTATGGACTTTCGCTCGTGACTGTACGAGCAAATCAAGTGGAGACGTGGTATTTTGGTGATCTCCAAGTGAATTGTCCGCTCTAGTGCATCAATTGGTTGTAGGTTCGAGTCCTACGCGGTGCAAAACATTTACGGGTGGCCCGGGCTATTCCAGATAGTGCCGTTGGAGAACGTAACGCTGAGCGGAACACAGGTCAGGCCGCTTGCTATCCACAGATTGGGGAGCCGAAAGTCATGGCTGATCTCGGTCGCGGGCGAGAACATGCCCA
Source organism: Candidatus Rubrimentiphilum sp. (assembly GCA_036273135.1). Taxonomy (GTDB): domain Bacteria; phylum Vulcanimicrobiota; class Vulcanimicrobiia; order Vulcanimicrobiales; family Vulcanimicrobiaceae; genus Rubrimentiphilum. Next base: position 46,723 of record DASUIF010000006.1, read on the forward strand.
CGTCGCGCACCTCGGCGATCAAACGTCCGCGAGCCATCAATCCGAATTCGATGCTTCGAATCACGCTCGTGGTTTGATTGATGTAATCAACTGCCAAAGCGGGATGGTCCGGCATCATTGACGGCCCAAAAGAATCGATGGGGTCCATAATCGTATAATAGGGTCCGTCCTCGGGTCCGCCCATGGCCCACGTCCACGCTTGCGGGTGGAACCCTACGCTGTCGAACCCGATCAGGTTACTCGCAGGTCCGCACGCCGTGACCTGAACCGGGGGGTTCGCTTTCGCCGTGCACGGAACGGCGGCCGCGGTAACAGCGGCGAGAACCGCAAAGCCGAGCAGAAGTTTCATGGTTCCATTATAACTCAAAAATAGCCGGCCTGAGCGGCAAGGCATGGTTAAGAGAACGGACCTTTACAGATCGCGAATCCCGCGTTTGGTCTTGTCGACGCCGGCCTTTATATCTTCCCCGGCTTCGTTTGCGCCCGAGTCAACTTTCTCGCCTGTGGTCATGTCGTCGCCGAAATCCTTACGCGTTTCGTGTTCCGCAGCCGCGTTGCCGCGGTGAATGCCCTCCTTCACGGAGTCGCTGATGTCGTCGATGGTGCGCTTCATTTCGTTTGCCATGGTCTTTGGCGTACCCTGAGCGGGGGCGGCGGAAACTTAGCGGGGCTGCTCCGCCTGGCGGCTTTGCAAGCGCCAGCGCCAGACCGCTTCGTCGCGGAATTCGGCCCCGGCGGAGTCGCGCTGCCAGGCTTGCGAAAACTCCGCGGAGAGGCTGCGCGGACGCCGCTCTTCAGGCAGATCGGTGAAGCGCAGACGCATCGTCAGCGGCACGCCTTCGCCGGAAACGATAGCCTGCTGGGTCGGCAAACCCGCGAGGGCGTTTAGCATGCCGCGCGCGGCGAACGGGATGACCTTCGACACGATCTCCTGATCGAGCTCGTTGCCCATTCGCATCGCAAAGATCGTGCCGCACTGCGAAAGCGCGTGCGCCGAGAGTTCGGAGGGCCGCTGCGAAATGAGCGCAAGCGATACGCCGTACTTGCGTCCCTCTTTCGCGAGACGCGTGATGGCGCGCGACGTTGCCGAGAAACCGACACGTTCGTCTTCGGGAATATAGCGGTGCGCTTCTTCGCAAACCAAGAGAACGGGCGGCATACGGTCGCGTTCGGACCAGACGGCAAAATCGAAAAGGACGCGGCATAGCAGCGAAACGACGACGTCGACAATCTCGCCCGGCATACCCGAAAGGTCGACGATCGTGAGCGGTTTGCCGCGCACGGGAATCCGGAGCAGGCGCCCGACGACTTCCGAAAGACGGTCCGGCGCATCGAACGTGTCGGTAAACATGAACTTGAAGCGCGGATCGCCGCGCAGCGATTCAAATCGCGTTTTAAGGCGAAGGTATGGCGTCGCGCTGTCGGGCTTGTCGAGCTTGCCCATGCGCTGGCTAAGGATATTTAAGAGGTCGGCCGTCAAGTACGGAATGGGTGTGTCGACGGTGATCGCAAACGGCAGCTGCTGTCCTTTGGCATACTCCATGCGCGCCGCAGTGATCACGTCTTTGAGAATCATCGCTTGCGATTCTTGCTCTTGCTGCGTGCCGCCGCGAATCAAAACTCGGCAAGCTTCTTCAAAATCGAAGAGCCAGAACGGGAGCTGCAAGTTGTCGGAGTTCACACTTTCGGCGATATCTGGAAACGCTTGCGGATATTCGTTATGCGGGTCGAGCAGAATCACGTGCGCATTTGGATGTTTGTCGAGCATCGCGGAAAGAATCAGCGTCAGCGCACACGATTTGCCCGCGCCGGTCGCACCCAGCAACGCAAAGTGTTTTGCGAGCAGCTCGTTCACCATCAAGAACGCCGGCTGAGTGGAATCGTTGTAGAGCGTTCCGACTTGGATACTGGAGCGCGACTGCGGTATGTAGACGGTCTCCAAATCCGCATTGCTCGCGCAAATAACGGGCGTGCCCGGCGCCGGATGGTTCGAAACGCCCCGTAAGAAATGAGACCCTCCGTACTCGGCGCGGAAGATCTCACCGAGTAAGTCGACGACCAAAACGCGGCCGGTCGGAGAGCCTGGTTCCAAACGAACTGCCGAAACCGTGCCCACTACTTCACCGACGGGTCCCGTTATGCTGACCATCGCACCGACCCGAACCGAGCTCAACTCGTTGGGGTCGGATTCCAAGCTTGCCGTGATCTGCGAACCGTCCACGGTCAGTACGCGCCCAAGCACCTCGTTCATGCGATGGGTTTTCGGCTTGCCTGCAGGCATCGCCTCGAAAGAAGCGATGGGTAATGAAATTGAAGACCGCGATGATCTTTGCTAAGCCGTTGCCGGCTTGTGAAACTCCATACCTCGGAGCGTCCGGTCGACGTCACCGGCAAAGTTACCCGCATACGGGAATTCAGTAGTACAATACCGGGCGGTAGGGGCATGTGGCGGAATTGGCAGACGCGCTGGATTTAGGTTCCAGTGGGGAAACCCGTCAGAGTTCGAGTCTCTGCATGCCCACGCTCACCCCATGTCCGCCGCGCTTTGGGGGCATGTTTACAAAGCGCGTCGGACACGGGCTTCGCTTGACAGGTCCTTGCCTTGTCGCTCGGCCGGCACGAGCCCGACCTTCGCTAGAATTAATACGAACGCAAGTCGCGGAAAAGGCGCGGGGGCTGGGCGTTAAGAATAGGGCGGGTCGCGCGGAAGTAGCTCAGTGGTAGAGCATCGCCTTGCCAAGGCGAGGGTCGCGAGTTCGAATCTCGTCTTCCGCTAATTGTATTTATGACCGCAACACTCAATAAGCTTTCTCCCACGCAAGTCGAACTGCTCATTGCGATCTCGCCCGACGAGATGCGCGATGCGGAAGATCGCGCTTTCAAGCGCTTGGTGAAAAAAGCGAAGCTTCCGGGTTTTCGCCCCGGGAAGGCTCCGCGCAAGATTTTTGAGCAGGCGTATGGCGCCGAAACGATTTCGCACGAAGCGATGGAAGACGTCGTGCCGGCGGTCTATGCAAAAGCCGTGCGGGAGCATGACCTCGAGCCGGTCGATCGTCCGCACATGGAATTACTGCCGGGTGAAGAAGGCGCGCCTCCGCGCGTAAAAGCGGTCGTCGAGATCCGGCCCGCGATCGAGCTCAAGGAATACAAAGGTTTGAAGCTCACTCGTACGCTGCCGGTCGTGACCGGCGATGAGATCGAACGCAGTTTACAGAGCCTGGCGCGCGAACGCGCCACGCTCGTCCCGGTTGAGCGCGCGGCAAAACTCGGCGATATCGTTACGGTCGATTACGAAGGCACGATCGACGGCATTCCTTTTGAAGGTGGCTCGGCCAAAGGGCAAACCACCGAACTAAACGAGGGACGATTCATTCCGGGCTTCGCAAGCGGGATCGCCGGCATGAGTGCCGGTGAAACGAAAGACGTCGAGGCGGTTTTTCCGGAGAACTATCAGCAAGAGACACTGGCCGGAAAAACGGCGGTCTTTACGATTACGCTGCACGAGGTCAAGGAACTCGAACTTCCGCCCATCGACGACGAGCTGGCCAAAGCCGTCTCCGATCACCAGACCCTGGAAGAACTGCGCGCCGACATCCGCAAGCGGCTCGAAGCCGTCGCGCAGGCGCGCGCTCAGCGCGAACTTGGCGGTCAAGCCGTGGAAGAGCTCGTAAAAGTGCACGAGTTTCCGCTTCCCGCGATTTTGATCGAGCGTGAGATTGAAAACATGCTCGGCGATACGGCCTCGATGGCCGCGCGCATGGGGATTTCACTCGACGATTATTTGAAGACCGCCAAAAAAACCGAAAAGCAGCTGCGTGACGAGTACCGGCCGGAGGCCGAACGGCGTGTCAAAGCAACGCTCGTGCTCGAGGCGGTTGGAAAGACCGAGAAGATTTCGGCGACACCGGCCGACATTCAGGAAGAGCTTCGATCCCTTGCCCGCCAGTACGGGCAGCCTGTCGATAGGGTCCGTCAGGCCCTCGGAAACAACGTTCTTCCTTTAATGGAAGGCATCGTTCGAACCAAGACGGTCGACTTTCTGGTCGAGCACGCGCAGATAGAGGAAGCAACCTCGGCACCCGCGTCGTAGTTGAGAGTCATATGATAATGGCTCACCTGGTCCCCATGGTCGTCGAGCAAAGCGCTCGCGGCGAACGCGCCTTCGATATTTACTCGCGGCTGCTCAAAGATCGCATCGTTTTCGTGGGCGGAGCGATCGACGATCATTTGGCCAACCTGGTGATCGCGCAGCTGCTTTTTCTTGAAAAAGAAGATCCCGACAAAGATATCGACATGTACATCAACAGCCCGGGCGGCAGCGTCACCGCCGGACTTGCGATTTATGACACGATGCGCTTTATTAAGCCCGACGTGGCGACGATCTGTTCGGGAATGGCCGCCTCGATGGGCTCCATTTTGCTGACCGGCGGAGCCGCCGGGAAGCGGATGTCGCTCCCCCACTCCAAGATTTTGATCCACCAGCCCTGGGTCTCGCAGGTCGGCGGTCAAGCCACCGATATCGAGATTCACGCCCGGGACCTCATCGCGACCCGCCGCATGCTGGCGGGAATCTACGAGGAGACCACCAAGAAAGATGTGGAGCAGATTCTCAAGGACATCGAGCGGGATTACTACATGACGCCGATCGAGGCCAAGGAGTACGGTATCATCGATACGATCATCGAGAATCGCTCTTCGCTGGCGACGCCGGCGTAGAAGGGAAAGCATGTTTCGGTTCGGGGACGAGAAGGGACAACTGAAGTGCAGCTTCTGCGGTAAGTCGCAGGAGCAGGTGCGCAAGTTGATCGCCGGCCCCGGCGTGTACATCTGCGACGAATGTATCGAGCTCTGCAACGAGATCATCGAGGAAGAGCTCTACAAGAACGTCGATGAGAACCTGCGGCTTCGCAACATTCCTAAACCCAAAGAGATCAATCACATCCTCAACCAGTATGTGATCGGTCAGGACCGCGCCAAGAAATCGCTGGCCGTAGCGGTTTACAATCATTACAAGCGCGTGAACATGGGCGCGACCGCCGACGACGTCGAGCTGCAAAAATCAAACATTCTGCTGGTCGGCCCCACGGGATCAGGCAAGACGTATCTCGCGCAAACGCTCGCCAAGATCTTGGACGTGCCGCTGGCGATGGCCGACGCGACGTCGCTCACCGAAGCCGGCTACGTCGGCGAAGACGTCGAGAACATTCTCCTGAAGTTAATCCAAGCCGCCGACTACGACGTCAAGCGAGCCGAAAAGGGCATCGTGTATATCGACGAGATCGACAAGATCGCGCGCAAGAGCGAGAACCCGTCGATCACGCGCGACGTCTCCGGCGAAGGCGTGCAGCAGGCATTGCTCAAAATTTTGGAAGGCACCACGGCCAACGTCCCGCCCCAGGGCGGGCGCAAGCATCCGCATCAAGAGTTCATTCAGATCGACACGACCAACGTGCTCTTCATCTGTGGCGGCGCGTTCGACGGGCTCGAGCGAATCATCGAATCGCGCGTCGCGAGCAACAATATGGGCTTCCGCGCGCAGCCTGAGGGCAAGCGCGACTTGCGCGTCGGCAAATTGCTGCAGCAGCTGATGCCCGAGGATCTGCTGAAGTTCGGGCTGATCCCCGAGTTTATCGGCCGCCTGCCGATCGTCGTCACGCTCGACGCGCTCGACGAGCTGGCGCTGCGCCGCATTCTGGTCGAGCCGCGCAATGCGCTGGTGCGGCAGTTCCAAAAGATCATGGGCTTGGACGGCGTGGAGTTGACCTTCACGAAGGAAGCATTGGTAGCGATAGCCGCTAAGGCGCAGACGCGCAAGACCGGCGCCCGCGGCCTACGCTCGATCCTCGAAGAGACGATGCTCGACGTCATGTACGACCTGCCGTCGATGACGGGCGTGAAAAAATGCGTCGTCAATAAGGAAGTCATCGAGAAGAAAGAAGCGCCGACGCTCATCTACAGCGAGCGCCAAAAGGACATGCCCGCCTAGGGCGGAGCAACTCCGGCGACTAAAAGCGCCGTGTGGCCGAACTTCCCAAAAATTACGATCCGAAATCCGTAGAATCGCGGCTCTATAAGCGCTGGGAAGACGCCGGCTATTTCCACGAGGATCCCGATCCGTCGCGGCCGCCATTCATCATTTGTATGCCGCCGCCCAACGTCACGGCGCGGGCGCATCTGGGACACGGCTCGACGTACGCGCCGATGGATGTCTTGACGCGCTACCATCGGATGCTTGGAGAGAATGCCGACTGGCTGCCCGGAACCGATCATGCGGCGATCGCAACCGAAGCCGTGCTCGTGCGTGAGCTCGCCGCGAAAGGCGAGTCCCGCGAATCGCTCGGTCGCGACAAATATCTCGAGGTTGCGTGGCAGTGGTCGGCGCAAACCGGCGGCGCCATTTTCGAGCAATTCAGGCAGTTAGGTTTCGGACCGGATTGGCAGCGCGCGCGCTTCACGATGGACGAGCAGCTCTCCAACGCGGTGATTAAGGTCTTTGTGGCGCTTTACCGCGACGGATTGATCTACCGCGGGAAGCGGCTCGTGAATTGGGACCCGAAAGCGCACACGACCGTCTCCGATGCCGAGGTCGAGCATGAGGAGCGCGACGGCACGCTTTGGCGCATTCGGTACCCGTTTACCCGCGATGGCAGCGAGGGAATAGAAGTCGCGACTACTCGACCCGAAACCATGCTTGGCGACGTCGCGATCGCCGTTCACCCGCAGGATGAGCGCTACCGCGATCTCGTCGGCAAATCCGTACTGGTGCCGCCGCTGCTCGATCGACAGGTACCGGTGATTGCCGATGAAAGCGTCGATCCTGAGTTTGGAACGGGCGCAGTAAAAGTTACGCCCGCTCACGATGCGACCGACTACGAAATCGGACTGCGTCACGAATTGCCGATGCCGTCGGTGCTGGATGTCGATGCGCGCATAACGGCCGCCGATATCGGCGTCGGGAAATACGCCGGGATGGATCGGAATAAGGCCCGTTCGGCGATCGTCGCAGATCTCCGCGAGCAGGGGCTACTGGTTGAGGAGAAGTCCTACCGCTACGCGATATCGGTGAGCGAGCGGACGGGCGAAGTGATAGAGCCGCTCCTCTCGCTTCAATGGTTCGTGAAGATGAAGCCGCTGGCCGGGCCCTCACTGCAGGCTTACCGCGACGGACGCGTTCGCTTCATTCCGGAGCGTTACGGGCGCACGTACGAACAGTGGCTGGAAAACATTCGCGACTGGAATATCTCGCGGCAAATTTGGTGGGGCCATCAGCTGCCCGTTTGGTATGCACCGGAAGGAACGGTGGTCGTCGCCGAGACCGAAGAAGAAGCGCGTCAGCTGGGTGGAGACGGTTTAACGCGCGATCCGGACACGCTTGACACGTGGTTCTCAAGCGGCCTTTGGCCGTTTTCAATCTTAGGCTGGCCGGAAAAGACGCCGGAACTCGCGCACTGGTATCCGTCGCAAGTGCTGCTGACCGGCTGGGAGATTATCTTCCTCTGGGTAGCGCGCATGGTGATGCTCGGCTTGCGATTCACGGGACAAGTCCCCTTCAGGGACGTCTTCGTTGCGCCGCTGGTCTTCGACGCCAAGGGCCGCAAGATGAGCAAATCGCTCGGCAACGCGATCGATCCGCTGACGATCGTCGACCAATACGGCGCCGACGCGTTCCGCATGGGCATGCTGCGCCAACTCCGGCTCGAGAGCCAAGAGGTCCGGTTCAACGAAAAACGCTGCGAAGAAGCGCGCAATTTCAACAACAAAATTTGGAACGCGCTGCGCTACACGCTCGCACTGCCGGATCCGCTGCCCCCCGCGATGCAACTTCCAAGCGCCGAAAAGCTCACGCTCGCCGACAAGTGGATCCTCACGCGCCTGCATCTAACCGCCGCCGATCTCGGCGCCGCGCTCGACCGCTATGACTTCGGAGTCGCCGCCGAAACGATCTGGGCGTTCATCTGGTACGAGTTTTGCGACTGGTATCTCGAAGCGACCAAAGACGCCGGCGCACGCGAAACGCGCGGCGCGGTCCTTTCGTTCGTGCTCAACCACGCCATGCGGCTGCTGCATCCCATCGCGCCGTTCATTACCGAAGAAGTCTGGCTGACGCTTCCGCACGACGGCGATACGATCGTAACGTCGAGCTGGCCCGACCTCGCTGAAATTCCAACCGATGCGCAAGCCGCCTCAACATTCGAAGCGCTCCGCAAGAAGGTCGAGCACATCCGCAACCTGCGTGCCGAACTGAGTTTGCCGCCGCGACAGCGGCTGACCGTAAACGTGCCGTCAAACGTACCGCCGGGCGCGGCGTCGCTGCTTGGGACCCTGGCCACCGCCGATATCGTCGCGGCGCCCGAACAAGGCGAGACGATCGCGGAGGGTATCGCCGCGGCGCAAGCGCAAGCGCCGGCCGGTATTCTCTCCGAACGGTATAAGAAGGAAGAGGCCCGCTTGCGCAGCGAGATCGAGCGTTCGGAGCGGAAGCTGGCCGACGATCGCTTCGTTGCAAATGCGAAGCCTGAGGTCGTGGCGAAAGAGCGCGAAAAGTTGGCGGGCTACCAGAGGGAACTCGAGCGTATCGTGAAGATGCTGGCTGAAATCGGTGAAGTTGGATGACGGCTTCCGCACATTCGGTAGGC
>DASUIF010000007.1:0-7635 GCA_036273135.1 Candidatus Rubrimentiphilum sp.
GCGCGTCAGCCTGAATTCGTTTCGTCCGCGCGTTTACGCCGCGTATTACCGCCCGATCGGCTACGATCTCGAAGATGTCTTTACGTCGATCCGGCTGGCATGCGATGCGGGCCTGCGCGTCTCTTTGAATTTGCTGACGCATCCGGGCGTCACGGACGATCGCGAGGAACTCGACGCGATGCATGAGTTCTTGGCGTCCGTTAGCGTCGACATGATCCAAACGCGCACGCTCAATATCGATCCGGAGTGGTACTTCGATACCGTAGGCAGGCCGGCGCAGCCGGTGGGGATGCGCGAGGCGATCGCGGATATGCGCGCGCGCGGCGTCCGCGTCGGCAACTTCACGCACACGCACTGATGCAGCTCGGACTGGTCGCCGCGCTTCTGATAGCCGGCATCATCGTAGGCGTCATTTTTCCGGGACGGCTCACCGGTGTATTCGGAGCGGCAACGCTCTACGTTTTTCTTCCCGCGCTTATCTACGAAGGCGCTTGGCGGCTGGAATCGCGTACGATGCGACGCATGTGGGGGCCGATTTTGGTGCTCGCCGTTCCGGGCGTCGTTTGCACGGCTGCAATCGTCGCGCTCTGCGTTCACTACATCGGCAGCGTGGGCTGGATTCCCGCGCTTCTCCTCGGCGCGATTCTGAGCGCCACCGATCCGGTAGCGGTGCTGGCCATCTTCCGGCGTTTGCGCCTGCCGCCTTCGCTTCTCACGATCGTGGAAAGCGAGGCGCTCCTCAACGATGCCGTAGCCGTCGTTATTTTCCGCGGCGTGGCGGCTGCCGCAGCCCTTAGCGCGACGGCCGGTCTCTGGCAAGTCACGGCGCACGCGGCGCTCGGTGCGTTCTTAGGAATCGTCTGCGGCGCGGCGATCGGCGGCGCGGCGGCTGCGCTGCTTGGGCGAACCCGGCAATTCGTCGCGTACGGCGTCGCGACGCTGGCCGGCGCTTACGGCGCATATTATCTCGCCACGCATTTCGATTGGTCCGGTATTTTTGCGGTCTTGGCCTTCGGCATAACGCTGCGTTTGTTGCAGCAGCGCCGGCTGGATGCGGCTTGTTCGGAATCGGTGGGGCGGTTTTGGGAAGGCATCGCGTTGATCGCCAACGCGGCGCTGTTCTTTCTGATCGGATCCGCCATCGATATCACGCACATTGGGCCGGCGCTTCCAATCTCGTTGCTCACGGCCGTTATCGTGCTGGCGTCACGTTTTGCGATCGTTCACGGACTGCTGGAGTTCTCGCGCCCGCGGCTGCATCTGGCTTGGCTAACCGTGGTGCGCATGGCCGGAATACGCGGCGCGCTTTCGCTCGCGCTGGCGCTGGCAATTCCGCAGGGCGTTGCGGGCCGCGAGCTCGTCGTCAACGTGACGTTCGTCGTCGTCGTCGTTACGCTGCTGGTTGGCCTGCTAACGTTGGAGCGCCGGGTTACGAAACTGCCGTTGGAAGCTCGGTAGCGCCCCTCGATAGGCGCGCCTTAACGGCGCGCTACTCGGGGTCCTTCGACAACGCGTTCATCCTTCCGGATGAACGGCTGCTCAGGATGACACTAACGTAACGTGCTTGCGAATCGCGTCCAGAATCACTTCGGTTGACGAAATAACGGTGACCGGATTCTGTTCATCGAGCGACTCGAAGATGAGTTTGTTGCGAGGATTGTTGACGCGCGCGATACAGCGGGCGGTGGAATTTTTCTTGGTAATCAAGCAGACGACGAGGTTATCTTCGTCGTCGCCCGTGTCGGCAATGACGACGTCGGCGCGCTTCAGGCCGCCCTGCTCCAAGACGAGCGGGTCGCAGCCGTCGCCCACCAAGGTGACGTTGCGTTCCAAGAGTTGCTCGAGCAAGCGCGCCTTGCGTTCGGCTTTCTCGACGATCACGACCTCGTGCCCTTGAGCGACCAAAGCCCGCGTCAAGTACGAACCGACTTTGCCGCCGCCGACGATAAGAATGAACACTAGCTCACGCCTTGCGGCACGCGCGCGTCGGCGAACATTTGCGCAAATTCGCTGATCGCTTCGGGTGCGACGATTGCGTTGATCTCATCGCTTTCGGCCAGTATCGTATCGTTGGCGGCGACACGGACACTCTTGCCGGTGCGGATGGCGGCGATGCGGATGCGGCCGGCGCGCTCGAAATCGGAGACGCGTTTGCCGGCGTCGGAGGCTCGAATCGTTGCGGTCAGCGACGTGACCTTTCCAAAATCAAAGGACTGCAGCGTGTCCCACGGCGCCTCCATCAGAACGTCGCGGATCATTTTCGCACCCGTCGTCGTGGGGCAAACGGTATCTATTCCGAGCTCGCGGTACATCATGCCGCGCGTCGGATCGTAGATGCGCGCGACGATCTTCTTGATGTGAAACATGCGCTGGGCAATCAGCGCGGCCATCACGTTGCGGTTGTCGCCGTTGGTCACGGCGATGAACCCGTCGGCTCGCCCGGCGCCCGCATGCTTGAGCACGTCGTAATCGATCCCGGTTCCGACCACGACGTGTCCTTTGAATTTTTGCCCGAGGCGCTTGAAAGCGTTGGGTTCTTCGTCGACGACGATGACTTCGTGTCCGTCGGCGTCGAGCAGCTTCGCGAGGGTGGAACCGACGCGGCCGCAGCCGACGATAAGGTATCTCATGGGTGTCGAGGAAACTTTTAGCTAGCGTTGCGCGTTTTCCCGTCCGGCTGGTTGAGGCAGGAGGGGGAGGGGGCCGACCGAACCTACGGGAGCACGAAATTTCCGGGGCGTGGCTCAGCTTGGTAGAGCGCTTCGTTCGGGACGAAGAGGCCGCTGGTTCGAATCCAGTCGCCCCGAAATCTTTTTCTGACGGCACCCGGAGCAATGCTGGTTGTTTGCAAAATTTAGTCCGGCATCGGGACGCATCTTACGCGCGGCCGAACAAGAGTGCCGAAATCATAATCACTACTATATCGGCGTCGAGCATTTGCTCGTGGCGTTGCTCCAGGAACCCGACGCCGCGATCGTCGAGCGCTTGTCGCGTGAAGGCATCGACCCGGCCGAGGTTCATTCCGAGATTCGCCGCTCGCTTGGAACGGGCGAAGATCGCAGTTGGGAAGGCATCCTGGTGACGCCGCGCGTGCGCAACATCGTCGCGATCGCCGAAAAAAATACCGGCGGCTTGATCGAACCGGTCAATCTGCTGGAAGCCATAGAACTTGAAGGCGGCAGCCGCGCCGCAGAAATTCTCAAGCGATCGCGTGCACGCGTTTAGCCAGTATTTCCTGCACCTGATAGACCAGTTCGGCTATCTCGGCTTGTACGTCGTTATGACGCTGGCCAATATCGGCGCGCCCGTCGGCAGCGAGATCGTGCTGCCCGCAGCCGGCGCGCTGGCTGCTACCGGTCATCTTTCGAGCGTCTGGCTCACGATCGCGGTAGCGCTCGCGGGAGAGCTGACGGGTCAGAGCATCGGCTATGCGGTCGGGAGATTCGGCGGGCGTCCTTTCGTCGACAGATTCGGCAAATACGTCCGCTTTCATCATGCCGAGCTCCAGCGGGTCGACAGCTTTTTCGCGCGCTGGGGAAGCTTCGCGATCTTTATCTGCCGCTTCGTCCCGTTTATCCGGGGCATCATGGGTGTTCCCGCGGGCATCGCCGAGATGCCGCTCGCGCAATTCTATTTCTGGACGTTTTGCGGCTCGCTGATATTCTGCGGCGGCTTTGTATTGGCGGGGAGCGCGCTGGGTTCCCATGCTCAAGCCGTAGGCGACGCGTTCCGGCACTATGCGCTCCTGATCGTGGGTGTGGTCGTCGTCGCGCTCGTGGTCTATCTTATCGTAAGGAATCGCTCGGCGCGGAAAACGGTTTAGCGCCCCGCGGCGAATAGATCGCCTCGATGGTTACGCCTCCCGCGCCTTTCGCGCAGACGCTCGCGCAGATTCCCGATGCGCCCGGCATTTATATGATGCTGGACAAGAACGGCGACGTGCTCTACATCGGAAAAGCCATCTCCCTGCGCAGCCGCGTGCGATCGTATTTTCAGGAGAGCGCAGCGCATCACGTCCGGACGCAGGCGATGGTCGATCGCGTGGTAGACGTGCGCACCATCGTCGTCACCAACGAAGTCGAAGCGCTTATCCTGGAAGCCAATCTCATCAAGCGCTATCAGCCGCCGTACAACGTCCGGCTGCGCGACGACAAACGCTATCCCTACCTCAAGGTTACCAACGAACCGTTTCCGCGCGTGCTGTTTACGCGGGTTGTGAAGAACGACGGAGCCCGCTACTTCGGGCCATACACCAACGCGCACGGACTGCGTGAGCTGATCGATCTCGTGCGCTTGGTCTTTCCGCTGCGCACGTGTCCGGAGCCCATCGACGGAAGACGGCGCCGGCCGTGCCTGCAGTATCACATCAAGCGCTGCTTGGCGCCGTGCGTCGGCTACCAAAGCGAAGCCGACTACGACGGCATGATCGAAGAAGTCGCGCTCTTCCTGGAAGGGAAGCAAGAGTCGCTGCTTTCGCGCTTGCAGCACGAGATGGTCACCTCGGCGGAGTCGTATAACTTTGAGGCCGCGGCGCGCTTACGCGACCGCATCGTCGCGGTGCGCCGCGTCACGGAAGCGCAGCAAGTGGTGTGGCGCTCGCGCATCGACATGGACTTGCTCGGACTCGCGCGCGCGCAAGGCCAGGCGTGCGTCCAAGTCTTTATGGTGCGCGCCGGCAAGCTGCTCGCGCAGGAGCATTTCATTCTCGACGGTGTGGCGGATCAACCGGACTCCGAACTCTTCAGCGAGTTTCTCAAACAGTTTTACACCGCGCGCACGGCCGGCGCGCCCGAGCCGGCGGGCATTTCACCGTTAGCGTCGATTCGGACGGCGCGCGGCGTCGAGTCACCGGTGCCGCTGCCCCGCTCTCATGGAAAGGCCGCACGAACCGCCGCCAGTGCCATTCCGAAAGAGATCCTCGTGCAGGCGCTGCCCGGCGATACGTCGGTGATCGAGGCGTGGTTGACGGAGTACAAAGGAACGCGCGTGCGGGTGCTGCTGCCGCGGCGCGGGGAACGTGCGCGTTATTTAAAACTCGTGCAGAAGAACGCGGAGCAAAACCTCAAAGCGTTTTTGGCGCATCAGGAAGTGCAGGAGACGGCGCAGGCGCAGTCGCTTACCGAACTGGCCGACGCGCTCGAACTGCCCGAGCCCCCGCACCGCATCGAGTGCTACGACATCTCGAATATTCAAGGCTCCAATGCCGTCAGTTCGATGGTCGTCTTCGTTGAGGGCCGGGCCAAGAAAAGCGATTACCGCAAGTTCAAGATCCAATATGACAAGGGACCCAACGATTTTGCGATGATGCAAGAGACCCTGCGCCGCCGCTTGCGTTACCTGCGCACGAAGACCGACATCGACGTGGCGCGCCACGAAGGTGAAACGGCGAGGGAAACGACGCAAACGAAGCTCGTGGACGAACTTGCGCGAAAAGAGAAGTTTAACAAGAAACCCGACCTGTTGCTGATCGATGGCGGAAAAGGGCAACTGAGCGCCGTGATGGAGGTGCTTGAAGAGATGGACATGACCGGTCTGTCCGTTGCGGGGCTTGCGAAAGAAAACGAGTGGCTCTACGTGCCCGGCCAGCCGGAGCCGATCGTTCTTCCACCGAATTCGGCGGCGCTCCATTTGGTGATGCGGATTCGCGACGAGGCGCACCGCTTTGCGGTTACGTATCACCGCCAACGCCGCGGAAAAGAGATGACGCGTTCGGCGGTAGACGCGCTGGCAGGGGTCGGTCCGGTTCGAAAGAAGCGCTTGCTTACTGCCTTTGGGTCCGCGGCCGGCATTCGGCGCGCGAGCGTCGATGAGATCGCGGCGGTGAAGGGCATGACCCCGGCTTTGGCTTCGCGAGTGAAAGCCGCACTGGAGAAGTCGCCTTAAAGGAGCGATAAATGCATTTCATAATCCGCCTGCTGATCAATGCGTTCGCGCTATGGCTCATCGCGAAGTACGTGCCAGGCTTTTCGATGACCGGCAGTATTTGGACGCCGATCATTGCAGCGCTGATCTTCGGTATCGTCAATGCGCTGGTGCGCCCCATCGTATTGTTGCTGACGCTGCCTATTTCGATCCTCACGCTCGGCCTGTTCGTCATCATCGTGAATGCGTTGATGTTCTGGCTGGTCACGTGGCTCACACCCAACTTCAAAGTCTCCGGTTTCGTCCCGGCGCTTATCGGCGCGATCATCATGATGGTCGTCTCGCTAATCGTCAACAAGGTTTTCGCAGCCGAAGAAGCGCCCCGCGCGGCAGTCTAAACCGCGGTTCTAGGCGAGAAAAAAAGAAGGCCACCTTACCGTGGCCTTCTTTCTTTTGGAGCTACGTTAGGTTACGGCCGTGTGGCGAAGAACGTCGGGTTGTTGTAATCGCCGTAGAGCACGTCCATCGATTCTCCGTACGCTTCGACGTGCATCGCAACCGGCAACGCTTTCGCATTAACCCAGATCGTTTCGACCGCACCGGCCTGATCGATGAGGCGGTAGCCGTCGACCGGCATTCCGTAGAGCGACTTGTGGCCGAGCGAAGCCACGGCGAATTGGTCGCTGAGGTCGCTCGAGAGCGCGCCCGCCGGCTGCGTCGCATAATCTAAGAGCAGCTGATATTTCGAGACGCCGACGGTCGCTACGCGGGCGGGGGCCGACGGCGAAAACTGCACCGTAGCGACGGCGCCGCTCGGGAATTTCTCCACCAGCTGCACCGATTGAACGTGCGAGAAGGCTTCCCGCACGCGCGCCATGGCCGTATAGGGGTCGGTGGCCGCTCTAGCCGTCATCGGGGCGAGCGCCAGCAGGGCGGTGGTCACTGCACAGACCGTACGCATGGTTGGTTCCTCCGGCTTCCTGGGGCTGCATACAGGTTGTACCCACTCCGTGTTATACTCTACGGCGGCCAAGGCTCGTGGGGCTGAAATAGGTTCGACGGGAAGATCCGCGGTCAACGTAAGCAGGCGGAGTTGCGAGCCCTCCTAAAACGATCGCAAGCGTTTTACACGCAAATAACCAATACGCACTGGCTGCCTAATCTAGGTTAGCCACCGGACGCGAAGAGTCGGCCCGAACTGCTTCGCACTCCGGTCACGAATTCGGGCTGGCACGGTCGACCGACTCTAAGGCCGTGTAAGAAACAGAGTCTGCTGCGAACGGTAATCCACGCTTTGAGGAGTACGTTCGAGTAAGTAAAAATCGAAGCTGAGCCTGGAGAAAGCTTTGGTCCGGCTTTTCGGACTCGGGGGGCAGCACCCCGACAGCTCCACCAATTTCCCGCTCAGGTGACTTAATGCGCAAAATGAGTGCATTTCTTCACTTATTAGGCCCTTCCGGGGCATTTCTTCACTTATGAGCACCGTGATGAAGTCCGGGCGTAAAAATGCGCCCCGATTGAGCGCATCGCTTCTGTCTGACCGGCCGCTAACGGCTAGGTCTTGGGGAAACTGGCTTCTAAGCCGCTGTCAGCGACGGTCGCTTGCTCTAGATCCGTACCGGGCTTGGTCCAGGTGACGGTATCCCCGTTACGCCACCGGAGATAAGTGGAAAAGTTCGCTTGTTTGAGTAGTCGCGAACGTGCGTGCAAACTCCTCGGGTGTCTTCCAACCCAAGCTCTTGTGGGGTCGCGTGTAGTTGTAACGCTCACGCC
>DASUIF010000008.1:0-306713 GCA_036273135.1 Candidatus Rubrimentiphilum sp.
CTTCTGGTTCATGGGGCGCATCGACGACGTGATGAACGTCAGCGGCCACCGCATCTCGACCACGGAGGTCGAGAGTGCCTTCGTCGAGCATCCGAAAGTTGCCGAAACCGCCGTCTGCGGAAAACTCGACGACGTGACCGGCCAGGCCATCTACGCGTTCGTTTCACTGCGTGGCGGCGAACTCGGCAGCACGGAGCTCGCCGACGAACTGCGCGAATATGTCGGCAACAAACTCGGCAAGTTCACGCGGCCGAAGTACATCACGTTCACGCAAGAGTTGCCCAAGACGCGCAGCGGCAAGATCATGCGCCGCCTGTTGCGCGACGTAGCCGAAGGTCGCACACTGGGCGACACGACCACGCTTGCCGACGCGACGATCGTTAAGGATTTACAGGATCGCGCCAAATCCGAGGCCGGCACCGCCGAAGAATAGACCCTTCAGCAACGAGCGGATGCGTTCGGCGACGGAACTACTGGGTGTCATGAACTAGTCGCTGCTGCCCTTCGGCGGCGGTGCTCCGTTGAGAATGTCGCGGACGCTTTGGTACGGATAGCCAACCTTCGTATTGAGGCTGTCGTACCAGGCCAGCGTGATCAGATCGCGTAGTTCGACCGCGCCGCGCGCGAGCTGCCTCGCCGTAAATTTCACCGCTGCCGGCGAGCCGTTTGCGAAGCCGCCTGTCTTTTCGATATCGTAGAGCGGCCCAACGGCTTGCCACGAGCCCTGAATGTAGCCGGCCACGAGCGTCGCTACTTGATCTTGCGTCAAGAGCTTATTGGGCGGCTGAATCATCGACGGAACCATCTGCTGCTTTACCAATCCCGGCGTAATATAACGGTCAACAACCGTGCTTTCAAAGAACGAATGTGTATTTCGCGCATTCGTATAGCCGTTCGGATTGGGGTAGTTTCCCCAGCCGTTGAAGTGGATCGTGACGTGCAGCGGCTGGCACGCATCCTCGACGAAATGTCCCCAAACCCCGGCGTCGCGCAGAATCAACGCCTGGTCGATGGCACGATCGGTCGCGGCTTCGGCGCGCGCATGTGAGGTTGATGCGTGGGTCGCGTGATAGTTGTCGACTCGCCAGTAGCCGAAATCGTACCGCAGCTGTTCCCACCCCTCGATAATCGCGTAGGGCAAATATCCTTGACGGTACTGATCGGTACCAGCGGCTCTGAGCGCCGTGTCGTACTCCTCGCGCGTCGCCGGCAACTTTTGAAGCGACGCAACCCCGGCAACCATGCCGTTGTCATCCAAATCAACATAATGCCCCGGGTCGTTTTCGGCATCCCATGCCGTGCCCGAACCTTTGAGGCGATCGAATTCCGGCGCCAGATACATGATCTCGTACTGTGCGGGCATCGTCCGCATGAACGCCGGCACGGCCGACGGAAGCGACGAGCCGGCCAGCTGCCCGATGATCTCGTGTCCCTTGTCGCCCCAGGCGAATGCCGGCGCGCTGCAAGTAAACAGCGATACCAGCGAAGCAGCGATAATTTTACGAAACATTGTTCCCCTTTTCGGAAAATGGCTGGAAGGCATACCCGTGCTCGCGCGACCACGCCACGGTGCCGTTGTATAAATATTCGAAATTCTCGGCTTTGAGTTCGCTGACCGTCTTTCGTTGAATGGCGATCACTTCCGAAAGGGCCTCCCAAGTAGAGAGTATCGTCGTCGGCACGACCGTATAGATCAAGGCGCCGTCCAGCAGGCCCTCTTTCACGTAGGCGCCGACGCGTTCGAAAAACCGCATGACGATGTTTTCCTTGTGCACGGCATCCGGCGCGGCTTCAGGAAACGCGACGCCCTCGCGAAAGGCCGGATCTTGCATATGGCGTTGAAGGTCGTGCACGACGAACCGAACCGCCTCGCGAAACTCGGGTTTGTCCATCTCGTCGAAAATGCGCATCGCACCTTCCAGCTGCGTCGACCGCCGCAGATGATTGAGCTGATCGTTGGTGAGTTGCGCTTGGCGCGCTCCCACCTTTACTTGACGCGATGCGAAAACGACGGTCACGGCAATAACCGTGGCCGAAAGAACAGAGCCCATCGCCGCGACCGCTTCCCAGTTCATGTCAGGCAAAAAATCCGGCGAGCTCGTCGAGGTGCGTGATGCGCGTTGCCGGCGGGAGAGCGCGCAGAATCAGCTCGCCGTAACGCGATGACGCCGCACGTCCGTCGAGCAACGCCACCATCCCGCGATCGCTTCTGCTGCGCACCAGCCGCCCAAAGCCTTGTTTGAGGCGCACGATCGCCGACGGGATCATATAGTTGTCGAAACCGCTCAAACCGCGCGCTTCCAGGGACTCGATGCGCGCTTGCACGAGCGGATCGCCCGGCGACGGAAACGGCAGCCTATCGATGATCACACACGACAGCTGCTCGCCCACGACGTCGATGCCTTCCCAGAACGTCGCCGTTGCGAAGAGCACGGCATTGGGCGTCGTACGAAACCATTCCAGCAGATGCATGCGCGGAAGTTCGCCTTGCAGACGGACCGGAAACGGGATCCGCTCGCGCAGCAGCGCGTAGACTTCCCGCAGACGCGCGTGCGACGTGAAGAGCACGAACGCGCGGCCGCGGCTGCGGTCCAGGCATTCTTCCACCAGCGGCGCCGCGAGCTTGGCGAAATGCGGCATCTTCGGATTGAGCTCGGACGGCGCGACGTATAGGCGCGCCTGGGAGGGATAATCGAACGGCGAAGGCGCGATCAGTTCTTGCGCCTCGTTCACGCCCAGCGAGCGTTTGAGGAATTCGAAGGCGCCGTCCGTCGAGCCGCTGTCAGCGATGGTTGCGCTGGTCAGCACCACGCTCTGCGTCCGCTCGAAGAGCATGGCGCGCAGATATTCCGACACGTCGTACGGAGCGCTGTTGAGCTGGTAGGAACTATCCGCTTCGGAGCGCTCCACCCACGCGATCGCGGTATCGCTCGGCGATTGCGCGCGCTCGATGGTGGCTTGGTGCGCCAAAATCGCGCGCATCGCGAGGTCGCGGCGCCGCTCGGCCTCCGCATCGTTCTGCGGCTTTCGCTTGAGCGCGTCGTGCCAACTCGCGTAGAGCCAGTTCTCCAACTTGTACAGCGAATCGCGCATCGTTTCTAGCGCGGGCCACGCCGATTCGTTCGCGTGCAGCGGATAGCGGTCGCCCGGCACGCTCGCCAGCGCCGATTCGAAGCCGCGCATGCCGCGCTCGAACTCGGCGTCGAAATGTCCCGGAACGGTGTAGGAACGGTGGAGTTTGCGCATCATGCGCCCGATCGTTCCGCGCGAGAGCGTGGCTGTCAGCGCCGCAGTCGCCCAGCGCTCGCACTGATGAGCTTCGTCGAGAATCACGTAATCGTACGGCGGCAAGAGTCCGCCGCCCATCGCAAGATCCAAAAAAAACAGCGCGTGGTTGACGATCACGATATCGGCGAACTTCGCCTCGTCGCGTTTCTTGAAAAAGAAACACTCGCGGAAATGTTCGCAGTACTCGCCGACGCAGTCGTCGGCATCGGCATCGAGCTGTTCCCACTCGTCGTATGCCGGCAGGAACGGCAGCTCGGCGCGATCGCCGGACTGCGTTCGCGCGCCCCATTCCCACATCTGCTGCATCTTGCGCGAGGGAGCGAGCAACC
This sequence comes from Candidatus Rubrimentiphilum sp., assembly GCA_036273135.1. Lineage (GTDB taxonomy): Bacteria > Vulcanimicrobiota > Vulcanimicrobiia > Vulcanimicrobiales > Vulcanimicrobiaceae > Rubrimentiphilum. The sequence continues at coordinate 3,618 of DASUIF010000008.1, forward strand.
GATCCGCTCGCATGTTCTCGAGCTTCTGCTTGCAGAGGTAGTGATTACGCCCTTTGAGCAGCGTTACGCGGGCCGGAATATCGAGCGCCTGCGTGACGAGCGGAATATCTTTGTTATACAGCTGTTCCTGCAGCGCGATGGTGCCGGTCGAGACGACGATCTTCTTTCCACTACGCAGCGCCGGCACGAGATACGCCAGCGACTTGCCGACGCCGGTCCCGGCTTCGACGATCGTGTGCATGCCTTCCAAAAAACCACGTTCGATGAGCTGCGCCATCTGCAGCTGACCGGGCCGCGCCTCAAATCCGGCGAGCGACTTCTCGATCGGGCCCCCCGGCGCGAAGACTTCGTCGATCGCCGTCACGACTCGAGTTGAGACTCGTATACCGCGCCGGTGTTCGGATCGTAGGCGCGCGTGCGCACCGGTCTCGGCGGCCAGAACAGAACCAAGGTCAAAAGAAATCCGGTGATGAGACCGCCGATATGACCCTGCCACGAAATGATAGGCACCGAAAACGTAATGATGAGATTAAGAATGAGAATCCCGATATTCGCGCGCACCAGATCCCTGCCGCGTTCGCCAAGCTTGAGTCCGATCGCAAAGAGCGCACCGAACAGCCCGAAAATCGCGCCACTCGCGCCAACGGTAACCGAAAGAGGCGGAGCAAAATACGTTACGGCCAAACCGCTCCCAATCAGAGAGACCATATACACAACGAACATCCGTGGCGACCCGAGTATCAATTCGATGAACCGCCCAAGCATGTACAACGAAAACATGTTGACGCCGATGTGCAAAAGTCCCAAGTGCATGAACCCGCCCGATATCAGGCGCCACCATTGATGATCCTGGAGAACAGCTGCCGGAACGAGCGCCCCGTGATTGTAGAGCGTCACGTTCGAGTTTTGGGCGCCCGTCAGCACTTCCCATACGTACACCAGTGCGTTGGCGCCGATCAGCAGGCGAGTGATCAACCGGCCACCATCACCATGCGAGCGAGTTCGAGTGAGATGGCGTGGCGGCGCTTCTCGACCTCAACGGTCAGCGGTCCGCCGAGTGGAGCTTTTTCGCGCACGGTAACGTGCGCACCCGGACGCAACCCGACGTCGCCCAAGTAACGCAGTATCTCCGGGACTTCTTCGGTAACGCCTTGCACCACCGCGTCGCTGCCGACTTCGATCTGCGCGAGCGGAACGCCGGCACGCAGCGGAGCGCTCAAATCTTTGGGCGGAATCGGCAAGCCGTGCGGACAGACCTTGGGATCGCCCAGAATCTCGATCAGGCGCGCTTCCATTTTTTCGGTGATCGCATGTTCGAGCATGCACGCTTCGGATTGCACTTCGTCCCACGGCATGCCTAAAACGTTGGTCAGCAGACATTCCGCCAGCCGGTGCCGGCGCACCACGCGGACGGCAACTTCCAAGCCTTTCTGCGTGAGTTTCACTTCGCCGCGCGCGACGTATTCGAGATGGCCTTCGGACGCGAGTTTTTTCAGCATGCCCGAGACCGACGCCGGCGCGACGCCCAACTCCGAGGCCAGGCCCGAGGTCGTAACACCCGGCCCTTCGCGTTCGAGCCTGTAGACGGCCTCGAGATACTCCTCGGTGGATTCCGCGAAGTGGCTGTGCCCCGACATGTCGGAGCCTTTCGACGCCGGGCTTAGGCTTCCGGGCCGAAGGCGGCAAGGCGCTCGCGCAGCCGCGTTTTCGTTTGCGGGGACGCGAAAGCGGCTTCAATCGCATTGCGCGTATAGCGCAACGGTGCATCGCCGCCGGCCACTTCGGCCGCGTAGCTCAGTTCTTCGGTCACCGTTGTTTTGAAGATCGCGGGATCGTCCGCGTCAATCGTTACGATACATCCCGCGGCGTCCAGGTCCACCAATGGGTGCGGCGCCTCGCCAAATGCAACGCCGGTCAAGAAGTTCGACGTCGGGCAGATTTCCAGCGGAATCTTCTTCTCAACCAACAGCCGCACGACCGCGGGATCTTCGAGCGCGCGAATTCCGTGCCCGATGCGTTCGGCGCGAAGGGTCTCAACGGCGGCGCGCACGCTGTCCGCGCCGGCGCTTTCACCTGCGTGCGCCACACAATGCAAGCCGTTGGAGCGCGCGAAATCGAAACAGCCTTCAAAGATCTCGGCGGGGTAATGTACTTCATCGCCGCCCAAGCCAACGCCGATGACGCCGAGGTCTTGCATCTCGACGGCGAGCTTGGCCGTCGCCATTGCGCTTTCAATGCCGAAGTTTCGCGTCAAATCAACGATGAACGCCGTTTCGATGCCGTGAGATTTGCGCGCCGCGTCGCACGCCTCGCGAATTGCACCCATGCACGCCCGCACGTCGATGCTTTTATTGAAGAAACGCCACACCGACGGCGAGACGAAGAGCTCGGCATACACGACGTTCTGCGCGATCGCGTCCTCGAGGTATTGCGAGGCGAGCAGCCGGTAATCGGACGGCTCGGCGAGCGAGCGGCTGACGGCGGCGAAAGTCAGAAGAAAGCCTTCGAAATCTTTGAAGGCGTAGGGGTCGGCCAGGTCGGCGGGCGGTTCGTCGGAGGGAAACGGTCCGGCATCGTGTGGCCGATAGGTCAATGCAACCCCGTGCTTGCGCGCGAGGTCTATGAACGTGGCCGCGCGCAGCGTGCCCTCCAAGTGGCAGTGCAACTGCACTTTGGGCATCTTGCGCAGGAGTTCAGCCGTCACCATACCGTATAAGAGTCTTCCGCCGCGGGGTGGAGCAGTCCGGTAGCTCGTCGGGCTCATAACCCGAAGGTCGCGAGTTCAAATCTCGCCCCCGCAACCTGCACAGGTCCGTTTATTGAAAAATAAACGGACCTTTTTGTTTGGGGAAGGTGGCGACTACCCCCCGTAGCAGCGGAGTCTTTGGCTTGACAACCTGTAGCCCGAAGATTTGGTGCCGTGCAAGAAAACCTCTGGATCGCATCTGGCAGGCCCCGGCATGTCGATCGCGTTTTTCGGCTCGATGCTGAGATTGATCTGCGTCTGGATATCAGGTCTGCCGGTATTGCCGGTGCATGCGCCGTTCGCCGTCGACATGATTTCCGTACGAATCCGCATCTGCGGACCGAGCGTTGAATGATTAAACCTCTCGCTGAACGTGAAGTTGCTGCGAGGCCCTACCCAGCGCGGGCGGCTGCTGCCGCCGACGATGCGCCAATGCGCTTCAGACTTGTAGGACCAGTACGCCGTGACCCACGCACACGCATCCGATTGATTGGAGAATCGCAACACGACGTTTGCCGAACGCGCGAATGCGGCTTGCGGCAAAGCTGCTGCTAAGAACGCGAGAAGACAGCTGCCGGCGATGCGGCCGCGGTTGTCCCGATTGAATGCCATGTTTCCGGTACCTCCTAACGCGCTCTCCGACTCGATTGAAGCCGGGTCCTCTAGAGCCTCAGGCGTTGACCTTCCGGTCCAAAAATCGTAAGTGAATCTGAGCCCCTGCAACCAAAACGAAAGGTCCCCCGCTTTGCGAGGGACCTCTTTGTTACCGCTGCCGGTTGACTAGGGAGTCATTTTCGCGACCTTGTTGGCGGAGATTTCGGTAAACCACGTATTTCCGTCGGGGCCCTTCACCAGGTTCTGCGGACCGGCATTGCCCGATGGAATCGAGTACTCCGTTATCGTACCACCCATCGTAACCCGGGCGATTTTGTCGGCGACTGTGGCGGTTTCGGCAAACCACATGTTGCCGTCGGAACCTATCGCCATTCCTTCAGACACCGAACCGGGGGTGGTCACCGCGTATTCGGTAATGATGCCCGCCGTCGTGATCTTCCCGACTTTATTGGCGCCGGTTTCGGTGAACCATATATTTCCGTCGGTGCCTTCGGCCATACCGCGCGCGTTTGCATTAACCGTCGGAATCATATATTCGGTTACGATTCCGGCCGGTGTTATCTTTCCGATCTTGTTGGTGCCGTATTCCGCGAACCACATGTTGCCGTCGGCACCCGGCCAAACCCCACGCAACTGTGCGTTGGGTGTGGGCACCGGGTATTCGGTCACGACGCCGGCGGTGGTGATCTTCCCAATGCTATTGCCGAGGAACTCTGAGAACCACAGGTTGCCGTCCGGACCTGCGGCGATGCTGTACGGCCACACACCGGCCGTAGGTAATGCGTATTCGGTTAAAACGCCGCTCGTGGTGATCTTGCCGATCCGAGCCGCTTGGCTTTCAGTGAACCAGAGGTTGCCGTCAGGCCCAGGGGCGATCCCCTCTGGGCTCGAGCTGCCGGTCGGGATCGCGAATTCGGTGAACACGCCGCCCGTCGTGACTCGTGCGATCTTGTTGCCAGCGTTTTCGGTAATCCACAGATTGCCGTCAGCTCCGGCAGCTATGCCGTACGGAAAAGAGGCGGCCGTCGGAACTGCATATTCGGTTACCGTGCCCGTGGCAACCGGTGGCGCTACGGGAAGTGCGCCGCCGCCTCCTGAAGTGCCGCTGCCGCCACCGCTACAAGCCGTGAGACCCAGCGTGAGCAGTAGCCCCAATGCGAAAATACGATGAAAAGTGTTGGTCATTGTGCGGCCCTCTGCTCGTTAGTACGAGCGCTTTTCGCGTCAAACAAGAGGCGCTCGCCGGGCGGGACCTGGTCAACGGTACAAACGTACCCGAAAAGGCGACTTCAAACTGAGCTCTGCACAACCTTTACAAACCGAGCGCTCCAACGGTGAGCTAGTGCGTCACTTGATAGCGTGCGATCATCCCGCCCACCAAATGGAAATTCACGTGGCAATGAAAAAGCCAAATGCCCGGATTATCAGGTACCATGTCGGCAACGGCCATGCCCATCGGCAGCACTTGCACCGCATCGGTGCGCATCCCGTTGCTTGAAGCGTCGTTGCCGTGCCAGTGGATGACGTGAATGTCGAACGCGTCGCTGGCGTCGGCCATGAGATACCAGCGCACGTGCTGCCCCACTTTCATTTCGGGCATCGGCATCGTGCCGTAGACAAAGAAATTGATGCTCGGAATTTCGTTGGTCGGATAAAATAGGCCGAACGGATTGAGGCGTTCGGCATCGGGCATCTGCTCGGCACTCTTAGAACGTTTGAGATTTTCCGGCATGTAGACGCTTTGATTTTCGTCGTTGAGCGCAAACATCGTGAAGACTTCGCGATCGACGTCCTTGGGCGATCCGTCCGGACGCGCCATGCCTTTGCGCGTTACGATCAAAGGGCCGACTAATCCCGCGCTGATGTCGGCGACTTCGTCGACGTGCGAATGGTACATCCACAGAACCGAGCTCTCGTCCATGCGATCCGGTCCGGCGCGCGCGGGCACCTGCCACACGTAACGGAACGTCGCGCCCGGCGCGACCGAGTCGCCGCCTTTAGCCGAAGCGCTCACGCCGTCGCGATAGCGCGCGCCTTCGGAGGCCTTGTCGTAAAGCACGCCGTGCGCGTGGATGCTCTGTGGAAACCGCGTCTCGTTTTTGAAATAGACGACGATCGTGTCACCCACTTCGGCCCGAATGACAGGCCCGAGAATCCCAAAGTAGGACGGCTTCGGCAGGCGTTGGGTAAACGCGCGATCCGCATACGGCATGTAAGTCGCCTTAGTGTAGGTCCAGCCGAGAAAATCGATCGGGATCTTCTGAATCGGCGCGCCGGTAATTTTGTTTATCCCGCCGGGCGCGTAGTTCCACTGCACCTCTTGTGCCGCAATATAGTAGGTACGCGTACGAGCTTCGGCGGGGTGAGAAAACAGGCATACGATCCCCGCCGTACATAAGGCGAAACGCAAGAACTTCACAATAGCTCCCCCTCAAGGCAACCGTCCGCCGAAGGTTGGCTACGGCGCTCTCGGTGGCCCTTCCTATTAGGAGCGCAGACGCCAAAACAAGCGAGAGGATTCCTGGTAAGGGGACGGAACGCGCGAAAAAAAGCGCTGTTGCGAGCGCCGGACTGTTTATTTTGACCGAGAGGAGCAGGTCATGATCAAACGCATTCTTGCCGGAGCCTTTGCGATTTCGCTGGCGACGGCTTGCGCGGGCCACGGCATTACACCCAAAACGGGATTCGCAATCCCCACGACACCGCAGTCGGTTTCACCGGCGTCGATTCCCGTCGCGCCGATGGCAAAAACGGCCATTCGGCCGGCAAGCGCAATGAGGTCCGGAACGGTCAAGCCGATGGACGCGATTGGCCCGGCCAACTGGCAGCCGATAGCGGGAAGCGGCTCGTTCGCGGCCGCGGCGCCCGACGGCTCGCTCTGGGTGCTCTCAAATAACGCCGGCGCCGACAAATTCATATGGCACTATGTCAACGGCGTCTGGAGCAACATTTCAGGCATGGCCAGCCGCATAGCGGTTGCGCCGGACGGTACCCTTTACGCGATCAATTCGGCGGGCGGCGCCTACTCGTACAACGCAACCACCAGCACTTGGACGCCGCTCGGCGGCGGATGCAGCGATATCACCGTGGCGAGCGACGGTTCGATTTACGTCATGTCCAACGGCGCTCCCGGCGGCACCGATCAGGCGATCTGGCATTTCGTCAACAATGCCTGGACGCAAGTGCTCGGCTCCGGCGTGAGAGTCGCCGGCAATTGGGACACGCAAACGTACACGATCAACAACGGCGGCGGTACCGTCGCACCCGGAGGCGTTTACATCCTCAACTCCGCCGGAAACATTTACTACGAAAACACGAGCTCCACATTTGCGCTGCTTCCCGGTTCCGCGTCGGCTATTGCCCCGACAAAGAACGCCGGCATCTTGATGCTGGGCTATCCGGCCGGCGGCAGCGGCACCACTATTTTCTATTTCGATCTCGACGCGCAAACGTACTCTCAGCCAGGCGGCAGCGCCGTCAGTATTTCGACAAACACGAGCACTCTCTACGCAGTAGGGTTCAGCGGCGGCTTGTATTATTCGGTGGTCTCAACAACCGGAAGTCTGCCAACCTATTTTGTGAATAACTCCGGCATCACGCCGGCATATTTTACGATCATCGGTAACAACCCGAACGATCGCTCGGATCCGGCATTTTATCACGTCACCGCAACAGGGCAGCTCGTGAAATTCGCGCAATCCGATCGGGGTTCTGACGGAACCGCCGATTTCAACATTCCGTTCCCCGCGCCGGGCACCCCTTTCCCACTACCGCTGACGCGCGGCGCGCGCATGTATGTATCCCTCGGCACGAAGTTCAAAACGGGGATCAATCCGGATCTCACGTGGGCTTCGCCCAACGGCTGGTCTAATGCAGCCGATCCTAATTTTGGTACGCTCTGGGACAACTTCGAATACGATTATTTAGTCGGTGTCGACAGTCATCAGCCAGGCATGGGCATTAACACGACGCAGGTGCAGATGTTCGGCCTGCCGCTTAGCTTCACCATCACCGGATCGTCCGGCAGCATCGCACAGATGGGCTTCAAAGCAGGCGTGCGCACTGCATTCTTCAATGCGCTAAAGAACAGCCCGCCATTCGACAGCTTGATCGTTCCCGGCACGGCCACCGGGACCAACGTCAGCCCGCTGCGGGCAATTTCGGCAGATCAAGCGATCTTAAACGGAGAACAAAGCATCCCCGGCGTGCCTCATTTCTCGAACATCACGTATTGGGACACGTACATCTCCAATATCTGGACGTACTACAAGACGCATACACTCACCGCAAACACGTCTGCTTTCGGCACGTATACGGGCACGGTAAACGCCTCGAACCAGCTTGTTTTTACGCAGGCAAACAAGCCGGACATCTCATTTTCCATGCCCCCGAGCACAGACGCAATCGTCGGCAACGGAGCGCTTATTACTCCGTGCAACGCGTGGCAAGCGGGTAGTCCGCTGTTCGTGGCGTGCGCCGAGATTGGAAGCGAGCTGAGCGCATATATCAATCGATCGACCTTGCTCGTCGATCCGGTGATGAATCGAAACAACCCATGCCCCCTTGCTGCGATTAACGAGTTTTATCAAAATCAGCCCGTTAATATTTATGCGCAGCTCATGCATCAATATAGCTACCCGATTACCGATGCGCAGCGATATGCGCCAAACGGAGCGGCCTATGGTTTTGGCTTCGACGACAATTGCAACCAGAGCTCGGTTATCGTCGACAACAATAATCCCAGCTCGATGACCATTACGGTGCAGTCCTTCTAACTGAGCGCGGCATCAAAAAAGAGCGCGGTCTGCGGACCGCGCTCTTTTTTTACTACGGGAAAGGTAGCGGAGTCGAGGAGGGCGACGGCAGCGGCGCACCGCCGCAGAGCGTCTTCATCGACTGCTGCGCACCGCTATCGGTGTAACTCGACGGGTGGAAGTACGAAAGCAAGAACGTGCCATCCATGCCTTGCGCGATTGCCATGCTGTACGTCATGCCGAATCCGGGCGGAACGATGAATTGCGCGGTGGCCAGCAATCCCGGGGTTCCGCAGAACTTCAGTTTCTGAACCGATGCGCGATATTTCACCGAATGCTGCGTACCCGACGCCGTCGTAGGCGCCATCTGCGCAGTCGACATGAGGTCGGGCATTCCGCGTGCCTTGAGCATCGTCATGATCTGCAATGGAGCGTTGCCGATCCAAATGCCGCTCAGTTCGAAGTCCAAGCCCTTCTGCAGGGCGGTCCAGCCGGCGGGCGGAGCCGCATCGGGTAATCCGCCGTTGGGAAGCGGACACGCGGAGCGCAGCGACGATTCGATTGCGGGCTGGGGTTTGCGCGACGTACGCACATAGACGGTCGCATACGTGAGCCCGCGCTGCGAGAGCATGGTCGTCTCGATATAGGCCGGGTTCGCGCCGAGCAGGTGAACCGTTAAGACGTTGGCGGTCGAGCCGCATATCTTGGGTGACGCCGTCGTCACGGTGAGTTTCTGTTTCGACTTCGAGCTCGAGAGTACGGTGCGGAGTTGCGCGAGGAATGCCGCCACGATGCCCGACGGAAGCGGAAGTACCGCTTGCGCGAAGACTCCGCCGCCGGCCGGGCCGCCGGTTCGAGGTCCACGCCAGAGATTCTTGATCTCGGTGAGCGTAAAGCCGCGCGGCAGCTGCACCCAATCCGCCGGCGCGGTAAAAGGCGCGGCCAGGGCTGTAGGGGCCGGCGATGGCGCGGGGGTCGTTTGCGCCGGCGACGGGAGCGCGCTACTAAAAAGCAATGCGCCAATCAAGAGTGCGTATAAGCTCCTCATGCGGGTGCCCTCTCTTAGATTAGGCCGACCTCTTTTCCGACGCCGGCGAAAGCTTCCAACGCTCGATCCATTTCGTCCTTGGTAAGCTTTGCGCTGATTTGCACGCGAATGCGGGCCGTGCCTTCGGGCACGACCGGGAAGCCGAATCCCGTCACGAAGACGCCCCGCTTGAGCAGCCGGTCACTCATAGCAATTGCGAAGGCCGTTTCCCCGACGATGATCGGAACGATCGCGCTCTCCCCCTCGAGCGGCTTGAACCCGAGCGCCTCAAGTTTCTCGCGGAAATAGCGCGTGTTCTCACGCAGGCGATCGACCAATTCCGGATGCTTGTCGAGGTAGTCGATTGCCGCAAGGGAGCTACAGGCCACCGTCGCGGGCAACGCGTTCGAAAACAGTTGCGGACGCGACCGTTGGATCAAGGTGTCGACGAGCGCGCGGCTGCCGGCGACGAATCCGCCGGCGGCCCCGCCCAGCGCTTTACCGAGGGTTCCCGTGATGATGTCGATCTGTCCGTCTAAGCCGAAATGTTCGATCGTGCCGCGCCCGGTTTTTCCCATGACGCCCATTCCATGTGAATCGTCAACGACGGTAACGGCTCCATATTTTTTTGCGAGCTCGACGATCTCCGGAAGATTTGCGAGACTGCCTTCCATCGAGAATACGCCGTCGGTGACGATCAGCACCGGAGCTAAGCCTTGCGCGGCTTTCAGCTTCTCTTCAAGATCGCGCATGTCGCTGTGTTTGTAGCGGTCGCGCTTCGATTTGGAAGCCAAGCGGCAGCCGTCGATGATCGAGGCGTGGTTCAACTCGTCGGAAAGAATCGCCGAGCCCGCGTCGCAGATCGTCGGAAAGAGCCCGGTGTTGGCGTTCCAGCAAGAGACGTACGTCAGCGAGGCCTCGGTGCGCAGAAACTCCGCGATGCGATCTTCGAGCTGCCGGTGGATGTCGAAGGTGCCGCAGATGAACCGGACCGACGCCGTGCCGGCGCCGTATTTGTCCAAACCGCGTTTGCCCGCTTCCACCACTTCGGCTTGGTCCGAGAGACCGAGATAGTTATTGCTGGAGAGCACGATGACGTCGCCCGCTTCTTCCATGTGCACTTCGGGAGCCATTGGCGTGGTGAGGTGGCGCAAAGTCTTGTACGTACCGGCAGCTTTCAGCTTTTCGATTTCGCTCTGAAGACTGCGTTCGAATACCGTGTTCACGCGATTCCTTTCACATCCAAAACGATTTTTGCGGCTTCGCCGCTGCGCATCAATGCAAAACCCCGTTCGAATTCTTCGAACGGAATGACGTGGGTGATGATGGGTTTCAGATCGACGCGGCCGCTGCGCACCAGCTGTTCGGTCTGATACCATGTTTCGAACATACGGCGCCCGTTGATGCCCAGCAGCGTCAAGCCTTTAAAGATGATGCGATCGGCCAAATCGAGCGTGACGTTCTCCGAGGGTATGCCGAGCAATGCGGCGCAGCCGCCCTTACGCACGGCCCGCAAACCGTTGTCGAGCGCCTGCGCATTCCCTGACATCTCGAGCAGCACGTCGACGCCCTCACCCCGCGTCGCCGAAACGATCTTCTCAACGAGCTGCGGATCCGTCGCCGGAAACGTTTCGTCGGCGCCGAGTTTTTTTGCCAATTCCAACTTCGCCGGATTGACGTCAACGGCGTAAACCGCAGAAGCGCCGGCGGCGCGGGCCACAGGTATCGCCATCAGCCCAATCGAGCCCACGCCCATGATGAGAACCGATTTCACGCTTACGCCCGCCGCCATCACACAGTGCACCGCATTGCCCAGCGGATCGAAGACGGCCGCGAACTCATCGGGAATCGATGCGTCGAGTTTCCAGACGTTGCTTTCCGGCATCGCGATATATTCGGCGAACGCGCCGTCGCGGTCGACGCCGATGATCTTCAGATTCTCGCATAGATGCGCTTGGCCGGTGCGGCACAGGAAACACGTTCCGTCGGCAATGTGGCCTTCGGCCGAGACGCGGTCGCCGGGCGCGACCATGCGCACCGAGCTGCCGACGGCCGCCACGCGGCCCATGAACTCGTGGCCCATGACAAGCGGCGGCTTGATGCGGCTCTGCGCCCATTTGTCCCAAGAAAAAATGTGGAGGTCGCTGCCGCAGATCCCGGCCTTTTCAACGCGGATCAAAACGTCCGAGGCGCCTACTTCGGGAACGGGGACGTCGCAAATTTGAAAGCCCGGCCCGGGCGCCGTCTTGCAGAGCGCGCGCATGAAAGCCATCCTATTCGCAGGCGCGATAGGATTACATCCCTCGCTTACCCAAGCGGCTTTCAAGCAACCGTTAAAGCATTCGAGCAGCGATGGACGATACAGAAAAAACCAACAAAGTCGAAGCTATTTACGATCTTCGCGAGGCCGTCGAGCAAAAAGTGCACGCCGAAAAAGCGCTAGAGGCTCGCCCTACGGCCGAAAACCGCGACGCCCTGCTTGACGCGCAGCTCGCTGTCGAATCCAAGACGCAGGACGCGATCGAGTCCTGCCTGGAGTGCGGAACCTGTCACGCTTCGGACGAACCGCACCGCGGCGTGGTGGGCCGCGACGGAAACGTTCTCGGCGTGAATTTTAAGGACGCACCGCCGAAGAGCGGCAGCTAGGCGCGCCGGCGCTCGCCGGCATCGGAAGCGGCACTCGCGACGCGCTTGGATAGTCGCAAGCGCGTTCCTTGCTCGCTGTACTCCATTTCATCCATAAGCTCGCGCATAATGAACGTGCCGTATCCGCGCGCGGCATGTGACATTGGCCGCACGTAATCCGAGGCATTCCAACGCGGGAACCCTGCGCCGCTGTCTTTTACTTCGATGATCAAATCCCGGCCGTCGCAGCGGCAAAGAACGTCTATGGCCGTTCCGGTCTTGTGCCCGTGCTCGGCGGAGTTCGAAAGCGCTTCGCCGACCGCATACTCGATGTCGCTCAGATCTTCGCCCGAAAACCATTGGCGGGCAAAATCCACGACGGCGCGCCGGGCCGGCCCGACGCACTCGAACGCGCTGGGAAACTCTTTGCGGTACTCCGCCATCCGGGTTGAAAGTTCCCAACGCCGGTGGCCGGCTAAACCTCGGTCAGCGGTTCGTCTCTTTCACCTTCATGTGGCTGACCGGGATGTAGCCGAGTTTTGCCAGCAAGCTTTGATTCGAGGAAATATATCGAATGAACCCATCGATTACGGGCGACGGCTTTCCTTTTGTGAAGATATGTTCGTATGACCATACCGGATACTTTCCGGTCACCACGTTTGCTTCGGTCGGCGCGATGCCGTTGATCTTTATCACGGTTACCGGTTTGTCGCGCGTATAAGCCACCGCGACATACGAAATCGAACCGGGCGTCGTGGCAACCGTCGTGACCACCGTCCCTGAACTATCCACCGTCAATCCGGCTTCGTTGATCTTCGATACGCCCATCATCGTCGCGTTAAAGACTGCCCGGGTTCCCGACGTGCGCGGCCGGTTGATGATCACGATCCCTTGGTCGGCGCCGCCGACGTCTTTCCAGTTCGTCACCCGGCCTGAAAAAATCGATCGCAATTGAGCGGCGGAAAGCCCGGTTATGCCGGAAGATGGATTGACGATGATCGCAAAACTCACGACCGCGACCTTGTGATCCATGAGGCCGGAATTCCCCGGCGCAATAACGTCAGAGTCGCCAAGCTCCGCCGTGCCTGACCGGGCTTGAGCGAGCCCGACGTACGAGCCGCCGCCCGAAACCGATATTTTGACGTCTTGATGCTGCGTCGCATATTCGGTCGCGGCCTCTTTGACCAGCGGCAGCAACGCCGTCGAACCGACAGCGGATATTTGCGTGTCGGCAAGCGCACCTGCCGGTAATACAAGGGCAACCAGAGCGATCGCCGCCAACAGCCGTTTGATCATATCGTGCTTCTCCTTCACTTAGAAGTCGTACTCGAGTTGGGTGCGGTTGTATTTGAAGAGCGGCGTTCCGCCGAAGAGCTGCGTGTCGGCTTGCGTGCGTTCGGCATAGCGGTGGCGCAGCGAGAATCCACGGTACGCTCCGAGGCCGGGCGTGCGGAAATACCAGGTGCCGTCCAGGTCGAGTTCCTGCGTCGGACTCATCCCCGCTTCGTTTCCGTATGAATACCAGGTTTTTGAGGCTATCAACCGCAGGCGCTTGTCGCTGCTCCACAACGTTGCACCCAGTTTAATGGACTGGCCGGGGCTGCGCCGATCGACCATCGTCTGGCTGAATTCCGAACTGAAAAGTGGATCCGTCGCGAACGAATCGCTGTACGGGCTCGCCCAACCGCCGTAGTACACGCTCGTGGTTCCATCCGGACGGCTCAAACAGTTGGTCGTACCGCCCGACGGCAAAAAATATGGAAAGGTTACGCCGGGCACGGTCTTGATTTGATTGTTTGAACCGCAGCTCACGCCGTACGGAAGCGCGATCGTGTCGCTGCGGCCGGGAATATAATTGTAGGAAAACGCAACGTCGAGATTCCTGACCGGGGTCGAGCCGATTTGGATACCCGCGATGGTGCTCTGTATCTTTCCGACGACCGACCGCCCCGCATTGCTTTCACTGCCTAGCTGCAATGCGACAAATGGCTTTCCCGGCGCTTTAGCGGCATATCTCGCGTCGAGCCACAGCGCATTTGCGATGTCGATGAAGGCGTAGTAGTGCGCGTTCGCCGCGATATTTCCATAGGCGTAACTGAGCCTTCCATAAGCAAAGCCGGGCGTTCTTATCGGACCGCCGCCGGGAGTATACATGTTAGGCGCGGTCCCCGCCGCGCCCGACGGAAAACTCGTGAGAAGCGTCGAGTCTTCGAACGCGGAGCTGACGCGATTCTCGAACCGGCTCATGTACGTCGCCTCAGCCGACCACATGGCCGAGAATTTGTAGCTCGCGTCTACGCCTTCGTATGCGGAAGGCTTCAGACGCGTATCCGAACTTGGTGCCCAGGGCGTATTGATGACTTGATCGCCCACGCGAACCGTCAGCGCCGGCGTCTTATATTCGACGTATGCTTCGTACAGAGTACTGAGGGCGTAACCCGGCAGGGTGTCGTCGGGGTTGACCGGCTCGCTGCCCTGGCTGACAAACGTATGTTTTCCGCACGGCGGCGACAGATGCGAGGCTGCCTGAATGCAAGAGCCTGGATCTGCATACAAGTACGTCGCGGCAACCGAAAACGGACCGTTGTTGAAACGGTAAGCGCCGCGTAAACTCACGGCCGTATTAACCGACGCTTGATTCATCGCTTTAAGCGTTTGCGGGAAACCGCTCGCGTTCTGGCGCGTAAAATCATACGAACGAACAAAGCCGCCGAAAGTGAACGGCGGCTTGGGAGACGGCTTGGGCTTGGGCGAACTCTCGGCAGACGCGGCCGCCGATGCGGATGCGGCCAACGCCAAGGTCGACCCGGCAAGAAGCATGCACCTCAGAACTCGCATGCTTCCATCGTAAGGGCGCAGTATTAAGGCGCCTTTATATTTTTCTTAAGCTTTGATTCCCACGATTCGGGATTGTTTTTCGTGTCATTTAAGCGCGACGAGCCGACCACAGCCCGGCGAAAAAGCGCCCGAAATCAGCCGTAGCGCCCGGTGATGTAGTCTTCAGTACGTTTGTCGGTGGGCTTGAAGAAAATGTCGCGGGTCTTGCCGGTCTCGATCAGTTGGCCCATGAGAAAGAACGCCGTATAGTCGGAAATGCGTGCCGCTTGCTGCATCGAGTGGGTCACGATGACGACGGTGTAGTCTTTCTTGAGCTCTCCGATAAGGTCTTCGATTTTGCTGGTCGCGATGGGGTCGAGAGCGGACGCGGGCTCGTCCATGACGATCACTTCGGGCTCGACGGCCAGCACGCGAGCGATGCAGAGCCTTTGCTGTTGTCCTCCCGAAAGTGCGAGCGCGGAAAGGTTGAGCCGGTCCTTCACCTCATCCCAGAGCGCAGCGTGACGGAGGCTGCGTTCGGCGAGCTCCATCAGACGCTTCCGCCCGCGAATCCCGTGAATGCGCAGGCCGTAGACGACGTTTTCGAAGATCGATTTCGGAAACGGGTTCGGGCGTTGGAAGACCATGCCGATCCGGTGACGGATCGAGACCGGATCGATGTCCTTTGCGTAGATGTTCTGACCGTCGAGAACGACGGCGCCTTCCACGCGCACGCCCGGCGTGAGGTCGTGCATGCGGTTCAGCGCCCGCACGAACGTGGACTTTCCGCAACCCGACGGCCCGATCAGCGCCGTGACGCGGTTTTCACGCACGTCGAGTGATGCGTGGTTGATCGCTTGGACCGTCCCGTAGTAGACGCTCAAATCTTCCACGCGCAGCTTAGGCGCGGTCTCGGGAAGCGCTTCTCCCTCGGTGCCGGGTCGGATGCTTATCATCGCGTTCACTTCCCCATAAACCGTTTACTTAAGCCAAATCCAATAAGACGCGCGCTCATATTGAAGAGCAGCACCATTACGAGCAAGACCAGCGCCGATCCGTTTCCGACCCGCGCGGCGTCGGGCACCAGGCTCTCCGAATGCGTATACCAGAGATGCACCGAGAGGGTCTCGGCTTGGTGAAACAAGCCGAAGTCGTAGGCCGAGCGCCCGGCCGAGACGCTGACGCCGGCGGTAAAAATCAGAGCCGCGGTCTCGCCAAAGATACGCCCGGCGATCAAGACGACCCCGGTCGTCAACGGTGCGATCGCGCTGGGCAGCACGACCTTTCGAATCGTCTGCCACTTAGTGGCGCCCAGCGCCATCGATCCTTCGCGGAAAGCGGCCGGCACGGAAGCCAGCGCTTCTTGCGTCACGCGCATGAGCGCCGGAAGATTCAGCAGCGTCAGCGTCAGCGCGCCGCCGATCGCCGTAAACTTCCAATGGAACATCGTTACGAAAACGAGCAGTCCGAAAAGCCCCATGACGATCGACGGCACCGTCGCCAGCGACTCGGCGCAAAATTGCACCAGCGACGTGAAGAGTCCAGGCCGGGCGTACTCTTGCAGATAGATTCCGCCTGCCATCGCGATCGGCGTGGTAAAAATCAGCGTCAGGATCAGAATATAGAACGAATTGAATATTT
This sequence comes from Candidatus Rubrimentiphilum sp., assembly GCA_036273135.1. Lineage (GTDB taxonomy): Bacteria > Vulcanimicrobiota > Vulcanimicrobiia > Vulcanimicrobiales > Vulcanimicrobiaceae > Rubrimentiphilum. The sequence goes on from DASUIF010000008.1 coordinate 19,843, forward strand.
CGGGTCCGATGCCGCCCCCGGCCGAAACTTCGCTCGGCGGAGATGTGAGGAAATGCCACGAGATCACCGGCAACCCTAAATAAAAGATGTAGCCGACAAAGAATGCCAGCAGCACGATGATCGAAAGAGCCGCCGCCCAAAGCACGCCGGTCATGAACGCATTGGCCGCGCGCCGGCGCGCCGTCGTGCTCGCCCGCGCTTGAAATGTCGACGCGAGCGTCGCCATCAGACGGCCCGCCGTAAAGCCAGACGAACCGCGACGATCAGCACCATCGCGATGAGCAACAGCAAGAGCGCCATCGAAAAGAGCGAGTGATAAAGGATGGTGCCTTCTTGAGCGCTTCCCATGTCGGTCACGATCTCGGTCGTGAGCGCCGCCGTCGGCGCGAGCAAGCCTTTGGGAAGCACGGCGCTGTTGCCGATAACCATCTGCACCGCCAGCGCCTCGCCGATCGCGCGTGCGATGCCGAGGATAACCGCGACCGTCAGTCCGCTGCGCGCGGCCGGCAGCAGCACGTTCCAAATCGTCTGCCAGCGCGTCGCTCCCAGCGACATCGAGCCTTCTTGAATCGCAACCGGAACTGCGCGCAGCGCATCTTCCGAAAGCGAAATGACGGTCGGCAGAATCATAATCGAAAGCACGATGCCGGCGGTCAGCAGGCCGAACCCAGTTTGGCTGCCGAGATGTTCGCGAACGAGCGGGACGAGCAGCGTCAGGCCCAGCCAGCCGTAAACCACCGACGGTATGCCGACCAAGATCTCAATCGCCGGCTTCATGGCGTTAGCCAGCCGCTGCGGCGCCATCAGCGACAGGAAGATCCCGACCGCTACGCCGAGCGGGCCGCCGACGCCGATCGCAAACAGCGTGATGCTGACCGAACCTATAATGAAGACCAGCGCGCCCGGGTGCTTCTCATCGGGCGAAAAATTCGGAGAAAAGAGAAACGTGAGCGGCGAGACGTGATCCACAAAAAACAGCTGCAGGCCCATGTACGCCAGATAGACGATCAGCGCGCCCATCGCGACGATCACAAAAGCGCTCGCCGAAAAAAGAGTCCCTGACGCAATCCGTTCTTCAGCGTGCGCGTATGCGGCCCGGCGCGAGATCAAAGCCTTCTCATGGTACGTAAAGGAACTCTAAGGTTATCTTAAGGCCATCTTAAGAAATATTAAGAAACGCGCGCGATCATCGGAATCCGGATCGTGAACTGCGTGCCCGCGTCGAGTACCGACTGCACCTCGATCGTTCCTCCGTGGGTTTCGACAATCTGCTTCACGATCGAGAGGCCCAAGCCGGCCCCGCTAATACCCCGCGCTCGCGATCGGTCGGCCACGAAAAACCGCTCGAAAACGAACGGCAAGTCCTTGTATGGGATGCCGATGCCGGTATCGGCAACGACGATCTTCGCGTAACCGTCTTCCACGTCTAAATCCACTGCCACCGCGCCGCCGTTTGGCGTGAAACGCAGCCCGTTGTCGATCAAGTTCACCAGAATCTGCAAGAGCTGCTGTTCGTCGGCTTCCACAATTACCGGTCGATGCGCCCGGACTTCGAGCGCTATCTGTTTTGCCGCTGCCTGCTGCTCGAACGAGCGCAGTGCGGAGCGCGTCACCGTTTCGAGGTCGACTTCCTGAATGCGCAGCGCCGGCAGGCCCGACTCCGCGCGCGCCTGTTCCAGAAAGCGCTGCACCAGCGACGCGAGCCTGTCCACCTCCGCAAGCGCTTGCGGCAGAAAGTATGCGCGGGCGTCGTCGTCGCCGCCTTCGACGAGCGTTTCCAGCATGAGTTTCACCGATGAGAGCGGCGTGCGCAGTTCGTGCGAAACGTTTGAAAGAAACTCTTGGCGCGTCCGCTCTAGCGCCAGCCGTTCGGTTTGGTCTTCCGCGATGACGAGCGCGCCTGATATCTCACCGCTCTGTTCGTCTTCTCCGCGCAGCCCGGTCCTCAGCGGGTAGACCGACACGGCATAACTACGGTCGGTGCGTTTTCCCGAGACGATCAGCGGCGCCGCGGCCAAAGCTTCGCCGCTCATCACGCTGTCTACACGGCGTTCGAGTTCTATCGATGGGATGACTTCGATCAGATGCAGACCTTTCGCACGCGCGCGATCGAATCCAAAAATCGCGGCCGCCGCGCGATTGGCGAATCGCAGGCGCTTGGTGCGACGCAGCATCATGACGCCCAGCGGCAACGCACGCACCAGTGCGTCGAAGCGATCGTCCAGACGGGCTTCGTTCCGATCGGCACGCTCCGGCTGCGGTTCGGGCGACACGTGCGATCGTCTGAACCAGCGGATGCGCTTACTCCTTGAAAATGTAACCGCGGCTGCGCACGGTTACGATGTGGCGCGGACTGCGCGCATCTTCTTCAATTTTTTCGCGCAGCCAGCGTACGTGCACGCTGACGGTTTGCTGCTCGCCCTCAAAGTCATATCCCCACACCTTGTCGAGCAGTGTTTGGCGCGTGACAACGCGGCCATGATTTTCCATGAGCAGGCGCAGCAAGGCAAACTCTTTCGGAGCCAGCGCCACTTCTTTGCCGCGCACGGTCACGTGCTGACGCGACGGATCCAGTACGATCCCTCCCAGCACGATCGCCTGATCGCGATCCGCTGCGGCGGGAGTGGGGCGCCGAAGGCGCGCTTTCACGCGCGCGAGAAATTCGTGCAGCGCAAACGGCTTGGTAACGTAATCGTCCGCGCCCAGCTCGAGCGCGAGCACTTTATCGATTTCCTGATCTTTGGCGGTCAGCATGATGATCGGCACCGAGCTCGTCTTGCGGATCTCTTTACACGCTTCCATGCCATCGAGCAGCGGTAGCATGATGTCCAGAACGATCAGGTCCGGTTCTTCGTTTTGCGCCATCGCAATTGCGCTGCGGCCGTCGCTGGCGGTTACGACCTCGTAGCCGCTGCGCTCCAAATTATAGCGCAGAGTTTGCAATATGGCAGCCTCATCGTCAACGACGAGGATCTTCTTGTTGAAGTCGGGATGCTTGTTGAAGCTTCCCCGCTTGGTCGGCAGAGTAGTGCTCATCGGGTCTCCGGCATGATTTGGCGGCCCTCAATCTAATCTTCCTTTTTAGGCGCCTAGTTTGGCGAAGGGGGAGCGAGCATGCTGGCACCGGTCCGCAGACCGACATTTGACGAACTGAATCTTTCGAGCGGAAAACGCGTGCGGCTGCACCGTTTCATGTACGAGCACGGCCCGGCCAACGGCACGCTGATGCTTCTGCCTATCGATCAGGGGCTCGAACACGGCCCGATCGACTTTTTCAGCAACCCGGAATCTATCGATACCGATTGGATCTACCGGCTGGCCGTGGCGGGCAATTTTTCCGGTATCGCGCTGCATGTGGGGCTGGCCGAAAAGTATCACAAACCATACGCCGGCAAAGTCCCGCTCATCCTCAAGATCAACGGCAAAACGAACGTACCGAGCGACGACGAAGCATTTAGTTCGCTGACAGCCTCGGTCGAAGACGCGGTCCGCCTGGGCGCGGACGCCGTCGGGTACACGCTTTACGTCGGAAGTCCGGCACAAGACGTGGACATCGCGCAGTGCGGCGAAGTGCGCCGCGAGTGCGAGCGCTACGGCATGCCGCTGGTCATTTGGGCGTATCCGCGCGGTTCGGGAATGAAGGCCAAGGGTGGTATCGATTCGCTCTACGCCGTTGATTATGCGGCGCGAGTGGCGTGTGAAATGGGCGCCGACGTGATCAAACTCAACGTGCCGAAGTGGGACGGCGCAACCGCAAAAGCGCAGCCGAAACCTTACGACACACTGGAGCTGTCTGAGATTGATGGATTGCGCAAAGTCGTGAAGTCGGCCGGCCGCTCCCTGGTATTGGTTTCAGGCGGAAGCAAAATGGGCGACGAGGACACGATTCACAAAGCGCAGATCGCCATGGAGGCCGGCTGCGTCGGGTTGATTTTCGGACGCAACATGTGGCAGCGCGATTGGGACGATGCGCTGATGGTTGCCGGTAAAATGCACGAACTGATGAAAGGTTATGGCCAGTAACACTCTCGAGGAGCGCGTCAACGCAGCGCTCGACAAAGTTCGCCCCGGCATACACATGGACGGCGGCGAAGTCTGGCTCATCAAAGTCGAAAAGGAAACCGCGTTCGTGCAAATGCTCGGCGCATGCGGCGGCTGCCCCGCATCGAACATGACGCTAAAAGGCGCGATCGAGCAAGTCGTTTGCGCGGACGTTCCGGAAATTAAGGAAGTCGTTCAGGTTTAAGCGGCGCGGCCGAACGCTCCGGCCAAACCCAGTCCATGCTCGTTGGCAAACTGCGTCGTCAGCGCAACCGATTCGTCGTCAACGTCGATGATTTCGATGCCTACGATCTCGCCCTTGGCGTCGTAATCGACATTTACGGAACCTTCGGCATCCAGACTCTTCGTTGGCGGAACGACGTTTCCATAACTGTAACGCAGGTAAAGACAGACCACCCCTCTGTCAGTGCTGCGCTCGACATCGATAACCGGTCTCATCACTCTTCACTCCGCCAGCCCACTGTGAACACGATTATCTTCCCGTTCCGGAGCCGTTCAACGGTTACTCGGATAGCCGCAGCCCCTTGTCCTCCCCAGAGATTACGCCGCCCCTTCTTTCCCGGCAGTTCGACAGTCCAGTTTCGAACCACATCATAGACTTCCTGAGGAGATATTCCGCGCTCCCTCATACGCTTGCGCGCGTGCGGAAGAAAGATAAGTCGCACGCATAACAATCACGCGATCGCGGCCGGTTAGCAAGGGGAGCAATTATGGAGGGGACCAAAAGCGCGGCCACTCAAGAGAAATGGCTGCCTGGTAAAGCCGCTCGATATCTTCGGCCCCGAAAAGCATGCTGGCCTTACCCTGGAGCCTTGAACGCAGAGCGCCCTGGTTACGTCGAACTAGGCGGTCAATAAACGTGTTTTCAGGAAGCCAGTCGGACTTCGCGCTGTTGCAACGTGCGCAACTGAGCACCAAATCCCAGATGGGGTCTTCAAGCAAAAAGCTCCACGGGATTACGTGGTCTACGACGGCGCCGCGTCCGTTTTCAAAACCGTCGCCACAATAGAAGCATTGTTGTGCGCTCTCTTCGGCGAGAATTCTCAGATAGGGGACGAGCGATCCTCGCCGAGCTCCGTCCGTCGCGACCTTTTGAATGACTTTCGGAGCTAGGCGGTTACACGCCTCGAGGAATGTAGCCCAGTGATAATTAGCGATGAGTTCAAGTACGGCGCTATTACTACGCAGAAATTCATGAGCTTCCGAGGTGAGGGCAATTTGCGCTCGGCCCTTTGACCAATCATACAAGCGGGGCATGTCGGGCGGCTTACTGACGTGGAATGCGCTCAACACGTTGATTGTAAGAATCCGAGCCATTTTCGCGCGAATTTTTCCCTTTCCGGGCTCCGGAAGTTCTGAAAAGGTTCTGATCCCATAATCGCGCGAGGTTTTGGAGATAAGCCGGATGACTTCGGATTCTTTGCTGATCGAGGCTGCCTGGCGAAGGTGATAGACTACCACCTGATTCCAATACATCTTAGCGAATTCTTCGCCGAGTTCTTCAAGTGAAATGGACAGATTGTCGGAGCGTTTCGAAATCCGGGCTAGGGCTTTCAGGAGGGCCGGCTTGTAGGTCGCGGACATGACCGCATGCCGCATCAACGCGACTATGCCGGAAACGCGAAAGATCTCCGGCATTCTAAAGCGGGGGAATCGAACGAAGCCACGCTTCGTTTTTTTGTTCGGCGGCAACACGCGCGCGCACGGCCGGAATGAGCGGCGCAGGTAAGGCCATGCGGAGATCGCGGACCTTCATCGCCTTTGCCATATCACGTTCGCTCCAAGCCGCGGCGGCGAGTTCCGGCCACAAACAGACGCTTCCGGAAATGCAGCCGGCGAGATCGTATTCCAGAACCTCAGGCAGCATCTGATCGGACCCGGGAAGGAGGGCGAACCCGGGATAGCGTGCGTGCAGCGCGCGTTCGAGATCGATGTCGTTCGAGCTGTCTTTCATTCCGCCGATTGCCGCAGGAAATTCGCTCATCAACGTTGCGACGAGGTCGGCGTGAAACGTCATCCCGCTCATGCGCGGAAAATTATACAAGAAGATCCCGCCGTTGGGCGGGCGCACCCGCTCTATGAGATCGCCGAAGAACCGCACGATCCCGCCGTCGGAAATGTCGCGATAGTAGAACGGCGGTATGACCAGTGCGGCGCTGAAACCGAGGGCGAACGCGGCTTTTGTGAGTTCGACGGCATCGTGAAAGGCCGTCGCGCCGGTCCCCACCATGAGCGTGCGCAACGGCAGACTCGCGGCGATGCTTTCCATAAAACGCAGACGGTCGTTCACCGCCACCGACATCGCCTCGCCGGTCGTGCCTAAAATATTGAGGCCGTCGCACCCGCGATCGAGCAGTGAGCGATAGTAGGGAACTGCAAGCGAAGGATCCGGCTTGTGGTCGCGATCGAACGGGGTTAGCGTTGCGGAATAGATGCCGTGAATGCTACGATCTCGTGCTGCTCGCGGTGATTGGTCCAAAAGCGTTTGCCGTCGTATGCCAGCGAGCGGGCTTTGAAAGGAACGCGCGCGATGTCTTCAGCCACGACCTTTCCGTCGCGCGCGTCCACGCGCGTGAGGAAGTAGTCGTCGGTCTCTTCATCGTCGGTGGTCACCAGATAAAAACATCCGTCCACGATAACCTGTCCGCAAATATCGTGCGGAGCGTGAATCGGCTTTCCGAAGTGCCCGTCGTCGTCGACCGAGATGATGACCCGGTTATAAAACTGACTGACGTAGAGCAAGTCGCCGTCGTAGCTCAAATACGAACCCGTGTCGTCGGGGCACTGAATGCCCTCTTTCTTGAACCCGTGGCCCGGGATGAATTTCTTGATGATGCGATGGTCCTCTTCGGTTTCGCTCACGACCACGCGAAACTCGTCACCGACCGCCACCATGCCGTATGGTTTCCCCGGAGCTTGGCCTTCCTCGCGAACCGTCCAGGTATTCGGGTCTATCGCGTAAAGCCGTTGCGTTTCGAGCGAGCCCATCCATAAGAGCTCGCCGTCGAAAGCCAGCGATTGCGGGCGCGGAGCCGGCGAAGGCCGCCGCGCGACTTCTTCTATCGTCTCGATGGCAGTCTCCATTACGGGTAGAGTCCGCGAAGTTTGGTCGCCTCGGCGACTCGCGCAACGGCAACCGCGTACGCGCCGCGGCGCATATCTATGCCGTGGCGCTGCGCCTGTTCGTGGGTTTCCCGGAAGGCACGCGTCATCTTGCGCTTGAGCCGTTCGTTGATCTCGTCTTCTTCCCAGAAGTTTTCCTGGAGGTCCTGAACCCATTCGAAGTACGAAACGCTCACGCCGCCGGCATTGGCCAGAATATCCGGCAGCACCATGACGCCCCGCTCGAAAAGAATGGCGTCTGCCTCGGGCATCGTCGGTCCGTTGGCAGCTTCGGCTACGATCTTCGCGCGAATACGCGGAGCGTTATCTTTGGTGATCACCTTTTCGAGTGCGGCGGGGACCAGCACGTCGCATTCGTACTCGAGCACGTCTTTGTTGTTGATCCGGTCGCCGCCGGTAAAGCCTACTACGGAGCCGGTTTCGGCTTTATGCGCCATGATGCCGGCCACGTCGAGACCTTTGGGATTGGCGACTCCGCCTTTTGAGTCCGTAACCGCGACGATTTTGTAGCCGCGCTGCGACATCAGTTCGGCGGCGTACATGCCGGCGTTTCCGAAACCTTGCACGGCGACGGTCGCGCCTTCGATCGTCAGGCCGAGCGTCTGCATCGCTTCGTCGACAACGAACAGGCAACCGCGCGCGGTCGCTTTGTCGCGCCCGAGCGATCCGCCGATTGCAATTGGTTTACCCGTCACGACGCCGGGCACCGAGTAGCCCTTCTGCATCGAAAACGTATCCATGATCCACGCCATGATCTGCGGCGTCGTGTACACGTCGGGTGCCGGGATATCTTTTTCAGGTCCGATGATGATCGAGATCTCGCTGGTGAAACGGCGCGTAAGGTTTTCGAGCTCTTGCATCGACATCGTCCTGGGGTCGCAAATGACGCCGCCCTTAGCTCCGCCGAACGGGATATTGACGAGCGCGCATTTCCACGTCATCCACATCGCCAGCGCTTTGACCTCGTCCAGCGTCACGTCCGGATGAAACCGGATGCCGCCCTTGGTCGGCCCGCGCGACATATTGTGCTGCACGCGAAAGCCTTTGAAAATCTTGGTTGTGTTGTTGTCCATGCGCACCGGCACGGAGACTTCGAGAATGCGCTTGGGTTCGCGCAAGAACCCGTGCATCGATTCGTTGAGCCCGATCAGCAGCGCGACGTCGTCGAGCTGATGCTGAGCCATCTGCCACACATTTTCGGATGACGAAACGGCAGAAAGATCCAGGGTCATGTTTTTTGAGCCTCCAGAATTAGTGCGCGTGCGCGCAGCGTCCGCAATACCAGACGACCGCGCCTTCGGCCGTCACCGGAACCATGTGCTCGCGCACGCCGCGGCGACCGCACCGCGCGCAAGAATATGTTTTACCGATGGGGGCGGCCAGTTGCTTCTCGCCACGGGTCCACACGTACGCCACCACCAGAATGACCGCGAGAACCACGAACGGAGCCCATGCGAAAAATTTGTTGATGACGTCGGACGAAACCATGCGAATCTGTGCTTTCGCTCACCCGTCTTCGCTTTTCCTGGGGGTAGCGAGGGCCGCCCCTAGCGCATGCGGCGGTAGATCGGGAAGACGTCGTCGACTTTTTTGAAAGCCCCTTCGTGCGGCGTGGAGCGCAGCGACTCGGCCGAGCTCAGGCAGACGAACCCGAAGCGCGAGAGACTCTGCAGAAAAAGGTTGTGGACGCGGTACTGCAGCGTCTTGTTGAACTGCGGCAGGACGCCGCGCGCAATGATCGCGTGAAACTCGTTCAGCGACGCGTCGGTCGCTAAACTGTGCGTCGCGAAAATCAGATTGCGTTTGAGCATGTCATTGAACGTGACTTTGCCGTCGGCGTACTCGCAGAAGTCGGAGACGGACTTGCGGCCGCCGCTCAAGAGATAGTCGTTGGAGAACTCTTCGTACGAATTGATTTCGAAGACGCCTTCGCGCGCCTGCGCGAGCGCAAGGTCGCTCAGATCCGTCGCATAGAGCATGCATCGGTCGAGGAGCTCTTCTTCAAAGAGAATCGCGAGTATCGTGTAGACGTCTTCGCCCGTCGAACACGCCGGAAACCAAAGACGTGCGAAGGAGTACGTCCGCAGAAACGTGACGACGCGCTGACGAATCGCGCGGAAGTATTCGGGCGCGCGAAAGAGCCTGTTCGTGTTCGCGGACATCGCGAATACGAAGCGGCGCAATGCGTCTTCGTCGTGTAGGAAGCGTTCCTGCAGGCCGGAGATCGTCTCGACGTTTTCGCCGCGCATGCGCTCGGCCACGCGCCGCTTGAGCGTCGCGGCGCTGTAGTCGCGAAAGTCGTAGCCGCGCCAGCGCAGCATCGCCTCGAGCAAGAGCGAAAGCTCGATGCCGGCCAGTTCGTCCGCGTGATTCCGATGCGCGGCCGGCGGCGGTGCCGCCGGCCGCTCGTCGATGATCACCGGTTGAGCCATACCCTCAGCAGCGAAATGAGCTGATCCATGTCGACCGGCTTACTAATGTACTCAGAAGCGCCGGCGGCGATGGAACTCTCGCGATCGCCTTTCATCGCTTTTGCGGTCAGCGCAATGATCGGCAGATTTCCGAAGCGCGTATTCGAGCGAATGCGGCGGATCGTTTCGTATCCATCCATCTCCGGCATCATGATGTCCATCAGCACGATGTCGATCGACGGATCTTGCATCAGTTTGTCGATGCCTTCCTGACCGCTCTCCGCGCTGACAGGCACGAGATGATGCGCCTCGAGGGCCGTGCTGAGCGCGTAGATGTTGCGCGCGTCGTCGTCGACGATGAGCACCTTCTTGTTCTCGAGCGTCGCCGTGCCGAGCGGCGGAATGTCGCTGCTCCGCTTAGCCGCCGGCAAACGTGATTCGACTTGGTGCAAGAAGAACCGTGTCTCGTCAAGTAAACGCTCGGGCGACAACGCGTCCTTAACGATGACCGCCTCACTCAGTTTGCTGAGCTTGGCTTCCTCTTGCCGCGAAAGATCGCGGCCCGTGTAGACGACGATGGGCGTGCGCGCGTGCTCGGCTTGCATGCGAATGCGCTCGATCAGCTGATCTCCCGGAATATCGGGCAGCCCGAGATCGACGACGATGCAGTCGAACTTACCGGTGTTGAGCGCTTCGATCGCCTCATCGCCGGACCGCACCGCCGTGACCGCCACCTCGCCGCTGCCGATCAGATTGACCATCGCGTTCAGCTGCGTGATGTCGTCTTCGATGACCAGCAGATTCTTGGTGCGCCGGTCCGCGAAGCCGAGCAGGTTATCGAACGTCTCGGTGAGCGCTTCTTCCGTGACCGGCTTGCGCAGGTGGGCGATGGCGCCCGCGTCCAGCGCGCGCTGCCATTGCTCCTCGCCGGAGATGACGTGCACCGGAATGTTCGCCGTCGACGGATCGTGCTTGAGATCGGCCAGAAGCTTCCAGCCGTCGACGTCGGGCAAGCCGATGTCGAGCGTTATGGCATCGGGCAGATATTTTCTGGCGGCAATCACGCCGTCGGCGCCGCTGAGCGCGACGACGGCTTTGAATCCGCGGTCGCGCGCCAGGCCGAGCAGAATCCGCGCGAAAATCGCGTCGTCTTCGATGATCAACAGCACCCTATCGGTGCTCTCGATCCTGTCGCGATCGTCGGCGATCGCTTCGAGCGACGGCGACATCTCGAGCGAACGCGCGGGCGTCGCGTCGCGCAACTCCGATCCGTCCTCGCGCACCGTATGCGCCTCGCCGATCATGCCGAATGGCCGCATCATCGCCGGCCCCGCTATGCGTTCGGCCGGGTGGTAGAACGTAAAGGTACTGCCTTCACCAATCGTACTTTCGACGGCGATTTCGCCGCCGAGCAATCCCGCGATTTCGCGGCTGATCGCCAGCCCGAGTCCGGTGCCGCCGAACTTACGCGACGTTCCCATATCGGCTTGCTGGAATGCTTCGAAGATGACGTTGAACTTGTCGGGGGGGATGCCGATGCCGGTATCGGTCACCGCAAACGCAATCGCCGGGCCTTTGATCGAGCCGAGGCGGTGCTCCTTGAGCAGCGATATTTCGAGCGTCACGCCGCCTTCGGTCGTGAACTTGAACGCGTTGGAGAGCAGGTTCTTGAGAATCTGCTGCAGCCGCGTTGCATCCGTAACGAGTTTCTCCGGGACGTCCTCGTGGCGTTTGATCGTGAACTTGAGCGCTTTGTCGGCCGCCACCTGACTGAACGTGCGGGCGATGTCGTCCTCGATAGATTGGAAAGGCACGTCCTGCAGATCGATTGACGTTGTACCCGACTCGATCTTCGACAGATCGAGAATGTCGTTGATCAGGGTGAGCAAGTCGGTACCCGCGGCACGAATCGTCTGCGCGAACTCGATCTGTTTGTTCGTCATGTTGCCTTCGGGGTTGTCCGCCAACTGCTTGGAAAGAATCAGCAGCGAGTTGAGCGGCGTGCGCAACTCGTGGGACATGTTGGCCAAGAATTGCGACTTGTATTTCGAAGTCAGCGCCAGCTGCTCGGCCTTCTTTTCGAGCTCTTGGCGCGCTTCGTCGATTTCGCGCGTGCGGCGTTCGATCTCTTCGTTCCGCTCTTGCAGAAGCCGCGAGCGCTCTTCCAACTCGTCGTTGGTCTGCTGCAGCTCCATCTGCTGGCTCTGCAGTTCGTTGGTCAGCGCTTGCGACTGCTTGAGCAGCTCTTCGGTGCGCATCGTCGCGCCGATCGTGTTCAGAATGACGCCGACCGACTCGGTCAATTGATCGAAAAACTGCAGCTGCGTCTCGTTGAAGCGTTCGGTCGAAGCCAGCTCGATGACCGCCTTGACCTCGCCTTCGAAAAGCACCGGCAGCACGATGAGCGCGAGCGGTTTGGTCTCGCCTAATCCGGAACCGATGGCCATATAATCCGGCGGCACTTCCCTTAAGAGAATGCGCTGCCGCTCGACCAGGCACTGTCCGACGAGTCCTTCGCCTTCGCGAATCGTCCGCTGCGCCGCTTTTTTCTTGCTGATCGCATAGCTCGCCATGAGGCGCAGCGTTTGCTCGTCGCCGATCGGCTCGTTCACGTAGAACGCGCCCGAATAGGCGTTGACCAGCGGAGCGATCTCCGAAATGATCATACGGCTCACGGTCTTGGTGTCGCGCTGGCCTTGCAGCATGGCCGTGAACCGCGCGACGTTGGTCTTGAGCCAGTCTTGCTCGGTGTTCTTACGCGTCGTATCGCGCAGGTTCTGAATCATTTCGTTGACGTTGCGCGTCAGCTCGGCGACCTCGCCGCGTGCTTCGACTTGAACCGCTCGTGAAAGGTCGCCCTTCGTAACCGCCGTCGCGACTTCGCCGATGGCACGAATCTGCGAGGTCAACTGTGCCGCCAACTGGTTTACGGAGTCCGTCAGGTCGCGCCAGAGTCCGGCGGCGCCCGGAACCTGCGCTTGTCCGCCGAGTTTTCCTTCGAAACCGACTTCGCGGGCAACCGTCGTCACCTGATCGGCGAACGTCGCCAGCGTATCGATCATGAAGTTAATCGTGTCCGCGAGGCGCGCGATTTCGCCCTTGGCTTCCAGCGTCAGCTTACGTTGGAGGTCGCCGTTGGCCACCGACGTCACGACTTGGGCGATGCCGCGCACTTGGTTCGTGAGGTTGGCGGCCATGAAGTTTACGTTGTCGGTGAGGTCTTTCCACGTGCCGCTGACGCCCGGAACCTGTGCTTGTCCGCCCAGTTTGCCCTCGGAGCCGACTTCGCGCGCGACGCGCGTGACTTCAGACGCGAACGCGTTGAGCTGATCGACCATCGTGTTGATCGTGTCTTTGAGTTCGAGAATTTCGCCGCGTACGTCGACGGTGATCTTCTTCGAAAGGTCGCCCAGCGCGACGGCCGTCGTCACTTTCGCGATGTTACGAACCTGAGACGTCAGGTTGGAAGCCATCGTATTCACCGAGTCGGTCAAGTCTTTCCACGTCCCGGCGACGCCGCGCACGAATGCTTGTCCGCCCAGGCGCCCTTCGGAGCCGACTTCGCGCGCGACGCGCGTGACTTCAGACGCGAACGCGTTGAGCTGATCGACCATCGTGTTGATCGTGTTCTTGAGTTCGAGAATTTCGCCGCGCACGTCGACCGTGATCTTCTTCGAAAGGTCGCCGTTGGCAACGGCGGTCGTCACTTCGGCGATGTTACGGACCTGGTTCGTCAAGTTCGACGCCATCGAGTTCACCGAGAGCGTCAAGTCTTTCCACGTGCCGCTAACGCCGGCGACCTCGGCCTGGCCGCCCAGCTTACCTTCGGAGCCGACTTCGCGCGCGACGCGCGTGACTTCCGAAGCGAATGCGTTCAGCTGATCGACCATCGTGTTGATAGTGTTTTTCAACTCGAGAATTTCACCGCGCACGTCAACCGTGATCTTTTTCGAAAGGTCGCCCTTGGCGACGGCGGTGGTGACTTCGGCGATGTTACGGACTTGCGACGTGAGATTCGAAGCCATGAAGTTCACGGACTCGGTCAAGTCGCGCCACGTACCGCTGACGCCGGCAACCTGAGCCTGGCCGCCCAGTTTGCCTTCGGAACCGACTTCGCGCGCGACGCGCGTCACTTCGCCCGCGAATGCGTTCAGCTGGTCGACCATCGTGTTGATCGTGTTCTTGAGTTCCAGGATCTCGCCGCGAACGTCGACCGTGATCTTGCGCGAAAGGTCACCTTTGGCAACGGCCGTCGTCACGTCGGCGATGTTACGCACCTGCGACGTCAGGTTGGAAGCCATCCGGTTCACGGAGTCGGTCAAGTCTTTCCAGGTGCCGCTGACGCCTTTAACGTCGGCCTGACCGCCCAGTTTGCCTTCGGAACCAACTTCGCGCGCAACGCGCGTGACTTCGCCTGCGAACGCATTGAGCTGATCGACCATCGTGTTGATCGTGTTCTTGAGTTCGAGAATTTCGCCGCGGACGCTAACCGTGATCTTACGCGAGAGGTCGCCTTTGGCCACGGCCGTCGTGACGTCGGCGATGTTACGCACTTGCGACGTCAGGTTGGCGGCCATGAAGTTCACCGACTCGGTGAGGTCCTTCCACGTGCCGCTGACGCCGGCAACCTGCGCTTGGCCGCCCAGGATGCCTTCGGATCCGACTTCGCGCGCGACGCGCGTGACTTCCGAGGCAAACGCGTTGAGCTGGTCGACCATCGTGTTGATCGTGTTCTTGAGTTCGAGAATTTCGCCGCGCACGTCGACCGTGATCTTTTTCGAAAGGTCGCCCTTGGCGACGGCAGTCGTGACTTCGGCGATGTTACGCACCTGCGACGTGAGGTTCGAAGCCATGAAGTTCACGGACTCGGTGAGGTCTTTCCACGTACCGCTGACGCCTTGCACCTCAGCCTGGCCGCCGAGTTTTCCTTCGGATCCGACTTCGCGCGCGACGCGCGTGACTTCCGAGGCAAACGCGTTGAGCTGGTCGACCATCGTGTTGATCGTGTTCTTGAGTTCGAGAATTTCGCCGGCGGCTTCGACCGCGATCTTGCGCGAGAGGTCGCCTTTGGCGACGGCGGTCGTCACATCGGCGATGTTACGCACCTGCGACGTCAAGTTGCCGGCCATCGTGTTGACGGAGTCGGTCAAATCTTTCCACGTACCGGCAACGCCTTTGACGCTGGCTTGGCCGCCGAGTTTGCCTTCGGAACCGACTTCGCGCGCGACGCGCGTCACTTCGGAAGCGAACGCATTGAGCTGATCGACCATGGCATTGATCAGCCGGGCGGAACGTAAGAACTCGCCGCGTAGCGGACGGCCGTCGATATCGACCGGGATCCGCTGCCCCAGATCGCCTTGCGCGACCGACCCCAGTACGCGATTCGTTTCGGCCATCGGGGCGGTCAGGTCGTCGATCAAATGGTTGTAAGCGTCGACTTGCGCTTTCCAGCCGCCCGTCGCTTCGGGCAATTGCGCGCGCTCGTTGACGCGGCCATCGCGTCCGACAACGCGGCTGACGCGCATGATCTCGCGCAGCATGTGCTGTTTGATCTGCACGGTGGTGTTGAACGCCTCGGCGAGCTCGGCTTCAATGCCGATCCCGCGCACCGGAAGCCGGACCGAAAAATTTCCATCGCGGAACGAACGCAGCGCGTTGAGCATCTTGCGCTCGAGAGCCGTGCCGTTGGCCGAATGCGAACCTGCGGCGCCGTTTGTAAGCGTCTTGCCGTTACGCGCCGGTTTCGAACGAGTCAATGTCGCCATATAATGAAAGTGCTCCGTGGTGGATGCGGCTGACTTCCTCATTGCCCGATTCGTCCTTTGCCAAACTTGGGCTTGCCAGGTTTAGCAAGCGGAGGCCACGGGGAGAACTGGAGGCATGCCGGGCACGTATGCTTGAGCGCGGCGACATTCGCCATTCCCAGGCCCTCGAGCTCCTGGCGGATGCGAGTCGCCTCTTAGCCTCATCGCTTGAGTTATCGGCGACTCTGCCTCGCGTGGCGCAGCTTTGCGTGGAGCGCCTGGCCGGCTATTGCGTGATAGCCGGGAGCGACCGCAGCGATGAAGAGTTCTTCCACGAGGCCGGGGCCGGCAAGAAACTCCGCCTGCGCCGCGGCGACCGGGCCCAAATCGAGGCCGGCTTGGAGTCGCGCGGCTACCAAAGCGTCCTCGTGGTCCCGCTGCCCGGGCGGCACACCGGGAGCGGCGTCTTCGTGCTTGCGGCCAAAGAGGCCGGCTGGTTTGACGACGCCACGGGCAAGATCGCCGAGATTCTCGGTCTCCAGCTGGCCAATGCGCTCGATCAGGCGACGCTCCTGGAACGGACCCACCACGTAGCCGACCGGCTGCAGCGGGCCCTGCTGCCGGCAAGCTTCCCACGCGTGGCCGGAGGGCAGCTGGATGGGGCCTACCGTCCGGCCAGCGAGGAAGCCGAAGTCGGCGGCGACTGGTACGACGCTTTCGAACTCCCGGATCACCGCCTGGCAATCTCCATGGGTGACGTGGCCGGGCACGGGCTCGAGGCCGCTACAATTATGGGCGAGGTGCGCATCGCTTTGCGCGCCGCGGCCGTCGGCGAGCGATCTCCCGCAGCCGTGTTAGAGCAAATCAACGGCGTGACGAATCTGCGCAGCGGTATAGGGATGGTCACCGCCATATTTGGCTATTACGACGCGTCCAGCCGCGAGCTGACCTACGCGGTGGCCGGACACCCCCCGCCCGCACTGGTGATCCAGGACGCGTTCGCCGGGTATCTGCCGGGCGGCGGTGTGCCGCTGGGAATCGGCGCTAACGTCGGCGCCCGCGATTGGGTGATCACGGTGCCCCCGCGCAGCTGGGTTGTTTTTTACACTGACGGTATGACCGAATACGAACGTGACGTGATCGCCGGCGAAGAGCGGCTGCTCGAAGCCAGCGTGCGCGCCTGCGAATCGGACCCGGAGAATCCGGCCATCGCGCTGCAAGAACGCATCTTCAGCACGTCGGTCAATCGCGACGACGCCGCCACGCTGGCGCTCTCATGTTTCGACGGGCCCGTTCCAAAACGGATGGAGTATTCAGCCATCCCGATGGCCGCGCCGATCGTGCGCGCGATGGTCAACCGTTTTTGCGATCAGCACGGCATTTCGCCGGATCAGCGGTTTGCACTGACGTCGTCAATCGGCGAAGCTGTCGCCAACGCCGTCGAGCACGCCTATCAAGGCGAAGAACCCGGCAAGTTCGCTCTGCGGCTGGAAGCGCAGGGCGACTGCGTCACCGTTGACGTGGAAGATCGCGGACACTGGCGTCCATTCTCAAAGCGCGATGACCGGGGACGCGGAATGGTGCTGATGCACGAACTGATGGATCGCGTCCGCATCAATTCCGCCCAGCACGGAACGTGCTTGAGCATGGTGCTCAACCGCGAGCCGGCGTAGCTACTCGGCCGAGCGCAGCACCAGCGCGGCGTTGATGCCGCCGAAACCCGACGAATTCGATAAGACCACACGCGCGCTCGCGGAGATCGTTTCGCGCGCGCAGCGCACCGGACAGTCGACGTCGAGATGCTCCAAATTCACGGCTCCCGGCACGACGCGATCGCGCATGCCCATCGCGGCGATCGCCACTTCCCACGCGCCGGTCGCTCCGAGCGCATGCCCGTGCTGACCCTTGGTCGCCGATACCGGAATATCCGTAAGCCTTTGACCGAAGACTCGCTCGAACGCGACCGCTTCGGCGCTATCGCCCAAGCGCGTCGACGATCCGTGTGCGTTGATCGCTTCAACCTCAGCGGGCAAGACGCGCGCCTCGTCCAGTGCGCGCTGCAGCGCGTTTGCGGTCTGCGAACCGTCGGCCAGCGGCGCAGACATGTGATAAGCATCGTTCGACGTACCGAAGCCCGTGATCTCGGCGTAGATCTGCGCGCCGCGCGCGGCCGCGTCATCGTAGCGCTCGAGCACGAACATGCCGGCGCCTTCGGCCATCACAAATCCGTCGCGCCCGGCGTCGAACGGACGGCTGGCGGTCGCCGGATCGTCGTTGCGCGTCGACATCGCGCGCGCGACGGTAAAAGCTCCAAACGTCAGCGGCGCCAGCGGCGCTTCGACTCCGCCCGCTAAAGCTGCGCGCACGTCGCCCCGCTTGATCGCGCGAAAGGCGTCGCCGATCGCGATCGCACCCGCGGCGCACGAATCCGAGTTCGCCATCGTCGGTCCGGTAATGCCAAACTCGATCGCGACGTTGCTCGCCGCCGCGCCCCCAAAGACCGAGAGCGTCAGCAGCGGACGCACCGAACGCAGGCCTTCCCGGCGAAAGATTTCGATCTGCTCTTCTGCGAACGCCAAGCCGCCCAGTGCCGATCCGGTATAGACGCCAATCTCCGCGCGATTTCCGTCGACGGAGAGTTTCGCGTCCTCGACCGCGAGTTTGGCCGAGGCGACCGCGAGTTGCGAGAACCGGTCGGTCCACTGCAATCTGCGTTTCGCCAAGTAATCCGACGGATCGAAGTTGTCAATTTGCGCGGCGACACGCGAAGGAAAACCTTCACACTCAAAACGCGTGAGCGGTGCTATCGCGACTTTGCCCGCGAGCAGATTATCCCAAAACGCCGCACCGGTGCCGAGCGGTGTAATCAGACCCATCCCGGTGATGACGACGCGATGCGTTTCAGCCATCGCTGCCCTCGGCCAATGCTTTCATTCGCCGCAGCGTGCGCGTCGCGACGTGATCGATGAAAAACTTTCCGACGATCCAATTCATCGGGAACCGCAATGCCGCGCGATGATCGATCGAGACGCGCGTCCCGCCGTCGACCGGCTCGAAATTCCAAACCACGTCCATCCCTTTGGTCCAGCCGCCCAAATGACGGAACGCGATCGAAGGGGTCAGCGGATCGTTGGTCTGCTCCGCGCGCCAGCGAACCGGTATCCCGCTGCGCCGCGCCGCCATCTCGACCACGCGCTTGTTGCCGGCGTGCTGCAGCACGCGCACGTAACGGTAATGCGGCAAATACTCGGGCCACCGTTCGGTATCGGATGCATAACGATAAATTCGCGCAGGCGAGGCGTGAACCACAATTTCGTTGCGGGCGAACATTAGGCGACGAGTCTCAGCAGGTTGCCCAGCGCGAGCGCCGGTTCTATTGGTCCGCAGCCGGCGACCGCATCGATCAAAACCTGAGCGCGTTCAGGATCGCGTTCGATGTTTCTGGCAGCTCGTCGTGAAAGCGCCGCCCAACCGGTGAACGATCGCACGATGCGGGCGAGTTTGCCCCGGCGCCGCATTTCGCCGGAGAGCGCCGACCCGTAGTTTTCAATGGCGGCGCGGGCCGACGAAGGCGAAGCGACAGCTGCGGCGATCGCCCGCGCGGCCGCAATGCCTCCGCGCAAAGCCAAATAGACGCCTTGGCCGGTGAACGGGTCGATGAAGCCGGCGGCGTCTCCCGCCAGCAAAACGTTTCCGGCCGTCACGCCGCGCGTGCAATGGGCGAGCGGGCCGACAGCCACGCGCTTCCCTTCGAGCCGCGCCCCCGCAAAACGAGCGGCGTCGCCGCTCAAGGCGCGGGCGCGCTCGCGAATGAATTGGTCGACGTCATTTTTTCGGGAACCGAGGTCATTTTCGCGCACGATCACCATAATGTTTGCGTGCGCCGCGTCAAACGGGTTAACCGCGAAGTAACTGCTGCCCTCTACAAACATCTCGACGAAACGATCGAGATCGCGTAAACCGCCGTAATGGCCGCCCAAAGCAAACCGCTGCTCGCCTCGCGGAGCAACGCTCAAACGGCATTTTCTGGCGACGATTGACTGCGCACCGTCCGCACCTATCACAAATCGCGCCCGCACGCCGCGCGTTTCACCGCTTGGGTCTCTGACCGCGAGCAAGCTGCCCGGCGCTTCTTCGCGCACGTCCTCAACGCGCGCTTGCATAAAGGTTGCGCCGCGCGAGATTGCCAAACGCAGCAGTTCGTCGTCGAGCCGCAAACGCGGAACCGCCCAACCCGCTTTCGAGAAACGCAACTCGACGCGCACGCCATTTCCGTTCAACCGGATTCCGTCCAGCGGCACGGCCGCCGGCGCGAGCATACTTTCCAAGCCGAGCGTCCGCAGCTGCTCGACGGCACCCGCACTCACGTATTCTCCGCAGGCCTTGTTGCGTGGAAACTGCGACTTGTCGACGATCAGCACGTTCAATCCGGTCCCGCCCAGCGCGATCGCCGCGGCGGAGCCCGCCGGGCCTCCACCGGCGATCACGACGTCAAACATCCCAGACCGCCATGCGGTATAGCGGCATCCGCCGCACGTGCGGATTCTTCCAGCCGGCTTGGCGTGCCAGGGCCAGAGCTTCCGCCGGCGTGTAAGCGCGCAATACGGAAAGGGGTGCGTCGTGACGCGTCAGCCGGTTGCGTGTAAAAACCGATACGAGCAACGCGGCGCCTGCCCAAGCGGCGCGCGAGCGCCTCAAGTCGGTTACGACCGGAGCAACGCGCGCGACGCGGCGCAGTTCGCGCAGCAGCGCGACCGCCGCGGCCGGATCGCAGTGGTGCAGCGTCAGATTGCACATGGCGACGTCGAAGCTCGCGTCTTCAAAAGGAAGCGACGCGCCGTCGCCCGCAACGAAACGGAGATCGGGATCGCCGTGACGCCTGCGCGCAATCTCCAAAACGTCAGGACTGACGTCCAAACACGTCACGCGCACACTTCGGCCTTGCGCGCGGGCTTTGCGCGCTAAAAACTGGGCGATGTCGCCCGAACCGCAGCCGACGTCCAAGATCGTTTGCGGGCGCAGCGTGCGCGTAGCGAATTGCGCGGCAGAGAGCCCGCCGAGCCAGCGGTTCGCTTTTTCGATATCAGAGAAATTTTCTTCGAGTTCGCCGATTGACTCGACGGTATCGTCGAGTAGCTCGCGTCCTGCCGCACGCTGCACAGGACCCTACTTTCTATTTTTTAAAATACTCGGCGTTGACGGCGGTGTAGTTTTGCCATTTTTCAGGAACGTCCGAGTCTGCAAAAATCGCTTCGACGGGACATGCCGAAACGCACGCGCCGCAGTCGATGCAGACTTCGGGATCGATGTACAGCATCGTGTCCTCGTCTTTACCGTGTATGCAATCGACGGGACAGACGTCCACACACGACTTGTCCTTCGTGCCGATGCACGGCTCGGTAATGACGTAGGCCATGCTTACGTATTACGCAGGCGAAAGGACCGGGGCCTCCCAGGTCAAACGGCCGGTCGTCGCCCGGAAAAAGCCCGCAGCAGCAACAAAAGTAACACCGCGCCGATCAGCGCGTAGATAAAACTCCACAGCGGATCGAGGCCGCCGTGTCCAAACCAGCGATAGATGAAACCGCCGATGAGCGCACCCACGATTCCGACGATGATGTCGGTCAACATGCCGCCGCCCACCGCGCCGGGCACGAGCCAGCGGGCTATCAGCCCCACGATGAGGCCGAAGATAATCCAAACGAGAATTGTCCAAAGCATGGCTCTAAGTTTACCACGGTCAGGGCAGATGAAACGAGCCTAAGGTCGCTTCGGCGCCCCTAGGCCCTTAGTCACGCGGACTGCCGGGAGTAGCGTTGAAGCCAGTATGATGATGAAAGCCTTCGCGGCCGCGGCTCTTTGCGGCGCATTACTGCTTCCGCTCCGGGTGACGGCAGCCGATCCCGGACAAACCACTATCTACTCTACGGGACAGGCTACGGTCTCCGCTCCGCCCGATGTCGCCGTCGTTTCGTTCAGCATCGCAAGCCATGCATCGACCGCCGAACAAGCCACCGGCTTGAGCAATACCGTTTATGCACATCTTACTACCGGCATGCGTACGATCGGCATCGCCGCCGCCGACACCAAAACGACCAGCTATACTCTCAATCACGTTCCGCCGCCGCCTCCCTGTCCGCCGCCGGTGCAACCTCAAGCGCGGGCGCCAAATGCAATATTGTTGCAAGAAACTCCGTGCGTCCGGGATCCGCAAACGTGGGGATACTTCGTCAACCGCTCGGTGACGGTGACCGTCCATCATTTGGATCTCGTCGGAAAAATTATCGACACGGCGGTTGCAGCCGGTGTCAACAACGTTCAAGGCGTGGACTATTCCATTGCCGATACGCGATCGCTGTTTTTACGCGCGCTGGGGCAAGCGATCGCTTCGGCGCGAAATGAAGGCGACGCAATGGCGCGAGCGGCCGGACTGCACATCGTTCGCATCCAGTCGATAAACAATTCAGAAGCCGTACCCGTGCGTTTTTCCGCGGGCCGGTTTATGCCGAGTCCCGCGGCCGATACATATGCGGTGCCGACCCAGATATCACCGCCGTCGAGCCTGGACGTGAGCGCCAACGTCAGCGTGGTCTACCTCGCCCAGCCCTAAGCGAAACTCCCCGCTCCGCCGAAGGGTAGAACGTGCAGATGACCGGGACGTGTGAACTCTGCGGCCAGCGGCCCGCAACGGTGCGTGAAGGCAAGAGCGATCTTTGCCCTTCTTGCGCTATGCGGCGCCGCGCGACCAAGGCCGCCATTCCGCTGGCCGGCGCCGCATTGACGGCTGCGGCACTCGTTGCGGGCGGGGCGTTCTTGATAGAAACGATGAGCCGGCGCGAAGGCGGCACGGCCAATCCCAATCCGATCGAAGACTTCGCGCGGCGCTTGCGCCCCGGTACGCCGACCCTGGCGACATTTTCGCGCGACCTGACGGAACTCGCGCGCACCGAAAAGCTCGATCCGGTCATCGGACGCGCCGACGAAGTCGAGCGCGTCATTTCGATTCTGGCGCGTCGGAGCAAAAATAATCCCGTTCTGGTGGGAGAGCCGGGCGTCGGAAAGACCGCGATCGTCGAAGGTTTGGCGCAGCGAATCATTTCGGGCGACGTTCCCGCAGCGCTGCGCAACAAGCGCGTGCTCGCGTTATCGCTCGGCCCGCTGGTTGCCGGGACGAAATACCGCGGCGAGTTTGAAGGCCGCGTCAAAAAGATACTCGACGAAGTTCGCCGCGCGTCACGCGACGTGATCTTGTTCATCGACGAGCTCCACACGCTGGTCGGCGCCGGCGCAGCGGAAGGTTCGCTCGACTTGAGCTCCATGATCAAACCGGAGCTCGCGCGCGGAGATCTGCAATGCATCGGCGCGACGACGTTTGACGAATACCGCAAGTACATCGAGTCCGACGCGGCGCTCGAACGGCGTTTCCAGCCGGTCATGGTGAACGAGCCGACGATAGAGCAGACCGAGCTCATTCTGCGCGGGTTGCGCGAGCGCTACGCGCGCCACCACGGCGTGGAGATCACCAACGACGCCGTGAAAGCCGCTGCATCGCTTTCCGCGCGGTACATCGCCGACCGCTTCTTACCGGATAAGGCGATCGATCTCATGGACGAGGCCGCCGCTTCCGTGGCGCTCGGCACGAAAGACCGGCTCGGACGCTCCACCGTCCACGCCGACGACGTCGCCGCGATCGTCACGAAGTGGACCGGCATTCCGCAAACGACGCTTACCGAATCGCAGATCAACAATCTGCTCGCGCTCGAGCCCGTGCTCACGAAACGGGTCATCGGTCAGAGCGAAGCCATCGCGGCCGTCAGCGAAGCGATCCGCCGCGCCCGCGCGGGCTTGCACGATCCGCGCAAACCGCTGGGGAGTTTCCTTTTCATGGGAAGCAGCGGCGTCGGCAAGACGGAGCTGGCCAAAGCGCTGGCCGAAGCACTCTTCGGCAGCGAAGCCGCGCTCGTGCGCATCGACCTTTCCGAGTTTACCGAAGCGCATACTATGTCGCGCCTGCTTGGCGCGCCGCCGGGATATCAAGGACACGACGAGCCCGCGCAGCTGACCGAGCCGGTGCGGCGCAGACCGTATTGCGTGGTGCTGTTCGACGAGCTCGAGAAAGCGCACCCGGACGTGGCGGCGATTCTCTTGCAAATCCTCGATGACGGACGCGTAACCGACGCCAAGGGACGTACGATCGATTTCCGCCACGCGCTGATTATCATGACGACCAATCTCTCCGATGAGGAACTGCCCGTCGCGTTCCGCCCCGAGTTTCTCAACCGCATCGACGACATCGTGCACTTCAACACGCTTGGCTTGGAGCAGATCGAGCAGATCGTCGCGATACACGTTGAATCCCTGGCCGGACGCCTCGGGGCACGCGACGTGACGCTCCAGCTCTCGCCGGACGCCCGAAGTTTCTTGGCACGCGAGGCGATGAGCGCCGGGAGCGGCGCGCGTTACGTTCATCGGATTGTGGCGCGGCACGTGAGCACGCCGCTTTCGTCCGCTATTCTGCGCGGCGAACTCCCCAAGGGTTCAGCTGCTGACGTTACGTTCGAAGATGGGGCACTCGTCGTCCGCGCCGCTTAAGCGGCGATCGTCGGCCAGCCACACGTCTTCGATCTCTACTCGCGGCTCCGACGCCGGGTAATTACCATTGGGATGACGGCGATCGTATGCGCGAGAGCGCGCCACGAGATACTCAAAATTGTCGTACACAACGGGACCGCGCACGCGGCGGCGGATCGCGATAACTTGGCTTAATAGCCGCCAGGACTGCTCCGGGGTGCTGTTGTCAAAATACAGTTCTTCGGGTATCAGGCCGTTTTTCACAATCGACCCTAATCGCTCGTAGTAATCGCAGACTTGCAGTTCTTTATGGACTTTGCGGTCGGGAAGCGGTTTCTCCAACTCGCGCCTGAACTCCGGATCCCGCATTCGTGCTTCGAGTTCGTGACTCACAAATTGAATAGAATCGCTGAGGATGGGCTCGTACGGTAGGCTTAAAATCGCCAGCAACGCCTCGAGTTGGTTGCTGACGCGCAAATGGCGAAGTTGGACGAGTGCGGCAGCGGCTGTCGCCGCGATGACCAGAAACGTCCCAACCGCCGCGGCAGTGCTGAGCGTTTCGAGGGTCACAGAATGCTTTGCACGTTTTTCTGGATGTCGGCGTGCGACATTTCACCGGCAATAATTTTTCGGATGACGCCGTCCCGGCTTATGAAGACGTGCACCGGCAGTCCGTTGATCAGATACTGCCCCTGGAGCTTGCCGCTATCGACTACGGCCGGGTACACCAAATGGAATTGCTTGCGGAACGCCTGCGCTTGGCTCGCGTTTTCTAGTTCGTCGACACCTACGACTTGCAATCCGCGGCCGGCGTACTGCTGCTGCATCTTGTTAATGTACGGCGCCTCATCCTTACACGGCGGGCACCAGGTCGCGAAGAAATTCAGGTAGACGGGCTTACCACGCAACGATGATAGCGCCAGCGTTCCGCCGGTCGATAGCGGCATCGTCCAATCCGGGGCTGCTTTCGCGACTTGCGCTACCTGTTTCGAATTCTGCGAGCATGCCGATAGGAAAAGCGCGACGCAGAGTATTGCGAGCCTAGTTTTCATGAACTCATTCCTAGCCAAATGCGGGGTACGGAACGGCGCGAGCGTCGTCTTCCATTTGAGAAAGCAGTTCGTCCGAGCTTGCGAATTTCCGCTGCTCGCGGACGAAACAGAGATCGCGCAGCGCGAGTTCATGACCGTAAATGGTGTCGTGGAAATCGCGCAGCCACGCTTCGACCGTCCGGGTTTTCCCGTCGAACGTCGGGTTGGTTCCGATCGAAACCAGCGTTGCGTAGTCCCGGCCTTCGTGCCGGGCAACGCCGGCGTAGACGCCGTCGCGCGGCAGAAGTTTGTCCGGAACGGCAAGGTTCGCGGTCGGAAACCCTAGGCCGTGGCCGCGCCCCGCGCCGGCCATGACTTTCCCGCGAAGTTCGTAGGCGTGACCGAGCAGACGGTCCGCGGAGGCAACGTCGCCGTCGGCGATCACCTTCCGGATGCGCGTGCTGGAAATGCGCTCGCCGTTTTCGTCGGACGCAATTTCGACCGGCGCGAAAGAAACGCCGTTATCTTTCAAAACGCGCTCCATCAGCGCGACGTCGCCTTTCCGGCCATGTCCGAAGCGAAAGGTTCGCCCAACGGCGACGCCACGCACGCCCAAGTTTTCGATCAAGGTTTTCTTCAAGAATTCATCGGGGGTTTGATTTGCCACAGCAGCGCCGAACGGAACGAAAAAACATTCCTCATAGCCGGCGCGCGCGAGCAGATCGACGCGCTCTTCGGGCGTCGTAATGAGTGGCGGCTCGGAGCCGGGACGTAAAAACGCGGAAGGGTGGTTCGAAAACGTCAACACGCCGGCGCTCCAACCCGGCTTGCGCAGCTCGCGCGTCTTGCGCGCGATGTCTTGGTGCCCACGATGCATGCCGTCGAAAAAACCGATCGCTAGAGCGAGCGGCGTGTCGTCATCGCGTTTTAAAGCATAGTGTACTCTCAACGTACGCCCCTCGTCATGCGCGCCCTTGGGCGCGCCGCTCGGGGTGGTTCGACAAGCTCACCATGACACTACAAAAACACTTTGCGCGGCGCCAGCAACGCCCCGTGCGTTTCACCCACGCCGACCAGCGTGCGCGAGGCGTCACGAACGAAGACGTGCTTCGCCGGCGCGCCCGCGGGCAGCGGCACCATGCGGCCGGCGCGAAAATCGGCGGAGTGGCGTAAGTCGAGAACGATGGTCGGAAACGGAATGATCGCTTCGGGCGCGATGAGCGCGTCGTTCGGCGAATCCGCGATCTGCTCGAGCGTCTTACTTTCCTGCAATAAGAACGCTCCGGACCCTTCGCGCACGAGCGCGCCCATATGCGCGGGCAGGCCGATCGCTCTGCCGAGATCTTCGCAGAGCGTCCGAATGTAGGTGCCTTCGCTGCACGCAACGCGCAACCGTGCGGCGCCGTCTTCAGCTCCGAGAAACGTCAGGCCGTAAATGGTAACCGGACGCGATTTGCGTTCGACGATCTTGCCTTCGCGCGCGAGTTCGTACAAACGCTTACCTTCGTGATGCACCGAGCTGTACATCGGAGGCACTTGCTCGATCCTTCCGATAAACGCCGGCAAGACGTCTTTCACCCGTTCGATCCAGTTCACCGGGAGAAGCGTCTCTTCCAGCGCTTCGCCGTGCGCATCCGCCGTCGTGGTGCTGCGACCGGGAACGAACGCGCATACGTAGGCTTTACGCTGGTCGGTCAGTAGCGGAATGAGACGCGTCGCTTTGCCGATCGCAACGGGCAGCACGCCGGCGGCCTGCGGATCGAGCGTTCCTAAATGGCCGGCGGCGATTCGCGTATCGCGCCCGTAGAGTCCGTAGATCCGGCGAATCCGCGCGACGACGTGCGCTGAAGTCGGCCCGGCGGGCTTAAAGACGTTGACGAAGCCGATCAAAGGCCTTCTGCCACCAACGCTGCGTCGACCGCGGCGATCGCGTCCGGCAGCGATCCCGTATACGTAAGGCCCGAGGCGCGAAAATGTCCGCCGCCGCCCAGCCTCGCGGCCGCGGCTTGAACGTTGATGCGCCCGCTGCTTCGCAGACTCACGCGAATCTCGCCGTCATACGCCTTGAAAAGAGCGGCTACTTCGACGCCTTCAACCGATCGCAAATGCCCGATGATCTCTTCGGTGTCTTCACCGTCGGCATGACACTCGGCCAACATCGCGTCGTCAACGTACGACCACATGTAGCGCCCTGCGCGTTCCACCTTCGCTTCTTCGAGCGCGCGCCCTAACAACTTCAGCGCCGGAAAGCGTTTGTTGGCGAAAATCTCTTCGGTGATTCGTTCTTTGTCGGCGCCCGAACCGATCAGTTCGGCCGAGAGCATCAACACTTCCGGCGTTGTGTTGCTGTGCATGAACCCGCCGGTGTCGGTCATGATCGTCGTCAACAGGCAGGTTGCGATCTCCGGGGTAATCGGCACCTTCATCGCCCGCAGCAAGTGCATGACGCAGGTCCCTGTGGAGCACTCGTGCGGCAGCACGTAATTGAGCGCGCCAAAATGGGAGTTCCCCAAATGGTGATCGATGTCCAGAATATTCTCACGCGAGAGTTGCGGCAGCGTTTCGCCCGCGCGGGCCGTGTCGCTCATGTCGCAGAATACCCAGAGCGCATCGGCCGGAAAATCCGGCGGCACGACGTTGCTGACGAGATCCGCATCGGCGAGGAAGCGCAGATTGCGCGGAATGGTCTCGCCCTGGAAGTAATGCACGCGTTTGCCCAGACGCTTTAGCGCCAAGCCGAGCGCCAAACCCGCGCCCAACGTGTCGCCGTCGGGCTTTACGTGGCTGACCATCATGAATGCTTCGCGCTTGCGAAGCTCCGCGACGACTTCTTCGGTCGTCGCAGCGACCGGCTTTTCGCCGATCACCGGTTCGCGCCCCGAGTATCTTCGCGCAACGTCTTAGCCAACTCAATCGCGCGCTCGATCGTGCGATCTTCGATGAACGTCAGCGCCGGCGTATGGCGCAGCGCAATTTGATGGCCCAGTTCGCCGCGTATAAAACCTGCCGCGCCGGACAAAGCGTCCATCGTCTGCCGCGCGACGTGCCTATCGCCGATGATCGAGACGAAGACCTTGGCGTGCTGCAGATCTTGGGAGATCTCGACGCGCGTCACGGTCGTAAAGCCCAACCGCGGATCTTTCAGCTCTTGCGTGATGAGCGTACCTAGAACGCGCTGAACCTCGTGGTCGATCCGCTGGAGCCGCTGTTTGTTCATGCCGGCGCCAACTCCGCGGCAACGGTTTCGATGGCGTACGCCTCGATGATGTCGCCCGGTTTGAGGTCTTGATAACGCGCGATCTGGATGCCGCACTCAAAGCCCTCGGCGACTTCGCGCGCGTCGTCTTTGAAGCGGCGCAGCGATTCGATTTCGCCGTCAAAGATCACGGCGCTGTCACGCAGCACGCGCACCTTGGCGTTGCGCGCAATTTTGCCGTCCTTGACGTAACAGCCCGCGATGCTTCCCACCTTGCTGACCTTGAAAATTTCGCGCACTTCGGCGTGGCCCAGCGTCACTTCACGCTTCACCGGCGCGAGCATGCCGCGCATGGCTTTCTTCAGATCGTCTTCGACTTCGTAAATAACCTGATAGAAGCGCAAGTCGACGCCTTCGTTTTCGGCCAGCCGCTTTGCCGTCTCGTCGGGCCGGACGTTGAAGCCGATCAGCACGCCGTTCGACGCGCTGGCCAGGTTCACGTCGTTGGGCGTCACCGCACCGACGGCACCGTGAATCACGCGAATGTCGACTTCTTCGGTTGAGAGCGACTCCATGCGCGTGCGCAACGCTTCGACCGACCCCTGCGCGTCGGCCTTGATGATGAGATTGAGCGTCTTCTTGCCTTCAGCGGGCATCGACATGAACGTCTCGAGCGAAACTTTTTGTCCGCCCGCCGCTTCGATCCGCACGTCCCGGCGCCGCGTCTTGCGCTTGTCGGCTGCTTCGCGCGCAACGCGCTCGTCGCTCACGACCATCAGTGCGTCGCCCGCCGAAGGAACATCTTGCAAGCCCATGACCTCGACCGGAATCGACGGGCCTGCTTTCTTCACTTGTTTGCCCGTATCATCAACGAGCGCGCGGATCTTTCCAAACGTTCCGCCCGCGACGACGATGTCGCCCACGCGCAGCGTTCCGTTTTGCACGAGTACCGTCGCGACGGCTCCGCGGCCGCGATCGAGGCGCGCTTCGATGACCGCGCCCGTGGCGCGGCGATTCGAGTTGGCTTGCAGATTGCGAATGTCGGCCTCGAGCAACACGGTTTCCAAGAGCTTGTCGATGCCATCGCCCGTGCGCGCCGAAACCGGAACCATTTCGATCGTGCCGCCCCAGTCAACGGCTTGCAGACCCTCTTCCGAGAGCTGCTGTTTCACGCGTTCGGGCTGCGCTTCGGCGCGGTCCATCTTGTTCATGGCGACGACAATCGGCACGCCGGCGGCTTTGATATGCGCGATCGCTTCTTTCGTTTGCGGCATGACGCCGTCGTCGGCGGCTACCACAAGAATGGCAACGTCGGTTACTCTCGCTCCGCGCGCGCGCATCTCGGTAAACGCCTCGTGACCGGGCGTATCGATGAAGGTGATCTTGCGGTTGTTGAGCTCGACCGTGTATGCGCCGATGCGCTGTGTGATGCCGCCCGCTTCGCCGCCGGCGACGTTTGCACTGCGAATCTTATCGAGCAGCGAGGTCTTGCCGTGATCCACGTGGCCCAGCACCGTAACAACGGGCGGACGCGGCGTAAGCATCTCGGGTTTGTCTTCCTCTTGCTCGACGGTGACTTCTTCGCCGGCTTCTTTCACAACCGCGTTGAAGCCGAATTTCTTTGCGACCGAAATGGCGACGTCGCTCGGAATGTTTTGGTTGATGGTCGCCATCGTGCCCATCTTGATCAATTCGCCGATAACATCTTTAGCGGGAACGATCATCGAAGTGGCCAGCTCTTGCACGGTGAGCAAGTCGGGAATCTCAATCGTTTCGAGTTTGGCGGCCGGCGGCGGCGCGATTGCCTCGGGCCGCTTCTTGCGCGTGCGCTCTTTTTCGAGCAGCAGCTCTTTCTCGCGATCCTTTTTGCTGAGCTTATCCTCGTGCACGCCGCGAACGCGATCGCCGGGCCGTCCGCCCGAGCTCGGCGCGGGGCCTTCGGTGACCGGACCGACGCCGGGCCGGAATGGACGCGGCGGCGTGAGCGGACGGAACGGTCCGTTGCCTTGCGGTCTGCGTTGCGGAGCGGCTTGAATCAGGCGTCCGGGTTGGGGAACGCGCGGAGCGGGTGACGCCGATACCGACGTGGTCGGCGGCGGCGCAGCCGGACGTGCGGTTCCGTCGCCGGTGCGCGGTGCGACCGGTTTGACTGCCGGCCGGCGGATCGACGTGACGGGCTTGAGCGTAGGGATCGGTTCGTGAATCGGCTCTTCGGCTTTTTCGGGCACGGCCGCCGCGGGCTTGACCACGCGTTTGGGCGCACCTTTAGCAGGCCCGGCAGCAGCCGGCGCCGCCGCTTTGGGCGCGGGCGGCTTGGCCAAAACTTTCCGAACGAGGTCTGCGATCTGGTCGGGAACGACGCTGAGCTGATTTTTCGCTTCGAAGACGCCGTTTAAGCGCTCGTTGAAGAGCGTGATCAACTCTTTTGAAGTGAGTCCGACCTCTTTTGCGAGCTCGAATATCCGAACTTTTCCGGTAGCCAAAGTTTGCCTTTCACGTTCGCAGGC
Organism: Candidatus Rubrimentiphilum sp.; assembly: GCA_036273135.1. Lineage (GTDB taxonomy): Bacteria > Vulcanimicrobiota > Vulcanimicrobiia > Vulcanimicrobiales > Vulcanimicrobiaceae > Rubrimentiphilum. The sequence goes on from DASUIF010000008.1 coordinate 50,488, forward strand.
GTGTAAGTGTACCTCGGAACGCAAGCCGAGGACGCCTGCGCCGTCCTCACCTCATGCTACGCTCCTTGGAGGCGCGCCCGGCGCGCCTATTCATAGTGGTTAAGCATCATCATTTCACAGCACTCGAACCTTGTTGAGACACATCTTCGGCGGCCGCAGATGCAAGCCCCGGATAGCGGCGGTTCTTCTCGGCCAGCTTCAGGCAATCCGGTGAGGCGCAGAGGTAGGTCCCACGCCCCTCGAGCCGCTTGGCCGGGTCAGAGCGCCACTCCCGCGGCCCCAGGCGGACAAACCGTCTCAGGGACCCCTTGGGCCGGCGTTCGCGGCACCCGGCGCACTGGCGCTCGGGAACGTGTCCGCTCAACGCGCCTACTCGCTCAGCCGTTCGCGCTTGAATTCCTCGAGCTTACGGATGAGATCTTCGTCGATGGCCGGCAGCGCCTCGCCCTCTTCGGTCTCGACGGCCTCTTCAGCGGCCGGTGCCGCTTGCCGTTCGGCCCGCTCGGCCAGGTAGCGTTCGCGCGCTTCCGCGGCCTCGGTTTCGCTCGTGATATCCAAACGCCAGCCGGTCATCTGCGCAGCCAGCCTAACGTTTTGGCCTTCTTTACCGATCGCCAGCGAGAGTTGGTAATCCGGCACGATGACCAGCGCGACGCCGTCGTCTTCAAAGAGCTCGACGCTCAGGACTTTAGCCGGCGCAAGCGCATTCATAATCAGATTCGTTTGGTCAGGATCCCACTTGATCACGTCGATCTTCTCGCCGCGCAGTTCGTCGGAGACGTTTGCAATGCGGCTGGATTTCGGCCCCAAACAAGCGCCGATCGGATCGACTTCGGCGCGCGCGCTGCGCACGGCAACCTTGGTGCGGCTGCCCGGCTCGCGCGCGATCGCCATGATTTCGACGGTGCCGTCTTCGACTTCGGGGACGTTGAACTCCAAAAGGCGCTGCACGAGTCCGTCGGCCGAACGCGACAGGATGACGCTCGGACCTTTCGGAGATTTGCGCACGTCCAAGACGTAGGCGCGGATGAAGTCGTTGATGCGGAAATTTTCGCGCGGCACTTGCTCCGAAAGCGGCAGCATCGCTTCGTCTTTGCCGTCGAGCAGAATGTACATGTTGCGCTGTTCGAATCGCTGAACGGTGCCGGTGACGATGTCGTTGAGCTTCGCAGCGTATTTATTGTAGACGGTATCGCGCTCGGCTTCGCGGATGCGCTGAACGATGACTTGCTTGGCGGTCTGCGCGGCGATGCGGCCAAAGTCTTTGGGCGTGACCTCTTCGTCGAAGTAATCGCCGGCCTGATACTGCGGCCCGGCCTCTTTGGGCGTGACCTCCAGCTTCGGATCGGTGATTTCTTCGGCCACGATCCGGCGGTGGAAGACTTTGTATTCGCCGGTTTGCCGGTCGACCGAAACGATCGCGTTCGCTTCGCTTCCGAAGTGCCGCTTGTAAGCGGTCAAGAGCGCCGCTTCCAGCGCTTCGATCAACATCTCAAACGGAATGTTCCGCTCGCGCGAGATGTATTGCAGAACGTCTATCAGTCTCTCTTCGGTCATTTGTTCAGGCATGCTGTCTCTTCTTTTCCTTGGCGCGTTTCAGGTCTGCGCGCACGTCGTATTCCAAGTTTGCGTTTTTTATCGTCTCAATCGGCAGCGGCAATTCGCCGCTTTCCGTCTGTAGGATAACCGCGGTTCCGCGAACACCTTGCAAGACGCCGCGGTGCGTCTTGGTTCCGCGCACGAGCAGCGACGTGACGATCTTCGCGTCGCGGCCCGCAAAACGGGTGTAATCTCCAGGCTTCGTCAGCGGCCGGTTCAGGCCGGCAGACTCGACCTCGAGCCGGTAGGCTTCCTCAAAATCTTGCAGCCGTCTGTTGATCGCGGACGCAATGCGCTCGCAGGTGCGAACGTCAACCCCGCCTTCGCGATCGATCGTCACGCTCAGCACGCTCTTGTTTCCGGTACCGTGCGTGCCGTGCTGGACGATCTCGACGCCGGCAAAACGATCGTCGCGCGCGATCTCCTCAATCACGTGCTCGAATTCGCCCGCCAACGACCTTGCCACAAAGACCCCCAAAGAACAACGAAGCGCGGGACCTGCCCACGCTATCGACCTACCACGGAGTAGCATACCTGAAAAATGCGACGGGCCGCAACCCCAGGTGGGGCGGGCCCCTCGCTCTTACCTACTTTGTGTCTGGTTACGCGTTACGAGCACGCGCTTCTTCCGGTCTACGTCCGGATGCCGCTGGGCGCTCGCCTAGCGCTCCTCAATTCGGGCGTGCTCCGCGGGCTCTACAGCCCGGTGGATCTTGCGGTTCCAACCGCCCTCCTTACTTTGTCTCTGTGACAGCTCGATTGTACGCCGAGTTTTGTCGGGTTTCAAGAAGCAAGCTGTGGACAACTTTTGGTCCGTCGAACGCGGCCGCAAAAACTCCAAGCCTCAGCCTGCTTCTTAAAATGGGTAGGGGGGACAGCGATGCGCGGCTAGGGTGGGGCGGGGGTTGGAGGCGTAAACGGCACCAGGTTGCCGTTGCAAGGGAACGTCTGGTCGGGCTCGACTATCCATGGGTCCTTGCCGGCGATCGGTTGGCGGATGACCCAGCCGGTGCACATCTGAACGCCGGCGACGTGCTTCACCGAGGTCACGTACATTTTCATCATGCGTTCTTCTGGCGCCGAACCTAGCAGCGGGATGTTCCAATGTTGGCCGCCCACGTTTTCCGTGTAGAGGTATTTTGTCTGCGCGAGGATCGCCGGTGGCGGCGTCGGCTCCGCCGGTCGAATATTGCTGATGTCGCCGTGGTACATGCGCGGAGTTGCGATTGCGTACGGTCCGGGCGTCGGCAAGATATTGCGCAGCCGCTGATTGAGATTGCGCGACGCTTTCGACGACGGCTTTCCTTGCGCGGGCGCCGCGGGGCGAGGCGTCGACGGAACGGTTTGAATAGGTTTGGCAGCCGCGTTGGATTTGACCGGCGCGACGCCTTTGGGACCAGGCGAACCGAGGGTCTTTGGACCGGGACTCGGGGCTCCGCCGTGCGAGATCGCGGGCTGCGGCAAGTGAGTCGGGCCCGGGCTCGGCACGCCCGGTGTAGGTTTGCGGATCTGGACTTGGGAGGTCATGCCCGGCGTCACGACCGCCTGCGGCGTGGCCCGCGCGATCAGCGGAGCGAAGGTTGCTTGCGGCGCCTTGGGCTGTTCGATCTTTGGAATCGGACGGGCGGTTGGCGCGGCCGTCGGAGCTTGCGTCGGCACCGCGGTCGGCGGCGCGTGAATCGTGGCCGCGACGACGCGTGCGGGCACGCTCGTCGGAACCGCCGCAATAATCGGCAGCGGCGTTAACGCGATCTCCGGCTGGGTGGGCTGCGGGTTGGGCGCGGCCGACGCTTCCGGCGCCGGCGTCGGGTTGGGCGACGCGGTGGGCGCAAATTTCGAGAGCTCGTGACGGACGAACGGGTGCGGCGGCGCGGAGCGGGGCTGCGCGGCAGTTTGCCGCCGCGCGATTCGCGGCGCATGCGGGACCGGCGGAGCCGCGTGAGGCGCGGCAACCGCAACGGTCTTGGGAACCACTTGGCTCGTCACCGTGACGATCTGCGCGCCCTGCACCGACTCCGAGGAGGCCTGCTCGGAGGATGAGGTCGCAATCGAAAAGAGTAGCGCCGCCAGCAGGGCATGCAAAATAAGCGAGGCGACAAAACTCGTCGTCAAACGCTGCGGGTGACGGCGATCGTTATCGTCGCGCGGCACGATTTGAAACTAATGCGCCCATTCCGGCGCAGGAGCCTCCAGAGCGGGCCTCGCAAGCGCGGTAGTTCCGATGGAAATTCAAAAGCGGACGAAAATCGTGGCAACGATTGGTCCGGCATCCAGCGATCCGGAGATCATTCGTTCGCTCGTACTGTCAGGCGCGAACGTCTTCCGCCTGAATTTCTCGCACGGCGAACCGGCCCGCCACGGCAAAACCATCGATGCGATTCGCAAAATCGCCGCCGAACTCGAAACGCACATCGCCGTCTTACAAGATTTGCCCGGACCCAAAGTGCGAACGGGCAAACTCGGCGACGCAACGTCGGTCCACCTGGAGCGCGGCGCCGCATTCGTACTCACGACACAAGATGTTCCCGGAGATTCGCAGCGCGTCTCGGTGACGTACCGCCATCTTCCGGCCGACGTAGCCGTCGACAAGCGCATCTACCTGCAAGACGGCGCGATCGTGCTGCGCATCGTCGACAAGAACGCAACCGACATTCACACGACCGTTGAAGTCGGCGGTGAACTTCGTCCGTCGCAAGGCATCAACTATCCCGACGGTTCGCTCAATCTTTCGGCCGTCTCCGAGCGCGACCTCGAGTTCCTCGCGTTCGGTCTGGATAAGGACGTCGACTACGTTGCGGTATCGTTCGTGCGCACCGCCGAAGATATTGCGCGCGTCAAGTCGTTCATCGCCGAACGCAAGAAGACCGCGCGCGTGCTCGCAAAGATCGAAAAGCACGAAGCGCTCGAAGACATCGAAAATATCATCGCGCATGCCGACGGCATCATGGTGGCGCGCGGCGATTTGGGGATCGAGATTCCGCTCGAGCGCGTGCCGATGGTGCAGAAAGACCTGATCGCGCGCTGCAACCGCGCGAGCAAACCGGTCGTTACCGCCACGCAGATGCTCGAATCCATGACGTCGAGTCCGCGTCCGACGCGCGCGGAGACGACCGACGTTGCCAATGCAATCCTCGACGGCACCGACGCGGTCATGCTCTCGGGCGAGACGGCCTTGGGCGCTTATCCCACCGAGGCGGTGCGGGTGATGGCCGAGATCGCACGCGAAGTGGAGAAACAGTATCCGCACGAGTTGCTGCAACTGCGGCGGCTCGAAGGCGTGACGCCCGATATCGCGACGTCGATCGCAGAAGCCGCCACGCGCGCCAGCGCGGAACTGCAATTGCCGTTCATCGTCACCGGCACGACCACCGGCAACGCGGCGCACCATATCTCCGCATTCCGTCCGAAAGCGCGCATCATCGCGCTTACGCCGGTTCCTGAAGTTGCGCGGCGGCTGGCGCTGCTGTGGGGCATCGAGTCGCTGGTGATCGAGCGCTACTCGTCGATCGACGTACTGCTCCACATCATGGAGCAGCGGATGCTTTCCGAGGGGCTGGTCAGCAGCGGCGACTGCGTTGCATTCACGACCGGCATGCCCGTAGGCGCCGGCGGCACCAACCTGCTAAAAATTCATCAAATTCCGTAGCGGCCGCTAATGCGTTCCCCCCGCATCGACGCTAAAGCCGCTGTACGTGGCGGTAACGTCGGCGGACATGCTGGGAATGCGGACTGCGGCGTCTTGTTCTGAGACGACTTCTCTGGACGCGACCGTGTTGTATTTTTGCGTCATCGTAATTGTGCCGCCGTCGGTGCGCGTCCAGACGGCCTTATCGATGTGCGCTCGCGCTACGTCCACGGTAATGTCCAGCGTCTTGACGAGCTTCACAACTTTGGGCTCCAAACGAACGACCGGCTCGACTCCCGGCGATTGCGGGACGAGCAATGAGACGTTGTATCGCTGCGGCCAGGCGGTCGGATTGGCAAGGTCTTCTTCCAAACCGCTGAGCTGATCGAGCGACTTAGGAGCGTCCTTGAAAGCGAAGCGGTAAAAACCGGGATGCTTGTAGACTTCGCTGCCGCTTACGGTTCTGGTGATCCACGGAAACCCGCGCATGTGCATCTTTACTTGCACGTTTGCGGTATATTGACTCGGCGCCGCCGGATTGGAAGCAAGCCGCTGCATGATTTGACTCAGCGATCCGCTCGGGGCTGCCGCGCAGAATCCCGCAAACGCGAGCGCGAGGACGGGCAACCGGCGTATCGCAACCATGACGTTACAGGTGTACCCTCATTTCCTGAAAGCCTGCTTAAAGCTCACCTTCGAGCGTACCGCCGCTCGCTTGGCTGCCGGCTACTAACAACTCGCTGAACGCCATACGCGCGGCAACCGCAGCCCTAGGCAATTAGCGACCTCCGTTCAGTGGTTTGGCGGAGTAATGTTCGTGCGTGCTTCAATGCGGCGTCGTGCGTTTCGCCCGAAAGCATGCGAGCGATCTCGCCGGTCCGATCGGCGTCTTTGTCGACTCTCCGCACGGAAATCGTGGTCGCCGAGCGCGATTCGGTTTTTTCGAGCACGTAATGCTCGTCGGCCCATGCCGCGATCTGCGCTAAATGCGTCACGCACATCACTTGCGCTTCGCGGGCGAGCCGGCCCAAACGAACCCCAACCGCGGTGGCCGTCGCGCCGCCGATCCCTAAATCGATTTCGTCGAAGACCAGCGCGGTTTTTCCGCGTTTGCCGGCCAGCACGACGATCAGCGCCAAGAGCACACGCGACAGTTCGCCGCCCGAAGCGACGCGCGCGAGCGGCCGCTCTTCTTCGCCTTTGTTGGCGGCGAACAAAAATTCGGCGCGCTCCGCGCCGGTCGACGCGATGTCGCCGAGCGCTTCAAATTGGACGCCGAAACGCCCCGACGGCAGCGCCAGGTCTTGCAGTTCTTTTTCGACAGCTTTGCGTAATTTGTCGGCGGCGGAATTTCGCAATTTGGAAAGCTCGGCCGTGGCTTTCTTCAGTTCGCTCTGCGCCGCGGTCAGATCGCGCTCGAGCTGCGCCTTGCGCTCACCCACATTACTGAAGAGATCGACGTCTGTGCGAAACTCGTCGGCGGCTGCGAGCACCGCGTCTATCGAGCCGCCATATTTTCGTTTGAGCGTATCGAGCGCTTCGAGCCGGGCGTTGATTGTCTCCAACTCCGCCGGTTGGAATTCGGTCGCATCGAGTTCGCGCGAGATGCGTACCGCAAGTTCGTTGACCTCGCTCTGGAGCGCGCTCGCACTTTGCGCCATCTCCGTAAGCCCTTCGCCCAAGCCGCGCAGCTGCTGCAGCGACGCGCCCGCCGCGCCGAGCGCGCTCGAAGCCGATGCCTCATCGCCGGCCAACGCATCGTGCGCGCCTCGTAACGCGAGCGCAATCCTTTCAACGTTATCCAAGAACCGGCGGCGCTCGTTCAAGCGATCGTCTTCGCCGGCGGCGGGTGCGGTCGATTCGATCTCGTCGAGCGCGTACTTCGCGAAAGCGTGCCGTTCTTGCGCGCGGCGTTCGCCTTCGTTCAAGTCGCGCAGGTCACCGGCGAGTTTACCCGCGCGAGCGTGCAGCGCCGTGACGCTCTCGCGAACGCGGAGAAGCGGCTCGCCGCCAAACCGGTCGAGCAGCTCCAAGTGGTACGCCGGCGCGAGCAGCCGCTGCGCTTCGTGCTGGCCGACGATGTCGACGAGTTCCGCGGCGAGATCGCGCACGTACCCGGCCGTGGTCGGGCGGCCGTTGAGGCGCAGCGTGGATTTGCCGCTTTCGCTCAGTTCGCGCGAGATCGTTGCATCCTCGTCGGGATCGAATTCGAACCCGTCGGCGCAGAGTTTCTCGCGTAGACTCTTGTCGGGATCGAACTCGAGCGTTACCGCGGCTTTGCCCGATCCACGGCGCACGACGTCGGCTCCCGCGCGCTCGCCCAGCACGAACGCTACCGCTCCGAGCACCATCGTCTTGCCCGAACCCGTCTCGCCCGTGAACATCGTCGCTCCGGATGCGAAATCGATCTCCGCGTCCGCGATCAATTCATAGTCGGCTATGCGCAGCCGGCGTAACACCGTTACGCTCGCCGGCGATCTTTGATGGAGACGCCCCAGCGCATCTTATCTTCGAGGCGTTCGAAGAAACGCAGCGGCGCCGTGCGCGCAAAGCGCACCATGCGCGGGTGACGCTCGATTGTAACCGTGCCCCCCGGCGCAATCTCGCTCACCGCGTCGCCGTCGCATTCCAGCTGCGCGCGCACGATCTCCGAGTCGCAGCTGATGTGAATGCGCGAAGTCGTCGGAACGATGAGCGGGCGCGAAAAGAGCGTGTGCGGCAAGAGCGGCACGATCCCGAACGCGTCGACGCGCGGCGATATGATCGAACCGCCGGCCGAAAGAAAATACGCGGTCGAGCCGGTGGGCGTCGCGACACAGATGCCGTCGGCCGGAATGTGCGCCGCCTGTTCTTCATCCAGCCCCAGGCCGAACGGAACGATGCGCGAGATCTCTCCTTTGCGCACGACCACATCGTTGAGCGCGAAGAACTTGCGGCCGTCGTAATCCGCCTGAAGCGCGAGGCGCTCTTCGATCTCGAGACCGCGCGCCAGCAGGCTCGGCAATTCTTCGACACGCGGATCGTCGTCGTCGAATTCGGTTAAGAAACCAAGCCGCCCGGTGTTGATGCCAAGCAACGGTACGCCGTCGTTGATGACCAGACGCGCCGCGCGCAGCAGCGTTCCGTCTCCGCCGATGGTGATCAGCAGCGAAGCCTCGCTGAGTTTTGCGTTGTCCGACGCGATCGGCAATCCCGGATCGGCTCCCGGGCAGAAGCAAATCGTGTAACCGGCGCTCTTGAAGCGATCCGCGATGCGCAAACCGACGGCACGCGAGTTTTCGCGCTTCGCGTCGATGTAAAACGCCACGACGCCCTTTTTCGCGGCGACGTTCATCCGACGACCTCGTCGATGCGCGAGTCCGGCACGGGTTCTCCGCGCCTTCCTAAGCGCAGGAGAAATTCGCGATTCCCCGCGGGGCCGACCAGCGGCGAGGTGGTCAAAGCAGTGGGAATCAGGCCCAATTGAGGCATTGCGTCACGAATTTCGCGCAGCACCGCGCGGTGTACTTCGGGGTCGCGCACCACCCCACGTTTCCCGAGCCGGGCGCGCCCGGCCTCGAACTGCGGCTTCACCAGGGCGACAATCTCTCCGCCCGGCGCCAAGAACGAGACGGCGTGAGCCAAAATCGTGCGCAGCGAAATGAACGACGCATCGGCGACGATGAAATCGAACGGCTCGCCGGCAAAAGCGTCGGCGGCAAGCGTTCTGAAATTGGTCCGCTCCATCACGGTGACGCGCGGGTCGTTGCGCAGTCCCCAATCCAGCTGCCCGTAACCGACGTCGACCGCGACCACATGCGCGGCGCCGCGCTGCAAAAGGCAATCGGTAAACCCTCCGGTCGATGCGCCGATATCGAGCGCCCGCATTCCGCGCACGTCTATGCCAAACTCCGAAAGCGCACGATCGAGCTTCTCACCGCCGCGGCTCACGAACGGACGCGGCCGCTCGACTTCGATGGCAGCGCCGTCGCGAATGGATGTGCCCGGCTTCGTGGCAGGCGCGCCGTTCACGCGTACGCGTCCTTCGATTATCAGCGCTCTCGCTTGCGAACGGCTAATGCCGTTTCGTTCGGCGACGAGTTCATCGAGGCGTGGGGACACTAAAACGGGATCTCGTCGCCCGAACCCGCTTCCTCAGTTTGCCCGGTGGACTCCATCGCGCGATCAATTTGCTGCTGCGCGACTTTGAGCAACTTTTCGCAATCCAGCGCGAGCGCTTTGCCTTCTTTGAAGAGCGCGACCGCGCGATCGAGCTCGACGTTGCCGCCCTCGAGCTCTTTGGCGATCGCTTCGAGCCGCGCGACCTTCTCCTCGAAAGGGCCCTGCTTTTGATCAGCCATCGGCGACCTTCTTCTCGACGCGCGCGTGCAATCCGCCGCGCTGGACTTTCGCTTCGATAAGCGCGCCATCGGGAACGGTTGCCGCGTCCCGAACCGCGCGGCCGTCGAATGTGACGATGGCGTAGCCGCGCGAAAGCGGCGCATCGGGATCGGCGCCCTCGAATCGCGCGCGCAGTACGTCGAAGCGCTGGCGCGCGTTGCGCAGCGCTCCCGCGCCGGCTTGACGGAAAGCGAAGGTCAACTGCATCAAACGCTCGCGCCGCTTGGCCACGTCGCGCTCGGGGCTTGCGGCGTCCACGCGCTTCTCCAGTCGGGCCACCGCTTGCTGGCGGTCGCGCAGACCGTCTCGCATCGATCGCAGCAATGCGCTTTCGGCCGAATCGACTCGCTGAGCGCTGCCGGTAAAGATGATCCGCGCTCCGTGAACCATCCGCGTACGCGCACGTTCGATGCGGCCCACGAGGCGATCGCCGATCTGGCCAAAATACTGCGCCGCATTTGAGGGCGTTTCGCAACGCAGATCGGCGACGTCGTCGCTGAGCGGATGATCGGCCTCGTGCCCGATCGCCGAAATGACCGGATGGCGCGCCCGCGCGATTGCGCGGACGACCGGTTCCAAACTGAACGGAAACAGGTCTTCGTACGATCCGCCGCCGCGCGCGACCACGATGACGTCGACGTCTAATTTTGAAGCACGGTCGATTGCCTCGGCGATGTCCATCTGCGAACCTTCGCCTTGCACGCGCGTTTCGATGAACTGTATTTCCAGAAACGGAGCGCGCGATTTTATGGTCGTCATGAAATCGCTCATGCCGCGGCTGGCCATCGAGGAGACCACGGCAATGCGGCGCGGAAACTCCGGAAGCGGCCGCTTGCGGCTCGGATCGAACAAGCCTTCGTCTTGAAACTTCTTCTTGAGCGCGACGATCTCGGCATAGAGCATGCCGATACCGGAGAGCTCGACCGATTTGACGACGAGTTGATATTGGCTGCGCTGGGAATAGGTGGTGTAATCACCGCCGACGATGATTTCATCGCCGTCTTTAAACGGCGGGAGATTCGCGGCCTCGCCTTCCCACGCGACGCATTTCAGGATGGCCGCGCCTTCTTTGAGATCGAAATACGCGCGGCCGTTCGGTTGCCGCGAGAGCCCGGAAACTTCGCCGCGCACGCGCAATCCCGCCAAAATCTTGTTTTGCGAAACGATCCGCCGGATATAGTCGACGATCTTGCTCACCGGCTGCACGCTTTCGAGCGGAGCCGCGGGGCGTTGGAAAAGTGAGTCTTGCACGCTTACGGCTGCGGTGTCGGATCCGGCGGCGGCGCGCTGGGTTCGGGCGAGAACGTCGGCGCCGGCGGCATGTTGCCGCTGCCCAAGGGCATGTTGGCCGCCGCGGCCGACGGCGCTTGCGAAGAAAGCGGACGGGGGCGCCCGCACGGCGAGATCGGCTCGGTGCCCGTCAGGTAGTATTCGTACTTCCCGTAGCCGCCACCGCAGGACGCAACCTTGGCCACTTCTCCGGCCGGAAAGACGAAATCGTGCTTGGCGACATTTTTCAGTGCGCCTTCCATGAAGCGCGCCCAAATGCGCGCCGGAATGTTTCCGCCGTACGACTCGCTCATCGGATGATAGTTGTCGTTGCCCAGCCATACGACGGCAACGAGATCCGGCGTATAGCCGGCAAACCACGCGTCTCTAAAGTTCGTGGTCGTGCCGGTCTTGCCCGCGGCAGGCCGGCCGATAATTGCGTTGGGATTTCCCGTTCCGTGATTGATAACGTCTTCGAGCATCGTGGTCATGACGTATGCAGTGCCCGCGCTAATGACTTCGGTTTGCGCCGGGTAAAGATTATCGAGCACCGGGTTTCCCATCGAGTCTTTGACGATGCGGAAAGGCGAAGGGTCGATGTGCACGCCTTGATTGGCAAGCGTAGAATAGCCGCTGGCTTGATCGAGCGGGCTTATCACCGACGTGCCGAGCGCGAGCGATAGATTCGGTTCGAGAACCGATTGCACGCCCATGCGATGCGCATATTGAATGACGCGATCGACGCCGACCAATTGCAGCAACTTCACGGCGACGATGTTGCGGCTCTGAGCCAGCGCCACACGCAGTGAGATCGGCCCCATATACCGGAAATCGTCGTCTTGCGGCGCCCACTGCGTTCCGTCGCCCATCGGATAGCTCACGGGACTGTCGTCGATGACCGTGGTCGGAGGCATGCCGCTGTCGATAGCCGCAGTATAGACGTAGGCTTTAAATGACGAGCCCGGCTGACGGTGCGCCTGCCAAGCGCGGTTGAATTGGTTTTGCAGCGAAAAGTGCGTCCCGCCGATCATTGCGACGATCTCGCCCGTCGACGGGCGTATCGCGACAAGCGCGGCCTCATCAGCGCCGATGCCTTCCGACTTAGCCGCGTCAACTCCCCAATCCACGGCGCTCTGAGCGATGTCTTCCATGCGCGGATCGATCGTCGTGTAGACTTGCAGTCCGCCCTCGTATGTCGCAGTTCGTCCAAACGTCTTTTCGAGCTGGTCGACAACGTAGGTCGTAAACCACGGATCGCGGTAGCCTTGCAAGCCTTCGGGCCGGAGTCCGCTCAACTGCAGCGGCGCTGCATACGCGTTATCGGCTTGCGGCTGCGTAATGTAGCCGCTCTCGACCATACGGTCGAGCACGTGACGCTGGCGTTCGCGCGCGAGCGAGAGATTCACGTACGGTGAATAGACCGAAGGCGCGGCGATAAGCCCTGCGAGCATCGCGGCTTGGCCCAGCGTCAGCGACTCGGCCCCGCGCCCGAAGTAGGTGTGCGCGGCGGCATCGACTCCGTACGCTCCGGATCCGAGATAGATCAAGTTGAGATAGCGCTCGAGGATCTCGTCTTTGGTGTAGTAACGCTCGATTTCCATTGCGAGCAACGCTTCTTGAATTTTGCGCGCAATCGTCTGCTGGTCCGTGTAGAAGAGTGCGCGCGCGAGCTGTTGCGTGATCGTCGAAGCGCCTTGCTCGACCCGGTGATGCGATAAGTCGGCAACGCCGGCGCGAACGATACCGACGAAATCGACGCCGTGGTGCGAGTAAAAATTGTGATCTTCGTTGGCGATGAACGCGTTGCGCACGATTGCTGGAATTTTATCGATCGGCAGCCAGATGCGGTTCTCTTTATAAAGATTTGCCAGCAGCGTTCCATCGCGCGCGTAGAGCCGCGTCGATCTCGCGGGCTGATAGTCCGCCATGCGGCTAATGTCGGGAAGGTTGCGCGAATAGGCGGCTACGATGCCCGCAATCGAACCGGCGAGAAAGAGTATCGCCAGCAACAGCCCGACGGCGACGTAACGCAAGATCTTACGCACTGCCGTTGCCTCGCGTCACCGAGGAGAGCACGCCGTTGATGAAACGGCCGGAGTCCTCTGTCGAAAACCGCTTCGCGAGCTCGACCGCTTCGTTGATCACCACGGGCTTGGGCGTCTCGGGACGGTGCCGCAATTCAAAGGCCGCCATGCGTAAGAGCAAACGGTCGATGGTCGGCAATCGTTCTAAGGTCCACTGCTGCAGCAAGGGCGCCACTATCTCGTCGCTTTCACCGGCGTGTTCCAACGTACCCAAGACGAGATCTTTTACAAAAAAGCGGTGGGCGCTGTCCCCGGACGCGACCAGATATTCGTCGAGCACTTCCGCCGGATCGCGGTGCCCGACTTCAACCGAAAAGAGCGCTTGCAGTGCAAGCTCGCGGCCCAGGCGTCGCGTCGGCATCCCAACGTCCTTAGGCGGCGTCGGCCTGACGCAGCAGGCCGGGCAGAAAATCGATCGCGTAGTGGCCGCTCCTGAACGCGTCCGTAGCGAGGATCTCCAGGCACTGTTGGATCGTGGTGTTCACGCCGTCGATGACCGTTTCGCGCAGCGCGCGTTCCATACGCGCGATGGCCGCTTCGCGCGTCTCGCCGAACGCGACGACCTTCGCCAGCATCGAATCGTAGAACGGCGGCACCGTGCCGCCCGAATAGATATGCGTGTCTACGCGGATTCCGGGACCGCCCGGAAAGACGACGTTGGTCAGCGTGCCGGCGGCCGGCGCAAAATTGTTGCGCGAGTCTTCGGCGTTGATCCGGCATTCGATCGCATGGCCGCGCGGGCGCAGATCCGCCTGCGTGTAACCCAACGCTTCGCCGGCAGCGATGCGGATCTGTTCCTTGACCAAATCGATGTTGTAGACCATCTCGGTCACCGGATGCTCGACCTGAATGCGCGTGTTCATCTCCATGAAGTATGCGCGGTCGCCGCTGACCAAGAATTCGAGCGTGCCAGCGTTGGTGTAATGGACCGCCTGCGCGGCGCGCAACGCCATGGAGTAAAGCGAGTTGCGGGTCTTTTCCGAAAGATTTTCGGCCGGCGCTTCTTCAATCAGTTTTTGATGCGAAGGCTTCTGCACCGAACAATCCCGATCGCCGAGGATAACGACGTTGCCGAAGTTATCGCCCAAGACTTGCACTTCGATGTGGCGCGGGCTCACGATCAGTTTTTCCATGTAGAGCCGGCCGTCTTTAAAACTGGATTCGGCCTCGTTTTGCGCGCTGTTGAACGCGCGCTCGAGTTCGTCGGGCCCAGTCACGACGCGCATGCCCTTGCCGCCGCCGCCGGCGGTTGCCTTGAGCAGTATGGGGTAGCCGAGATCTTTCGCGGCACGGCGCGCTTTGTCGACCGATTCGAGTATGTCGGAACCGGGGGTCGTTTCGACCTTTGCTTCGCGCATCACGCGCTTGGCCGTCGCCTTGTCGCCCATCGTGCTGATAACTTCCGGTGTCGGTCCGATGAACGTCAAACCGTGATCGGCGCAGATTTGCGCGAACCGCGCGTTTTCAGCCAAGAATCCATAGCCGGGATGCACCGCGTCGCAGTTTGTGATCAGCGCCGTCGAAATGATATTGGGAATACTCAAATACGAACGCGCCGCGGGTCCGGGACCGACGCAGAACGCTTCGTTGGCGTGGCGCACGTGCAGCGATTCGCGGTCGGGCTCGGAAAAAATCGCGACGGTCTTTACACCAAGTTCGCGGCACGCGCGATTGATGCGCAGCGCGATCTCGCCGCGGTTGGCGATCAATACTTTCTTAAACACGTTGTATCTCGAACAGCGTCTGCCCGTACTCGACCGGCTGGCCGTCATCGCAGCAAACCGAGACCAACCGTCCCGAACCTATCGAGCGCACCGGATTGCGGATGCCGAGCGCCTCAACGTAGGCCAGCTCGCGATCCGAATCGACCATGTCGCCCGTTACCGGCAGCGGACGGCTGAAGCGAAAAATGCCGACGAGGTCGGACTTAATCGCATCGACGTTTTCCGGGGGCGCGGCCGCCTCTTGTGGTTCGGCCGAGTCGGGTGCCGCGGGGCGCGAACTGGCCCGGCGCCGCAGCTCGACATGGCCGCCGTCGCGTTCGATGCGCAACCGCACGAGGTCGGTATCCAGAAACGCCACCACGAGCGAGCGCACGCGTTCGACGATGTTATTGCCGGGCATGGAGGCCTACGGGTTCGCTTCCACGGAGGCCCGTTCCGCTGGCGGCAGGGCCTCGGCGGCCGCGGCGAACCGCTCGTCGATTTCAGCCAGCGGCACCAGCACGAACGCTCGCTCCAAGAGACGCGGGTGAGGCAGCTGTAATCCGGGTTCGTTCAATGATACGTCGTCGTAAAACAAGATGTCGAAATCGATCGCGCGCGGGCCCCACCGTTCCGAGGGCGTTCTTCCCAACCTCACCTCCAGAGCTTTGAGCTGCTCCAATAATTCGCGCGGCCCCAGCCGGGTCTCGACGATCGCAGCAGCATTGCAAAAATCCGGCTGGTCCGTGCGTCCCCATGGCTTGGTGCGATAAAGTTGCGAGCGCGACGTTATCGTTCCAACCTCGCTCAGCGCGTCGATTGCAGCGCGCACGTTAGCGGCCGGATCACCCAGATTGGAACCGAGTCCTATCCCGGCTCGGGCCACGCGTGAAACTTCGGATTGGCGCGGCGCAGCGTCACGCTTGGAGTTGCGCCCCGCAGTACGCCCGGTTTAGCAATGGTGATCTCCGCATTGGCAACACGGGAATCGTCGAGCACGGCGCGGGCGATCTCGGCCGCCAACCGCTCTATCAGGCGGAAAGATGTCGATTCGATGATTTGCGCGATTGCTTCGCGTACGACCGAATAATCGATCGCATCCTTGAGGTCGTCACTTCCGGCGGCTGGGCTCAGATCGGCTTCAATAACGACGGTAACGTCGAACGGCTGGGCGGCATCCCGTTCCCCCGGATCGGCTCCGTGACGTCCAAACGCGCGGATACCGTCGATGCGGATTACGTCCATCCGGGCGGTCTCCAGTTGCGCACGATCGCGTCGGCAACGCTCGCGACGTCCTTGGTTTGCGAGACGTCGTGCACGCGCACGATATCGATGCCTGCGCCGATCGCCAGGGCGGTCGTAGCCGCCGTGCCGTAAATGCGGTCTTCCGGATCGCGCCCGGTGAGTTTTCCGATCGTCGATTTGCGCGAAGTGCCGATAAGCGTAGGGAATCCGAGTGCGACCAGGCGTGGGAGCTGCCCCAGGATCTGCAGATTGTGATCCGCGCTCTTGCCGAAACCGATTCCGGGATCCAAAATGACGTGCTCCGCAGGCAAGCCGGCGCGCACCGCGCGTCCGGAAGCTTCTTCCAAGAACGAGAGCACTTCGTCCATCACATCGCCGTCGTAATTCGCCTCTCGTTTGTTGTGCATCACAACAACCGGAATTTTCAACGCGAGTGCCGTCTCCAATAAATCGGGCGGCAACCCCCAAACGCAGTTCAACATATCCGCACCGGCATCGTGAGCCGCGCGCAAAACGGGTTCCTTATGCGTATCGACGGAGAGAATTGCCGACGGTGAACGGCGCCGGACAGCCGCTATCACGGGAGCGAGCCGCGCGGTTTCGGTTTCGGCCGCAACCGGTGCGTGACCGGGGCGCGTCGATTCGGCGCCGACGTCCAGGATATCGCTTCCGCGTTCCAGTTGCGTATGGGCAAACGCGACCGCAAGATCGGGCTCTTCGATGCCATCCCCGGAAAAAGAATCGGGCGTTACGTTGACGATGCCCATGACGTACGTGCGCGCGCCCCATTCGAGCGCGCGGCCGCGAACGCGTAAAGCGCCTCTATCGCGCGTTTGAAGTTGCAACGACGTTCTCCATCCACCATTCGCGCAGCTCGGCGACCACGAACGTCGATCCGGTGACGACAACGATTTCGTCGCCGCCCGAATTGCGCCGCGCGATCGTAAACGCTTCGACCGGGTCGGGAACGGCGCGCCCCCACAGGCCTGCCGATTCGGCGATGCTGGCCAGACGCTGCGGTTTGGCCGCGATTCTTCCGCGAGCGTCGAACGACGTAAAAATCAGCGTAGCCGGAGCTTGCGCGAAGACGCGCAGAATCTCAGCCGCGTCTTTGCTCTCGCCGATCGCTATGACGAACGTAAAATGCCGCTCCGGAAAGAGCTTACGCAGCGAGCGCACGAGGTTCTCGGCTTTGTCGGGGTTGTGTGCGACATCGAAAATCACGCCGGGATGCGCCGGAAAATACTCCATGCGCCCTGGAAGCACGACGCGGCTCAGCCCCTCTTCTACCGCTTCGCGTGACGGACGTAAGGATTCGGGCAGCTGCTCGAGCGCAAGCACCGCGCATGCGGCGTTACGCTGCTGGAACTCGCCCAGGAGCGGCAAGTTGACGTCATACGTTGCGCGCTGGGTCGTTAGCGTAAAGCGCTGGCTATAGGAGTCGGACTGCGCGCAAGCAATGTTTACGTAGTCCGGAACAAAGAGAAACGGCGCGCCCACCGCCGCGCACTGCACTTCGATGACGGCGCGGGCTTCCGGCCGGTCGACGGCGCTCAGCAGGGGGATACCGGGTTTCGCAATGCCGGCTTTGTCCGCCGCGATTTGTTCGACCGTATCGCCGAGAATTTCCGTATGATCGAGCCCGACGTTTGTGATCAGGCTGACCAATGGATGCAGCACGTTTGTCCCGTCGAGCTTACCGCCAATGCCCACTTCGATGACGGCTACGTCCACCCGCTCCAGCGAGAAATACAAGAATGTCAGCGCGAGTAGCGTTTCGTAATACGACGGGCGCGTGAATTCCATCGCGATCCGGTCCATCGCCGGAATCATCGCTTCCAGCAACTCGGCAAACCGTTCTTGCGAAACCGGTATGCCGTCGATCTTGGTTCGCTCCGTCATCGAACGCAGATGCGGTTTGGTGTGCAGTCCCGTGCGTTTTCCGGCAGCTGTCAAACCGGCGGCAATCATGACCGACGTAGATCCCTTGCCGCTCGTTCCGCCGACGTGAAGCGTCGGATAGGTATCCTGCGGATTGCCGAGTTCGTCCAAGAACCGGCGCATGCGGTCCAGCCGGTACGGCTCGCGGCGCGAGCCGGTTTCGCTGACCAGCTCCAAAACGTAGGCGTGCGCTTGTGCAAACGTCATCGCTTAGGGTCCGTGATCGGTTTCGCCGTTCAGTTGTTTGAGCGCGTGAGGCAGCACCGGCAGCAACACACTCATCGTCTCCCTAACCGCCTTCGGATTTCCCGGCAAGTTCACGATCAGCGTGCGGTGCCGTACGCCGGCGATCGCCCGCGAAAGCATCGCGGTCGGAATGATTTGTAGAGAAGCCGCGCGTATCGCGTCGGCGATTCCGGGGACTTCGTAGTCGACGATCGCAGCAGTAGCTTGCGGCGTGCGGTCGCGCGGAGAGATGCCTGTGCCTCCGCTGGTCAACACAAGCGATGCGGAGCCCGAATCACACAGATCGATGAGTTCGGCCTGCAGTGCGCCGGCATCGTCGGGTAAGATTGCTTCTCTGACGATCTCGTACTGCGACCCGAGGAGTTCACGCATCGCGGGTATGCAGGCGTCGATGCGCTCTCCCGATGCGGCACGATCGGAAAGCACGATCAGCGCCGTTTTCATTTGGTTTTTTCGAGCAGGCGCACCGACTCGATCGTTATGCCTTTCTCGATCCCCTTGGTCATGTCATAAATGGTGAGCGCCGCAACCGCAGCCGCGACCATCGCTTCCATCTCCACGCCCGTTTGCGACGTGGTCCGCGCGACCGCTTCGATGCCGAGCACGTCTCCATCCCAGAAAAATTCGACGTTGACCGCCCCCAGCGGAATGGCATGCGCCAGCGGGATCAGTGCAGGCGTTTGCTTCGCCGCGAGTATGCCTGCAAGCTGAGCCGCAACGAGGGCATCACCTTTTGCTAGCGTGGCGTCGCGCAGCGCCTTCGCAGCCTCAGTTCCGAGCCGGACGCGAGCTTGCGCGCGCGCTGTGCGCACCGTGCTCTCCTTATGCGACACGTCTACCATAAGCAGATCGCCGCCCGGCCCGAAGTGGCGCATCTATCGCGCGGGCGCCATCCGGATCCACAACAGGCATAGCACCGCCAGAACCGCATACACGATTCCATGCTTCACGTGATGCTGGCCGTCAAACCCAAGCGCGTGCGAAAAATGCGCCATGCCCGTGAACGCCAGTAAGGCGGCAATCAGGAACACGACAAAGAGAACGATTGCGAGAATTTTCAATGAATCACTCCTAAACGTGCGAGCGAGAAACAGAGTGCGCCGAAGACCAGACAGTACCAGCCGAACGGACGCAGATCGTTGCTTCGAAAATAGCGGACTAAGAACGAGACCGCGGCATACGCCGCAACTCCGGCGACGACTCCGCCAAGAACCGCTTGGACGAGTACCACGTGACTTCCCGGTGCCGTCAATTCACCGATCTCAAAAAGCCCTGCCGCCAAGATCACCGGGGTCGCGAGCAAAAACGAATAATTTGCGGCGTCTTCATGATTCAGATCGCAGATCAAACCGGCGACCATCGACGCGCCGGAGCGCGAAATCCCCGGGAGAAGCGCCAGCGCCTGTCCGACGCCGATGCCGGCGCTCTGACCCCAGGTCAGCGCCGGCAGCGGTTTATCCGAACGCCCGGCGCTCATCTTCTGACGCTTGCGCAGCCACTCACCCAAAAACATAACGCCCGCATTTACCATCAGGAACACCGCTGCAATCTCGGCGCTTCCGAAAAACGCTTGAACCGAATCCTTGAGCAAAACGCCAAGTATGCCGACCGGAACCGTACCCACGATCAGCAACCATGCGAGCTTCTCATCGGGATCGCTGCCCATCTTTCCGCGCCATACGCTCGCGAAAAATGCGCGCACGATTCGCACCCACGTTTCGCGATAGAACACGACGAGCGCGAGCGCCGTACCCAAATGCAGCACCGTCACGAACGCCAAAAACGACGGATCGGACCGGTTGATCTTCCAATGCAGCAGCGCCGGAATCAAAATCGTTTGGCCCAGGCTGCTGACCGGAAAGAGCTCGGTCACGCCTTGCAGCACCGCCAGAGCCAGCGCTTGCGCGAACGTCACGCCGCGAGGTTACCGCCTACGTGAGGGCGCTCCTGTTGCGCGAGCGGTTTCCCAGCAAGCTATCCTGGCGCTTCGGTTCTCAAAACTACCAAGCGACGAACTTCACCCGGAACGTATAGGTGCTCGCAATGCCTTTACAAGCGGAGTATTGCGGCGTGTACGTTGCGCCGCGCGCCATGTCCAGGGCGCTAGCGTCCAAGCCGACGTTGCCCGACGAGCGCACGACCTTTGCGTCGGTGACTTTGCCTGAGGGATCGAGCGAAACGTCGATCGCGGCGGTGCCGCTGACGCGGCTCGCACGCGCTTCTACCGCAATGTTGGAAGGATCGGGCGTGGCGCTCACTCCCGCGGGCGCATTGGGATTAGCGCAGCCTTTCGCGGGGAGCGCTGCAGTCGCTGCCGGGCGCGGCGTCGGCGTGAGCGCGACAACAACTGAGCCGGCCGCATTCTTTCCGCCGCGCGAAGTGAGATGCGGCGGCGCGACTTTGACGCGAGATTTCGAAACGACCGGCGCGGCCGTGCGAACGGGCGCCGGGGTTTGTTGCGGAGCCGGGGTTCGCCGCGTGATTTGAATGACGCGGACGTTTGCGAGCTGTTCGTCGGTCTGCGAGTGTGTGTATGGCCAATACCAATAGATGGCCAGGATCAAATGAAGCAGGAGAGAGATCGCGAGCGCGGCGAGGAGGATTCTGCGGTGTTTGATTACTGGTTCGGGTCGAAGGTGACCTTAAACAGATAGTCGCCGGTTACCGGTTCACAGTTCACGACTTTCGGTGAATATGTCGACTGGCGCGCTGCCGACAGAGCGGCTTGGTCGAGCGACATGTTGTTGCCGCTCTGGAAAATCGAAGCGCTGACGAGGCTGCCGCTCGGGCTGACGGTGACTTTCACTTGCACGGTGACCTGACCCAGGCCGAGTTCGCGCGCCGTCTCAGGATAATCGGGCGAGACTTGCTGCACGACGGTCGCGTCTTGATACGGATTGCGGCATGCCGGCTTGGGCGTTCCAACCGGTTCCGGCGGATGGGGCGGAGCGGTGCCCTGGCCTTGCGGCACGCCGTTCTCAGACCCGTTCTTGGGCGGAACGTAACGGTTGTTCGTGCTCGAGTTCGTGTTATTGCTCGTCGTCTTCGGCACGTTGACTTTGATCTGCGGCTGCGGCTTCGCCTGCGGCGGAGCCGTCGCATTTGGCGGCGGAGTCGGGGTAGGCGGCGGTGTCGGCGTGGGCGGCGGCGGCGTCGGCACCTTCACGACGATTTTCTTCGTAACGGAAACCTTTTCGACTTCCTGCTGCTGATTGGCCGATTTAAGATGCGGAAAGATCGGCGCCAAAATAAAATGGATGAGAATAGAGATCAAAAACGCCCAAAGCAGGAAGCTCCGGGTGCGTCCGCCGCTAGTGATCATCTCTCCGGGCACTAGAGCTTGCTTCCCTCGATCTTATTCGCCAATCCGAACTGCGTGAGATCCTGCGACTTCGCCGCGTCCATGACCTGAAGGATCGTCCCGTAACTGGCTCGTGGATCGGCTTTGATGATCACGGTATGAAAGTTCCGGCCCGTATCGTTTTGCAGCGACGCGAACGCGTCCTTGGCTCCTTGAATCGTGACGACGTTCGATCCGATGGTGATGTTGTTCTTGTCGTCAACGATAACGAGAATCTGCGACGGCAACACCTTCTGCTTGTTGTGCGCCAGCGGAAGCGGCGGCTCTTTGGTTACGGCCGCTAGAATAATGAAGATGATGAGCAGAACCAACAGCACGTCGGTGAACGGCGTGATGTTGATCGTCGACATGACCTCTTCGTCACCTTGACCTGTCGAAACAGCCACGAGTTATTTCACCTCTCCACTCATCACGACGTCACGAATCCGACATCTTCGAGTCCGGCTGCTCTGGCAGCGTCGAGGATGCGAATGATAATGCCGTAAGGCGCTTTTGTGTCGGCGGTGATTGAAACGTGCTTGTTGCCGCGTTTCAAACGATCGATGACCATAACGTTGTAGATGCCGACTTGATCGGTCTTCACGGTGTCGACAAAGATCACGCCTTTGTTGTTGACCACCACCTCGATATCTTTGTTCTTAGGCGGCGTCGGATTGCTGGAATTGTTCTTATTGGCGAGACTCTTCTCGAAACCGGGCGGCACTAAGAGAGCCGCTAAGATCATGAAAATGATCAGCAGGACCAACAGCACGTCCGTAAACGGCGTGATGTTGATCTCTGCCATGACGTCCTCGTCCTGTTTCGCGGACAGCAGGCTCATTGAGCGCTAGGCCCTTCTACTTGGTGGCGGCGCCGGCCGGCTGATACAGGTCTGTCGGGATTGGCGCGCCCGTATTGTGGAAGTGCAGCATCTCCGCCATTTGATTGGCGGCCACGATCATCTCTTGGTTATACGTCTTGATACGGCTCTTGAAGTAGTTGAAAAAGACGACCGCGATAACCGCGATGATCAAACCGCTGGCGGTCGTGATCAGCGCTTCCGAAACGCCGGCCGCAACGACGGACGGCGTCGAGTTGCCTTTTAGCGCGATGTCATCGAACGCCCGGATGATGCCCAAGACCGTTCCGAAGAGACCGACGAAGGGCGAAATGACTGCAATCGTACCGATGATGGCCAGATTGCGTTCGAGCGAATTCAGGTGCTCCATCAATGCGATCGAGAGCGCGTCGGTGATGTCGGCGCGGTTCTTCTCGCCGCGCAGGAGTCCGAACTCCAAAATCTTGGGAAGCATGCCGCGCTGGCTGCGGCAGACCTTGATAGCCCCATCAATGTCATCCTGGGAAATCTTCTGTCCGATCGCTCGGAGTAGGCCTTTAGTATCACCGTGCTGCTGTGCAAAGAACCACAGGCGTTCGATCACGATGGCCAAGCCGACTATCGAAATGAGCAAGAGCAGCCACATATCCCAGCCGCCCTTTTGCATGAATGTTATGAAACCGCCAAACACTATTTCTGTCCTCCCGTTCCGCGGGAAAGCATGTGCGCTTTAGAAAGGCGCCTCATTGGCCTACCTCTACGGAAAGTCCTCGTCATTTTTGGATGTTAGCCTTGATGAAGTTGTCGATGTTAAACGCTAGGCTCATGTTGCCTTGCGCCTGCGCCTGGGTTCGCGCCTTGTTGAGCGCATCCAGCGCCTGCGTCTTGAAGTCGGCCTTCACTTTTCCGCCTACTATCCAGGCTCCGGCCATCGCAACGCCGAGCGCGTAGTTCGCGAGCGCGTCGTTGGGATTGAGTGCCAGGGCTTGGTCTGCATACGGCTTCATTTTCGTTAGGTAATCGTTGGGGACGGCGGCGGTCTTACCCGCGCTGAGGATCGCATTCTCTTCCAACGCCGCCGAGGCGTAAGCCGTGACCGCGACGTCCTTGTCGCCTTCTTTGGCCGCGGTCAGGAAGCTCGCCAGCGCATCCTCATGTTTGCCCGCCTTGGACGAAGTGTTGCCCGCCGCCAGATATTGGTTCCCGATCATGCGCTTGACCGTCGTGTTCGCCGGATCCAATTGCATGATCTCGTCTTCGAGCGGCTTGGCCGATGCGGTGTCGCCGGTCTGTATGTACGCCTGCAGCAGCGAGGCGTCGATGTTGACCTTTGCGATCTTGTCCATCTTTGGGTCCGACATCGCAAGGGTGCGAGCTTTTTGCAGATTTGCAATTGCGGAAGCCGCGTCGCCGGCTTGCACCTGCGCCGAACCCAGGATGTAGTACGTCCCGTCCGATGGCGCGAGGGCGACGGCCTTTTGTGCAAAGGAAACGGCTGTCGTCGCATCCGTGGGCGCGAGTTTCACGGCTGCCATCGCATACGCTTGCGCGGCGACCGGTATGAAGGGCTTGGAAATGCTCGACACTTTTTGGAATGCGGCCGCGGCGCCGGCGTAATCTTTTAAGAAATAGTCGGCCGTAGCCAACTGTTGATTTAACGTCGGGTCGTTTGGCCGGTTCGAGAGCGCCTGTTGAATCATCGACTTGGCGGCATCGTACTTGCCGGCGTGGATGAGTTTGTCCACTTGCGACGCCGTGCCGGTCACGACCATGCCGTTGGAAGCGACGCTCTTGCCATGAAAGACGATCGTGAAATCGTAAAAGCCGGTGACCGCCGTCTTTCCTCGATGCTGCGGAGTGTAGGTCGAGTTCTTGGCGATATCCATCGCGGCGGCGTTGTCGCCGGCGTTGGTCGAACGAATGATGCGCGTGACCTTGTGGCTGCCGTCCGCGTTAACCTGAACCTGTATTACGACGATCCCCGAGCCGGCGATCGGCACGGCCGTATCTGCACGGTGAACCAGTTTGGCTTGTGAAAACTGGTTGCTGTAGGATTGAGCGTTTGCCGGTGAGGCAATTGCGACAGCGGTGAAGACGGCCGCCGCGGCCGCTGCCATGCGGGTGATCCGGATCATGCTTCTATTAAAACCTCGTGCTCGTGTTTTTATTTATAATGAAGGCCGCGCGGAGTAGCCTTGATACCGCGGATAAACGTTTCTCAAACGACGTTCGTCGCTTGCCATGCGGCGGGACGGCAACGCTCCCCTCCTAGGCGGTCAAGCGGCTATGCTGGCCGACGGCAGCTGCCGTCCCGCCGCAGCGGCGACGGCATGCAGCCTTCCCATCAACGTTTCGAACTGTTCGAATGTGAGCGACTGCGGCCCGTCCGACGCCGCTGCCGGCGGATCGGGATGGACCTCAATCAGCAAGCCGTCGGCCCCTGCGGCCAGTCCGGCGGCCGCCATCGGCCCGACCAGCCTGGCCAACCCTGTGCCGTGCGACGGATCGACGATGAGAGGCAGATGTGAAAGCGAGTGCACCAGTGGGACGGCCGCCAGATCCAGGAGATTGCGCGTAGCCGAATCAAAAGAACGCACCCCGCGTTCGCACAGAACCACCTCGGCGTTACCGGCGACCAGCAAATACTCGGCGGCCAGCAGCCACTCTTCGATCGTCGCGGAGAGCCCGCGTTTGAGCAGTACCGGCTTGCGCGCGTCTCCGACTTCGCGCAACAGCGTGAAGTTCTGCATGTTCCGCGTGCCGATCTGCAGCATGTCGGCGTATTGCGCGACCAGCGCCACGTCGCGCGGATCGAGAACTTCGGTCACCACCGACATTCCAAACCGGTCGGCTGCGTCGCGCAGCAGCTTCAGACCTTCGGCACCCAAACCTTGAAAGGCATAAGGTGACGTCCGCGGTTTGAAAGCCCCGCCGCGCAGCACGTTTGCGCCGCTAGCGGCCACCGATTGCGCCGTCGCTTCAATCTGTTCGCGTGATTCGACGCTGCACGGGCCCGCACAGATCGCCAGCACGTCGCCGCCGAAGCTCGCGCCGTTGGGCAGTTGCACGACGGTCCGGCTCGCGCGCGCGTCGCGCCGTACGAGCTTGTATGTATTCGGAAGAGCCGCAAGCCGGTCCATCGCTACCGAAGCAGTTCGCGCAAACGCCCCAGTTCCCGCGCGGTCGCCGGGCGGCTACGGCCGGCCGGGAGCGTCCCGAGCGCGATCGGCCCAAACTGCAAACGGCGCAGCTCGCGCACCGGGTGGCCGACGGCTTCGAGCATCCGGCGGACTTGCCGGTTGTGCCCTTCGTGAATCGTAATATCGAGCACGGTGCGGTCGGTGGGCGAGGCCACCACCTTCACGCGCGCGCCCGACGCCCGGAAATCTTCAAGCCGCATTCCCCGCTGCAAACGTTCGATCTCGTCTTTCGAAAGCTGCCCTTTCACGACGGCGCGGTACGTTTTTTCCACGCCGTATCGCGGGTGCGTCAGCACGTGCGCCAGCTCGCCGTCGTTGGTGAGCAGCAGCACGCCGGCGGTGTCGTAGTCCAAACGCCCGACGGGAACGACCCGCGGCAGCCCCTTGGGAAGCAGGTCGTTCACGGTGCGGCGCCCTTCCGGATCGCGCATCGTCGTGACGACGCCGGCCGGTTTGTTCAAGACGATGTATGTATGCGTTTTCGGAAGCGCGACGCTCTTGCCGTTCACCTTGACGCTAGCGTCCTCATCAACGCTCGTTCCAAGCTCGCGCACGATCTTTCCGTTGACGCGAACTTTGCCGGCAACGATCAGTTCTTCGGCCGCGCGCCGCGACGCGACGCCGGCGTGCGCCAAGAATTTTTGCAGCCGCATGTTTAGCCTGTACTTTGAGATGAGCGCGCTTGGGACCCGGCTGGGGCACTTCCCGGTGAAGTCTCTGACGTTTTTTGACCTGCCCGGAGGGCAGCTTCAAAACTTCGTTTTTCAAAAAATGCAGCGAAACAGAAAACCGCCATGGAGGGCGGTTTTCTAGTGTCTTCGCCGGGAAGTGTCCCAGCCGGTCACCGGAGGGCTAGTACTTGCCGTTGCCCTCTTCGTTATAACCGCGCGACAGCGAGAGCGCTTCCTTGGTGACGGATTGCAAGAACTCGTCGTTGGTGCGCGTCTGCGCCATCTTGTCGAGGATGATCTCGGTGATGTCGCCGCTGTTGAGCACGCTCGTGGCGCGGCGCAACATCCAGATCTTGCGCATCTCGACTTCGCTGAGCAGTAACTCTTCGTGACGCGTGCCCGAGCGCTTGATGTCGATGGCCGGAAAGACGCGCGACTCCGCGAGTTTGCGGGTGAGGTTGAGCTCCATGTTGCCGGTGCCTT
Organism: Candidatus Rubrimentiphilum sp.; assembly: GCA_036273135.1. Classification (GTDB taxonomy): domain Bacteria; phylum Vulcanimicrobiota; class Vulcanimicrobiia; order Vulcanimicrobiales; family Vulcanimicrobiaceae; genus Rubrimentiphilum. Next base: position 77,112 of record DASUIF010000008.1, read on the forward strand.
TGAACTCTTCGAAGATGACGTCGTCCATCTTGGAGCCGGTCTCGACCAGCGCCGTGGCGATGATCGTGAGCGAGCCGCCTTCTTCGATTTTGCGCGCGGCGCCGAAGAAACGTTTGGGCTTGTGAAGCGAGGCCGTGTCGAGACCGCCCGAAAGCGTACGGCCCGACGTCGGAATGACCTGGTTGTAGGCACGCGCGAGACGCGTGATCGAGTCGAGCAGAATCACGACGTCTTTGCCGATCTCGACGAGACGCTTGGCGCGTTCCATCGTCAGTTCGGAGACGGCGGTGTGATTCTCGGGATGCTCGTCGAACGTCGACGCGACGACCTCGCCGTCGATCGTCCGCTGCATGTCGGTGACTTCTTCGGGACGCTCGTCGACCAGCAGCGCGATGATGTGCGCTTCGGGATGGTTGATCGAGATCGAGTTCGCGATGTTCTTGAGCAGCGTCGTCTTACCGGCCTTGGGCGGCGAGACGATCAGCGCACGCTGGCCTTTGCCGATCGGACAGAACAGATCGATAACGCGCGTGGAGAGTTGCGTCGAGCGCACTTCTAGACGGAACCGCTCGTTGGGATAGATCGGCGTGCCTTTTTCGTAGAGGCGGCGCCCGCGAATTTCATCGGGCAACAGACCGTTGATCCGGTCGACGCGGATCAAGCCGAAATACTTTTCGCCTTCCTTAGGACGGCGCACTTGCCCGTCGACCAAATCGCCGCGGCGAAGTTCGAAACGGCGAATCTGCGTTTGGCTGACGTAGACGTCTTCGGGGCCGATCACGTAACCGTCGCGCCGCAAAAATCCGTAGCCTTCCGGCAAGATATCGAGCACGCCGTTGGCGGCTTCGAGACCCGTGCGCTGGGCTTGAATCTCCATGATTTTCGGGATCAGCTCTTCTTTTTTGAGTTTGAGCGGAGATTCGATGTCGAATTCTTTGGCGAGGGTGTTCAGGTCGGCTTTGGATTTCTCCGAAAGTTCTTCGACCGTGAGCAGCTGCGGAAGCGCTTGTTCGGCGACTGCCGGGAAATGTTCGGCGAAATGAGGTGCGGGGTTGTTGCCAAATTGCCGGTGGCGCCGTGAGCGGCGGCGGCGGCCGCCACCTGGGCGGCCGTCATTGTTGGGACGATGTTCGAATTGCAGTGGATTTTCTCTCTCGTAGAGTCGCGCACGCCGCATAAGCGAAACGATCGGGCGAGGCTGCCGGACTCGTAGGGCGTGAGCGGGGGAAACGTATGCGTCGCGGAGGGTTTAACCGCACGTCGCGACGCCCAAACTATAACACAGGGCGGTCAGGACGACAAGTGTTTGGGTCCCGACACAAACGGGCTGCCGCGCTCGAAAAAGCGAAGACGGCGGCGCGAGGCTTTGCTGATTCCGATGCGGCGGCTCATCCCGATCCGTTTCGGCTCGCCTGGCGGCGCTGCGATCCAAAGCTCCCTTCCGCGCAAGAGATCGGCGCCATCGAGATCGGAGTCGATTTCCAACGCCTGGCAGAGGCGGCCGGGGCCGCGGCAGAGATCGATCGCGCGTCCGGTCCGGCGGCGCTCTTCCATCAGTTCGAGGCCTTCGATCGGTTCGAGCGCGCGCACCAAAACGGCGGCGCCTTCGTCTTCGCATTCGCTCGTGACGTTGACGCAAAACGACGTACCGTAAATCTTATAAACGTAGGCGCGATGCGGAGCCAAAAACATCGAGGCGTTGCGCCGGCTTTTTCCGCGATATGCGTGCGACGCCGGATCGCCGATCACATAGGCCTCCGTTTCGACGATTCGCCCGGCGCTGCGGCCTTGCGGCGACTCCCGAACGAGCGCGCATCCGATCAAAGCTTTTGCCAGATCGATCGTGCCGGCGGGGAGTTCTTGCGTGCGCAAACGGCGCAGGCGCGCCACGGCTTACGCCGCTACGTGCAGCGCCGCTTCGGACCGGGCGCGAGCGCTGAGATCAGCGTCGCCCGGCGGCAAATCGGCGATTTCATACTTCCGGAATTGATTGAGCGCGCAGCCCAGACGCACGTAGGGCATTGCGAGCGGAGGCGGGACGGCTTCGTGCCGGCGCAAGTCGGCGATTAAACTCCGATCGTCGATCGCAAAACGGACGTTGTCGATTGCGCGGCGCCGAGCTGCGGCGCAGACAGCCGTCAGCGCGGCATACCCGACCTCGCGGCCGGATAACGCCGGCTGACGCTGCACTCTGAAGGGAACCCGCAACACCCGCGGACCGCCTTCGCGTAGATTCATGCGCACGTAAGCAACGCCGTTTCCGGCGTCATCCGCCGCATACCCGACGGACGCATTTACCGCTCTCATGCCTCTATCGTACCCCGAACATATGTTCGAGTCAAGGGACGGCCGCTTGCACCTCGCGGGCCCGCAGCGCCTCGTAAAGCCCAGCCACTCGCCGGGCCTGGGAATCGATTCCGAACCGCTCGGCGGCGGCACGGCTACGCGATGACTCAGCCGGATCCGGGGCCGCCGGAAGAGCGTCGACTTCAGCGGCAAAAGCCTGCGGCGAAAGGGCAACGAGCCGGCCCTCACCCGCAAGCACGTCGCGTACGACCGCGGCGTCGGCGGCGATCACGGCCGAACCGGCCGCCATGGCTTCTACCAGGACGAGCCCCTGAGTCTCGCTGATGCTTGGAAAAACGAACGCGTCGGCGCTGGCATAGTAATCGGGCAATTCGGAGCGCTCGAGCGATCCCAAAAACCGGACGCGATCGTGCAGCCCGAGCTCCGCCGCGCGCATCTCGAGCGCTTCGCGTTCGGGACCGTCGCCGGCAATCGCCAGCCGCGCGGGCACCTGCGTTAGGGTGAGCGCTTCCAGCAGCAATTCGACGTTCTTTTCACGTCCTAACCGGCCGACGAAAAGCAGCAGCTTCTCGCCATCTTTGGATCCAAGTGCGCGGCGCAGATCGGCGCGCATCTTTCCGGATCCGAAATGCGCCAAGTCGATGCCGCTGGGCACGACCTCGATGTGCGCGGTTACGCCGATTTCGGCCAAGCGGCGGCGCATTGCCGGCGTCGGCACGATCACGGCATCGGCGAGATTGGCGAAGCTGCGCGTCAGCGTCGATGCGGCGTAACGCGTGGCTTTCGGATCGAACGGAAGATAGTGCACGTACTCTTCCAGGCGCGTGTGATACGTATAGACCAGCGGCACGCGCAGACGCCGCGCGTAGCGCACGCTCATCCAACCGGTGACGAACGGCGAATGCGCGTGCAGCACGTCCAAGTTGTTGATGATCCCGCGGCGGTTACGCCGGCTCACCAGCGGCACGGTCAAACGGTACGGCGTCGACGTCGGAAGCGGCAGCGACGGCATGCGCAGCGCCCCGTCTCTATCGTCGGAACCCGGGATGTGCGGCGCAAAGCACTGCACCTCGTGACCCAGCGCGCGCAAGCCCCCGGCCAAGCCGTCTACAGAGGCCACGACCCCGTTGATGATGGGGCGATAGACCTCGGTAAAAAAGCCGATTCTCATGGGGAGCGTCATCTATTCATGGAACGCCGGGCGGTGCCTTCAGTAAAAAGAGGAGGCTCCTGCTTGCCCTATGACTTTTGGCATAGGCCGCCGTTCGTAAAGACATGGTATAGTGCCCGGGAACTGCCGGGCGCCTTCCGAGGCTCCGGCACTCTCGAAGTTTATGGCGTGTCCGATCTGGATCCGTCAGCCGAGAACCACCCTCGAGCCTCAGCCGCTTGAAGGGCAGCTTGTAAGCCGCCTTTAGCCCCGCCGTGGCTCGTTGCAGAAAGGAATGAGGTTGATAGGACGCAGTCCCCGGCGCGCGTGCGAGCTGATTGCTGCAGGCGCCCTTACGTTAAGCCTCGTGACCGCAGGCTATCTCACGCACCCCGTCTCGGTCCTAGCCGCAGCCGCCGACAACGGCTCCCAGTCCGTCGTCTTTGAATCGCAGCAGACGCAGACCGTGCAAGTCACGTCGGCACGGACCGTCGGTGATTTTCTCAAAGAACGCGGCATTACGGTGGGGTCAGGCGATTACGTACGCCCCTCGGTCGACACGCCGATCTCGCCGGGCATGCAGATCGAATACTCCGCGTCGGTTCCGCTAACGCTGGCCGACGGCAGCGATCGCAGAGCGATCGCGACCAACGCCGCCGACGTCGGTGCGCTGCTCGAAGAGCGCGGCATTCATCTAGGCGTCTACGACAGGGTCTCGCCGTCGCTGGCCGATCCGATCGTCGCCGGCGAAACGATCCGCGTGACCCACATCTCGAAATGGCTTTCCGCGCAAACGATCCGCATCGCGCCGAAAACCGTTCACGGGATCGACTTCGCGCTCGCACCTGGAAAAACGAAAGTCATTTCGCCGGGAGCCGCGGGACAGCGCCTAGCCATCATCAGATTCACCAGTATCGACGGCAAACTGAGCAAACGCATCATGGCGTCGCACGTGCTGCGCAAACCGCGCGTCAGGATCATCGCCGAGGGCGTGGGAACGTACGCAGCGTTTGCGGACTTCGCTCAGCGCGGACTGCAAAAAACGGCATACATCGCAGCTAACGCGATGGACATGATTGCAACCGCTTACACGGCGTCCTGCGCCGGTTGCAGCGGCTATACCGCGACCGGTTATCGCGCAGGGCGTGGAATCGTGGCCGTCGATCCGCGGATCATCCCGCTGGGCACGAAGCTGTTCATTCCGGGCTACGGGTTCGCGATCGCCGGAGATACCGGCGGCGCGATCGTCGGCAACCGCATCGACCTCGGGTTCAACTCATATAGCGATGCGATTCAGTTCGGCCGGCGCCCGATAAAAGTTTACACGCTGCGCTAGTTGAAGCGGCTCCCATGCATCCGCGGGAGCTGCTGCAACGCTTCGGGTACCGGCCCAAGAAGCGCCTCGGCCAAAATTTTCTCGTCGACTCCAAGTCCGCGGCGCGCATCGCGCAGCTGGCGGTAGATTCCGGGCAGGGGCGCGTCGTTGAGATCGGACCCGGCACGGGTACGCTGACGCACGCGCTCGTCGAAGCGCGCGCCAACGTCACGGCTATCGAAATCGACGAAAACATGCTGCGAGTCATGCGCTCGCGCGACGACCTGGCGGGCGCGACGCTCGTGCAAGCAGATGCGCTCACTTTCGATTACAGCGGCTTCGCGGCGGCCGAGCCTTGGACCGTCACCGGGAATCTTCCCTACAACATCGCCACGCCGCTGATCCTGCGCTTCGTCGAAATGAAAGGCGGACCGCAAACGATCGTCGTCATGATGCAGAAAGACGTCGTCGATCGCCTGAGGGCCAAACCCGGCACGCGCGCGTACGGCAGTCTTTCGGTCGCTGTACAGTACGCGATGACCGTCGAACGCGCGTTCACGTTGTCGCCGCGCGCGTTTTATCCGCAGCCGAAAGTGGATTCCACCGTCGTCGTGTTGCGGCGCCGCGATCGGCCGGCGGTTAGCGTTTCCGACGAAAAGCGCTTCTGGCAGGTCGTGCGCGGAGCGTTCGCGTACCGCCGCAAGACACTCGCCAACAGTTTATCGCTGGCATTGCACGTTGAGCGCGCGGCAGTTACGGACGTGCTGCGCAGGCTCGATTACGATACGGAGATACGTGGAGAACAACTCGCCATCGGCGACTTCGCAAGAATCGCAGACGCTCTTCCCGCCTAAATCTTTCCATTGGCTCTTGACCATCGTGCTGCTCGCCGGCGCGTTCGTCGTCTTCTTCGTCATCGTCGCGGCGGCGGTGTTTCTTGCGATAGCCGGCGGTGCGACAACGCCTGCCGGAATCCGGAGCTGGTTTCTCGGCCTTCCGGCCGTCCAGATTCAGATGGCCGGCGAGATTGCGGCGGTTGCGTTTCTGCTCTTCCTTTTGCCGCTCGTCGCGCAAATGTCGCTTCGAGACCTCGGCTTTCGTCCGCTCAAACTTTCGGATGTCGGATACATCGCAGCCGCAACGCTGGCGATGGTCATCGTGACCGATGGACTCGCGTCACTCCTTGAATCGGCGCTCCACACGAAGGTCAGCGAACAGGCCGTGACGCTGTACTTGAGCATGAAGACGCCGCTTGCAAAGGCGGAGTTCGCGCTGCTCGGGACCGTTGTTGCCGCCGTCTTCGAAGAGACCGTGTTTCGCATCGTGCTCTTTAATGCCGTGCGCAAGTGGGCCGGCTTTTGGACCGGCGCGCTCGTGAGCGGACTGTTCTTCGGACTGGCGCATTTGCAATCGGGCTCCGTTACTCAAGGAATCGTGCTGGCCTTACCGCTGGCACTGGGCGGAGTCATTCTCTGCGCGGCATACGCGAAGACGCGGAACGCTTACGTTCCGATCCTGACGCACGGTCTGTTCAATTCCATTTCGCTCGTGGCTCTGCTCTTCGCGCCGCAACTCGGGAAGTGAATCTGGCGGTCGACGCGTACAACCTGGCCGCCGACCGGCGCGGCATGGGGCGGTACGTGCGGCAAGTTTTCCGCGGTCTGCAGGCGCTCGGTGAAAACGACGTGCGCCTGGTCGTGCGCAACAAACGCGCCGGCAAAAACCTAACGAGCGAGTTCCCGTATCCGCTGATCGAAGCACGCGACCTTCGGCGCGATCCGTCCGATGCCGTATGGTATCCCTGGAACGGCATCCGCTTCGAGCCGCACGCGCCGGCAGTCGCAACGATCTACGACACATTTGCCTTCACCTACCTGCACAAAAGTTTCTTCGCGCGCCGCAAGGAGCAGCGGCCGATCCTTCGCGCGGCGCGCGAAGCGCAAGCGATCGTCACGATATCGGAGTGGAGCGCGGCGCAGCTGCAAGAGCGGCTCGCCATCGAGCGCGGCCGCATCACAATCGCGCCGCCCGCCATCGAGGACTTCTGGCATCCGGTGCCGCCGGAAAGCCAATCGCCGTACGTCCTCTTCGTTGCCGGACCCGACGAGCGGAAGAACGCGCAAGTGCTTTTCGAGGCGTTCGAGGCGGCGTTCGAAGAAGACGCGGTCGAGCTCGTCGTCGCGGGCGAGTTGAACCGCAGCGACGACGCCGCGTTCGCGAACATGCACGCGAAGAAATCACGCGTGCAGCCGGACGATCGCGAGCTGCGAGGTTTGTACTCAGGCGCGATCGCGGTCGCCGTGCCGTCGCTGGCCGAAGGTTTCGGGCTGCCGGCCATCGAGGCGATGGCGTGCGGAGCTCCGGTCGTCGCTAGCGATGCGGCCGCCCTGCCCGAGGCCTGCGCCGGCGCCGCATGGCTCGTCGACCCGCGCGATCCTATCGCGTGGCGCGATGCGTTGCGGAGAATCTACGTCGATACAGAGCAGCGCATGCAATTGCGCGAAGCGGGTCTCGCGCGTGTCGCGGCGCTCGATCCGATTGCGCCCGCGCGCGTCTTAACGGGTCTGGTTCACGATCTCGCGCAACTTCCCGATAAACGCTTGCGGTGAAAATTTCTCCGCATGCGCGCGCAGTGCAGCCGAATCGTACGCGCGCGCATCGAATCTCTCCATAACGCGTGCAAGCGCTTCGGGTGAAGGTTCGTCGAAGAACGCGCCGGTTTCACCCTCAACGATCGTTTCGACCGCGCCGCCCGCTCGAAACGCAATCGTGGGGCGTCCCGCGGCCGCCGCTTCCAGCGGCACCAAACCGAAATCTTCTTCACCCGGAACGATCGCCGCCAACGCATTGCCGAACAATTCGTTCAGCTCCCGATCGCTGATAAACCCGGCCATTTTGATCCACGGCGAATCACCGGCGAGCAGACGCAGCCGTTTTTCGTCGGGACCGGTGCCGGCGACGACCAACGGCACTTGGGCGATCTGCGCCGCGCGAATCGCGATGTCGATCCGTTTATAGGGAAGCAGCCGCGAGGCCAGTGCAAAATAATTCCCCTCGCCGCGCCCCACGGCGAAACGGTCGAGATCGACCGGACAGTGCAGCACGGTGCTCTCGCGCCCATAGTAGCGCATGATGCGATCCGCGACGTTGCGTGAATTCGCAACGAGCCGCGTCGGAAGCATGGCGGCCCGCCGGTCCCAATCCGCCAGTCTGCGGACGATCGGCCGCGCCAAACTTGAGCCGACATAGTCGTCGTAAGCAAAGACGAAACGGCTGACCGTGTTCACGTAGCAAACGTGAATCGCGCCGTGCGGAACGCGAATACCCTTAGCCCATGCCGTCGTCGAACTGACGATCGTATCGAATCCGGAGAAATCGAAGCTTTCGAACGCGCGCGGATACAACGGCGCGAGGTAACGGAAAAAGCGGCGTGACCCTGGGATGCGGTTGAGGTACGACGCGCGCACGCGGGCGGGGTCGATCAAATCTCCGGTCGCGCGCGCATCGAATAAAGCGGTATAAACCGGAGCTTCGGGATACGCTTGCGCGATATGCGCGAAGACGCGTTCGGCGCCGCCTCGCTGGTTGAGATAATCGTGGACGAGCGCTACGCGCAAACTAGGGCGATGCGTTTTGCTGCGGGTCGCGCGGCAGCACGAGCGCGATATTCGGGAAACCGAGATAACGGACCGCGACGCGCTGTAAATCCGATGCGGTCGTCTTTTGAATCGCGGCGATCGCTTGAGCCGCGTAATCCGGACCTAAACGCTGTCCGACAAACGTGCCGGCCAGCCACGCCCGATCGCGCAGCGTTGTGGACTGGTCGAGGAAGCGTCCGATCGCGAACGTTTTCATGTCGCTTAGGTCGCCGGCGAGCTTCGCGTGTCCTAGAACGTTCACGATGGTGAGCGCGGTCGCAAAAACTTGCGTGGGATTCCCGCCGCCGTCCACGTAGACGATCACATTCGCCGGCTGCGTATCGAAGTTGTATGTCGCGCCGACCCCGCGCGCACCGGACGTCGCGGTGGAAAGCGTCGGAACGCCGGCAACGTCGGCCAGCGTCCGCTCCAAGAACGACGTCAGCACGAGCATCGGACCGAAATCGCGGCTCTGCAAATCCGGCGCTTTATATTGCGCGACCAGCCACGGTACGGGGATATCGCGCCGCGCGATCAGCTGGCGCGTATTCGACGGCAGTTGTTTGAGCGATACTTTTATGGGCGCGGACGAACCCGGCCCAAGCGCTCCGATCAGCGATTCAAGCGAACCGGGGGCGATGCCGCTCAGTTTGCCCGCGGCGCTTACGACCGCTCCGCCGCGCAAATAGTGCGCCGAATAGAACCCCTGCGCGTCGGCGGAAACGAAACCGGCCAGCGTCTGCGGTAAGCCCAGCGGCGGCATGCCCGCATTGGAATCGGTATAAAACGTACGGTTGAGCATCTGCAAGCCGACGGTCAGCGGTAATTGCTGCATTCGCACGATGCGCGCGCCGAGCGCCGCGCGCGCGCGGGCCAGGGCCGCCGCGCTGAAGTCGGGTCGCGCGAGGGCCGCGCGGAATTGCCCGAGCATCGCATCGTACGAAGCCGGAAGACCCTCGAGATAAAAGCGCACGTCGTGCGGATCGACGTCGTAAACGATCGAGCCGCCCTCGCCGGCAATCAAATCGGCCAGCGGTACTCCATCGAGCGGCGTCTGCAGGATCGACTCGGCAACTAGTGCGGCTAAACCGTTCTGAGATGAACTCTGACGGTCGAGCCCTGCGGAGATCCGCATTTGCGTTCCGATCAGGTCCGACACCGGATCGTCTTGCCGTACGACCGAGCCGCCCGAGACGCGCGTGACGCTGAAGTTTGCGGCGGCGCCGGCCGGCGCGATCGCACAAGCCAGAAACAGCAGGCCGCAGAGTGCGGCGATCGAGCGCATCACGTCGCCGTGCTCCCGCCCGGAGAGCTTTGGATGAGCCGTACGACGGCCGGACGCTGCAGATACGTACGCGCGACCTGCGCGACGAATTGCGGGTCCAACGAATTGATGGCATTCACGTACGTATCCGAGGGGTCGCCGGGTGCGTATTGCGCGTTGCCTTCGGCCGCATACCATCCCGCGTCGTCGGCGCGCTGCATCGGCGTTTGTATCTGGCTCAGAATGTGGTAGAGAAATACCTTGCGTGCCTTGGCGAACGTCGCCGCATCGAGCGGCTGCGCCATGGCAGAGACGGCGTCGAGCACCGGCTGCTGCAGCGCGGCGGCCGAGCCGCCCGAGAGCGTCACGAGCAAAACGCCGGGATCGTGCAGCGTCACGAACTGTCCGCCGGCGAACGCGTCCCGTTGCGAGCGAGCTGCGCGAATCACCGTTCCGCTATCCGGATCGAAAAGATAATCCGCGATGAAATCCATGGCCGTTGCGGCGCGCGTGTCGGCGATGCGCGGACCGGTCCAAGCGAACCCCATCCCCGGCACGGGCGCGGAGGCGCTCGTTTCACCGGGCGTGACGACAGGCGTCGAGTCGAACGGCGGCGCGTCGAGCGCGCCGGCCGGTTGCGGTTCGGCCGCTTTGAGCGCATCGGAAACGTTGCCCGCGATCGAAAGGATGGCGTTGCTCCGGCGAAACGCGCGCGAAGCAAAAGCTTGCACGTCGGCCGGCGCGATCTTTGCAAACTGAGCAGTAGCGGGGACCGGCGCGTAATGCGCCGGACCTTCGGAAAAGAGTTCTGCGAACAGCGCGTCCTGCAGCGTCTGCGCGGAATCGTAGAGCTGCGACGCCGCGGCAACGCCGCTATCTTGAACGGCGATCTTCATACCGGCGTCGGTGATGACGGGATTGAAAAATGCGGCGGTCATCGCTCGAAGCACGGCCGGCGCGGACCCGGCCGGCACGTTTGCACCGACCATCGAGATATCCGGAAAGACTTGAATAGAAAGCGATCCGCCCAGACGGTTGACCATCTCGCTGAGCGACGACCCGCCCGCGATTTTCGAAGCAACGGTTGCGGCCAGCGCGACGCGCGCGATTCCCGGCGACTTGAGATCGTAGCCCGCGGAGGGAGCGCGATACCACAGCTCGACCGCAGTCGTCGCCGCCGCCGGATCCTCGTGCGCGGTGACGAGCTGCGCGCGCGCGGGCGCGAAGAACGCTGCGGTGAGGCACAAAACGGCCGCCGCACCGCGCACGGCCCGAAGCATCATGCCGGTTCCGGTGAAATTTTCGGCGGCAGACGTTTGGGTTTTTCGGCGCGCTTGGGCGCATCGGGCGTCGCGGACGGCGGCGCAGCTTCGGATGCCGGCTCGACCATGCCGCGGTCGAACGGCCGTCCTTCCAAAATCGCTTTGACCTCCTCGGCTTCGACCGTCTCGTACTCCAGCAGCGAAGCGACCATGCGCTCTACCTTGTCCCAGTTCTCGTTGAGCAGCGTGCGCCCGCGATCGTAGCAGCTTTCGATGATGCGCCGCACTTCGGCGTCGATCTTCGAAGCGATCTCTTCGGAGTAATTGCGGTCTTCGCCGAAATCGCGTCCCAGAAAGACTTGGTGATTGCCGCGGCCATACTGAATCGGTCCGAGCGTGTCGGACATGCCGTACTGCGTCACCATGCGCCGCGCGAGTTCGGTCGCCTTCTCGAAATCGTTGCTGGCCCCGGTTGTGACGTCCTTGAACTTGATCTCCTCGGCAAGCCGTCCGCCGAGCATGCGGCTAACGATCGCGAGCAGCTCCTCTTTGGTTTGGCTGTGGCGGTCGTCTTCGGGCAGCGACCACGTGATGCCGAGCGCCATGCCGCGCGGGATGATCGTCACTTTGTGAATCGGATCGCCCTTGTCGGTCAGCGCGCCGACCACGGCGTGCCCGGATTCGTGATATGCGGTTATCTCTTTCTCTTTTTGCGACATCACGATCGAGCGCCGCTCGGGGCCTACGATAACGCGATCGATCGCCTCGTCGCAATCGTTCATCTCGATCGTCGTTTTGTTGCGGCGCGCGGCCAGCAGCGCCGCTTCGTTCAGCAAATTCTCGAGATCCGCGCCCGAGAAGCCCGGCGTACGTTTGGCCAGCGTCTCGAGTTTGACTTCTTTGGCCAAGGGCTTGTTGCGCGCGTGTATCTCCAGGATTTTTTGACGGCCGCGCACATCGGCACGATCGACGACGATCTGCCGGTCGAAGCGGCCCGGGCGCAGCAGCGCCGGGTCGAGCACGTCGGGACGGTTGGTCGCGGCGATCAGAATGACCCCGGTATTTTGATCGAAGCCGTCCATTTCCACGAGAAGTTGGTTAAGCGTCTGCTCGCGCTCGTCGTGTCCGCCGCCTAAGCCGGCGCCACGCTGACGCCCGACGGCGTCGATTTCGTCGATGAAGACGATGCAGGGAGCTGACTTCTTGGCTTGATCGAAGAGATCGCGCACGCGCGACGCGCCGACGCCGACGAACATCTCCACAAAATCCGAACCTGAGATCGAAAAGAACGGCACGCCGGCTTCGCCCGCGATCGCCCGCGCGAGCAGGGTCTTGCCGGAGCCCGGGGGTCCGAGCAGCAGGACGCCCTTGGGAATTCGCGCGCCGAGCGCTTGGAATTTTTTGGGATATTTGAGGAACTCGACGATCTCTCCGAGCTCTTCTTTTGCCTCGTCGACGCCGGCGACGTCGTTGAACGTCACCTTCGGTCTGTTTTCGGAGAGCGTCTTCGCGCGCGATCGTCCGAACGAAAGCGCCTGATTCCCTCCGCTCTGCGCTTGGCGGAGGATGAGAAAGACTAAAAAGATGACGACGACGATCGGAAGAAACGTCAGGCCCCAATTCAAGACGTTATTCGAAGTTGCGGCCTCGAACTTTACGCTGCCTTTCACGTGGCGCGTGACGCGATCGACGAACGCGGAGTCGCGGTTCGGAAGCGATGTCGTATAGTGCGTTCCGCTGGTGAGGGTTCCCGTAACGTCGGTGCCGACGGCGTCAAACGTCTGAATTTGATTGGCTTGCAGTTTTTGATTGAAGGTGTTGTAGTCGAGCGAAACGATGTCGGCCTTCGGCAACACGACCCAATTCACAACGAGAAACACGACGAGCACCGCGCCGAGAATGAAAAAGATGTTCCGAAGGTTTCTGTTCACGTGTGAATGTGCCTTATTCCGAAAATACCCAGGATTGCAGCTGCGCGAGGTAGGGAAGGTTGCGGTAGTTTTCTTGATAGTCCAAACCGTACCCTACGACGAAGACGTCGGGCGCGGTCAAACCCGTGTAATCGACGGGCACTTCGACGATCCGGTGATATGGTTTATCGAAGAGCACACACGATTTCAGGCTCGCGGGCTCGCGTCCTGAGAGTAACGAGCGAAGGTACTGCAACGTGAGCCCGTTGTCGATAATATCCTCGACGACGAGCACGTTTCGCCCCTCGATCTTCTCGCTGGTATCTTTGAGCAACCGCACCTCTCCGCTCGACCGGGTCGAGTTTCCGTAACTGGAAACGACGATGAAGTCGAGTTCGATTCTGCTTGGTCCGTCCGGCAGGCGCGATAGGGCGCGTACCAGATCGACCGTGACGTAGAGCGCTCCCTTTAACACGCCCAGCACCAGCAGCGGTTGCCCCGCGTAGTCGCGCGCGATCTGCTTGGCGAGCCGGTCGATGGCGGCGGCGATCCCTTCGGGAGAAAAGAGCGCCTTCTCGATGGTCTCTCTCATTTACGCTGCACGGTTACCGCCCCGCCCGCGACTTCGATTTCGACCCCGGGGGCCATGAAGAACCGGCCCGACCCGCCCTGCGCAAGCGCCCGGACCGCGGCCTCGATGTGTTCGAAATCCACGCCACCCAGAGCTTCGTGCTCCCGCAGCGCCTCGCGAACCTGCCTGCGAACCGCTGCCGCGGGCGTCGCCCGGAACTCCGCACCGACGAGTTCGGCGGCGCGGGCCACCGCGGCGTCCAGCCCGGGGAAGAGCGGGCGAAGCGCAGCCAGCGCGACCCTGACCGCGTTCCGGCGCAGCGTCCGGTCGGCGTTGGTCGGGTCGATCGCATACGGCAGACCCATGTGGGCGGCATACGATCGCAGATCCTCGCGCTCGAGACGGAGCACCGGCCGCACGAGATCGACCCCCTCGGCCAGGAGCCTGCGTGGCGGCATGCCGGCCAATCCGTCAGCGCCGGTTCCACGAAAGAGCGCCAGCAGCACCGTCTCCGTCTGGTCGCTCGCGTTATGGCCGGTCGCGACGGCCGAACATCCGGCCTCGCGCGCGAGCCGGATCAGCGCTTCATAACGCGCTTCGCGCATCTCGGCCTCGCCGCGGCGCGAGAGCTTCAGCGCGGCCACTTTAAATGGAAGGCCGAGAGCCGCGGCGACGCGCATCACGACCGCTTCGTCCTGCCATGCCGAGGGTCGCGCGCCGTGATTCACGTGCGCGAGCGTTAGGCGCAATTGCAGCGACTTGGAAAGCGCAGCGAGAAGCGCCGCCAGCGCAACACTGTCGGATCCGCCGCTGCACGCGACCAGGACGTGCTCGCCCAAGCGCAGCGCGCCCTCCCGCTTCACGGCATGCTCGATCGCACGCAACGGTTTGGCGCCGCGCATCAGCGTGAGTGGCGGGCGATCTCGCGCTCGACGTCGCGTTTGGCGGTGTCGGCGCGTTTATCCCAAAGTTTCTTGCCGCGCGCCAGACCGATTTCGATCTTCGCTTTTCCGCGCGTGAAATATAACCGCAGCGGGACCAGCGTGAGTCCTTTCTCCGACGCTTTTCCGCCTAAACGCGCAATTTGATCCTTGTGCAACAGCAGCTTGCGCGGGCGATCCGGATCGACGTTGGAAAAGCTCCCCTGTTTGTACGCAGGGACGTGCATGCCCATCAGCCACATTTCGCCGTCGCGCAGCCGCGCATAAGACTGATTCAGGCTGATGCCGCCCTGACGGATCGATTTAATCTCGGTGCCCGTCAAAGCAATGCCGGCCTCAAGCGACTCCAAAATGTGGAACTCGTGCCGCGCGCGCCTGTTGTCGACCGCGGGCACTGCTTTCTTGACGATCTTCTGCGCGGCCCGAACCTGTTTCGATTTTGCCATTACGAAAAGTTGGGGTTTCGGCGATCGTTCTCGTCTTCGACGCGTCCTTTGGCGACGAAGCGCCCTTCGGCTTCGACGAGCACGCCGCCCTCGGCATCGCGAACGCTCGCTTCGATCTCCAGCACGTTACGGCGCATCCACGTGATCTTGCCGTCGACATCGATCGGCGAACCCAGCGGAACGGGTTTGCGAAAACGCGCGTTCATGCTGGCGGTCACGCCTCGATAGCCGGCATAGCCGGCCGCGTGCGCCATCGCCTCATCGAGCAGCGCGAGCGCGATTCCGCCGTGCGCGATACCGCGCCAGCCTTGAAACTGCTCGCCCAAGGTCGCGCGCGCGTGGACGCCCTCTTCACTGCGCTCGAATTGCAAATGCATGCCGATCGGATTTTCGGGACCGCACGCGAAGCAGCGCCCGTCGTCAACCGTTCTCACCGGCCTTGCTCCAGCCGCTGCGCTAGCACTTCGGGCAGGCCCGCGGCCAGAATTTTCTCCTGTACGGCTGCGATCGGATAATCGTAACGCACCCACTGAACGCGCTTTCTTTCGGGTTCGTAAAAAACGAACGACGGCTGCGGGTTCAGATCGCGGGGTTGACCCACGCTGCCGACGTCGATAATGTACCGCTTGGCGGGATCGAGTTCGAGTTCGCCGCCGTGTTGACGGTGTTCGTGTCCGATGCTTCCGTCAGGCTCGAGCGAATAGTATTCCGCCACGTGCGTGTGCCCGACGAAAATGAGCGGCGCGTCGGTGCGTTCGAAAGCGGCTTTGGCTTGGCGTTTATCCAGAATGTACTCGAAGTAGTTGACGGGCGCGCCGTGCACGAGCAAGAACTCGGGGAAGCGGACTTCGTATCCCAGTCCGTTGAGCCAGTCAATATATTCGCGATCGATCTTGCCCTGGGTCCATTCGATTGCCGAGCGCGCCGCCGGGTTGAAATATTCGATGCCGAAATTGTCGACCGCCGCCACTTCGTGGTTTCCCAGGACGCACTCCCGGGCGCGCTCGCGAATCAGGTGCAGACACTCGTTCGGATTGGGACCGTAGCCGACCGTATCGCCCAGACAGAGCACCGCATCGTCCGGTTTCACCAGCGCGAGCGCCGCTTGGAGCGATTCGAGGTTTCCGTGAATATCGGAGACGACCGCGTATCTCATGCGATTTCGCGCCAGAGCGCGCGCAAGCGCGCCGCGAATTCGTCGCGCTCCGCCGGCGCGCCGACGCTCACGCGCACGAAACGATCCAGCGGCGGCGCGGCCGGCTTGCGCACGAAAACGCCGTGCGTCAGCAGCGCGTTCATCAGCTGCGTCGCTACCTCTGCAACTCCAAAGTCGATGCAGACGAAGTTCGTGCACGACTCCAGGTACGGACGCCCGAGCGAACCGGCGAGTTTATAATAATCTTCGCGCCCTCGCGCAGTCTCCACCGCGACGTGCTGAGCGAATTCGGGATCTTGCAGCGAAGCGAGGGCTCCGATCTGCGCGTTGCGGTTCACGCCGTAGTGCAGACGGATTTTTTGAAATGTCGTAACGTTGCGCGGCGTCGCGATCGCGTAGCCGATGCGCGCGCCGGCCATCCCAAACGCTTTTGAAAACGTACGCGCGCGTAGGAGCCGGCCGTGAACGAACTCAGGCAGCAGGACCTCGCCGGCGACAAAATCCGCGTACGCTTCGTCCAGAAAGAGGAGCGTCTCGGCGGGCAGCGCTTCAAAGAGCCGCACGATCTCATCTTTGGGCAAGAGCGTTCCGCTCGGGTTGTCGGGATTTGCAACGTAGACGATCGCGGGACGAAGTTTTCTCGCGGTATCGATCAGTGCATCGACGTTGAGCATTCCGTCGGGCCGGTAATCGACGGTTGCGATCTTCGCGCCGAATCCCATCGCATGATAGTTGAACGTCGGATAGGTGCCGCGCGTGGTCAGCGTTAACGCGCCCGGAGCCGCAAACGCGCGAACCGCCAAACCCATCAGATCGTCGATGCCCGATCCGACGCTGATATTTTCGATTCCGCAACCATGGCGCACGGCGAGCGCCACGCGCAGATCGTACGACTCCGGATCGCCGTACCACGAGATGTGCGGCAGCTCCGCGCTCATCGCTGCAACCGCGCGCGGAGAAGGACCGAAAGCGCTCTCGTTGGCTCCCAGCCGCAGCAGCTCCGCATGTCCGCCTTCGCGCATCAGCTGCTCGGGGCCGATGAACGGCGTCATCGGCGGAATCGCCTCGATGTGCGGCGCCGCCAAAAACTCCACGTTCTGCGTCATCGTCCCCCTTATAAGAAGCGCATCGCGGTCACGGTCTCGCCGGCCGCAGCGGACTCTACCGTTTCGCCCAAAGTGAGAAATCCGCTTGCGCGCGCGAGCACGCTCACCGAGGCGGAGTGCATGTCTAAAGGAAACGCGGTCCAGATTCCACCGGTTTCTTCCAGGCGCACCGGAACGAACTGCGTCCATCCCAGACGTTTGCGGACCGGACTCGCGAGCTCGGCTCGGACTTCCGAGCGCTGCGGGAAAGCGCCGGCGCACTGCGCGACGATCGCTCCCGCAACGGCTTCGAGGATCATCAGCGCCGAGGCGGGATTCCCGGGCAGACCGATTACCGGTTTGCCTTGGGCCGACGCCAGCAGCGTCGGCTTTCCCGGTTTGACGCGGAGGCCGTGCACGATCACGCCGGGCGGCCCGCTGCGCTCGACGAGGCGCGGGGTCAGGTCGCGCAGGCCGACCGACGATCCTCCGCTCAAAATGACTCCGTCGCACTGCGCAACCGCGTCCTGCAAAATGCGAGCGTATCCCGCTTCGTCGTCGGGCGCGATCGGGTAGTGCTTGGCGGCCGCGCCGAATTGCCCGACTTTTGCTGCCAGCGCCCAGCGGTTGGAATCGCGCACCTGCGCCGGCCCGGGCTTGGCGCGGACGTCTACGATTTCGTCTCCGCTGCTGACGATGCCGAAGACCGGAACCGCGTAGACGGCCACGGTTGCGATTCCAAGAGCGGCGATAACGCCGAGCTCCGCTCCGCCGATGCGCCGTCCTTCTTCTAATAGCGTCTCTCCGGCGCGCATATCCGAACCGGCCGGAACCACGTTCGCGCCCGCCGCGACGGCCGTTTCAATCCGGACGTCCCCGCCGTCAACCCGCGCGTCCTCGACGGGTACCACGCAATCCGCACCCGCCGGCAAACTTCCGCCGGTCGGAATTCGGATGGCGCTCCCCGTTCCCGGTTCGCCCGCCCATGGCTGCCCCATCCGGATCTCGCCTTCGATCCGTAAAGTGCCCGGCAGTTCGCGCGACCGAACGGCGAAGCCGTCCATCGCCGAGCGCGCGGCGGCCGGATACGCGGCATCGGCAATCACCGGTTTGGCCAGAACGCGCCCGGCGGCGGCTTCGAAAGCAACGTTCTCGACGGCGCGTTCGCGCAGCTGCGCGCGAGAAAAAAAGAGCGCCAGCGCCTGTTCGGGAGCCAGCAGCGCGCCGTTCCGAAAACCTATCGTTTGCAGGTCGCTTTGCAAACCTCGCATAATGCGCCGTTCCTTCATATGTTGGACGTCGGTCTCATTCGTCGCGATCCGGAGCGCGTGCGCCTTTCCGCAAAACGCCGCGGACTCGATCCTGCGTTCGTCGACGAAGTTCTGCGCTTGGACGAGGAGTACCGCTCCGCATTAACGGCGGCCGAAAGCGCACAAGCCGAGAAAAACCGGCTCTCCGCGGAGATCGGGAAAGCGGCCGACAAGGCTGCAGCCGCGCGCGAACTGCGTCCGAAACTCGACGATTTGGCCGAACGCTTGGAACGGTTGGAAGAGCGCGTACGCGAACTCGCGCCGGGCGAACCGCATTCGACGCTGCACGAGCTGCTCTCGCAGACGCCGAACATCTTGGACGACTCCGTGCCGGACGGAAACGACGCGTCGAAAAACGTCGTCCTGCGTGCGAGCGGCGAATCCCCAAAGTTTTCGTTCGACCCGCTGCCGCATTGGGAACTGGGCGAACGCTTAGGCATCTTGGATTTCCCGCGCGCGGCGAAGCTCTCAGGGTCGCGGTTTTCAATTCTCGTTGGTCAAGGGGCGCGCTTGGCGCGCTCGCTCACGCAATTTTTTCTCGATCGCGCCGCGGCAAAAGGTTACGTCGAAGTCAATCCGCCGCTCCTGGTTTCACGCGATACGATGTATTCGACGGGTCAATTGAGCAAATTCGCCGACGCGATGTTTCGCGACGACGACGCCGAGTTGTTTCTCATCCCGACCGCAGAGGTTCCGCTGACGGCTCTGCACGGCGGTGAAATTCTTGCGGCCGAGGCGCTTCCGCGCAAGTACGCCGCATTTACGCCGTGCTTTCGCAAGGAGGCCGGAGCGGCGGGCAAAGATACGCGCGGCATCTTGCGCCAGCATCAGTTTGAAAAGGTCGAACTCGTTTGGGTAACGGCGCCGGAAAACTCCGCCGGGGCGCTCGAAGCGCTCACGCAAGATGCGGAGGATCTGTTGCGCGATCTCGAGCTGCCCTACCGCGTCGTCGCGCTCTGCGCCGGCGACGTGGGTTTCAATCCGGCCAAAACCTACGACCTCGAAGTCTGGGTTCCGAGCTCGCAGGCCTATCGCGAAATCAGCTCGTGCTCGAATTGCACGGATTTCCAATCCCGCCGGGCTGCCATCCGGATCAGACGCGATGCGAAAGCCAAGCCGGAACTCGCGCACACGCTCAACGGATCGGGCCTAGCCGTCGGACGCACGCTGCTCGCGATTCTCGAGAATTTTCAGCAGGCCGACGGTTCGGTTGCAATTCCGAAGGTT
The DNA here is from genome assembly GCA_036273135.1 of Candidatus Rubrimentiphilum sp. GTDB lineage: Bacteria > Vulcanimicrobiota > Vulcanimicrobiia > Vulcanimicrobiales > Vulcanimicrobiaceae > Rubrimentiphilum. Next base: position 96,694 of record DASUIF010000008.1, read on the forward strand.
TTGCAGCCGTACATGCGCGCGGAAAAGATTTCAGCCGGCTAGGTAGTCGGCCAGCGCCTTGACGTACGGGGACGGCGCGGCGCTGACGGGTTGCGCTCCGCGGCGCGTTTCGATCGTCACACGCGATCGCCGAGAGTCCAGAGCGGCGATCGTACACGTCAGGCGCTCCGAGCCGATCAGGCCGAACGTCGCTTCGATCGTTCCGGGACGCTCTTCGCGCACGACACCGCCGAGCACGCCTTCGATGCCGTAACGGCACCGTTCTTGGGCGGCACCTTGCGGCAGATCGAGTTCGACGGATCGCGACGGATGAAGCGCCGCACTCTTGCGCGCATCGATCCCGAGCCAAGCGCTTAGCCTGCGAAAAACTACTCGCTCGCCTCCACGCGGCGCACGCCCTGAAAGGCGCTGATATGCTCGGCGACGGCGCTCAGCCGGTATCCCATTTGCAACGAGACGCTATAGCGCACTTCGACGCAATCGCTCTCAGTATCGGCGACAATGGAAACCATCTCGCTCTCGAACCCGATCTTTTCCGATCGAAGCAAGTCATCGATCGACTTTATCAGATCCGGACCCGGCGTGCACGTCACGAGCAACGCGACCTTGCGCCGCATGTGAAAAACGCTCATCAAGAAATCGTCGGAAATCGAAAGCGCGCCCAGCGTGACCGCGGTCGCAACCAACCCAGCCGCTAGCCCAAACCCATTGGAATAGCCGAGCAGCAGTCCGATCGCGGCCGCCATCCAAATGCTGGCCGCGGTCGTCAATCCGTGCGCGGTCGTGCCTTGCCGGATAATCGCGCCGGCGCCCAAGAAGCCGATGCCGACGACGATGTATGAAGGGATGCGCGTATCCTGTAAGTGCGCGCCCATCGCGGTAAATGCGGCGGCTGCCGTCGCAACGATCAAGTGCGTCCGGAAACCCGCCGCCTTTTGTGCCGCCTGGCGCTGCAAGCCGACGATGCCGCCAAGCACCGCAGCTCCGACAATGCCGAGCAGCGGCGAAAACGTAAAGTCCACCGGTCAGCGTTCAGGCACCGCGGACGCGCGGACCTGCTGCCATGCCCGCGGCCCTATTCCCCGGCCACGTCCCAAGTCTCCGGCGCCACCGGAAACCGCAGCATGTTCCGGCCAAAACCGCGGACGCGCGAATTGAGACCGTCAAAATAGACTTCGTAGTAGATTGGGATGACCGGCAGCGCTTGTCGGATCAGCCGCTGCATTGCCAGGAAGTCGGCCTTCCGCCGCAACGCGCTTCGCGTAGTCTGCTGATCGATAAACAGCGCTTCGAAGCGCCGGTCGCAATAGCGTGAGATGTTGTCACCGTTGGACGTGGCTTGGGAACAGGTGAAGACGATCGATTGCTCGGGGTCGGCACCCCCCAGCCACCCGTCGATTGCGATCGTAAAACGCGCGTTACGGATCGGACCATCCGGCGCGTTGAACAGCGTCGTGGTAAACGTTTTGATCGTAACGCGAATGCCGGCCCCGGCAAGCTGCCGCTGAACCACCGTTGCTATGCGCAGCCATGCCGCGTTACCGGACTGCAGCACGAGCAGCGCGTCGATCGTCCGACCGCCAAGCAGCGCGCGAGCCGCGCGAAGATCGTGCGCGCCGGCGCGGATACTCGAATCGTGCCATTGCAGCACCGCCGGCAGAAACGCGGCCGCTTGCGGGTAGGCCGATCGATAGGCTTTTCGAAGCTCTGCGGCATCGAGGGCTAATGCGATCGCGCGCCGGACACGCATTTCTTTCGCCGGGCCTTGCCGCGTTTGCAGCGTTAGCCATACGGTGGCGTTCTCCGGCGTGCGCAGAACGCGCGATTCGGGCGCGCGCTCGATTTGCGCGATCGATTCGGGCAGAACCGGCGCGGCGTCTATGTCGTGTGCCTGCAGCGCCACCAGCGCCGAGCCGCGATCGGGAATCATCCGCAGTTCGATGCGAGCCAGCTTCGGCTTCGGCAAAAAATAGGGATTCGGTTCGAGCACGACGCGATCTCCCCGGCGCCACTGCGTGACCCGGAACGGGCCGCTTCCAAACGGATGCTGCTCCCAAGCTGCGTGCTGCAGCAGCGTACTCTTGAACGCGTGCGCGGGCAGAATGCCGAACGCAAAATCGGATTGCGCGAACAGATCGCTTACGGCGGCGTTCCACGGACGTCTTAGCCGGATGACGACCGTGTAGCGATCCGGCGTCGAAAGCGACGCTATACGGCGGTAGGCATCCTGCGAAAGCACGGGATTGCGCGAATCCATGATCGCACGGTACGTGAAGGCCACGTCGGCGGAGGTCAGTTCCACGCCATCGGAAAAGCGCACGCCTTTGCGCAAACGATAGACGATCGTTCTTCCGTCGGCGGAAATGCCGCCGTTGGCGCGCGACGGAATGCGCTCGATCAGTACCGGCGTCAACCGGTTGCGTGCATCCATCCCCACGAGCGTCTGGCATATCAGCAAATCGTAACCGATCGTGTCTTGATCGTGCGCGAGCAGGGGATCGAGCGAGGACGGATCGCTGAGATCGGCGATGCGCAGCACGTGGGGGACGCCCGCGTTTCCACGCGGCGCGCCGCCGCCGCAAGCCGCGAGCAGCAACGCGAGTCCCAGGGTCAGAGCCTTCCGGCGCGGTATCAGGAGATCGATGGTTCGCTTTTTGACGCGCTCGCTTTTTGCCATGCTCGCGGCCGCCGCGTTCGCCGTTCCGGCACTCGCGGACCCCGTACCGCCGCCGACGCCTTCGCCCACGCCCTCGCCTCCGCCGATTACGGTCACGGGGATCGTCAGCGGTTTTACTTTTACGTCGGATAACCCGAATGCAACGGGCGCGCTCGATACGGCAAGCGGCGCGGATCTTTCGTCGCGCACGCAGATCTCAAATGCGCTGATCACCGTCGCGCACTCGGGCGGGCCGCTGCGGTTTTTGCTCACGGCCGGCGCCTATAACTTCCCGGTCGCCGGACTTGCAATCAATCCGACGTTCCAGAAGCTCGCCAACACGAACCTTTACGGGTATCTGCCGAACGCGTACGTGCAGTACGTGCCGAATGCGAACTGGACGATCAGCGCCGGGAAACTGCCGACGCTGCTCGGTCAAGAGAACGCCTTCACCTTTCAGAACGCCGACATCCAGCGCGGTTTGGTGTGGAACATGGAGCCCGTGGTCAGCAACGGCGTGCGCGTGGCCTACTCGAACGCCGGATTCAGCGCCGCGCTCGAATACAATGACGGCTTTTATTCCGGCAATCACCGCGCATTCGAAGGCCTGCTCGGGTGGAACCTCACGCCCGCGAGCAGCGTGCAATTCATCTTCATCATCCCCGATGCGAACACGCCGTCGAATAACACCGTGCTCATCGCAAACAAGCGCGAGTACGATCTCATGTACACGCAGCAGGTCGGCAAGCTGCAGCTGCTTCCGTATGCGCTCTGGGTGCAATCGCCGTCGTCAAGCGCGCTCGGTTATGCCAACAGCCAGCGCGCTTTCGGAGCCGTTATGATAGCGAGCTACGCGTTCAACGGCGCGCTCTCGCTCGGCGGCCGCTTCGAAGCCGTAGGCAATTCCAGCTCCGTACACGATTTTAGCTTCAACTCGGACTTGGTCGGTTACGGCCCGGGAAGCAGCGCGACGACCTTCACCCTGACGCCGGCATATAAAACAGCGCATTTCATCGCCCGCGGCGAGTGGTCGTACGTGGTGGGGAACAACGTGCTTCCGTCGTTAGGTTTCGGTCCGGCGGGACTGCGCACCAACCAAACGCGTTTTGGGTTGGAGGTTGGCACGCAGTTCTAAGCGCGGCGGACTTAGAGACCAACCGGGTAGGCTTCCTCACCGTGCAGGATGATGTCGAGACCTGTCTCCTCGGCGTCGCGATCGACTTTCGTAACGGTTACTTTGCTGATCAGCCACAAGAATCCGTACGTGAAGACGAAGGCCCACGCGCTGCAGATAATCGCCGACGCGAGCTGCACGAAGAAGAATCTGCTTCCGCCGTAGATCAAACCATCGGCACCCGCCGGGTTCCACAGACGCGACCCGAAGATTCCGAGCATCGTGATCCCCAAGAAACCGCCCACGCCGTGAACGCCCCACACGTCGAGCGCATCGTCCCATTGCAATTTGTTTTTGAGCGCAACCGCGAAGTAGCACACAATGCCCGATGCAATACCGATCACGATCGCAGTGACCGGAGAAACGTAGCCTGCAGCCGGCGTGATCGTGGCCAAGCCCGCAACCGCACCGGTCAACAAGCCGACGAACTTGGGCTGGCGGCCGCGAGCCCATTCCACCAGCAGCCATGTGATCGCCGCGAACGATGCGGCAATATCGGTATTGAGGAACGCCGATGCCGTCACCGCGTCCACGCGCAGTTCGGATCCCGCGTTAAAACCGTACCAACCGAACCAGAGCAGCCCGGTGCCGAGCGCGATCAGCGGCACGTTATGCGGCTTGTTCTCGATGACGTAACGCCGTCCGATAAATAAGACCGAAGCCAGCGCAGCAAATCCGGCCGACGCGTGAACGACGATACCGCCCGCAAAGTCTTCCGCTCCCCATTTCGCGAGCATCCCGTTCGGACTCCACAGCATATGGACGAACGGGAAATAGACGAAGATCAACCAGCCGGTCAAGAAGATGAAATACGCCTTGAACGTAACGCGGTTCGCAAACGCGCCCGTGATGAGCGCGGGCGTAATAATGGCAAACATCATCTGATAGGCAATGTGCACGACCAGCGGAATGCCTGCGTCGTTACCCAAGAACATCGTGTGCAGCGTCACGCCCTTGAGCATGAAGTATGTCATCGGATTTCCAACCAGTCCGTGCCAGTCGGGTCCGAAGCACATCGAGTAGCCGAAGACGACCCACAGAACCGTCGTCCAGCCCAGCGACATGAAGCTTTGGATCATGATCGTGAGCACGTTCTTGCGTCCTACGAGACCGCCGTAAAAAAAGGCGAGGCCGGGCGTCATCAGCATGACGAGGCTCGCACAGATAAGCATGAATGCGGTGTTGCCGATGTTGATCATGAGCAGGCGTTCGGCAGGTGGGGTTACTCCTCTTTTCTGGCCAGCCGCAGCCGCGCCGCCGGGAGGTCGATCGCGCCGGACGTGAGCGCCGCAAGGATGTCTGCCTTCTCGCGGGAGCGCATCGCGTGCAGCTCGGCGCCGATTTCGTGGATCACGTTGCGCACTAGCGCCACTTCGTCCGGTGCAAACGTCTCGTCGTTGTTCCGCGGCCCGCAGATGAACGCGCCGGTAAGCTGGCCGCGCACGGAAAACGCGAAAGCGATACCGTCGCTTCCCAACACGCTGCGCACTTCCCCAAGATCGACCTGCGACAGATGTTTTCGCAGCCGCACGAACGCGGGATCGTCCACTTCGACTTCGGCCGGAAGCCCGCTCAGGCCGGCCGCTGCCGCAAGCGCATAGCTTCCGTCAACGCGTTCGTAGATCGCCGCGCCGCGCGTACCCATCACTCGCGGGATCTCGCGCGTGGCGGATTCCAAGAGCGTTTCGGGGTTCTCCATATATGCCGCGTCATCGGAGAGCTGCTGCAGCGCCACGGCCGCTTCGTATTTTCCACGGAAGAGCGTGCGATCCAAGAAACGCTCCGTGCGCTTGTGCGCGGCATTGAACGAAAGGCCGAGCCCGAGTGCGACGGCCAGCTCCACGGCGAGGCTGCCTTCGCGGCTGACCGCCACGGCGTTCAAGAAGTGCTCGAGCAGAACAAAAATGCCGACGGCAAGCGACGTCAAAATCGTGTAGATGAGCGTGCGATTCAGCACGAAGTTCACATCGATGATCCGGTGGCGCAGGATCGCGTACGCGCAGCCCAACGGAAAGATCATGACGGTCAGCCACTCTGCGCCCGAAAGATGAACCGGGTGGACGAGCAGCCGGTTGAACAGATTCAGCAAGACGCCGAACCGGCTGATCATAAAGGCCCAGAATATCCACCGGACGCGCTGCCGGGCCAAACCGGTCGTGCGCATGTAGCTGACGATGAAGAACGCGATGATGACGAGCTGCGCGGCCGAGAAAGCTCCGTTGACCGCCCACGGCGCGAGATAGACGAACGCGCATCCCGTCTGTGCCTGAGCCGTCGCGTTGACGGTATTGAGAACGAGCGCAGGGGCAACGGTGATCAGCATTGCCGTCCGCGATATCAAGACGGCGCGCCGTGAAACGCCCGTGGCGATCGACTCTACCACCAAGTACAGCATCAGCGGCGAGTACGTCCACAACGCCGCCGTCAGAGCACCCCCGAAAACTCTTCCGCCAATCGGCAAGCCGCCCCACCAGGCGTCGGGCAGTCCGACGCCCACGCCCAAACACCAGATGCCGAGAACGGTTGCCGCTCTCTCGCGCCCGCGCCACAATACAAAAACGCCGACTGCAAGCAGAAAAAATTTGAACCCTAGCTGCGCGATGAAGCGCGTCAGCGTGTTCGCGTACCGAAGCGGATAAGGAACGCTGAACACCGATCCGCCGCGCCGCACTGCCAGCGCGATCGTTTCCCCCGCTCGGCCGGTCTGTGTCGGCGTGTTGTTCCAAGCGATCGCCGTCCGCGCGGGCATCGTCATTCGCGACAAGAGAATTTCGTCGCCCTCTCGCAGCCCGGTCGTCCGATCCAGCGGACTGACCGCGACGACCTGTTCCATGCATCGTCCCACGCTTGAAATCGTCGAGTTAAATCCAGCGCTCTTCGGCCACGACTGGATCTCGACCGTCACGAGAATCAATGCGGCGAAAATGGCACCGGACACCGCAAGCGCGCGAGCGTTCACGCGCGCTGGGTTCGCCCCGGAGCTAGGGGCTTCCTAAGAGGCGGTGAACTTCTTTGCATCCGTTGTCTCACCGTTAAGGAAGGAGTCCTCTTCGCATGCCTCTCTCCAGAAAGCAATTCGTTTCAGCGACGGCGCTCGGCATCTCGGCGGCCGCAATCGGCCTGGAGCCCGCCGTCGCGGAGGCGCAGGGACGCGCCCCGGTCAGCTTTCATATTCTCAAACCTACGCAATATGATCGCGCGGCGGTGTTGAGCGTTCTCAAAAGCGGCGGCGCGCATAAGCAAGTCTTTCAATCGGTCACTCCGCTCGTCGTTGCACCCGGCATTGCCAGCCTCTACATCCACATGCAGAACTCGATGAACGCTTATCAATTTTCGATGGGTGCCGGCAAACTCTCGACGCTCGGAGTGGTGCTCGGCCCTTCCATCATCTTGGCGCTCAACGACGCGATGTGGAAGAAATACGGCATCGGAAAAGCATTCAACCTCGATGCAACCAACGACTATTACAAAGCGGGCTCGAGTTTAAACCTCTCGGCGGCCCCGGACGATTCGAAGGGCATTTATCAAGACTGGAGCGCGCAAGCCGTGCTCAAGCGCGGTGGAAAGTTCTTCGTCTGCCACAACGCCATGACGGCGATCGCGTTTGTGATCGCCTCAAAGATACCGGGCGCGACGCCCGGCGGCGTTCTCGCCGATTTCGAAAAGAACGTACTGCCGGGATTCATCGTCGTACCGGCGGGCGTTGCCGCGATTCAGCAGGCGCAAGAGTACGGCTGGAAACCGTTTCCGGTCATGTAGCGCGAAGAGTTCTAGGAGAGGGAGAGATTCGAACTCTCGGAACCCGCAAAGGTTCGGCGGTTTTCAAGACCGCTGCATTCAACCGCTCTGCCACCTCTCCGTAATTTGGGTCTTGGGCCTGCGCGAAGGGCGACCCTTTCGCGTGGGTTAAACTCGCCGTATGAGCTGGGAAGCCCTTAGCGCGATCGCGACCGCTTTTACGGGGCTCGTCATCATGTTCACCGTGATTATCGGCGTGCGCCAAGCGCGCGCGGCCCTCGATCAGATTGGCGAGACGCACCGGGCCACGCAGCTCGACGGCATGATGCGCATCTTCGAGAAGTTCGACGACCCGCAATTCATCACGGCAAGGTTGTACATCACGAAAGAACTGCACGCCCGAATGCAGGAGCCGGACTTTGAAGAGTACCTGCGCACGACGCCCTATGCGGACTTCCCGTGGCACCGTGCCATCAGCACGCTCGAACGCATCGGCGTATTCGTGAGGATGGGTCTGCTCGAAGGCGAGCCTTTCTATTACAACTGGGGCAACATGATCATCGCCACATGGGTCAACTTAGCGCCGCTGGTCGAGCTGAGCCGCAAAGTCACCGACAATCCTTACCTTTGGAAAGACACCGAGTGGCTTGCGGAAGACGCCGAAAGGTTCATACGCAACTACATCGCCGAAAATCCGCGGATGCGCCCCAGTACCGGCGAGCCGTTCACGCTCGAAACCTGGCCCACGTACTCGAAAAAAACCTAGCTGGAGCGAGATTGCGCGGGCGCGTCCGGCGTTTCGTCCGACTTGCCCGATCGTTCCAGAACACACTCGACCACCGCTAGCGCCCAACCGCCATCGGTGCGCAAACGCGCCAAATACCCGCGCTCGGTCCTTCCGTAGACGTGATATCCGGCGTTCAGCGCCGCGCGCAGCGACGTGAAAACGACAACCCCGCTCATGCAGTACTCCCAATAAAGACGGCTTTCGTTTAAGCGGAACGAGCTTGTGAGTCCCTGTTGAGAGCGGGGATAAACCTCAAGAAGTTGTGTATAAGCCGTGCACAACACACGCCGGCTAACGGCGCACCGCGTCCACGATAACGATGCCGCGCGAGTTGCGCTGTTCGAAGTCGCCGAGCGCCGCCAGCGTCGCGCCGATGGGACTGGCGGGCTGCATGGCGTCGGAGAGCGTAATGCCGGTCCGGCGCTTGACTTCCCGATCGATCGGAGCGCGCATAAAATCCGGCAGCGAACGATACTTCGCGATCATGTCGAGGACCGATCCGAATTGCCGGTCGACGATTTGCGGGTCCATCACGATCACGAGCGTTCCATGCGTTCCCTTTCCCGTGCCGCGCTCGAAAGCGGCGTAGTCGAAACCGTACTGATGCGTATCGCCTAAACCGTGCGATCCGAGGTGATGCACCCACGCGGCGAGTTTGGAAAACGGCGCGCCGCTGGCCGCGACGACTTCTTGCCCGTCGTACGTGCCCGCTCCGTCCGCAAAGACGGTGCCGCGCGTCTGCGCGCCCGTCACGACTTGGCGGAACGACCGCACCGAAATGATTTCGGATCGCGGGTACAGCGCGACGTTGAGCGGATTGCGCAGAGCCGGTGACGGCGTCGGCGTGGGAGCCGGCGCCTGTCCGCCGCTGCACGCGCCTAATGCGAGCACGGCCGGAAGGGTGCGGAGAAGAAATCTGCGCATCGCGCGAGTTTCGCGCCGGCGCGCGGCGGGCCCCGTAGGGTCGTCCGGCAAAACGACTCCACATGACGCCCGGTTCCGATAAAGAGCGCCTTTCGTACGGCTCGTATCTGCAAGTTGACGAGCTGCTGTCGCTGCAGCAGCCGCTTTCGTCGCCGCCGCACCACGACGAGATGCTCTTCATCATCATCCATCAGGTGTACGAGCTCTGGTTCAAGCAGCTGTTGCACGAGATCGAAGCGGTCATGCGCGACCTGGCGGCCGGCGATCTGCTGCGCGTGGCCAAGCATTTCAGGCGCATGGATCCAATCCAGCGCCTGATCGAAACGCAAGTCGACATCCTCGAAACGATGACGCCGCATGAATTCAACGCATTCCGCGACCACCTCAATCCCGCCAGCGGTTTTCAATCGCTGCAGTTTCGCGAAATCGAGTTTGCCGCCGGTTTGCGCAACACTGGGACGCTCAAACACATACAGATGAACGCCGAACAGCGGGCGCGTTTGGAGCGTCGGCTAAATGAACCGTCGCTCTACGATCGCGTCAAAGAATATCTCCGCGGCCGCGGATTCTCCACGAGCACGCGCGACGAGCTGATCGAGACGTTCCGCACGATCTATTCAGGTAGCAAAGAGCACTACGATCTCTACATGCTGCTGGAGCAGCTGATCGAATTCGACGAACGTTTCTTACTGTGGCGCGGGCGCCATATCCGGATGGTCGAGCGCATGATCGGCGCCAGGCGGGGAACCGGGGGTTCGCTCGGCGTCGCCTACCTGGCAACGACACTCGATAACCGCTTCTTTCCCGAGCTGTGGGAAGTCCGGACGCATTTAGGAAAAGCCTACTGATGCAAAACATTGCCACGGCGCCCGTGCTCAGAGATCGCTTTCCGATTCTGGAGACGTCGACGTATCTGGTCAGCCATTCGATGGGCGCCGCGCCGCGAGGCGCGAAAGCCGCGCTCGAGCAGTACGCCGACGAGTGGCAAGCCGAAGGTCCGCAAGCATGGGAGCTGTGGCTGCCGCGCATCGCTGAGATCGCCGACGGCATCGGCGCGATCGTCGGCGCGCCGGCCGGCAGCATTTTCTTAGGCCCCAACGTTTCGGTGCTGCAAGCCGCGCTCGCGACTTCACTGCGTTTCGAGACCCCTCGCAACGAAGTCGTCTATGAAGCCTTGCAGTTTCCATCGCTGACGTACGTCTGGAGCGAGTGGCAGCGCTTCGGGGCGCAGCCGCGCATCGTTCCCTCCGACGACGGGCGAACCGTGCCGGCCGAACGCATCATCGGCGCCATCACGGAGCGCACCGCAATCGCCGTGCTCTCACACGCGTACTATATTTCCGGCGCGCTCTGCGACGTGCGCGCGATCCAGGCGCACTGCCGAAAAACCGGAACGCTGCTCTGCGTCGACGCTTATCAAACGACCGGAGTTTACCCGTACGACGTGACCGAGTGGGACCTCGACATCGTGACGGGCGGCAGCCACAAATGGCTGTGCGGTTCGGCCGGCTGCGGCTGGATTTACGTGAAGCCGGAGCTGCGCGAGCGGTTCGAACCGGCAGTCACCGGGTGGATGGCGCACGCGCGGCCGTTCTCGTTCGAGCCGGCGCCGATGGTGTGGGCTCCCTCGATGTACCGTTGGGGAACCGGCACGCCGACGATTCCCGGCTACATGGCCGCCAAACCCGGACACGATCTGATTCGTGAAGTCGGCGTGCCGCAGATTCGCGCGCACAACGTCCGCCTCACGACGCTCATCGCCGAGCGCGCGCTCGAACGCGGCTTGCACGTGAACACGCCGCTCGAAGCGGAGAAGCGCACGGGCTGGATCGCCATCGATTTTCCGGGGTCGCAGCAAGCCTATGGCGAGCTGATCGCGCGGCGGAACTTCGTCGACTACCGTCCCGGCTGCGGCATCCGGATCGGTCCGCACTTCTATACGACCGACGACGAAATCGGCGCGTTCTTCGAAGCGCTCGACGAGATTCGTTCGTGATGGAGAGCGGCATGCTCGTCGACCACCGGAACATGGGCGCCGCGATCCGGCGCCTTTCGCTTCCTATCGCCTTTACGATGGTCGGCGATCAGCTCTTGGGCGTGGTCGACACCATTGCGATCGGCAGCCTCGGCGCCGTTGCGCTCGCGGGCGTTACCGGAGCGGCAACCGTTTTCACGGCGGTGGCGTTTTCGATCTTTGGCTTTTTCAGCGGCATGTCGATCATCGCCGCGCAGCGCGTCGGAGCCCGCGACTTGGACGCTTACGGCGGCACGGTGCGCGCGGGGTTCATCGTTCCGTTTCTAGGCGCGATCGTGGCGGCGCTTGCGAGCATTCCATTGGCTCCGGTCGTTATTCACGCGATGGTCGGGCATCTCGCAAGCGCGCACAGCAGTTCGATCTATCTGACGTTGCGGTGCTTTTCACTCTTGCCGATTGCCATTTCCGGAACGCTCATCGTCGGTTTGGGTGCGGCCGGCAATCGCGTCTTGGGCGTGCTGGTGCTGGCGGTCGTGAACATCGTGCACATTCCGCTGCTGCTGATTCTCGCGCTCGGATGGGGCACGCACCGGCCCCTCGGCATCGAAGGCGCCGGCATCTCATCACTGCTTTCGGAAAGCATCGCTTGCGTCTGCGCCGTGATCTACGCGCTGCGGCGGCCGATTTACCGCGTCTTCGCGTCGTTCGATCTCAATTGGCGGCTGGCGCTGGAGTGTGCGCGGCTAGGACTGCCGGAGGTCGTCTTCCTGTTTGCGGTGATCGCGCCCGATTCGTTCATCGTCGCGATGCTCGCGCCGCTGGGCGCCGTCGCGATCTCGGCGTTCCGCGCCCTCAACATCGCCTCGGATCTCACGTTCGTCGTCCCGAGCCCGCTGCAGTCCGCGGCGCAGACCGTGATCGGACAGCGGCTGGGAGCGTGCGACGTCGAAGGCGCGCGCTCGTTCTTTTCGCGCGCTCGAACCCTTTCGTTCTGGCTCACGACGCTGACTGGCGCCGTATGCGCCGTTCTGGCGTGGCCGCTGGCTTACATCTTCACACTCAACGCCGCGGTCGCATCCGCCGCGGCCTTGCCGCTGGCGCTTCACATGCTGACGCTGCCGCTCAAAGGCTACGCCATGGTCTCGATGTCTCCGATACGCGCGTCGGGCGATACGCGGTTTTCGCTCACGGTCGGAATACTGACGGGCGTCTTGGTCGTGCCGGTTTGCTATCTCTGCATCAAGGTTCTGCACATCGGTCTGTACGGTGTGCCCGTAGCCTGGATAGTCGCTTGGGGTGCGCGTTCGGTTGCGACGGCGGTAAAGTTGCGCGGTGAAAGCTGGACGCGCCGCAGGCTGATCGGCGCAAACTGAGAACCCTCGCTGAGTTTATCGACGCGCCGATCTCGGGAAAGGCCGCAGAGTGCTCTCCCAACTGCTGATACGCTATCCCGTTGCCTCCACGGTAACGCTACTGATTTTTTCGAATATTTTCATGACCCTGGCATGGTACGGGCATCTCAAGTACTCAAAGGCTCCCCTCGTCTTCGCCATCCTCGCAAGTTGGGGGATTGCTTTTTTCGAGTACTGTTTCCAGGTGCCGGCTAACCGCGTGGGATACGGCGCACTGACGCTTACGCAGCTGAAGATCGTACAAGAGGTCATAACGCTGACGGTCTTTACGGTCTTCGCATTCGTCGCTTTTGGGCAAGCTCCCAAGTGGAATTATGCGGTGAGTTATCTCTTCATGATCGGAGCGGTCTACTTCGCTTTTCGCGGCTAGCCGCGCATTAGCCCAGGCGCGTAAAGAGGTCGACCGACTCGTCGTGAACGGTGCTCCCGTTGCTCGCGAGAACCGACTCGCTTTCCAGCGACCACTCGTTTCCTTCTATCGTCGTCACCCGGCCGCCGGCCTCGCGCACGATTAGCGCGCCGGCCGCCGTATCCCATTGGTGCAAATCGAACTCCCAAAACACGTCGAAGCGTCCGGACGCGACGTACGCGAGATTGAGCGCGGCCGAACCGTCGCGGCGCACGCCTTGCGTCATCTGCGAAGCCGCATCGAAATAGCGCATGTTCCGCTCGTAGCGGGCGGGCTGAAATCCCGTGCAGACCAGCGACGCGGATAACGTTTCAATCACCGAGACGTTGATAATGCGATCGTTCAGTGTTGCGCCGCCGCCGCGCTCGGCCACGAAGGTCTCGCGCATCGCGGGCGCGTGAACGACGGCCGCGACGACTTCCCCGTCGCGCTCAAATGCGATCGAGACGCAAAATACCGGATAGCCGTGGGCGTAGTTCGTGGTGCCGTCGAGCGGGTCGATGATCCACCGCTCGGGCGACGTTCCGGTCTGCTGGCCGCCCTCTTCTCCCAGAAAAGATGCCTGCGGAAAATCCGCCCGTAGGCGCTCGACCACGGCGCGCTCGCTCGCCCCGTCCGCCAGCGTGACCAGATCGGCGCGGCGGCCTTTTTCGCGAATCTCCAAAGGCTCGCCGATCTGCTTCATCAGCACTTCGCCGGCCAGGTTCGCGGCGTCGAGGGCCGTTTTCAACGGATCTAGCGGCATCCGGGGTGGGTTCTTCGGAGGGGTCCGCCGACATGCCGGATCCGTACGATTCCATATTGATCTCTGGTCCGAGCTGGCTTATTATAAAAAACGTTCATTTTTGCTGGGACTCTTTTTTGCTTGAGGCATAGGGAGGAGTGCCATGAAGACTAGGGTTGTGAAACTGGACGGTGATCTGGACTTTTCGCGAAAGGCGCAGATCGAGAAGATACTTGCCGAAGCCGACGAGGCGGATATCGCAATCGTCGATCTTGCAAATGTAACCTACATTGATTCGAGCTGCTTGAGCTGCTTAGCTCTGCAAAAAAAACGCATGCGCGAGAATGGAACAGCGGCCGTGCTGCGAATCGCCGGCGCATCTCAGTCGCTGCTCCGGATATTTGAGATTTGCGGCCTCGACAAATCGTTCGAGATATATCCTTCGTTAGAACAAGCGCAAAATGCGGGAATTCTGTCACGGAGCTGAGTTTCCCAACTTGTCCGTATAGTGTTATAGTGAGTACTTCAGGCAGGCCCGCGCACTAGCGAGCGCACACTTGCTCGATTTTTGAAAGAGCAGGTGTTCCCCTGATCCCCAATTCGAGTCCGACGGGTAACCGCGTCCTTGACGCTTTGCCGCAGGCCGAACTGTCGGCGCTGCTGCCGCATTTACGCGACATCACGCTCAAGAGCGGTGAAGTGCTCTATAATCCGGGAGAAACGCTCTCGCACATCTATTTTCCGTCGACCTGCGTTCTCTCGGTCATCCTTCTCACGCACGACGGATCGGGAGTCGAAATCGGCACCACCGGCTGCGAAGGTTTGACCGGAAGCGTTTCGATCATGCTCGGCACGCTCGTCGCGCCGAGCCAAACGATCTGCCAAGTTCCCGGCGCGGCCAAATGCCTTCCGCTCGACGCCTTTCAGGAAGCGATTCAAAACGGATCCCAACTGCACGGGCTGACTCAGAACTACGCGCGCGCCTCAGTTACGCTCATGGGGCAGTCGATCGCCTGCAACAGATTGCACACGCTGACCGAACGCTGCGCCCGCTGGCTGCTGCTCACGCACGATCGCGTGCGCGCCGACGACTTCTGCCTTACCCAAGAGTTTCTCGCGATGATGCTGGGCGTTCACCGCCCCGCGGTCAGTATCGCTGCCGGTGCTTTGCAGCAAGCCGGATTCATACGATACCGCCGCGGGCGCTTGACCGTCGTCGATCGCGAAGGACTCGAATCGGCGTCGTGCGAGTGCTATCGCGTCGCGATGGGCCAGCTGAATGGAGACTCCCCTCGGTCTTAGTGAGGTGTTCCGGTTGGAAGCGGCGAGGGGCTGGGCAGCGGCGACGCGCCTGGAGATACCGACGGACATGGTGAGGGTGTCGGCTGTCCCGCTACGGCAGTAAACGCGCCGATCGGGGCTCGTACGTCGAGCACCTGTTTTCCATTCGCATCGAACAACTCGATGCGGATTCGCGCACTTTGCG
Organism: Candidatus Rubrimentiphilum sp.; assembly: GCA_036273135.1. GTDB lineage: Bacteria > Vulcanimicrobiota > Vulcanimicrobiia > Vulcanimicrobiales > Vulcanimicrobiaceae > Rubrimentiphilum. The sequence goes on from DASUIF010000008.1 coordinate 111,979, forward strand.
CGATCAGCGCGAAGGTCTGCGGTGACGTAAACGGTCCGTCGAATTTGAGTTTGGATCCGCCGTCGCCGTCGCGCACGTTCTCTTCAAAACGCAGGCGAGAGAACGACTGGCCGCTCTTCGCCGCAATCGTAATGGTCGTGCACGTGTTCGTGACGGTGATCGGCAGATTGCTCGGCAGCACCGCATGCCCGTCATTGTCACTGACCATTTCCGTGTCGCCCTGACCGTCTTCAACTTCTTGCTCGCCGTCGGGATCGTTCGGATCGGGATTCATTTCGGGCTGCTCGCCACCGGCGGTCGTTACCGTGAGGGTGCCGTCGGCATTTCGCTGCACCATGACGGCCGTGTCATGCGCGCTCGTAGCCAGGACGAACGTTACAGTGGTCGAGCCCGCGGTCACGGTAATCGTCGAACCGGCAGGCACGGCATCGTCCAGTTCGATCGTGACCTTGCCCGTCGCGTCGAGCGTACCCTTACCGACGATTTTTCCGTTCAACGTCAGCGTGACGGCCGTGCCGCCGACCGATTGGGTCTGCCTGCCGGCTGAAAGTGACGAGACGCCTGTAAACGCTAGAGTTACCTGGCGCGAAGAACTGCCGGGAGTAATCGTATGAGGAGTCGTTCCATATCCGCTCGAGCCGCCTCCGCAAGCTGCAAGCGCGAGTGCTGCGAGTGCGGATAGCGTCGACAATTTGCGGCGCAACAACATACTTTCAAATCCTTCCAGTAACAAAATAGCGCCGCGGATCGCATCATCGCGCGATCCTCTGAAAAAACTCTTAATCGCTAGTTTACGCTCGCTTGACAAAACTAGCTCCGGTTGACCGGAAGGCCTATACTTAGGTGAGGATACCTCGCTAGGTGAGGCGTCCACGCGAAACACAGGCCGCTGCCCGGAAACGTCGAGAGACGCCAAGCGGGTAGACCAGACTTCGCCGACCTAAGGCGTCGTCTAATGCGGCTAAGCCCTTTTGGGGCTTTACGGCGCGTGGTGCCAAAGCAGACGCGATTGGGGTATAGAACGCGCTAGCCGTTCCACGCCACGACCGGTCGCCGCCCAGCGAACCGGTCTTATTATGCGCGGGAAGGAGGTGCGAAATGGCGTTCCAGGACGGATTTATCTCCGAGCTCGTCGGGCGGCGGGCGACGGTCAATGAACTGCCGATCGGCCGCGTCACCGACTTCCTGGTCAACAATCCGGACCAAACGTTTCCGGAAGTTGACGGACTGATCATCAAGACCAGCCAGGGCCCGCGCTTCGCGCCGATGGATACCGTTTCCGACGTCGACGCCGATGGCGCCGTCGCACTCAATGCCGCGCCCAAAATCGCCGCGCCACCCGACGACGAGGCGCTTTATCTCGTCCTCGACCTCCTCGATAAGCAGATTGTTGACGTTGACGGACGCAAAGTCGTGCGAATTAACGACATTGAGATCGCCAACACGGGCGGGAAGCTGCGCGTGGTTGCCGCCGACGTCGGCGTCAGCGGATTGCTGCGCCGCCTCGGCCTGCGCGGGATCGGGAAACGCTTGACGCCGTGGGTGTACGGCCGCGTGCCGCGCGCGATGATCGCGTGGGATTCGGTCGCTCCGATTCGCGAGAAGAACCCCTCGCAAGTTCAGCTTGCGGTCAAAGAAAGCAAACTGACGCGTTTACATCCGAGCGAGTTGGCCGAGGTCATCAGCGATCTTTCCGCGCGCGAAGCCGCCGCGATCATCCATTCACTCGACGACGAAACCGCGGCTGACGCACTCGAACATCTCGAGCCGGAGAAACAGCGTGCGATCATCGACGACATCGGCCGCCAACGCGCCGCCGACATCATCGAAGAGATGGACTCGGATGACGCGGCCGATCTTCTGGGCGACTTGCCGGAGGATCAGCAGAGCGAGTTGCTCGCCGAGATGAATCAATCTACCGCAGGCGAGCTGCGCGAGCTCGTCAAGTACGAGGACGACACGGCCGGCGGGTTGATGACGACCGATTACGTCTGGATCCTTCCGCACCGTACGGCCGAGCAGACCATTCACAAGATTCGTGAAATCGCACCCGAGACCGAATTCATCTATTATCTGTATGTCCTCGACAAGGACGAGCGGCTCCTCGGCGTGCTGACGTTGCGCTCCCTGCTCCTCGCGCCGCAAGACGACGTAATCGAGCGCATCATGGAAGACGACATCGTTACGATTGCCCCGGCGATGCAGGCCCGCGACGTCGCAGCGACCATCGCGCGTTATGACTTGCTGGCCGTGCCGGTGGTCGATCCCGACGGATTGATGCTCGGCATTGTTACGGTCGACGACGCCATCGACGCAATCATGCCCGAAGATCTGGCCAAAGAACTTCCGCGCATCACACCGACGCGGCGCACGAGCCGTGCGGTAAAAGACTAGCTCGTGGCTCCCGAGGCCGTTCGCAAGCGCAGGCGCTGGCGCTGGCGCAGCCTCTTTCTGCTGCTCGCGGTTCTGGGACCGGGATTCATTACGGCATCGGCGGGCAACGACGTCGGCGGCATTACGACCTATTCGCAAGCGGGCGCACATTTTGGCTACCGCATCCTGTGGGTGTTGATACCGCTGGCGCTCGCGCTCATCGTCGTTCAAGAGATGGCGACGCGGATGGGGGCCGTGACCGGGAAAGGCCTGGCGGCGCTGATTCGCGAGAATTTCGGCGTCCGCGTCTCATTTTTCGCGATGGCCGCTCTCTTCGCGATAAACTTAGTGATCACGGCGACCGAATTCGCGGGAATTGCCGCCGCTTCGGAGATCTTTCACATTTCGCGCTTCGTCGCCGTGCCCGTTGCGATGCTGATCGTGCTCATCCTGGTTTTCGGCTTTAACAGCAAGAGTATCGACCGCGCGTTCGTCTGTTTTTCGCTGATCTATTTTTGCTATATCGCTTCGGCCATATTGGCCCATCCAAACTGGGGCGCGGTAGCGCACGGCGCAGTCGTACCGGCGTTCGATTTCAACAACCGCGCCTATCTGGTGATGGTTGTCGGCCTGATCGGCACGACGATATCGCCTTACATGCAATTCTTCCTGCAATCTGCAGTGGTTGAAAAAGGCTCCGACGAGCGCGAACTTACCCTTGCGCGTGCCGACGTCATCAGCGGATCTATTCTCGCAATCGCGATTGCGGGCTTCATGATCATTGCAAACGCGGCAACGATTTTTACGGCCAACCGTCACGGAGCGCACATCGCGCCGCTGCAAGCTGCCGATTATGCCGCGGCGCTGCGCCCGCTCGCGGGCGAAGCCGCATCGATCATCTTCGCACTGGGCATTTTCAACGCGGGGCTGTTTACGGCAACCGTTTTGCCGCTCTCGACCAGTTACGTCATCTGCGAAGCGTTCGGATTTGAAGCAGCGCTCGACCGCAAGTTTCACGAAGCACCCGTCTTCTTCACGCTGTTCGCAATCGGTTTGATCGCGGGCGGCGCGCTCGTGCTGATCCCGCATCTGCCGCTGCTGAACCTGATTTTTTACGCGCAGGTCGCGCAGGGAATTTTACTTCCGCCCGAGCTGATCCTGATGCTCATGATCGTCAACAAACGCGGCGTCATGGGCCGCCACACCAACGGATGGTTCGGCAATACGGTCGCGTGGGCCACGGTCGCGCTGGTCGGCGCGCTCTCCATTTATTACGCGGTGACGCAAGTCTTCGGCGGAACGGCCTAGCAAGCGGCGAACCTTCCGGGCATGACGGCCGACGAGTTGGTCGCATTTGCCGAAGATCTCGCGCGCATAGCGGCGGGCGGCGGCGGCCCGAAAGCGCTGGCCGGCCACCTTGCCAAACGCGCGAATGTCGGCGTGCTCGTGGAAGATTCGCAGTGGCGGCACCTTGCGGCGGCCGGAGGCACCGGCATGCCCAGCAGCGTGCAGCCTCTGCTCGAACACCATGCGACCGCGCTGTTTCAAAAACTCCGCAACGGACACGCAGGACGCACGATCGCGATCGTGAGCGGCGGTGCGAATTTGGGGCGCCTTTCGATTTTTGGCAGCAGCGATCTCGATGCGTTCGAACACGCCACCCGCTTAACCGCAAGCGCTATCGCCGTCGAGCTCGCGCGCGAGTCGGGTGCGCAGCCCGGCCGGCGGCGAACATTTTGGGAGCAGCTCATCGCCGGAGCATATCAAGACGCGGCCGCCGTTCGTGACGACGCGGCATCGCGCGGCATCGCGCTGGCGACGCATTATGTAGCCGTCGCGCTCGAAGCCGAAACGGGCGAGCCCGGCGTTTTTCGCGCCGCGGCCCTCGATGCGTTTCGCGGCGGAGAGGGAGAGGCCGGCGTTCTGGAGCGCAGGGGCGCGCTCGTTATCTTCGTTCCGGCTTCGCGCGAGGTAGATGCCTCCAATACGCGCACCGCGGCCGCCATGCTCCAGCGAAATCTTCAAAAGAAAGAACTCGACGTTCGCATTAGCGGCGGCGTCGGTACGCGAGCGCCGGTTTTAGACGTACATCGGTCGCTTGCGCAAGCCGAAGCCGCGCTCACGATCTCGCGCCGGCTCTACGGTCCCGGCCGTGTCGGCATCTACGAAGATTTGGGCGCATATCCGCTGCTGCTTTCCGGCGGCGGCGCCGATACGATGCGCGACTTTGCAAAGCGCGTCCTTGCTCCGCTGCGTGCGTACGACGACAAGCATCAGACTGAGTTGGAACGCACTTTGCGCCTGTATTTTTCGGTCGGCGAAAACGTCAAGACGGCCGCGGCGGAATTGAACGTCCACCGCCACACGGTCTTCTACCGCCTGCGCCAAATCGGCGAAATCTGCGGCTGCACATTGGACGACCCTCACGACCAGCTCACGCTGAGAATGGCGATCGCAATCGATGCCCTCACTGCCTAATCGCGAAGTTTTGCGCCTCGCCAAAGACCGCAAGGTTCAATTCGTGCGCCTGTCGTTCGTCGACGTGCTCGGAGTCGCCAAGAACGTCTCCATTCCGGCGACGGAACTCGAAGCCGCGCTCGACGGCAAGGTGACGTTCGACGGCGGCTCGATCGACGGTTTCGTGCGCGGCGAAGAGCTCGACATGGTGCTGCGCCCCGATCCCTCGACGTTCGCGCTCTATCCATGGTCGACGCCGGAGATGCCGGAAGCGCGATTGCTCTGCGACATCGCCATGCCCGACGGTTCGCCGTTCGAAGGCTGCCCGCGCACGACGCTGAGGCGCGCGATTGAAGAGGCCAAAGGTCCGCTGGCGGGCGTCGCGGTCGCACTCGAAGTCGAGTTCTACCTTTTCGAAGCGCTCGACAGCGAGTACGGCTCGACCAAGACCGCCGACGTCGGTTCGTACTTCGACTTCTCCGCGAACGATCGTGGCGAAGACGTGCGCAGCGCGATCGTCGCGGCGCTGCAAGCGATGGGCGTTTCGGTCGCGAGCTCGCATCACGAGCACAGTCCGGGGCAGCACGAGATCGACTTTCCGCACAGCGACCCCCTGGCGGCGGCCGACGCTCTGCTCACGTTGCGCTCGATCGCCAAACACGTGGCAGCCGCGCGCGGACTCGAAGCGACCTTCATGCCCAAGCCCCTGGAAGATCGCGCCGGAAGCGGACTGCACGTGAACTTCCGCGTCGCCAGCGATCAGCAGCCGGAGGTGCTGTACATGGTCGGCGGCCTGCTCGCGCACGCCGGTGCGTTAACCGCCATCTGCAACTCCACCGTCAATTCGTACAAGCGACTGGTGAACGCATGGGACGCGCCAATCTACACGGTGTGGTCGGAGCGGAGCGCGAATGCGCTCGTGCGCGTTCCACGGCAAGACCCGCCGCAGCTCGAGATGCGCAGTCCCGATGCAGCCGGCAATCCCTATCTCTCGCTTGCAGTATTACTCGGCGCGCTCGCCGATGGAGTCGATCAGCATCGCCTCCCAGGCGACCCGCTCACCGGCTCGACGTACGAGCTCGCCGAGCGCGAGCGCCACGAGCGCGGCATCGGCACGCTTCCTAAATCGCTACGCCAGGCAATCAGCGAGCTCGACAGCGATCCGGTGATCCGGGCGGCGCTCGGCGATCACATCTATCATGCCTTCCGCGACGCCAAACTCGAAGAGTACGAGCGCTACCGCCGCGCGGTTCACCCGTGGGAACACCGGGCGTACCTGCGGCTGTATTAGATGGTGTGAGAGCGCCCTTGCGCTGTTACGGCTGCCTTTCGTAACAGTTGCCACGCCAGCGCAACGTCCTCGCGCGTTGTGGCGATGTTGCCGATCGCTAATCGCAGCGCGTAGCGGCCGCGAATCTTCGTGTGCGAAAGAAATACTTTGCCCGTTGCGTTGACCGCGTCGAGGATGCGCGCGTTCAGTTTTTCGAGACTCGCCTCCTCAAGCCCGGAAGGCGCGTAGCGAAAGCAGACGACCGAAAACGGATGCGGTGCGAGAATTTCCCAATCCGCTTCTGCTTCCACCCAGCCCGCAAACTCTTGCGCGAGCGCAATATGGCGCCGCAGATGTTCGCGCAAACCCTCGGCGCCGTAGTAGCGCAGCACGAACCACAGTTTTAGCGCCCGGAAGCGCCGTCCGAGTTGCAAGCCGTACTCCATAAAGTTCGTGCCCGACGAAGCGTCGCGGTGCTGCAGCACGTACTCGGGCACGATACTAAACGCGCGGCGCAGCATCTCCGGATCGCGAACGAAGAGCGCCGAACAATCCATCGGCACGAAAAGCCACTTGTGCGGATTGACGACCACCGAATCCGCGTTCTCGATTCCCGCGAGAATTGAGCGGAACTCCGGCATGACGGCGGCCGCGCCGGCGTAGGCCGCGTCGACGTGAAGCCAAACACCTCGCTCGCGCGCGACTTTTGCGATTTCCTGAACCGGATCGCACGACGTCGTGGACGTCGTGCCGACCGTTGCGACAATCGCCATGGGCCGCATGCCTGCCGCGATGCCCGCGTCGAGTTGCGTCGCGAGCGCGTCCGGCCGCATGCGCAACTCCGCGTCGGTTTCAACGCGCACGACGTTTTCGCGGCCGAGGCCGAGCGCGATGCACGCCTTCTCGATGTGCGAATGTGTCTCGCTCGTAATATACACGCGCAGTTTCGGCAGATCGCGCGCGGTCATACCGCGCTCGCGAATGTCTAGGCCGAGCGACTCGCGCGCGGCCGCCAGCGCGGTGAAACCGCCGATCGACGCCGTGTCATAGATGATGCCGGTAAACGCATCCGGCAATCCGATGAGGCGCGCCAGCCAGCGCATGACGACTTCTTCCAACTCGGTCGCAGCGGGCGACGTACGCCACAACATCGCCTTCACGTCGAGCGCGGCCGCGAGCGCTTCGGCCGTTATGCCGATCGGCGCGGCACTCGTGGCGAAATAGGCAAAGAAGCGCGGGCTATTCCAGTGCGTGATGCCCGGCAGAACGATCGACTGAAAATCTCCGAGCAGCGCTTCGAAGGGCTCGGCTCGTTCGGGAGCCTCCCCCGGCAAGCGCGAGGCGATTTCACCCGGCGAGACCTTCGAAAGCACGGGATAATCGCGTACTTCCGAAAGATACTTATCGATCCAGGCCCCGGCTGCGTCAAACTCGGCAGCGAAGTCGCTCACGACGGAGTATATTAAGGCAATGCGATACCGGACCTACCCCAAGAGCACCGTGACCGTCAGCGAGGTCGGCTTCGGCTTATGGACGACCGCCACCGACTGGTGGGGCAAAAAGACCGAAAGCGAATCCATCGCGCTGCTGCACGAGGCCTTCGATTTGGGCGTAACGCTTTTCGACGCCGCCGATGTCTACGGGAACGGGCGCAGCGAGGAACAGCTCGCGGCCGCTTTCGGAGACCGGCGCGACCGCGTCGTGTACGCGACGAAGTTCGGATACGATTTTTACAACAACCCGGATAAGAAACGCGGCGAGCGCGAACTGCCGCACGATATTTCTCCGGGTTTCGTGCGCTTTGCGCTCGAGCAATCGCTGAAGCGCCTGAAAACCGACTGCATCGACATCTACCAGTTGCACAATGCACGCCTAACCCAGATTGAAAACGACGAGCTCTTCGCGCTGCTCGAAACGTTTAAGTCCGAAGGCAAGATCCGCATGTACGGCGTCGCGCTGGGACCGGCCATCGGCTGGCTCTACGAAGGCATCGACGCCGTGAAGAAGCGCAACATTTCCTCACTGCAGATCATCTGGAACATGCTCGAGCAATATCCGGGGGACGAACAGATCAAGGCCGCGCGCGATGCGGATGCGGATACCGGTTACATGATCCGCGTGCCGCATTCCAGCGGTATGCTCGAAGGGAAATACACCGAAGAGACCGTCTTCCCCGAAGGCGACCACCGCCGGCACCGTCCACGCTCGTGGCTCGTCAACGGCGTCAAGAAAGTCGATCAGCTGCGCTTTCTGGAAACGCCGCAGCGGACACTCGGCCAAGCCGCGATCCAATGGCTGCTGAACGAGCCGCGCGTCATGACGGTGCTGCCCAATATTTACAACCGCGAGCAGCTCGTCGAATTTGCCAAAGCGGTCGATACTCCACAACTCACGCGCGACGAGCTCGACAGAATTGCCAGCCTTTACTCCCGCAACTTTGGAATCGAGGAGCCGCCGATGTCGTTCAAGGGCACCATGACGCCGGTGGGGGCGGCGGTTTAATGGCCGAGGCAATTCGCACCGATAAGGCTCCGGCGCCGATCGGACCATACAGCCAGGCGATTCGCGCGGGCGGGACGCTCTTTTGCAGCGGCATGATCGCGATCGATCCGAAGAGCGGCGAACTCGCCGGGAGCGATGCGGCGGCACAAGCCGAGCAGGCGCTCAAGAATTTGGGCGCCATCCTTGAGGCCGCGCACATGAACTACGCGAACGTCGTGAAGACGACCGTGTTTCTTTTAGACATGAGCGACTTCGCGGCGGTCAACGCCGTCTACGCGAAATACTTCGACGCAAACAAGCCCGCGCGAACGACCGTCGCGGTTTGCGGCCTTCCAAAAGGCGCGCGCGTCGAAATCGACGCGATCGCACTGCCGAGCTAAGGCGTTACCCGCAAACCCGTACGTTCGAGCGCTGCGACGCGTTCTTTGGCAAGCAATTTTACGGCCGGATCGTAAGAGTCGAGGGCCATCTTGAATTGGTTGGCCGCCATCGACTGATTGCCCTGACGCGAATAGACGTCGCCGAGCACGAAGTGTAACCGTCCGTCCTGGGGCGCAACCGCCAACCCTTTGAGCAGCGCGGACTGCGCGAGTTCGTAGAAGCCGTGACTGTTGTAATCCAGACCCAAATTGATATACGCTTCCGGCGCGTATGGATAGACGGTCATCGCCTGCACGTAGTACGTCACGGCTTGCTTCCAGTCGCCGTTGACGTCGGCCAAGTAACCGATGTTTACGAGCGCTTCGGCGCGTTCGGGCTGCAGGCGGTGCGCGATCGTCAAGATGTTCGACGCTTGCGCGTAGCGTTTGCTTTCCAAGTATGACGCCCCCAAGTTGACCGCGCACGGATAGTAGCTCGCGTCCCGTCCCAGGCACTTTCCGAAGATGTCGATCGCCTCGTCATAAGCTTGTAAATCGAGATACGCGCGTCCCAAATCGTTCATCGCTTGCAGCGACGCCGAATCCTCGTCGAGCGCGCGCCGGAAATACTTCACCGCGTCCTCGGTCTGATGAATCGCCAGATAGACGTCGCCAAGCTCGAGCTGAGCATCAGGATCGGTCGGATAGTCGATGGCGGCCTTTTCGCGCTCGTACTTATACTGCCCGAAGTCGCCTTTACGAAGATGCAACTGAACCAAGTCGGGCACCGAATCGGTACCCGGCAGGCTGCGGTTGAACTCGTCGATCGCCGCGTCGATCTTGTTTTCCGTTGCATAGACCGAACCCAAACGGTTGTGTGTTTCTTTGTCTTTGGGCGCGTAGGTCAGGATGTGCTGGTACTGCTCTTCGGCCTTCGAAAGTTCTCCGTGCCGGTAGTACAGGTCCCCAAGCAGCCGTTCCGGGCCGATCTCACCGGGGTGCCCGCTGACGTACCGGGCCAGCCCGCGGATGGCGCCGTCCAAATCGCCGGCGGCCACTCGCTCGCGCGCAGCTTGAATCGCCCCTAACGGATCCGACGGCAGAATCACCCGGTCGGGAGCATTGATGGTCACCGTTCCGGCGCGCACGGCCGCGGCCGGCACAAGCACGAAACAGGAAATGGCCAAAACGGCAGACAGGAATCGCTGCATGATCTCGCCTCTTTTTGCGCCGCCCCTCTATTGTATCGGTCTATTTGACGAGCGGCAATACGTTACTTGGCGTTAACGGATAGAAAGTCATGATTATGACAAAAACCGCGCACACAGCCGCCCCGGCGTAGGCGAGGGGAGCGCTGGTGCGGACGCGCGGGGCGGGCGAATCGTGCGGGTCGTACATGAGCCGGAGTATTTTGAAGTAGGCGTAGAGAGAAATGGCCGTGCCGGCGATGAGGAGAGCGGCAAGCCAAGCGTACCCGGCATTGACCGTCGCAGCCAGAATCAAAATCTTGCCTAAGAAGCCGGCCGTCGGCGGAAATCCCGCCAGGGCCAACAGGAAGAAACTCATAGCGGCGGCCAGCAGCGGACGGCGTTGTCCCAAGCCGCGGAAGGCCGCGATTTGCGCCCCCTCTTCCCGCTCGCCCGACAACAGGGCGGCGATCGCAAATGCGCCCAGATTCATGAACATGTAAGCGGCCAAATAATAGATCGCGTAGCGCATGCCCAGCGCCGAGGCGCCCGCGAGCGCCGCAACCATGTATCCGGCCTGCGCGATGCCGGAATAGGCCAGCAAACGTTTGAGATCGGTCTGCGCAAGCATAGCGAGGTTTCCGCCGATCATCGAAATGCCGGCGACCACGAAAAACGGCAGCAGCAGTTTCTCTCCCGACGGCAGCGCGTAAGCAAAACGCGCGAAGACGGCGAGCGTTCCGGCTTTGGTCACGACGCTCATGAACGCAGTTACCGGCAGCGGCGCGCCTTCGTATACGTCGGGAGACCAAATGTGAAACGGCATCAAACTCAACTTGAACGCGATGCCGACCAAGAAGAATCCGCCGCCCATCCAGTAGAGCGGATTCGCCGCTAAACCGGGCAGTGTCAAACTCGCCAGCGTGACACTTCCCGTCGCGCCGAACAATAAGGCCATGCCGAAGAGCAAAAAGCCCGATGCGGTGGACGACAGGATCAAGTATTTCAGCGCGGACTCTTGCGAGGCGGGACGATCGGCCACGCCGCACAGACAGTACAAGGCAAGCGAGAGCAGCTCGAGCCCCAAGAAAATTGTCATCAGGTTCGCCGCGCCGGCCATCAGCATCGCGCCCGTCGTACTCCAGAGCAAAAGCGCCGCGACGCCCGCCATGCGATCGCCACGGCCGAACGAGCCGAAGAGCGCGAGCGACAAAATCGCAGAAACGATGATGATTTCTTGGAAGACGACGGCGAAACCACCGAGCATGAAGCCGCCGTTGAACGCGTTGTAACTGCGGCCGTACGTCGTCGCGGCGAATGCGCCGGCTGCGAGCAGCACGCCGATTCCAAGCGCGATTGAAACATATCGCGGCGCGTGCTTGGGCCAGAGCAGATCCACGAGCAGCACGATCAGCGCTCCGCCGCCCGCGATAAGCAGCGGCGTGATGGCGAGCCAATCTTGTTGGGTAATGAAATTCGGCATCAGTGCATGACCGCCAAGAGTGCGTGCGGATAGATTCCGAGCAACAGCAGTGCCGCCAGCAGCGGCGCGACGGCCAGGGCTTCGATAAGCGTCAGATCGGGGCGGCGCGGGAGCGACGCGATCTCCGGACCGTTGATGACATCCTGCAGCAGCCGCAGCACATACGCGGATGCGAGAACGATCGGAACGAGCGCGATCAGAGCCGGCCAGAAGTATCCGGCGCGAAAGACTCCGGTGAGGATCACGAGCTCGCCCGCAAAACCGGCCAGACCCGGAAGCCCGAGTGCCGCCAGCGCCGCGATCGTAAATGCACCGGCCAATTTTGGGTTGACCGATCCGAGACCGCCGAGATTCAGTACCGAACGGGTCTCTTCGCGCTCTTCCAGGTAGCCCAAAATCAGAAACAGGGCCGCGCTGAAGAGTCCGTGCGCGACGATGTAGACGACCGCGCCTTGTATCGCGATCGGATTGGCGCTGGCGATAGCCAGCACGATCAGCCCGAGGTGTGAAAGGGACGAGTAGGCCACGATGCGCTTGGTATCGGTTTGCGTGAGCGCCACGAAGGCGCCGTAGAGCAACGAGACCAAGGCCAACGCGACGAAGAGCCAGCGCCATTCCACCAGTGCGGAACGCAAGAACGGCAGCGCGATGACGATGAACCCGTAGAGTCCGGCTTTGGACTGCACGGCGCTGATAACGGCGACCACAGGCGGCGGGAGTTCCGCGTAGGTGTTCGGCATCCAGGTGTGTAGAGGCCACAGCGGCGTCTTCACCGCGAATGCGAATGCAAAACCGGCAAAAATCCACGGCGCCCACGATCCGGCGAACTGGTGCGTGGTTCCGATAACGTCGGTCGATCCGCTCAGTATGCCGAATGCGGCCGTCGCCAACAGCAGCGTCAAGCCGCCCGAAAAATTGTAGATCAAAAAACGCCAAGCGGTTTCACGATGCGGCGCCCATTCGATAAGCGCGAAAAACGGCGGGATGAGCATCAGGTCCCAAAAGAGCGCGAACGCGAGAATGTCGCGCGCCGTGAAGACGCCCATCATGCTGCCTTCGAGCATCAACAGCAAGGCGACCATCGTGCGGCTCTGCCCGGCGTTTGTCGCGAGAATTGCGCAGAACGTGCAGAGCGCGAGCAGCAGCACGAGCCACAGCGAAAGGCCGCTCCACGAAAAATGCAGCGACGCCGTGAACGGGCGCGAGAGCCAGCGCGCCGAGAAATCTCCGCCGTTGGGTTGAAGCAACGGAAGAGCGAACGTCGCGGCGGCAACCACACAGCCGATCGCGCGACTCCACACGCGTTCGCCGCGCGGCAGCGCGAAGAGCAAAGCGCCCGCAGCGATCGGCAGCAGAATCAGCAGCAGCACCATCAGTGCGCGGCTCCTTGGAGCGCGTAATAGATCGCAAAGAGCGTAGCGCCGAAGACGATGACCAGCGCGTACGAACGCAGCAAGCCGGTCTGCGCGCCGCGCACCAGGCCGCCCATATCCGTGCTAAAGAGAACCAGACCGCGCACCACACCGTCGATCACGTCGGGATCGAAAATTCTGCCGAAGAATCTCCCGAGCGCCTGCGACGGCTTGACGAACAGCCAATCGATGATCTCGTCGAAATAGTACAACCTTACCAGTATCGCGGGCAGGCGTTGCGACTCCGCGCGCAGCCGCGCGGGCGCATCGGCAAGCGCGGCCGGCGTTGCGTACCGCAGGTATGCAATCGCGATGCCGGCCGCCATGACCACGAAGAGGATCGCCGTCGTCCAGCCTTCGCCGATCGCGGGTGCGGTAAGATTTTCAGACGGAAACGTTTGTGCGAAGAAGCGATTCCACGGTGAACTCGATCCGATCATCACGTAGCCGGCAACCACTGAAAAAATGCCAAGGAGCGCCACAGGCGCCGCCATCAGCCACGCGGGAGCATGTGAATCGCCATGCGAGGGTTCGGACGCGGCCGGCGGGGCCGCGTTCGTCATACCGACCTGCGCGGGATCCAAATCGCCGCGGTACGTTCCGAAGAACGTCACGAAAAAGAGACGGAACATATAATATGCGGTAATCCCGGCGGTAACGATTCCGACGATGTACAGCCACGGGTGCCCATGTTCGAGCGCACCGAATACCACCGCGTCCTTGCTGAAAAAACCGGCAAATCCGGGAAACCCGCTGATCGCCAGCACCGCGGCGAACATCGCGAAAAAGGCAACCGGCGCGCGCGAGCGCATCCCGCCCATGCGCCGGATATCTTGTTCGTCGGCGAGTTCGTGAATAACGATACCGGCGCCCAAAAACAGGCACGCTTTAAAAAACGCGTGCGTGAAAAAATGCGCGACGCCGGCTTGATACGCGGTCACGCCGACGCCCATGATCATGTAGCCGATCTGCGACATGGTCGAATAGGCGAGTATGCGTTTGATGTCCCACTGCGCGATGCCGAGCAAAGCACCGGCAAGGGCGGTTAGACCGCCAATCGTTCCCACGAGCAGCTGCGCTTCATGCGAGGCATTCCAGAGCGGCCAGCATCGCGCGACCAGATACACGCCGGCCGTGACCATCGTGGCGGCATGGATCAGCGCGGAGACGGGCGTGGGGCCTTCCATCGCGTCGGGAAGCCACGTGTGCAGCGGAATCTGCGCCGATTTTGCGGCCGCGCCGATAAACAGGAATAAACACACCGCAAAGAGCCAGTTGCCGAGCGCGGGCACGTGCGCGAATACCGTTGCAAAGCTCGTCGAGCCGACCTTCGCGAACATCAGGAAGATCGCAAACATGATCGCAACGTCGCCGACCACGTTGATGACGAACGCCTTGCGGGCGGCAGCAACTGCAGTCGGCTTGAAAAACCAGAAACCGATCAGGAAATAGGACGCCAAACCGACGAGTCCCCAACCGACGAGCAGTCCGACGAAGTTATCAGACAGCACGAGCGTGAGCATCGCGAAGACGAAGAAATTCATGTAGGCAAAGAATCGCGCGATCGCGTTGTCGTTCCACATGTAGCCGACCGAATACACGTGAATCAAGAAGCCGACACCCGTAATAATGAGCGCCCAAATCAGCGAGAGCGGATCGAGCAGCAGCCCAAAATCGAAGCCGGGCATCCATGAGAACAGCGCCTGATGCAGGCCCACAGCCGAGCCGGTGCTCTGCGTCGCGACACCCCACGATAAGAGCGTGGCAACGAATGGAACGGCCAGCGCCAGGCATCCGACGACTCCGGCCGCGCGTTTCAATTGCGGACCGAACGCCCAGTTGACGATCGCGCCCGCTAAAGGCACGAGCCAAATTGCGAGCAGCATCAACCCTTCAGCAGCGCGACTTCGTCGACGTCGACGTTCGTGCGGCTCCGGAAGACGATAACGATGATAGCCAAACCGATCGCGGCTTCAGCCGCGGCAACGGTGATGACGAGAAAAGCGAAGATGTGCCCGGCGTTGTTGAGCCACGCCCGCGCGAAAGCCAGAAACAGCAGGTTGGCGGCGTTCCACATCAGTTCGATGCTCATCAGCATGATCAACGGATTGCGGCGGAGCACCACGCCCGCCACCCCGATGAAGAAAATGACCGACGAGAGCGCGACGTAGTTTGCCAGCGCGACGGGCAGCAGATTCTCGTGCACTACTCTTCTCCCGCGCGCACGATGGCCTCGCGCATGTCGTTTTCAACCAGCCGCGCACGTTTGCGCGTCGGCACGTACGGCACGTGATCGCCGGCCAGCAAGATCACGCCGACAACGGCGACCATGAGAATGAACGCGGTGATTTCAAACGGCAGCAGGTTCAGCGTGAAGAGCGCGCGCCCGAAATCGGCAACCGAACCAAAGACGCCCGCCGTCCCGACCGGGCCCGAAGCAATTCCGTGCAGCACCGGCGTTACGGCCGGTTCGCGAGAGACGGCGTAAGCGACCAAACCCAACAGAACCGCGATGATCGCGACCGCCGGCGCCGCCATCTTCGGCAAACGGTCCGGTCCCACCGCAAACGGCGCGACACCGCTGGAAAGCAGCGCGATCACGAAGACGAACAGCATGAGGATCGCGCCGCTGTAAACGATCAGCTGGATCGCGCCCAAGAATTCGGCCGAGAGCATGAAGTACGTAATCGCGAGAAACAGAAAATGCGCGAGCAGGCCGGCAACGCTATGCACCGGTTTTTGCGCGGTGATGACGAAAATCGCCGACGCGATCAGCAGCAGCGCCAAGATCCAAAACGCGACCGTCATTCGGCCAAGCCTTTGGTCTGCGTCTTGAGAATCGTGCCGCGCCACGTTGCGTCGTAGCCTTCGCCCGTGTCGACGGTGGACTTGATCTCCGCGACGCGTCCGAGGTCGGACGGTATGCCGTTGGGCCGGTCGTCCGGCGCCAACCCGGTGCCCGCCTCCGGCGGCACGAGCAGTCGATCCTTGGAATAGATGAACGAACCGCGGCGGTAGTCGGACATCTCGAAGCGCGGCGTGAGGACGATCGCGTCGGTCGGACACGCTTCCTCGCACATGCCGCAAAAGATGCATCGCAGCTCGTCGATTTCATACCGGGCGGCGTAACGCTCGCCGGGTGAGCGGCGGTCGGCCGGCGAGTTTTCCGCGCCGATGACGGTGATCGCATTGGCCGGGCAAACGCTCGAGCAGAGCTCGCAGCCGATGCAGCGCTCTTTGCCGTCGCCGTAGCGGCGCAGTTCGTGCAATCCGTGGAAACGCGGCGCGTGCTTCTTCTTGCGCGACGGATATTGAATCGTCGGCTTGCGCTTGAACATGAACTTGAACGTCACGCCGAGTCCGGCCAGCAGTGCGCCGACGTTGTACAGATTCTTGCGGCTCATCCGCGCACCGCCACGTAGGCCGCCGTTGCAATCAGATTGAGCGTTGCAACCGGCAGCAGCACTTTCCAGCCGAAAGTCATCAAACGGTCGTACCGGATGCGCGGGAACGTCGAGCGCAGCCAGATATATGCGAACATGAAGAACGCCACTTTCAGCAAGAACCACACGATGCCCGGAACGATCGTCAAACCTGCGACCGCATTCCAACCGCCCAAGAAGAGCAGCGTCGCGATGCACGAGACCGTGAGCATGTTGATATATTCGGCGATGAAGAACAGCCCGAAACGCAATCCGGAGTATTCGGTATTGAAACCGCCGACGAGTTCGGCGTCCGCTTCGACCAAATCGAACGGCGCGCGGTTGGTTTCGGCAACCGCCGTGATCACATAAATAATAAAGCCGATAATTTGCGGGATGAAGAACCACAACTTGGCTTGGCTGTTGACGATGCCGACGAGCGACGTCGTTCCGGCCAAGATCAGCACGCCGACCAGCGACATCCCCATCGCAAGTTCGTAGCTGACGAGCTGCGCGGTCGAGCGTACGCTGCCCAGCAGCGGATACTTCGAGCCTGACGCCCAGCCGCCGAGCGAAATGCCGTAGACGCCGATCGACGTCATTGCGAGGATCAACAGAATGCCCGCATTCACGTCGCCGACCGCCCACACGTTTCCGGGACCGGGTTCGGAGAACGGGATCACGGCGTAGACCGCAAGCGCGGTGACGAGCGAAATGAACGGCGCCAGCCTGTAGATGAGCGGATCGGCGGTCTTCGGCGTCAGGTCTTCCTTCAATATAAGCTTGACGGCGTCGACGGCCGGCTGGAGTAATCCCCACGGTCCGACGCGATTCGGCCCGGGCCGCAGCTGCATCCAGCCCATGACCTTGCGCTCGGCGAGCATGGCGTAAGCGAAGGTCGTGATCACGATCAGCAGCAGCACGGCGCACTTGATGAGCACCATCCACCAAATGGATGACTGCGGCGTCATGAAACCGTTCATGCCGGCGTCCCCACGAATTCAGGCGCACCTTTAGGAGTGTGGCGGATGTTTTTGACGGTGACGCTTGCGCCGTCAAAACTGTTTGCGGGGCTGTCGGGCAAACCGCCGATTAGCGCGATCGTTCCGCGCGGCATTCCGTCGCGCACTTCGACGAGCAGGTCGTGCAACACGTTGCCATTATTATTGTCATGGTGAGCCTGTCGAACCACCCCGAGCAAGGCGCCATCGGCGCCTGAGTCGAGGGGCTTCAAGTCGACGTAATCACCCGCGCTCACGCCAAGCTCGGCCGCGTCTTCGGGTGAGATCGCAGCTGCGGGAAGCGGACAAAGTTCCGCGATGCGCGCATCGTGCGCGCTGGTTCCACCGCCAGCGAAAATGCGAGTTTGAACGACGACATCGAACGACGGCTCTTTGCCGCGCTTCTTCTTTTCGCGCGACTCGAAACCAAAACGCTCGTCGCCAAGCGTGAAATCTTCGGGCGCTTTTGCAAGATGGCGCAAGACCGCCGCATCCACTTCTTCCGCCACGGGAAGATCGACTTCGAGCTTTTCGGCGAGCGCCACGATCATTTCGAGATCGCTCAAAGCATCGGCGGGCGTTTCGAGCGAGTGCGCGGCATTGACGGGCAACACGTCGCCGGCCATGTTTGTCGTCGTGCCGGTTTTTTCGAACGGTCCCTTCGCCGGCAGTACCAAATCCGCGAGCTGCGCGGTTTCCGTCATGAAGAGATCGCTCACCGCAACGAACTTGGCGCGTGCGAAATCCGCTCGGTGCAGGGCTGGATTTGCACCAAAGATCGAAAGCACCGCGAGGTTGCCGTCGCGCGCCGACCCAAACATTTGCGACGTATCGATTCCGGACTCGGCTTTGCCGTAACCAGGCTTTGCGAACGGCAGCATCCCCATCGCTTCGGCGCCGCGCGCGTTGGGCTGTTCCCCGGTAATGTACGTCAGAATCTCGGCGCCCGCCGGGAGCTTTTGAAGCAGCGCAGTGGCGAGCTCGCCATCGCACCCGTCCCAAACAACGGCAATTCGCTTGGAATCTTTCGGCAAACTCTTGGCTGCCTCGGCCACCGCGGCGACGTCGATCGAAGGAATCGGCGCCGGATATGCGCGCTCCGCCGAAGCAATGCGAATGACTTTTGCGCCCTTCTGCAGCGCCGCTTTGCGGATGCGCAAATCCATGATGGGCGCGCGCTCGGCCGGCGACTCGCCGATAAGCACGATCGCGTCGCAGCTTTCCAAGCCGGCGAGCGTTCCGCTATTGCGGCCGGGCGACGCCTGGCGCTGGCGCCCGGCGCGCCAGTCGAGATTCGCCACGCCCTTCGCGCGAAAGAGATGCTGCAGCAAGAACGCTTCTTCGTTCGTCAGCCGCCCGCCGCCGATAACGCCGGCCGACGCCGGATTGACCGCGCACGCCTCGCGTATCGCCGTTGCCCACAAGTCGAGCGCGTCGTCCCAGCCGATTTGCATCCAGCGCCCATCGCGTTTGTACATCGGCTGCGTGACGCGTTCGGGCGCGTCGTAAAAACCGACGTTGTAGCGGCCGCGGTCGCAGAGCCAGCCGTCGCTGATCGCGTCGTCGTTTTCGACCGACATCGTGCGCTGCACCACGCCGACGCGCACGTCCACGTGCATTTGGCAGCCGACCGGACACTGCGTGCACGTCGTTTCCGTGCGCCGCAGATCCCACGGGCGCGATTTGAAGCGGTACGTCTTTGAGGTTAGCGCACCAACCGGGCAAAGCTCGGTGACGTTTCCCGTATAATTATGTCTGTACGGTTCGCCGTTCGCCGTCGCGATGATGTTGCGCACGCCGCGATCTTTGAGAACCAATTCGCGCTCGCCGACGATCATGTCGTCGAACCGCACGCACCGCTGGCACACGACGCAGCGTTCCTCATCGAGCACGATAGTCGGACCGAGGTCGACGGCTTTTGGCTTGCTGACCTTCGGATCGACGCTGCGCGAGTACCCTTGACCGTAGGCCATAGCGTAGTCTTGCAAATCGCACTCGCCGCCCTTGTCGCAGATCGGACAGTCCAGCGGATGGTTCACGAGATATAGTTCCAGCACCGCGCGGCGGCCGTCGGCCGCTTTGTCGCTCTGCGTATGCACGACCATGCCGTCGGTCACCGCCGTGTTGCAGGCGATCTGCAGCTTCGGCATGCCTTCGATCTCGACCAAACAAATGCGGCACAATCCCGCCGGCCCCATCTTGCGGTGATAGCAATAGACGGGAATCTCGCGCTTGATTTGCTTCGCGGCTTCGACGAGCCAAGTGCCTTTTGGCACCTGCACTTGCGTGCCGTCGATGGTAACGGTGACCAACTGCCGCTCGCTCATGCGCGTACGGTCTCGCGCGCGACGCGCGCTTCGAATTGTTCCGGAAAACGCTTGAGGACCGAAGCTAAGAACGGTTCGATCGAATCGCCTAGCGGGCAGAGATTGATGCCGGTGATCTCGTGACTGACGCGCGCGAGCATATCGATGTCCGACTTGAGCCCGCGGTTTTCGAGAAAACGATGGAGCACGCGCTCCAGCCAATGTCCGCCTTCGCGGCACGGCGTGCATTGGCCGCACGATTCGTGCGCGAAGAAACGCACCAGATTAAATGCCGCACGCACAAAGTCCGTGGTGTCGTCCATCACGACCATGGCGCCCGAACCGAGCATCGAGCCGGCCTTTTGCAGTGACTCATAGTCGTACGGCAGATCGAGTTGCTCTTCAAAAATGCAAGCCGACGAACCGCCGCCGGGCTGAATCGCCATAAGTTTTCGTCCGGGGCGCAATCCGCCGGCGATTTCGAGCAGTTCGCGCACCGGCGTGCCGAGCGGCACCTCGTAGTTGCCCGGCTTCTGCACGTGGCCGCTGATGGAAACGACCTTGTAGCCTTTGCTGCGCTCGGTGCCCACGGCCGCAAACCACTCGGGACCGTGCTCGAGGATCGGAATGAGATACGCGAGCGATTCCACGTTGTTGACGACCGTCGGCTTACTATACAAGCCTTGCACGGCGGGAAACGGCGGCTTGAGGCGCGGTTCGCCGCGCTTTCCTTCGAGCGAATTGAGCAGCGCGGTCTCCTCGCCGCAAATATAGGCGCCCGCGCCGCGGTGCACGGTGAGTTCCAAATCGAAGCCGCTGCCGAAAAGATTCTTTCCGACGAACCCCGCTTTGCGCGCTTGCGCGAGCGCTTCCATGAAAATTTCGTAGCCGCGCTTGAATTCGCCCCGTATATAAATGAACGCGTGATGTGACTCGATCCCATACGCGCCGAGCAGAATGCCTTCGATCACTTGATGCGGCGTCTCTTCGAGCAGCATGCGGTCCTTGAACGTGCCCGGCTCGGCCTCGTCGCAGTTGCAGACCAGATAGCGCGGCCGAATATCGGGCGGCAGAAACGACCATTTCTTGCCGGTCGGAAAGCCGGCGCCGCCGCGTCCGCGCAGTCCGGACTTGTCAGCCATCGCCTGCACGTCCGCAGGTTTCATCTCCGTGAACGCGCGCTTGAGCTGCTTGTAGCCGCCGCGGTCGCGATAGACCTTGATGTCGCGCAGGTCGGCCTCGCCGATTCCCTGGGTTAACACTTTGACGACCGGCATTATTCTTCGATCGCCTCCGCCATGGCGGGCTCGACGTTCGCCAGACGCTCTTTGGTGCGCCCCTTGAAGCGCATCTCGTCTGATAGAATCCGATCGACCATGATGATGCCGTCGCGATCGAGGCCGCCCGGATTATTCGGCTCGGATTGATCTTGCGCTCCGGCGGACTTCTCGCCGTGCGATACTTGCAGATCTTGGCGCAGCGTCCAAGTACGCGGCGGCGCTTGCGTCTGCGGAAGCGGAGCGATCTCGTGCTTGCCGGTGCGCATCGCGGCGAGCATGCCGTCGATCATCTTCGGCGTCAAGTCGTAGACGAAGTTCAAATTCACTTGCATGCACGTCGCGCGGTCGCACGCCGCCAAACACTCGACTTCTTCATAGGAAAACAGGCCGTCCTCAGTTGTTTCCAAGTGACCGATGCCGAGCTGCTCGCGAAAATACGCCATGACATCTTCGGCGCCGTTGAGCGTGCAGGCCAGGCCGCGGCATACCTGCAGCATATACTTACCGACGGGCTTACGGTAAAACAGCGTGTAAAACGAAACCGTTGACTCGACCACCGCGAGCGAAAGGTCGAGCATCTCCGAAACGGCGCGCAGCGCATCCGCGCTCGCATAACCTTCGTGCGATTGAAACAAATGCACCAGCGGCAGGAGCGCCGAGCGCGGCTGCTCGTACTGCGCGATGATCGCTTCGCACTCCGGCTTGAGCTCTTCGCGTAGGGCGGCGAAATCAGTCATGCGCCCCTCGACTTGCGCGCTTCGCGCGCCGCTCGGGGTCCTTCGACAAGCTCAGGATGACACATTAGCGGTCGACCTCGCCAAATACCGGAT
Organism: Candidatus Rubrimentiphilum sp.; assembly: GCA_036273135.1. Lineage (GTDB taxonomy): Bacteria > Vulcanimicrobiota > Vulcanimicrobiia > Vulcanimicrobiales > Vulcanimicrobiaceae > Rubrimentiphilum. The sequence continues at coordinate 133,861 of DASUIF010000008.1, forward strand.
CGAGCGAACCGATGATCACCACGAGATCGGCGATCAGATTGCCGGGTGCGAGCCCTTTGAGCGCTTGCAGATTGTAGAGCGAGGGCGGACGAGTGCGCACGCGATAGGGACGATTTCCGCCGTCGGAGACGACGTAGTAGCCGAGCTCGCCGCGCGGGCCTTCTACCGCTTGATACACGTCGCCCGGCGGTACGCGAAAACCCTCGGTCATGATCTTGAAGTGATGGATCAGCGCCTCCATCGAGAGCGCGATCGTTTCTTTGGGCGGCGGCATGACTTTGGTGTCGTCGATCGCGATCGGTCCGGGTTTGAGCGCGTCACGGACCTGGCGGACGATACGCATGGATTGCTCCATCTCGTCGAGCCGCACGAGAAACCGTGCATACGAATCGCCCTCGGTGCGCGTAATGACGTCAAACTCGTACGCTTCGTATCCGCCGTACGGAAACGCGCGGCGCACGTCGTAGGCGATGCCGGTTGCGCGCAGCGACGGGCCGGTGATGCTCCACTCTTGCGCTTCTTCTTGCGACATGATCCCGACGTCGATCAAGCGATCCTGCAAGATCGGATTGGCCTGCAAAAGTTTGCGCAAATCGCGCATGCGCCCGGGAAACATCTCGATCAGCGCGTCGAGCTGCTCCATGAAGCCGTTCGGAAGGTCGGCCTGCACGCCGCCGACGCGCAGATAATTCGGATGCATGCGCGCGCCGCCCGCCGCTTCTTGCAGGTCGAGAATCTTCTCGCGCATGTCGAAACAGTAGAAAAACGCCGAGAGTGCGCCCAGATCGATGCCGTGCGTTCCCAGCCAGACGCAGTGTGACGCGATGCGCGTGAGCTCGGCCTGCAATACGCGAATCTGTTTCGCGCGCTCCGGAATGCGATCGGTGATCCCGAGCAACTGCTCGACCGCCAAGCAATAGCAATACGCGTTGCTGCTGGGCGCCAGGTAATCCATGCGTTCGATCACGGTCTGCGCTTGCGACCAGAAAAGGTTTTCGGCGGTTTTTTCGATGCCCGTGTGCAGATAGCCGATCTCCGGCTCCGCTTTGACGATATTCTCACCTGAGATTTCGAGCATGATCTGCAGCACGCCGTGCGTCGACGGATGCTGCGGACCCATCGAGAGCACCATCGCGTTGCCGTCCTGCGAGACGATCTCCGGCGTAAGCGGCGACGTGGTCATGCTCACTTCGAGCCGTCCTGTCCGCGAATTTTGGCGATCTGCTGCTGCAGCGCTTCGAGCGTGCGGCCCGACGGCGGCGTTCCCGCCTGCACGTTGCTCTTGAGCGCAAAGGCGGGGCGGGGCGAGCGCTCGCGGGCCGGCCCGCGCAGCGGATAATCTTTGCGCAGCGGATGGCCTTCCCAATCGTTGGGCATCTGGATGCGGCGCAGATCCGGGTGGCCGTCAAACGTTATTCCGAACAAATCGAAAATCTCGCGCTCGGCCCAGTCGGCGGACTTCCACAAATCCGTGGCCGTCGGAAGCTTCGTATCGCCCGCGGAGACGCCGCAGAGCAGCCGCACGCGTTTGGTTTCGCGCAGATTCAAAATATGATAGACGACGTCGAAGCGCGGCGCGCGCTGCGGATAGTCAACCGCGCCGAGATCGAGCAGCATCGTGAAGCCGTCGCGTTTGAGCTCGGCCAGCCGCGCGTGAATATTCGCCGGCTCGATACGTTCGATCGCCGCGTCGTCGATCGGCGGCCGCAACGCGGGCGGGTCGATCGCCGTTCCGGTTAGCGGCGGTGTTTGTGTGCTTGGCACGCTCTACGTTACGTTCGCGCCAACAGCCCGCCGCGGCCGCCTTCACGGATCTGCTGCTGGATCAAAGTGACCGCATACAGCAAACCGTCGGGCGTCGGCGGACAGCCGGGAACGTAGACGTCGACCGGGATGATCGTATCGACGCCTTGCACGATGGCATAATTATCGAAGACGCCGCCCGAACTCGCGCAGGCACCCATCGAGATGACCCACTTCGGGTCGGCCATCTGATCGAAGAGGCGCTTTACGACGGGCGCCATCTTCTGCGCGACGCGGCCGGAGACGATCATCAGATCGGCTTGCCGGGGTGACGCGCGAAAAACTTCCGAGCCCAAACGTCCGATATCGTACTCGGGCGCGGTCGCGCTCATCATCTCGATCGCGCAGCACGCCAGCCCCATCGTGAGCGGCCACACGCTGGAACTCTGCGCCCAGCGCGCGACGTCGTCGAGCTTCGCTAAAAGGAAATGCCCCGGTCCTACCTCCATTCGAAGCCTCGCTTTTTCCAAACATAGGCGTAGCCAATCCCGAGCACGACGACGAACGCGCCCATCTCGACCAAGCCGAACATGCGCAACGCGTGCATCTGCACGGCCCATGGATAAAACGAAGCCGCTTCGACGTCGAGGATGACGAAGAGCATCGCGATCAAGTAAAACTTCACCGGAAAACGCCCGGCGATGGCCGAGGTCGGCTCGACGCCGCACTCATAGGCCTTCTCTTTTTCGGGGTTGGGTTTGCGCTGCGCGAGGACGCCCGGCAGCAGGCTGAAAGCCAGCGCGGCGGCCACGGCGACGGCTGCGAAAATCGCGACGGGAGCGTAGGGGGTCATCGGCTTGTGACAGTTTTCACAAGCCTTTCTCAACCCCTTGAAGAAAGAATAAAGGCATGAAAGTGTTTGCGGCGGCGATCATCTTTGTTTTGGCCCAAGCCGGCGGGTGCAACAACCCCAACGGCGGCGGCGTTCAGGATTACGGCTCGGTTGTCGGCCGCGTCCTGGATGCCACGAATAACCGCCCGGTTCCAAACGCCTTGGTCGCGGTCGGCGCGCTCTACACGGGCTACTCGAACCCCGACGGCGCCTTCTCGCTGACCGGAATTCCGATCGGCCGCCAAAGCCTGAGCGCGAGCGCGCCCGGATACGCTACGGCCACCGTCACCGTTCCGGTGCACAAAGATCAGACGACCAACGCCTACTACGTCCGCCTGCTTCCGCTCTCCGGCGGCCCGACCGCTCCGCCGCCTCCGACGCCGACGCCGACGGCCGGCCCCGCGACGCCGACGCCCGCGCTCACTCCCGAACCCAGCCCAACCGGCAGCAGCAGCCCCTCGCCGTAGTGGCGCCCAACCTCTTGGCGATCGCCGGCGGCATATTCTTGGTGCTCGTCGCTCTGCGCGACGTCTTCCAAGGCGTCATCGTGCCGCGCGCCGAGAACACCGTGCTGCGCGTCAGCCACTATCTGAACCGCGGCTGCTGGCGCATTTGGCCGTGGGTTGCCTATCTGCTTTACCGCGACGCCCGGCGCCGCGAAAACTTCCTGGGAACGTTCGCCCCGCTCATGCTCGTGATTTATCTCGCGACCTGGGTCGTGCTGCTGATCGCGGGCTGGGGTTTGATTTTTTACGGCATCCGCGATCAGCTGCGTCCCAGCGGATTATCGTTTGCCGAGTGCGTCTATTTCGCCGGCGCATCGTTCCTGACGATCGGATACGGCGACATCGTCGGCGTTACGACTTTGTCGCACATGTTGTCGCTGGTCGCGGGCGCGTGCGGGTTGGCAGTCGTCGCCGTCGTGGCAACGTTTTTGTTTTCGATTTTCGGAGCGTTTCAACAGCGCGAACGCTTTGTCGTGACGCTGGGCGCGCATGCGGGAGCGCCGCCGAGCGGCGTCGGCTTGCTGATCGAACACGCGCAGGCTTCGATCGTTGTTGACTTGGCGCAAGTATTTCGCGCCGGACAAAACTGGATGGCCGAGGTGATGGAAAGCCACCTGGCCTATCCGATCCTCACGCTCTTTCGTTCCAGCCACGATTACGAATCGTGGGTCGGAACGCTCGGTACGCTGCTCGACGCGTCGGCGCTGGTGCTGACAACGGTACAAGTGGACGATGCGATTCGCGGACAAGCCCACATCGCGTACAACCTCGGCCGGCACCTGACGCACGATTTCACCAACTACTTCGGCTTCAAGGAAGCCGGGAGTGCCGCCGGAATCGAACGCGCCGAGTTTGACGCTGCGTGCAAACATCTGACGCAAGTGGGATACAAACTCCGCGACGGCGGCGGCGATGCTGCGTGGAAACGCTTCTATGACTTACGAAGAACCTACGCGATGCATCTCAACACGCTCGCGCGATGGCTGGAGATCCCGCCCGTCCAGTGGGTGGGAGACCGGACCATCCTGCGCCATCCCTAAAAGCCGTGTTCCGCGTCGTGCTTGTGAAGGAAGCGCTTTGCGTCGTTGATCGGGAGCGCGAAGCCAATCGATCGTTCGTCTTCAAAACGCGATTCCGCGATGCCGATCACCTCGCCGCTATCGGCTAGAAAAACCGGACCGCCGCTTTCACCGGGGACGATCGGCAGCGTGACTTCAAGAGCGTCACGGCGCAGCGACGATACGCGCCCGAAATTCAACGACGTCGCCAGGCCCAGCCCTTCGTTATCGAACTCATCGGGAATCGGATAACCCAGCAGACCGATCGAGACGCCGGGCTGCGCATCCGCGCTGGAACCGAGCGTTGCCACCGGAAGATTTTTGGCTGCCGCGCGGACGAGCGCCACGTCGAGATCGCCGTCGCCGGCGATCACGCGAAACGGAACCTTGCGCTTGTTGCCGATGGTCGCGACGTGATTCCACGTTTTTTCGAGCGCGTGCTCGACGGTCAGAATGTCGCTTCCCCAGTTTCCGCTGGCAACGACGACGCCGCTCGCATACTCGGTGTCGGGACCGTCCTTCTTCGTTTCGCCCGGCACGTTCATCGTCAGCAAGATCGTCGCGGGTCGCAGCTTGGCCGCGGCGGCGACGAATGCGTCGTCGGACGGTTTGGGCTGCGCGCAAGCGGCGAGCAGCGCAAGCGCGCAGGCGGCCGCACGCTTCACGGGCCCACCGACGCTTCTATGGCGGCCTTCAATGCTGCGATGCCCGCTCCGGTGCGGGCGCTGACGGCCAGCGATTGCTCGCGATGCGGTATCTCCTCGAGGGCGTCACATTTGTTGAACGCAACGACGCACCGCTTGGATTCCAAATGCAAATCGGCCAGCGTGTTTTCGACCGCGGTCATCTGGCGCGGCCAATCGGGGTTGGATGCGTCGACAACGTGAACGAGTAAATCGGCTTCCGCCAATTCCTCGAGGGTCGCCCGAAACGCGTTGAGCAAATCTTTGGGAAGATCGGTAATGAAGCCGACGGTATCGACGATGCGGACGTAACGCCCTTCGCCGAACCAGACGCGGCGCACGGTGGGATCGAGCGTTGCAAACGGCTGGTCGGCAACGTACGCTTTCGAGCGCGCCAAACGGTTGAGCAGCGACGTCTTGCCGGCATTGGTATATCCGACGAGGGCAGTCAGCGGTTCGCGTCCGCTTCCGCCGCGGCGCGTGGTGCGCTGACGGCGCACTTCTTCCAACTGTTTGTTCAAGATGCTAATCCGAGCTTGAATGCGGCGCCGGTCCACTTCCAGCTTCGTTTCGCCGGGACCGCGCGTGCCGATGCCGCCGCCCAGCCGCGAAAGATCGGCGCCGGCACCGATCAGATTTGACTGCCGGTAGCGCAACTGCGCGAGTTCGACTTGCAGTTTGCCCTCGCGGCTGCGCGCGTGCCGCGCGAAGACGTCGAGAATGAGCATCGTGCGGTCGACTATCGGAAGCGGAACGACTTTCTCGAGATTCTTCCGCTGACGCGGCCGCAGATCGTTGAGGACCAGCACCAAGCCCGCGCGCAGCGATTGCGCGAGCTCGGCGATCTCGTGCGCTTTTCCGGTGCCGACGAGCGTCGCCGGATCGACGCGGGCGCGACGCTGCACCATTCGACCGACGGTTTTTACGCCCGACGCTTCGGCGAGCGCTTCGAGCTCCTCGAGCTCCGGTTCGATCGGGCGCGCGGAATCGCCGGTGTCGACCGCTACGACCAGCGCTCCCGTTTTTAGCGGGCGATCGGGCGCAGGCGTTCGATGAGCCATGACAAGGCTTCGTTATACCGCGGACCGGGACGATACAGCAGATCCGGGTCGGAGACGATCAGCAGCCGCTTTGCGCGCACGGCTTGCAAGGAAGGCCACGGCTCGCGCCCCAAGCTCTGCTCGAGTTGCGCGTCGCGCGCGGCCAGTAGCGCGTCGGGCTGGAGCCGCAGCAGCGCTTCCCCGCTGAACTGCGCATACGATTGCGGAAGCGCAACGACGGCGTTGCGCCCGCCCGCGAGCGAGATCAACGAAGAAATATACGAATGCGGGCCGACCGTCCAAATCGGGTTGGTTTGCAGCACGACAAAGACCGACGGCCGCCGCGCGAAGTGTTCGGTTGCCTGCAACCGTTTGGTTTCCGCCCGCAAACGTGCGATCAGCGCGTTGGCTTGATCGCGATGGCCGCTCAGGACGCCGAGTTTCGAGATGTCGCCGAACAGATCGGAGTAGCTGTCGTCGGGAAGCAATGCAACGGTGATGCCGGCGCGCTTCAGCGCCGTAACCGCGCGCGCTTGCGAGGGAATCCCGATGACGAGATCCGGATGCAGCGCGACCACCTTTTCGGCGTCGACGCTCGACGCGTCGTCGACTTGCGGCAAGCCTTTCGCGCACGGAATGCCCGCGCTGAACTGCGAGACCCCCACGACCTGTTTCGCCGCGCCAATTGCGCAGAGATCTTCGGTCAGCGACGGGATCAGCGAGACGATGCGCGGGCGCGGGGCCTCGGCGCCCGGCACGGGCGCATGGTATGCGCACGCGGCCGGCACTATTGCAAGCAGAACCATGAGTGCCGCGCGCGGATTCAAGCGCATCGTTCGACGAAACGTTCGATCGCGGGATCGCCAGCCAAGAAGTGGCGGTGCAGAAAACTCGCCAGCGCGCGCGGCCGCCACGCTCCGGCTCGCACGTCATCAATCGCATACGCAGGCTCTTCCGCTAACGACTCGCTTGCGTAATGGAATTCATAAGCGCGAATTTCGTCGCCGGCGTTATCGAAAACCGAATCGTGGAGCGCTCGCGCGCGCCGGTAGCCGATGTGCATTTTGGGACGAGCGATGCTGGTGCGGCCGCGCAAGACGCCGCACATAGGAAAGACCCCGCCCTCAGTCTCGATCTCATCGGCTAAATACATCATTCCACCGCACTCCGCATAAACCGGGATACCGCCGGCCACGGCCGATGCTATGCTGCGGCGCATCGGCTCGTTTTGAGCGAGTTGGGCCGCATGCGACTCCGGATAGCCTCCGCCCAGCCATAGGCCCCTCGCACCGTCCGGAATCGCTTCGTCACGAAGCGGAGAAAACGAAACAGCGCGCGCGCCTGCACGCTCGAGCGCTTCAATCGTTTCGGGATAGACGAACCAGAGCGCAGGATCATCCGCCACCGCGATCGTCGTCCGGCCGGCGCTGTGCGCTTGTGGCTGGGAATCGCCCGCGGCGAACAGAAAAAACGCCGGATCGATTTGCGGTTCGAGCACGTCCGCTACCGAGCTCGCGATTTCCGCCACCCGACTTGTGCGATCGCGATCCAAGCCCAAGTGCCGTTCGGGAATGACCCAGTCGGTGCGATGCGGCAACACGGCAATCACCTCGGTGCCCGTCCGCCGAAAAGCTTCGCGAACGGCGTTTTCGTGCGCCGCGCCTCCGGCGCGATTGAGTATGACTCCGGCGATTTCCACGCGCGGGTACATTTGTGCGCAACCCAGCGCAATCGCTGCGGCGCTCTGCGACATGCGCCAAAGATCGATCACCAGCACGACCGGGGCATTCAAGATCGCCGCCACGTGAGCGGTGGATGTTTCACCTGAATCGTCGCCGTCAAACAGGCCCATCATGCCTTCCAGCAGCGCGAACGACCCGCGCGACACGCCGTCTACGTGAGAGCGAACTTTTTGAGGCCCGTCGAGCCACAGATCGACGTTACGCGCAGCTCGCCCGCAGACGCTTTCGTATAGACGCGCGTCGATGTAGTCGGGGCCGATCTTAAATGGCTGCACGGGAACCCCGCGGCGAGCAAAAAGCGCCGCCAGCGCCAAGCCGGCGAGCGTTTTGCCTTCGCCGGTCGCCACCGCGCCAATCACGAGCCGATCTGCCATTTCGAGCTGCTTCCAAAAACCAGGAGGGCTAGCCTGCACCGCGGTAACCTCTCACAACGTTTGTGCGCGGGAAGCCGGTCTAATGCCGGCACGGTCGCGCCACTGTAGGCGGGGAGCCGCCCGATGTCACTCCATTTGGGGGAAGGCACGGGCACGAGGCTACGATCCGCGAGTCAGGATACCAGCGCAAACGTCACACACAACCGCCTCGCGAAAGGGAAAGGGTTGCAATGTTCTCGTTTCTTCTGGTCATCACGCTTGGCGCCGCTGCAGCGTCGCCTTCGCCATCGCCTCTTCCGGAAATCGCGCACGTCTACACAAGCGATCGCGCTGATAGTACGCTGAAAAACTCGGCGCGCACGACCTACGTCGTGACGCGCGCGCAGATCGAACGTTACGGCTACCGCACGGTCGGTGACGCTCTCGAAAATTTACCGGCGTTCGAGTATTCTCGATACGGGCCAACCGGCAGCAGCGCGCAATACGGTCTGCTCGGAATGAACAGTTCCCAAATCCTGGTGCTGATCGACGGCCTGCCCGCGCCGGGATCGTTTGCCAACTCGGTCGAGCTCGCCACCATGCCGACAACCGGCGTCGATCGCATCGAGGTCGTCGAGGGCGGCGGTTCCACGCTATACGGCACCGGCGCAATCGGCGGGATCATCAACGTCATCACACAGCGCAGATCCGCGGACGGCGCTACCATCCGCACCGGATCGCTCGGCGACAGCTCCTTTGAGGTGCGCTCGCCGAACATACAGTTTTCCAGAGTCGTCGCGCGCAATGACTTCAAACTCGCCGACGGTTCGACGCGTCCCAACAGCGACTACCAGAGCTCGAATCTGCACGCGAATCTGGGTGGGCGCATTGGTTCGTTCGACGCCGTCTTGCGCGCCGGTATCTCCAGCGACCGCGGCGGCGCTCCGGGTCCCACCGATTTCGTATCTACGACCTCGAGGCAAACGGACCTCAATTCCGGCGCGAATCTCACGCTCACGCGCAAAAGCACGCAGGCCGAAACGACTCTGCAATTCGGCGCTACGCGCCAGGCGATAACGTTCGACTGCGATGCCGTCAACGATCCGAATTGCTTTCAATCCACCCAATCGTTGAATACCGAGGGACGGTTCGATTTTGGCGCGCGCAACGTGGTTCGCGGCGAAAACGAACAGCTGCTCTACGGCGTCGATCTGGCGCGGGGAACCGTGCGCGGCGACGCTGGCGGCGTGTTTTCGGCCAACGGTTTCGCACAAACCGCCGCGTACGTGCAGCAAAAGTTCACGACGCATTGGGGAAACGCATATGTGGGCGTACGCGGCGAACGCGACGGCTCTCTCGGCGGAGAATTCTCGCCGTCGGCCGGGTTCGTGCTTCGTTTATCGAACGAAGCGTTGCTCAAAGGCAACATCGCAGCGGCTTTTCGCGCACCGGACGCGAGCGAACTCTACTTTCCGGATTTCGGTAACCCGGCGCTCAAACCCGAGCGCGCGAAGGTTGCAGACCTAACGTTCGTCGATTCGTCGGTCCTGGGCGGCGTTTCGGTCGGATGGTTCGGCAATCGCACCAACAATCTCATCGTTACCGAGCTGATCGATCCGGTCAACTTCATCTTCGCGCCCGAAAACGTCGGACACGCGCTGATCGAAGGTCTGACCTTCGACGCAAAAACGCAGCCCCTGAACGGTTTCACGGCTTCGTTCAACCTCACCGATCTCTACCGCGCGCAAGATCTCGACGCGCAGTCGCGCCTTCCGGACGATCCCGTTTTGACGGCGAACCTCGGTCTCGATTACGCCGGCGCGGGTTTCGTGCAAGCCGCAGGCGCGTCGGTACACTCCGTTGGACCGCACGGTGCCGGTGCGTTTACGCGCGCGGACGCTTACCTCTCGCTGCGCGCGGCGCCGAACGTGCTCTTCACTTTGCGCGCATACAACGTCGGAAACGAGCGCTACGAAGCGGTCAGCGGTTTTCCGATGCCGGGCCGCACGTTCGCGTTCGAGCTCTCCACGCACTAGCGTGATTCTGCGTTTCGCAGCGCTTGCCGCCGGATTGCTCGGCGTGGCGGCGGGAGCGCTGCTCGTCGGCGGCACGGAGATTTCACCGGCCGCGATCTGGAACGCGCTGCTGCATCCCAACAGCGGCGAGATCGCGACGATCGTTTGGCAGCTGCGGCTGCCACGGATTGTGATCGGCGCATTTGTCGGAGCGTCGCTTGCGATAGCGGGCGCGCTCTTGCAAGGATTGCTGCGCAATCCGCTGGTGGATCCTTATCTGACAGGCGTCAGCGCCGGCGCGGCGGTTGCGATCGTTCTTTCGATCTCTGCCGGCGTCGCCTCCGCGGCGGTCCCCGCGCTCGGATTTGCGGCCGGATTGGCGACGGCGATAACGGTCGCGGCGCTCGCCCGGCGCGGCGCGAGTTTGGACGCGACGCGTCTCATTCTAGCGGGCGTATCGCTCTCGTCGCTCTTCGCCGCGATCATCGCGCTGGTATTAACGCGCGTGCAAGGCGCCGGCAGCGCGCCCGCAATCGTCAGTTGGCTGGCCGGCACGCTCTCGGGCCGATCGTGGGGAGACCTGCTCTTCGCGGCGCCGTATGCATTTCTCGGAGCGATCTTGGCGCTCTTAAGTGCGCCGGCGCTCAACGCGCTTCGCTTGGGCGACGTGCGCGCCGCGGCGGTCGGCGTTGACGTCGGCCGCGCGCAGTGGACGATCCTCGCTTCCTCTTCACTGCTTGCCGCTTCCGCCGTTACGCTTTCGGGCACCGTCGGCTTCGTCGGTTTGATCGTACCGCACGTCGCGCGCCGCATGGTCGGATCCGACGCGCGGTATGTGTTGGCGGCATCCGCTCTCCTCGGCGCAGGTCTAACGATCGTTGCCGACGCGTTGAGCCGCACGCTCCTCGCGCCCGCCGAGATTCCAATCGGCGTACTCCTCGCCTTCATCGGCGTGCCGGCGTTTCTCTATCTGTATCTTCGCGACCGGCGCACGGCGGCAGCATGATCGCGGTTCGCGATCTCGAGCTCCGCGTTGAAGAAAAGCCGCTGCTCACGAGCATGTCCTTCGATATCGGCGGCGGCGAGTTCGTCGGCATTCTCGGGCGTAACGGCGCCGGAAAGACGACGCTCCTGCGCGCGCTCGCGGGCTTGCGTCCGGCCGACGGAGGAAACATCGCGGTGCATTCGCGCGGCATCGCCACGTTTTCGCCGGCGGAACGCAGCCGCGCCATCGCCTTCGTTACCAGCGACGACGTGTTTACCGATCGTTTGACCGTGCGTGAAGTGATCGCGGCCGGACGTTATCCGCATCACCGCTGGTGGCAGTGGACGCCGGAGCCGCATGATGCGCAGGCGATCGCCGGTGCACTCGAAGCGGTCGAGTTGGAAAACTTCGCCGATCGCGAATTCGTCACGCTCTCCAGCGGCGAACGGCAGCGCGTCTGGATCGCGCTCGCGATCGCGCAAGAAGCACCGCTGCTTTTTCTGGACGAGCCGACCAGCCATCTCGATCTGCGCGCGGCACAACACGTGCTCAAACTTCTGCGGCAACAGGTAAACGCGGGCAAGACCGTGGTCTGCGTGCTGCATGACCCCAACGAAGCGGCGGCATACGCCGACCGGGCGATGCTTCTGGCCGGCGGCGGCATTCTGGCATTTGAGGACAAAGAGCGCGCCCTCACGCCGGCCCTGCTCGAGCAGGCCTACGGGCTAAAGATGGAGTCGGTTACCGGCGCCTCGGGAACCCGGCGGATCTTTCCCTCGGCGACCTGAGCCCGGGTCGACAAGCAGCATAACCCGCGGCCCTATCCTTTTACCGGGTGGCTAAGGCGCCCGGAGCCCGGGCATGGCAAGATTGTCAAAAGCCCCTTTTTTATATGTAAGGGAGAACGCGCATGGCAATCACGGCCGGAGAGCTCAAAGCATCAGTTTCATCCAACGGCAACGGCGTGCATAAAAAGAGCTCGCCCAAAGCGCTCGTCGAATACATCAAGAAAACGGGGATCAAAATGGTGGACTTCAAGTTCACCGACGTTCCGGGAACCTGGCAGCACACGAGCGTGCCGGCCGACCAAGTCGACGAGGATTTGCTCGCCGCCGGCATCGGCTTCGACGGTTCTTCCATTCGCGGGTTTCAGGCGATTCACGAATCCGACATGATCCTGAAGCCCGACGTGAGTTCGGCCGAGTTCGACAGTTTCTGCGGCGTTCCGACCCTTTCGCTGATTTGCGACGTCTTCGATCCGATCGCCAAGGAACTGTATCATCGCGATCCGCGCAACATCGCGCGCAAAGCCGAAGCGTACCTGCGCTCCACGGGAATCGCGACGACGGCCTATTTTGGGCCCGAAGCGGAGTTTCATTACTTCGATCGCGTCTCGTATGAGAATTCTCCGAACCGTTCGTTCTACGAAATCGATTCGAACGAAGCCCATTGGAACAGCGGAAACGAGCAGGGCTCGCGCGGTTACACATTGCGCGCGAAGGAAGGCTACTTTCCGGCGGGGCCTGCCGACACGACCGCTGACGTCCGCGCCGAAACTGCGCTGATTCTCAAAGAGTGGGGCATCAACGTTGAGATGCAGCACCATGAAGTCGGCGCGCCGGGTCAAGCCGAAATCGATTTCCGTTTCGATTCGCTGTTGAAAACGGCCGACAACTTGATGACCTTCAAATACGTCGTGCGCAGCGTCGCGGCGCGGTACGGAAAGAGCGTGACCTTCATGCCCAAGCCGGTCTTCGGCGATAACGGCAGCGGCATGCACGTGCACCAATCGCTCTGGAACGAAGGCGAGCCGCTGTTCTACGACAAGGACGGCTACGCCGAATGTTCGCAGACGATGCTCTATTATATCGGCGGTTTGTTGACGCACATTGATTCGCTGATGGCGTTCTGCGCGCCGACGACCAACTCGTACAAGCGTCTGGTGCCGCACTACGAAGCGCCGGTAAACGTCGCGTTTTCGGCTCGCAACCGTTCGGCCGCGATTCGCATCCCGATGTTCTTTCAAGGGAACCCGAAATCCAAACGCCTCGAGTTCCGGCCACCCGATCCGACGGCGAACCCATATCTGGCGTTCTCCGCGCTGCTCTGCGCGGGACTCGACGGCATCAAGCGCAAGATCGATCCGATAGCGGCGGGCTTCGGACCGCTCGAAGAAAACATCTACGATCTGCCGGCCGAGAAAGCCGCGAAGATCCGCTCGGTCCCGGGATCGCTGCGCCAGTCACTCGACGCGCTGCGCGACGACCACCAATACCTCACCGAAACGGGCGTCTTCACCGACGACTTCATCGATCTGTGGATCGCCTACAAGACCGAGCGCGAGCTGAAGCCGGTGGAGATTCGTCCGCATCCGTACGAGTTCTATCTGTACTACGACGCGTAAGACGCTCTGATGGGGCGGGGGGCCATCTTCGCTTGTACATAAGATAGGCAAAGCTCAGAGAGGCTTCGAAACCGCTCCACATATGGGGACGGGCATGCTCTCGGCGATTTTCAAGAGTTATGACGTTCGCGGCATTTATCCCGGCCAATTCAACGACGATCTCGCCTACAAAATCGGACGCTGCTTCATTCCGCTGCTGAGAGCAAAGAACGTTGCGGTCGGGCGCGACATGCGCGAATCCGGCAATAATCTTTTCGAAGCATTTGCTCGCGGCGCGTCCGAAGCCGGCGCGAACGTCCTCGACGTCGGCCGCGTTTCGACTGATGCTCTCTATTTCGCCGTCGGAAAATACGAACTCGACGGTGGCGTGATGATCACCGCTTCGCACAACCCCGCGGGCTACAACGGCATGAAGTTCACGCGCTCGCAAGCGCAAGCAATTTCGCTAGACACCGGATTGGCCCAGATTCGCGACCAGATCGCATCAGACGCGCTGCCGCCGGCGGCGCCGGCGCCCGGACGGATCGCGCATCGCGACATCCTTGACGAATTTGCGGCGCATTGCCTTTCGTTCATCGATCCGGTGCAGATCAAACCGTTCAAGATCGCGATCGATGCCGGGAACGGCATGGCCGGCGAAACCGTGCCGCACGTCTTCAAACATCTTCCCTGCGAAGTCGTGCCGCTGTACTTCGAACTCGACGGCAGTTTTCCGAATCATCCGGCCAGCCCCATCGAACCGGAAAACATGGTGGACTTGCAGGCTGCGGTACGCAAACACGGCTGCGATCTCGGCGCCGCCTTTGACGGCGACGCCGATCGCATGTTCATCGTCGACGAAAACGGCGATCTCATCGACGGCAGCACCGTCACGGCGCTCGTCGCGCTCAACACGCTCAAGCGCCATCCCGGAACCAAGATCTTGTACAATCTCATTTGCAGCCGGAGCGTTCCCGAGCTCATTCAGGCAAACGGCGGCATTCCCATTCGCTCCCAAGTGGGGCACTCGCTCATCAAGCAAACGATGCGCGAACAGGACGTGATCTTCGGGGGCGAGCACAGCGGGCACTTTTATTTTCGTGATAATTGGTACGCCGATTCGGGAATGATCGCGTTGATGCAGTGCCTCGAGCTCTTTAGCGAAGCAAACAAGCCCGTGAGCGAATTCATCACGCCGATCGACACGCGTTTTCGTTCGGGCGAGATCAATACGAAGGTCAAAGACGTCCGGGGTAAAATGCGGGAGATCGAGGAATTTTACAACGGTGCCCAGGTCGATCATTTGGACGGCATCACGATCTCTTATCCCGATTGGTGGCTGAACGTGCGTCCTTCAAATACCGAGCCGCTGCTGCGCCTGAACGTCGAGGGCGACACGCGCGGCCTCATGGAGAAACACCGCGACGAGGCATTAGGATTGATACGCGCGTGAACGGATTCGTCTTGGGTCCTGCGGAGATTGCGGTCGGCGACGGTTCGTCGGTCCAGGGCCGGATAGCGGTCGAAAATGGCCGCATTACCGAAGTGCTGCCCGCCGAGGGCGCGAGCGATCACCGTTTGCCGGCCGGAACGCGCATCGCACCGGGATTGATCGACGTCCACACCAACGGCGCCGGTGAGTTCTTGTTCAACCGCGATCAAGGTTACGCCGTTCCGGTTGCTGCCGTCGAGTACGCGCGGCAAGGCACGACCGCTTTCGTCGCCGGCATCATGACGGCTCCGTGGGAATCGATGCTTCACGCCGCCGGTGAAGTCGTTGAGGCAGCGCACCAACTCGAAGAGGATTTACCGCGCGGCGCTCGCTGCTTGGGCGTTCATTTCGAAGGGCCGTTTCTCAACCCGAAATTCCGGCGCGTACATCAGCAGCAATGGATTCTTCCGGCGACGCGCGAGCGCACGCGAGCGCTCGTTGAAGCGTGCAAAGGCGCGTGCCTCATGGTCACGATGGCGCCCGAGGTCGACGGCGTCTCCGACGCGGCGCGTTATTTTATGGAGCACGGTATCGTCTGTTCGGCCGGCCACACCGCGGCACGCTACCGCGAAGGCATGCTCGCGATCGGGTTGGGCTTCCGCTCGCTGACGCACGCATTCAACGCGATGCCGCCGCTCGACCATCGCGATCCGTCCATTCTGGCCGCGTTCATTCAAGACGAGCGCACGACGGTGCAAGTCATCTGCGACGGCATTCACGTCGCGCCGGTCATGGTCGACCTGCTGCACCGCACGCTGAACCACCGCCTCATTCTCGCAAGCGACATCATGCCGTCCGCCGGACCGGGCTATCACATCGCCGGCGGCGTCATGCGCGCCGAAGACGGAACGATTGCCGGCAGCGCGTTACGCATGGACGACGCCGTCCGCAACTTCATGGCGTATACCGAACTGCCGTTCGAAAAAGCGATCGTCGCAGCGACGCACGCGCCGGCAAAGCTTCTCTCGCTCGATCGCGAGATGGGGCATGTCGCGCCGGGCGCGCGCGCGGATCTCTCGTTCTGGGATGCCGAGTACAACGTCATCGGCACCATGGTCGGCGGCATCACCGTTTTCGGCGACGTCTTCGCGCCGGCCGCGGCATAAAAAAAGGGCAGCCCCGTATCTGGGCCACCCTTCTAGCGTAGGAAAGAGTCGTTTTACTGTTTATGAACCGCCGGGGTTTGTGATCAATGAGCCGCCCGCGACCGGGATGCTCACCGCGCCTGTGCCCAGTGACGGGCCGCCCGCTAGCGCGCGCCCAGTGAAACTCGACGCGTTGATCGTAATTGACGAAAACGCGAACACGTTTCCGAAGAACGTCGCGCCGCCAAGTGTGGCGGAGCTGCCGATCTGCCAGTAGATGTTGCAAGCGTTGGCGTTGCCGGTAAGGATGACGTTGCCGCTGGTCGTGCCGTTCAGCGTCGTCGTGAGCGTCGAGCCTATCTGGAAGATAAACACGGCCGTCGGGTCTCCGCCGCCGTCAAGGGTCAGATTGCCCGCGGCGATCGAAGCCGACGAACTGGCCTTATAGACGCCGGGTGGCAGCGTTCCGGTTGGATGACCGGGAACGCTCTGTTGCGAGAGATCCGGCGTTCCGGTGAAGGAGGTCGTCGCCGCACGCCCAGCCGCCGTATTATAGGCGGTCGTCAGCGCGTTTTCGGCGGCCAACGGCACGGCCGCATTGGTATTAAAGGTAGCCGCATAGATGGCGTTCGGCCCATCCGTGTCGGTTCCGGGCGGATAGAATCCCGTGACCGCCGTCCCCGGTGAAACGCCTATGAGATCGTCATTGGTCGTGCCCGTAACCGCGCCGGGCGCGAACGTAACAAGGGTATTTCCCACGTTGGTGATCGTGGAGCCGGCCAGCAGCGCGAAGGGCGCGAGCGCCGGCCCGAGCGCGATGGCCGAGGCGCCTTGGTTGCACGAAGCCACCACCGGCGTAGCCGTGGGCACCGGAGTTGGCGTCGGAGTTGGCGTTGGCGTCGGAGTCGGCGTTGGCGTCGGAGTTGGGATTGGCGCGGGCGTGGGCGTGGGCGTATGGAACGCCGGCACCGTGCAGTTGCTTCCGCATCCTCCGGCTCCGCCGCTGCAGGCTACCAAAGCCGCGGGCGCCAGAATGGCAAGCAGTGCTGCAAAGCGCAGAACGTTAGTGAGCCGGGTAGTCTTTAATATGTTCATTATCTTCACTTAGATCTTCAGGCCAAGGCCGAGATACGGACCGTTATGCGTCTGCCCGATTGGAGCGGCCGCCTTGGCCGTATATTGATCGGCGCTGTAGCCGCCGTAGATGTACAACGGGAAATGCGATAGCGCGAGGGCGAGACCGATATCGAGCTTCGTGATGCCGTATTGCTGACGATAGCTTTTGCCGTTGTTGGGACTGGCAGCGTTTACGATCGTGTACGTGCCGCTTGCACTCGGGTAGTAGAACGCGGAGCCGAACCAGCTGATTCCCGTGCGGAGCTCGGGCAGTTTCTCGAGGCCGAAACCGATCGCGTTGAGACTTGGATAGCCGTAATTGGTCGTGGTCTTGAGGTAGCCCAATCCTACGTAGATCTTGGGTTCGGCGATTTTGTATTCCAAGCGGCCATCGAGGCTGCTCTGCCGCGCCATGAAAACAGGCGTGAGCGCCGAGCCGCCGTCTACGGTCGAGAACTTTGTATAATGCGTGCCGAATCCGTCGGTGAGATTATCGCTGGTGACGTAGGAATCCAGACGATAGTCGACTTTCACGGCAAACGGCGAGTTCTTAAAGACGATCGCGGCAGCTGCCAGCAGCGCTTTGCAGTATCCGCCGGCCACAAACTCATTGTAATTCTGATCCTGCGCGACCGCCGCTTGGACGAACATGGTGTATGGCGCTTCGGTCGGCACGGGGGTCGGAACGGGCGCGATTGTCGGCGCCGCGGTCGGCTCCGGCGTCGGCGGAGGCGTCGGCGGAATATACCGTACGACGACGAGCCGGCGCGTCGGGACCCACAGGACGTAGGCGCCCATGCCTTCGGAGATTACGCGCACCGGAACGAGCAAAATACCTTGATACATGATGGGAGGCACGTCGAGCGGACGCGTCTCGCCGTTGATCACGACCTCCGGCTTGTCGAGCGTTACCGAAACGGTTGCTCCGCTTTTTGTGGCCGTTACCGTTTTGCCGTCGGCCGATGCCGTGATTGTGGCGCCCATCTGTTCGAACATGCTGCGAAGCGGAACGTAGATTTGGCCGTCTTTCACCAATGCGGCCAGGACGCGACCTTGTTTGAGAACGTCCGGCTTCGTGTAGACCGTGTGGTCGTTGTAAAGAATCGGAATTTCGCCTGAAGGCGGCGTGCCGAATGCAGGTGGAGGCGGCGCGGGCGATGCCTGCGCGATTTGAGCGGCGGCTACCGGCGCTGTTTGCGCTGCCGCCTGAGATCCGCCGAGCAGCAACGCCAAAAGCATCACCGCCGCGGCAGCCATCGTTTTACTTACCATTGAACACCTGATATTCCAAGATACATCACCGAGGAAGCGTGGCGTATTCGCGCGCCAAAGTCATTGTTGCGAACACCGGAAAGATACTGTCAAGTGCAGTGATGTGGAAGATCCGAGACAGGTTCCGGCCGGCCGCGACGCACAGACGGCTGTCGGTGTTGCTCGTCACCGCCCACTTCTGAAATGCGACCATAGCGTTGAGAAATGTCGTGTCGAGATAGCGCACATCGGTGAGGTCGAGGATCAGTGCAGGCGAGCCGGTTTCTCGCATCGGCTCAAACCGCCGTTCGATCGCCGCTTTCTGCGAAATATCGAACTCCCCGTGAAAAGCAAACTCCCGCGCAATCGCCATGTGCTCAGTATGGCTCCTCCGCCGCCTAGCGTCTGCGCATTTATCACCGTGTTTTTTCGACGGTGCGTTTTTAACACAAGGAACCGCAGGCCGGCTGCGTATAATTGCAGACATAGTATCTGCCTGGGTGAAAGAAAAGTGCGAAAACGAGTGACAAAAATTGAAACCGTTAAGGTGACTCAAGAACACCTTCAGACCAACGCTATCCTCAGCGGCCTGGACCCTCAGGAAACGGCTACCGTTATGGCAAGCGCTTCCTTGGTTGAGCTGGCCGTTCGCGACCGCATCTATCAGCCGAACGAAAGAATTGGCGAGGTCTTCTTTCCGCTGGACTGCGTGCTCTCGATCGTTTCGCGCATGAAAGACGGAAACGCCATCGAGGTCGGGACGATCGGACGCGAAGGCTGCTCGGCTATTCCCTTACTTTTGGGCGCTACGACGACCGCGAACGAATCCTATTGTCAGGTAGCCGGCATCGCGATACAGGTCGACGCGCACGTTTTTCAGTCACTGCGGTCAAATCCGACGTTCAGTCATCTGCTGGACCGCTACGTGCAAGCTTACGTTAACATGCTGGGCCAGCTCGCTGCCTGCAACCGGCTGCACAACGTTTACGAACGATGCGCGCGCTGGCTGCTCATGACTCAGGACCGCGTCGGAACCAACGACATTGGGCTGACGCACGAATATCTGGCGATGATGCTCGGCACCCAGCGTTCCGGCGTCACCATCGCTGCCGGCACTTTGCAGCAAGCGGGCTTCATCCGCTACGCGCGCGGCGTTATCACGATTCTCGATCGCGAAGGGCTCGAAGGCGCATCGTGCGAGTGCTATGAAGTCGCCCGCGAACAATTCGGCGGGCTCATGCGCTCGACGAACGCGCACTTCTAGGTTTCGCGCAGAGCTCTCACTTGTTGCCTACGCCGGAGTAACACCTAAGTAAGCTTCAGCGACGGCCGGGTTTTCAAGCAGCGCAGCGCCGGTATCTTCGAAACGCATTTCGCCTGTCTCTAAAACATAGCCGCGATTGGCGATGCGCAAAGCCTGCTGCGCATTTTGTTCGACCAAGAGAATCGTCGTGCCGTTCGCGTTGAGCGATCGAATGACGCCAAAAATCGTCTGTACGATAATCGGCGCCAACCCGAGCGACGGTTCGTCGAGCATTAGCAAGCGTGGCGCACTCATGAGCGCGCGCCCGATCGCCAGCATCTGTTGCTCGCCGCCCGACAGCGTGCCGGCGGATTGGGTGAGGCGCTCCTCGAGCCGCGGAAATGTTTCGATGACGAAGGCCAGCCGCCGTTCGATTACGTGATTCGATCGAACGGTATACGCGCCGAGCGCGAGATTTTCGCGAACGGTCATGCGCGTAAAGACGCGGCGGCCCTCCGGCGCGTGACCCAGGCCCAGCCGCACGATTTGGTCGGGCGAGCATCTGCGCACATCGTTTCCGTCGAACCGCACTGAGCCGGCGTAGGGTACGAAACCGCTAATCGCCCGCAGCGTCGTCGTCTTCCCTGCCCCGTTCGAGCCGAGCAGAGCGACGATCTCGCCTTCTTCCACACGCAGCGAAACATCGCGCAGCGCGCGGATGCCGCCGTACGAAACGCCGAGATCGCGAACCTCCAGGAGACTCATGCGACGGCTGTGCCGAGATAGGCCGCGATAACGCGCGGGTCATCGCGAATCTCCGCCGGTTTGCCCGAGGCAATCCGTTGACCATAGTCGAGCACGGTGATCTCGTCGCTGACGCGCATAACCATCCCCATATCGTGCTCGATCAGCAGCACGGTGATGCCGCGCTCGCGAATTGCCGCGACGAGGTCCGCCAACTCGCCCTTTTCGCGCGGATTCATGCCGGCGGCCGGCTCGTCGAGCAGCAAGAGTTTCGGGCGGCTCGCTAGCGCGCGCGCAATTTCGAGACGCCGCTGCGACCCGTAGGGCAGATTGCGAGCGTAGGTTTCGGCGACGCCTTCGAGACCGACAAAGCGCAGCAATTCTCGGGCGCGCTCGCGCGCGGCTTTCTCCTCACTGCGATGAAGCGGCGTGTGCAGCAGCGAATCCCACAATCGCGCGTGCAGATGCGCGTCTTCTCCGGCAAGCACGTTGTCGATGGCCGGCATAAACGAAAACAGCCGGATGTTTTGAAACGTACGCGCGATGCCGGCGGCCGCAATGCGGTGCACCGGCCAACCGTCGATACGCGCGTCTTCGAGAAATATCTCGCCCGCATTCGGGCGGTAGATCCCGCTCGCCATGTTAAACACGGTAGACTTGCCGGCGCCGTTGGGGCCGATGATCGCCGAGATGCTTCCGGACGTGACGTTCAGCGAAAGATCGTTGACCGCAACCAGCTCGCCGAACTGCTTGGTGACGCGCTCAAGCCGCAGCATGATGCAGCTCCTCTTTGCGTTGACGGCTCGGCAGCAACCCCTCGGGCCGGAACAGCATGATGCCGACCAAAATCGCGCCGTAGATGAAGAAATGGTAGTTACCGAAATCGACGTGCAGCCCGGCGCTTGCCGCGATGGTGTTCGCTTGCGGAAGGACGACGTTATTGACCAGTACCAGCACCAGCGCGCCCACGATAACGCCCGGAATGTTTCCCATTCCACCCAACACGAGCATCGAGACGATCAGCACGCTTACCTGAAATTGAAACAAATCGGGCGAGACCAAACTCAGTTTGGCGGCAAAAACGACGCCGGCCAAACCGCTGAACGACGCGCCCAGCGCGAACGCGGCGAGTTTTACGGCCGTCGTATTGATACCCATGTGACGCGCGGCGAGTTCGTCTTCGCGGATCGCCATCCACGCCCGTCCGAGCCGGCTGTCGCGTAAGTTGTAGGCGAAAAACAGGCCCAAAGCGATGAGCGCCAGCACCACGTAATAGTAGGGAATCGTGTTCTGACCGAACGAGCGGCCGAAAAACGAGGGAAAATCGAGCGCGCCGATTCCGTTTGGGCCGCCGGTGTACGTGGTGAGGTTTTGGAAAATCTGCGGCACGATTTCGCCGAACCCGAGCGTGACGATCGCCAAATAATCCCCGCGCAAACGCAACGTGGGCGCGCCCAAGATAATACCGAGGAGCGCCGCGAACGCAGCCGCGAGAAACAGCAGCAGCCAAAACGGCAAGTGCAGGTTGAACTGAGGGCTGGCCATCATCGCATACGTGTAGGCGCCGATGGCGAAAAACGCCGCGTAGCCGAGATCGAGCAGTCCGGCGAAACCGACGACGATGTTCAGCCCGAGCGCCAGCAGCACGAAGATCCCGGCGTCCGCGAGAACGTTGAAGGTCGCGTCGTTACGATCGAAGAGCGGCGCGCACAAAAGCGCCGCGCCCAGCAATAAGAATAGTGCGCGCTTAGCGCGCAGGTCCGTCAAACGCTGCGCGGCGGCGATGACGGCGATCGCGACCAGGAAATATGCGTAGATCATGCGCGCTCGTACACGGCTTCACCGAGCAGGCCCGACGGACGAAACACCAGCACCAGAATCAAAATCGCGAAGACCGTGACGTTGCTCCACTGACCTCCGAACTTCCAGGTTGCAAACGACTCGACGATACCGATGAGGAAGCCGCCGAGCATCGCACCGGCGATATTGCCGATTCCGCCCAGCACCGCGGCCGTAAATGCTTTCAGCCCTGCCCCGAAGCCGTTGAAAAACCACGTCGACTGATAGTAAACGCCGGAGACAAAGCCGGCCACGCCCGCCAGCGCGCTCCCGATCAAAAACGTCAGCATGATGGTTTTGTTGATGTTGATGCCCATCAGTTGCGCGGCATCGCGATCTTCCGCGGTGGCGCGCATCGCGCGGCCGAGGCGCGTGTTATGTATGAAGAGCTGCAGCGCGACCATCATCACGACGGCGAGCCCGACCAGCAGAAACTGCTGCGCGCCAACGGCGACGCCCGCGATCGTGATCGACGGATTGGGCACGACCGCCGGGAAGGGGACCGGCGCCGGCCCTTTCCATATCTGCATGACGTTTTCGAGAATGAATGAGATGCCTATCGCCGTGATCAGCGGCGCCAAGCGCGGCGCATTTCGCAAACGCCGGTACGCGAGCCGCTCGATGAGCACGCCCACGATGCCGCAGAGCAACGCCGCGCCAATCAGCGCGATCGCAACGTCCACGATCAGCGCCACGCCGTGCAACTCGCCCGAGACGCCGAGTGCCGTCAATATCGTCAGGGCAAAAAACGATCCGAGCGTATACACGTCGCCGTGTGCGAAATTGATGAGTCCGATGATGCCGTAGACCATCGTGTAGCCGAGCGCGATCAGCGCGTAGATACCGCCGAGCGCAATGCCGTTGAAGAGCTGGGCTAGGAACTCATGCACTGGTACGCCCCTCGTCCTTCGACGACAAGTTCGCAGCGCGAACCCTACTCAGGATGACAATGGAGCAACCACGCCACATTTCGCGCCCGCTGTTAGAGCTTCAATTGGATCTGCCGGATAAAGTACGACTGACCGTTCTTGAAGCCATACAGGCTGAGCACGGGATTCGTAACGTCGCCGTATTTATCGAAACTGATCGGACCGATCGGCGTCTCGAGTTTCGTCGAGGCAACGTTCGCAACAACGGCGGCGCGTGCGGGCACCGCGCCGTGCGCGCTCCTGATCGCGCGAGCGATCGCATCGGCTGCGACTTGCGCCGCCGCGTACGCGTTGGCGCTGTACGGACCGATGTCGGCATTGTATTTCGCGCGATAGGCCTTAATGAACGCCTGCGCCGCCGGGAGCTTCTCGGCGTCGGGCGCGGCCAGCGTGTAATAACTTCCATCGGCCTGCGCCGCCGCAACCGTGGCGAGATCCGCAAGACCATCCCCGCCCATGTATGCGACCTTCCCAAGCCCGACGCTGAACATCTGTTTTCGGATCAATCCGCCGCCCGTGCTGGTGACGCCGCCAAAAAACACCACGTCGGGTTTTGCGGCAAGCACTTTGAGGAGCAGCGATTTGAAATCTTGCGTGTTCTTGGCAAGATGATCGCGCGACAGCACCGTGCCGCCGTCGTTCGTGAAATCCTTTTCGAAACGGTCCGCCAGATCGAGCCCGTACGTTTCGTTATCGTCGATAATGTACGCGCGCTTGAATCCAAGCGACCGCGCGAATTGCGCCAGCGCCGAACCTTGGCGAGAATCAGTGGTACAAACCCGGAAAAATGTATTCCACGACGGGTTGGCGCGCCTTAACTGCGCCGCTTCCGGCCCGATCGTCAAGTTGTCGGCGACCACCGACGGACCGATCTGCGCGAGTCCCGCCGCGTTCGTCACCGGAATCTCCGCGCGTGCGACGTTGGAATTGTACGGCCCGACAACCGCCAGCACCGCCGCATCGCTGATGAAGCTGCGCACGTTCGAAACGCCCTGTTCGGGATTGTGCACGCCTTGCACGGAATCGTCGAGCGCTTCACCCTGCAGCGTGAATCCGTGCGGCATACCTTTCTGCGCCTGATCTATGGCGAGCAGCGCGCCTTGCTCGGTGCTGATACCCACCGACGCGTCGCCGCCCGAGAGCGGCAAATCGATCCCGATCTTCACCACTTGCCCCGGGGGAGCCGGACTGGGGGCCGCGGTTACCGCGGTCGTTGTCGTCGTCGTGTTTTTCGAGATCGAAGCATTGTTCGCACCGGAACACGCCGCCAGCGCGGCAAGCGCAACGGTTGCAAGAATCAGGCGCATGCGGGCGGGTTACGCTGAAGCTGGTTCGAGTTCCCTCACGGCCGCTGCATTAAAGTAGGCCGCTTTCGGATGGTGCATGATAATCGCCGCCGTCGACTGCTCCGGAACGATTTGAAAGGCTTCGGTCAGTTTGACGCCGATGGCGTTACCCGCGTCGAGCAAACGGAACGCGATTTCGTGCTGCGAGAGGTCCGGACACGCGCCGTATCCCCACGAGTACCGTTTCCCGCGATCGACCGGCAATCCCAATTCGGCGCGAATCTGCCGGTGCGAGTATTCGGCCAGCGCCTCGGCGCTCTGCACGGAGAAGCCGTGCAAGAAATACGATTCGCTGTACTCGCCCGCGGCGTGCAATTCGGCGATGCGTTCCGACGCGCGCGATCCGACGGTGACGACCTGCAGCGCCACGACGTCTACGCCGCGGCCGCCTTCGGGTTCCCGCAAATAATCCGCCAGCGACAAATGCTCGCCGCCGGCCTGCCTCACGAAAGTGAAGCGCGCGAGCTCTCGAGACCGATCTTCCGGATCGTAGACGATCGCATCGTTGCCGCTTCCCGCCGCCGGAAAGTAGCCGTACACAAGGCGCGGTTCCAAAAATTCTGCGGCCGATTCCTGATAGCGGTGTAAGCGCGGCTCGAACTCCTCGCGCACGAGTTTTTCAAACGCATCGCCTTTCGTGTTCGCCGCTCCCCACGAGAGCCGGTACAGGCTGCGCATGTCGAAACATGGCCACAGGTTGGCGGGATCGATGTCGCGCACCGAACGCGATCCGAAAAACGGAGGTTTGGGAACGGGAGCGAGCTCGGTCTTCACAGCCGAGTATTGTATCACTCCGTTGGCCGCCGCGGCGGAGGGCGCAGCCGCGCGCGGCGCGAGCGCCTCGCGCTTGGCCTGCTCGATGAATTTTTCGCGCCCGGCCGCATCGCCGGTCAGGGTCTCCATGACTTGCAGACCTTCGAACGCATCCTTGGCGTAAAACAAACCGGGCTCGAAATAGCGGTTTCCGTCCAGTACGGAAATACGCCGCCCAAAATCGCGATTGATCGCCGCGCCGCCGACCAGCACCGGAAACTTCAGACCGCGCGTATCTTGCTCTTGCACGCAGACCGGCATCTGCTTGCTCGTCGAGACGAGCAGCGCGGAAAGTCCGATCGCGTCGGCTTTGACCTCGACGGCTTTTTCCAAAATCGTATTCATCGGCACTTGCTTGCCGAGATCGAAGACGGTGTATCCGTTGTTGGCCAGGATCGTGTGCACGAGATTCTTGCCGATGTCGTGCACGTCGCCGAAAACCGTTGCGAGCACGACCTTGCCTTTGGTCTGGCCTTCCTTCTTCTCGAGGAATTGTTCGAGGTGGGCGACGGCCTTCTTCATGACTTCGGCCGACTGCAGCACGAACGGCAAGATCAACTCGCCCGCGCCGAATTTATCGCCGACTTCTTTCATCGCGGGCAGCAGAATATCGTTGAGCACTTCGACCGGACCACGCGCCTGCAGCGCCTCGTCGATCTTCGCTTCGATGCCGTCTTTACGCCGGCGTAAAATCGCGTTGTGAATGCGCACGTCCGGCGGCGCGCCGGCATCGTCGTCCTTCTTCTCGCCTTTGCCGTCGGCCGTGGAGACAGCGCCTTCATAATGCTCGATCAGCCGCTGCAGCGCATCGGGCCGGCGATTGAAAACCATGTCGTCGCACAACTCGCGCTCGGTCGCATCGAGTTCGGCATACGGCGTTATCTCTTTGGCGTAAACCAGCGCCATGTCGAGACCGGCCTGCACGCAGTGATGCAAGAAAACCGAGTTGAGCGCCGCACGCGCCGCCGGATTCAAGCCGAACGAGACGTTGCTCACGCCGAGTGAGGTCAACACGCCGGGCAGCGCTTCTTTGATCGCCTTGATCCCGTCGATCGTGTCGACTGCGGAGTTGATGTACTCCTGATCGCCGGTCGCGAGCGTGAAGGTCAAATCATCGAATATCAGCGCGCCGGGCGGCAAGCCGTATTCGTTGACGACGATATCGTAGATGCGTTTGGCCACCTCGAGCTTGCGCTCGGCCGTTTTCGCCATGCCGGTTTCGTCGATCGTGAGCGCCACGACAGCCGCTCCATGCTCCATCGCCAGCGGCAGCACCGCATCGATCTTCGCGCGGCCGCTTTCCAAGTGCACGGAATTGAGGATCGCCCGTCCCGGATACGCTTCGAGCGCCGCTTGCAGCACCTTCGGTTCGGTTGAATCGATCATCAGCGGCACTTCGACCGACTGCGCGAGCTTACGCACGAGCAGGCGCATCTGTTCGTCCTCATCGGTACGTTCGGTCAGCGCGCAGCAGAGGTCGAGCGCGTGCGCGCCGCCTTCGACCTGCTCGCGTGCGACCAGCGTAATGTCGTCGAAGTTATCCTCGAGCAACAACCGTTTGATCTTGCGCGAACCCTGCGAGTTGATCCGTTCGCCCACGAGCAGCGGACGCGGCTCTTGTTCTAACGCGATCGCAGTCATGGCCGATGCGGCGAATTGCTTGGGTTGCGCGACCGGGATGCGGCCGCGTTTGCCCGCACGCGCCAACGCGTCGACTTCCGCTCGAATCGCCGCGATATGCGCCGGCGTCGTACCGCAGCAGCCGCCGACGACGTTCACGCCGAAATCGCGCACGAACTCCGCCAGCTCGCGCGAAAGTTCCGCGGGCGTTTCCGGATAGATCGTTTCGCCGCGCGGCCCCATAAGCGGTAGGCCGGCGTTCGGAATGACGCTGATGTACCGGTCGGAGTTTTCGCACAAATAGCGGATCGGATCGCGCATCTGCGACGGTCCGGTCGAACAGTTCAGGCCGATCACGTCGACGGGCAGTGCGCCGACCGTCGCGCAGATCGCGCGAATGTCGGTTCCGAGTAACATGCGGCCTTCGGTGATCAGCGTCGGCTGCGCCTGGATGGGAACGCGGCGCATGCCCTTGGCGAATTCCCGCGTGATGCCGGCGACGGCCGCTTTGAGTTCGAGCAGATCTTGCATCGTCTCGAGCAGCAAGAAATCCGCGCCGCCTTCCACCAAATAGCGCGCCTGCTCGCCGTACATATCCGCGAGCTCCTGGAACGTGATTTTTGAAAGCGACGGATCGGATGACGAGATCAGCATACCCGTCGGCCCCATCGAGCCGGCGACGAAACGCGGGCGATCCGCAGTGGAGTATTTATCGCATGCGGCGCGCGCGAGCTGCGCGGCGGTGCGGTTGACCTCGGCAACTTTGCTGCCCAGTTCGTACTCGTCGAGTTTGAGCCGCGACGCCGTGAACGTGTCGGTTTCGAGTACGTCGGCTCCGGCTTCCAAATACTTTTCGTGGATATCGCGCACGATATCCGGGCGCGTCAAAACGAGCGCTTCGTTACAGCCCTGATAGCGAACACCGCCGAAATCGTCGGCGGTGAGTTCGAGGTCCATGATTTGCGTGCCCATGGCCCCGTCGAAGACGAGCACCCGCTCGCCCAAGAGTTGCAAGTAGTCAGCCAAAGTTACCCTTCGCGGGCGATGATTTCGCCGACGGCGCGCCCAGCCCGATTATATACTATTCCACGCTCGAGGTCCGCGAGTTTGGTCAGCTGCGCGGGCGAGAGCATGCCGAGGCTTTTGAGCATTGCCAAGACCGCGGGGCCGCGAGCGCGCGCCGTGCCGTCGAGCACCTTGCAGACCAAGCCGAGGCCCGGATGCAGCACGCCGGCGCCGTGCACGCCTTCGGCTCCGGCTTTGCAGACGATGTTGCCGCCACCGGCTTCCATTAAACGGGCGTCGAATTCGCCGGTCCCCGAAACGTACTCGGGATAAGCCATCATCGCATCGCGCACGATACCGAGCGCCGCGGCGTCTTCGGCGCTCACGCCGTCGAGCGTCGCCAAGCGTAGAAACGAAATGGCGGCCTTACGCAGCGGAATAGCGTAGACGGGAATGCCGCAGCCGTCAACGCCTATCGGCATCTCAGCCGGACTCGCATCCGAGACGCGCGCGCAAAACTCTAAGATCAGTTGTTCCGCCGGATTCTCCAATTCGAGATATGTGCGCGCGTCGGCATTCATGATTTTGCACAGCGCCAGAATGCCCGCGTGTTTGCCCGAGCAGTTGTTGTAAACCGGCGTGAGTGGAAGACCGGAGCGTTCGAGTTCGAGCGCCGCTGCCGCGTTGTAGGGGGGATGCACGCCGCATTGCAGCGCTTCCTCGGGCATGTCGATCTTCTTCAGAATCGATCGCACCGCTTCGACGTGAAACGATTGCCCGCCGTGCGAGCCCGCCATAACGGCGATCTCGCGCGGCTCGAGGCTGAAGCGTTCGCGCGCACCGGCTTCGACAACGGCCGCGGCGATGAACGGTTTCGCGCTCGAACGCAAGAAAACGGGGAAGCCGTCGACGTTCCCATACGCGAGCACCGTGTTTCCCCGCGCATCAACAGCGCACGCGGCGATAGCGTGGATCGACTCCACGATGCTGCCGCGAGAAACTTGAACGCTAAACGAGGGCGGTTTCGACAATCCGCGTTTCTTGTTCGGCGAACACCGGGTTCGAAAGGTAGCGTTCGCCGGTATCGGCAGCAACGGTCACGATGAGCTTGCCTTTCGACTCCGGGCGCGCCGCGACTTGCAACGCCGCCCAAATGTTGGCGCCCGATGAAATCCCCACGAGCATGCCTTCTTCACGAGCCGCGCGGCGCGTCGTTGCGATCGCGTCCGCATCGGTGACGCGGATCACTTCGTCGTAAATTTCGGTGTTGAGAATCTTCGGAACGAAGCCCGTCCCGGTTCCTTGAATCTTATGCGGACCGGGAGCGCCGCCGGAGAGCACGGGCGAGGCGTCGGGTTCGACCGCGACGATCTTGGCACCGGGTTTGCGCTCGCGCAGCACCTCGCCCACGCCGGTGATCGTTCCGCCCGTTCCGACGGCTGCGACGAACACGTCAACGGTGCCGTCGGTGTCACGCCAGATCTCTTCTGCCGTGGTGCGGCGGTGGATCTCGGGGTTGGCCGGATTTTCGAACTGCTGCGGTATGAAGTATTTGGCCGGGTCGCCGGCGCGAATCTCGTCGGCCTTGGCAATGGCGCCCTTCATCCCCTCAGCCCCGGGCGTCAGCACGACCTGCGCGCCGTAAGCTTTAAGGAGGTTGCGGCGTTCGACGGTCATCGTATCGGGCATGATCAAAATCAGCGGATAGCCCTTGGCGGCGGCCACGAAGGCCAGCGCGATGCCGGTATTTCCGCTGGTCGGCTCGACGATCACCGAATCCGGGCGAAGCCGCCCCTCGCGTTCGGCTGCTTCGATCATCGAAATCCCGATGCGGTCTTTGACCGATCCGGCCGGATTGAACGACTCCATTTTGACGGCGACCATTCCGGGCAGACCCTTGGCCAGCCGGGGAAGTTTAACGAGCGGGGTGTTGCCGAACGTGTCGGCCAGATTCTCATAGATGCGGCTCATGCAAGCCAAGAACCGCGCCCGACTGCCAAAAGCTGCACAGGCCGCGCGCCCGGGCCGAAGGAAAAGAGAGCGGTGTTCTCGCTGGCGGATAAGTCGCTCTATGTCGAAGCGATCGATCTTTGGATCGACTCGATGCGCTCGCGCGGCCGCTGCTACGTTTCGCACGGCCACTCCGATCACGCGCGCGAACACGAAACGATCGTTTCCACCCCCAACACCGCCGCGATCTGCCGCGCGAAATTCGCCCGCCGGCAAGCGCGCGCGATGCAGCCTTCACTGCTCGCCGGTCTTACAGCGGCCAAACCGCCTCGTCCGCCGAGCATTTTTGAAGAGCACGGTTTTAACGAACCGTGGGTGAGCGGAAATCACCGGCTGACGTTATTTTCAGCCGGCCACATACTCGGCAGCTCGCAGATCCTGATCGAAGGCGAACACGGCAGCTTCGTCTACACGGGCGATTTCAAACTCGATGCGTCGCTCACCGCCGAGCCGCCCGAGGTCAAACAGTGCGACCTGGTGCTGATGGAATGCACCTTCGGCCGTCCGCAGTATGCGTTTCCGCCGCGCGAAGGAGTCGCCGCCGAAATGATCGCGTTCGCGCGCGACGCGCTCGAGGCCGGGGCCGTGCCCGTCTTCTTCGCCTACTCTTTAGGGAAGGCTCAAGAAGCCGTTGCGATCCTCGGCAACGCAAATATCGGCGTGACCGTGCACGGCGCCATCGAAACGCTCTGCCGCGTCTACGAAACCTGCGGCGTGCAGCTGCCGAAATACGAACGCTACGACGTGCTGACGTTTAGCGCGAACGGGGCCGTTGTTTGGCCGCCTTCAGGAAAAGCGCTGCCGAAAGCGTTGCGCGGCAAGCCCGTGCGCACGGCGGTGCTGACCGGCTGGTCGATGGATCGCAGCGCGCGGTTCCGCTACGGCGTCGATCGCTGCTTCCCGCTCTCCGATCACGCCGACTACCCGGCGCTCTTACGCTATATCGAGATGGCGCAGCCCAAGAAAGTCTTGCTCAATCACGGCTGGCCGGATTTCGTTTACCGCTTGCGGCGGCTGGGCGTCGACGCGGAGTACTTGGAGGAACACTCGCAGCTAGCGCTGTTCTAAGGAATGGTCCGTTTCGGAGAGACCTGCGCGGCGATCGCGGCGCGCGGCGGAAAGCTCGAAAAGATCGCGCTGCTCGCGGAGTATTTTCGCTCGCTCGATGACGCGAATCTGGGCGCGGCCGCGCGTTTCTTTACCGGCAATCCCTTCGCGGCGCGCGACGATCGCAGTCTGGGCATCGGCTGGCGCACTATCGTGGCGGCCGCA
The DNA here is from genome assembly GCA_036273135.1 of Candidatus Rubrimentiphilum sp. Classification (GTDB taxonomy): domain Bacteria; phylum Vulcanimicrobiota; class Vulcanimicrobiia; order Vulcanimicrobiales; family Vulcanimicrobiaceae; genus Rubrimentiphilum. Next base: position 165,026 of record DASUIF010000008.1, read on the forward strand.
CAGAACGCATGGGGTGTTAAAGAAACCGACCTCGGCGCGAATTATCGCGAACACGGCGACCTCGGCGCGGCGCTCGGGCCGTTCGTCCGTCCCGCGATGGACCTCGCGCTCTTCTCCGAGACGTTGACGCCGGCTTCGCTCTACGCCCTCTTCCAAGAGATCGCAGCGGCGCGCGGCAAAGTCGCGGGCGTCGAGCGCATTCTGCGCGCGTGCACCGATGCAACCGAAGCCACGTACGTCATCAAGATCATGACCGGCGATCTGCGCATCGGCCTGCGCGAAGGATTGGTTGCCGACGCGATCGCCACGGCCTTCGAACGCGACGCGCACGACGTCCGGCGCGCGGTGATGGCAGCGGGCGATATCGGTGCGGTCGCCGTCACGGCGCGCGACGGAAAGCTTAGCGAATTGCGCGTCGCGTACGGTTCGCCGATCGGCTTCATGCTGGCGACGCCGGTGCTCTACGGATCCGAGTACAAGGATTTGCGGATCGGCACGTGGCTGGCCGAAGAAAAATACGACGGCATTCGCGTGCAGGCGCACAAGACCGGCGAGCGCGTCAGACTCTTTTCGCGCACGCTCAACGACGTAACCCGCTCCTATCCCGAGGTCGCATCCGCACTCGAGGCGGTTCCCGGCGATTTCATGCTTGACGGTGAGCTGGTCGCCACGCGCGGCGAGAACGTGCTGCCCTTCCGCTACCTGCAGGCGCGTCTGCAGCGCAAGAGCGTCGAGCCGGAGCTTCTAAAGGAAGTGCCCGTCAGTTACTTCATCTTCGACATGCTCGCATCGGGCGACGACTTCTTGATAGACCAACCGCTGGCCGTGCGCCGGGAACGCTTGGCTGAAACGATCGCCCCGCGCAAGCATCTGGAGATCGCGCCGTTCACGCCTCTCTCCGAAACGCCCGCACCCGAAGAGTTGCACGAGTTGTTCGAAGCCGCGCGCGAACGCGGACAGGAAGGCCTCATGCTCAAGCGCAGCGATTCGCCCTACCATCCCGGACGTCGCGGAAAATGGTGGCTCAAACTCAAACGCGAGCTCTCGACGCTCGACGTCGTCGTCGTCGCGGTCGAGTGGGGACACGGCAAACGCGCGAAAGTGCTTTCCGATTATACGTTCGCCGTGCGCGGAGACGACGGCGAACTGCAGACGATCGGCAAGGCGTATTCGGGTTTAACCGACGCGGAGATCGCGGAGCTGACACCCTGGTTCCTGGCGCACCAACAGGGGAAGCGCGGGCACGCCATCGCGGTCGAGCCGGAGATCGTGCTCGAGGTTGCCTTCGACATCATCCAACCAAGCGGTCTTCACGAAAGCGGCTTCGCACTGCGCTTCCCCCGCATCGTCCGGTTGCGCGACGACAAGCCGGCGGCTGAGGTGGACACTATCGCCCGGGTCAAGGAGATCTACCGGGAGATGCTCGCCCGCGAGCGTTTACCGCTTGCTTAGCCGCATTCTTATGCATATCCTAACGTTTCCGGGTCCGGGCAAAGGGGGTTGGCCTGCCGGGCAAAGGGAAACGCGATTGATGAACAAGCCGCTTGTCGCCACGGTCTTTTTTGCCGTTCTTGCCTCCGGATGTTCCCACGGCGGCGGCAGTTCGAGTCTTCTTCCGGGCCGCGGCAGTGTTACGCCACCCATTACACCCCAATCCGTCTCACCCGGAACGATCACGGCGCCGCCGATGGCGAAGACCGATATTCTTCCTGCCAGCGCGATGAAATCGCCGGCGCATCCGGATATCGCGCAGCCGCCGTTAAATTGGTCGCCGATTCCGGGCACGGCGAGCCAAGTTGCTGCCAGTCCCGACGGATCGCTGTGGGTGCTTTCAGATCAGCCGAGCAGCAGCGCGGACAAATACATCTGGCATTACACTTCAGGCGCATGGACGAATATCTCGGGGCTTGCGTCAAACATTTCGGTTGCAGCCGACGGCTCGCTGTGGGCGATCAATTCGGGAGGCGGCATCTATCACTACGTCAACGGCACGTGGAGTTCGCCGGGCGGCGGCGCGAGCAACACCATTACCGCGGACCCATCGGGCGGCGTCTACGTCCTTTCAAACGGCGGTTCGAGCGCCGACCGCGCGATTTGGCATTACACATCGGCCGGCGGCTGGGTACAGCAAAGCGGTGCGGGCACCGCGCTCGCGGCGAACTGGGATACCAACACCTTCCCCTTGGGATCGAGCGGAAACGGCACCGTCAAAGCGGGCGGCGTCTATATCTTGAATTCGGTCGGAGCGATCTGGTACGAGAATTCCGACCAAACCTTTGCGCAGATTCCGGGCGCGGCATCGGCGATCGCGCCGACGAGCAACGGCGGCTTTTTCGTCCTGGGATACCCGGTTTCTCCGGGCGGCAATTCGATCTACTATTTCGATCTGAACTCGCCGAGTGGATTCGCGGCCCAGGCCGGTGCCGGGTTGCTGAGCATTTCCGCCGGGTCAAATCTCTATCTGACCAGCTCCTCGGGCTCGATTTATTCGGCTCCCCTGCCGGCGTTTGGTCCGGTCACAACCGCGCTCGTCGCCTCGTCCGGCTCCACGTTCGGATCGGTCACGCTCGGGTCGCCGAAGACCTTCACGCTCTCGGTCGTCGAGCAAGACGTGAACGGAAAGACGATCACCGGAACGTACGCCGCTCCGGTCACACTGACAAACCTCGACAACACGCCTTCGACGAGTCTCAATGTGACGACGGTTACGTCGTCCGGCGCGAACGTGACGCTCACGTATAGCGGAAACACCGCGTTTACCGGAACCCGCGTCAGAGCCGCAGTTAACGGCAACGTCACGGGATCGTTCCTGGTCACCGGACCTTGTGCAACTCCGGCAGGCGTTTCGCGCCAGGGCTATTATCCTTGCGACCTGCAATCCGCATACAACTTAACCGCGAGCTCGGCATCGAGCGGCGGAACGCAAACGGTGGCGATCGTCGACGCTTACGACGATCCCAACGCCGAGAGCGACCTCGCCATTTACCGTAGCGCGTTCGGCTTGCCCGCGTGCACGTCTGGCAACGGCTGCTTCACGAAACGCGCGCAAGACGGTTCGACGACCTATCCGATTGGCGACTCGGGCTGGGCCGGCGAGATTTCATTGGATGTGGACATGGTCTCGGCGATCTGTCCGAACTGCAAGATCTTGCTCGTCGAGGCGAATTCCAGCGGCTTTTCAGATCTGCTCACGGCAGAAAATGAAGCCGTCGTCCTTGGCGCAACCGAGATAAGCAACAGTTGGGGCGGCTCGGAGGATCACAGCGAAAACGCGCTTGAGGTCTACTTCAATCATCCCGGCGTTCCAATCACGGCCAGTACGGGCGACGACGCTTTTCCCGCGGGCGTGAGCTACCCCGCGTCTTCGGCCTTCGTAACGGCCGTGGGCGGGACGAATCTTGTGGCCGCTTCCAATAGCCGCGGCTGGTCGGAAAGCGCGTGGGGCAACATCGACTCCACCGGCAGCGTCAGCGGCACGGGCAGCGGCTGCAGCAAATACATTCCGAAACCCACTTGGCAGCACGACACCGGCTGCACGATGCGCATGACGAGCGACGTCTCGGCGGTCGCAGATCCGAACACGGCCGTCTGGACGTACGACACGTATCAGTCGAGCGGCTGGGGACGCGTAGGCGGCACGAGCGCATCGTCGCCGATAATCGCATCGGTCTACGCCATCTCCGGAAATGCATCATCGGTGATTGCCGGATCGTTTCCGTACGCGCACACCGGTTCGCTCTTTGACGTGACGACCGGCAACAACGATCCAAAGGACTTGACGTGCGGCGGCGCCGCGGCGTACTTCTGTAACGCGGAAGTGGGGTACGACGGGCCGACCGGACTGGGCACGCCCAACGGCGCGACCGGTGCGTTCGTCCGCCCGGAGCAAGAAACGTTTCCCGTACCGCTCACAAACCTGAATTATCACCCCGGGCCGGCGCGCAAGCTCTGCCCCGACGAGTTCCGCCCCGGGTACGCCCGCTGCTTTGCCATCGAGCGCACCGACTAACACCGCCAAGACAACGGGGATGGGGCTCCCCGCTAACCGCCGTTCACGGCTAATGGCTCCTGTCAGCACGAAACACTTTGACGGGAGTTTTTCTTATGAACATGTGGTTGGTTGCGGCGATTTGGATGGCGCTTGCAGCTGCGAGCGCTCTCATTGCGATCCGCATAAAAATGCCGGCCGCGCTGGCCGAGATCATCATCGGCATGCTGGCCGGCAATTTCATCATGCTGCACACCAACGCGTGGATCGATTTTGTCGCCGGTTTCGGCAGCATCTTGCTGACGTTTCTGGCCGGCGCCGAGATCGACCCGGCCGTGCTGCGCAAACAGCTGATTCCGTCAACCGTGCTCGGCGCCGCATCTTTTCTGGTGCCGTTTCTCGCCGCGATGGCGTACGCGCTCTTCATCGCGCACTGGCCGGCGCCTGCGGCGAAAATCGCCGGGCTCGCGATGTCGACGACGTCGGTTGCGGTCGTGTACGCGGTTATGGTGGAGTCGGGGCTTGCCGGGCGCGAGTTCGGCCAGCTCATTTTGGCCGCGTGCTTCTTCACCGACCTGGGCACGGTTGCGGCGCTCGGCTTGCTCTTCGCAAACTACAACGTCTGGCTGGCGCTGCTCATCGCCGGGATCGTCGGCGGCATGATCGTCATGCCCAAGTTGCTTCCGGCAGTCGTCGAGCGCACACGCAAATATGTCAGCGAACCGGGCCTGCGGATACTCTTTGCCGTGATCTTCGTTTTGGCCGCGCTGGCTACGTACGCGAAGAGCGAAGGCGTGCTGCCGGCGTACTTCCTGGGGATAGCGTGTGCGGGTTTCATGTTCACCTATCCCGACGTCAAGCGCCGCCTGCAAACGATGACGATGACGCTGCTGGCGCCGTTCTATTTCATCAAAGCCGGCACGTACATTTCATTTTCGGCAGCCGCCGGAAGCGTTTGGCTGATCGTGGTTCTCTTCTTTGTCAAGGTCGTCGCAAAAGTTGTGGCCGTGCTTCCGATCGCGCGGTACGGTTTTCGCTACTCGCGGGAAAACGCGGCATATTTAACGTTGCTGATGGCGACCGGCTTGACGTTCGGCACGATTTCGAGTCTGTACGGACTCACGCACCATTACATTAATCAGGCGCAGTACACAGCGCTCGTGACGGTCGTGATATTAACCGCCGTTGTTCCGACCCTCGTCGCGCAGACGCTCTTCAAGCCGGCCGAGGAGCCCGAAGAGATGGAGGCCGAGGTCCCATAATGGGTAAGCCATCTCGTGGAGGTCGGAGCATGATTGGTAGACTCTTTTTGGCGGGCATCACGGCCGCGGTACTGGCTAGCGGCGCCGCAACCGCGCACGCACAGACGGCGGCGTCGCCGCTGGTCGCGCTGCAACTGCGCGGTCACTGGACGTGCACGCAAGCCGGCGGCACCGGCGGAACCTACAGCCAAGATTGGACCGCTCCGTTCGGCGGTCTCTGGCTGCGCGCCACCGACAGCGTCAAGGGACAAGTGACCGCGGAACACACCATCACTTTCAACAAAGCCGACAACACCTGGGTCGTACTCGACGCGTTTCTTGCCGGCAATTACGACGTGCTGCATGGAACGGAGTCCGGCAGCAATCACATTGCTTTTCACGCGGTCTATCCGAAGCTCGCGCTGGCGGTCGTCTACAACCGGCTGACGCCGGTCAAATACACGCTCGATGTCACCGGTAACCTTCAGGGGAAGAAACTCCTAACGCATAGCGTCTGCGTCAAGCCGTAACTACGCGGGCGTCGGCCTGGGCGAGCCCGAGTTTTGCAGATCGCCGATAATTTGCAGCGGCGTTCTCAACTGCGCGATGAGCTCTTGGGCGAGCTGCAGATCGGACGGCTTGGAGTGATAGGCGCGCTCGATCGCGAGCGCCTGCGACATCGCCGCGTCGGCCCGCGCCCGCCCGCGCGTGACGTTTCCGCGTTCGGCGTCGGCTGCGCCGATGTAGGCATCCAGTCCGGTTTCGAAGAGCTGCAGCTTGAAGCGGACGTCGGCGCGATCCTCTCCCCGGCCGCACGCTTCGGCTTTGGTTTTTAGCGCGACGAGAGCGTCGTACGCCGGCTGAGGTTTCGCGCGCATAGAATCGCGCGCCGATTCAAACCCGTGCAAGAACGTCTGGTACGATCCTCGTCCGCACCGCGCATCGGCTCGCTGAGACGCCGTGAGCGTCAGAAAGAAGGCGGCGGCAATGACCGCAATCGCGCGCATAGGTTTACAGTCTCCCATCGTCGAGTAAGACGACGCGCTCGGCGGCGCGACGGATCCGGTCATCGTGCGAGGTGATCACGATCGTCGTCCCGCGTTTGCGCGCCAGATCGCTCAGGACATTCGTGACGATCGCGCCGTTCTCGGTATCGAGCTGCGAGGTCGGCTCGTCGGCGAGAATCGCGCACGGGTCGCCGGCTAGCGCCCGCGCGATCGCGACGCGCTGCTTCTCCCCGCCGGAAAGTTCGCGCGCGGGACGGTTCGCCTGTTCCTCTAAACCGAGCTGCGCGAGCAGTTCACGGGACGCTTTGTGCGCGCGCCCGCCGCGAATGCCGCGGACGTTGTAGGCGAGCTCGACGTTCTCGGCTCCGGTCATAGCGTTGAAAAGGTTGAAACCCTGAAAAACGTACCCGAGATTCTGCAAGCGAAAGCGCGCCAGTTCTTTGCGTCTCAAGCGCGTGATCTCGGCTCCCAGCACCGCCACGCTGCCGGCAGTCGGCGTCAGCAATCCGCCGATGATCGAGAGCAAAGTGCTTTTCCCCGAACCCGACGGCCCCATGATCAGCAATAGCTCGCCTTGCCGGATATCGATCGAAACGCCTTTGAGCGCGTGCACGGGTTTCGTGCTCGGATAGGTCATGCGCAAGTCGCGTACCGTCACCGCAACGCCATCAAGCATGTTAGGCTCGAAACACCAGGGCCGGATCGGACCCAACGACGCGCTGCATGGCGATCATGCCGGCGCCGATACAAATAACCAGCGCCGCGACCAGGACGAGGAGCGCGCCGCCGGGCGTGATCAGAATGTCCACGCCGCGCTCGGCCGCAACGCCCCGAACCGCAAACGTGAGCGCTAAACTCAGCACGTAACCGATCAGCGCCATGCACGTGGCCTGCAGCGCGATAACGCCATAGAGATACGCGTCGCTCACGCCGATCGCTTTGAGCGTTCCGTATTCCTGGAAATGCTCGTTGATCGACGTGTAGAGAATCTGGCCGACGATGACCACGCCCACAAAAGCGCCCATCAATGCGATCAGGGAGAGAATGAAGCCGATTCCGGTTCTCTTGACCCAATAATCGCGAGTGGCCGCCAGCATTTGGTCCCGCGTCAGCGCGCGCACGTGTGGAATGCCGCGCTCGATCGCGGCGGCGAGTTGCGCGGAAGCGGCGGGATTTTTCGCCTTCACCATCACGTACATGATGGAATCGGTCTCTTCCAGAGGCGGCGGCGACGATCCGGGCGCTGAAAAAAACGATAGCGCAGAAGGCGTATACGCGTTGGCGGTTTCGAGCGACGTATAAAAAAATGTCGCCGAAACGATGGACTGGGTGCCGTGCGTCACGTAGGCCAGGTGCGCGGGCAGGCTGCCGATCGTGCCGCTCTGCCCGGCACGCAAGTCCAGGATGTGAAGCTGCGTGGCGTCCACCGCGAAAGCGTACGGTTTTCGCAAGAGATCGAGCGTTGCGCGACTCGTGCTCCCCGGATTGAAGAGCGTGCCGCGCGGATCGAAGCCGATCACGCGCCCGAGCGCCAGCTCGTCGTGGGGGCTGCGCCACCGCGCGATGCCCAGTGACATCGCTTCGGCTCGCGCGACGCCGGGAACGGCGCGAACCTTGGCGAGCGTGCCGTAGTCGATCGGCAACGTGCCTTCGAAATAGAGCATCTCGGGCGCACTGACCCAAACGTCGGCGCTCGATTCGGCAATCGGCAATGTCGTGGAATTCGAAAAACCCGTAAAAAGCGCGACCTGGACGGTCAGCAGCGTGACGGCGAAAACGACGCCGGCGAGCGCCACGAAGAAACGCGGCAGGTCTTCGAACAGCGTCTTACGCGCGAGGGTGAGAATCTTACTTGTTCTTGAAGCGCGCGGTGCGCTTTTCGTTGTACGAAGCTATCCCTTCCTTAGCATCTTCGCTCTTGAAAAGCAGCGACTGCAGCTCGCGCTCGACCGCCAGCGCGTCTTGCAGCGGCAGTTCCATGCCCGTCTGCACGGCACGTTTGATGTGACCGACCGCCATCGGCGCCTTGTTCGGCGACGTAAATTGTTTGGCGTACGTCAGCACTTGATCGCGGAAGCTCGCCGCGTCGCCTTCGTACACGTCGTTGACGATCCCCCACTCCAGCGCTTGTTCGAAGCTGAAGGTGCGGCCCATGGTCATCAGTTCGATCGCGCGAGACTTGCCCACCAAGCGCGCGAGCCGTTGCGTGCCGCCGGTTCCCGGCAGTACGCCTAGCGCCACCTCGGGCAGCCCGATCTTACCCGCGTCCTGGCGGCCGATGCGGATATCGCAAGCCATCGCGATCTCTAGGCCGCCGCCGACGCAGTGACCGTTGAGCGCCGCGATGACGAGTTTTGGCGTCTGCTCAAATTTCGAGAGCGTCTCGTTAGCGTGCAGGCAAAAATTGTATTTGAACTCCGGCGTGACCGAGTTGAGCATGGCGATATTGGCGCCGGCCGAAAAGAACTTCTCGCCTTTGCCGGTCAGCACGATAACTTCCACATCTTGGTCGAAGCGCGCGTCCAAGATCGCTTCGTCGAGCTGGCGCATCATTTCGTGCGTGTACGTATTGGCCGGCGGATCGTCCATCTCGATGACGGCGACGTGCCCGTCCTTCGAATAATTGATGACGCGCTTTCCGTCGAGGGCGCGCGCTTCGCGCCCGAACGGAGTCTGCGATGTGGCCGGCCCGTTTGCGATTGTCGCCATTACTCTTTTCCTTTAGGTGCGATCCAGCTGGAATCTTTGGTGAATTCTTGAACCTTCTTTTCGTCTTCCGCCGTCGGCAGGACACTTGGGAGATAGGCGTCCCATTCGGATTGCGTGAGTGACCGTCCGTCGATGCTCCAGAACTGTCCGGCGTATTGGCCGATCTTGCGGTTGAAGCGGATGTCGGGCAGGTAGAGTTTCGTCTCCGAAACGTTGACGGCGTTGACGCGCTCGATGGTCTTGCCGATCTCATCGTAAAATTGTCCGCGCGCGCGTTCGTTAAGATGTTCTTTGTCGGCTTTTTCGCCGGCCTTGTCTTCATCGACGCGGCCTTTGATGCCCCACGCGTACGCCCACTGCGCCGAACCGGAGCGATCGGTACCGAAAAGATCGAGCGAACCAGAAATCCACTTGTTGTAATATTTCTGCTGCAACTCGACCGGAATAACGCCCGCCTGCGCGATGCGCCGCAGCCCCGAGATGCCGGTGCCCATGTGATAGGATTCTTCGCGCAGCATCGGCCCCATCGATTGCGCGAGCGGCGCAAATCCGGAATGCGAGAGCATCGTCAGTTGGAACTTGCCGTCGCGATCCATGAAATTCGTGTAGGCAAAGAAATCCAGCCAGTGCGTGACGTCGTCGTTGAACGCGTTGAGCAGGCGGTTCTTCTTTCCGTATGCGCGGCGTTCGAGCAATTTCTGCGCCTCGATTTTTCCGTCGTTACCGAAATGCTTGATCAGCAGGTGGCACATCTGATAGCCGTGCCGCGTCTCTTCGACCATGATGCGCACCAGCGACGCCAAATCGTATTCGGAAGGCGCGTTGTTCACCAGGAAGCGCTGCTGTTCGTTGGAAGCGAACTCCGTGTCGCCCTGATAGACGATCATGTTCATCAGCGCGTCGCGCATGCGCTGATCGGGGACTTCCATGAGTTTATCCCAGCGGCGCTGACCTTGAAAGTCGCCGAAGTAGATCTCGCTGGTCGGCAGTTCGCCGTACTTCGCTTCGAATTGATAGCCGGGCATGTAGCGCTCGATCAGCTCTTTGTTCAAGCCGATATCGTTTTGCCAATCCGCCAGCAGCGCAAGCCAATCGTCGAAGGTCGCAATCCGTGCCATCAGGTCTATCCTTATACCACTATGCCCTGCGAGCCTCGCGCCCGGCGCATCAGTCTTCCGTCCGGGCTCCTCGCGTGCTAAAAATTGCCACGCGGAAACCAGCCTGCCCAGCGCGCTGTTACCGCGGGCTGGGCAGGGACGACCGCCACGGCCGTCTTTCCGGGAGTATTACGCCATCATCTCAGAAGCGAAGATTACTCTTATCGGTTCTGCAACGATCACGGAATGTTGTGGAAACTGAACTGCACCCGGACGGTCCGCGGCTGCACCGGAATGAGCGGGAACGGGAGCGACTCAACATAGTTGCCATATTGCCCCGACGCATTTTGCCCGGTTATCGGCGTGCCCGCGTTCGGAGTGACGAGTCCCGAGAACGTGTTGTTGTTGAAGAGATTATAGGTCGAAATCTGCACGTCCACGGCCTTGCTTACCGGGCGGCGGACCACCATATCGAAGACGGTAAACGGCGGCTGGAAGTAGGTATTATTCTTGCCTTCGAAGTCCGCGCCCAAACTCGCAAACGTCCCGTCCTGGGTCGTGTACGAGATGCTTCCATATCCCTTAAAATACGGAATGCACGCGGCGCTTCCACCGTCGCTGCACTGCTGGATGCCATTTGCCGGAACCGAAAACGATGAAGAGGTTATCGGTATCCCGGTGGGGATGGAACGCGCGAGCGTACCCGTCGCGTAAAAACCCCAACCGCGGAGCGGCTGCCGCCGTACGGTCAACATCACCATTTGAGAGGAGAGGTTTGCCGCGTTGACCGGTTGATAGACGACGCCATAGAGCGGGTTGGGCGGGACCGGTGGGCTAGAAACCGTTTCGAAGACGTTGGAGATTTGCGTGCTGGCAAGATCGAGACTCAAGATCGTGCCGTCGCCAAACCGTTTGTCCATGCCGAGATCGAACTCGGTTGCGCGCTCCGGATTGAGCCCGGGGTTCTTCTGGGTGAGCGATCCGCTGCCGCCGCCGGTGCCGGACGGCGGAGTATAGAGCGAAAGCCCGCTGACCTGCGAGGCGTAAGGAAACGTACTCGAGGTTCCCGCCGAAACCCGGAACGACTCACCGGCAGCGGGAGAGAAGATTAAGGCGACGTGCGGATCGAAGCGAGACACCGTGCGCTGCAGCGGAATTGTCGTCACGGTCGTCTTCCCGTTGACGGTGATGAATGGACCCGTCTGCGTTCCGGCCAGATTCCAGATGGTATCGTAGAGACCGGCCTTAAGCGTCAGGCGCTGATTAAACGGAAACTGGCCCGTGAGCGAGAGCGTGTTGTATCTTGCAGTCGTGTCGGGCACCGCGACGTTGCTTGGCGTGTTGTAGTACGCAAACGTTTCATCGCTGTGGTAGTCGTAGGTGCCCGTTATTTCTCCGGCGCCCATGGGGTGGATGAACGAAAGCGTTCCGCCTTTGAGCTTGTCCGATTCCAGGACGCTGAAGATCGTGTTCAAGCAATTGGTATAGCCGTTTACCGTAGGGCCGACTGCCCCGAATGCTCCGGTGCAGGTGGACGGCGGAAGCGAGCTCGGGTACCAAAAACTCGGATATCCCGTTTCCCCTTTGCCGTCGATAATGCGGGAAATGTTTCCCGCATAGGGACGGATCAGAAGTGTATTGTTGCCGAGAGCCGTTCGAAATTGCGCTTCGAAAAACGGCTGATTATTGTAGACGTTGGAGCCCGGATACATAAAGTATCCGTTGATCGTTTGGCCGACGTAGCCGGCATACGCGGGGTTCGTACAGTGCGAGGCAGTCACGCATTGAACGATCGTGATGGGGCCGGTGCTGACCCCATAGTTTGTCGCTTGGGGCTGGTACCCACCTTGCGATCCGACATAGGCAAGCTCCAAGGACGTTGACGCCGAGAAATCCCAGCGTGCTTTGAGCAGCTCGCCCTTGCTGAACTGGGGAGCGCTCAAATCGCCGCAGTATTGAATCGCGCCGACCGCACCCGTCGTGTTCCATTTGCTTTTGTTGACGGGGTCGATGATGCAGCCGGTCGTATCGAAATACTTGCGGTTCTCACCGTTGTAGCCTGCGCCCGCAACGTATGACAGTTTTCCGACCCGGCTGCTGGTCGTCCAATTGGAATACTGGCTTCCATAACTGTCAAAGCCGGTCGTGAATTCCATACTCGGCTTCGCCGTATATCCCAAGGTAAGAATATTCGCCGTGCCTCCCACGGCGGTACCGGCAAACGGGGTTGTATTCCCCGGCCCGATCTCCGTTTCGACGTTCTGAACTAAGAATGAGTTGAAAAACTGCGAAAACCAAACCCCGTATCTCCCGGCTGAAAGAGGATGGCCGTCGAGCATGACTTGAGTTTCGTATCCTTGCGAGCCGCCCAACGATAGACTGGTATTGGGCGACGAGGATCCGTGCTCGACGACGGTACCCGGGATTCGCTGTACGACGTCATTGATGAGGGGCGAGGCGAGATTGCTAAACTCTTGGCGCGATGCAATCGAAAGGGCGGCCGCGCCGGTATTGATAGAGCTGCGCGCGGATGAGACCACACGAGCGATCGTCCGCAGCGAACTTAAGTCCGACTGCTGCAAGACAACCTGCACGGGTACGGTGGATCCCGCGAGGACGGCAACGTCGTCGGTGCCGGCCGAAACGTAGCCGCCCTTATTGACGTCGATGCGATAGATTCCGGCGGGGAGCTCCGCGACCGCGAATTTTCCGGACGAATCGCTCGCTGTCCGGCGGGTCACCTGGCCGCTCACGATGATTTGGGCGGCCGCAATCGGCAGGCCGCTCGCGTTCCGGACGGTTCCGGTTATGCCCCCGGTTTCTGACTGAGCAAGCGTCGCAATCGGGAACAGGGGAAAAAATATGAGAAACAATAGTGCGCCTAAAGTTTTCACAGCGTTCTTCCTTTTTATATTACAATTGCACTCTTAGGACGCCGTTTAGCGCCCTCTCCAAGACCGAGACGTATGAACGTCTCACGCAAACGAGGTGCAACGCCGGTTTCGGTCAGTCCTCCCCCTCATGGAAATGCAGATGACAGCCGTCTTCGGCGTCTTGCAACACTTCGCGGGCTTCGGATAGCATGGCTTGCGAGACCGGCGGCGCGGTTTCGATTGCGCCTTCTTCAGCGAGGAAATCGCTCTCTTCCCAGTCCTCCCACGTTTCGAGCGACTCGCCCTCAACTTCAGCCGGGAAGCGCACGCAGAAGCCTTCGACGAGATGCAGGCCGACGACCAGCACGCGCGTGCCGCGTGGAAAGAACGTTCCGTCTTTCCACAGCGTGCCGTACGTGGTTTGATAGGTCGTGCCAATCTTGAGTGCGTCTATGACTTAAACTCCAAACGGATCGATCGGCTTCTCGCCGATGTACGTAACGATGCTCTTGACTTCCGAGTACAGCGCCAACGTTTCGATGCCCAACTCGCGCCCGTACCCCGACTGCTTGTAGCCGCCGAACGGCACGCCTGGAAAAACGGAATACGGCGTATTGATGGCAACGGTTCCCGTGCGCAGCGCTTTAGCGGTGCGGCCGGCGCGACCGAGGTTCTGCGTCCAAATACTGGCCGACAATCCGTACTCGCTGTCGTTCGCGAACGCAATCGCCTCGGCTTCATCTTTAAACCGCGTAATCGTGGCGACGGGCCCAAAAACTTCTTCGCGCGAGATCCGGTGCGTAGGCTGCGCTTCATAGGCGCTGACGCTCCAGAACTTGCCGTCCTCGAAGCCTTCGCCTACGCTCGCCGCTTCGCCGCCGAGCAGCCGCTTCGCGCCTTCGCCCGCGCCGATCTCGCAGTACGATTTGATCTTGTCGTATTGCTCTTGCGTGGTGATCGCGCCGATCTGCGTCTGCGGATCCTCCGGGTTGCCGACGCGCAGCTTGCGCGCCTTGCTCGTAAACGCCGCGATGAACTCGTCGGCGATATTTTCGTGGACCAATACGCGCGAACGCGCTTCGCAGCATTGCCCCGCGTTATAGAAAATGCCGTAGAGCGCGCCGTTAACGGCTTGCGTCACGTCGGCGTCGTCGAAGACGATCGAAGGCGACTTGCCGCCCAGTTCGAGCGTCACGCGCTTGACCGTCTGCGCCGCGGTCGCCGCAACGCGTTTTCCCGTCGCGGTGCTGCCGGTGAATGCAATCTTGTCGATACCGGGATGCTCGACGATCGCTTGGCCCAAATCGCGTCCTTCGCCCGTGATGACGTTGAGCACGCCTTCCGGCAGTCCGGCCTCCAGCGCGATCTTTGCCAGCTCGAGTGCCGAGAGCGGCGTCTGGCCGGCCGGCTTCAAGACGATCGTGCAGCCCGCGGCCAGCGCCGGCGCGACCTTCCACGATGCGAGCAGCAGCGGAAAATTCCACGGCACGATCGCGCCGACGACGCCGACCGGTTCGCGCACGGTTTGCGCGAGGTAGTTGGGCAGCGGTCCCGGCAAGCTGTTGCCGTAGTTTTTGGTCGCGGCGCCCGCGTAGAATTCGAAACAGTCGACGATTGCGCCCAACTCGCCCTTAGCGGTGCCCAAAGTCTTGCCGTTGTCGCGCACTTCGAGCAGTGCGATATCGTTTGCGCGCTCGGCGATCAACTGCGCGATCTTATAGATGATCTTTGCGCGGCGCGACGCGGCCATGGTGGACCATTTTCCGCGCTCGAGCGCGTTGCGCGCGGCGGTAACGGCGCGGTCGACGTCGGCGGCGGATGCATTCGCGACCTGCGCAATCACTGCACCCGTTGCAGGATTGGTATCTTCATATACCGCTGCGTCGGATGCGCCGGCCCATTGATTGCCGATGAAGAGTTCAGTTGTCGGAGCCGCTGCAGTTACCGCCATCAAAGCCTTTCGAAAATCGTGCTGACGCCTTGCCCGACGCCGATGCACATGGTTGCCAAACCGTAACGCCCGGCGCGGCGCCGCAGTTCGTGCAGCAACGTCGTGGCGATGCGCGCGCCGCTCGCTCCGAGCGGATGCCCGAGCGCAATCGCACCGCCGTTAACGTTCGCCCTGGCCGGGTCAATCTCCAGGTCGCGCAAGCATGCAATCGATTGGGCTGCGAAGGCTTCGTTGATCTCGACCAGGTCGATCTCTGCCATGCTCAGCCCCGCATGCGCGAGGGCTTTGCGCGTCGCCGGAACCGGGCCTAAGCCCATAAAATCGGGATGCACGCCGGCCGGCGCCGTCGCTACGACGCGCGCGATGGGCTGCAGACCGAGCCGCTTCGCGGCTTCGGCTTCGCAGAGCAGCAGTGCGGCGGCGCCGTCGTTGATTCCCGACGAATTTCCGGCCGTCACCGTGCCGTTGGTTTTGAACGCGGGCTTGAGTTTTGCCAGCGCTTCGAGCGTTGTATCGGGGCGCGGATGTTCGTCGGCGATAACATCGCCGGCTGCAACGAGCTCGTCTTTGAAGGCCCCTTTGCCAACGGCGATCTTTACCCGCATCTGCGACTCGTACGCGAAGCGATCTTGTTCTTCGCGCGAAATCTTGTAACGCTCGGCCACATTCTCCGCGGTCGCACCGAGCGCGATCGGCGGATACATCGCTTGCATGCGAGGGTTCACCATGCGCCAGCCGAGCGTCGTGTCATACAGCTCGGGTGCGCGTTCGAACGGTTTTTCGGCTTTCAGCTGCACAAACGGTGCGCGCGTCATCGACTCGACGCCGCCCGCGACGACGATGTCGCTTTCGCCGTACGCAATTGCGTGCGCCGCCGAGTTGAGCGCTTGCAAACTGCTGCCGCATAAACGATTGATCGTCGCGCCGGCGGTTTCAACCGGTAGTCCCGCCAGCAACGCGGCCATGCGCGCCACGTTGCGGTTGTCTTCGCCGGCTTGATTGGCGGCGCCGAGAAATACGTCTTCGATTTTCTTGGGATCGACGCCGGTACGTTCGACGAGAGCTTTTATGACGAGCGCCGCGAGATCGTCCGGACGCACGTGCGCGAGCGCGCCGCCGTATCTTCCGATTGGCGTGCGAACCGCGTCGATCACGACGACGTCGCGCATCTCTAGAATCCCGTGCCCGGATACGCGCTCGCGCTGCCCGGCTGCGAGGTCACGACGCCATCCGCCACGGCGGCGTCCACGGGATCTTGATCATCTTCCACATCAAGCACCCACAACGCACGTTGCGGAGCGAAAGCTGCACCTTCGGCGCCGGCGAGGCGCTGTAAAATGCGAACGATGCGATCGCCGCCGATCTCGCGTCCCCACGCGATCGGGCCAAGCGGATAGTTCGTGCCCAGACGCATCGCGAGGTCGACGTCGTCGGCCGAAGCCACGCCTTCTTCGACGGCGTAAACGGCTTCATTCACGATCGAACCGATCGTCCGCCCCAAAAATAGTCCGGGCCGATCTTCCACCAGTACGACGCGCTTGCCGATCGATTCAAAAACCTCTTGCGCCAACTCCAGCGCGTCGTCACCGGTCGCTTCGGCGTCGGCGATTTCGATAACGCTCTGGCGCGCGAGCGAACCAAGCACGCCGAAACCGGCCACGCGTTCGGGATGGCGCAGTCGCTTGGCGAGTCTGCTCATGTCGAGCGCATAAGCGTCGACCAGAAAAACCGTTTCAGGCGGAAAGACGCCCTCCAAGTCGGCGATGAACGCGCCGCGGTCGCTCACGCCGTCGCCCGCGTCGATGACGATCGTCGCGTCGAGCGGCATCTCTTCGACCGCCTCGGGATTTTCACAGACGTTCACGTGCGCATACGCTTTGTCGAGCGCCTCGCGCAGTTCGATAGCGGCATTGGTCAAGCCGATGACGAGAATTTTCTCCTCGTAATTTATTCCGGCAGGCGGCGCCGGGGGCGCGTCGTCGTGCGCGGGCTTCCCTTCGCTGTAATCGTAAAACCCCGCGCCGCTCTTGCGTCCCAGTTTTCCGGCCGACACCATCTCGCGCTGAAGCGCTACCGGTTCGAGACGTTTGGCTCCGGTGCGTTGGTAAATGGACTCGGAGGTTGCGAGGTTGACGTCGAGTCCGATGAGATCCATCAGCTCGAATGGGCCCATCCGGAAACCCGCGCCGCGCGCGAGTTGGTCCAATTCTTCCACCGTTGCAATGCCGGCATCATACGCGCGCATCGCCTGCAAATAAAACGGACGCGCGACCCGGTTGACGATGAACCCCGGCGTGTCGGCCGTAACGACGGCAGTCTTTCCGAATCGCATTGCCGCCTCGCGCGCGCGTTCGATGGCTTCATCGCCGGTTTGTTCCCCGCGCACGATTTCCACGAGTTTCATTATCGTGGGTGGATTGAAAAAATGCAGGCCCAGTATGCGCCCGGGATTTTCAACGCCTTGCGCGATCTCGCTCACCGAAAGAGAGGATGTGTTGGTCGCCAGCAGCGTTTGCGGTCCGAGCGCTTGCGCGAGCCCGGCAAAGATCGCGCGTTTGACGTCGAGCCGCTCGGGGACTGCCTCGATCGCGAGATCGGCTTGCAGCCCGGCCGGAATCGCTTCATAGTATTGCACTTTGGCGGCGCGGCCGCCGGCCGCAGTCGCGATCAGGTTGAGCGCTCGCGCGCGAGCGGACGCGTCCGGCTCGATCAACGCTACGTCGCCGCCGGCAAGCGCCGCGACGGCCGCGATGCCCGCGCCCATGGTCCCGCCCCCGATCACGGCTGTAATCACGCTTACTCTTTGTTCGGGGACGCCCGCGGTCCATGCCGAACGGGCCGGCAATGGCCGAATCGCGTTGGCGCGTAACTTCTTCGTCGTACATCGTCGACGCCGAGCACTTGCGCCTGCGCAAAGACCGGATCGAGCTTCCCGACGGGCGCACGATCGAGGATTATTACGTCAAGGAAAGCCGCGGCTTTGTCGTCATCTTCGCCATGATCCCCGACAAACGCGTCGTCTTGGTCAGGCAATACAAGCACGGCATCGGACGAGAGTTGCTGGAACTTCCGGCCGGCGCAATCGACCCGGGCGAACAGCCGCTGCAGACCGCGCTACGCGAATTTTCCGAGGAGACGGGCTACGGCGGGTCGATGGAACACGTGCATTCGTTTTGCACCGATCCCACAAATGCCGATACGGTCGCGCATCTGTTTTACGCGCCAAACGTCACGCTGACGGGGAACCAGAACCTCGGGCTTGGTGAAGATATCACCGTCGAGCTCGCGACGCTCGACGAGCTGCACGGTTACGTGCGCGACGGCACGATCGATTCGGTCGCGCACGTCGCCTCGATTTATGTGATGCTGGACCGCCTACGCTAACGATCCGGGCGCAAAAACTTTCGGCGGTAGCGATGCTGTGGCGGCTGCGACGGGCGCCCGAGCTCCTGCCGTAAACCGGAGAGCGAACCCAGCGGATAGACGAACTCGTGCGTCGCAGCCGCAACCTGCAATTCGCTGCGCGCGCTTACTCCGAACGCTTGCAGCGCCTCGAAGCAATCGTCGCCGCAAACATCCAAGCCTTCGGAATATGGGGTGAGCGCCGGGACGACGATGACGCCGCCTCCCGCAAGAAAGGCCGGTGCCGACGTACCGTTACTGCGAACGCTCGGATGCAAGTGGCCGATGATCGACCGCCCGGAAAGCGACGGCTTGTCACCATGTAACAACAGCCAGCCGGAGCGCTCGGCGTATTCGACCGTGTCGCCGAGCACGCCGGCGCCGCGCGTGCGGCCTTCGTGGTTGCCCGCCACCAGCGTTACGGCGGCGAGCGCGCGCAGGCGGTCCAACCCCGACTGCACCTCGCGCGCGGCACCTTCGCTCATGCGCGCGCCGTGAATCACGTCGCCGAGAAAAAGAAACTCCCGGGCGCCAAACTCCACGGCCGCCTTCTGCAGCACCGAGATGGCGTCGCCGGTGCTCCAGGTGGGCAGCGCGCCGCCGATGACGTCCTCGTAGGCCAGGTGCGCGTCGGCCGCAACCAGCGTGCGCGTTTCGCGCATCCACAACAGGCCGGGCGCGACGGCGTCGATTCCCTCGGCGAGTTGCGCGCTGCGCGCCGCCGCTTCACGAAGCACGGCGTTCCATCACTTCCTGCACGCGCTGGTGCAGCGCCTCGACCATGCTCGAACGATCGTCCAGCACGACGGCGTCGCCGAAACTCGACGTAATGATACCGAACGTAAACGGCGTGGCCGCTTTGGGATGAAAGAGCCGGATCGGATGCTCGATCGATTCCAGGTACGCGAGCGCACCCGGCGCGTCGAGCAAATCGCGCGTCACCGTACGCAGCGTTTCGCGCAGCAGCGGAAAATCGCGATCGCTTGCAAAGATGCGCTCGAAGATACGCTGCGAGTTCCACGAGAGCGCACGTCGCCGCAGCGTCTTTCCGCCCGCGCGCCGCAACACTAAAAGCCCCGTATTCGCAACGTAGCGGAACTGGTTGCGCAGCAGATGCGAGCTGCGCAAGCCGGCCAGCAGATCGCGCTCGAAATCGTGCGCGTGCAAGAGTCTCACCCAGGTCTCGTCGCGCATCGATTTTCCGGGCGGCAGCGTCAGCAGAAAGCCGTTGTCGTCGGTGGTGAGCTGCACGTTGGCGCGGATCTGCCGGAAAATCCGCGTCGCAATCGCGCGCGCCAGCGTTTCGTTGATGCGACGCCCTGCACCGGCGTGAAAGACCGCGCACTGCTTGCGGTCGATGCGGTAGATCTCTATCACCGGATGCGTCGCATCGGGCACTTCGGAAAGTGCGATCTGTTCGGCGATGTAGCGCACCACGTGTCCGGCTTCCAAACCTTCGAGCCCATAGCGGGTGCGAAGGTAGTCATACGCGCTCCGCTCACCATGACGCCTTAGCCGTTCTGCGACGCCGTTGCGCAGCGTATGGATCTCCGCGGCGAGCGCGGCCGGAATGCCGCGCAAGTGCGAACTCCACTGCGGAACGGTCGGGCGCCCGGCGTGCGGTTCGACGACGATGCCGGTGCTCGTGAGTTCTTTGACGCGCAGCGTGCGCCCGTTGAGCACGAAGACGTCGCCCTGCCGGATTTCGCTTAAGAAGCTCTCTTCAACGCGTCCGATCGCGTGACGCGCGCCTTTCAGCGTTACGGAGACGTGCTGCTCGTCGGGAATCGTGCCGACGTTTTCGAAAAAGGCGGCGCAGACTTCGCGGCCCAGTCCGTAGAGCGCCTCGCCGTCGAATCCCAACCGCCGGACGTGCGCTTCGTCTTCGCCCACACCGCCGCCGGAAAGATACCGCGCGCACGCTACCAAATCGCCGCGCTCGAGCTGCGCGTACGGATAGGCACGCCGTGCGATCCGCAGCGCGTCGTCGATCGCAAGCCGCCGGTCGTAGCAAACGCTGCCCACGAGCCACTGCGCCAGCACGTCCAGCGGCGCTTGCGGAATCGCGGCTTCTTCGAGGACGGCATCCGCGATGCAGCGTTTGGTCGCCGCCGCTTCGATGATGTCGTCGCGATCCTGCGCGATCACCGTGCCGCGCGCGACCGCGCCGGGACGGTGGCCGGCGCGTCCGATACGCTGAAGCGTCGGCGTCATGCCGCGCGCGCCGCCGATCACGACCGCGCGATCGATGAACCCGATGTCCACGCCCAATTCTAAACTCGAACTGCAGACGACGGTGCGCAGTTTGCCGGCGCGCAGCGCCGCTTCCACGCGATGGCGCACATTGCGTTCGAGCGCGCTGTGATGCACGCCGATGCGCGAGTCGTACTGGCGCTCGCGCGGCTGACCGTTGACTTCTTCAACGCTCTCCGGTTCGAGGATCTGCGCCATGCCGTGCGCGATCAGTTCCGCCTGGCTGCGAACGTTGGTGAAGACGAGCGTCGTACGCTCGTCGCGGGTGAGCCGCGCAGCCGCCTGCGCGACCGTCGCCAGCGGCGCCATCGCATTTGGAAACGGAGCCAGCACGTCAATGGAGATGGAACGCAGACGGCGCGCGTCGACGATCTCGCACCGGCGATCCGTGCCCACCAAAAACTTCGCGACCCGGTCGAGCGGGCTGATCGTCGCCGAAAGGCCGATGCGGTTGAACGGGGCTTCGGCCAGCTCTTCGAGCGATTCGAGCAAGAGCGCGAGCTGCGCGCCGCGCTTGTTGGTTGCCAGCGCGTGCACCTCGTCGACAATGACCGTTTCGACCGTGCGCAGCGTCTTGCGGTACGACTCCATGGCCAGCATCACCGCGAGCGATTCGGGCGTGGTCATCAAGATCTGCGGCGGCCGCGAAAGCATCAGCCGGCGCTCGTCTTTGGGCGTGTCTCCCGTGCGCACGCCCGTGCGGACGTGCGTCTCGCGGATCCGTCCGCGCCGCAGGCGGGCGCGCGGAGAGTTCGGGCGCTCCAGCAAGCCCATCTCGCGCAACGGGCGGCGGACGTTATGCTCGACATCGTAGCCGAGCGCGCGCAGCGGCGAGATATACAGGCAGAACGTGCGCGGGAAGAGCCGGTCTTCGTCGCGCCGGTAAGCAAGCGCCGAGATGACCGGCAAGAAGGCCGCGAGGGTCTTTCCGGTGCCCGTGGGTGAGGAGACCAAGACGTTCCGGCGGGCGAGCCCCAGCGGTATGGCGGCGCGCTGCGGTTCTGTGGCTTCCTTTAAGACGTCGCGGCACCAGCGCGCGACGTCGGGGTGCACAACGTCAAAAAGCGGCTCCATTGATACGAACGTCTGTTCGACGGCGCGGAGCCGCTCTCTGCTTACGGGGTGGCGGAGGCGAGTGAGTCGGCCGTCAGCGTTAGGGTCAACTGCTGCTCGACGCGCTGATCCTGGCCCTGCCCAGTGTGCGTACGCGTGATCGTGTCTTCCTTAAGCTGCGTGGGCACGCTGAGGCTCTTATTGTAGACCAGCGAGCCATGCGTATCGGCACGGTAGCCGGAAGCGCCTTCGACGGTAAGAATGCGCTGGATGTCGATGTTGAGCATCCCGTCGTGATTGTCGTGGGTAATCGTATAATCGTTAATCTCTTTGCCGCCGGCGCCGCTCGCGATATTCTGCCAGTGGTGGTTGCTGTCGATCGTCGACGGGTTCACGAAATTCCGCCCCAGCACGCGCAGCAAAGCCATCTCTTCCTCGTTGATCTTGCCGTTCGGATCGCAGATCACGCTGCCGATCCCGTACACGACGCACGTCGTGGCCACCGCCGTGCGGTCACCGCGACCTTGCTCGGCGATACTGACGATCAGTCCCGTATCGGGCTGCACGCCCATGACGTCGACCGTTACCGTTCCCTTGTCGCTGTTGCTTCCCGGATAGTGCGTCATGCCGCTGCCCGTGCCGCCGCCGGCCTCGCCGATCCCCGACGAGTGCACGGTGAGATCCGACGTACTGATCCAGTCGAACGCGTAGGCCAAATGGCGCATGGGCTTCTGTTGAGCGCCCGCGGTAGTGCTCGCAAGCCCGCTAAGTAAGGCAAACGCACAGATTATATGAAGAGAGCGGTTCATGGCGGAACCTTCGGTCCGGCCGGGACGAAACCCGTCCGGTATTTCACAGGTAGTATGGGGCATGCTCAGTCTTTTCATGCGCTTGACGCTTCTGGTCGCCGCCGTGCTCGTCGTGCTGTTCGTCGTCTCGTTCCTGGTCGTCCACGTCGTCGTGCCGGCGCTGATTATCGCAGCGCTCGTCGTCGGGGTGCTCTTCCTTGTGAATCTGTTCCGGCGCCGCACCGGCTCCGCCGCGATCACCCGCTACCGGGGCTAACGAACCAACGCGGCCAACTCGGCCGCGAGCGCCTCCGGTTCCTCGAGCATCGGAAGATGCCCGCTGTTTTTCATGAACGCCAGCCGCGCCGCCGGAAAGGCGGCGCGCATTGCTTCAGATTCGGCGGACGGCACGACTTTGTCGCCGGCACCCGCGACGATCAGCACCGGCATCGCCAGATCGGCGGCGATGTCGTAGGACTCCACCCGCTGCGCCATGCCCCGCAACATCGCTGCCGCGCCGCGCGGAGAATTCGATCGCACGATCGCGCGCGCGCGTTCGACAGCGGCGGCATTCTCTTTGAGCGATGCGTCGGAAAACAGCGTCGGAATGTACGTTTCGACCGCGGTTTCGATGCTGTTCTCGCGCTCGAGCCGATCGGCCAAATCGTTCCGCAAGCCCGCAATTTCAGGCGAATCCGCCGCAAGGCGGCTGCAGACCAGCGCTAAACGCGCAACGCGCTCGGTATACATGCGCGCGAACGCCAGTGCGACGAATCCACCGAGGGAATGGCCCACGATCGTCGCGCGATCGATTGCCATGGCGTCCAAAATCGCGGCGAGATCGCCTGCCAACGTTTCCATCAAATACGGTCCGTCGGGCGCGCTCGATCGTCCCATGCCGCGGAGATCGGGATGGATCACGCGATGCGTTTGCGCGAGCTGCGAAGCCTGCGCGTTCCAGATTTCGCGCGTCAGCGGAAACCCGTGGAGCAGAACGATCGCGTCGCCGTTGCCATCGGTCGCGACATCGAGCTCGGCTCCGTCAACGTAAAAACTTGTCACGGCGCTCGTAATACTGTATAACATAGGCAACACCCCTGGCTACTTACCTAGCCAGAGAAAGGATGACTGAACTTAAATGGCAGTCAAACGTAGAAGGAAAAAGGCCGCTGCGAAAAAGGCAGCGCCGCGTAAGCGCCGTAAAGCAGCGCGCAAGGGCGGACGCCGTAAAGGCGCACGCAAAGCCGCTCGCAAGACAACGGCTCGCAAAAAGACGACCCGCCGGCGCCGCCGGAAAAAGGCCGCCTAACTAAGAACGCTTCGGCGTTTTCCTTTAGCGCGCCGTCTCCGGCGCGCTTTTTTTATACCGTCCGTAAGATCGGGCGCGTAATCCACGGCCATAAGGCGAAGAGCGCGCTGACCGCGCCGACGATGAGAAACGCCATGTGCAAGCCGACGAACGAGCCGATGGCGCCCACGACGAGCGCGCCGCCTGGGACCACACCGATCGCAACCATAGTGTAGACCGAAATCGCGCGCCCGCGAACGTGGTCGGGCGAGAGCGTCTGGATGAGCGTGTTGGAGGCGCCCAGCAGCGTCATCGTCGAGGTGCCGATCACGAAGAGCACCGGCAGCGCGAGCCACAGACTCCAAATGAATCCCAGGCTCATGACCCCGAGCGCCATCAAGACCGACGAGACCAGCCAGATCGTTCCGCGGCGTTCCCGCGTGCCGAGATATGCCGTGAGCAGCGCACCGGCAAAGCCGCCGACGCCGGTTGCCGAGATCGCCAGACTCAGATCGAACGCGTTGCCATGCAGCGTGTTCACGATGAAGGCCGGCAGCAACATGCTGTATGGACGCACGAGCACCGCCGTCAACACGAAGATCGCGATGATCCATTTGAGGATCGGATGTTCTACCAAGAAACGCAGCCCGTAGACGATCGAGCCAAGCCAATTTTCGGGGCGCCCCGTGCTCGGCGGCGCCGGCTTCATAAAAACCAGCGCCAGAATCACCGCGAGCGACAAGACCGCGTTGACGTAGAACGAACCCGCGATTCCGCTCCAGATGATCAGGCCGCCGGCGATCGCGGGCCCGATGACCGCGGGAGCGTTGAACGCGACGGAGTTCAGGCCGATCGCATTGCCGACGTACTCGCGCTCGACCATCAGCGGCACCCAGCTCTGGCGCGCCGGCGAATCGAATGCCAGGGTCGTCGCGCTGGCCGCGTTGATGAGAATCAGTCCGACGATGTTCATCCAGCCGAGGCTCGTGAAGACGGCTAAGATGAGCGCGAGCAGCACCATGACGGAGTTTGTGATAAAGAGAATGCGGCGGCGCGGAAACGTGTCGGCGACCACGCCTGCAACCGGCGAGAGCAGCAGGACGGGAATAGCTCGCCCGAGGCCCTGCAGGCCGAGGTAAAGTGCCGCCGTGTGCGGATTGCCGGCGAGAATCGCAATGTAGTACCCTGTTGCGGTCAACTGCATCCACGATCCGAGATTGGATATCAGCAACCCGACCCAGAGCAGCCGGAAATCGTGAAAGCGCAGCGCCGAAAATATCGTAATGCGGCGGCGCGGAAGTCCGCGCTCGACGCTAACGCTCACCGCGCGCCGGCCGCACTTGCGATGATCTCGGCCGCGCGTTCGACGCTGAAAGTCGACGTGTCGATCGCGAGATCGTAGGTCTGCGGATCGTTCCATTCGAGGTCGTAGTACGCGCGCAGATACTCGCGGCGTGCGCGGTCGATCCGGTCGACTTCAGCGGCCGCGGTTTTTTCGTCGGCGCCGGCGGCTTCCATAAGATGATGGATGCGCCAATCGCGCGGCGCAGTCATGAAGACGCGCAGCACGTTCGGGCCGCGCCCCAGAATCGCGTGCGCACCTCGGCCGATGATGACCACGCTGCCGTGGGCCGCGAATTCTCGCACCGCTTCCTGCACCTCGCGCAGGCACTCTTCGTCGAAGGACGGCCCTTCTTCGGCGCGCAGTTCCGGCGTGCCGAGTTCGAGCCCGCGCAACATGCGCTCGCTCATCGTGCGGCCGAGATCCTCGGCTTCCTCAACAGCTTCGGGCGAGGTCCGCAGCCGTTTTGCGACGACCACGGGCAACTGCTCGTCGACGAATTCGTAGCCGAGGCGCTCGGCAACGCGCTGCGCGATCGCGAGCGCGCCGCAGCCGTACCGGTTGGAGATCGTGATGACCACGCTCGCGTCTTTCTCCGAGGGCCCGCCCGAGCCTCGGGATAACAGGACCGGAGATGCCGCCGATCATCCGGACGCACGATTTGCGCAAGATTTTTCGCTCGCCGAAACGGCGGCCAGGCGTCGGCGGCGCGCTGCGCACGCTCTTTTCGCGTGAAATCGAAGAAAAGGTCGCCGTTCGCGACGTCACCATGGAACTCGAGCCCGGCGAACTGGTCGGCTACATCGGACCCAACGGCGCCGGGAAATCCACGACGATCAAAATGCTGACCGGCATTTTGGTGCCGACTTCGGGAACGATCGAAGTCGCCGGACTCGTACCGCACGAGCGCCGCAATGAAAACGCGCGCAATATCGGCGTCGTCTTCGGCCAGCGCAGTCAGCTCTATTGGGACTTGCCGCTGGTGGAGTCGTTCGAGCTGCTGCGCGCCATCTATTCGATTCCGAAGGATCGCTACCGCGAGAACCTTCAGCGCTTCATCGAGATGCTGGAGATGGAACCGTTTTTGCGCACGCCGGTGCGCCAGCTTTCGCTCGGCCAGCGCATGCGCGGCGATTTTGCGGCCGCGATGCTCCACAACCCGCGTATCGTTTACCTGGACGAGCCGACGATCGGTCTCGACGTCGTCGCGAAGGAAGCAATCCGCGAGTTCGTCCGCCACATCAACCAAGATCGCGGCACGACGATCATCCTCACGACGCACGATTTGGCCGACGTCGAACGGCTCAGCCGCCGCATCATCCTCATCGACAAGGGCACGATCATTTACGACGGCACCGTGGACCACATCAAGGAACAGTACGGCACCCACCGCACGCTCGTGCTGACGCTGACCGAGCCGCACGCAAATCCGGCGCTGGAAGGCGCCGAAATTGAATCCAACGACCGCGGGCTGGTGCGCTATCGTTTCGACCGCCGGCGCGTTCGGCCCGACCAATTGATCCGCGAAGCCACCGAAGAGTACGAACTGCGCGACGTCAGCATCGAGGAACCCGACTTGGAATCGATAATCCGAAGAATCTATGTCGAAGGCTACGAGCAGGAGCCGGTAAATTCATGATTGTTTCGAGCGGATCGAAAAAACCGAACATCCACGCGAGCGCGTACGTCGCTCCGACGGCAACGGTCAGCGGCGACGTCACCATCGAAGAAGGCTGCGCCGTACTTTTCGGCGCGGTCATCAGCTCGGAAGGCGCCCCGGTTACGATCGGCGCCAATAGCGTGGTGATGGAGAACGCCGTCATCAAATCCAGCGGCGGTAAGGCGATTCAATTCCCATGTAGCATAGGCGAGAGCTGCATCGTCGGGCCGGGTGCCTCTGTGGTGGGCGCGACGATCGAACCGGGCGTCTTCATCGCATCGGGCGCGCGCGTCTTCAATGGTGCGACGGTCGAGGAAGGCGTCAGCGTCGCGATCGGCGCGATTGTGCACGTAAACGCGCACGTGATGAAAGGGCAGCACGTCGCGATGATGCACATCGCGCACGGCGATCCGGCGACGATTTATCCGGGCCTCCAAGCCGCAGCGGTGCATTCGAGGATGAACTTCTTCCAAGACGTCTTTAATCTGCCCGACACGGAAGACGTGCGGGCTAAGGCGGCCGAGAGTTATTCCAAGTTCTTGCGCAAGACGCACGCCCAAGACGCGGCCGTCGCCGAAGCACCCAAAAAAGCCGCGCCGAAAGCGCCACCGCGCAGGACCGAGGAGCCGCCGCCCACGCAGGCCACCGAAGTTGAAAAAGTCGTCGACGTGATGTTCGTTGAGTTGGAGGAGGCGCGGTTGCGGCGCGAAGCCGCGATCGAGCGCGAGAAAAAAACCAAGCGATGACTCTCGAGCCCTACGTCGAGTTCGCGAAAAAAGCGTTCGCGCGCGAAGCGACGTATCGGCTCGAGGTTTTCACCGAAATCGGCTCGCTCATCGTGCGGGTCTACCTGCTGCGGTCGGTCTGGACGGCGCTCTACGCGCAAAACATCGCGCCGATGAACCTGCCGCTGCACAGCATGATCACCTACGCGACGGTCGCTTTGCTGATGTCGCTGATTCTAGAAGTCGACGGCACGCGGCTCATTCGCGAAAAACTCCGTGAAGGCACGATCGCGACCGATTTGATGAAACCGATCAGCGTCCCGTTCTACTTCTTCAGCGATGGATTCGGCCAAACCGGGCTGCACGCGCTGCTGGTCATCCCGTGCATACTTTTCGCGCTGCTGCTGGTGCACATCGACGTGCCGAGCGCGCCCGTCTTCGGCATGTTCTTACTATCGTTCGCGGTAGGCTATCTGCTGAATTTCTTCGTAAACTTCGTCATGAACGCGATCGCGTTCTGGACGCTCGAAACCTTTGCGATACAGCTCATCGTGCGTTGGGTTTCGGATCTCTTGAGCGGCCAGATCATCCCGCTGACGTTTTTCCCCGGCATCTTCGGCCGGATCGTCTTCGCGCTTCCGTTTGCCGCGATCTACTCGACGCCGCTGCTCATTTATGTCGGCGTCATTCAGCCGCAAGACTACGGTCGTTTTCTCCTCGTGCAGGTCCTGTGGCTGGGACTCTTCAGCACGCTTTCGCTCTTCATGTGGAAAGCCGCCGCGCGCCGCGTGGTAATTCAGGGCGGTTAGCGGCTGGGGCGCGGGCGAGGCGCGCCCGGGCACGGCAGTTTGTCTAAGCCGAGCGCGCACCGTTCGGGCCAGAGCTCCGCTCGAATCTGATCCGCCTGCGCGTCGCGATCTTTTTGATCGGCGGCCGCTTGCGCCGCGTGCATTTCATTGATGCCTTTCCTGAGCGAGACGATGTCGAGCAGGTCGATATTCACTGCAACACCGCTCTTCCCGTAGGTGATGTTGCTGCTGCGGGCGGAGATGCCCGGCTGCCGCCGAGCGTTACGCAGCGCTTTGATTTGCGCGTTGAAAGCATTAGCCTGATCGATAATCTTGCCGGCTTGAGCGGTCCAGGCTTCCAGATGCGTATGATTGCTTTGCACGTCTACGGCAACCGACTCCAGCAGGCCGTTGACGGAATCCACGAGATCGTCGTACGCACTGTCGAAATCATCTAAAGCGTTAGGATCCTTCACCCGAGCGTGCACGGTGCGCAACGCGCTGACGACGTGTGGCTTCAGCTGGATGAGGTCGTCCAAAAAAGGAAGATCGGCCATGCCGGCTCTCGCCGCGCGCGGACCCATCGAACCGACGACGAAAAGCGACAGCGCCAAAACGATAAACAGGCTGCGTTTCATAAGTACCTCCGGCTGCGCCGATGTTCGACGCGACGCGGGTTCTCCCCATGCCCATAGAATAGAGGAAGCGATGCGCCGGCTTCTTGCCTTTTACGCGCTGCTTTTCGTCGTTCAACCAGCGTTTGCGAGCGCTCAGTTGGGCTGGAGTCCGCAGTCGCTCTCCGCGTGGATAAACGCGAACCCGTTCGGAGAGCCGGTCATCCTACAGAAGCGGTTCACTGCCGAGCGGAACGGCTTTCGCGCGATTCTTACTGCGGACTTCTACAAGACCAGCCCGCCGCCGACGTTCTCCGACAACGCCGCGGTCGCGATGCAGCGCCAGCTCACGGGCGGCACGTTCACGATTTCTTCGGGCGGCAAAACGATCTTCTCCCAATCTTTGCTTGAATTTACGCGCTACTGGCCTTACGCGGTTATGCCCGACGTCAATCACCTGTTCGCAGCCAACCTCACGAACGCGTCGCATCCGGATTTTTTGATCGTGCTCGACGATGCGCGCGGGCCTCACTCACGCGACTTTTCGGTGTGGATGATCGCCTACTCGCAGGCGAGCGGCCGGTATCGCGTTATGCCGGGCACCGACGCGTTTTCATACGGCGGCAGCGTCGGGTTCGAAAGCTACCCGCCGGTCATGCTCATCGGAGGCGAAGCTACGCTTCCCAACGGCGACGTGAACGCAGCGCGCGTCGAATACGTCCTCGCCCATCCGTCTTCGCCGCTCGCGCGCGAGCTGGTGGCATCGTTTTCGAAGCCGCCTCGTGGAAAATTCAAGCCGAACTCCGCGATCAACAGCGCCTACTTTGTCGATACGGGCGACCGGTTTACGATCGCGCGCAAATACGTCGAGGCCGAACAAGCCTACCGCAAAGCGTTGGCGGTGATGTCCGCGCAAAATGAAGATCAACTCTCCGCGCAGCTGGGCCTAGCCCGCCTGTTCGAGGCCGAAGGCCATACGGACGAAGCGCTCGGCGAGTACCTGTCACTCTTTCACCGGGGAATCCAAACCTTCGCAATGGATTTTCGTCCCTACGAAATACTCTCGCGCATCGTCGTACTCGATTTACGCAAAGATGACGCCGCCGCCGCACTCCAGGCCTACAACACCGTTCCGAAGATTCCCAAACTCGCCCAAGACGCCGCCTACCGCTACCAATACGCGCATTTCGGCCACAACGCGGCCGCGGCGCGCGCAGCGGCGAAATTCGTGCCGTTTAACGATCTCGGCGCGCGAGTCTACGCCGGGCTCATGGCCGGCCGTATCAATCTTTGGGAGTCGCTGCATCATCCGGCCGAGAAAAAACGCTACGACGCAGCCGCAACGGACGACTACGGCTTCGCACTCGCGCACATGAACGATCTCTTCATCCGCGGTGAGGAATCTCCGCAGCAAGCCGACGTCTATGCCGAGTTAGGCAGTTTCTTCGCGCAACACGGCGGCGCCGCGCGCGGATTGAAATTGCTCGAAGGTGCAGCCGCAATCTATAAGCTGCTGCACCTCCCCGTACCGCCGGAAATCCTCGACTCCCTCGCGCAAGTCTATGCCGCGCAAGGCCGTGCTTCCGACGCTCAAACGCAGTTCCTCGCCGCATTTGCCGAGATCGACCGGCTCTTCCGCTACGAAGTCGCGGAGATGGGCGAACGCGACCGGCTCGAGCTCGCGCAGGCCGCGGACCGCACGTTCGACGATTTTGCCGCGTTCGCCATCCGTTCGGGAAGGGTCGCTCGTTTGAGCGCGACGCTGCTCGAGCGCGCCGCGCGCCTGAAAGGATCGATCGCGCAATCGGAGAGCGACGTCCAAAGAAAAGCGGCGCAAAGCTCCGACCCCGCGGTCAAACAGCTGTACGGCCGCCTTCAAGAATTGCGTCAGCAGATCGCCGGTATCCGGGCCGTCTCGGGAAACGCTTCGGCGGCGGCCGCCGTCAGCGTGCTGGAACAGAACGCCAACGCGCTCGACCGCCAACTCACCGCAAAAGTCGGCGGCGCGGATCTCGATACGGCCGGGTGGCAGCAGATCCGAGCCGCGTTGCGGCCGGGCGACACGCTCGTTCAGTTCGTCCGCTCGACGCATTATCTGGCGCTCGTTGCAACCCGGGCGACCGAAAAACCAAGCGTCGTCGATCTCGGCGATGCAGCCGCATTCGACCAGGCGTTCCAATCGAATTATTCCGAATACACCGAGAGGAACCATCACGACCGGATGTTATCGGGCCCGGCTCTTTACGATCTCTTGTGGAAGCCGCTTGCCGCCTCGATTCCCGCCGGATCGCGCGTCTTCGTCTCCGCCGACGGAATCCTCGAACGCGTCTCCACGGCAATCATTCCGGCGCCAGGCGGGCATCTTCTCGCAGACGATTACGACCTGCGTTTCATCAATACGCCGCTCGACATCGTACGCGTTTCCGCCGCCTCCGCGCCGCAAGACGCGGTCCTTCTTGGCGATCCGCAGTTCGCTGCCGGTACCTTCCCCCCGCTGCCCGGCACGCGAACCGAAGTGCAAGACATCTACTCCATCCTCGAAGGCGCGCACTGGAACGTACCGCCGCCTTTCCTCGGTGCGAACGCAACCGTCGCATCGGTACAAGCCGTGCGCGCGCCGCGCGTCTTGCATCTCGCGACGCACGGTTTCTTTCTGCCGACGCAAAGCGGCGGAGGCGACGCCGAGACGGCACTGATTGCGAACCTGCAAGATCCGATGACGCGGTCGGGACTCGTGTTCTCCGGCGGCAACCTCATGACGGCAATCGAGGCGACGAATCTCGATCTCCACGGGACCGAGCTCGTCGTTTTGAGCGCATGTCAAAGCGGGCTCGGTTTGCAGGGTCGCGGCGAAGGCGTCTTCGGGCTTCGGCGCGCGTTTCAAGAAGCGGGCGCGCAATCGATGCTGGTCTCGATGTGGTCGGTACCCGACAGGCAGACGGCTGACTTGATGCAGTCGTTTTACACGTATTGGATTGCGGACGGAATGGAAAAACACGCAGCGCTCCGGCGCGCGCAAGACGACGAACGCAAAAAAGTCATCGCAGAGTTCGGGCGTGATTTGCCCTACTACTGGGGTGCGTTCGTACTCGCCGGCGTCTAGGAATGAATGCCGGCGGCCCGGCTCGCGCGCACGATCGCAATTTGGTGCTGAG
The DNA here is from genome assembly GCA_036273135.1 of Candidatus Rubrimentiphilum sp. Taxonomy (GTDB): domain Bacteria; phylum Vulcanimicrobiota; class Vulcanimicrobiia; order Vulcanimicrobiales; family Vulcanimicrobiaceae; genus Rubrimentiphilum. The sequence continues at coordinate 196,960 of DASUIF010000008.1, forward strand.
CGCGCTCCCATAACGGTTTCGCCCGCGCAAACCACGGCGAGTTCGTTGGAAGAGCGCGGTAGACGGGCGTCATCTCACGTGCTTGCGCAAACACGCTTTCGTCAAGGTTCTTGCGCATGAAATAATCGATCGCGAACGCATCGAACCTTACGATGAGATAACCCTCGTGCGCTTTCACTTCCGCATTGCGTTCGTCGCGGTAGCAGCGAAGCAGCGTATCGTGAACGGCCTTCGTGTCTTTGGCGCCGTCGGGATCATCGTAGGTGCGCTGCAACCCGGCTTCGATCTTCGGCAGGCCGCAGGCGCGCGACGGAGCCGCGAGCGCCAGACTCAGAGCTAGCGCGATCACGGGTTGGGAGGGGGCTGGCCTTCCGCCAGCCAGTCGCGCAGCTTCACGGCTTGATGGTCCGGGTCGTCGGGAACGTTTGCGATCATTTGGTAGGCGGCCAAATACCACTGCCGGCCTTGACGGGCAAGCAGCGCGGCATTCACGACCGCAGCATTCGAACCCAGCGCCGAGGCAACGCCGGAAAGAGAGGCGGCCGGCTCGCTCGGCAGCGACGCCGGCGGAACGACTTCAAACGCGCCGCCCGCCACTTGACGTTGCGCGTCAACCACGCGCAGCGCAAAGATCCCACTGCGGAGACGGCGCAAGCCGCTCAATGTGACGAAGTTTTCCGCGGCCGGTTTTTCTGCGATAATTCGTCCGCGCTGCAACACCTCAACCCGAAACGGAGCCGTTCCGCCCTGCCAGGCAAAAGTCAGCGAGTCAGCGGCTGCAACGCGCGCGAGCGGCGCGCCCGGAAGCATCGGAATCTCGGGCGGTTCGGATCCTCTGTGCCCCGTCATGGCGTCTTGCTGCGCGCTGTAATAGTCATCGTGCGCCTCGCCAAAAATCGGCGCGATGGAGGCGAGGATATTCTTGAAAACGGTAGCGACGGGATTTGCGCCCGCCGAGAGCTGAGCGTTGCCCGCGCAGCCGGCTGCCTTCGGCCCAATGCAAAAGGGCGAGTTTTCAGCCGCGACCGTCTGGCGCTCTCCGCCGATCGCCAACACGATCTGCAAGGCATGTCCGGCTGAATCCGTCCGGCCGGCGATCGTGATGCGGTCGCCGAATTGCAGCGGAAAAAACGGCGCGACGCGTTCGGATTTTCCCCCGCGCACGACCGAGTAATTGGCCGCTGTTCCCGCGTAGCTCAGCACGTAAGCCACTGCGGGCGCCTGCATAAGGAGCATGCATGACGCCTTCTGTCGCGGCGGCGGACCGCACCTTCCAGGCCTAGCGCTCGAAGAGACGAGAATAAGCGTTCATGCTCCGCAATTTCACGATCAACGTGATTATCGGGCTGGCGCTCCTTTTGGTGCTGCATAGCCCGTGGGTGCAGCGCAATCGCGCCCTTGCCGACGCTCGCGAAGCCATCGTGACGTGGCAAATGGCGACCCTGACCGGTGTGGATACGGGACAGCGCCTCGCGTGGATCGATATCGACGAAGCCGCGCACGCCGCCTGGGGGCTTCCGTCATCCACGCGCCGCGACAAACTGGCGACGCTCATCGCCTTTGCGCTGCGCGGACGCCCTTCCGCGATCGTGGTCGACATCGACCTCACCAGTGCGGTTCCGGGCCTGCCGCAGTTCGATGCGCAACTGCGGCGCGAGTTGCAGAACCACGTGCAGAATTGCGCAGCCGCTTGCACGCCGGTTTTTCTGGTTCGCTCGTTCGCGCCGTCGCCGGATTACGTCTACGCGGGCCGCGAAGGCGCGGCGCTCCAAGCTCAACCGTCTTTTCTGGATCCTGCGCTGAGCACTTCACCCTTACGGCCATGGAGCGGGCGCGGCGTGTACTGGGGCTCGGCGGGAATGGATCGCGAGACCGATCTCGTCGTTAGGCGCTGGCGCTTATGGGAAAGTTCGTGTTCCGCGAGCGGTCCGGCAATCGTTATTCCGTCGGTCGCGCTGTTGGCAGCGGCGGCCGCGGCCGGAACAAACACAAACGATGTTCGCGGCGCTCTGCAGCCGCATGCGCTGATCTGCACCCGCCTCGGCCAAACCGCACCGGTTCAAATGCCGCAGCCGGCGACGTATTTGCGCATCGGAAAATCGCAAACGGCGCTTACGGAGAACGCGCTCGACCGGCGGCTATTTTTTCGAATCCCCTGGAGCCAATCCGATCGCGCGCCCGGACTGGCGGTCACCCTGCCCGCCGGGCCGATTGCGGGCAATCCACATGCCGACCCGTCGATCTTGCGCGGTCGCGTGGTCGTCATCGGCACGAGCAACCGCGCCTCGGGCGACATGCGCATGACTCCGATTGGAGAAATGCCCGGCGCGCTCGTGATCGTCAACGCGGTCAACTCGCTGCTGCGCGGAGATCAGATCCACGAACCGGGCTGGGCGGTTTCGATCGGGATCGAACTCGTGCTCATCCTTATCGTCAGCTTCCTATTCGCAATGCTTTCAACCGCAGTTGCGCTCGCGCTCTCGCTCGGCATAATCGTTCTCGGAAGTTTGACTCTGGGATTTGTCGCCTTCAACTCGGGCGTTTGGATCGACAGCGTCGTGCCGCTGGCAGGCGTGATCTTACACGAAGTGCTCGACAGATTGCATCATCGCTTCTTCTATTGAGCGTGAGCGGTCACTCCACACCCGAGCGGTCATTCCACATCAACTCGTCAACGTAGCACCACTTCCACGTCTCGCCGGGCTGAAACGACTGGATGATGGGGTGCTTGGTGGCTTGGAAATGTTTGGTCGCGTGGGTGTTGGGCGAGCTGTCGCAGCAGCCGATATGTCCGCACTCTAAACACTCGCGCAGGTGCACCCAATCGCTCCCGGTTTTCAAGCACTCTTCGCAGCCTTCGGGCGTCTTCGGTTTGACCTGACGGATATGATCGAGGTGCGTGCATGCGGCGCTCATGCCGGCGGAAGATCCCATAGCACGACTTCACCGCTTCCTTCCAGTTCGAGGCGTTCCACGTCGTAGGTACGCGCGGCATCGCCGGGGCGCAATATCTCGCCGTTGACTTTGAGTTCCGATCCGCTTACCGGCGGTCCGGCAAACAAGAACCCGTAGCGCTGCGGCTGAAACGTGTGGCGCAGCGCGTGATTTTCGAGCCGCGCAACGCGCAGCGTCGCGTCTTGCGTGAGTTTGATCGGCGCGTCGACGTTCGGCTCACCCGACGCGACGGTCAGCCACGTGTTGCGGCGATCGTTTTCGGTGAAATCCATCTGCCCGTAGGTCGGCGGCGTTCCGGTGCGCCCGGGAAGCACCCACATCTGCACGAGATGCAACTCCAGATCCTTGCGCGCGTTGAATTCGGAATGCCGGACGCCGGTGCCGGCGCTCATGAACTGCACGCCGCCCGCTTTCACGACGCCGTGATTGCCCATGCTGTCTTGGTGTTCGAGTTCGCCGCTAAAGACGTAGGTCAAGATCTCCATGTCGCGGTGCGGGTGCGTCGGAAAGCCCATGCCCGCCGCAATGCGGTCGTCGTTGAAGACGCGCAGTGCGCCCCACTGTTCGTTCGCCGGATCGTAGTACTCCGCGAAACTGAACGAATGATACGTCTTCAGCCAGTCGTGGTCCGCGAAAAAACGCTCGCCCGCGCGCTGAATCGCAAGGCCCGCGGGCGGTTCGGAAACGGTTCTCATGCATTCCCAGAATCGTCGGAGCCAGGCATGAGGTTGCGCATCCGGCCCAGGAGCAGATGAAAGTAGAGAAAGCCGCGCACGGGGCCGAGCGCTTCCAGCAACGCCGCGGGGTCGAGGTCCGGGTCGCCGGAGAGTTCGCGAAGCGAGCGGGCCACGCCGGAGTCTTTCAATGGAAAGACGTCGAGCCGGCCCAGGCCGCGCAGCAAGACCACCGCCGCGCTCCACGGGCCGATACCCGGTATGGCCATCAATTTCGCCGCCGCCTCTTCACTTGAAAGTCCGGCGAGCAGCTCTTCGGTCACGGAGCTGTCTTCAACCGCAGCGGCGGCGCTTCGCAGGTGATCGATTTTGTTCGTGCTCAAACCGACCGCGCGCAGCGTTTCGTCGGAAGCGTAGAGCACGCTGGACGGACTGAAAAACGGGTGCAGCGGATCTTCGTGCCCTTCGTATGGCGCGCTCAGCGTCTGAACCGTGCGCCGCATGATCGATGCCGCGGCGTGAATGCTGATCTGCTGGAAGACGATCGCGTGCGCCATCGCTTCCCACAACGACGGGTACCGCGGCGGATGCATGCCGCGCAGCCGCTCCGTGAGCCGTACGAGCCACGGAAACGGTTTTACGCGGCGGTCCCATTCTGCCAAGCCGGCTTCGATGCCGAGCATCGATCCAACCGTCGCCGTCCAGCGCTCTGGCTGAAGACCGGTTGCGCGCAGCTGCAGCGCGCCTTCGCCGGGCTGGCGCACCTCGACGAGGTTGCTGCCGGCATCATCGGAGAGCACGCGACGGTACGCGCCGTCCTCGCTTAAGATGTCCACCACGTTGGCCGCAAGCCGCCGCAACGCGTCGGCGGTCAGGTCAAGCCGGTACGGTTCCCGGACGGGAAGGTCGGTTTCGAACGTGAATTCGACGGGCTCAGGATGACGCATTAGAAATGCTCGCGACCTACTATCAATATTGGCGCATCAACTTCCTGACGATGCTCGAGTACCGGGCGAACTTCCTCATGTGGTTCGCGTTCACGATCGTCTATCACGCCACGGCCATCGCGGCGCTCTGGGTGACGCTGCGCACGTTCCCTTCGATGAACGGCTGGGATTTCAGACAGATGGCGTTCCTGTACGCCCTGTGGATGCTCGGGCACGAGTTTCATAATGCGTTCTTTTTCAACGTCGTCAGCGTTCCCGAATATGTTCGCGAAGGGCGCTTCGACCGCTTCCTGGTCCGTCCGCAAGACACGCTCTTCCAAACCCTCACCGTGCCGGCGCAACTTTTTCCCGACGGTCTCATTCTCGCGGTCGTCTGGATGGTACTCGCCACGAACTACAGCGGCGTCAATGTGGATGCGGCGTTCCTGCTCTTCGTGCCGCTGGTGATGGTCGGAGGGGCGCTCATCGATCTGGGTATATCGCTGGCCGTGGCCACGGTTTCATTTTGGTTCGTGCGGGTCGACACGCTGCGGTGGGTGGTCATGTCGCTCGAACAAGAATTCACGCGTTATCCAATCAGCATCTACACGCGCGGCGTCCGCTTCATGCTGGCGTTCGTCTTCCCGTTTGCCTTCATGAATTATTTCCCCGCAACGTTCTTGCTGCACAAAGCCGAGACGGGATTTTCGCTCTCACCGCAGATCGGTTTGCTGACGCCGCTCGTGGGCGCGGCCTGGCTGGCGGTATCGTATGCGTTTTGGCGGTACGGCTTGCAGCACTATCAAGGAACGGGCTCGTGAAGAGATCTGCGTTCGTCGCCGGCGTGAGTGCGGCGGCGCTTTGGCCAAAACACGCGTCCGCGCAGTCTTTTGACGACCTCTTGCGCGCGGCGATCGATCGCATTCCGGCGACGGTCGGCGTGTACGCGCGAACGATGGCCCCCGGCGCTCCGATAGCAGCCTACAACGCCGCCTTATCGTTTCCGAGCGCGTCGACGATCAAAGTGCTGATCATGCTGACGGCGTTCCGGCTGGCGGAGCGCGACCCGTCGGTCATGCGCAAGGTCATAACCTTCCGCAGCGCCGATTTTATCGGCGGTTCGGATTTTCTCGCGCACGCGTCCAGCGGCGAGCGCTTTACCGTGCACGAACTGATCGTTCCGATGATCCAAGTCAGCGACAACACGGCCGCAAATTTGCTGATCACGCACTTCGGATTCGACGCCATCAATGCAACGGCGCACCATGCGGGGATGAAGCATACGGCCCTGCGGCGCCATTTTTCGGATACGCCCATAATCCTGAAGCATCAGGACAACCGCACGACGCCGCAAGACATGGCCAACCTGCTCTTCCAAATAGAACGCGGAACGCGCGAAGCGGTACGCACGGTCGCATCGCCCGAGTCCTGCCGCGCGATGATCCAGATCATGCTCGGACAGACCGATCGCGACAAAATTCCCGCGGGAGTACCGCACGGCACCGCGGTGGCGAACAAAACGGGCGAACTGACCGGCACGCGCGCCGACATTGCGATCGTCGATCCGTTCGGCAATTCGCCCTACGTGCTGGCGGTCTATACGATGAAGCTCAACGATTGGAGCGGCGGAGCATACGGCATCGCCGACATCTCGCGCCTGGTCTACCACCAGGTCGCGGGGACTATGCTTTAGCTTCTACCGTCACTTTCGTCATTTTGTCGCCGCGGCGAATCGCGTCGAGCGTTTCGAATCCGTCGGTCAGTTGCCCGAAGACCGTGTATTGCTTGTCCAGAAAACGCGCCTCGTCCAGGCAGATGTAAAACTGAGAGCCGGCCGAGTCGGGCGACGAAGCTCGCGCCATCGCCACGGTGCCGCGCACGTGCGGGCGGTCGTTGAATTCGGCCTTCAAGTTGTAACCCGGGCCGCCGGTGCCGTCGCCTTGCGGGTCGCCGCCCTGGATCACGAAGCTCGGCTCGACCCGGTGGAACGCGGTGCCGTCGTAAAATCCGGCGCCGGCGAGTTTGATGAACGCAGCGCAATGCAGCGGCGCGTCGTCGGGATAAAAAGAGAAGACCATGTCGCCCTTGGGTGTATTGATGCGCGCGACCGACGTGCGCGCTTGATCGACCAATGTGCGAAGTTCTTCGCCGGTGGGTGCCGTTTGCGTTGCCATTCAGCGCGTTTTGTGCAGCGGGACTCCGAAGGCCTTGCCCTCCGCGAGGGCGGCTAACTTCTCGCCGCGGCTCAGTTGCTTGAAACGGGCCTCCAAACTCTTGGCTTGCGACGCATCGCCCGCTTGCATCCAGGCGACCAGCCGCACCGGGAGGCGGGAGCGCGTGTATTTAGCGGCGCGGCCGTCCAGATGCGACTGAACCCGCCGGTCGAGGTTATCGGTCCAGCCCGTATAGAGCGAGCCGTCCCGGCAAGAGAGAATGTAGACGAACATATTTTCGTGAAGGCACTTTCATGAACGTTCGCCGCATTCTTTCCGCGAGCGCGATCCTCGCGCTCACCGTCGTCTCCGCCTCCGCCAAGCCCGCCGCCGATCCGCGCATCACGGCGATGGTCCGCGCGGTTTCCGCCTCGGACCTGCGCACCTACGACATGCGCTTGGTGGATTTTTACACGCGTAACGATTTTTCGGAGACGATGAACTCGCAGACACGAGGCGTCTTTGCGGCGCGCGATTGGATCAAAGCGCAGTTCGACGCGGCGGCGGCAAAGAGCGGCGGGCGAATGACGGTTGCGCTCGACACGTATCTGCAGGACAAGACCTCGCGCACGCCGCGAGCCGTTACCGAGTCCAGCATCATTGCAACGTTGCGCGGCGACGAGCCCGGCCCGACGTACGTGATGTCCAGCCACTACGACGACTGTGACGGGGACTGTACCGACGGCGCCGGACAAGCTCCGGGAGCCGACGACAACGGCTCGGGCACGTCGGCCGTGCTGGAGGCCGCCAAAGTCATGGCCGGCCAGCAATTCCACGGCACGATTATCTTTGCGGTCTTCGACGGCGAAGAACTCGGCTTGTGGGGTTCAGATCATTTCGCGCGCGAACTCAAAGCAGCGGGAACGAACGTCGTCGCGGATCTCAACAACGATATCATCGGCACGTCGAACTCGCCGGCCGGTTCGCCCGATCATCACGCGGTCCGCGTCTTCAGCCAAAGCGTACCCGACGATGCGAAAGTGAGCGCCGTGAACGCGGCCGGTTCCGAGAACGACTCGCCGTCGCGCGAGATTGCCCGGTTCGTCAAAAACATCTCCGAACAGTATGTCCCGCCGATGACGGCGACGCTCATCTACCGCGCCGATCGTTTCCGCCGCGGCGGCGACCAGGAGTCGTTCACGGCGCAAGGGTTTCCGGCGATTCGCTTCGTTGAAATCCACGAGAACTTCGTGCATCAGCATCAAAACGTGCGCGTCGAAAACGGCGTGCAATATGGCGATCTGCCGCAATACAACGACTGGAATTATCTGGCCAACGTCACGCGCATGAACGTCGCCGCGCTGGCGGCGCTCGCGCTCGGGCCGGATCAGCCGGGGAGCGTGCAGATCTTGGTCGATCGGCTCACGAACGATTCGACCTTGCGCTGGAAGCCGGCCGCCCGCGCGGCAAGCTATGAAATCGTCTGGCGCGCAACGAGTGCGGCGCTGTGGCAGCATTCGAAAAACGTTGGCAACGTGACGCAAGCGACTGTACCCGTCAGTAAAGACAACTATATCTTGGGAGTGCGCTCGGTCGACGCGAACGGTTTGGTCAGCCCGGCGGTCTATCCGGTGGCAGTCCGGCAGTAGTCAACACCAGTCAACACAGAGACGAATGCCGCGCATAATCTTGCCTTCGGTGTTGAGGTAGTAGCGCGAGCCGTCGAAGCGCGGCGTGTCGGCGAACATCAAGTATAGATACTTAAAGTTCTCAGAAAACGAATACGCCGGAAAGTAATCGCCTTGCGTCATCGGCCGCGTGCGGACGTCGGTTAGGACAGTATAACCTCGCGGCGTGCGGCAATTCCGGCGCAGCGCTTGGAAGTACTGATATGCCGTCACGCGGTACTTCGGATCTTTCGTGAGAAACCACAGATCGAACGACGAGTTCGGATATTCGGGCCGCAGCCAGTGGCGCGGGCTGACGATCGAAAGATCGGCGTAATTGAGGACCTCCGGAATGAGTTCGTACTTGTCGAGCGCCGCGGTCCACGAATCGTAGAACGCCGCACCGGTGTCGCGGTTGCCGCCCTTCGCGACCAAGCCTGCGTAAAACGCGGCTAGTTCGGAGGTCGTCGTATCGCCGGTCGGCACGCCGGTCTTATAGTTGACCGTTTTGAACCAGAGATTCCCTGAAACGCGCGTCACTTTGTTCTTGATAATGGCGCCGGTCAGCAAGCGGTACCAGTCGCGCGGCTGCGTCAGACCCAGCATCTGCCAGCCGCCCCAGAGGTATTCGTAGAACGAATCGACGGGTTCGTCGGGCGCGACGTCGTCGGTGTCGATGAACTCGCCCTTCTCCACGTCGAAGGTCGTGCCGAGCAGATCCAGCTCCGACCGATTGGCGATAACCGCTCCATAAGCTTTCATCGAGGCCTGGACGTATTTCGGTTGGCCCGTCAGGCGCGTCAGGTCGCCGAACTCCAAAATATTCGAACCGATTTCGGCGAGCACCATGTGCGGCTCACGCACGGCGCCGGTCTTCAAGTTCGCATAGCGGTACGGCGCGCCCGTTGGAGATTTCGTGAAACAGACCAGCAAACGATCCGCGAGATCGCGCGCGCCGTCGGCCAAGAATCGTTCGCCGGTCGCGTAGTAGCCGGTCAGTAATCCCGCAACCATGCGAATCACCGCTTCGAACATCTGCACGTCGCCGTCTATATCGAAATCGAGATGCGACCGCAGCCACGCGATGCACGACTCGAGTTCGTCGTCCAGGCCCATCACATAGAGCGTGTCCATGGCTTCGATGATCGAGAGCCCGAACGAGTGGTTCTTTAGAAAGAAATTCGCCGGCTTGCCGCTAATCGGCCGGTACTCATCGTATCCCCACGCGATGTATTTATAGCCATGCCAGGCGTGTAAAAACTCGTCGCGCACTTGGGCGGCAATCGCTTTCGCCGATGGTATTGATGAAACGGCCGCGAGATCTGCGGGCAACAGGGCCGCAGCCGCTGTGGTGGCTAGAAAACTGCGCCGGCGCATTAGGCGAGCGATTCGTCTATCGCGGAGAGTGTTTCATCGACATCGGCCTCGGTGTGCGCGGTCGAAAGAAACATCACTTCGTTTTGCGAGGGCGGGAGCAAGATGCGGCGCTCGAGCATCGCGCGATAATACACGGCGTAGCGCTCCCGGTTGCTTTCGCGCGCTTCGTCGTAGTTTCTCACCGGCGGCCCATAGCGAAACATGAAATCGACGATCGATTCGAATTGAACGACGTTGTACATCAGTTGCCGCCGAGCGAAAATCTCGCGCATCCCGGATGCGAGGCGCTCCGCCAGTGCGCGCAAGCGCGTGAAGTGCTCGGGATGCGCTTCGAGTTCGTCCAGCACCCGGTGCGCCACCGCAATAGAAAACGGGTTGCCGGCGTGCGTTCCGCCGGTAAACACGGGCCCGTCCGGCGCGAGCACGTCCATCACGTCCGCGCGCCCGCCGAATGCCGCAACCGGAAATCCACCGCCCAGCACCTTGCCGATCGTCGTGATGTCGGGCTTTATGGCATAGGCGCCCTGCGCTCCGCCCATGCCGGCCCGCGGCCACGAGATGATTTCATCGAAGATCAACAATGCGCCGGCGTCATCGGCGAGCGCGCGCAAACGTTGCAGAAAATCTGGGCGCGCGGGAACCAAGCCCATGTTCGCGCAGACCGGCTCGACGATAATCGCCGCAAGGTCGCTTTCGCGAGCGCGCAGCGCGTGCGTTACGCTTTCGAGATCGTTATAGCGCGCGACGGAGACGTCATGCATCACGCCTGCGGGAATGCCGCTGCGGCCGGTCTGCTGAGTCTGCGCCGATGCGCCCGCGTCGAACAGCGCGGCGTCGAAGTGTCCGTGGTAGTTTCCCGCAAAACGCACGATGAGGTTGCGGCCGGTGAAAGCGCGCGCGACCCGGATCGCGCTCATCACCGCTTCGCTTCCGGTCGTCGTAAAGCGCACGCATTCCATTGAAGCGACGTGCCAGCGGAGACGCCGCGCCAGCCGCTCTTCTCCGGCGTGGGTCGATCCGAACAGCACGCCGCCGGCGGCAAGCTCGTCGAGCCCGGCGATCAGCGCGGGATTGTTGTATCCAAAGAAAAGCGGGCCGTAGCCCATGATGTAGTCGATATAGCGCTTGCCGTTCTCATCGAACGCGTAGGCGCCGTCGCCGCGGCTCTGCACGAACGCGCTTTCGCCGACGGACCAGCCCGAGCGCACGGGCGAGCTGCATCCGCCCGCGAGCGTGTTTTGCACTTAGACCGGCGCGAGGTGCTTGGAGAAAAACTCTTGGAGTTCGTTGAGCGCGCGCTCGGCATCGAACGGCAGAACGCGGGCACCGTCGGCGTGCGCCTGGGCGTTGCCGCTATAACAGCGATCGCCATATGCCGCAACTGCGAACCGCGGACGTCCCAACTGCTTTGCAAAGCGCATCGTAAGCATCGCGCCGCCGTCGGTTTCGCTGGCAACCAGCACGACCGCGCGCGCGTGAGCCGCCTGCAAGCGGTCGCGATGCGCGAGCGTCGTTTTCGTGGCGGCTTCGCCCGGAAGCCGCTCGCTGACGATCGCGCCGCCGTTGGCGATGATCTCTTCTTGCAGCGCCCGGTGTTCGGGCGGGTAGGTTACGCCTAATCCCGTTCCGACATACGCGATGGTCGGAATGCCGGCGTCGAGCGCGCCGCGGTGCGCCGCGGCGTCGATTCCAAGAGCTAAGCCGCTGACGATCGGCTCGCCTAGGCGGCTCGAAAACTCGCGTGCGAAGCGGCGCGCTTGTTCGGGAGGCGTACGCGTGCCAATCACGGCCACGCCGCGGACCGGCAGATTCCCGCGAACGCTCAGAAAAGCCGGCGGATCGTCGAGATCGCGCAAGCTTTCGGGATAGCGTGCATCGCCGATCGTCACGAAGGATGCCCCCAGCGCAGCCAGGCTGTGGGAAGCCTCGCGAGCCTGGCGCCGGGCGTGCGCCACGCGACGTCCGGAATCCGATTCCAGCCACTCCTTTAATGATGAATCTTCTCCGCGCGCGAGCGACCGGAGGCGGCGCGACGGAACGTGCATGTAGGCCGCCGTAAGCAAGGCGAGCTGCTCGTGCGACATCTCTCGCATAAGACCGGGGGCTTCGGAACGCGAACCCCCCGACCATGCCGCATCTCGAAATGGCTATCGGGCCGCAAAGCAACATCGCTGAATTGGTCCGGGACCTGCCGATTGCGGCCGAGGTCCTGGGGAAGTTCGGCCTGCACTGCGCGGGCTGCGGCGTCAACAAATACGAGACGATCGAGCAGGGCGCCAAAGCGCACGGTCTGCGCATCGAGCCTATCATCGCCGCCCTCACGCAGGCGCGCCTCTCGGGCTTCGTTCCGAACATCAGCAACGAAGATCGCATTCCGCTGCGCCGCGCGCCGGGCGAATTCAAACGGCACGGCAAGATCGCGCACGTCGTGCCGATCATGTCGGGTAAAGGCGGCGTCGGCAAATCGCTGGTGACCGCGCTGATCGCGCTCGGGCTGCGCCGCCGGAATCTGCGCGTCGGTATTCTCGACGCCGACATCACCGGACCGTCCATTCCAAAACTCTTCGGCTTACGCACGCCGCTGCTGCTGGAAGTCGATCCGAATGCCAAACCCGTTCCGCAAGGCGCGAGCGCGCCGCCGCTCATGGTGCCCGCGCAATCGCGCACTGCGATCGAAATCGTCAGTTCGAATCTGCTCACCGATCAGGAAGATACCGCGATGATTTGGCGCGGGCCGATTCTTTCCGGCGTCATCCGTCAGTTTTACGAACAAGTGCTCTGGAGCGATCTGGATTATCTGCTGATCGACCTTCCGCCGGGAACCTCCGACGCACCGCTCACCGTCTTACAGTCGCTCGCCATCGACGGCGTGATTCTCGTCACGATGCCGCAGGCGCTCGCGACGATGATCGTGCGCAAGGCCGCCAACCTGGTTCACCAATTGAAGAAACCGATACTGGGCGTCGTCGAAAACATGTCGTACTTCGTCGCGCCCGATACCGGAAACAAGTACGAGATCTTCGGGCCGTCCTACGCCGAGCGCGTCGCCGAACTCGCAAAGGCGCCGCTGCTCGCGCGCATTCCCATCGACCCGGAAAAAGCGCGCCTTGCCGACGAAGGCCGCGTCGAAGAGATCGACGACCCGATCTGCGATCAGTTGGCCGGCGCGCTGCTCGACGCGATCGAAGCGCATCCCAAACCGAAGGAAACGATCTCGATTATCTAGGTCTTGGCGGCGGAAGCGACCGCGTCGATAACCTGCCGCGCGACCGGCAGCTTGGGATTGGTGTAGCCCGCAAGTATGGCGGCTTGGCTGGAAACGTCCGGCGAGATCTTGAGCACGTGGTTCATCCCGGGGACGACGACGAGACTCGCGCGCGGATCGCCGCTCTTGAGCGCCTGCGCATCGGCCATCGTCACCTGCACGTCCGCCGTTCCTTGCACGATCGTTGCGGGAATCTTCAGTTTGCCGATCTCAACGGCCGGATCGTACTTGAACCACGAGATGAGATACGGCTGTATCGACGCGTGAAAAAGCGATTGAAGCTCCGGTGGAATTGCGCCGGTATAGATGGTCCCCGCGTTTAGTTGAGCGATGATCGTGTCGGCTTGCGCCAACAGGGCGGGCGTCAGTGCCGGCCGCAGCTGCTCCCGGATAACCGCCGATGCCGGCCGGCCGGCGCCTTCGAGCGAGACATACGCCGCCACCGCGCCGCGCTGCGCCGCGATCATCCCGATCAGCGAGCCCTCGCTGTGGCCCGCAATGCTAACGTTCGAAAAACGCCGGTCGCGCGCGAGCATCGCGACCCAACTCGCGGCGTCGTCCACATAGGTATCGAAGCGAATATCTTTCTCGGCGCTCATCGCAGCCGCACTCGCCGCGATGCCGCGCTTGTCGAAACGCAGCGATGCGATGCCGCGCGAAGCCAGCCCCGAAGCAAGCAGTTTTAAAGAGTCGTTTTTTCCCGGAAGCAGCGGGCTGTTACCGTCGCGGTCGGTCGGACCCGACCCGGCGATGATCAACACAACCGGGACGGCCTTCGCACCGGCCGGCAACGTCAGCGTCCCGTAGATCGATCCGGTTGCCGTATGCAGAACGAGCGCCGATTCAGCGGCGGCAAATGCCGGCAGCGGAATCGCGCATGCGGCGGCGGCTCCGCCGGTCATCGCAAGAAACTTAGAGCGTTCGATCTTCTGCATACACGATCTCTCCGTCACACCAAGTGGACAAAACGCGGCAGTTCGTAAACGCCGCGCCGTCGAGCGGATCGCCGTCGAGCATAACGAGATCCGCGGCGTACCCTTCGGCGAGCAGGCCTGTGCGCACTTCCGCATGGCCGAGCCGCGCCGCGTTGTACGTGTACATCGTCAGCGCGGATTCGGGGGAAAGACGCTCGCCGGCCTCGTGATGTGAAACCGCCGCGTGCATACCTTGCAAAGGGTCCAACGCACAGACCGGACTATCGTCGCCGCCGCAAAGCACGCCGCCCGCACGCTCGATCCGCGCCAAAGCGTTCATCGATCGCATGCGCCGCGTTCCCAATCGCTGCTCGTACATTCCGCCCGTTCCGCCCCAAAGCAAATCGAATTGCGGCTGCATCGAAAGATGGATCCCCAATCGCGCGCAGCGCTCGATGTGATCGTCGCGCGCAATCTCAAAGTGTTCGATGAAATGCCGGCAGCCGTTCGCGCTCGGCTTGCCGTTCAACACACGCTCCCAAGTAGCGACGGCCTGCTCGATCGCGCGATCGCCGATAGCGTGTACGCCGGCGGAAATGCCGAGCGCTTCCGCGGCGGAAAAATACTCGAACACCCGTGCGTCGCTGTAGCGCAGATCGCCGCAGCCGGCCGCTTTGCCGCCGGAAAGAAACGGCTCGCTTACCGCGGCGGTGCAGCTGCCGATCGAGCCATCCAAAAAAACGTCGCCGCCGATAAAAGGCAAGCCCAGTTCGCTGGCCAGCTGCGGGTCCGGCTCGCACACTTTCGGATACCATTTCGCTTTCGGCAGATCGCGCAGGGCTGCGATCTCCGCCGCGTACTCCTCACGCGCAAAACCAACGAATTGCGCGTGCAAATGAAGGCAGCCGCGCGACAGCGCCAGTTCGACGGCCCGGGCTTCGGCGGCACGTTTTGCCGCATGCGGCAGCGCCGCCATGAATGCGGATTGCGCGCGCCAGTTGGCTTCCAGGAAAAGTTTGCCGCTCGGTTCTCCCGCGGCGTTTTTCTCAATACCGGTCGTTTCCGCCGGGAGGTTCAGCCACGCGAACGTTTTGCGGTTGACGATGCACGAATGTCCGTCGATGCGAACCAGCATCGCAAACGTATCGCTAAACTCAGCGGCGAGCGGCGCGGCATCGGCAATGCGGCCGTCGCGCCAGGCGCTTTCGTCGTACTGACCCGCCAGCACGAAACTCTCGCGCGGCAACCCGCGCACGGCGGCGGCGAACTCTTCATACGAACGCACTGCGGCGAAGTTTCGGGCGCCCGTGAAATATCCGGTATCGGTGAGGTGCACGTGGCAATCCGCAAAAGCCGGCAAAATGGTCGCGCCGCCCAGATCGATCGATGCGATGCCGGCTCCGGCATCGGCCGGATTCATTGACACAATTCGCCCGCCGCCTATCACGAGACCGTCATGCCGCGAGTAGGTGCGCGCCCGCGGATCGTAGCGGTAGGCGCGCGCGTTTTTTAGGACGAGGGCCGCGTCGAGAGCCAAGCCGTCAGATCCGTCTTGCGGCCGGCGTAAGCGCCGCCGCGCAGTTCGCCGCGCAGTTCTCCGAACGTGCCGAACGCTTCGGCAAACGCGTCGTGTTTGTGAATCGATTCGTAGTTGACTTGCGAGGCGCTGATGAACGTCTCGTCCGGAAAATCCTCGTACATCTCCAGCGCTCCCGCCAAAATGCCGCGCACGACGTCCTCGACGAACTTCGGATTGTGATGCGCCTTGTTCACGACGAAGAACTCGTCGGGGCGCTTGAGCAAATCGTACGTTTCGCTCGACATCGCGCTCTCCACGATCTCGACGAGGTCTTCTACGGCGGGCATTTCTTCGGAAAGCGCGCCGAGTAAGACGCTGCCGCGTCCGCGCTGGTTGTGCGTAGCGACCGGAAGCGCTCCAAGCGCGCGGCGTGCGTCGCTTTCGGAAAAGCCGGCTTCGCGCAGATCGCTAAAACTTTGCTCGCGAACCATGTCTTGCGCACACGGACACGCCGTCATGCCTTCGGCTTCGACGCCGATCGCGCGGCGAACGCCTGAAGCGTCGGCATGCGCGATGCCCGTCAGCGTATAGGTCTCCTCGCCGCGCTTGCCGCTGACCGGCGTCCAGCGTTCGAGTGCAAAGTCGGCGCGTAGTCTGACATCGGCGCGCACGGCGCGCTGCGTCCGCACGATCTCCCGCGCGATCGATTCGACCAGCCCTTCGATCCGCGCCGGCGCACCGGTGCGCGCGAGTACTTCCAGCGCCGCCTCTTCCAAAATCTCGTGAAACCGCGACATGTGCACACCGGCTTTATCGGGCGCGAGATCGGCGACCATCGTGAACTCGCCGTTGAAAACTTGTTCGCGCCCGGCAACGTTCAAGCGCACGATCCGGCGCACGCGGGAGACGCCGACACGGTTCAGGGAGAGCTGCACCTCGGGCGTCTCTTCCTGGCGGTTCGCATCGAAGTGCAGCGAGCGCGCGCGCCGGTGAATGCCGTTGGATTTGGGCGAAGCCGCGAGCTTCGCGAACTGCGGCGCGATTTCGGCGAGCGGGACCAAATTGTACGGACGCTGTGCCAGCCCGGGATGAACGTAATCGTCGCCGGCCGCCAGCAGGTCGATATCGATGGCCCGCGCAGCCAAACGCCGTTTTCCCGGCCGTCCGACTGCGACTTCCACGCAGCGCGCCAGTTCTTGAAAACCGTCACGATCGAGTTGAGTCTCCAGCTCCGCCGCGACGTTCAGAAAGGGCGGGCCCTCGGCGCCTTCCGCGGGGGCGCTTTCAAAAAATGACGAAACCGCCACCACACGGCTTTTGCGGCGAAGCCGCTGCAGAGCTGCCAGAATATTGGCCTGACGGTCGCCGAGGTTCGAGCCGATGCCGACGTGGACGCGCACGCCACGATACTTAGGGACGAGGAGAGTAATCGCATGCACGACCGGCGCAACGTTGCCCCTTCCGAACGCTGGCTCTCGTTCGGGGCGGGGATGCTGATGGGCGCCGCCGCGGCTCATCTTCTCTATCGCGCCGCGACCGGTTACTGCCCGATTTACGCGGCGCTCGGAATCGCGTCGGTGCCCGACGGCCGGACGCACAATCCCAACGCGAGCGTTCCTTACGGCACGGGCGTTCGCGTCGAGGAAACGATCGCGATCGAAATGCCGGCCTCGGGGCTCTATGCGTTTTGGCGCCGCCTGGAGACGTTGCCGCAATTCATGCATCATCTGGACGACGTCACGGTCCTGACACCCACGCGATCGCGCTGGCGCGTCCACGCGCCGGGCGGGAAGCTCGTTTCGTGGGAAGCCGAGATCGTCAACGACGTGCCGGACAAACTGATCGGCTGGCGTTCGCTGCCCGGCTCGGCGGTCAATCACGCCGGATCGGTGCACTTCGATCGGCGCGGGAGCGTCACCGACGTGCGCGTCGTTCTCGAATATGTGCCGCGCGCGCCGTTCGGCGCATCGATCGCAAAACTCTTGGGCGAGGAGCCGCAAAAGCAGCTCGCTGAAGATTTGGAGCGGTTCAAGTCGATCGCGGAACGCGGGGAAATCTGCGCGTCATAGCCGGATCCGGCCCGGCGCTGGTCTTCGATTCGCCGATCCACGTTTTTAGAGCCGCTTCGCCGGACAAAGCATGGAATGCGCTCGATGCCGCCGGCGCCGCGCTTTCGGCGGGCTATTACGTCGCCGGGTTTCTCTCTTACGAACTGGACGCGACCTGTCTCGGCGTTTACGATGCGCCGAAAACGATCGATCTCAAGGCCGGAGCGCGAGACTTTCGCATGACGCCGCCCGTGCCGCGAACCGCGCGAGAAACGTACGACCAAACCATCGGCGCGATCCGATCGGCCATAGGCGACGGCGAAGTCTACCAAGTAAACTACACGCTGCCTTTCGATTTTTCGTTTTCAGGCGAACCGTTCGACGCATACTGTTTGCTGGCAAAACAAAGCGCAGCTCGCTATTGCGCCTACGTGGAGGACGGCGATCGCACGCTGCTTTCGTTTTCGCCGGAGCTCTTCTTAGAGTTTGACGGCGGCCGGCTCGTTACCAAACCGATGAAGGGGACGGCGCCTCCGGCTGCGGCCGCTGAGTTGGATAACGACAAAAACCGCGCCGAGCATCTGATGATCGTCGATCTGCTGCGCAACGACTTGCACAAAATCTGCCGCGATGTAACCGTCGAGCGGCTCTTTTCGGTCGAACGGTATCCGACCTTTGCGACGATGACGTCCACAATTTCGGGAACGCTTGCGCCCGAGCGGCGGTTGAGCGAGGTCTTCCGGGCGACGTTTCCATGCGGCAGCGTCACCGGTGCGCCGAAACGTGCGGCAATGGCGCACATCGCGCAGTTCGAACCGCAAACGCGCGGAGTGTACACGGGAAGCATCGGCTATCTCACGCCGGAGCGGCGCGGCTGGTGGAACGTCGCCATCCGCACGCTGCAGATCGATCGCGCGCAAACCTCCGGGCGCTTGGATGCCGGCGGAGGCATCGTCAGCGATTCGCAAGCCGGGGAAGAATGGCGTGAGGTGCTGCTCAAAACCGCTTTCCTCAACCCCGCGCTCGGCGCTTTCGCGTGTTTGGAGACGCTGCGCTGCGGACCGCAACCGAGCGACGTGCGCGCGCATCTCGGACGGCTGCGCGCGACGGCAGAACATTTCGGCATCGTCTTCGACGATGCGGAGCTGCAGCGGGGCCTGGAAGAGCTCAACGCGCGCGCATTCCCGGCGCTGGTTCGAATTCGCCTGGCGTTTGACGGGACGGTATCGGTTGCGGCCGAGCCGCTGCAAGAGCATCCGGAACGCCTCGGGATCTGCGTCTCTGACGAGCGCGTTGATTCGAATGACGCTATGCTGCGGTACAAAACGTCTTGGCGTCCGGCTCACGATGCGGCCGCGGATTGCGCGCGCCGCTCGGGATGTTTCGACGCGCTGCTGCGCAACGAACGCGACGAGTTGACTGAAGGTTCGCGCACCAACCTATTCGTGCGGATCGGTGAAACGCTTTTCACGCCGCCGCTGAGCAGCGGAGTTCTGCCCGGCATCCTTCGCAACGCTATGGTTTCGCGCGGCGAAGCCGTCGAACGCGTGCTCAACGAAAACGACCTCCGCTCCGCCAACGAGGTGTTTGTTGGGAACTCGGCGCGCGGATTGTTGAAGACTCATCTTGTAAGTGAACGCGATCGTGTCTGACGGCTCGCTGTATCCTTACGTTCTCCAGCCCAAACTCGCGCCGGCGATCTGGGGCGGCAGCGACTTGGTCAAAGAGTTCGGCAAAGACGGGGACCCGCAAGTAAAGATCGGGGAGAGCTGGGAGTGCTGGGACGAAAATCCGGTAACCAACGGACCGCTCGCGGGGCAAACCGTCGCGCAGTTACGCGCGTCGCTCGGCGCCAAACTGTTGGCTTCGATCGATCCGTCGCGCATTTTTCCGATCCTCACAAAAATCATCGATGCCTGCGACTCACTCTCGGTGCAAGTGCATCCCGACGACGCGTACGCGCAGCGCGTCGAACATCAGCCCAACGGTAAGACCGAATGCTGGTACGTCCTGCAGGCCAAACCGGGCGCCGAACTCGTGATGGGCTGGACGCGCGATACGACGCGCGAAGAGTACGAGCGCCGCGTCGCCGACGGATCGCTGGGAGAGATCTTGCGGCGCGTGCCCATCGAGGCGGGCGATGCTTTTTACATTCCCGCCGGAACGCTGCACGCCATCGGCGCGGGCATCGTGATTTTCGAAACGCAGCAGGCCAGCGACCTGACGTACCGGATCTTCGACTGGAACCGCCTAGGCCCCGACGGCAAGCCGCGCGAGCTGCACGTGCAAAAAGCCGGCGACGTTCTGAACTACAAGGCCGGAACCTCGAACGCGCTTTCCGAGCTCGCCTATGCGTTCGAAGGTTTTCAGCGAACGGCGCTGATTGCCGATTCGCACTTCATCGTAGAACGCGTCACCGCAACCGAGACGCCGGCTGCAATGGGAACGCACGACCGTCCGCTCATCGTGATGACGCTCGAAGACGAGCTCGAGCTCGTCTGCGACGACGCAAGCGCGCACCTGCACCCGTACCAAACGGCGCTCGTTCCGGCCGCCGCGCAAAACGTGCGCATCTCCGGCAACGGAGCCGCCTCGCCTTTTTTACTGGTAACGCCGCCCGCGTCGGCGGAAACCATGAAGCAGCGGCTGCACGACGCAGGCGTCGCGCAGCCGGTCATCGAGCAGTTTCTCGCGCAGTTCGCCGCTAGCTGAAGCGACGGATTCGCGCGCGCAATTCTTCTCCCGCGTCGAGCGCATCTTGCGGCACGAGCGGGCGCGGATCGGGTTTCAAGCGCGCGATGTCCCAGCGCTGCTCCGGTTGCCTTCCGAAGTAGCCGTCGCGCACCGCAGCTTCCGCGTGCGTCATGATGTGATCGGCGTCGACCGGAACGCCGTAGCGGCCGGCGAGCTTCGCCGCGACCAAGCAGAGCGCGTCGATCAGTTCCGCGGTGAGCGGATACGGACCGAAGTCGCCGGGTGTGGAGCCTTCCATGCCCATAACGGAGATTCCGAGCGCGAATGAGTTTCGCTTGCGCGTGTGCGCCGCGTACGGTTGGTCGGGCGCATCGTAAACGTTACGCATATTTTCGCGAACGTCGTGCGTGTTGACGACGATGATTTCGCCGTCATCGTCTAATGCCACGCAAAAGTGGTAGGCTGGGAAAACCGAACGGTAATCGTGCGCGGACCAATGGATGTAGATGTTGTCGACGCGGCCGTCGGGCAGATCGGGCACCCACTCGCGCAGTTTCCATGACGGATATTCCATGGCCGTATCTTCGCCGCGCGGCATGACAACCCACGCCTTCAGCCAAAGCAAGAGTTGCAATGATCGGCAACTCTGCGCCCGTCCGCTGGCGCGGCGGCCTTGCTCCCGGACACGAGCGGCGCGGCGGCGAGCTGCTCCTGGGCGGCGTCTCCGCGGACGAACTTGCCGCCGCGTACGGCACGCCCGCGCTTGTGATCGATTACGACGTATTCGATGCGGCGATCGCGCACTTTCTGCAAGCATGCGCCCCGCACTCGATCGAGATCGCCTACGCCGGCAAGGCGCTGCTGCTCGTCGCGCTCGCGCGCCACTTGAAGCACACGTCGCTGCAACTCGACGTTTGCTCGCTCGGAGAACTGGCCACAGCCGAACGCGCCGCCTTTCCGCCGGACCGGATCGCTTTTCATGGGTGCGGAAAAACCGGCGAGGAACTCGATGCGGCCGCCGAAGGGCGCGTAGCGCGCGTCATCGTGGACAATATCGAGGAGCTGCGGCGCCTGGCAAGCCGTTCCGGCGGCGCGAAAGTTCCCATTCTGTTGCGAATCAACTCCGGCATCGAGGCGCACACCCATAAATTCATTCGCACGGGCGGTGCGCGCACCAAGTTCGGCTTCGACGCAGCCGCTCTGCCCGCCGCATTCGAGACGCTCAGGAAATCGCCGGGTTTACAGTTCGAAGGGCTGCACTCGCACATCGGGTCACAGATTTACGATGCGCAAGCGTTCGCCGAAAACACGCAGGCGCTCATGGAGCGGGCGGCCTTCGCCGCGGCCGCCGGCTTTGTAACCGAACGCATCGTCGTGGGCGGCGGTTTCGGCGTTTCGATGCATCCCGACGAGCCCGATCGCTTCGATGCGGATAAAGCCATCGCGGAGATCGCGCACGCTGCACGGAAAGACTCCAAGCGCTGGAACCTTCCTCTTCCACGCATCGGCATCGAGCCCGGACGCGCGCTGGTCGCTCAAGCCGGCACGACGCTCTATCGCGTGATGTCCGCCAAGCGCGAATCAGGCACACCGTTCGCGATCGTCGACGGCGGCATCTATGAAAACCCGCGCCCGGCACTCTATGGCGCGTACCATCATGCCTACGCCGCGCGCGACAGCGGGCCGCTGCAGGAAACCATTCTGTGCGGACGTTCGTGTGAAAACGACGAGCTCGGCACCGCGCGTTTGCCTGCAGACCTGTCCGGGGGCGATCTGATCGCGATGTGCACGACCGGGGCGTATACTTACAGCATGGCGGGAAATTACAATCGCTTCGCGCGCCCCGCCGTCGTCGCCGTGCGCGGCGGGACACACACGCTGATCGCGAAGCGTGAAAGCATCGACGACGTCTTGCGGAACGACTGTGATGAATAGAACTCTACTCAGGATGACAATGTTTAGATCGATTGCTGCTTGTTTGGTTCTCGCATTAACGGCTTTGCCGGCGCACGCGGCCGACATGTCCTCCGTCGCGTCGGTGGCGAAGCCCGCGCCGGGCGGGGTGCCCTGGAAAGCCGCACAGATCGCGGCCTTGCACCGCACGATCGAAAAACTGCTGGCAGGCTCGACGCTGCGCGGCGCGCAGGTCGGGTTCATCGCGATCGACACGGTTCGAGGGAACGCGCTCTATTCTCAAAATGCCGACCAGGAGTTCATGCCGGCCTCGAACTTCAAACTGCTCGTCGGATCCACGGCGCTGAATATCTTTGGCACCCGATTCGCTTACACGACTTCAGTGGTGTCGGACGGAGCGCCGCAAAACGGCGCCATCGCGGGGAACGTGTATCTGCAGGGCGGGGGCGACGCCTTGCTGACCGCAAAGGACTTGGACGACGCTGCGGCCGCCGTCGCCGCGCAAGGAGTAACGAGCATTTCCGGCAGCGTGGTGACCGACGCCACGCATTTTGACAACGTGCGCTACGGGTACGGCTGGTCGTGGGACGATCTTCCTTTTTATTATGCGCCCGTCGTTACGGCACTGGAACTCGAGGACGGCGTCGTTCACATGTACTTTTCACCGGGCGCCGCACCGGGCGATCCGGCGAGCATCGCGCTGCAGCCTGCGACCGGCGCGTTCACGCTCGATAACCGGCTCGTTACGGGCGAGCCCAAATCGAAAGATACGTCCGAACTCGTTCGGCCCTGGGATCAACCCACGACGATACGCATCACGGGCAGCTACCCGGCCGGCGCAAAAACCTCGGGCGACGTTCACCCGGCCGTTCCCGATCCGCAGAGCTATGCGGGCGATGTTTTCGCCAAGGCGCTTGCCGCGCACGGCGTTACCGTTGCCGGCGCAATGCAGTCCGGAAAGGCTCCGTCCGGAGCGACCGTGCTGTGGAACAAACACTCCGAAGCGATGCCGCAACTGCTCGCGGACTTCTGGTATCCGAGCGACAATCTGATGGGCGAAATGTTTCTCAAAGAGCTCGGCTTCCGCCTGAAAGGCGCCCCGGGCACGGTTGGAAACGGGATCGTGCTGGAAAATCAATACTTGAAGTCGGCCGGCATCGATCCCGCGACGGTTTCGATCTCCGACGGTTCGGGACTCTCGCAGTATGACCGCATCACGCCGCGCGACCTTCTGCTGATCCTCCAGAATGATTGGAACTCGCCGAACCGCGAGGTGGTGCTCGACGCCTTGCCCGTCGCCGGCGTACGCGGAACGCTCAAGGGCTCGTATAAAGGAACGATCGCGCAAGGAAACGTCTTCGCCAAGACCGGCAGCATCAGCCACGTGCGTACGATCTCCGGCTTCGTGAAAACGAAGACGCACGGTCCCGTCACGTTTTCGTTCATGATCAATCAATGGATGGGCGAGGATCGGCCCCACGGCGCGGCCGACCTCGCAACGCTCCGCGGCGCAGTTCTCGCGGCGATCGCGTCGCAGTAAACGCATGCTCGGCGCCCATTTCGAAAGCGAGATCCGCGAACAGCCCGACGTCTGGCGGGCCATCGCTGCGTCGGATAAAGCCGAAACGCTCGCGCACGCCATCCGCGAACGGGACGTCGTGCTGTTGGGCAGCGGCAGCTCGCTCTTCATGGCGCAGCTGGGCGCGCTGGCGCTGCGTCGGCGCGGCATACGCGCGCACGCGCTGGCCGCAACCGAAGCGCCGCTGGACAACGTCGCGTACCGGAACGCTGCGATTATCGCATGCTCGCAAAGCGGCCGGTCGGGCGACTTGCTCGAAGCGCTCGACGTTCTTCAGCCCAAGGATCTGATCGCGATCACCAATACGCCGGATTCCGAACTCGGGCATCGCGCTAATCTCACGATCGATCTCGCCGCCGGGCCCGAGCTCGCCGTTCCGGCCAGCAAGAGCGTCAGCTCCACGGCCGCGATCCTACTCTGGGCCGCGGGTTTGATGGCCGGTACGCACTCGCGCAGCGCCCACAGTTTGACCGAAACCGCCGAAGACGTGCGCAGTTGGCTCGGCGGGGACGGCGTGGGGGCGGTCCACGAAGCGGCTCAGCGCATCGCGCGGCGGCGCAGCGTCGTCATCGTGGCTGCGGGCTACGGCATTCCGGTCGCCAAGGAATTTGCGCTCAAGCTCAAAGAAGCGAGCTACATTCACGCCGAGGGATTTTCGGCCGGGGAATTCCGCCATGGTAGCGCCGCGATGCTCGACGCGACCTGCGCGATCATCGGAATCGTGGACGACGTCGCCCGCAACATCGTCAACGGCCCTATGCTGGAGGCGGCTCAGGCCGAGAGTTTGCGTTACGTCATCGGCGGTCACATCGGCGACATTCCGCTGCTCGGTCCCGTCGTCGGAAGCGCTTTTAATACGCTGGCGTGGCTCGTTGCAGCCCAAATGGTCGCGTTGCACGTCGGGAGGGCGCGGTACGTCGAGAGCGACGCGCCGCGCGGGCTGGCCAAGACACTCGTGTAGCGGTTTTAGATCCCGCAGGAGTTGCCGGCGCCTACGATTTCGTTGGAAAAGGCCATCTCTTGCAGTTTCAGCTCCTTGACCACATCGGAGACTCTTCCCGCGCGAGCAAGTTCGTGCACCGTACCGTACGCCGGCGTGTATTCTTCGGGGTCATGCGCATGGGCTAGCGCCGACGATAGCCCGAGTATGGTATCGCGCAAGAGCGACTTAAATGATGCAGCGTCATCCGCGAA
Source organism: Candidatus Rubrimentiphilum sp. (assembly GCA_036273135.1). Taxonomy (GTDB): domain Bacteria; phylum Vulcanimicrobiota; class Vulcanimicrobiia; order Vulcanimicrobiales; family Vulcanimicrobiaceae; genus Rubrimentiphilum. The sequence goes on from DASUIF010000008.1 coordinate 221,839, forward strand.
TTTGGCCTGGCCGGCGTTGTCGGTGTAGACCGAGGCGAATTCGGTGTAACGCGCGACGAGAGCCCGCTGCAAATCCATGAGGTTTTGCAGCCGGTCCCGCATTGCGTCGATGTTTGGGTACGCGCCCTTTGGATATTTCGTCCAAGAGTCTTGCATGATCCGATCTTCAAGCGTGAGGTTCTGGTCGACATCGTAGGCGATCTGGCCGACCTTCATCGCGCTCAAGGCCCCGGTCGGCGTATAGATGGCGGAATCATCAAGTTCCGAGCTCAGCGCCTCCATATCCGGCACGCCGGCTGACGTAACGCCGCGAACGCTTTCAAAGTACTTTAACACCGAGTGGTTCATCGCCGCGAAAGCTTCATCGTTGCGGCGGGTCACGTAACCGATCGGAACCGCCATCGAGCGCACGGACGAACAAAATGTCGTGTTCGATCGTATGTGGATGATCACTTTGAGCGGTGTCGGTTTCGGCGAAGGGGCGGCAGCCACGGCCACGGCCAGGATGATTGGTATCATACGATCTTCTCTCTTCGGCGAAATCGCGAGGGTTCGCTCCTTGCACTGCCCGCCGAACAAGCCGCCCCTGGCTCCGGAGCCGTCCCTCGGTGAAGGCGCCTTTGCGGCCTCGGCAGGAGCGCTATTGCTTTTAATCATATTCCAACAGCCAGCGGACGAGCGTGACTTCACGCCGGTCGCTATAATATTATCTTGGGGTCCACGGCCGGGATGCATCAAGGCGCACCGCTCGCGGCTCCGGTGGAGAAAAATACTGCAATGATAGAGATTAAAGGTCATTTGCGTTACCTGGCGGTCGTGCTGGCGACAGCCATCGCGATGTCGATCGTATCGCCGAGCTTGGCGCTGGCGCAATCGGCTACGACAGGTACCGTCAGCGGAACGGTCACAAACGCAGCGACGGGCGCTCCTATCGCAAACGCTTCGGTGACAGCCTCATCGCCCAGCGGAAGGCAGACGACAAAGAGCGACGCCAACGGCTTCTACATTTTGCAAAATCTTCTGCCGGATACGTACACGGTCTCGGTCCAAGCAGGCGGTTTTGAATCGCAGAGCCTGCCGGGCGTCACCGTCGTTCAGTCGCTCACAGTGACTGAAAATATTCGTATGTCGGCTGCCCTGAGAACGATCGCGAGCGTAACGTCCCGAGCCGCCGGCTCGCTCGTGAAGCCCGATACGACCTCGGACACCTACTCGGTTACCGGCCAACAGCTTAGCGCGATATCGCTCGGTAACGATACGCATAAGACGCTGTACCAATATATTGCGACGATTCCGGGTATCACGGGAAGCGGTTTCCCGGCGCAGCCCCGCGTACACGGCGGTTCGGCCGCAGACATCTCGTATCAGTTCGACGGTATCCCGATCAACGATCAAATGTCGGGACTCTTCACCACGAACTTGTCGAACGTCGGCATCGGCAGCATCCTGGTTTCCACCGGTGGTCTACCCGCATCGCAGGCGGCTTCCGGCATCGGCATTATCAACACCGTCGTGAAGTCTGGAACCTATCCGCCTTTCGGCGACTTCACATACGGCTCCACACCACAGTACCGGAATATGTACTATACCGCCGAGTACGGCGGCGCGTCGCCAAACCACAAGCTGTCGTGGTTTCTCTCGGCCGACATGACGAACGCCTTGAACCAATACACGCCCGGACAAACCTATCCGCTCGTTTTGATCGAGCAGCAAAATGGCCCGGGCGTGGTCAAGACGGCCGACCTTATCGGGAACTTCCACTGGCGGCCGAACGACAGAAACGACATCCAGTTTCTTATCCAAAACGGTTTAGGGGATTTTGACTGGGGCTACTTGATGCAAAGAGCGCCCGGTGAGCCCGTGCCGTTGACGGTCAATATGTGTCCGGGCGCCGTGGCAGTCGGCGACGGAAGCGGATCGCCGACCTATACCGGCGGCCAAGGCGGCGTCGCGCCCAACGGTCAGCCCTGCCCGGAAGGGCTGTACTTCGGTACGGCGGCTACCGGAACCGCAGGCGGCAATTACTGGCACCACTACAGCGGCATCGGCAAACTCCAATGGAACCACGTCATCAACGATCACTCCTCGCTCCAATTCCGGTTGTCGGAAAACTATAACCAGTACATCTTCGATCAACCGGTCGCCGACGCCAACTTGGCGCAATTCCAAAACAATCGAAACGTTGACGTGAACAACGGCTGCCCCCAATACCCGTACGCGCCCGGCACTCCCGTGCTCTATCCGGGCTTCCCGGGTACGACGCCGACAATTCCCGGCACCTATACACCCAACCCGAAGATCGCTTGCATGCAGCTGGCCAATTGGGTCAGCACGGGTTACTGGGAAGACCGTTCCTCCAATCTCTATTCCGGCTCAATCGTCTACGACAACGCACTCAACGCCAACTCGTCCATCGAACTGGGCGTCGGTGACGACTATAGCAACCAGCATTACACCAACTATTACAAAGGATGGTTCAACCCGGTCGGCACATGGGGCTCGATCTGGCCGGCGCTGCTGTACGACTCTTCATATCCCTTGCACACGCCGAACGCGTATGCTCAAGGCGACTTCCAAGTCGGAAAATGGAAGCTCAGCCCCGGCATCCGCTGGACGTCGCGCCATTACGGCTACCCGATTGGGGGCGGCGCCACGTCTACGGCTGTGAATCCGACGTTCGCGTTTAACTATCAGGCGGGCCGTAACGACGTCATTATCGGCTCCGCCACGACGTCCACGTCGCTGGTGGCATCCGCGTACGTCTACCGCTATGCGCCGCAAAGCATGCTCAACGGCCCCGTGAACGTTCCCGGAACGGCCGCCTTTGCGGCCAACTACTACTGCAACCAATACAACACGACGCAGTGCGGAGTCTCGCCGCAGCCCACGTTGACGCATGACTACAATCTGATGTGGGAGCATCAAATCGATCGGAATACGTCGATCAAGTTCGGTCCGTACTACAATTATGCCAACAATATCTTGGTGGACTTCCGTCCCTACCAACTCGACACGACCGTCAATCCGCCCTTATGGCGGCCGATCCTGACTCAGCCGAGCAGCGTCTCCAACACGGGTATTCGTAAGGGTTTCGGGTTCGAGTTCGGACTCAATCACTTGGATAACCGGGACACAGGCACGTCGTACTGGATCGCTGCCACATACGTGAACTTCTGGACGAACACCGTCTCGTCGCTCACGACGCCGTACGGCAGCGTTCAATTGCCGCCCTCAACGACGGGCGTCTTGTTCCGTTCGTCGCAGAACCCGCCATTTAGCGGTTCGATTACGGCAGATCTGCACGAGCACGGACTGCACCTCATTCCGCAAATATATCTGCAGAGTGCCGTGACGTTCTACACCGGAACGATTCCGTCGGGGTCGACCACGGGTTCGAATAACGGCCAAATCACGGCCGTGCCCAATCGTACGCCCGGCTGGGGCATTGTGAATGCTACCGTCCTCAAAGAGATCGGACCCAACCGCTCTTGGGACATCGGCATTCAGGCGACCAACCTCCTGAACAACAACCGGCCAATCACGCCGACCTGCTTCCCCTCGGCCCTCCCGGCCGCGGGCCTCGGGCTCGGCTGTGGCGCGCTGCGTCCAATTGGAGCGACCAATTCGGCGCCGGGGGCGATTGCGGGCCAGAACTCGTATCTCCTGATCAACCAATCGTCACCTCTGATCCTATTCTTCCTCTCACGGAGGATCTGACCGCAGGCCAGACGAGGGACAAAAGGCGGTACACTTATGTGTACCGCCTTTATCTTTTGAAGCCGTCAGTACTGGAGAAAGTCCGCCATACATGACCGCCGCCCTTCCGCTGCTCCTCGGCGCGCTGCTCGCGCAGACGAAAGCCACTCCATCGCCGCCGCCGATGCCGGCGGGTTTGGTCTATTACGGGAATCCAGCCGCAAAACTCACGATCGTCTCGCATCCGCTAGGTTTCGATCCCGACGGCAATGCGCGCTGGCTGCTGGTCGCGCGTTTTCTGGACGCACAAGGCAAACCGACGCGCATCATGACGGGCAGCGACCTGGATTGGCTTTCAAGCGACGGATACGTGCAGTGGCAGACGCGCCTGCGCTTCGGTCAACCCGCGGCCATCCTCAAGACGCACCGTAACGGACCACTGAAGATCGTCGTGCGCTCGAATCTGCCGAAACTCGGCAGCGTAACGGTGACGGCCGATACGCGCAACTGGACGGGTCCGCGCGTCGTCGCGCGAGCGCTCGGCCCACATACGATCCAAGTCGGCTGGTTTCCGCAAGAGCGCGTGCTTGCGCGGGTCGTCAGGATCGACAGTTTGAGAAGGCGCGCGATCATGAGCGTGATCGCCGGACCGAGCTCGTCGTATCGCGACACGTCGGTCGAGCCGGCGTCGAGATACCGCTATCTCGTGTACCGGAGCGGCTACCCGCCGGTGAAGACCGCGGCGATCGTCACGCCGGCCGCGGCGCCCGCAACGGCTATCTCCGCCGCTTCCGGAAAAGGGATGTGGCTTTTCTTTACGGCCAATCCGCTCGATCCGCTGTACTTCAAACATCTCGACCCCCGAGCCATGGTCGACCAAGCCGTCCGCGCGGGTTTGCATTACGTCGAACTGCGCACGGCTTACGGCGCGTATTGGGAGATCACGCCCGAAGCCAAAGCCACGGTCGACGCGATCATCGACGGATTGGCCGCGCACGGAATCGGCACGATCGGCTGGACCGTTCCTCGCGATACGACGTTCGAGGATCTGCAGGCCGCCGTTCGCACCGCTTATTACCGGACGGCCAAAGGCACGCCCCTAACCGGGCTCGCCGTCGATTTGGAACGCGGCGACGAATTCATGGGCGGCGATCCGCAAAAGCTGAATGCGCTGTGGTTGTACATGCAGCGTCTGCGCGAAGCGCTGGGGCCGAAATATCTGCTGGTCTCAACGGTCGAGGATCCGTATCTGGAGCACCTCTCGCTCGCCAAATATCCGTACCGTCAAATCGCGCGGTACAGCGACGTGCTGCAGCCGATGGCGTATTGGCGGATGATGCGCCGCACGCCGACCACGCCGGCGCAAGTCAAAGTGCTCCTTCGCGCGTCTTACGAAAAACTGATCGCATTGAGCGGGCGCCGCTTGCCGGTAAGCATCGGCGGACAGACGACCGCGGAAGGACGCAACGGCTATCCGCCTGCCGGCGAGATTACCGCCTCGCTCGATGCCGCTAAGGAAACCGCCGCGATAGGCGAGTGCTTCTTCGCCTGGGACGGCACGCAGCCGTACCAGTGGGACGCGCTGGCGGCGTACCGCTGGTAATAGGTGTTCCAGTTCGTCGTTAAGCGTTTGCTGCTGGCGATCCCGACGCTGCTGGGCGTCACCGTCCTGACGTTTATCTTACTGCATCTCGCACCGGGCAATCTCGCGCAAACGCTGGCCGGAGAAAACGCAGCGCCCGCACAAGTCGAGCGCATCACGCACGAACTGGGCTTAGATCGCCCCGTCTACGAGCAATACGGAATCTGGCTGACCAAACTCGCGCACGGCGATCTCGGTTTTGCATACCGCCGGCAGGCTTCGGTACTCTCGCTCATCAGCGAACGGATTGGCCGCACGCTGCTGCTGATGGGCAGCGCGCTGGCGCTCTCGATCGTGATTGCGGTCCCGCTCGGCGTCTACCAAGCTTTCCGGAGAAACACGTTTTTCGATCGCGGGGCCAGCGTCGTGGTGTTTATCGCGTGGTCTATGCCGACGTTTTGGTTCGGCACGATCCTGATCGCGATCTTCGCCGTTCAACTTCGATGGTTTCCCGTCGGCGGGTTGCAGACGATCGACACCGCATCGTTTGATTGGCCGTCCCGGTTAGCGCACCTGATCTTGCCCGCGCTCACGCTCGCGATCGTTTCGCTGGCCGGCTGGAGCCGCTACATTCGCGGCAGCATGGTCGAACAGTTACAGGAAGACTATGCGCGCACGGCGCGCGCCAAGGGTCTAGGGGCCGGAACGATGCTCTTCAAGCACACGCTGCGCAACGCGCTCATTCCGTTCATCACCTTGCTCGGCGGAACGATTCCGGCGCTCTTCGGCGGTGCCGTGATCACCGAACAGATCTTCGCCTATCCCGGAATGGGCCAGCTCTTTTGGCAATCCGCCACCGATCGCGATTACTTCACGCTGCTGGGCATGACGGTCATCACCGCATGTTTGGTCATTCTCGGCAACCTTTTAGCCGACGTATTGTACGGCGTGGTCGATCCGCGGGTGCGCTATGATTGAGGGAACCCTGACGCTGCCCGTCGACGAAGGGATTCCACGGCGGCGGCGCATGCGCGTCGAACCGATCGCGGCCGCCGGCATCGTCTGGATCGTGCTCGCGCTGGCAGCGTGCTGGTTTGCGCCGCTCGCTTTGCACATCGACGCTTACGCCACCGACGTCGCACACGCGTACGCTCAACCGAACGGTACGCACTGGCTGGGAACCGACGGACTGGGACGAGATGAACTGGCGCGGCTGCTGATCGGCGGCCGGATTACGCTCTCCGTCGGCATCGTGGCGGCGCTGGTGGCAACGCTCATCGGAACGCTCTACGGATCGGTCTCGGGGTACTACGGCGGCTGGCTCGACTCGATTCTGATGCGCATCGTCGACGTCTTCTTGAGCGTCCCGACCTTATTTCTCTTGCTGTTTCTAGCCGCGCTCTTCAACGGCAGCGTGTTCACGTTGATGCTCGTGATCGGTTTTACGGCTTGGCTCGGACCGTCGCGCTTGGTTCGCGGGGAAGTGCTGACGCTCAAGGAGCGGCTCTATGTCGAAGCGGCGCGTTCCTCGGGAGCCGGCGATTGGCGCATCATCTTCCGCCATCTCGTACCGAACGCGATGGGCACGATCATCACGACCACGACCTTCATGGTCGCCACCGCCATGCTCGCCGAAACCGCGCTTTCGTATCTGGGAATCGGCATCCGTTTGCCGATACCGTCTTGGGGCAATCTGCTTACGAGCGCGCAAAGCGACCTCTTTGCGCGAGCGTATTGGCTGATTCTGCCGCCAGGCTTAGCGATTCTGATCACCGTCTGCGCATTTAATTTCGTGGGCGATTGGCTCAGGGAAAAGCAGACGTGAAGGCGCTTGCCATGGCGATAGCGGCTTCGTTCGTCTTAGCGGCGGCGGGATGCGGAGCGCGATCCGCCGAGACGCGTAAGCCGGACATGATCGTGACGGCGTGGATCGCCGGTCCGGATTCGTTCAACCCGCTGACAGCCGTCGGATCGGCGGCGCGCATGGTCAACGACCTCATTTATACGCCGCTGCTGGCGATTGGTCCGGACTTGCTTCCGCGCCCACAAACAAGTCTCGCGTACCGCATCGATATCACCGGCGGCGGAAAACGCTATCTTTTGCACCTGCGGCACAACGCGCTTTGGTCCGACGGCGTGCCGCTCACGTCGAAAGACGTCGTTTTTTCGCTGCTGCTCGGAAACAACCCGAACGTCTTGGAAGGCAACTCATCGGATTTCAAACTGATGACGTCGGTCCGCGCCGTCGACCGCTATACCGTCGAGGTGAGGCTCTCTTCGCCGTCGCCTCCATTTTTGGAAAACGCTCTCGGCGAGACGCTGCCGCTTCCCGAACACATCCTGCACCGGTATCCGCCGGGTTCGGAGGACGAAGCGAAGTTCATCAACGCAGACGCGGATTTCGCGCAAAACCCCGTCACCAGCGGCCCGTGGCGGATCGTTCGCAGCGTCCGCGATTCTTACACCATCCTCGGCCGCAATCCGCGCTATTGGGGACCGAAGCCCCTACTCTCTGCGGTCGCATTCCGCGTCTACCCGCAACAGCAGTCGCTTTATGCCGCCGTCGACGCCGGCGAAATCGACGTAACGGACATCGCCCCCAACCTGTGGCGCATTCATAACCGCTTGCGCGGCGATCATAAGTTCATCACCTGGCCCTGGAACGTCACGTTCCTATTGCTGCCGAATTACCACGACCCGTCGATTCCATGGGCGCACGATCCGCGCGTGAAGCAGGCAATGATGTACGCGATCGACCGCGATTTCATCAAGTCCGGAATCATGAGCGGACAGGCCGACATCCTCAACGGCCCTCTTCCAAGCTTTTCGCCGTATTACGATTCGCACGTTCGAACATACCGTTACGATCCCGCGCGCGCACGGGCGATACTGGATGCCGACGGCTGGAAGCTGCACGGCAACGTTCGCGTGAAAGACGGGCACGAGCTTCGGTTTACGCTCAAAACCGGAGGCGCTACCGATGCGGTCGCGAGCAACATCGCGGAGCTGATTCAAGCCAATCTGCGCGCGGTCGGCATGGACTGCTCGCTCGAGAACGAGGAACTGCAGTCGTTTTTCGAAGATCTGCACAACAGCCGTTTCCAAGTGGCGCTGCGCGGCATCATTCTGCCGGCTTATCCCGACGACTATCGATCGTATGATTCAAAGCAAACGCGCGCGGCCGGCGGCTACAACATCGGCTTCTACGATAATCCGCAGATCGATCGCGCGATCGAAGCTGCGCGATCGGCATCCTCACCGGCGGTTGCGCGCCGCGAACTCAACCGCTATCAGGAGTTGGCCGCCGCCGACTTGCCGGTGATCTACCTGTACTCGGTCCGCCTGGGCGCGGTAGTGCCGGCGGACCTGACCGGCTTCGATCTCGACCCGCTGGCGCCGGCCGCGCTCCCCATGGGCCTGCAATTCTGGCACCGCGTGAATCCGACGGCGCCCGGAAAACGTTCTAGTCAGTGATGAGCAAAGAAACGGCAGTCTTCGCAGCGGGCTGCTTCTGGGGCGTCGAGGCGGCCTTCCGCCAGCTTCCGGGCGTACTGGAAGTGACCAGCGGATACACCGGCGGCCGCACGGTCGCGCCGAGTTACCAAGACGTCTGCAGCGGGCAGACCGGGCACGCCGAGGCCGTGGAAATCATCTACGACCCGCAGCAGATTTCGTACGATACCCTGCTCGACGCGTTCTGGAAGATCCACGATCCCACGACGCCGAACCGCCAAGGGCCCGACGTCGGCACCCAGTACCGCTCGGCGATCTTCACGCACGGCGACGAACAGCAGAGACTCGCCGAAGCGTCTCGCGCGCGCGAACAGGGCAAGCTTTCGAAGCCCGTTGTTACGGAGATCGCGCCTGCCGGCGATTTTTATCCCGCCGAAGATTATCATCAGCGGTACTTCGAAAGAAACGGTGTTGCATGCCACATAGCACTATGACGCGCGCGGCTTTTGCCGCCAGTCTCGCTTCCGCGATCGGCGCGCTGGCGCTTATGCGCGGTGCGCGCGCGAGCGAAAGCTACGCGGTAACGCATACCGACGCACAATGGCGTCAAATCCTCGGACCGGCGCGCTATGAAATCTTGCGCCAGAATGGGACCGAGCCGCCCGGCAGCAGTCCGTTGAATGACGAGCACCGTTCCGGAACCTATTCCTGCGCGGCATGCGGGCTCGCGAATTTTTCTTCGAAAACGAAGTACGATGCCGGTGAAGGCTGGCCGAGTTTTTGGGCCGCCCTTCCCGACGCGATCCGTACGCGTGCGGACTACGAGCTCGTCGATCCGCGCACCGAAGCGCACTGCCGGCGTTGCGGTTCGCACCTGGGGCATATCTTTGACGACGGACCGCCGCCCACGGGAAAACGCTACTGCATCGATGGCTTGGCGCTGAAATTCGCGCCGGGAAAAGCCGCCTAGAGCGAGCCTTTGTTCGCGCGGGCCATCACGTCGTTGAGCGTGAGGATTTCGATCTTTTCCGACTCGCGAATGTACGAGCGGAACTCTTCGGAGAGATAGAAGGCCACCAGTCCTGAAGTGAAGCCGCTTCCGCCGATGACGATGTACGCTTTATCGTAACTCGGGTTTTCGCGCAGCGCGTGCAGCAGTTTGATCACTTCGTACGGCACTTTTTCTTCGGCACTGCCGGCGGTTTGCTGCCACTTGAGCGAGACGAGAAAACGCGTGCCGTTGGGGCGCATGCCGACCAGATCCGCACGATGCTTTCCGCCGCCGGGTTTGGTTCCGACGACCACCTGCTTTTCGACGGCGTAACTGTTGTTGAGCAGGACGGCTTCAACGCCCGCCTCGAGGGTGGACCCGGTCTTCGTGCCGACGCTGCCCGGGAAAAGCATCAGACGTTACGCATGGCCAGCATCTCGCGCGCGTCGTCGCGGTTGCCGTCGCAACTGATGCGGCGCGGCGCGTCGAGGATCTTTACGTCAAATCCGAGTTCGCGATAGAGCCGCAGAACGCGTTTGGTCGCCTGATTCGAGGCGATGACCGGACCGGGGTGTGCCGCTAGGCGCTTAGCGAGCCTTCGCTGGTCCGCCCATGTGAAGCCACCGGCGGCGTATGACGTGAACTCCACATCGTAGGGCGGATCGGCGTAGATGAAGTCGCCGCAGCGAATGTCGATCGTTTCGAAATCGCCTTGGACGATCTCGTATCGCGAAAGCGTGGCGCGATACGGTAAGAAGTCTTTATGGCATTCGACGTGCTTGTAACGCCCGAACGGCACGTTGAAAAAACCGCGCGCGTTGAAACGGCAAAGCCCGTTGTATCCGGTGCGGTTGAGGTAGTAAAAGAGCGCCGCGGCTTCGGCCGTTTCGCCTTCGCCTTTGCGGATCAACTCGTTGAACCGGGCGCGGTTGTGCGCGTAGATCGCACGGTCGTTTTTCAGCGAGACGCCGGCGGCGCGAAGATCCAATCCGCGCTGCAACCAGCGGTAGAATGAGATCAGATGCGGATTGACGTCGCCCAAGAGCGCGCGCCGAGGAAGCAGCCCCAACGTGACCGCCATGCCGCCGGCGAACGGCTCCACGAGCCGGCGCTCGCGATGAGCCGACCACGTGTCGAGCAAATGCGGGACGAGCCAGCGCTTTCCGCCGGCCCATTTTAACGGCGGGGAGAGCGCTACGGAGGCGAGCTCCTCGACTGCGACGGCCATGGCGCGATTATTGCGGGGCAGGGTGCCAGCTGCCTGTCACTCTGCGGCGGCCTTTCGGAAACTTTGCGGGCCGCAGGGGCGTTGGTCGCAGGGGAGAACGAGACTCGGCGCGCCGACGTAGCTCAGCTGGCAGAGCATTCGCTTCGTAAGCGAAATGTCCGGGGTTCGAGTCCCCGCGTCGGCTCCATGTAAAACGCAACACGAATCGTGTTGCGTTTTTTACTGTGTCATACAGGTGGCACTCACAGCCGTTATCTTTAGATCCATGAGAATATCTTTGAGAAAAATCATTACATGCAAACGGGCCGGCTGCAACAATGTTGTCGGCCGAAACGCGTTCATTTACTGTTCGAACTTGTGCCAATGCGCCGTAAAGTATGAAGAGTACATCAAAGGATGGCTTTCCGGCGAAATTGACGGCACGAAAACGAGTTTTGACAAACCTTCGGGCCACATCAAGAAGTACTTCATCGCAACCTACGGCGAAAAATGCTGCATGTGCGGGTGGAACGAACGCAATCCGCATACGGGTCGGATCCCGATTCATATCGATCACATTGATGGAAACGCCCGAAACAACCGGCCGGAAAACCTTCGGTTCCTGTGCCCGAACCATCACTCGCTGACCCCGACATTTGGAAACGCCAATAAAGGGCACGGCCGCGCCGTGAGGCGCGCCCGCTACATTAAAGGAATGAAGTCAACCGATTTCTCGCCGCTGGTCCTACCTGATCGGCGCCGGCGGTTTAGGGCTGGTAGCGGAAGCGCTGCACGAAGGCCGTAGCCGGCGCCGTCGCGTTCGCGCGCGTGCCCCAGACGGCCCAAATGTCACCCGTCTTTGGATCGATCGCAACCGTGTGCGGGCCGGGTGTCATCGGCAGCGTCGCGACGATCTGCGGCGGACCGTTCTGATTGATTTTGAGCAGCGTGATGCCGTTACCGGCGCAAGCCATCAGTTGTCGCGTCGCGTCGAGATCGCACTGGTCGACACGCGACGGATAATCGATCGTCCAGAGCAGCTTTCCGGCGGTCGAATAGCCGGACATCTTGTTATTGGAGCCGGCGACCAGCAGCATGTTGTACGGCGCGTCGTACTGCAGCGGATGGTTGTGCTTGATCTCGGGTGTCGGGATAATGCGCGTCAGCTGCATTCGCTGCCCATCGATAACGGCGATCTCGCTGTCGCTGTCGATGTTTTGGTAGATCTCGTGCGTCGCCGGGTTGATCTGCAGATACTCCGGCTTGTGGCCCGGAATGGTAATCGTACCGATTTGCTTGAACGTCTTCGCGTCGATCACGAAGATGCGCGTGCCATCGTCCTCGTCGCCGTAGATCCGACCGAGTCCCGCGTCATAGGCGATTGCGTCAACCGGACCGTCCACTGCGACGCGCGCTACTTCTTTCAGCGTCGCCGGATCGACCTCGGAGAGTGCCTTGGCGTCGCCGTTCCCGGTGTACACGTGCCCGGTCGCCGCATTCGGAGCGGAGCCCGCAACGCCGCCGAGCTGCACCGTCCCGGTGATGGCGCCCGTATCGGCATCGACGATGAGAAGTACCGCACCGTGCGCTGCGTAAACTCGGCGGTACAGCGAATCGACGGTCACATAATCGAAACCGCCGGGCGGCGTGACCGCTACGGGCGGAGCTGCAGCTACAAGAGGCATGGTCTACTCCTTCTTATCGTTATCGTGGAACGTGCCGCGCTTGGCGCCGGCATCGAGCTCTAAGTCGTCGAGAAAATAATAAACGATCTTCCGGTCGTCAAAACCGACTTTCGCCAATTCGCGGCCGTTGAGCGTCACTACCTCGTGGATGTGCCCGGTCTTGCCCGCATAAGCGTAATTGACGGCGGTGTAGCCGGCATCGCCGGGCTTCGGCCGGGGAACGGCTTTGACGCCGCGCAACGGGGTGTTATGACGGTGCATCAGAAACTGTCGCTTTCTATGGAACAAGCCACGATCATTGAGTACAACGGGAAGCGTCCGAAAGTGGACCCTTCGGCCTTCATCGCCCCGACCGCGGTGCTGATCGGCGACGTCACCGTCGGGGCGGAGTCGAGCATTTGGTTCGGCGCGGTGCTGCGCGGCGACAACGGACCGATTCGCATCGGTGCAAGAACGTCAATTCAAGACAACGCCGTGATTCACGTCAGCGAAGGCGGGCTCACGCAAATCGACGACGACGTGACGGTCGGCCACGCGGCTATCATGGAAGACTGCCACATCAAATCTCGCGCGCTCATCGGCAGCAACGCGGTCGTACTCACCAACGCCACCGTCGGCGAACGCTCGCTCGTTGCGGCCGGAAGCGTCGTGGGCGAGGGTTCGGAGATTCCCGACGGCGTGCTGGCTGCCGGCTCTCCGGCCAAGGTGAAAAAGCAACTGGACGGCGAGTCGGCTAAGTGGATCGCCATCAGCGCGCACGAGTATGTAAAGCTTTCGCGCTCCTATCGTTCGCAGGGCATCGGAATGCGTGAGGACCAGCGCTCGCCGCGTTAGCTCGGTCCGCCGGTGGGTACTGCCTACTAGACAGGAAATGAGGAGCACTCAATGGCCGACCGCCAATACAACCAAGAAAACATCTCAAAACGGCTAGCAAGCCTGATCGTGACTCGCAGTCCCTCCAGCCGCGGGGAAATCCCGGTAGACAATCTGGCCGAACGCGACTCCGAAAATCGCGCGCGCGTCCCGCAACCGGTCCGGCAAGGCGACGCGGGGGAAGCCGACCGGCAGGGTTAGCAAGCACCGGACGGCGAGCGCTAGGCGAACGCGCTCGCCGTCCCGAAGAATTGGGCCGTGCAAGTCAACGATTTGACGATCCGCGCCGCCACCGTTAACGGCTCGGGTAGTCAATCCGCGAATTTGGTTTTAGCCAACGCGATTTTTCGTTTGGGCATTCCCGTCGCTCCCAAAAATGTTTTTCCGTCGAACATCGAGGGACTTCCGACGTGGTTCGACGTGCGCGTTTCTCCGCAGGGCTACCAGTGCCGCAGCAGCAGCATCGACATTTTGATCGCGCTCAACCCCGCTACGTGGCACGCCGACGTGCTCGACGTAAAGTCCGGCGGCGCGATCCTGTACGAAGAGACGTTCGCGGTGACCGGGGCTACCAAACGCGACGACGTCACGTACTATCCCGTTCCGTTTGCGAAACTGGCCAAGGAAAACGTGGCCGATGCGGCGCTGCGCAAGTATCTGACCAACATGATTTACGTCGGCGCGCTCGCGCACTTGCTCGGCATCGGCGAAGAGGCGATCGAGGCCGCCCTGCGCGCGCAGTTCCGCCGCAAACTCAAGGCCGTCGATACCAACATGGAAGCCGTGCGCTTGGGCGCGAATTACGCGCGCGAGAATTTGCCGAAGAACGATCCGTACGCGCTCGAAGCGATGCCGGGCAACAACGACGGCTTGATTCTGATGGAAGGCAACTCCGCGGCCGCGCTCGGGTGCGTGATGGCCGGCTGCACCGTCGCCGCCTGGTATCCGATTACACCCTCATCGTCGCTCTGCGAATCGTTCATCGCGTATTGCGATCGCTACCGCGTCGACGCCAAAACCGGCGAACGCAAAGTTGCCGTGCTGCAAGCCGAAGACGAACTGGCGGCGATCGGCATGGTTTTTGGCGCTACGTGGGCGGGCGCGCGCGCCATGACCTCGACCTCCGGACCCGGCCTCTCGCTGATGGCCGAATTCGCCGGACTCGGCTATTACGCGGAACTTCCCGGCGTTATTTTTGACGTGCAGCGCGCCGGCCCGTCGACCGGCTTGCCGACGCGCACGATGCAGGGCGACGTCGCTTTCGCGTACACGCTTTCGCACGGCGACACCAAACATATCGTGCTGCTCCCGGCCACGCCGATCGAAGCTTACGAGTTCGGAAGCCAAGCCTTCGATCTGGCCGATCGCTTTCAGACGCCGGTCTTTGTGCTCAGCGACTTGGATCTCGGCATGAACCTGTGGATGACCACACCGCTGGCCTATCCCGAGCACGGCTTCGATCGCGGCAAGGTGTTGAGCGCAAACGAGCTGGATGCGGCCGGGTCGTGGGGACGCTACCGCGACGTCGATCTTGACGGCATTCCTTATCGCACGCTGCCCGGCACCGAACACGCCAACGCCGGATTTTTCACGCGCGGCTCCGGTCACGACGAAAGCGCGCGCTATTCGGAAGATCCC
Source organism: Candidatus Rubrimentiphilum sp. (assembly GCA_036273135.1). GTDB lineage: Bacteria > Vulcanimicrobiota > Vulcanimicrobiia > Vulcanimicrobiales > Vulcanimicrobiaceae > Rubrimentiphilum. The sequence continues at coordinate 236,964 of DASUIF010000008.1, forward strand.
AACGTCTATCGTAACAACTTGGATCGGCTGTCCCGCAAACTCGACACGGCACGTTCGGCGGTGCCGAAGCCCATCGCGGAAGAAACGGGGAACGCCTGCGGACTGATCGCTTACGGAACGACGCACCACGCGATCGTCGAAGCGCGCGATCAGCTGCGCGCGGCGGGCGTCGAAACCGACTATCTGCGCGTTCGCGCGTTGCCGCTTACGGGCGACGTGCTCGCGTTCATCGAGCGTCACGAGAGAATCTACGTCGTCGAACAGAATCGCGACGGACAGCTCTACGGAATACTTCGCACCGAATTGCCCGCCGCCGAGATTGGAAAAATGCGGTCTATCCGGCATTACAACGGCGTGCCGATCGACGCTTCGGCGATCTTCGAGCCGCTGCTGGAATCTGAACGAACGGAGCTCGTCCCGGCATGACCAGTGGAGCACCTCCGGCCAACGTCAACGCGGCCGGCCTTACACGCGACGTTTACAAAGGCTTGCCCAGCACGCTTTGCGCGGGTTGCGGCCACAACTCGATCACCAATCATCTGATCAAGGCGCTCTACGAATACGGCGTCGAGCCGCACAAACTCGCCAAAATGAGCGGCATCGGCTGCTCCTCGAAAACGCCTGCGTACTTCGTCGAACGCGCGCACGGCTTTAACGGCGTGCATGGGCGCATGCCTTCGCTCGCGACCGGCGCCAAGATCGCCAACCGCGAGTTGATGGTGCTGGGAATCAGCGGCGACGGCGATACGGCCAGCATCGGCCTCGGCCAATACTGCCACATGATCCGCCGCAACGTCGACTGCACGTATATCATCGAGGACAACGGCTGCTACGGATTGACCAAGGGCCAATTTTCGGCGACCGCCGACCGCGGTTCGGTCCTGAAAAAAGGCCAGGTCAACGAGCTCGAAACGATCGACGTCTGCGGACTCGCAATCGAACTGGGTGCGACGTTCGTCGCGCGTTCGTTCTCCGGCGACGGCAAGCAACTGATTCCGCTGCTTCAAGCGGCGTTTTCACACCGCGGCACCGCCGTGCTCGACATCATTAGCCCGTGCGTCACCTTCAACGACCACGAAGGCTCGACCAAGAGCTACGCGTACGTCAAAGAGCATCACGCGATTTTGCATACGCCGGACTATATCGTCGGCGGCCGCGAGATCGCGGTCGACTATGAGCCGGGGACCGTTAAGGAAGTCGTGTTCGATGACGGTTCGCGCATTTTGTTGCGCAAACTCGAGATCGACTACGATCCGGCCGATCGTGTCGGCGCGCTCACGGTTCTCAATGAGGCACGAGATCGCGGAGAATTCGTTACCGGACTCCTTTACGTCGACACGCACGCGCGCGATCTGTGCGAACGCGAGAAACTCCCACAGAAACCGCTGGCACAGCTCGCCGAAGACGATCTTCGCATCTCACGCGAAGACTGGACTGCGCTGATGGAGTCTTTCGGCTAACGATTGGGGTGGCGTCGCAACGTGAAAGCGCTCGGATTTAGCAGTTGAAATTGGTGTCATCCTGAGCGGAGCATTTCGCCCTTGGCGAAATGCGGAGTCGAAGGGCGGCCGAGCGAAGTCGAGGCCCGCATGAGGACGGCCTTCTTTCTTGGGCTGGCCGCCGTCCTATCAGCGTGTGCGCCTCAAGCTCCCGCGCGGATGCATAACGGCATCGCTTATGTGATTATCACTGCGACCGACTTAACACCGACCGTCCCGCCAGGCACAGTCGCAATCACTCGCAATGGCGCGCACCTCTTGCCCGGACATTGGTATGTGGCGAGAGAGAACCCAAAAGCGCTGCTGCACATCGCCTATACGAATGACGGGCGCTCCCAGGCGGCGTGGACGATGGGCAAGCGACAGATCAGACCACCCTCACCCTGCCATTCCGGATCACCGATTGTCGCACTCTCTAGCAGCGGACGTTTTTTGGCATGCGCCCAGGGTGACCCCAAAGAGCATCTTGCCTTCCTGATGGACCTAAAATCGGATTGGACGCGCAGAATGGATTGGCCGATTGTCGGCGACAGAAGCGACGGAACATTTGCTTTCTCAGGTGATCAAACCGCAGCAGCCTTAATCGAGGCAGGCCCAGAGTGCGCGAACGACACGCTCGCCACTCCTGCAAGAGTTATTTTTTACAGCCTTTCAACGGGAAGGGCCGCTCGCGGACCTTGCGCCGATACTGTCATGCCCTATGGAAAAAATTCGTTTGCGCTTGTTCGCTCGACGGGAGAACATTCCCAGAAATTCTCAACCGATTTGGGATCTACATGGGTGGATTATGGACGGGCCGGCGGTTTTTGGGACGAAGTGCCGATTGAGATGCCGCTCGAAAACAAAGTTACCATCGCTAAACAAATCTTTCAACTACCGGCTCACAGCGCCGGATTCTCAGCAACGTTTACCTTCACTCATTAACAACCACGCGCGCAGTGCTCGCGCGCCCGCGGCCTTCGCCTCGCTACGCTCGCTTAGGCGCCCTTCGACTTCGCATTTCGCTAAAGGCGAAACGCTACGCTCAGGATGACAGCAAGTTAGGCGGCTGGGAAGTGCGACTCGTCCCCGTACGGTAAGAAGAGCGTGTATTCTTTTTGGAAGCGCAACTTGACCGTACCGGTTGGACCGTTGCGGTGTTTTGCGATGATGAACTCGGTGAGATCGGGCTCCGGCGTTTCCTCTTTGTAATACCCTTCGCGATACAAGAAGGCGACGATATCCGACTCTTGCTCGAGCGATCCGCTGTCGCGCAGGTCCGCCAGCATCGGGCGTTTTTCGGAGCGCGTCTCGACGCCGCGGTTGAGCTGCGCCAACGCGATGACCGGTACGCCGAGATCTTTCGCCGTCGTCTTGAGCGTGCGGCAGATATCGGAGAGTTCTTCGTTGCGGTTGGAGTTGCGGCTCAAGACGTTCGGTCTGACCAACTGCAGGTAATCGATGAAAACGGCCGACAGGCCGGCGCCCGATTGCAGACGGCGGCAGCGGCTGCGGATCTCGGCGATCGAGATCGCGCCCGAGTCGTCGAGATAGATCGGCAACTCGTTGAGCACGCCCATCGCATCGGAGATCTTCTCCCAGTGATGCGGCTTGATGTTGCCCCGGCGCATGTCGTGCATGCTGATGTGCGCTTCCGCGCAGATCAAGCGCTGCACGATTTCGTCGTTGGACATTTCCAGCGAGAAGAACGCGACCGGTTCGGTCTCCACGCGCGCCGCCGCCACGGCCATGTTGAGCGCGAACGAGGTCTTGCCCATGCCCGGCCGCGCGGCCAGAATGATGAAATTCCCCGGCTGGAAGCCCGTGGTCATGTCGTCCACGTCCCGGAAGCCCGAGGTGAGCCCGGTCAGCCCGCCGCGGCTGTGAAAGAGTTTGTCGATGTTCTCGAAGGCCGGTTTCAGGAGCTGACCGACCGGCACGAAGTCGCGGTGGAGCTGCCGCCGGCCGATTTCGAAGACCATCTGCTCGCTGCGGTCCAGCGCGCCCTCGACGTCTTCTTCGTTTTCGTACCCGTACTGCGTGATCTGCGTGCCGGCGTGGATCAATCCGCGCAGCACGGCTTTTTCGCGAACGATCTTGGCGTAGTACGTCGCCGACGCGGCGGTTTGCACCGTATCCATCAGCGACGAAAGATACGAAATCCCGCCGACCTTTTCGAGTTGGTCGCGGCGCTTGAGCTCTTCGGCGATCGTGATCTTGTCGAGCGGTTCGGCGCGATCGTACAGGTGCACGAGCACGGAGTAGATCGTCGCGTGAACGTGTGCGTAGAAATCCTCGGGGCGAACGATTTCGCCCGCCGCTCCCATGATCTCGCGGTCAACGAGAATCGAACCCAGCAGCGCCATCTCCGCTTCGAGATTTTGCGGCGGTATGCGATCGATGACGGGAAGATTCGTGACGGTCATGAGCGAGCCGACATACTCCGCCGCCCCGGAAGCGCTCGCCTTGTGGATTTCTTGTGGAGAGCTAAAGCTTTAAACGCCTGCTCGACGGAGGCGACCGGAATCACTTCGATTCCCGCCAGCGTCCGATCGATTTCGCGCACGTTTTCCTTAGGCACGAGAATCGCGCGCATGCCCGCTTGGCGCGCTGCGTACAATTTTTCGACGATGCCGCCGACCGGACGGACCTTGCCTTGAATGGAGAGCTCGCCGGTCATCGCGACGTCTTGCGGAAGCGGCGTCTTGGTTAACGCCGAGTAAAGGGCGAGAAAAATTGCGAGGCCTGCCGACGGCCCGTCGATGTTTCCGCCGCCGATCACGTTGATGTGCAGATCGTAATTTGCGGTATCGAGGCCCGTGACGGCGCGCAAAACAGCGGCCGCGTTAAAAACGCTGTCTTTGGCCATTTTGCCGGCGGCGTCGTTAAAGCGCACCGAGCCTTTTCCGGGCGCGCCGGCGCCGAATGCGACCGCTTCGATCTCGATGATGCTGCCCAAATAGTGCAGCACGCCCAAGCCGAACGTCTTTCCGATCTCGCGAGCCGCCCGCCCGCGCACCGGCGTATGCGGAACCAGCCGGCCGGCCTGCACGACGTTGCGCACGTGCTCTTCGGTAATCAGCACGTCTTCGGCGCGGCGCGCTTTGGCGGTCTTGGCCGGAGCCTTGGCGCGATAGAGGGCTTCGCCGAAGGCGTCGGCCACAATCTGCACCGCTTGACGTCCTTCGATGGTGTAAGAGGCGATGAGCTGCGGCACGCGCCGTTCGGCTTTGGCACCGAGCCGCTTGATGGCGGCGCCCACGATCGAGACGATCTGCGACTGCGTCAGCGGCTCGAAATAGACGGCCGCCGCCCGCGAGCGAATCGCGGGATCGATGTCTTCGGGCTCGCGCGTCGTCGCACCGATCAGGATGAAATCGGCCGGCGCGCCTTCCTTAAAGAGGCGCTTGATGTACTCGGGCACGTTGGCGGAGCTCTCGTCATAATAGGAAGACTCGAACGTAACGCGCTTGTCCTCGAGCACTTTGAGGAGCTTTGTCTGGAGCAGCGCGTCCATCTCGCCGATCTCGTCGATGAAGAGCACGCCGCCGTGCGCGCGGGTCACCATGCCGAGCTTGGGCTCGGGAATGCCGCCCTCGGCAAACTCGCGGCGGCTGCCCTGGTAGATCGGATCGTGGACGCTGCCCAGCAGCGGATTGGTCGTTTCGCGCGGGTCCCAGCGCAGCGTCGTGCCGCTGGCTTCGATAAAGGGCGCGTCCTTGGCAAACGGCGTGTACGCGCGCGCCTTGGCAACCTCGAGCGCCAGCCGCGCCACCGTGGTCTTGCCGACGCCGGGCGGGCCGTAGAGAATCACGTGCTGCGGGTATGGCGACGAAATCTTCGCCAGCAGCGAACGAATCGCGGCTTCTTGCCCGACGATCTCCTTGAACGACTGCGGACGCAGCAGTTGCAGCGCCGAAGCCGCCAAGCCGCGGTCGTTGAGCTGATCCAATTCCTCGAGCTTCTTCTGCGTCGCGGGCGTTTCCGGGCCGGAGTCTTCGCGCAGCGCTTCCAGCTTCAGGTCTTTGAGATAATCCTGGTGGCGCTCGATCATCTTCGTGTTGATCTTGCGCTCGATCGAATCCTCGACGTTCTTCTGCGCGATTAAATCGGCGAGCTGTTCCTCGATTTCACCCAAGGCACGCCTGAAGCTGGGCCGCCCGGTGACGCGTTCGATCGTCGGATCTTCGAAGATGAGACGCTGCAGCGCGCAAATGCGGTCCGGCAGCGCCCCCGAGCGCATCATCTTGAGTGCGTTCATTTTGCCGGCGCGCAGGACCAGTTTATCCGAGCCGATCGTGTTGGCGAGCACATCGTAGAGCGCCGAAACGTAGCGGCCCATCTCGTCTTCGCTGCCGAATTTACGGCGGAACCGGATCATGCCGGGTCCGCGACGACGTCCACGGTCGCTTTGGCAACGACGCTCCTTCCGAGTCGAATCTCGACCGGATAGGTGCCCACAGCTTTGATGGCCGTCTTCATCTCAATTTTGTGTTTGTCGACCGGCGCCGAGAACGTCTGGGTGAAGGCTCGCGCGACATCGGCGCTCGTGACGGCGCCGAAGAGTCTGCCGCTTTCGCCCGCCTTGGCGCGCACGATCACCGGCTTACTTTCCAACAGCGCCGCGAGCTCGCGAGTTTCGGCCAGCGACTCGGCCTCGCGCTTGTCGTGCGCTTTCTTCTGCTCGTCAAGCACGGTCAGCGCGCCCTTACTGGCTTCGGTCGCCAGTTTGCGGGGCAGCAAAAAATTGCGCGCGTAGCCCTCGGCAACGTCGACGACCTGGCCTTTTTTGCCGAGCGGCTTCACGTCGCTCAGCAAGATCAGGCGCACGGCCCTACTCGGTGACGAACGGTAAGAAGGCGATAATGCGCGCGCGCTTCACTGCGACGGTTAACAGCCGCTGGTGTTTGGCGCAATTTCCGGAGATGCGGCGCGGCAAGATCTTGCCGCGTTCCGACACGTACTTCCGCAAGCGCATGACGTCTTTGTAATTGATGTCGATGGTGCGCTCGGTGCAGAACGTGCACGGTTTCTTTTTCACGCGGCGGTCTTTGACCACGCGTTTGGTCTTCAGTTTGGTTTTGGGAGGCATCAAGTTTCCTTTACACTAGGTGGTTTGTGCCTTCGTCCTTCGACTTCGCGCATCGGAGACGCGCTACTCAGGATGACAAAGGCCTAGCGAAGTGACGGCAAGCGCCACTGCCTATGGAGGGTTAGATCCGGCGCGGCTCCCCCGCCCGGTAGCGGTAGACGATCCGCCCTTTGGTCAGGTCGTAGGGCGAAATCTCCAGCTCGACCCGGTCCCCAGGCAGAATTCTGATGCGGTGCCGGCGCAGACGGCCGGCAACGTGGGCCAGGACCGTATGCGAGTTCTCCAGTTCAACGGAGAAGCTGGCGCTGGGGAACACTTGCACGATGGTGCCGAAAACCTCGAGGGGCGCCTCTTTGGTGGCGCTGGGCTTGCGGCGTTCGAGCGGTTGCTTGGAGCCTCGTCTCAAGGGCAATGATTCCTTCGTGGGAGAGTGCGGGGGCGACCGGAGGAGGTTCGAGCCTCCCGGGGGGTCACCCTGGCCGGGCCGGCCTCCTAGTGAAACCTTCGCCGATGGCGAAGCGTTGCAGGAGGGTTATCAGGCTTCGAAGTCCGCATGGTCTACGTTCCAAGTACTAGCGAGTCGGATCCAGAGAAACTCACAACTAAAAACTAGGAGACTCGTTAGAAATATGTATACCGATGAAACGCTGACCTGTGTTGATTGTGGACGTCAGTTCACATTCACGACCGGCGAGCAAGAATTCTTCGCCAGCAAAGGCTTCACCAACAAACCCAGCCGGTGCACCGATTGCCGCGCAGCCCGCAAGTCGGGCCGTTCGGGAAGCGGCGGCGGCGGCGGTGAAGGCTACGGCCGTCAGCGCGAAATGTTCACCGCAACGTGCAGCCAATGCGGCGGCGTAGCGGAAGTTCCGTTCCAACCGCGTGGCGACAAGCCCGTGTATTGCCGCGACTGTTTCGCGCAACGCCCGAGCTACCGATAAAGTAAGCCTCTCCCTAAAGGGAGAGAGACTCGCTAACATAAAGGGCCGCTTCGTGCGGTCCTTTATCTTAGCTGCAGGGCTTATTGCCGCCGTGCTTTTTGGCGCACGGCCGGCACTCCAAGCGCTGACCGCTTCGAACGATCGCAACCCGTGCGGGCGCGCGCTTCCGGTTCCACCGGCGCTACGTTTGCCCGCAAGCGTTCCATCGGGCGAACCCGTCGCCATCGAACATACGCTGCTCGATTACTTGAGCTCGTACCGTTACCGCGACTTGGGATGGTGCGTCGACAAGAGCTTGCGCGATACCGGCCCCTACATTCACGGCGTCTCCTACGGCGTGCATCCCACGGTCCGCATCTATTACTCGCCCGAGATGATGGCGTGGCTGCGCAACGGACGCCGCGGCATGCCGGCCGACGGCGCGGTGATCATCAAAGAACAATACGAGAGCGGCAAACCGGCCATAGCGTTTGCGGGCGAAACCGATGCGCAGCTCAGGCCGACGGACTGGACGATCATGATCAGACGCGCGTCGGCATCGCACGACGGCTGGTTTTGGGCGGAAGTGTATCAGGGCATGTTCGGCGCCCAAAATGCGGCGCAGACGCAATATCCGAGCGCAGGTTTCGGCATCTATTGCTTGCGCTGTCACGCGTCGGCCGAAAAAGCGCTGACGTTCGTTTCGCTGGAAAACATCGAAGGCTACCCGGGGGAACCGCTGCACTACTTCGTCGATAATTCGTGGCGCGTCAAAAAGCCGCCGCCGCCCCAAGCCGCGGCCGCTTCGCAGCCGGCCGCGCCTCCACCGAAGACACCGCTGGCCGTGCAAACGTTTCCGCCCGAATCCGTTGACACGTACTTGGCAAAAGCGCACGGCGCGCACATCTTCGTTACCTCCGATCAGTGTATGGGTTGCCACAGCGCGGCCCGCGGACTCCCGTTCGGCCCGGTGATGTGGGTGCGCGGCTTCAACGTCTCCGAATACGGCGAATGGCGCTGGTCGCCGATGGCGCTGGCGGGTCGCGATCCGGTCTTCTACGCGCAGTTCGAAGCCGAGATGGCATACCTCAGCACGATGAAAGACGCGCACGCGCGCAACGCGCTGCGCGGACAGGTAACGGCAATCTGCTCGACCTGTCACGCCGTTATGGCTAAACGCGCGCTCGCGATCGACCATCCGAAACTGACGTTCACGCCGCAGATGGTCTTCGACGCCGCCCCTTCGCACTGGAACTATCATTACGGCGGCTTGGCGCGCGACGGCATCAGCTGCGCGGTCTGCCACCACGTCGTGCAAACCAAGACGCCCGCGAATCAGACGCCGCTCGCGTATTTCTTGAATCACAAGATCAACGGCGCGTACGATTTGGGCGCGCCGGATAGAATCTACGGCCCGTTCAAAGACAACGAGATCGTCACGCACCCGATGAACGAAGCCCTCGGCGCGAAACCGCGCTATTCACCTTACGTGACGTCGTCGCGTCTCTGCGGCAGCTGCCACACGATCAACTTGCCGGTCGTCGACGCTCCGCCCGTGGCTGCCGTTCCGAAAGAACACAACGTCGAGCAGGCGACCTATCTGGAATGGCTCAACAGCCGCTTCCAAAACGAATACGGCGCACTGCCGGGCGCGAAATCATGTCAAGACTGCCATATGCCGACGGGCGTTCGCGACGACGCGAGCGGAGTCGCACTGACGCATATCGCGACGAAGATCGCGCTCGTCGAAGACACGAGCTACCCCGCAACGACCGGAGCCGCACCGCACGCCGATCTCAACGTGCGCTTTCGCAAGACCGGTTTCCGGCGGCATGAACTGCTGGGTTTGAACGCCTTCCTGCTCTCGCTCTTCAAACAGTATCCCGACGTGCTGGGAGTCCGTCTGAGCGATTACATGAGCGGATCGTCAAACGATCTCGACCAGGCAATCGCTCACGTCATCCAGCAGGCGCGTACTGAAACGGCAAAAGTCCACGTGCGCACGCACGTGGTGGGCCGCAAACTGATCGCCGACGTCGAGGTCGTCAATTTGACCGGGCACCGCTTTCCGACCGGCGTCGGATTCCGGCGGGCATTTCTCGATGTCGAAGTCCGCGACGGCACGACACCGCTCTTCGTTTCCGGCCGCACGGACGCCAAAGGGCGCATCGTCGGGCCGGGCGGCCGCGTCTTGCCGAGCGAATTCTTTAGCGCCGGTCCCGGCGGCCGCCAACAGTACCAAGAACACTTTGACGAGGCGCATCCGATCACGCGTCCCGATCAAGTCCAAATATTCGAAGAATTGGTACGCGATCACGAAGGACACTTTACGACGTCGTTCATCCGGCGCGACGAGGAATTCAAAGATAACCGTCTGCTGCCGCAAGGCTGGACGAAAACCGGCCCGACCCCGGCCATGCCCGACTATTTCTTACGCGCGACCTACCCGCACGGCCGTGCCGCGAGCGACCCGCGCTATCAGGATGGGAAGGGACACGCGATCGTACGGTACGTCGTCACGCTCCCCGCTTCAGTCGATCCGCGGCGCGTGCGCGTCGATGCGGTCCTCTACTATCAGTCGTGGGAACCGTTTTTCATCGCCGCGCGTTCGGCCGGAACCGGAACGGCGGCGCAGCGTTTCGCCGCGCTCGTGGATCGCTTGGATCTCGCCAAGACGCCGCTGGCCGGCTGGAAGATCAGGATTGCGGAAGGTTCCTCCGGTGTGCGGTGAGCGCCATCAAAATGGCGATGCAAGTAGCAACCGAGAGAGCCGCACAGACCAGCAGCGCATCGTGCATCGCGTGAACGAACGACTTATGCACTAACGGCGTGAATCTGCGCCCGACGTCAAACAGGTCGCCGTGCACGACGGCGCGCGTCGTTTGCGCGATAGCTTCTCCGGATGCGTGCAACCGGGTCATGCGTTCGGCGATCCGGCCGCTCATCACCGCTGAAAGTATCGAACCGAGCACGGCAATTCCGAAAACGCCGAACAGCGATCGCCCGAACGCCAGCGTTCCCGAGGCGAAGCCCTCATCCGACGCTTCGATCACCGAGAGTCCCACCGCCGAGGCCGGCGTGCAGATGATCCCCCAACCCAGTCCGGCCAGGGCGAGGGCCGCCGCGACTTCCCACGGCGGCGTGTTTTGTTCGATCGCCGCCAGCCACACGATGCCGGCTATCGAAAACACGAAGCTGAGCACGACGTTCCACGGAAATCCGAGCGACTCGCGCAGCCGGTTGCCAAAAACATTCGCGACGAAGTAGGCGGCGTTGCACGGTATCAAATACAGGCCGGCGGCAATTTCGGAAAGTCCCTGGATATCTTGCATAAAAAGCGATACGAGCAGCATGACGCCGTACCAGGCAAAGTTCACGATACCCAAGAGAAGCACGCAGATGTTGAACGTGCGCAGTTTGAAATAGCGCAGGTGAATCATCGGCCATTTCGCATAGCGCTCGACCACCAGAAAAAGGGCAAATCCGGCGGCCGCGATGCCGAACGCCGTCAGAATGAGCGGTGACGTCCAGCCGTTATGGTTTCCTTCGATCATCGCGTAGCTGATCGCGACGATCGCGGCGATGCTGAGCAGTTGTCCCCACAGGTCGCTGCCCGTTTTGGCGTGCGGAGTTTCCTCGGTCGCGAACAACAGACTCACCATGACGATCGCCCCAAGCGCCGCCGAAAGATAGAATATCGCCGGCCACGCGATCCATTGCACCAGCGCTCCGCCGGCCAGCGGCGCGATACCCGCCGCAAGCGCAGCCACGGTCGAGAAAAGCGCGACGGTCGAATCGCTCGCCTTGGAATCGCGTGCGGTCTCCAGCAGCAATGCCAGCGGCAGCGAGAGAAGCGCGGCTCCGCCGATGCCCTGCGCCGCGCGCGCGACGATGAGCTCGGTAGGATCGCGCGAGAGCGCGCAGGCGAGCGACGCGAGCACAAAGAGGCCTACGCTCCAGGCCAAGATTCGCTTGCGTCCATACTGATCGCCGAGCGTCCCGGCCGCCAGCGTGAAGCTGCCCTCCATGAGCGGATAGATGCTGACGATCCACTGCTGATCGCTGATGCCCGCGTGCAGCGCTTGGCGCATGGCCGGCAACGCGAGATAAACGATGCTCACGTTGAGCACCGAGACGAAGGCCGCCAAATACAGGCCCGTCCGCGCGAAAGGCGTGCGCCGGCCGGTCGCGCCAACCCGAACGGCGAGTCGCGGCCGGACCGGCGTTACATGCAAGCTACGCCGGAGCTGAGGAGAGAGCGCACTTGTTCATGCCGACTTCGAGCTCTTCGGCACGCTCGGCAGAGACCGGCGCTCCAAGATTGACCTTTCTAATCTCGGCATAGGCGGCCGGCTGACTCGAGTGGGAAACGCGCTCTTCGACGCTCTCCAGAAACGCGTTGCGGTCGGCGATTGCCGCGCCCGCCAGCAGCAGGCCCAGCCGCCGTTCGCAGGCGCCGCGAGCGTCGAACTGCGCCGCGGAAGCGGCGTGCGCCGGCAGGACGATCGTTTGCGGATCGAGTTTGCCGAGCACTCCCGAAAGCGACTCGTACAGAAACTGCGTCCATTCGCGAGCTTTGTTTCCGAGGTCCGGGCGGCCGACGCCCTCCGGCAGCAGCGTGTCGCCGCTGATTAAGTAACGATCGTTCACCAGCAGCGCGGTGCTGCCGAGTGTATGACCCGGAACGGGAAGCGTGAGCACGCGAACTTTCGCGCCTCCGATATCGAACTGCTTGGGCATCGCATCGCGAGCCAGCGCGCTGCCTTGCGCATCTTCATCGGCCAGGTGGTAGCCGGAGCCGGAGTCATGTGCGATCGCCGAACTTCCCGAAAGATGATCGGCGTGCAAATGCGTGTCGGCGGCGGCGCCGATGCGCATGCCGTTCCGAAGTGCAAACGCGCGGTATACGTCGCCGTAACGCGTTGCGTCAACGACGAGCGCTTCGCCGCCGGATGCAACGATGTAGGAAAGACAGCCTTTGGCCGGGCGCACGACTTGATAGATCTCAAATTCCTCGGCGGCGCCGTTCAGGCGAACGATGCGGTGATGCGCGGCCCACGCCAGCATGCCGCCATCGACGTTGATCGCATTGACGCCGCGCCGGCGCAGCACACCGGTAACATACTGTGAAGTCCGGCCGCGCGCGCAGATGACGTAGACCGACTCCGCTTCGGGCAAACGGGAGAGCGCCGCGTCCTCGTCTTCGACGAACTCCGTATACGAAACGTTGGCGAATGCCGGAATCCCCGGGCCTTCGGGATGCCAGAGCTGCGAATCTTCAGCATCGCGCGCGTCCAGTAAAACGGTGCCGGGATCGGCGGTGCCGGCCAGCAGCCGATCGAAGTGCGCGATGTCGACGGAGTGTTCCATGCTCTGCTCCTAGCGGTGAAATGCAGCGAGCGCGGGTTTGGTCACCATCAAAACCAGCGCGAGCAACGGCGTTATGAGGGCAACCGCTCCCCAAGTTTCCCAGCGGCGCGACAGATTCCGGTAGGCCTCGCTCGATAGCGCCGTACCGGCCGACGCGAGCTCGGCCAGTTCGCGCTGCGCGCGCGAAACCGGCACGAAGGCGACGCCGGCTATGATGAAGAGCACCAGCGACCACAGAATCCACCCGGTACCGAGGATCGTCCAACCGCTAATCGAGGCCGCGCCGAAGCCGGCGATCAGAATCACGACGATCGACGGAATGGTGATGAAGCGGTCGCTCAGTATGATTCCGCGCAGGGTGTGTGCCGCGATGTCCGGACGGCCGGTTCGGTCGGCGATGACCTTCCAGAAGAGTCCGGTGGAGATAGTTCCGAGAAACGCGACGACGGCGATGACATGCACGAGTTTCAACAGCAGGTAAGCGCTATACATCGTTCACGGCTCCGGAAGGTCTTCCGGCACGCTCTTGGGCAAGATTGCGGCCTCCGCCTTTTTCACTATGGAGGTACACGCGTCCATGGATCACGAGAACAAGAACGTATCGCGCGGCGAGGCGCTTAAGGCGCTCGTCGTCCTTCCGGCCTTGGCCGGACTGCTCGCGGCCGGCTCTTTTTCAACCGCCGACGCCGCCGACAACAAGAAGCAGTTCCACTATCAAGACAAGCCCGGGCCGGGCGGCCGGAAGTGCAGCGGCTGCCGGTTCTTCAGAAGGCCTAACGCCTGCTCGATCGTGCACGGAAAGATCAGCCCCAACGGCTGGTGCATCGCCTGGGCGAAACGCTAGTCCTTACAGAGCTGCGGAGCTTTGTAGACCTTCGGATCCCAGCCCGGCGTCTTAGGATTCGTATCCAAGAACTGAATATCTAACAGCACCGCACCCTTCGGCCCGGGCGTGATGTCGTGAAACGTATTGGCGGGAATCACGATCGCGCGATTGCCCGTAAACGCCGTTTTGCGTCCGTTGGTGTTGTCGGTGGCCGATCCCGAGAGCAGATACAGAATCTCGCCGAACTTGTGGCGGTGTTTCACGGCGGCGAACGCCGGCGCGTACGTCTGCTTCAGCACGCGGAACGTCACGCCGGGCGCGCCGGGAATGCTCTGCCTGTGCGCCAGCGTGAGGCACGAGAAGCCCGCGTAAGGATTTGCCGCCGGCGCGGACGCAACGAGAACCGCGAAAAGCGTCAGAACGGTGAAAGGCACGAAACACCTCCGAAAGAAACGAGGACGAAGCCCGCGATAAGGAGTGAGCGATGAGTGAAGTTCGAGTCTTGGTCGGCACGCGCAAGGGCGCCTTCATTTTGACCGCAGACGGCAAGCGCGACAAATGGGACGTCAGTGGACCTCATTTCGCGGGCTGGGAAATCTATCACGTAAAAGGCTCGCCGGCCGACCCGCAGCGCCTGTACGCCTCGCAAACCAGCAGCTGGTTCGGGCAGGTCGTGCAGCGCTCGAACGACGGCGGCAAAACATGGGAACCCGTCGGCAACACGTTCGAGTACGCCGGCGTTCCCGGAACCCATCAGTGGTATGACGGAACGGCGCGGCCGTGGGAATTCAAACGCGTCTGGCATTTCGAACCATCGCTGAGCGATCCCGACACGGTGTACGCCGGCATCGAAGACGCCGCGCTCTTCCGCACGATCGATGGCGGTCAGAACTGGGAAGAGCTTTCAGGACTGCGCGAACATAAGACGGGAAGCTCGTGGCAGCCGGGCGCGGGCGGCATGTGTCTGCACACGATATTGCTCGACCCGAAGAATGCGCGGCGCATGTTCGTCGCGATTTCCGCCGCGGGCGCTTTTCGCAGCGACGACGCCGGCGCCACGTGGAAGGCGATCAACCAAGGCCTGAAGTCGGAGTACATTCCCGACCCAACCGCGGAAGTCGGACACTGCGTGCACCGTATTGCGATGCATCCGTCGCGTCCGGACGTTTTGTTCATGCAAAAACACTGGGACGTGCTGCGCAGCGACAACGCCGGCGACATGTGGACCGAAGTCAGCGGCAATTTGCCGAGCGACTTCGGTTTCCCCATAGACGTGCACGCGCACGAGCCGGAGACGATTTACGTCGTGCCGATCAAGAGCGACAGCGAACACTTTCCGCCGGAGGGAAAGCTGCGCGTGTACCGCAGCCGCAGCGGCGGAAACGAGTGGGAAGCGCTCACCAAAGGGTTGCCGCAGAAAGACTGCTACGTCAACGTGTTGCGTGACGCGATGGCTGTTGACAGCCTCGACTCTTGCGGAATCTATTTCGGAACGACCGGCGGCCAAGTCTACGTTTCGCCCGACGCGGGCGACAGCTGGAAGCCGATCGTTCGCGATCTGCCGGCGGTGCTCTCGGTCGAAGTGCAGACGCTGGCGTGATCCGCGTGGTGCTTCCGGCGCATCTGCGCACGCTGGCGCGGATCAGTGGCGAGCTCGAGCTTTCCGTAGACGGAAAGATCACGCAGCGCTCGGTCGTCGACGCGCTCGAGGAGCGTTACCCGACGCTGCGCGGCACGATCCGCGATCAGCGCACCAAGAAACGCCGTCCTTACATACGCTTTTTCGCCTGCGAGAAAGATCTCTCGCACGACGCGCTCGACACGCCGCTTCCGGAGCCGGTCGCGACCGGAAACGAGCCGCTGCTCATCGTCGGTGCAATAGCCGGCGGCTAGCGTTTAGTCAACGTGGTCTCGACCGTGCGCGTCAACTCCGCTCCGAATAGCAGCAACTGCGCCGAATAGTAGATCCAAAGAAGCACGAGAATAAAGGCGCCGACACTTCCGTAGCTCGAGGCCGGCCGCGCGTGCGTGAAGTAGATCGATATCGCCGCCTCACCCAGGAGCAGCACGACCCCGGTGATTGCCGCTCCAAGCGCCGAGCTCTTCCACCCGACGTCGGTTTGAGGCAGTACGCGATAGGTGAGCATCAGAAACAAAACGAGGGCAACGATGTTTACCACGATGCCCGCCTTTAGGCCGGCGGCGTCGGCTACGACGAGCGATATCATCGCTAATACGGCCAGCGCGGCTACGATCACCAGCGCGTGCAGGCGCAAGACGATCGTTTTCCACCAGCCGCCGCGGCGCCGTTCGGGAATCTCCCAAATCTCGTCGAGCGCTTCCTGAACCTGCATGAAAATCCCAAAAGCCGACGCGACCACAAGCACGCCGCCGACAAGTAGCGCTACCGGACTCGTGCGGTGGGATGATGCCGAAACCAGCATGTCGACCAGCTGCGCGCCTTGGGTTCCGACCATCAGTTGCAGCTGATTCTTCACCAAATGCTCGGTGTGTACGGCGCCCAGCACGGTACCTGCCAGCACGATGATGATGAACAGCAGCGGCGCCAGCGAAAACACCATGTAAAAGGAAAGCGCGGCGGCTAACCGGGAAACCCGGTGCCGCCGCCAGTTCTCGAAGGTCTTTCGAAGGATCTTCAACCGGACATTACGCGCTGCGTCTGACGACTTGAACCGCGACGAGCGCCGCTACTACCGCGGCGGCCGGTACCGCCCAGCGCAGCCAGCCCGGCCGCTTGCTTTCCTCATCGAAACGAAGCACGGTGCGCTCGCAGCGCTCGTGTTCCGAGTCGCCGTCGAGAAAAACGTTGCGGTGTTTAGCGCAGTGCTGGTTCAGACATGTGTAATACGTCGTTTCCATAAGGGCCGTATACCCGTTTTTTTAGCACCAAGAGCTGTGCGTCTTAACCACGAGCACGTCTTGCGGAACTTGTTTCGCAATCGTGTCCTGGAAATGAACTCACACCGCAAGAGACGAAGGCGCCCCTTCATGAGGCAGCCGGTAGCGCGTGTCCTCGTCATAGTCGCCCTTACGGCCTTGGCCGTGATCTATAACGGCGGCGACTTTCTTCTGCCGTGGCATCCCTTCTCGACCTATGGATTCTCTGCCAACGCCGCGGGAACGATCACCGCTGTCGACGCGCGCGCGGCGAAAACCGGGCTACGCGTGGGAGATCGCGTCAACGTACAAAGTCTGCAGAACTGGCAGCGCCTTAGCATCGGATCTTTTAGCAGCGCTCCTGAAGGTAAACTTTTGCATTTACCGCTCTCCGGCGGCCGAGTCGTAACATTACAATCCCATCAATACGCGCGGTCGCTCAGCGACAACATCAGCGATCTGTTTGCGGTGCTCGCCATAATGATCTACATCATCGTAGCGGCGACCTTGGTGCTGCTGCGCCCTACGCCAGCGACGTGGGCGTTTTACGTCTTTTCATTCTACTTCTGTTTTGGTGGAACGCTGGCGGCGGAATACGCGCCGCCCGCGGTCGGATTTGCCTCGGCACTGATCTTCATGACCAGCCAAGCGGCATCCGGGGCCGCATTGGTCGCTTTCGCTCTGCGCTTTCCCAATACGCAGCCGCAGGGATTTGGCAAATTGTTCGAGCGAGTCCTCGTATTTTTTGCTGCGCCGGTTCTCGCTCTATTCAGCATCGTTACATTTAGCCGCTATATATTTGAAGGAAGAATTCCGTCACCATGGGTCCCCGCCTTAGCCAACGGTTTGGTGGCTGCAATGACATTGGCCGGCGCGATAATTTTGGTAGCGCGTTACGTGATGGCGGACAACGAAAACCGTAACCGGCTTCGCTGGGTGGTCGGTGCGTTTACAGTCGCTTTCTTGCCGTTAATCGTTCTCGGATTTATCGAAAACGTCGCCGGAATTTTACCGGAAGTAACGATCATCAACGTCGCGCAGGTCTGGCTGCTTCTCGCACCGGCCGCCGTGGCGTATACGGTTCTCAAACACCGCCTGTACGACATCCGGCTCGTGTTCAGCCGCGCATTGCTTTACGCCGTGATAACCTCCGTTATCGTAGGGCTGATCGCGCTGGTCGACTGGGGGCTGGGACGCTGGCTCGCTCAGTCGCGGTTTGCACTCGCCTTTGAATTAGCTCTCGCGGTATTCTTGGGGGTCGCGCTTACATCTGTGCACCGCCGGCTCGAGCGGTTTCTCAACGGCGTCATCTTCCGCGCTCAAACTCTAGCGCTGAAGGCTCTGGATCGCTTCGCATTGGAAACGGATCTCATTGCCGATGCCCATCATCTGCTGCAGCAAGCCTATGAAGCGCTCCGGACCCGGCTGGATAATGAGTACGCTGCTATCTATACGATAGACGGATCGTCGTATGCACTTGTAACTCCCAATCCGTCAACGCCCGGCATTCTTGCATCACACGACTTCGCCGTGTTGCGCCTGCGGCGATGGCACGAGCCCTTTGAGTGCGACGACCCGGGACATCCTCTGCGCGGCGCCTTGCTGCTGCCGATGAGCGCACGCGGCGAACTCGTGGGATTTATCGCATGCGGCCCTAAGCGCGACCGCACACATTACCTTCCGGAAGAAGTGCAAACGTTGTCTTCACTCGCCCATCGCGTCGGAAGCGCCTTTGCGCTTCTGACGCTAGCCGGAACTATCGCTTCTCAGTTGCCTTCTGCGCCGCTGGAGGCTACCTAGCGCGCGGAAACAATTCGGGCTACGGTTGCGAGCGTCGCATCGCGATTCGCCGCCGCTAGCGCCGAACCGGTCAAATAGGCCGCGATGACAAGCGGCGCGCCCCGTTTCGGCCACACGACAGCAACATCGTTGCGCGTGCCGCTATCACCGAAGGCGTTATTGGGACCGCCCGACCCGGTCTTGTCGCCCACGATCCACGAAGGGGGCAGTCCAGCTCGCAAACAGGTCGCACCGGTTTTTGATTTTACCAGCCATTGCGCAAGTTTGGCGCACGATGTCGCCGACAGCTTATTGCCCAGGACCAGTCGCTGCATGTTCGTGGCCATCGCGCGCGGCGTCGTTGTATCGCGAGGATCGCCGGGCAGCGCGCTGTTCAACGCCGGCTCGCGGCGATCTAAAGTGGTTACCGGATCACCAATCGAGCGCGCATACGACGTGAATCCTTTTGGTCCGCCGATCGTATTGAGCAGCAAATTTGCCGCGGTGTTGTCGCTCCACTCGATCGCGGCCGCGCAGCACGTGCCGACTGTCATGAATCCGTCCTTGAGGTGTTCTGTCGCGACGGGCGCATAAGCGAGAATATCGGCACGCGAGTATGCGATGTGCCGCTCGAGGTCCTCGTCGCCCCGGTCGACCCTTGAAAGCACGGCGGCAACCGCAATCAGCTTGAACGTGCTGCACATCGCGAAGCGCTCGTTCGCGCGGTAGGAAAGAGAGGCGCCCGTTCCCGTATCGAGCGAGAAGACACCGAGCCGGCCTCCGCTCTTGCGTTCAAGGCTGCTCAATTCGCTTTGCGGATTCTCGCGCGCGCGAGGCAGCACAGTTCCTGCGGCTAGCGCGAGAGCCGACGCTCCGCTTGTCAGAAATATTTTCCGGCGCATAACGCTAGGCGATTCCACCGTTTCCCGTAAAAATGCGGCCGAACAACTCGCGCACCTGATCGTCGCCGATCCCCAGAGAGCCCTCGGCGCAGCTCAGTTCAAACATCGCCCAGCCGGAAATCTGCGTGCGGTTCCATCGAGCGGGCATCCATACGCCGCTTTCCTGCGAAACGCGCAGAGCTTTGCCGCACAACTGCTCGAGCTCGCCGCGTACGTATACGTGCATCATATTCGCCGGCGGAACGTCCGGCGTAACCACAACGTCCGGAAACTTCGATAAAATCGCGGCGATTTCGCGAGCCCGTTGACAGTAGAGCGGGATGCGCGGCAGATAGCGGCGCAGGCCGTCGCGCGCCGAGACGATCATCGGGTACTGCTGCACCAGACGTCCGCCGTGACGCCATTGCCAGGCACGAGCTTCATCGATGAAGTCTTTCGGACCGGCCAGCGCGGCGCCGGCCACAGCGTTCAAGATCTTGTAAAACGACACGTAGACGGTATCGAACGGCTGCGCCAGCTCGGGCAACGGCAGGCCATAGAACGGCTGCGATTCCCAAAGACGCGCGCCGTCGAGATGCATCGCAATGTCGGCGTCCCGCGCCCACCGGCACATGGCCAGCACGTCGTCCCACGGGCGTAACGCACCGCCGATGTTTCGCTCGGGCAGTTCCAACAGCACCGCGGAAAGCCGATCGGGAACGGCTTGCAGGTCGGCGAGCGAGTAGAGCGCGTTGCGATCGCCCACGAGAACCGGCTGCAATCCATGCATCATCTGCATGGCGTTATTTTCGGACACCACGAGATGACTCTGCGGATGCAGCGCCACATTGCGGCAATTGCGCCGGTCGGAATGGATGCGCAAAGCAATCTGTTGCGCCATCGTGCCGCTCGGCATGAACACTGCCGCTTCCTTTCCAAGCAGCTGCGCGATCTCGCTCTCGAACGACTCTAGGAGCGCGCCCCCGCCGTAGACGTCGGGGTACTCGCCGTCGCCGGCCGCTTCGGCGATTTCGGCTAGCCGCGTCCGCGCCCGTCGTGGGGGATGTCCAAAGAACCGTTTGCACGAGCGCATAACCTGCTCTCGTTCCATTTTCATTGTCCCAAAGCTTCGATGACTGCGCTCGTGAACGCTTCGCCGCCGCCATGGCCGACGTCGCCTAAAACGTGCAAGCTACTGGTGGTCCAAACTTTGGACAACCGCCACGGCGTCTCCAATGGACTGCTCACGTCGTAGCGGCCGTGGATGAGATCGCCCCGGATACCGTTCAAAACCGGCGCATTTCTGAGCAGCTGCTCGTCTTCTAAAAAAGCGGCGCTTTTCCAATAGTGAGTGACCAGCCGCGCGAAGCCAAGGCGGAATTTCGGATCTTCGAAACGCGGATTCGGCTTGTGATCCGGCGCAAGCGAGACGTGCGCGTCCTCCCATGCGCACCATTCTTTCGCCGCGAGATCGCGCACCGCCGGATCGCGATCGAATAGCATTTCGGCATAGGCATCGACGACCGGACGATCTCGCAAAGCCGCTGGAATCGCAGCGGCGAATCGTTCCCACTCTCGCGGGAAGATGCGTCCTACACGTTCGGTTACCCATTCGACCTCGCGACGCGAGGTCGTTGTGACGAGCGCGAGCACAAGCGCTTCCACTCTAGCGACGTTCGCCTGCGCGTAGGCGAGTGCAATAGTGGTGCCCCAAGAGATTCCTAGCACGGTCCAACTCTCGATACGCAGGAGCTGCCGCAGCTGCTCGATGTCCTGCATTGAATGCGCAGTCGTATTCGCGCTAAGATCGGCGTCCGGATTGCTCGCGAGCGGTGTGCTACGACCACATCCTCGCTGGTCAAAAAGTACGATGCGGTACACCCGCGGGTCGAAATAGCGTCGAGATCCGGGTGTGCAGCCGGATCCCGGACCGCCGTGCAGATACAATGCCGGCTTTCCGTTAGGATTGCCGCAGCATTCCCAATATATTTGATGCCCATCTCCGATGTCGAGCGTGCCGCAGTCATAAGGCTCAATGGCGGGAAATAAACCGTTCATCGACCTAACTACTTCTTGTGCTCGATCACGACGTAGAGCACTGCTCCTGACGAGCCTTTATTGGTGTAGGCATGGCGCTGATCCGCTTGAAAGCCGATGCAGTCGCCCGGCTGAAGTTCGTAATTTTGATTACCAACGCGTATGACCAGCGAGCCGCGCACCAGGCTCACATATTCGGTCGTCCCGGCGGCGTGAGGCGCTAAGGCGCCGGTCCCCGTATGGGCCGGAATCGTAATCTGCACCATTTCGCAGCTGCCGCCCGGAACGTCCGGCGCCAATTGCCTTCGTTCAATACCGCGGGCGTCGATGAGTTTCTTCGAGCCTTCCTTCCGCCGGATCGCGACCGGGCTCGGTGCTGCATCCGCTTCGGCGACGAGGTCCGACAAGCGAACTCCAAACGATTCCGCGATCGCCGATAGCACGTCGATTGTCGGGGATTTGGTGCCGTTTTCGATGTCGCAGACCATCGAAGACGAGACTCCGCTCACGCCGGCGAGAGCCCGCAGACTGAGTCTGCGGGCCGTGCGCAGCTGGGCAATCCGGCGGCCGACCGCGCCGGCTACGCCGTTGCTTTTTTGAGAGGACGAACGTCCACTATCGCGAACAGCCACTTCGGAACCTATTCGACTTCCCTTGGCCTAATCCCAGCTGCAGATCCAGCGGCGCAAGAAAGAACGGCACGCAACACATGCGGCGTAAAGACGCGCTCATCACGATCGCCGGAATCGCCGGCGGTCTTGCGGCCTCTTCGGCAGTGCCTACGGCGGCCGCACCGCTTCCCAACGCGGGCAAACCACTGAGTCCTCCGCCAAAAGGGCCGATCCGGGTGGGATTCATAATCGGGCCCGGCCTCGTTGCCATCGATTGGATCGGCCCGTGGCAAGCCTTCGGCGACGCATACCTAGGAACGGTCATGGACATGTCGGGACCCTCGCTCTTCGATTATTACGCGATGACCGAGACGGGCGAGCCGACGATCATGGACGGCGCGAAGATCGGACCGCAATATTCGTTCGCGAATGCTCCGCAACCGCACGTCTTAGTCGTGCCCGGACAGCGCGGCTCAGCCGCAGCGGTGGCTTATATCAAAAACGCCGGTCCTCGCGCAGACGTAACCATGTCCGTTTGCACGGGCGCGTTTCTGGTTGCCCGAGCTGGATTGTTCGATGGCCTGAAGGCGACGACGCATCACACCGCCTACGATGAATTCGAAAAAGCATTTCCAAAAGTCACGTTGATTCGCGGAGCGAAGTTTGTCGAAAACGCCAGCGTGTCGGCGTCGGGAGGCGAGTCTTCCGGCATCGACCTCGCGTTACGTGTTATCGAACGTTACTACGGCGAGCAAGCTTCAAAAAACGCGGCGTACAACATGGAGTACCGGCGAACCGCCAGGCCTCAAAGTATTAACGACGTCTAGAAAGGTCCCGATGAAACGACGCGATTTTGCAGACCACGTGCGCCGCAGCGTAGATGCCGCGCTGATCGTCGCGTGCCTGCTCCTCGCCACTCCGCTGCACGCGCGCGCCGCAACAACCGATTCGCAAACTCCGGTGCTCGCTCCGATGAAAGCGTTCGCCGCGGCCTTCAATGCCGGCAGCCGGAGTTTCCCAACAACGGCCTTTACCGAAGATTGCACCACCATCGATGAATTCGACCCATTCGAGTGGCATGGGAAAGGGTCGATTCGGCATTTCTTGCAGGCGCACGAAATCTTGACCTTAGAGGGCACGCGGATGCTCCGCCGGCGGGGCTCGAACGCGTACGTGGTGCTCTCCACTCGTCTGCAATATGCGCAAATGGGAAAAACGCGTCTTCAGCACTTAGACTGGGCGGCGGCCGAAGTTCACACGCCGGCGGGCTGGCGGATCGCCGCACAAGCCTGGGCGCTGCTCGATGATACTGCCGCGCAACCGGTTTCAGAAACGCGCGTGCCGTTCCGCATCGATCGCGGCGTGATCGTTTTTCAAGCGCGCGTGAACGATCGTGGGCCTTTCGACTTCACCTTCGATCCCGGCGCTCAGGGCGTGCTCACCAGCGTTGCGGCGAATCCGCTCGGACTGAAGAGCGGGTCTACGGCGAAGGTTCAATCGCTGCGCATCGGCGACGCGGAGATTCACAACGTATCCCTACCGGTTTATGCGGGGAGTCCCGCCGACGTCTTTGCGGCCAGCCCTGGCGAGCCGGCAATTGCCGGCGCCCTTGGACCCGAGATCCTCAATCGTTTCGCCGTGCGACTCGATTACCAAGTGCACGCGATGACACTGACGCCGCTGGAAACATTCGTTTATAAGGGACCGGGAGTCGCGGTGCCGTTCACCATACAAAGCGACAACATTCCGCTCATTGCCGCCACCGTCGACGGCGTGCCCGGACTCTTTCAGTATGACGTCCGCGCGCGTCCCGGTCTCTACCTATTTGCGCCGTTCCTCGAGCGCAGCGGGCTTTCGCAGCGCTTTCCAACCGGCTCAAACAACGTCGCAACGCTGACGGTCGCGCAGAAAACGCTGGAGAATGTCGCGGCAAGAGTCGGTCCCGCGCGCTCCGGCCCGATCTCGGCGGCAACCGAAGCCGGGCTGCTCGGTTACGGCGTGCTCTCGCAGTTCACAACGACGATCGACTACCGCCGCAAAGTGATCTACTTCGAAGCGCTCTGACGTCTGCGTCGGCGTTCTTCCATCACTGCTGGACGCCCTGAAACCCGGAAGACTGCTTCAGCGTAACTCCACCGGTTATGAGACTTGCACCTCAACACGTCACGATGTTCTGGGCAATAGTTGCCTGGATTTGGGCAATCCTCGCCGGCGGCGGCGGGTTTCTCTTGCTCCTGCGAGAGGGCCCGTGGCCCTTAACGAACGGCTGGTTTGCGCTCCTGTCGGGCGTATCGGCGTGTCCCGCAACGGCGCTGTTCTACAGGAAATTCCTTGGCCGGCCTTTATCGGGTCGCGTTCAGCTCATTGCGGCAATTGCGTTCTTTGCAGCCGGCCGCCTCGCGCTCATCATCGAACACCGCTAAATTCCCAGGCACCCGGGATGACAATTGCCGGTAAATCCGGAAGCGCCGCGCGATGAAGATCTTACGTTTTGGGCTTTCGCTCATTGTTGCGGTATCGGTGGCGGCGCCGGCCGTCGCGCTCGCCGGCGACTTATACCTTACCGGCGTCGACCCGCTGCTGGTCCGGAGCGCAGGCGGATGCAAGAAAATGGACGCCGCAAACGTCCGCTGCGCGATCAAATACGGACAATCCACATATGTGTATTTCGAGGCGAAGCGGCCAAAATTCGTTCAATGCTCGCTCACGGTCGCTCGCGGTCCCGGAGAAAGATGGCACGTCAACGCTTCCCCTTGCGTCGCGAAACGGAATGGGGATCACATCTATATTTCGGTCCCGCGGGGGAGATAAACTCTTCTCGGCCGCTCGAAGACGTAGGTCAACGGCTGGTCTGTCCCCAGCGTATTCACGGTCATCGTCAGCGTCTTACGATCGGGAGAAAGTTCGAGCTGCCGGGTCTGCGTGACCTTATCCTTAGAACGCCTGGAACGCTAAAACGTCGGAACGCCGTTTTCATGCGGCGGACTTGATATGACCGCCAGGAATCCGCGGCTTGCTGGACGGACCAGTAGGTCCAATGCTTGGAATGCGTTCCATTTACGTACTTCTTCTGATGCTGGCGCCGCTTTTCGGCGCGGGTCATCACGCGCCATCGATGCCGCGCTTCGAAACAGCACCGTGCCCGAAAATGCAGGAGCCGATTGAGGCGCTAAAGCATGCCCGGTGCGGTTTCTTGCTGGTACCGGAAAACCGTTCGATCAGCAACAGCAGGACTATACGACTGCAAGTCGCGATCCTGCGCTCGCGTTCAAAACCCGCGCTCCCGGACCCAATCGTATTTATGGCCGGCGGTCCAGGCGAGGCCGCGCTCCACGACACGCCGTTTTTGGATCATGCCGGCATCAATCACAATCGCGACGTCATTGTCGTGGAGCAGCGCGGGACATTGTACGACGATCCCGACCTCAATTGCCCGGAACTCGACCGCTACTATGGACGCCAAGTCAGTCTGGTGTATGATGCGCCGTCTACCGGACGCGCGCAAGCGAGCGCGGCCGCCGCATGCCGCCGCCGGCTCGCGAGTAAAGGCATCGATCTCAGCGCCTACAACACGACGGAGAACGAACAAGATTTTGTTGACCTTCGACATGCGCTCGGCATTCGTCAATGGAACGTGTACGGATATTCATACGGGACGGATCTCGCGCTATCGTTGATGCGCGATCACCCCGACGGCATCCGCACCGCAATTATCGACTCGGCAGTTCCGCCCGATATCGTCGGCCTTCCCTGGACATGGAGCAGCATGCGAGAGGGCATGACGACGATCTTTGGCGACTGTCAGGCACAGCCCAAATGCGCCCGCAAGTATCCGAACCTTTTGCAAACCTTCACGCGACTTGTCGTTCGCCTCGAGGCGCATCCGCTGATCCGAAGTATCGTTCCGGCACAGGGCGGACCCGCCGTGAAAGTGGTGTTGGACGGCGGGACGCTGGTGAACATGATCGTCGCCAACCAGCCGAAGCCCGGTGATATGCCGGCCGCGCTTACCGCGCTAGCGCACGGCGATGCGCGAGCCTTCTTGCAAGCGCGCGCAGCCTCAGCGCACGTAGCGGCCGTTCCGGAACAAGCGCAAGGCATGACACAGAGTATCGTTTGCCGGGAGTGGGCGCCGTACGGATCGCCCGCGGACATCTTGCGAGCCGGAAAACGCGAGTTCCCCGCCTTCCCGGATTCGGTCCTCATCAATGCCGTGCAGATGCCATTCGAACACGAGCTCTGCAAGGCGTGGAACGTTCCGGCCGGACCGGCATCGCAGCGCGTTCAAGTGCGAAGCACTATCCCCACGCTGGTTGTATCGGGTACGATCGACGGTAAGACGGGCGCCCGGTATGGACGGTACGCTGCAAGCCTTCTGCCGAACTCAACCTATGTGCGCATAAACGGCATCGGGCACTGGGTGATCGTGCAGTCGCCGTGCGCGCAACACATCTTCCAATCGTTTCTTTCGAGCCCGCGCTCGCCCGACACGTCATGCGCTCCTCGCACACCCGGAGTGAAATTTAAGATTTGAAAATGAAATTGGCAGCCTGGTTGGTCGCGTTCGCCTGCGCCGTCATAGCGTTAAGCACAGGCGCATTCTTTGCTGCAGCTCGCACCGCAGCGGCTTCGTCATTCGTTCCGGGCCCGTGTCCCAGTCTACCTCACGCCATAGTAGAATTAAAAACCGCGCGTTGCGGGCAACTGATCGTCCTCGAAAACCGGCGGCACCCCGGCGGAAAAACGATCAGCCTTTCCGTCGCGATCGTTTCGTCAAGCTCGCCGAAGAAAAAGAACGATCCGATCATCTGGCTCGCGGGCGGCCCGGGCGACGATGCAATCACGGAAATTCCGATGGCCTTAGCCGGAAAACTGAACGCCAATCGTGACGTGATTTTCATGTCGCAGCGCGGCACCTATAGCGCAAAGCCGAAACTGACGTGCGATGCGGTCGATCGTTGGGCTGCAGAAACATTGAACATGCCGTACGATTCAGCGGCCGCCGGTCGCGCGTTTTCGGTTGCGACGCGCAAGTGCCGTCGCGACCTATTAGCGGAGACCGCAGATCTCGGCGCATACAACACGCTCGAAAGTGCCGACGACCTCGAAGCGTTACGCCTAGCGTTGCATATCGCGAAATGGAATGTATACGGCATCTCGTACGGAACCGACCTCGCGTTGACGTACATGCGTCAACACCCGCAAGGCATTCGATCCGTCGGCATTGACGGCGTCTTTCCGCCGTCTCTGGCAGGCGGTGCCGCCACATGGAAAACTGCAGGCGAAGGAATCAACGCGGTTTTCGAAGCCTGCCGGCAGCAGCTCCGGTGCCGTCAGCGTTACGGGGATATCGGCGCGACGTTTCGGCAACTCGTCCTCCAGTACGAGAAGTCGCCCAAGACGGTCAAGGTGAAGGTGCCGGGCCATTCCGGGACCGTGAACGTGATGATCAGCGGCGGCATGCTCGTGCAGTGGGCCGTCTCGCCCGGCACGCATATCGCCGCGAAACTTCCGTCATCGTTCGACGCGCTCGCGCATGGCGATCCGGCGCCGATCGCTTCAACATGGGCAGCGCCGAAGCTGGACCCCGCCGGCATCGGCGTGTTAAGTAACGGTTTGTTCGACAGCATCGCCTGCGGTGAGTGGGTGCCGTACGAAACCGACAAAAGCGTTATCGAAGCGGGACGGCGCGCGTTTCCGGCGTTTCCGGATTCAATTTTAAAGAACGCTCCAAACCTGCCGTTTCTGCGCGAATACTGCCGCGACTGGAACGTGCCGGCCGTTTCTCCCTTAGTGCGAGCAGTAACGCGAAGCAGCATACCGACGCTCGTCATTTCCGCCCAGTACGACGCTCAAACCGCGCCATCGTTCGGTCCCTACGTGGCGCGTACGCTCACGCATGCTACGGTTGTGACCATTCCGAACGTCGCACACGTGGCGTTCGGCAGTCCCTCGGCCGCTGCAAACGCCTGCGCGCATAAAATCGTCCGGTCATTCTTCGACCTGCTGAACCGGGCGGACACGAGCTGCGCCAGAAGAGTGCCTGCAACCAACTTTGTGATCAACCCACGGCGTTAGCCGAAGGCTCTTCCTGGTTCTACCACTGAAACACGAAAGCGCGCCCGAGCGTACAGGTGGCGGTGAAAATTGCGCCTCGACACGTCTGCGAGAGGGTCCCTGGCCGTTGACGAACGGCTGGTTCGCGCTTTTTTCGGGCATCTCGGCGTGTCCGGCAACAGCATGGCTCTATCGAAAGCGCTTCGGCCGCGAGTTATCCGGTCGCGTCCAAGTGATCGCAGCAGTTGCATTCCTCCTTGCCGGACGCATCGCGGAACATCGAGGCTAGCTGCGCCTCCCCATTTAGGCCTAGTCTTGCGGGCCCGCATGGAAGACGTACTTTGCGATGAAACGGTTTAGCGTTTGAGTAGCGGCTGGCGTACCGAAGGAAAAGTAGAGCTGGTTTCCGTTCGCGAACCTGCTGTGATAACTGACGGCAACATTAACCCCCGGAATTGTTGTCAATCCGTTGACGAGACCGTTGATCGATCGCAACTCCATTGCAACGTTGGAATCGGGGCCGAGGTTATAGCCAAACGAGAGAAGCCGAAGCCATTGCGAGGTCAGCGCACCGCTGGAGATCGCGCGCCCGTAGGTGCCGGCGTATTGCCCCGCGACAGAAAAACGCGTCCCGAACGGATGGGAACCCGAAAGTGAGTATTGGTGAAGAAACGTTTCGCCGAACGGACCTTCAGCCCAGCTGAAGTCGATCGGCGACTGCGTCCCGTCACGGTAGCCGAGCTTTATATTGAGCTGCTCGAACCGGTCGGTTTCGCCGCAAGAATAGTTTGGAAAGCCGGTGTACGACGTGCGAACCAGCGAAGGATCGTCGCATCCTGACGGCCCCGAAACGCTCGCTGCGTAGCTGCGCAGCTCACCGTTGCGAGGACCGATAGAGAGGCTGATCTGGTTTTTGAACGTCGCCCTGAGCGCCTCGATAACGTCGCTTTGATGGACCGCTCCGGACTGATCGAGGAAGCGATCCACGCCTATGTTCAACAAGTAGTTCTTGAAGATGCGCGAACTCCCCGAGAGATTTAAATCGGCCGCAAGACCGCGCGTGTCCGAGAGTGACGTAAAGCCGTCAATGGGGTTATAGTTCGGCGTCACGTCTCCGTAATCGAAAAATGCTGTGTAGTTCGGCTTTTCCAGAATTTGCCAGATGTTTAAAGCGTGCGCATGGCCGGGCTCGGTGTTAGACGAGCCGCCTTCGAATGCCTCATCGACGCCGCCGGTCCATCCGCTGTGAACGTTCTTGAAGCTGGCGCCGGCTTCTGCAGTGACGTCGTTACCCGCGAGACTGTGGTGCGCAATCACGCCATCGCTCCAATACGAGAAGCTCTGGTCGGCGAGCGCGTGCGTGTAGCCGTAAGCGATGTCGTCGAAGACATTCCCAGTGGTTTGGTCGTATCCACGAAACGATAACACCCCAAAAGACTGATTGCCGAAGGATCCTTCGATTTTCATGCCTCGATCGAACGGACCGACTGCGGGTGAGTAGAAGATTTGATTATTCGGTTGCCTTACGCCGGCGGAAGGCGAGACGGGGTTGAGGAACGGAGCGCCCTCGGCAAAGAACGGTCGATACTCGACCAGCGGCCGTCTGAATTCTTGCGGCGCAATCGTCTGTTGGTCCACCTCAATGTTCGAAAAATCCGGATTGAATGTGCCGACGAAATGAATCGTATTGGTTAGCGCATAGCTCAGATCGACGCCCAGAGCCCTAGGAGGTTCCGCCGCAAACGTGCCGTTTGCTTGCGCAAAAAGTTTGCGGCCTCCGCCGCCGCTTGCCAGGGCGTAGACGTCGGCTCGGGTGCGCTGACCCGTCCCGGTGTTTATGCGGATGCCGGTGAGCCACGGCCAGTATTGTGCATCGCCAAAGGAAGGCCATGCAGGAGCCGCTGCATCTTGCATGTTTCCTTGGAATGCCCACGTGTAGTGTTCGCCGCTTGCCGCAACGCCGCGCACGAAATTAAATCTCCACGTTTGCGTCGCCGCGGACCCGCGGTGGAGCGCGTTTAGGGGGATCGTCATCATGGCGATCCAGCCTCCTTTTTCGACGCGCGCAGCCGCACTCCACACGGGGTTATATCTCGCGCTCTCGTTCGCTTGCTGGTAACGCGTGCCGCGCGGCGTCGTTTCGAAGTAATACACCGTCGATCCGTTGCCGCTCGTGTCGATGCCGATGCCGACGAAATCGTCGAGTCCGAATCCCACATTATTCGTCGTTTGATTCGCGGTGACCGGCAGGCTCGATTGTTGCGCGTTGAACGCGACGTAGAGATTTTGCGTATCGTATAGGACGTATACCGCTGTTTGCAGCGGGGCAGGCGATAGCGTAGTGATATCTTCGAACGCGTTGATTCCGTCAACGATCTTCCCGCGGCTCCAGTCAGGGTCGGAGAACGACGGATCAAAAACCGGCGGATGGTTCGTCATGGCCGCGGGGTAACTGCCGACGGACGAGACAGCGGCCCGCGCAATGCCGGGTTTGATGAACATGATAGCGAGTGCCGCCAATGCAAGAAGCCTGAGTTTCATCCCGGATAATGGTACGAGCCGTGCGACGACGCCGCAACGCGCTTGTGACGAAAGGGACGTTTTCCGGGATTATTTTACCGGCTGTGCCGGGGGAAGCAATGCCGCTAGGTTGTCACGAAACGTACGGCTGGAGTTGAGGCGGGTCCCGTCCTCCAAGATGACAACGTACTCCCCATGGGACCACGGCTGCAGTTCGCGAACAAGCGCATTGTTCACCGCAAACGACCGGTGAATGCGTGTGAACCCGAAGTCGCGCATGCGGTCGCAGAAGGCCGCCATCGTCGCGCGCAGCTTGAGTGTCGTCGAGCGCAAGTGGAGCGTGAGATTGTTGCCGGACGCCTCGATCCAAACGACTTCTGTAGGCACCAGCGAGACAATGCGTCCATTTGTTTGACGCACGGTTAAGCGGCGGCGAGGAACGGCTCCAAGCCTTTCGCGCGCTTTGTTCAAGGCCTTTGCGAAGCGCAGCGCCGTAAATGGTTTGAGTAAGTAGTCCGATGCATCGACGTCGAACGCATCCACTCCGAAGGTGCTGTGGGCAGTGACGAAAACGACGGCAGGCTTGGCCAGGCCGGAGCCCGCGGCGCGAAGCATGTCGATGGGGGAGCCTCCCGGCATTTGAATATCCATGAAAACGATGTCGGGCGAAAGACGGCCCATCTCCAATCGTGCTTGCTCGGCGGTTTCGCATTCTCCGACGATTTCGAGATCATTGTAGGACCGAATCAACAGGCGCAGCCGCGTGCGCGCGCTTTGCTCATCGTCGACGATCAAGACTCGTGTCACAGTGCCGGCCCCGCCGTAGGGATCGCCAGCGTAAGGCGCGTCCCCAACGACTCCCGCGGTGCGATCGAAAGCCGCGCGCGGTGACCGTAGAGCTCAGCCAGCCTCGCTCGCGTGTTTCCGATGCCGACGCCCTCTTGGAAAGTTAGGACATCCAGCGTCGTGCCATCGTCGTTGATATCTATGCAGAGCGTATCTTTTTCCAGGCGGCACGATACTTCGATCGCGATCCCAGAGGCACTTTGCTCCAAGCCGTGCACGATAGCGTTTTCAAGGAGCGGCTGAAGCGTAAACGTTGGAATGCCAACCTCCAGCGCTCGCGGTTGGGCGATGACAAGAACCTTAAGACGCTCGCCGTAGCGCATCTTCATGATCAGTGCGTAACGGTCGAGCATGTTCAACTCTTCGCGAAGCGGCACGATGGGCCGATTCGATTGGTCTGTTGCCGTTCGAAGGAGAGCAGCCAGGGCGTCGATCATCTCTTCGGCGGCCGACACGTCTGTCTGCATGATGGCCGCGACCGCATGAAGCGTATTGAAGATAAAGTGCGGGTGAAGCTGACGCTGCAGCGCTTCGACGCGGAGCTTGGTCACATCGGCTTCGAGACGTAACGCCCGCGTCTGTCTCTCGTTGGCGATACGCACTTGTGTGATCGCGACGATGATCGCCAGGACAACCGAGTAGGTGAGGCAGTCGAAGATACCTTCTCCGAGCGCGTATTGTATGGTGTAGTGTTTGCCCAGAAATTCGTTGCTGACGAAGAGGAAAAGCGGTATCCCCACAATGCACGCAGCGATCACCGCAGCGACGTATACTCCGAGCGTGAGCAAGGGGCGTCGCGTCGGAGGGAACGCGTGAGCCACGTAAATCAGTAAAGGCGTCGCTAGCCCGAGCGTATACATTTGCGCGAGCGTAACCGCGAAATCGGAAAGGGTGCGCGAGTTTACGCCCTTCGTGAAGACGTGCGTCACGTCGAGCCAGGTTGTCATCAACACCGCAAATGCCGTCCACGCGGCGACGGAGACGACGAACCACACTTTAGCCGAAGACATGATCAAGTGTCCTCTATGCTGACCGCTTGTGTGTGGATAGCCCAAAACTCTACCTCGCTAGCTGGCGATCCTCTCGCTTAAAAGAAGCCGAGGCCCTCGTCCGGATAGAATGCGCTTCGCGCCCTGCGGCCATTCGATGTCAGTACGGCGACGACTTTTTCTGCCTGAGCTTTAGTCACGCGTCCGTCGTTGTCGCCCTGCAGCACCAAGAGCGCTGTGCCAGCTCGTCGGCACTACAAAAGTGTTGGAAGGCTAGAAGGCTAGAACGGCGTTGACTCACGATTTTTCCGAATTTCACGGTATCTCAGTGGGGTGTTGGCTCCTTGGTGGGCAGCGCCGCACGATTTGTTCCAACATGATACTGATTCATGTTTCCGGCTAGTTTTTGCACTAATGAACCCGAGATCGCCTGGAAAAGCGAGATGTTGTGTAAATGCATCTACCTTAATCTACGGACGACCGTTCTGCTTGAACACGAGACTGGCTATCGCATTGACTACACGATTGCCGAACGACATTTCCCGGCTCCATCCATACCACTGCTCAAGACCGCGGCGTAGGCCTCAAATACAGAAAGCCCCGTTTTTCGCGGGGCTTTCTTATTGTCAGTTATTGTGAAATTCAGGTCATCACTGGATCACGCCGCCGAAACGTGACCCCGAAAAGTAATGCGCGAAAACGCCCGTCAACCCGGCCTATTCCATCCACGTTTCTTGCATCGGAGAGCCAATTTCACAATATCTCTCCGATTTCACAATATCTGGCGGTTTTTCGCTAGTTACCGTGAGGCAACATCAAAACGGGATCTCTTCGTCCAGCGAATCCTCGACGCGTGCGGCGCCGGCTGCAACCGGCGTACCGTTGCCGAAGCCTTCGCCCGATTCTTGCTGCGGGCGATCTTGACGCGAGCCGAGCATTTGCATCGTGTTGATCACGACCTCGGTCGCTTGCCGTTTGTTGCCTTCTTTGTCGTCGTATTGGCGAATCGAGAGCCGGCCTTCGACCAGGCACGACATGCCCTTCTTTAAGTACGTGTTGCATGTTTCGGCGAGCTTTTCCCAAGCGACGATATCCACGAAGAGCGTATCTTCGGGTTTCGGATCCTTTTTCGCCGGGTTAACGGCAATACGGAATTTGGTGACGCCCGCGCCCGAAGGGATGTAGCGAATCTCGGGGTCGCGCACCAGCGTGCCGACCAAAATGACTTTGTTAAACGATGCCGCCATGATGCCTTACCTTTGCTTTCAGATGCTCGTTACTGGTGCCATAATAACCCCTCGGACTGCCACCAGTCTGGCACTCTACTCGGCGGGAGTTGGTGCCTGGGGTGGAACCGGAGGGGCCGCCGCGGCGACCTTTTCAGCCTCGAGGGCCTGTTTGTCGAGCCGGATCAGGAGTGCCCGCAGAACGTCTTCGTTCAACCCCAATTGACGCTCGAGTTCTTTGGCCGCAGACGTCTCGCTGCGGAACCGCATGATCACGTAAATCCCCTCGCGGACGTCGTGCATCTCGTAGGCGAGGCGCTTTTTCCCGAGCTTCTCGACGTTGAGCACTTCGCCGCCGTTCGACGTGAGGGACTGGGCGATCGCGGCCGCGCGCTGGTCGGCTTCGGCCTCTTCGAGGTTGGGGCGCAGCAGATAGGTCACTTCATATTCGTTTGCCATGGCGGGTCGCGGTGTTCCCCGAGGGGGGCCGGAGGGCCTCTCAGGGGCTTCTCACCCGTGTTTGGCACATTCTAAGGAAGGATGGGAACACCGCATTAGCAATATGCCTGGCCGCCCGGAGAACCAGCCGCGGACCAACCCGATCGCTCGCTTTGCCGTAACCCGGCGAGTCGCGGTTGCCATGATTGCGTGCGCCATCGGTCTGCTCGGCGTCTTCGCCATCCCGCGTTTGGCCGTCTCGCTGCTGCCGAGCTTTTCACCGCCCGTTATCAGCGTCAACGTCACCTATCCGAACGTTGCTCCTGAATCGATCGAAACGCTGGTCACGCGTCCGATTGAGAACGCGGTCAGCCGCGTTCCCGGCATCGACAACATCGAGTCCACCAGTTCGGAAGGCTCAAGCCGCGTACGTGCGCAGTTCCACTACGGTGTAAACATCGATACGGCTGCGGTAGACGTGCAAAATCAAGTGGATCGCATTCGCGGACAACTCCCGAACGATCCTACACTACAGGCGCCGCAGATCAACAAATTCGATCCGAATTCCCTGCCGGTCATCACCGCATACGTGACGGACAGCCAGCGCTCGCAGCGCGACCTCAACGACATTTTCACCAATCAACTGGCCGATGAGTTTTCGGCGGTGACCGGCGTGGGTTCCGTTTCGGTCAACGCCAGCCAAACACGGGCGATCATGGTCGAACCGGACGCCGCTCTCCTAGCGGGTTACGGTATCTCGGCCGATGCGATCGTTTCCCGGATTAAAGCCGAGAACGTCAACCTGCCGGCGGGCGTCGTACAGATTGCGCAAAACGAATACCAGATTCAAACCGACGCACTCTACAAGAATGAAAAACAAATCGCGGATACGATAGTCACGACCAAGAATGGAACCCCCGTTTTTGTTCGCGACGTCGCGCGCGTAACCGATTCAATCCAGGAGCAGCGTACGTATACGCGCCTCAACGGCAAGCCGGCGCTCAGCATCTCGATCACCGCGCAACCCGACGCCAACGTCGTCGCCACCGCGAACGACGTCTATAAAAAAATTGACGATATCAAGAAACGGTACCCGTCGATGCAGATCGGCGTGGTCTTCGATCAGCGCGGATTCATCGTGGACTCCATTAATTCGCTGGAGCATACAGCCCTTTACGGCGCGGTTTTGGCGGTGCTCATCATTCTTCTGTTCTTACATTCTTGGCGCTCCACCATGATCGTGGCGATCTCGCTACCGATATCCGTCCTAGGAACGCTTTTCGCGGCCTATTTGCTGGGTTATTCGCTCAATACGATGACGCTCGGCGGACTGGCCCTTGCAGTCGGTTTGATCGTCGATGACGCCATAGTCGTGATCGAAAATATCTACCGGCACTATATGCGCGGCGAGTCGATCATCCAAGCAGCGCAATCCGCGGTGACGCAAATCTTTAGCGCGGTACTGGCGTCTTCAATCACGGTCATCACGGTCTTCATTCCGCTCGTCTTGATCCCCGGCTTGCAGGGCCTGCTCTTTACGCCTTTTGCGGTCATGGTTATGGTCGCCGTCGCAATCTCTTTACTGGTCGCGGTAACCACCGTGCCCATGCTGGCTACCCGGTTGTGGGCGAGTGAACGACCGCGGACGAACGGAAGCCCTAAATCCGCCTATGCGCGATTCAGTGCGGCTTTCGACCGCGCGTACGAGCGCTTCGCGGAACGGTACAAGACATTTCTACGGTGGGCGCTCGACCATCCCGCGCCTGTCTTTGCGACGGCGGCCATCATCTTCTTCTTGACGCTCGCGACGCTGAAATTTGGCGTCGTCGCGACAGAGTTGTTTCCGCCGACGAACTCCCGCTTTGCAAGTTTTACGTTACGCACGCCGGTCGGAACGGCGCTCAACGTTACCGACGCGGTTACGAGGGACGTCGAAACGCGACTGCGGCACGATCCGCGTGTCGAGGATGTCGCATCGACGGTTGGTTCTGGCGGCTTCGGCGGCGGCCACGTTCAAACCAACCAGTCGCAGATACAGGTCACGCTGAAACCCGGAACCAGCAGTAACGAAGCGGGACAGTTCGTCACGATGTGGCAAAGTGGCCTGACCGGGCTCAGTGCACGGGGTGGAGGCCGCGGCGGAAGCGGTAAAATATCGCCCGAACGCCGCGCACAAATGCGCAAGCTGATGGGAGCGCCGATTCCCGGGCTGCAAGCTTTCGGCAGAACGACCGATATCGTTTCGCGCGTTCTCTCCCAAGGCCAGAACGAATTGTCGATCATGATTTACGGTCCGGATTTGCAAACGCTTGACCGCGTCGCACGCTCGGCGCTCCCCGCACTCTCACAGATTCCGGGAATCAGCCAGCCCGACGTCAATACCACCCAAGCGCAGCCGCAGCTTAATGTGCAGATCGATCGGATTCGCGCCGCATCGCTCGGTCTTTCCACCACGCAGATTTCGCAAGCGATCGATACGGCCACCAGCGGTTCCATCGCCACCTATCTTCAAGTCAGCGCAACACAGGTTCCGGTCATCGTGCAATTGCCTGCAAGTCAGCGGCGCTCGTATCAGTCGCTAGAAGGCTTGGCGCTCACCGTGCCGGCGAACTCGACCAACGCGCTAGTCAACAGCACATCTCCAACTCCGGGGCAGACGTTTGGACTTCGCACGATTCCGCTCCTGAGCGTTGCAAACGTCACCGTGGGCAGCGGGCCGTCGGAAACCACGCGCATGAATAAGCAGCGCGAGACGGAGATCACGGCCGGACTCAACGGCGGCGCTCTCGGCGCCATTACAGCGCAGGCCGCGGATATTATGGATCACGTCACGATGCCGACCGGCTACCATTGGGGCTTCGGCCCCGGTAGCACGCAGCAGAGCAGCACGTTCAGCAGCTTGGCGCTGATCGTTGCCCTTGCAATTCTGCTGATCTATATGCTGCTTGCGGCACAATTCGAATCGCTGTTACACCCGCTAGTCATCATGACGGCGGTTCCCTTATCGCTGGCGGGCGTCGTGTTAGCTCTGGTGCTTACACACCGTTCGTTCGGACTCACGGCATTCATCGGCGTGCTGATGCTCGTCGGCATCGTTGTAAAAAATGCGATCCTAGTTGTGGAATTTACCAATCAGTTACGCCGTCAAGGCCGCACCGCACGCGAGGCTCTCCTGGAGGCGGCGCCCTTACGCTTGCGGCCAATCTTGATGACCACGCTCGCCACGGTTGGAGGAATGACTCCACTTACGCTGGGGCTGGAGGTCGGGAGTGCGAGCCAAGCACCGCTGGGAACGGTCGTCATCGGGGGCCTGCTGTGTTCCACCGCACTTTCGCTGATCGTCATTCCGACGCTATATCTTTGGGTCGCTACCAAAATCGAACCGCGCTTTATTCCGCGGCCTGCCAAGGGAGATAGCCGCGTGCACGTCGGCGAAACGACGGCGACTTCGGGCGCTCCGGCCAGCTAACGCACGAAGAAGTACGCCGACATCCCAACGCCGATGCACAGCACAACGACGCGCGTAGTCGAGGAAGGCACGCGCCGGAAAAAACGCGCGCCGAAGTAACCGCCCAGCATCGTGAAGATCGCCATCACGAGCGCGACTTGCCAGACGATGATACCCGCGATGACAAACGGTATGATGGCCGTACCGTTGATGATGATCGACAGGACGTTCTTTAAACCGTTGGCGACGTTGAGATTCGGAAGGCCGGAGAACGAGAGCACCGCCAGCATTAAAATGCCCATGCCCGCCCCAAAGTAGCCGCCGTATATCGCGATAAAGAACTGCACGACCAGCTGCAGCGGCGAATGCGGGCGCGCGGAATCGTGTCGCTTCTTCACCAGCGGGCTGAGCGCAAAAACCACCGTCGCGAAAAGCAGCAGCCAGGGGATCATTCGCAAGAAGAGTTTGGGCGGCGTATGCAGCAGTAGAACCGCGCCTATGACCGAGCCCACGAGACTCACGAGGCCGGCAGCGACCAACAGGTGGCGATGAGCGCGAATCTCTTCGCGATACCCAGGTGCCGATGCCACGACGCCGAGCCACATGGCGGTGTTATTCGTAGCATTGGCCGGAATGGGCGGAACGCCCGTCAGCACGAGCGCAGGAAACGTCAGGAAACTTCCGCCGCCTGCGACGCTGTTGATCGCGCCGCCAACCAGTGCGGCGAGGATGAGGATAACGTAGTGGTTCAGCTCGCGCGCCCCTCGCCCTTCGACATGCGCATCCATGATGCGCTGCTCAGGATGACATGCTCGGGGTCCTTCCCTTCGACCCGGCTCAGGGCAGGCTGGCTCAGGATGACAGGCGTTACGACGACTTCGTCTCGCGCTTGGTCACGCGGTAGACGCGGCGTACGTCTTTGAGCGTTTCGAGTTTCCGCAAAATTTTGTGCAGATGATCCAAGTCGTGAATCTGGACCGTGAGACTGACGACGGCGTGGCGGTCACGCTTGACGCGGGCGGTCACCGAACTAACGGCCGTTTTGAGTTCCGCGAACACCGCCATGACGTCTTGCAGCAGTTGCGGGCGGTCGAGCGCCTCGACTTCGACGTCGACCGCATGCGTAATCTCCGTCTTGCCGATCCAGCTCGCTTCGAGCATGCGCTCCGGCGTCGCCGTCATATAGGCGACGTTCGGACAATCCGCGCGGTGCACGGAAACACCCTTGCCGATCGTCACATAACCGACGATATGATCGCCCGGGACCGGGCTGCAGCACTTGGAGAGCCGCACGAGCACGTCATCGACGCCCGCAATCCGGATACCGCTGCTCTTGCGCACCGTGCGGCGTGAAACCGACGGCGGCCGCGCGATTGTATCGAACTCGACGACCTTGGATGCTTTGAGTTCGTCTTTGATACGGTTGATGACCGAAAGCGCCGACGCGTCACCGAAACCGATAGCCGCGAAGAGATCGCTCGGCGCCGTATAGTTCATGCGGCGCGCGATGCGTTCGATCAGCTCGCCGCGCAGCACGTCGAAGCCGATGTGGCGGCGCGCCAACTCGCGTTCGACGGCCTCCTGACCGGCAAGCACGTTCTCTTCACGCCGCTCTTTGCGGAACCACTGCTTGATCTTGTGCTTCGCGCTGCTGGTCTTGACGGTCGAGAGCCAGTCGAGCGACGGCCGCCCGCTGGATTTGTTGACCAGAATCTCGCAGATGTCGCCGTTTTGCAGCGTCGAGTCCAGCGGGACGATGCGTCCGTTGACGCGCGCGCCGACGCAATGGTTGCCCACGTCGGTATGCACGGCGTAGGCAAAGTCGAGCGGCGTGCCGCCGGCCGGCATGCTGAAGACGTCGCCGCGCGGTGAAAAGATGAAGACCTGCGAATCGAAGAGGTCGAGCTTGAGGTTTTCCATGAAAACCCGCGAATCGCGCATATCTTTCTGCCACTCGAGCAGCGCGCGCAGCCACGAGAGTTTGTTCTCGAACTGGTCGGCCTTGCCGCCTTCTTTGTAGCGCCAGTGCGCGGCGATGCCGTATTCGCTGGTGCGATGCATCTCCCACGTGCGAATTTGAATCTCGAGCGCCTCACCTTCGGGACCGACGACCGTGGTGTGCAGCGACTGATACATGTTGGGTTTGGGCATCGCGATGTAGTCTTTGAAACGGCCCGGCAGCGGCGTCCAGAGCGCGTGGACCGCGCCGAGCGCCGCATAGCAATCTTTGACGGAGTCGACGATGATG
This sequence comes from Candidatus Rubrimentiphilum sp., assembly GCA_036273135.1. Lineage (GTDB taxonomy): Bacteria > Vulcanimicrobiota > Vulcanimicrobiia > Vulcanimicrobiales > Vulcanimicrobiaceae > Rubrimentiphilum. The sequence goes on from DASUIF010000008.1 coordinate 276,628, forward strand.
CGGATCGCCGTTAAATCGTAGATGGTCGAAAAGTCGCGCCCGTCCTTGAGTTTGGTATAGATCGAATAGAAGTGTTTGGGCCGTCCCTCGATCTTCGCGTTGACTCCAAGCGTCTCAAACTCCGCGTTGAGCTTCGTGATGACCGACGAAACGACGCCTTCGCGTTCTTTGCGCGTCTTGGCGACGCGTTCTACGATCTCGCGGTAACGTTCGGGATCGAGCACGCGCAGACACAGATCTTCCATGTCCCACTTGATCTTCCAAATTCCCAAACGGTGCGCGATGGGCGTGTAGATGTCGAGGGTTTCGCGCGCTATCGCCAGCTGCTTGGCCGGCGGCAAACTGGAAAGCGTGCGCATGTTGTGCAGACGGTCGGCGAGTTTGATGATGATGACGCGGATGTCCTTAGCCATCGCCATGAACATCTTGCGCAGGTTCTCGACCTGCGCTTCTTCTTTCGATTGATAGGGAATGCGCGTGAGCTTGGTGACGCCGTCCACCAGGCTCGCGATCTCTTTACCGAATTCGGACGCGACCTGCTCGGTGGTGATGCTCGTATCTTCGACGACGTCGTGCAGCAGCGCGGCGGCGATCGTCTGCCGGTCCATCTCGAGTTCGGCCAGAATGCCGGCGACGGCCAGCGGGTGTTCGACGTAGGACTCGCCCGACGCGCGGCGCTGCCCTTCGTGCGCTTGGACGGCGGTGGAGTAGACGCGCTGCAGCCAAGCGACATCAAGCGACGAGTCGTAGGTCTTGACGGCTGCGGCCAGCTCCTCAAAGGTCATGATAGTTCCGTTTATCATGCCACAGGGCCGGGGCCGAAGGCAAAGCCGCTAGGTGAAAAAGACGAGCGCGATCTTGCCGTCAGGCTGGAGCGCAAATTTCATGTCGATGGTGCCGTGCTCGCACTTCATCGTGTAGACGTAGACATGGATACCTTTGGCCTGACTGATGCCGTCGAAGGTCGCGCTCTGCAGCGCGCCGAGCGCGGCCAGCGCTTTCTCGGACGCGTCGAGCACGTCGTCGCTCAATTGGGCGTTGACGTCGTCGGAGTAACGCGAGCGGTCGAGTGCGCCGCCTTGCCAAGCGACGAACTGCTGCAGCGCTATCTTCCGGATCTTCGGATCTTCGGGGGCCGGCTTGGGCGGAGGCAGCGGCGGCGGCGAGTTGTCGGCCGGCGGCGGCGAGGCTTCCACCGAAGGCGCGGGAGACGGCGAAGCCGGCACGGTTTGCGCGTGCGTCGTCGTCACGGTGAAGAGCGCCACGCCGAAGGCGAAGGCGAAAAAAAGCAGGGTGCGTTTCATTTTTAATACGTGATGAACGAGGTAACGTCGGCGCCCTTCAAAGCGTCTCGGCCTTTGAGCGCTTCCAGCTCGATCAGGAAGGCGAATCCGGCGACGTCGGCTCCTAAGCGTTCGAGCAGGCGGCGCGTTGCCGCCGCCGTCCCGCCGGTCGCGAGCAGATCGTCCACCACGAGAACCCGGTCGCCGTTCCCCAGGGCGTCGGCGTGAATCTCGAGCGAGTTGGTGCCGTACTCGAGCGCGTAGGACTCGCTGAGCTTGCTGTAGGGCAGTTTACCGGGCTTGCGCACCGGGACGAAGCCGGCGCCTATCGCGTAGGCGAGCGGCGCTCCCAGCATGTATCCGCGGGCCTCGATGCCGACCACGTGGTTGATCCCCGCCTGCTTGTATTTCTCCACAAAGAGATCGATCGCAGCCTTGAAGGCTTGCTTGTCCTTGAGCAGTGGGGTAATGTCACGGAACAGGATCCCCGGCAATGGGAAATCGGGGATGGCGCGCACGTAGCTCTGAATTTCCACGGAGCACGGGCTTCCGCGAACCGGCACATGCGGCCTTTCCGTTCTTCCTGGGGATGATCTAAAGCTGGACTATCCATGAAGTACACCGGTCAGGGCAAGCACTCGCGGGAAGAACCCGCGCAGTCGCAGCCATTTTCACTGCTCACCCAAGACGATCACCGCCAGCGGCTGGTGATGGCGTTCGCCGCCGCCGTGGCGCTGGAGATGGTCCTGGCGCAGCTGATCCCCTGGCGCACGACCACCATCCCGCCCGAACAGCCCGAGATCATCACGATTGCCAAGTTGGTGCGCATCGAGCACAGGCCGACACCCTCGCCCAAACCCATCGTTCACGTGCACGTGATCGCCCCGGCCAACGTACAGCCGAAGGTGGTCAACCCGGGACGGCCTTCAGAGAATCAGCATATCAGGCGGATCGCCGCCGCGCGGCCGATAGTGCGCACGAAGTATCATAAAGCGATCGCGGCCGTACACATTCCCACCGGCGGCCAAGGCGCCAGCACCGGCAAATCCAAAGCACCGACGGGCGGCATTGGCACGGGCGGCACGGGAACGGGCCAGAGCGGAACCGGTACCGGCACCGGCGGCGCGGCCGCGGCGAGCGAACCGTGCGGCTACGTTGATTTCATTCCGTACGATCAGCCGACCATAGACAACGGCACCGGACGCATTTGGGAGCACATCTCCATGACCGTGCGTTTCCCCGACGGCACCGCGCAAAGCATCGACTTGGACTACCCGTGGTTTTACCCGTCGAGTTCAGCCGATCCGTTCAGAATAACGACCGCGAAAACGGCGCTCTTCCAGTTTCCGCCCTCGGGCCAAAGCGAGCCGGCACTCGTTCAATACGTAATAGACCATACAAGACCGGGCGGCACGACGAAGCTCAAAGATTGTCCGACAGGTTAACTTTCTTTAAGTTCGTGAAACCCGCTTAGCAAGAGAGCGGTTAAATCCATTATGTGTCGTAGGAAAGGGGCTATGAGCCGACGCTATTTTGCTTTGCTCGCAGCACTTTTGCCGGCGGGCTGCATCGACGCATCAACCGTTGCCAGCCACAATGTCGAGACACGATTCCACCGCGCCATCCCGGCCGCGAGCGCCACGCAGATAAGCGTGGTCAACGTCGCGGGCTCGGTTAACGTCACCGCGTGGGATCGCCCGAGCGTCGACGTCAGCGCGCTTGTCTACGGAGCCGACCAGGACTCCGTAAACCGCACGCACGTCGTCACGCAAGGCGGGTCCAGCATCTCCGTCAGTACGGAATACGACAGCAACGGTATTTTTGGAAATCACAACGGCGCCGAGGTGGATTACACGATCCGCGTTCCAAAGACGATCGCGGTTTCGGTTACCAACGTCAGCGGTCCGACGACCTTGAACGGACTTGCCGGCGACGTCAACGTGAGTGAAATCAGCGGGCGGCTCGACGCCAGCCTCGGACGTCTCAGCGGAACGCGCAACGTGAAACTGGACGCCGTTAGCGGACGAATCACCGTTCGCATCGCCCGCGACAGCAGCGCGCGCGTCAACGCGAGCACGCTCAGCGGTTCGGTCGATCTCTTCTTTCCCTCGGACCTCCATCAAGGCGTGGTCGGAAACTCCGCGACCGGGCGAATCGGCAACGGCACATCCTCAATGACTCTTCACACCGTTAGCGGTCCAATCGCTGTAGAACCGGAGTAAATCTTACGAACGCGCGCAGAATAGCCCCGGCCTTCCGAACGATTCCTTAGCAAGCCCTTTCCAAAACGGGCGCTCGTCGGGATAGCCTCTCACAGACTTGTGGGAGGCTTTTTCTTTTGGAACCGATTAGACGCATTCCGCCGCGAACTTTGGAATTCGGAATCTACCGTGACGGCGACAACAACCTCGACCAATCGCAAAGCGCAGTGATCCGCCAAGCGCGCATTGTCAGCGCGCAGGATACGGAGATTCAATTTACCGTCGAGGATACGTCGAGCGGAGGGTTCGGCTCCGCCGCGAGCCGGCGCACGACGATTCAAGACGGGCGTGAAGCGCCCGATGGCGGGCCGCCTTTGCTCGATGACATGGCGTCGCCAAGAACGCTGGCGAGTTTCGTGGCGCGCACGCTCGACCATGCCGAGAGCGCGGGCGCGAAGCAAACATGGATCGAGCTGGTCGATCACGGCGCCGGCGACGGCGGCGGCCTAGAGGCCGACTCGTTTCACGAGATCATGCCGATGCCGCAGATCGCGCAAGCGATCGCCGATGGCATCAAACTCCACGCCGCCAGGCACCCGGAGGACGCGAATCGCACCGTCGACGGCGTGGTCGCAAACCAATGTTTGATGGCGTCCCTCGGTTTTGCCGACGCGCTTTCACATGCGGGAGTCAAATGGCTTGCGGCCAGTCCCGAGACGATGGTTTCTCCCGGCGTACCAAGTAGCGTTGCAGAGGCCATTGCAAAGCATGCCGGCGACCCGCAGGCGACGGGCGCGGCCATCGTCCGCGACGTGATGCAGCAAAGTTACGGCGCCGGCTCGTTCGCATGGAAACCTGCGGCGGCATTCGACGTACTCGACCTGGATCCGCACAAACGCGAAGCAGTTGAAGAAAACGTGAAAGCTTTCAACGACGCCGTCGCTTCACGTTCCGCGGATGGTCCAACCATTGCGGCGCTTCGCGACGACGCACGTTCGGTGCGCGGCATGGTGCGCTTTTCCGACGCCACGCCCGACATGCCGTGGCATGCGGACCGGCCGGCGCTCGCGCTCTATTCGAAGATCGCCAACGACGATCGCCTCGACGCGCAGTTGCGCAAAGAGGCTGCGAACGCAGGAACTTCAATACGCGCGCTGGTTACGGCGCACGCGGAAAGCGCTTCGTTCGAACCGTTTGGCGGGTCGGATTACCGTGACGCAATCGGTCCAACCGTGCACTTTCCGGTGACGAAACGATCGGTCGATCCGTGGGCGCCGCGCATCACCGAGACGCACAATGCGTTCTTTACGGAAACCGACGCCGCGGCGGCGCAACGCGTGCTGGCGTAAAAGAAAGAGGCCGGTCGCGAACGACCGGCCTCGCTTTGGATTCGTCCGGAGTTACTGTCCCCGCAGCCCCGCCGGAAGCGTGATGATGTTGGCTTTGGCGTCCAAGGCTTGCTGGGCGAGTGCCGAGAGCGCTTCGAGGTGCGCGCGCGTCAGTTCGCTCAGCCCGGAGCTTTGCAGACCTTGCGCGGCCAACTGCCGCAGCTGCTGGAGTTGAATGCGCGCGAGCGCCTGTGCGTCCGCGGGCGTGCCCGGTGCCGGGTTAATCCACATGTCGGACAAGCGTTTCGCGTAGTTGACTTGCAGATTGCGGCGGATCGGACCGGCGCTGTTGATTCCGCCGGTCAAGTCGCCGAAGATGCTGGCGCGCGCCCAATCGAAGAGATTGGTCATCGACATCGTCGCGCCGGGGCTGTACTTGGTCTGCAGATCGTCGATACGCTGCAGCGTGAGCGGAGCGAAGAGTTCGCTCAGCGCCTGATTCTGCGCGTTATTGACGATCGTCGTGACGGCCACGTCGTGCCGGGGAGACGGGTTGTATGCCCACGACGCGCCGGTGAAGTCGCCAAACTCCGAATACGTGAGTTTGTTCAGAACGTTGGGGTTGAAGTGCCAGGCCGATTCGGAGAACAATCCGTTGGCGAGCCTGGTCCAAGCCGCGCGTTCGTCCGCAAGCGAAACCGGCGTGAGCGGTTGCGATGCTCCCGGGTCGCCTTTGGCCGCACGTGAGAGGTATTCTCCGCCGATCCAGTTCGCCGGCATCGTAGCGCAGCGCAGATAGGTCGTGAGCGGAGCGGTGAACGCCTGGCGCGCTTCGTCGAACGAATGTCCCGGCGCGGGAAAGCGCCGGCTGACCGCGTTCATGACGCCGTGCATCGTCTTCATCTGCACGTCGCACCACTCCAGCGGGTGGTTCGTCAGATCGTAGGTGACGACGCGCGGATCGATCGCGTGGCCGCCTTGGTGCGAGTTGTCCTCGTCGCTCGCGAAGCGGTACCACGGGTTGGACCAGAGCGAAGCCCAACGCCGCAGCGTCGGGAGTTCGGCGTTCGGCGTCGTTGCGCCCGGAATATAGCCGTAGCCGTACCGGATCGCATAATAGTCGTACGGCCCCAGCGCCGTTTGGAAGTAGGCGCCTTGCGAGGTGCCCTTTGGCCACAGGTTGACGGGACTATATTCCATGACCGAATTCGAGACACCGTAACGCGACGTGAAAGCCTTGCTCTGCATCTGTTTCGGCGTATAGGCCATCGTGCCGATGAAGTTGTGCTGCAAGCCGAAATCATGTCCGGATTCATGCAAGATGATCGATCCGATCAGGTCTTGCACGAATTGGTTTTCGGCAGCGGCAGTGTCGGGAAGCCCGCGCGCGGGGGCGACGACATAACGGTACGTGCGTCCGGCGAGACCTTCGACCGCGTCGAAGTTCACGCCGATGTTGAGTTCCTCACCGCTGCGCGGGTCGGTGACGAGCAGGGCCTCGGCGCCGAAGGCCGGCGAAGTGGTGTTGAGCCAGCGAAGCATGTTGTGACGGATATCTTCCGGGTCGAACGACGGATCGTTGGGCTGCTGCATCACCTGAACGGCATCGAGAATGCCGATCTTCCGGAACGCCGCGTTCCAAGTGAGCAGCGCGTTCTTCACCGTCGCGCGGTACTCGTACGGAATATCGTTGCTGAGATAAAACACCAGCGGGTTGGTCGCGCGCATCGGCGCCGCCGACGTGCGCTTTCCAAAGTTCCAGCGCATGATGTAATGCACGGTACGCCCGAGGCCGACCTGATCGGTCGCGAAGTTGACGAGCGGCTGCGTGAAGTAGCCCACCCGCGGATCGGCCAGACGCGGAACGTATCCGTCGGTCGGAGCTTGGATGAGGTTGTACGTCATCAAGATTTCGAGGCTGCGCGGGTCGGGCGCGTTATCGATGCGGTTGGGCGCGGCCGATTGCCACGTCTGGTCGACGCGAAGGACGTCGTTTTGCGGAAAGGCTTTGGTTACGGCAAAAAACGAGCGCGCCGGATCGAGCCGGTACGATCCCAGGCTGGGCGGACCAGGGTTAATGCTTGCGTCAAAGTCCGCGATATCGCCCAGCAAAAACGAAGCCGGAATGACGACCGTGTCGTCGTCGGCGGCGACAATGGGCGCCACGGCCACCACCGAACTGGGCAGCGACTGCTGCACGCCGGTGGCTTCGGGCGTATTCGGCCGCGTGATCGTATACGTATTGGGCCAGCGAATGACGACGGTGTCGTCAACTTTTTCAAAACGGAGCACCCGCGCAGGCGCCACGTAAGGCTCGCCTTGGGCCGGACCTAATCCGCCCAGGCCACTGGAGGGCACGGACGTTTGAATGAAGTCGGTACTCAGTTGCGAGCGTTTGATCGCCAAATAGACGTGGCCGGCCTTGTGAATGATCGGAATGAGGCCGTCCTGGATTGTGGCGCCTCGCACGAAACTGTCGTAAGGCGCCGGGCCGTTTTGCTGAGCCGCTGCTGCGGCTGCGGCTGCGGCGGAGCCCGGTGGCGGAGCCGTTTGTGCGGCGGCCGGAGCGGCCAAAGCCAACACAAAAAAACCGCCGAGTATAACGCGAAAAAGACTGGTCGTCATGAAGCCTCCGGATAAGTTGGGGCGCCTGAGGCGCCCAGACCTATGAATTTCAGCGAACGAGCGGTTGGCCCTGCGGGTAGATCGGGCGATTTACAATCCGTTCAAGCGTCTGGGCTTTGGCGGTCAGCACGAAGCCGCTAAACTTGGCGAAGTTCTCGCGCTCGGCTTCGCCTTCCGCGAAGCGTTCGTTGCGCGTCAGGTCGATTTTGCGCGAGGCCGGGAGAAAGCGGAGATAGCGCCCGTCGTCGTCGATGCCGGTCTCGACGAGAGCCTCGTCTTCGAAGATGCGTAAAGCCGCGCCCACCGTCCGTTCCCTGACCTTGTCGAACTGCAGCGTATCGGCGATATCGCCTTGCGACATGCGCACCACGCCATCCTGAGCCAACCCGCGGATGCCGCGGTAGAGCTCCCGCAAAACGCCGATGGCCGGCGCTTCCTGATCGATGATGTACTCGTTGATTCGGCGGTCGCTCTCGCCGAAGAGCAAATGGATCTGAGCCGGCTCGCCGTCGCGGCCCGCCCGCCCCGCCTGCTGGTTGAATTCGGTAAACGAAAAGTTGAGATGGTAGAGCACCACGTTGCGGACGTCGGGCAGATCGATTCCCTCGCCGAACGCCGACGTTGCGATAACTGCGCGCAGCTCGCCCGAACGAAAATACTTTTCAACGCCGGCCCGGTCGGCGGCCGGCATGCCGGCGTGATAGAACATCACGCCTGAACCGAGATCGCGGCGCAGCCCGCCGGCAACCTTCGAAGCCTCGCTGCGCGAATTGCAATAGACGATCGCTTTTCCGCTGCCGGCCAGCATCTCGCGCAGATAGCGCAGTTTGTCCTTGGTTTCGCGCGCGTCCACCACGTGCAGGTTCTCGCGCACGGACGGATCGATGACCCACGCGTTTATTCCCAGCTCGTCGACGACGTGACCGAACGCTTCGTCGCGCGCGGTTGCGGTTAAGCCCAACACCTGCGGCGTCCCGAGCGACTCGATCGTCTCGGATAGCTTTCCGTACGCCGGCCGGTGGCTGGACTCGTACGCGTGGTGCGCTTCGTCCACGACCAACAAAGCGGGCGCGCTCTTTCCCGCGAACGCACCGCGATGGAATTGCAAGAACTCCGGCGTTCCCAAAATGATGTCCCAGTCGCCCGATTCGAGCGACGACATCAAATGCGCGCGTTCTTCCACTCCGATGGCGCCGTTCGCGCGCAGGATGCGCAAACCAAATCCGTCGAGCCGGCGCTTGAGCGCTTCGTATTGATCGTTGGCGAGCGCGCGCAGCGGATAGAGTACCAGCGTCTTCTGACCGGAGTCGAGGGCACGGTACGCGGCCGGATACTGAAAGCAAAACGATTTGCCGCGCCCGGTTCCCATAACGGCGAGCGTATTTTTTCCGGCCTCGAGGCGCGCGAGCACGTCGCGCTGCGCTTTGTGCATCTCCGACTCGCCGATGAGCGCCCGGCGAATGCTCGCGTGATCGGCTTGAGCGCGGGCTTGCACCGCGAAGGCGTCGAGCGCGCTCTCCTGGGTGCGAAAGACGCGGATGTTTACGCCGAAGTTCTTGCCGCCGGTTCCACCGGTTACGTGCTCGACGCGCGCGCCGTATCCGATTCCCGCATCGATCAGCGGCGCGAGATGTTTGGCGATCTGCTTTCGCAGGAACCCGAGCTGCAGATTTCCATACCGCACGGCGATCGCGTTGGCGTCGAACCGGTTTGCCGGCTCGCGCTCGAGCTGTAATTCAACGCCCGGCTGAATGCCGGCTACGACGTCTTGCCGGCCCTCGAACGAAACGCCCATGATCTTGGTCGGAAACGCATCGCGCTCGCCGATCCCCGCGAAGGCGTCGCGATCCAAAAACTTTTTCTGCTGCGCGAACATGCGCTCGACAAAGTCGTCGATTGACTCCGTACCGTCGCCGTTGTCGTCGTGCCGAAGTCCTGAGCGAGCGAAGCGAGCCGAAGGGAGCGCGCCCTTGGCGCGCGTGTCGAGGGGCGCATTATCGAAATTTTCTAACAGCCGTTCGAACGCGGCTTCCGACGGTGTCGGGAGAGGGAGTTTCCTATTCTTCGCGCTGCGCGTCATCCGGTGGCAGCGGCCGCTCCGGTTCGAAGCCTTCCAGGTTCATCTTGATCTCTTCGTGGCCTTGATCGAACGCGGTTTCATCCATGCCCGCGGCTTGCGCGTCGAGCGGATCCATCGCCCCCGCGTCTTCAGCGGCGCCTGCGGGAACCGCGTCTGACGGCGCGTTTTCGTCGCGCTTGCGTTTGTAGCGGGCCGGCGTTCCGGGCGTCACGGTACGCGAAGCCTTCGCTTTTTCGCGGCGCGCCTTGCGCGCAGCGACAATGTCCTCGCGCGCCATACCGGCATGTGCGCCGAGCGCGCGGCTCTCCGCGACGGTGCGCGCGGATCGCGTGCCCTGCGCGGCCAAGCCCGCCGCTCGTTTGCGCGCGGCGGCTTCGAGTTGGCGTTTACGGAAAAAGAGTACCAGCGGCGCCGAGTAAAAGATCGAGTGGTAGCCGCCCGAGCAGATGCCGACGAGCAGCGCGAAGGCAAAGTTCTGCAGCGATGCGCCGCCGAGCGCGAGCAGCGCCACAAGCGTGATCACGACCGTGGCCAGCGTGTTGAACGAGCGCGTCATCGTCTGGAGGATCGACGTATTGACGATCCGGTCGTACGGCTGTCCCGCCATGACGCGAGTGTTTTCTCGAATTCGATCGAGGATCACGATCGTATCCATGACCGAATAGCCGATGACGGTCAGCACTGCGGCCAAGAACGCGTCGTCGGCGCGCTTGTCCGCAAGCGCATAGATGCCGATCATCATCGCGGCGTCGCGCACGAGCGCGATAACCGTGACCAAACCGAAGATGTAATTCCAGCCGAAACGGAAGGCGATGTAGAGGAACTGGATCAGCAGCGCGATGACCAGCGCCTCGATCGCTTTGATCAGATACTCTTTGCCCAGCGTCGGCCCGACCGAGGTAACCGCGGATGAGTTTCGATCGACGGGCGCAACCGTCTGCAGTGCCTTCCACAACGCGGTCGTGTTGTTGCCGAACGCGGTCTGCGTTTCGATCGAGTATTTGGTCCAGGTGTTCGCAGCCGCGGCCTTGCCGACCGTGGTAATCCGCTCGTCGGAGACGCCCAGTTTGTTAAAGACCCCGTGGACCTGATCTTGCGTGACCGGCTTGGTAAAGGTGACGTCGACCGCCGTACCGCCGGTGAACGAAAGGCCCAAACGCAGCGCGTGCGACGGCTGGAATCCGCCCCCCGGCGCCGTCAGCGAATGGTACACCATCGATCCGAGGCCCGCCAGGATGATGAGATACGAGATCAGCGAGACGATCCGGAACCAGCCGACGATATTCCAATTCAGACGGCGGAAAAACATTACGTTCCCGCCTTCGCTAAGACGCCGACGTCTTCGGGCTTCACGCCGTAGAGGTTCGGATTGGTCGCGACGTTGTTATCTACGAGAAGATCGACGAAGAACCGCGTGATGAAGACCGCCGTGAAGAGCGAGAACACGGTGCCCCAAAAGAGCGTGTACGCAAAACCTTTGACCGTTCCGGTACCGAGCATGAACAGCACGCCCGCGCCGACGATCGTCGTGAAGTGGCTGTCGAAGACGGCCGTGAAGGCGCGCGCGAAACCGGTGCGCACGGAAGCGCGCATGGATTTGCCCGCCCAGAGCTCTTCTTTCATGCGTTCGAAGATCAGCACGTTGGCGTCGACCGCCATACCGATCGAGAGAACGAATCCGGCGATGCCGGGAAGCGTCAAGGTCGCGTGCGCCGCGGCCAGCAGCCCGAACATCATGATCACGTAGATCACCAGCGCGATATCGGCAAGCAGACCCGGCAGGCGGTACATGACGATCATGAAGAGCAGGACGAGTCCGAGACCGAGCATCGAGGCGTAAAGCGACTTGACCAGGTCGATCTTGCCGAGCGTCGGCCCGATCGTTTCGTTTTCGATGAACGTGATCGGAACGGGGAGCGCGCCGGCATTGAGTTCGTTGGCCAGCGTAATCGTTTGATCTTCGGTGAACTGTCCGTAGATTTCGCCGCTGTCGGAGATGGCGCCGTCGATTCTCGGCGCCGAGATGTAGCGCTTGTCCAAGAAGATGCCGAGCTGTTTGCCGATGTTGGCGGTGGTCAGCGCAAAGAATTTTTTCGGATCTTTCGTCTGGAAGTTGATCTGCGGCACGCCGGCTTGGCTGTAGGCGGCTTGCGCAGCTTTCAATTCTTTTCCCGTGTAGACGGTCGGGCCGCTCGCATTGTAGGCGCCGCGCGTGATCAGCGCGCATGCCGCCTTGGCGGTTTTATTCGAATTGCATTTGGCAGGCGTCGGATTCGGCCCTAAGTACGTAAGCGCGGCTTCGGCCTGCTGCGCTATCGCGGGCGGGACGATCTTGTATTCGAGCACCGCAACATCTTTGAGCAGCTTCTCGGCCTCGTCGACGTTCTTGACCTGGGGGAGTTCGACCAGGATGCGATCCGAGCCGACTTTACTGAACTGCGGTTCGGTGACGCCCAACGCGTTGATGCGGTGGTCGATGACGTCCATCGTTTCGTTCTGCACGTCGCCCGTGATCGTCCGGACCTCGGGCGTCGGATTGAGCTGCAGCAACAAGCGCGCTCCGCCTTGGAGATCCAACCCGAGGTGGATCTTCGTTTGCAGCGGCAGCGCGGCATAGAGGCACAGCGCGACGATGGCGAGGACGACAAGCGCCTTCACCGGGTTCTTCCATCTATTCCAGGTCATGGCTAACCGCGGAATGTTGTGGATGAGCCCCTGTGGGGCCTTCAGGGCTCAGGCTGCCTTCACGATTCCGGCCGGCGTCAGCCGCACCTCAGGAGGCACCTCGGCGTAGCTGTACACGGCGATTCGAAGCCCCGAGCGCGCCAGAAAGTCGGCCACCAGCGGGCGGACCGCGCTCGTGCAGACGATCGCCGCGCGCTGCGGAGGGATTGACTTCGCGTAGCTTTCGGCCTCGTCGCGGATTCGCATCACGAGCTGCGCGTCGCCCGAGCCCGCGCCCGCCGCAATCGCCTGCTCGAGCTGCGGATCGAGCAGCAAGGGTTCCAGTTCGGGCGTCTGTTTGCGTCGCAGCAACGCCGGAATCGCACACCGCCGTGCGGACTCGGCAAGGTCACGCGGGTCGCGCGTCGCGGCGGCGCACTCGATCATGCTCTCCAGCACGGTAACCGGATCGCGCGGCCAGGCACGCTCGCGCAACAGCAAGGCAAAAGCCCGATGCACCGACGAGAACGGCAAAGCTTCCGTTCCTATCTCTTTTACAACCGTAGGGACTGATGCTTTGAGGTGTTCGAGCAGCGTCTGCAGCTCTTGCCGTCCGAACAGCGCCTCTGCGTGCGTGCGCGCGATCTCGGCGAGATGCGAACCGATGACGGAGATCGGATCGAAGACGAGCGCCCCGATTTGCAGCGCGGACTCGCGCCGCTCCGGCGGGATCCATTTCGCCGGAAAACCATAGACCGGCTCGCAGACGGCATCGCCTTCGATCGCGGATAACGCCGCTGCGTCGCCGACCGCCAGAAGCTTGCCGAGATCGAGCACGCCTTCGCCGGCGAGCTCGTCGCGCACGCGAATCACGTATGAGTCCGGATCTCGGGCGAGATCGTCGCGTAAGCGGACCCCCGGAATCACCAGGCCGATCTCGGCTGCGAGCGCGCGGCGCACTTCGCCGATCCGATCCAGCAACGCTTCAGCGAATGGCGGCACGAGCAGCGCGCCTAGGCGGGAACCGAATTCGATCGCGATCGCGTCGACCCCGACCAAGCTCAGCGCCATCTCCGGACGGCGGATCGTTTGGCGCTTAGCGTGCTCGCGATCGCGCGCGCTGCGGAGCTCGTTCATCTTTTGTCGCCTGCTCGCCAGTTGCGCGCCGGCCAAAGCTGCACAGCCGAGCGCAGCGAATAGGGTTCTCGGTAATCCGGGTACGAGCGCCAACGCGATCAAGAGGCCGCCCGCGGCGCGCAGCATCTCCGGCCGCGCGAGCAGCTGAGCCGCCAAATCCGACCCGAGCGAACCGTCGGCTGAGACGCGGGTTACCATCATTCCCATGGACGTCGATATAAGGAAGGCGGGCAGCGTCGTTACCAGCGCGTTTCCAATGGAGAGCAGCGCGAACGTTGAAAAGGCGTCCGACGGCGGCATTCCGCGATACGCGATGCCGACGACCACGCCGCCGGCCAGATTCAAAGCCACGATGACGAGCGCGGCGATGGCGTCGCCCTTCACGAATTTTCCGGCTCCGTCCATTGCTCCGTAAAAGTCGGCTTCCCGCTGGACCAGTTCGCGTTTTTCGCGCGCACCTTCCGAATCTAAGACTCCCGCGTGCACGTCGGCATCGATCGCCATTTGTTTTCCGGGAAGCGCGTCAAGCGTAAAACGCGCAGCCACTTCGGCCACCCGCTGCGAGCCGCTGGCAATGACGACGAACTGAATGGTAATCAGAATGCAAAACACGATCAGCCCGACGACCAGGTTTCCCCGCACGACAAACGCACCGAAAGCCGGAATGATGGCGCCCACGCCGCCTGGTTCGTGACCTTGGGTCAGAATCAAACGCGTCGCGGAGACTTCGAGCGAGAGCCGGAAAAGCGTGGCTATCAGCAAAGCCGGCGCGAAGGCCGAAAACTCCAGCGGCTGTTCGATCGTCACGCTGAGCAGAAGCACCAGCGCGGAAGCGAAGATATTTATTCCCAGCAGCACATCCAGGATGGCGGGCGGCAGCGGAACGATGAGTATTCCGACAACGCATAATAGCAGCGCCGCAAAGGCGTAGGTCGCAATCCGGTTCACGGTAGACCCGCTCCGCGCAGCTGCGCGACGATCTCCGCAACCGCGACGTAACACTCGGGCGGAATGTATTGCTCGACGTGAGTTTCGTAAAGGATGCGCGCGAGCGCGACGTTGCGCACCAGCGGGATGCCGCGCTCGGCGGCGATGGCCCGCACCCGAGCGGCGGTTTCATCCGCGGCTCGTACCAGCACGCGCGGAACCGGGACCGCCGGCGGCCGGTATTCCAGCGCCACGGCGATATGCTCGGGATTGCAAACGATAAAGGCGGCGTCCTTGACGCGACGCAGCGAACCGCGCGCCAGCATCCTGTGGAGCGATCGCCGCCGGTTGCGGGCAAGCGGGTCGCCGTCTTGTTCTTTCCGGTCGCGCCGCATTTCATCGTGCGACATGCGCAGACGGCTGCGCCGCCGCTTCGATTGAGTGAAGTAATCGCCAATCGCAAAAGCTCCGGCGCAAGCGCATGCCGCCGAAACTGCACAGAGCGAGCCGTGCCAGGCCGCGCGAGACAAGTCCGCCATGCTTGCACCACGCAGTGCGCCCGCTGCCACTTCCCGCAACGCGGGAATTGTTGCAAACGCCGCGCACGCGAATGCGGCGAGCGAGCGGAGCGCCGAGAGGAGCGTTTCGCGCGAAAGAATGCGCTTGCCGTTTTCAGCCGGAGAGAGCCGCTCGAACTTTGGGCGCAGGTTCAGCGCTAGTCCACCTTGCAGCGTCGCGCATCCCAGCGACGCAAGGCCGCCGGCCGCAACCGGCACCAGCACCAGCGTCATCACGAGGCGCGCCGCGCCCAGCCAGTGCTCGCCGCGCGCCGCCGAAACAAGGCACGAGCGAAAAGCGCCGGCCAGTGACGGAACCACGGCCGCGACGGCGGCGGCGCTGCCCGCAAAGGCAAAGAGCGCGCAGAGATCCTGCGAGCGCGCAACGTCGCCTTCGCGTTTTGCTTTTTCCAACCGCGAGTGCGTTGCTTCGAAGTGCTTCTCTTCAGCCATGAACGAAGACCAGCCTCAGCCACGGGATCGCGCTGCGCTCGAACAGCGCCGGAACCCCGGCAATCGTGGCCAGCAGCGCCGCGCCGAACATGACCGGAAACGTCAGCGTGAAACCGCTAAACCGCGGCGTCACACGCGCGAGCGATCCGAGGGCGATCTGCGCGACGAAGACCAAGGCGATCGCAGGTCCCGCAACCAGTATCGCAGCTTCGACGATAGCGGCCGGCAAAGTCAGCGCGAACGCGTACAGATCGTGCGCCTGCGGAACGCTGCCGGGTGGAAAGACGTCGAACGTGTGCGCGAACGCCAGGATCGCGATCCGGTATCCGCCCAGCAGAAAGAACCCGGCCGTAAAGACGAGCGACCAAATACGGCCAAAACCCGCAGCCGCATAGATCTGTGCGTTAGGAACGCTTCCGCGAATCCCGACGTAGTCATCCAAGGCGCGGCCGCCCGCGTACGCACCGTCATACAACATCGACGCGGCGATGCCGATCGCGGCCCCGATGGCTACCTCCATCACGGCGGATGCGACGAACGCGACGCCGTCGGGCGCAGCCGGTTTGATGCGGGTCGCGAGCGCGCCGGTCATTGCTAAGGCGAGTCCGGCGCGCACCGGCGCCGGCACCGACGGATGCGACAACCCCGGTGCGCGAAAGACGAAGCCCGCACAACGCGCGAAGACGAGCAGCGCCGCGCCGCTCATCCCGCGACGAGCGCGTGCATCTGCCCGATCGCCTCGAGCAGCAGCGCCTCACAGGCACGCATGCCGAAGGCCCCAAGCAGCGCAACGCAGACGCCGACCGCGACGAGCTTCGGCAGCAGCGAAAGCGTCTGTTCCTGAACCTGCGTTGCGGCTTGTGCGACCGCAACGAGCGTGCCGACCAGCGTTGCTACGCCGAGCACCGGCAGACATAAGAGCGCCGCGAGCACGAGCGCGTGATGCAGCAGCGCGTCAAACGCCTCCATACGGCGACGTTAGCCCAACCTGATTGCCGGAAAGCTGCTAGTGAATTGCCGAGAAGGACGGACTCCAAGCCGTTGCGGCTATCAAGGAACTGACGATTGCACGGCTCGCCGGCGACTTATTCAGCGTATAAAAATGAATGCCGGGCGCGCCGCGGCGCAGCAAGTCGGCGCATTGGAGCGTCGCAAAAGCGACGCCCAAATCTTCCACCGCCTTGGGTTCGGACTTGCGCTCCTCGAGCTCGACGAGCAACTTCGGCGGAATCGTCGCTCCGCACAACGCGGTGAAGCGGCGGATCTGTTCGTAGTTCGTGACCGGCATGATGCCGGGCAGAACCGGTACGCCGATGCCGGCGGCTCGGGCACGCTCGACAAACGAAAAATATTTGTCGTTATCGAAAAACAGCTGCGTGATGAGAAACTCCGCGCCCGCCTCAACCTTTCCGCGCAGGTACTCGATGTCGGACTCGAAATCGGGCGCTTCGATATGTTTTTCGGGATGGCACGCTCCGCCGACGCAAAAATCAAAGTTACGTTTGATCATCGCCACGAGCTCGTTGGCATGAGAAAAGCCGCCGGCCGGCTGAACGAACGCCGCGTCGCGCGGCGGATCGCCCCGGAGCGCAAGGACGTTTTCTATACCGGCGGCCTCCAAATCGCCGAGCAGCAGACGCAAATCCGAGCGCGAGCTTCCGACGCAGGTGACGTGCGCCATGACGTTGAGGCCCACGTCGTTGCGAATCTGCTTGGAGACCTCGACGGTGCGCGAACGGGTCGATCCGCCGGCCCCGTACGTTACGGAAACGAATGCCGGCCGCAGCTCGCGCAGCGTCCGCGCAGTCTCCAACAGCTGCGCATGAGCTTCATCGTTCTTCGGCGGAAAAAACTCGAATGAAAAAAACGGCCGCTGCGCCGCGAGCGCGTCGCTGATTCGCATGGCCTTCTCTTAACGAAAACTCGCGGCGACGCCTCCGCAGACCAGCGCCCATCCGTCGGCCATAACGAAGAGCAGGAGCTTCACCGGCAGCGAAATGACGGGCGGACTCAGCATGAACATTCCCAGGCCCATCAAGATCGAGGCTACGGCTAAATCGATGACGACGAACGGCAGATAGAGCGCGAATCCGATAGCGAAGGCGTCGCGCAGTTCGCCAACGACGAAGGCCGGAGCGAGCACGAAGAGCGGGGTCTCTTGCGGCGCTTCCCGCGGACGCCTCGCAACTCGCGCAAAGAGTTCGATGTCGGCGGCATGCGACTGGCGCAGCATGAACTCGCGCAGCGGAAGTGCCGCGCGGTTCAAAAACTGAGATTGCGATATCTTTCCTTTGGAATAGGGGCCGATCGCGTCGCGCGAAATTCGCGAAAACGCGGGAGCCATGATCGACGCGCTCAGCACGAGCGCGAGTCCGGTCAATACCGCGTTGGGAGGAAGCGCGGCGGCGCCGATGGCCGAGCGCACGAGCGAAAGTACGACCACGATTCGGACGAACGACGTGCACATGACCAGAGCGAACGGTGCGACGGTCAGCGCGGTAAGAGCCGCCAGGACGTCCAACGGCAGCGAAGCGTGCGCGCGCCCCGCAATGGTCAACAGATCGTCCACCGGCGTCCCCTCACGGCGATGCAGGTCCCCGCGCCAGTTCCGTAATCCGCAAGCCGTAATTGTCGTCGATGGCGACGATCTCGCCGCGCGCAATCAGCTTTCCGTTCACGAGCATGTCGACGGGCGAGCCGGCAGGCCGATCGAGAGCCACGAGCGACCCTGTCCCGAGTTTGAGGAGCTGCGCGATCGGCATCGTGCACGCGCCGGCTTCGACCGATATGCGCACGTTGACGCCGCCCAGCACCTCGAGATCGCGATCCGCCGTCATCGCATCGCGAACGCGCGGCGCGCGCCCAAGTTTCCGCATTGTCCGCGGGCCACAATCGCGCCGCCCGCCCGCAGCTGCGCGGTGTCGCCGAGCGCGGAGTCCAGCTTGAACACGTGGCCGGGCCGGAGCGAGACTAGTGCGGCAGCGGGCACGAATCCGTGCGCAATCTCGGCGCCGAGCCGCAGGTCGACCTCGTGCAAGTCGGTGGTACGTAGTCCGGGCGCGACCTGCGATTGAGGTTCGCGCGAAAGTGCGATTCCAATGCGCACCGGGGACGGCTCTTCCACGATCAGTTCAAAATACGTGGCGTAGCCTTCCAGAGTCTTGATGCGTTCGATTTTTCGAACGTCGTTCGGGCCGCAAACCGCCGCCAGCGCCCCGCACAGCGCCGAAGCAATACGCGCCGTCAGCTCGGCTTCAATGAGGGAAAGACCGCGCCCAGATTCGACGGATTCGCCAAGCGCCGCGCACGCCAGCGCCAGTGCGTCGTGTGCACGCAACACGATAGCCGCATCGGACTGCGTACCGCGCATGGCGAAAACGAGCGCGTCCTTGCCGATGCTGCTCCACGCCGCTGCGTCGGGCATGAGCGGTTCGAGGAGTTTTAACGACACGGCTGCGCCCAAGAGATCCGACAAAATCTGCCGTGCGGCGTTTGCAACAAGACACGCAGCCGAGACGGGCAAGGTCGAGCGCGATTGAAAAACACTCGGACGCACGCGCCGTCCGTCCACCACGCACCCCAGGCGTGCGAATCCCAACGTCTTCACTTCAACAGATCCATCACGGTTTTTTGAACGCTGCCTTGCGCCACTCCGGCCGCGCGCAAAGCGTCCAACGCCAAATACGCTTCTTGCAGCCGCACCAGCCCCGAGTCCAAGCCGCCGTTTTTGTCCATTTGCGAGAGCTGCTGTAGAGGCGGAAAGCCGCCGGCACCCGGAACGCCGATATGCGGTGCAACGCCGGGCGGCGGCGTCTGATACGAATCGTCGCCGTTCAGGCGCGTGCCGGCGGGAAAACGAGCTACGGCAACGCGTCCGATCGTCAATTGCTGGAACGTACGGCCGCCTGTCGCGGGTTCGATAACGGTTCGATCGTAGGTGACGGCGCCGTCGGAACCAACGCGGGCATTTTGCGCCAGACCGAGCGATGCGTCGATCGGATCGACGTGCAGCGGCTGCAGCGCGCTTTCGGGATTCGTATATCCTAAAATCCCGCGGCCGTTCGCGTCGGTGATATTTCCTGCGTTGAGATAGAGCCCGCTGCTGCGCGTGAAAAGACGACCGCCGGTTTCGTCGCGCGTGATGAAATAGGTGCCTTGCGGGGTCTCACACGGAATCTGCGCGGCGTACGGATCGCCTAACGTTGCATTTTCGGCAGGCAGGCTACGCAGCAACTCGCGTTCGCGCGCCGCGACATTTTCGAGAGCGCGTGCGGTGGAATCGGAGATCAGCACGGCGCGTCCTCCCGCATAGTTGCGTGTAAGACGATTCCGTGCTCGGCGGACGCGTAGCGGGCTTGTTCCAGTGCGCGCGCAACCGAATCGCGCACGCGTTTGGAACATACGGCAATCAAACGCACGGAGCCGCCCGACGCTATGACCAGCACCCGAACGCGCGCGCGCGTCCCGTCCAAGATAAATGTCGCCGCGGTTCGTGCCGGCGCGCGACGGCGGACGAGGTGCTCGATTTGGCGCGCCAGGCGCAGCTGCGGCGTGCGGCGTTCCGCGGTAGCTGCCGCTTCCGCCTTCCGGGCGCGCCCGGTGCGTGATAACGTCCCGAAAGCCGCCGGACTCGAGGATCTCGCGGCGGCCGGCAAGGGCGCCGCGGTTCTACACTGACTTGGGAACTCCCGAGCGCTAAGGCGGGCCTTCTTGTCGCTCGTCCGGTAGAGCGCCGAGTACCACGCTTGCGAAAGTGCACGGCGGTCCGTTCCCGCCAGTGGCGCGCTCAAGACGCTGAAATTCAACTGCTCGGAGATCGTCATGGCGCGAAGCTACGCGCCGGAGATGAACGCGAAGCTGCGCTATTGTTGCCGAACTGTGCGGTAGCGGCCGTCATCGAAATGCGCCGCCGGTTTCGCGTAGAGCTTGGCGTTGGCAAGATCGAAGGTCAGGACGAAATTCTTGAGCAGACCCAAACCGATATTGCCCGCCGCGAAACGATCGGCGAACGCGCCCTGCGTTCCGAGCATCACGTTGGCATAGTTGTTAAAGAAGCGGTACGGTCCGATGTCGAGTTCGTCTACGATCGCACCCACGGCGCTGGCCGATCCGCCGACGCCCATGTTGTTGGCGAACGTTCCGCCGGCGTACTCGATCAGGCCTATATGAGCGCGAACGAACGGACCATACACTAAGAGCTCGTTGCCATTACCGGTATCGATCACAAAGCGCCCCTCGGTGCCGTTGATCCTGGCCTGAAGTTCGACCAGTTCGCGATCGCTGTCGACGCTGAAACTCGTGCCGTCGCTCTTCAGCGCGCCCGGTTTTGCAAAGGTCATCGTCTGCGCGTCGGGATCGATTTTTACTTCAGCCGCAGCGAAAAACGGGTAGCCGAGAATGCCGTCGATAGGCTGAGCGCCCGTGACGCCGCGCAGATCGAGCACGGTCACCATGCGAACCGGCAGCGCGACGCCGCCTATGTCAATCGAATCCAGCGGCGCGACGCCAAGACCGCCGGTGCGCCGGGCACCCGCGACTTCGAGTTGTCCCTGCGGCGTGAGCCCCGCTTCCTTGGCAACGTGCGCATCGAGCACCACGGCCTGCGCGCCGCTGTCGAGCAAGAACGTATACTGCCGTCCCGAGATTTTTACGCGAACATAGGCGTGAGCGTTGTTCATTTCGAGCGGTACGGTAACGGGCACGGAAGTTTGCACCGTCGGAGCCTCAGGCAGCGTGAAGACATCCGCGGCAATCGGACGATCGACGATGACGTCGACAGTTTCGCGCGTGAGATCGAAGGCATGATCGCCGTTGGACTCGATCGAGCGCTGCGCGATTAGCACGCCTGCAAAGAGCTTGTAATCGAAATAGTCTTGCGTATCGGTTCCGTCGGCGTCGTCATACGCAAGGCGATCGAGCATCGACGTTTTTCGATCGAGATAGACCGTTTCCGGCTGTCCTTGCGGCGGAGCGACGGCGATCGCGTAGACGTCCCGGCCGCCGGGAAGCTGCTGCTCCCCCAGGAAACGGTCGTACTGCGGCTGCGTTACGAACGCGTCGCTTTCGATGAAGTCTTCGGTCCGCTGCCGTTGCAAAAGCAATCCGCGCAGTTCTCGAATCGCGCCGTTCTCGTTAACGGCGTATTCCCGGCCGCGCAGGCGCAGATTCGATTCACGGCGGACGCCGGTGTTCTCATCGTAGCGCTGGTCGTCGCCGGAACGCCAGCTGTGAAAGATCCCTTGCAGCGCGGCGCCGCTGATCATACCCACCAGCTCGAGCGAACGCGCATCGCGCGCGTGCATCGCAGCGATCGCCGCTTTACGCGCCGCGAGCACGCTCGTCAGGTCCGGCGCAGATTGAGCGCCTGCCGCGAGTGGCAAGGCAAGCATCACGCTGCACAGCGCGCAGAGCAGCGTCTTAAGGCCGCACTTTATAGCGGCGGTAGCTCTCCAAGACGTTGTCGACGTACGCGCGTGTTTCTGCATAAGGCGGAATACCGCCATACTTCTCGACGGCACCCGGCCCTGCATTGTAGGCCGCTAGCGCCAATGGTACGTCGCCCCGGAAACGGTCGAGGAGTCCGCGGATATATCGCGTTCCGCCGTCGATGTTTTGCTCCGGATCGTAGGCGTCGGTCACTCCCAATTCGGCTGCCGTCGCCGGTTCCAGCTGCATCAAGCCTTGCGCGCCCGTCGCCGAGGTTGCATCCGGATTAAATGCCGATTCGTTTGCGACAACCGCTTTTACGAGCGCTTTGTCGACGTGCCAAGACGCGGCACTGGATGCGATCAGTCCGTCGAAGTGCCCGGCCGAAGGCGCCGGCGCCCGAAAAGGCCCGGCAATTTCCGGCACCTGGGCCGGATCGATCTGTTCGATGCGCCGCAGGATCGCGCTCAGGCCGGCAGGCAGCTCGATCTCTCTTCCTCCAGAAAAAGCACCAGCTCTTGCAGGGCTTGGAGAGCGGCTCGTGAGTCGCGGGTTCCACCGTACAAGAGTCGCTCGATCGCGCGCTCCCGGTTCGCAGCCGACTCCGCGTCTCGCTGGGAGAGCATTCCGAGCGAGCGCGCATCGTGCGATTTCGCTAAGGCCGCGATCGACGACCGCACGGCCGCGGCAGCGCATGCGTGTTCCGCGCTCACGACCGCATGCATCGTCCGGCTGACACTGGCCGTCACGTCGATGGCCGGAAATTTCCCTGCGCCGGCCAGGACGGTTGAAAGTTGAACGTGACCGTCGAGCAGCGCGCGCGCCGCTTCGCTGACCGGGTCGCGGTCGTCGCCGTCATGCAGGATCGTTGCGAAGAGCGTTATCGATCCCGTGTCGAAGGCGCCGGCCATCTCCGTAAACGAGGCGAGCTCCGCAAAAACGCTCGGCGGATAACCGCCGCGTCCGGTGCTTTCACCACAAGCGGCCGCGACCTCGCGCAGCGCCGCGGCGAATCGCGCCAGACTGTCGACGATCAGCAATACGTGCAAACCGCGCGATCGCAGTGCGTTTGCCTGCGCCATCGCCAGATGCGCAACTCTGACGCGCTCGGCCGCCGGACGATCGCTCGTGGCGCAGTACATGACAGCACGATCCGGAATGCAGTGAAGCCATTCTTCAGCTTCGCGGCCCCGCTCGCCGACGAGCCCGACGACGATCGCATCTGCTTGCGAGCCGCGCACGAGGTCGTTGAGCAGCGTGGATTTCCCGGAACCCGCACTGCCGAAAATCCCGACGCGCGCGCCGGTTCCAACCGTGAGCAGCGAATCGATCGCCGCGACGCCCGTCCAAAACGGTTCGCAAATCGCGCGCCGCGTTTCCGGCGACGGAGACGTAACGCCGATCCGGCGGGGCGGGACGACGGTACGTTTCCCGTCGAGCGGCTTGCCGCCGGCATCGAAGGCTCTTCCGAGCGCGCAGAGTCCGAGCGGCGCTTCGAGTGCGACGGCGTCGGTGCAAATGACGTTTCCGGGCGCAATTCCGTCGACGGCACCGTGCGGCGTCACGACTATCGTACCGTCGCACAAGGCTGCAACGCTGCCGTACAGCGTGCCGCGCGCGCAGGCGATCCGCACGCCCGAACCGACCATCGCGGCGGGCAGGCGCGCGACTACGGCGGAGGCGCGCGCCGAGATCACGGAGCCGTACGCGATCACCGGTACGCTCGCAGAACGGCGTCGAGCCGGACGCCGAGTGTAACGTCGATCGTGCCGCCGCCGACTTCCAAAACGGCATCTCCCCGGCGAAGATCGCGATGGGCAACAGTTTCGATGGCGGTCTGCGCGAGCAAACCCACGTCTTCGGGATGCACGCGCACGCGAACCGGAGTTTCTGCTTGAAAACGCCGTACCGCGCGCCGCACGATCTCGTCGATCGACGCCGGCGCGAGCTGCAACTCGCGGCCGACGATTTCGGCGGCGATGTCGCATCGCAGGGTTGCGATCGCCGACTCAATCCCTTCCTCAACTCGCGCGTGAAACAACCGCACGTCGCGAGCTGCCGCAATCTCGCCGGCCGGCTCCGATACATCGGCCGGGTTTTCGATCGCTTCCGGCGGCGGGGCGGTCACGTTCCGCTGCTCGCGCAGGACGTCTGCCAAGCTCCGAAATTCGTCAGGCGCGCGCAATGAAACTCTCCGGATCCGTCAGCAGCGGCGAAAGCGGACGCTGCATGCGGCGTACGATCGCCGAGCGTTCTTCGGGCGGATACATGTCGAGCACGGCTGCAGCCGTCGACGCGGGCAGCGCGCTGATGATCGCGGCGGCTGCATGCGGCGGCTCGTCCTTGAGCGCGCCGCGCACTTTGGCCGGCGGGATGCCCGACACCGCAGCGGCGCCGCGCGCGATGCGCGACCGCTCCAGTATCGGACGAAGCAGCGCGCCGAATGCCGGAATACTCCAACGCAACGCGACAAGAACCGCAAGCGCACTCACCAGCGCCGGTAAGAGCGGGACGATCGCGCCGTACGCAAGCCACCATCCGTCTTTTCGCGGAACCGCTGCACGCGCAAACGCGATCGTTCCGACCTCGAGCGAATCGCCGCGATGAGGATCGATGCCGAGCGCCGCGGCCGCCAGCGTGCGAACTTGGTAGAGGTCGGCTCCTCGCGCGGCATCGACGAATACCGCGGCCGTTATGCGCGAGATTCGCGCACCGGCGGACGTCGCCGAGAATTGCCTGGTCTCACTCCCGCGGTCCAGCTGCTGCTCGGAGCGTTCGTAATGCTTGCCGCCCCCATCGTAACGTTCGCGCTGCAGCGTTCCGCCGATCGCCGAGCTCCCCGAAGGCAGACGCCGCTCCACCGAGCTTTGCAGCGACCGGCGATCGTAGTCCACATGCACGCGTACGATCGTCGCGCCGGCACCCACGGCAGCGTCGAGGGCGGATTGCAGCGACGATTGCAGATCGTTCGCATCGCCGCTTTCGGCAGAATCGCCGAGCGCGATCCCGCGATCGTCGACGATCGTCACACGGCGGCTGTCGAGGCCGGCCACGCTCGCCGCGACGAACGACCGGATGCCGTCCACCGCGTTGGAAGAAAGCCGTGTGCCCGGCTGCAGCCGCAGACGTACGCTCGCGCTCGCATCGTGTGCGGTTTCATCCGCAAAATAAGCCGCCTTCGCCGGGGCCACTATGATCTTGGCGTCCGCGATGCCGTCGATTCCGCGGAGGGCTAATTGTATGTCATCCGCCAAGCCGTCGCGCGCCTGCGCGTCGATCACCGATTGCGGCGTCAACGCGCCGACTTTACCCAACAGATCGCTCGAGCTCTCGACGTGTGCGTGCGGCACGCCGGCAAGCGAAAGTCGCAGTAAGAGATCGCTGCGGCGGCTCGCTTGCACTAAGATGTTGTCGGTCACGGGTGTGAACGGCACGTTCCAGCCGGCCAGGCGCTCTTCGATCTCCGAGAGCTGCTCGGCATGCAAAGCCGATGAGAAAAGCGGCACCTGCTGCGAGTGCGTCGCAACAGCCCAGACAATGGAAATGACGACGACGATCGCCAGGACCGATAAAGCTGCCGGACGTGCGCCTCTTGGCAAGCGGTTCCAAGCATCGATGAGCGCGGCCGCGTGCACGCTACACCTGCATCGTAAAAATCGCTTGCAGCGCCTGCGCCGTGCGCTGAGCTGCCGCCGTGGCGACCGCCAAAGCAACGTCAGCGCGCGCGCGTTCGTAGACCGCCTCCTGAAGATCGCCCGAACCCGATGCGAAACGTTCTTCGGCAGCGCCGGCTGAACCCAAGACCGACCCTATATCGTCCAACGCTTTACCGAACGCGTCCGCAGGCGGCATCGCAGCGGACACGGAACGCGGCGCCGCGGGGAGCGGTCCCGGGATGTCGGGCACAAACGTCGTCACAGTCGTCCCATGTCGATCGTGCGCTCGGCTAAATGTTTCCCGATCTCAAACACCGACGCGTTCGCTTCGTAGGCGCGTGACGCGTTGAGAACGGAGACCATCTCAGCCAGAATGCCGCCGCCGTCGTCTTTTTGGGCGATCGCGCCCGCGAAAAGAACTTGCTGCGATTCGCCGTCGTCGCTGATTTTGAACTGCGGCACGAGCCGTTCGTACGACCCCTTTGGCCCGGCAGCCTGAGAAGCTGCGACGTTGCGCGCGAGAACGTCGAGCGCGGCGCGCTGCGCGTCCATGCCGCTTGCGGCCGTTCGTAAGAGATCGAGACTATCCATGGGTGACAGCCTTGATTTCCGCAAGTCGCGCGTGAACCGCATTGAGGAGAACCTCGGCAAAGATGGCACGATGTGCCGCGGCCGCGAGAATACCGTCCGTGCGTGACGCACCCAACGGCGTTTGCGATCGGGATACCGCTCCGGCCGCCGCCGAAAGCTCGGTGCGCGCGCCCGAAAGCGCTCTTAGCAAGGAACCGGCAGTTTCGAACATGACGTCACGCTACACGACGCTTGTTTCCGAAACCGTGCGGGAATGTTACCGCATCGTGTCCGGGGCCGGAACCGGCAGCCCGCTTCGCTCCAGCGGAATGGCGATCAGCAACTGCGTGACTTCGCTATAGTTGCGCACGCCCGAAGCGACGCGGTTCGACTTGAGGTAGCTGTTGTACATCCGCCAGGAAAAACGGGAGAAATCGATGTTGACGAAGCGCGCATTGCGCTGCCGCAGCGCCTCAAAATCTTGCCAGACCTCCGGCACGAACATTTTGTGCGGATACTTCGGCAGCGCCGGCAAGTACAAGAATATCTCCAGCCAGCCCGAGTACTGCGCGACGACGTCGGAATCACGCATGCAGGTCAAGGCGGCGATGTAGTTGGCTTCGTCCTCGCGATTGTAACCGGCCACGTGGCTCCACTCGTGCGCTTGCGAAAACGGGCGCTCGAACCATAAGAGATCGGGCGCGAGCTGCGTCTCGAGCGTGAACGGATTGGTAAAGCCGCTCGTGCCGTTCTTATCCATGAAGAATCCGGCCAGCGTGGGTTTGGCTTTTCCGGCTTCGGGAATCCAGCGATCGCCGAGGCGCTGCACGACCGGCAGCCACGCGTTGCGCAACGGCTCGAAGGCCTGCGCCTCACCGCGCGGCGCATTGTCGTTGAGCGCGTGCGCCGGGCGCGCGAGCGTGTTGAGTTCGGAGATGGCGCGGCGGCGCAGCGCGTCGACGCTGGCGGGCGTTAAGCGCGAGCGGTCGTAAGCGACGCGTGTCTGCAGCGGCGCGCGGTCATAGCCCCAGCCCCAGCCGCCGTAAAACCAGAGAGCGTACAATCCCGCGACGCCGGCAATTCCGAAGAGCATGCGCAGCAGCGGCAAGCCGAACCGTCCGCGCCGCATGCGCTCGATGTTGCGCCAGATCTTGACGATGATCACGATCGCGCCGGCCAAGATCGCCACATCGCCCAGCGAAAACGGCAGCGCGGGCGTAAACGATCCCCAGAAGGACTCCCACTTGGGATACCAGCCGTTGCTGAACGCGCTTTCTACCCACGCCGCGGGCGGATGCCAGAGCGCGGCAAAGAGTCCCGCTGCGATCAGCAGGGCGTCGGCGAAAAGTTGTACGCGGAGTCTTAGCGTTTGCTAAATTGGAAGCGCTTGCGGGCGCGTTTGCGGCCGTACTTCTTCGACTCTTTTTCGCGATCGTCGCGCGTCAAGAGGCCGGCTTTGCGCAAAATTTCGCGCAGCGATTCGTCCATCGCGACCAAGGCACGCGCAATACCGTGACGCAGCGCACCGGCTTGACCCGACGTGCCGCCGCCTTCGACCTTGACGTCGATGTTGAAGCGCGTCAAACTTTGCGTGGCCTCCAGCGGCTGCTTCACGATTTGCTGAAGGGTCTGGCGGGTGAAATACTCTTCGAGCGGGCGCTTGTTGACGGTGATCTTTCCTTCGCCAAGCGCGAGTCTCACGCGCGCGATGGAACGTTTACGCCGTCCGGTTCCCAGAAAGTTATCGTTCAAGGCAGCTCCTGCGGTTTTTGCGCGTCGTGCGAGTGCGTCGCGCCGGTATAGACTTTCAAACGGCCCAGGCGAACGTCGCGCAGTCTGTTGGTGGGCAGCATGCCGCGCACGGCGCGTTCGATCAGGCGCTCCGGATGTTTGTCCATCAGGTCGCGCGCGGTCTGCAACTTCAAACCGCCGGGGTAGCCGCTGTGCCGGTAGTACACTTTTTGATCCCACTTATTGCCGCCCAGCTCGACCTTCTCGGCGTTGAGCACGATGACGAAGTCACCGTCGTCGATATGCGGCGTCCAGGTCGGCTTGTGTTTGCCCGCGAGGACGCGCGAAATACGCACCGCAAGTGTGCCGAGACGCTGGCCCGCGGCGTCGACGATATACCAATCGTGCTTCGTCTCCGCGGTTTTCTGCTGGTACGTGCGCATGGTCTTCCTTATAAGCGTGGGCAACCGACCTACTATACGCGCAGCCCGCCGCACGCGTCAAGCCTCATTAAGGCCCCGTCATAGTTCGGCATAAGAGCAGGCAAGCGCCTCCGAAGATAAAAAACTGATGAGAATGGAGCTTCGGATCTCCGGCGGTATAGCCGCCGCATTTTTTGCATGTTCGACCTTGGCCCTGGCCGCAGACCAGCCGGCTCCGCAGGGCTCCCCGATCAGGTCGATCTGCGACCTGTCGCTGCGCTCCATCGCCAGTACCAGCCACGCCAAGATGACCCCCTGCGTCGTGCGCCGGGGCCAGATCGTCATCGAGTCCATGTACTACCAGAACGCCTCGAGCGTGGGCGGCACGGCCCTGGCCGCCTACCCTGAAGCGACATTCCGCGTCGGGGTCACTCCCCGGCTCGAACTCTTCATAGACGCTCCATCCGACGTCGCCAAATCCGGGACGCATGGCGAGGGCGTCTTTTATTTCACCCACCCGGGCTACGGTCTGAAGGCCTCGCTCTGGAGCAGCAGCACGTTCGCATCGAGTCTCTCGCTGGAAGCCCGGCCGCAGCTGCACGCGCTCGCGCACCTGAACCTGCTCCCGATGGCGGATGCTACTCTCACGGCGTCGTGGATGCCGCGCCGCTCAAATCTGATCCTCACCGCACAAGCGGGCGCATTTTGGTTCCGGCAACGCGGCATGGGGCACGCACAGAGGACGGCCGCGACCTTTACCCTCGCGGTCACCGCGCCAATCATGCGCAAGACCTGGCTCACGCTGCAGGTTCGCAACCTATCGGCGGCGGCGATAAATTCGTCGTCACAAAGCACCGGCACGCTGACCGTGCAGCACGAGATCGGGCGCAACGTTTTGGCGAACGTCCAGCTCGGCACGGCGTTCAACGCCGCCGGGCATTCGAAAGCCCATTTCTTGGGCGTAGGCTTTACGATCCGGCGCTAATCGGCGGCTCGCGAAAAGAGTCCAGGCCATCGGCGTAACGGACGCCCGCTAAATACAAACCTTGCGGAGGCGCGGTCATGCCCGTCGCCGACCGATCCAGTGCCGCCAGCGCCGGCGCCACGCCGGCCGGATCGCGTCTTCCGGTTCCGCATTCAACCAGCGTTCCGACGATGTTGCGCGCCATGCGGTGTAAAAATCCGTCGGCGCGAATCTCGACGCGGATCAGATCGCCACAGCGGCCGATGTCGATCGCGCGGAGCGTTCGCAACGTCGGACCGCTTTCGGGAAGCATCCCGCAAAAAGATCGGAAATCGTGTTCGCCGATCAGCGGTGCGGCCGCCGCCTTCATCACTTCGATGTCGAGCGGCAGCCAGACGTGATACGCGTACCGCGCGTGGAGCGGCGAGCGTTGGGGCCGGTTGAGAATAACGTAGACGTACGTGCGCTCCAGCGCCGAGAAGCGCGCGGAAAAATCGGCCGGCGCGATGCCGGCTTCGCGTACGGAAACGTCCGGGGGCAATTCGGTATTCGCGGCGAGCGCCAAGCGTTCGAACGGAAACGCGGCCGCCGTTCTTAGCGACACGACCTGTCCGGTCGCGTGAACACCGGCATCGGTGCGTCCGGCACCCGTCAGCTTCACCTCGTTTGCGAACAGCGTCGAAAAAGCGCGCTCGAGCTCGCCCGCGACCGTGCGCAGCTCGGGTTGAAATTGAAAGCCGCAAAAAGCAGAGCCGTCGTACTCGACGACGGCTCTGATAGTCGTTAAGCTGCGCGGCGCGGGACCGGACGCTTCTCGTCCAGATCCAGCAGGTCGGCCCACGTGGTTACGTCCGTCCGGTCGGGCGCTACTTGGCTGCGCAGGTTCAGGAAGTACGTCTTCGACTCGCCCTCGGGCCCGTGACTCACCCATTCGCGGTTCCATTGCTCGATTTGAGCGGGTGTCTTTTTGTCGACGAATTGTTTGGCGTAGGCATCGATCTCCGCATCACTCTTGGCGTTCTTGATGACGCCCAGAAATTCTTCACCGTTGATGCCGAGAAA
>DASUIF010000009.1:0-157895 GCA_036273135.1 Candidatus Rubrimentiphilum sp.
TCGGATGAACTGGGATCCCGTTGCCGGCACGGCGGGCGGCGCCGAATTCGGAGCCGGCTTAAAAGCGTACGCCGCTGAGCGCGAACTTTCCGACGAGAAGCTCGCGCAAGCGTGCGGACTTTCCGCGACGGAGTTGCAAGAAGTTTACGCCGGCACGCGCCGGCTGGCGCTTTCGGCGATGGCGCGCGCAATTGTCGCACTGCGAACCAAACCGATCGAGTTCATGCAGCACACGCACTTGCTGTCGCTCGAACTCTACGCGTTCGGATTGGATCCGCTCTATTTTCTGCCCGAGGGTCAGGTGCGCTACGACGCGCGCATCTACATGCGCGAGATCAATCCGCGCCACCGCGTGCCCGAAGGTGACATGACCAAACGCAATGCGACGATCAAAGCCATCGGAGAAGACCCCATTTTGGACGCGGCGGGCAAAGTCGAGCTGGAATTGGCCTACTTGCTTCGAGCGGCGGCGCAGCAGGTCGAACCTGCCTCGTAGGCGCGAGTCGCCTCTCCAGAGAACCGAACGCGGATGCACTCAGTAGAGGGAAAACGTATCGCCGCGCTCGTGGGCGACGGCTTCGAAGAATCTGAACTCACCGAGCCCCGCCGCGCCCTGGAAGAGGCCGGCGCGATCGTGACCATCGTCGGCATCGACGAGAAGTCGCGCCAGAAGATCCGCGGCAAGCGCGGACTTGACGACGGGCAAACCGCCAAAGCCGAAGAGCTGGTGGCCGACGTCACGGCCGAAGACTTCGACGCCTTGCTCATTCCGGGCGGCACATCGCCCGATCACATCCGGACGAACAAAGACGTGCAGCGCCTGGTGCGCGAGTTCGACACGGTCAAGAAACCGATGTTCGTGATCTGCCATGGCCCGCAAGTCTTGATCTCGGCGCAAATCGTGCGCGGCCGTCAACTCACCGGCGTTCATTCGATCGCCGACGACATTCGCAACGCGGGCGGTCTCTATCGCGATCAGCCGGTCGTCCAAGACGGCAACTGGGTGACGTCGCGCACTCCCGACGATCTGCCGCAATTCAACCGCGCGATTGTCGAGAAGCTCGCGATGGCGATTCCGACGCCTGTGCTTTAGGTTAGGCGGGGTCCCAGCGCGCGAGCGCTTCGCCATATTGACGTAACCCGATAAAACCGGCAATTCCGCAGAAGAGAAGTGCTGCCGGTAGTTGCGGATACTCCAGCAGCACGATAGTCGTTGCGACAACGCCCGCCAAAAGAATGTAAACCGCCTGCCAGACCCCGGCGCGGACGGTTGCGCCGAGAGCGACAACGGAAACCGCACAGGCGCACGTCAATGAAAGAAAAACCGGTGCGGCGGCCAAGTCGCGTGGTCCCGACGATATGCCGGTGACGATCCAATATCCGGCAAGCGCGATTACAACACCCAAGCAGGGAACCAGCGCAATGGCTCGCGCTACCTCGCGTGCGTACAAGGGCGCGGCTTTCTCGCAGAGCTCGAGCTCGCGCATCCGGCCGCCGCGCTGTGCCAGCGCGAAATACATACCGGCCAGCGAACCGAAGAGTGCCGCTCCCAGCGCGTGCGCGCCGAGGTCGGAATGCATCTGCAGTGCCGCAAACAGCGCGGCTGCAGCGGCTACGTACAAGACCTGTCCTGCGAACCGCTGCAACCGCGTGAACGCGATGGCCGAGACTGCCGATCGAGCGATCATACGCGCACCGCGCACGCTTGCGAAAAGCGCGCGGCTTCATTCTCCGAGCCGTGAGTCGAGAAGATAGCGCAGGTTTTGGCGGCGTCAATAATTTGTGGGCCATAAACTGCTTGCGGGCGATCGAGGACGAGCAGCCGCGGCTGTGCGATCAGAGCGCCGGCCAGTGGATAAGCGAATGATTCATGGATGCCGTCGAGTCCCGCGATAATGTGCCGCGCGCGCACGACGCTTTCGGCCTGCGGCAGCTGCCACAGTGCGGCGCGGTACTCGATATACTGCTCGAAGCTTGCAAATTCGTTGGGCAGCGCGTCGTGCGGAACGTAGCCGGCGAGCCGCTTCACGTGGACCGGCTGGATACGCGGATCGAATGCGCCGACGTAGACTGCGCCGCCGGAAGCGCGCACCAAACCCGCTGCCATCATGGCGACGATCGCCGCCGCTCGATTGTTTTCGCACGCATGTGCGAGATGGTCTCCTTGCGCGAGCTGGACATTCTGCGCCGTTACGAGCACCTCGCCGCCGCGCCGAAAGGTCGCGCCGCGCATCTCGAGCAGCACGTTACTCGACCAGTTGTAAACGCGGGTTCGGGCGCTCGGGGCGGCCG
This sequence comes from Candidatus Rubrimentiphilum sp., assembly GCA_036273135.1. Taxonomy (GTDB): domain Bacteria; phylum Vulcanimicrobiota; class Vulcanimicrobiia; order Vulcanimicrobiales; family Vulcanimicrobiaceae; genus Rubrimentiphilum. Next base: position 2,293 of record DASUIF010000009.1, read on the forward strand.
ACTTTGTGGCACTCGCGCCATTCGCCGGCGCCTTCGAGCGCAACGACGTCGGCAGTGTATTCGGTGCGTCCGCTACCGGCGCCCAAAAAGAATGCGCCGCCGACAGCGTACGCGTCGACCGGCACCTTGTCGTGTTCGAATTCGCGAATGCGCTGCGCGGTGAATCCGCCGCTCACGACGATGCGCACGTGTTTGAAGCCCTCGGAGTCAAGCGCGTTACGCACGTTGAAGACGAGTTGCGGAATAACGCCGGTCGGCTTGAAGGTGCCCATCATGTTCCAGATCGACTTGTCGACGAGCGTCTGCGATGTATCCAGCCGCACGCCCCAGAGCCGATCGCCGAGGGCGCGGGCGACCGCCAGGCTCGTGCCGACGCAGTCGTTGTCGAAATCCACCAGCGAAATCACGTTGATGTCGTGATCGATGTACTCGGCGAATTTTTGCGTCGCGAGCACCGTGTTGCCGCCGTAGGCCGCGATCAGCGCGTGCGGCACGGTGCCCATTCCGCCGGCTCCCCACCACTCGGCGTTGGCGTCGGTCGAAACGCCGAGCGCACCGGAGATGTATGCTGCATATCCGTCGCCCGTCTGCACCAAATGGTGGTCGAAACGCGCCGGAAAAAATAACACCTGTTTGCCATCGGCGGCCTTCACGATTTCGCGCGCGTTGGTCGCGATGCGCGTACGCCGCGAGAGCACGCCGAGGTAACACGTCTCCAAATGCGCGAAGAGTTCGTAGTCGCCTTCGATGGTTAGCGCGGTTTCGTACGGCGCGATGTGGTCGCCGTCGTAGAGCGCGTGGACGCGCAGCTTTTTCCAGCCGTCTTCCCATTCGCCCGAGGGAAGGCGCCGTCCGGAGCAGAGCCGCAGAATCGCAATGGCCTCGTCGATACCGCAGAGCACCGCGTCGCTGCGCTGAAAAACTTGCATGCGGACCGTGGGATGATAGTTGTCACGCTCGAGAATCTGCCGGGCTCGGTTGAAGTACGTGTCGGAGTAGTAGCCGTCGCGCATCTTCTCGACGGGCAAATTAAAGATTTCGGGAGGCAGCCTGGTAGGCACGTTAGTGCCTATACGTTGAAAATCGCGAAGTGCCCTCGAATACGCAGATCGCCGAGACCCTGCTGCGCATCCGGAAGCTGATGGAGCTTGCCGGGGAGACGTTTTACAAGTTCACGGCCTACGAGCGGGCCGCGGAGACCCTCGAAAATGCGCCGCCCGTCACCGACCTGCTGGCCGCCGGCGAACTGACTACGCTTCCCGGCATCGGAAAATCGCTGGCCGCGACGATCGAGGAGATCGTGCGCACGGGTACTTGCGCCCAACTCGAACAGCTCCAGCAGCGCTATCCGCCGACGATTTTCGAAGTGCTCGGCGTTTCGGGCATCGGCATCAAGACCGCGGCGATGCTGTTCGAACAGTACGGCATCGGATCGCTTGAAGATCTGGAACGCGCGATCGATGCGGGAGTGCTGGCCGAAGCGCCGCGCATGGGCCCGAAGACGATCGAGAATATCCGGCGCGGAATTCTCGCCTATCGCGGACGTCTGCGGCGAACGCCGCTTCCGCGCGCGCTGGTTATCGCGCACGAGGCCGTGACGTATCTCGAATCGGGTCCGCCGGTTCACCGGATTGGCTTTGCGGGAAGCTTGCGCCGCGCGGAGGTGACCGTCGGCGACATCGACATCGTCTGCACCTCGGACTCCGCCGCGGCGGTGATCGATCATTTCGTGAAATGGGATCGCGCGCGGGCCGTTCTTTCCGAAGGTCCGACCAAAGGCAGCATTTGGCTCGACGACGGCTTGCAGATCGATCTGCGCGTCTTGCCGGATAACGTTTACGGCAACCTGCTGCAGCACTTCACGGGCAGCCGCGAACACAACATTCAAGTGCGCGAGCACGCTGTTCGCAAGAACCTGCGCGTGAGCGAGAACGGCATTTTGAATCTGGAGAACGGCGACGTCTTCACGAGCCGCGACGAGCAAGGCGTCTATGCCGCGCTCGGCATGCAGTACGTTCCACCGGAGTTGCGCAGCGGCATCGGCGAAGTCGAACTCGCGCTAAAAAACGAGCTGCCGGAACTTCTCGAAGCATCTGATGTGCGAGGCGATTTCCATATGCACACGACGTGGAGCGACGGCCGGCAGACGCTCGAAGAGATGATCGCCGCGGTGGCGGCGCGCGGCGACGAATATCACGCGATCACCGATCACTCGCCGTCGCGCGGCGTCATCGGCTGCAGTGCGGACGAGCTGCGCACGCAGCGTGAAGCGATTCGCGAACTCGGCGATAAGTACGGCGTGCGGACGCTCTGGGGCAGCGAGGTCGATATTCTGCCCGACGGCTCGATGGATTTTCCTGACGACGTGCTGCAAGGCATGGATATTGTGATCGCGAGCGTGCACTCGTCATTCCGGCAGACGCGCGAGGAGATGACGAAGCGGCTGATTCGCGCCTGTGAGAATCCGTACGTGACGATCATCGGTCATCCCACCGGTCGAAAGGTCGACGGATTCGAGGGCTACGAATACGATTACGACGCGGTCTTTGCGGCCGCGGCACGCACGGGGACGGCGCTCGAAATCGACGGGCAGCCCAAGCGCTTCGACCTGCCGGCCAATCTCGCGCGGCGCGCCAAGAGTCTGGGCGTAACGTTGACGGTCGACAGCGACGCACATGACGCGGCGCAGCTCGGCAACATCGACTTGGCGATCGTGCAGGCCAGGCGAGCAGGCTTGACGCGCGACGATGTCTTGAACGCGCGGCCGCTCGAAGGCGTATTGGAGTTTGTGCGCGCGAAGCGGGAACGGCTGCTTACGCGATGATCCGGTCGGGCGCGGTGTACACATTGCAGCGCGTTCCGCGCACGAAACCGCAGAGCGTTACATTGAAGGCGCGCGCCGTGTCGACGGCCAGACTGCTCGGTGCGGAGACGGCGCAGACGATGGGAATGCCCGCCGTAACGCTTTTTTGCAGCAGTTCGTAACTTGCGCGGCCACTGACCAACAGCACGGTTTCACGTAGCGGCAGGCGATCATTCAAAAGCGCCCAGCCGATGATTTTGTCGAGTGCGTTGTGACGGCCCACGTCCTCGCGCAGGACGAGCAGATCGCCGGTCCTATCGAAGAGCGCGCCGGCATGCAGGCCGCCGGTCGAGCTGAAGATGCGCTGCGCGCTGCGCATCTTGTCCGGCAGCTCCGCGATGAACTCGGAGGAGACGTGGAAGTGATCGGCGATCGGCTGCGCCCGGACTTGCAGCGCCTCGATGCTCGACTTGCCGCAGACGCCGCACGAGCTGTTGACCGTGAAGTGCCGTTCGAGCCGTTCTAACGGCGGGAGTGCACCGGGGAGCTCGACGGTGACGATGTTATAACGCTGCTCCTCGCCCACGGCCGGATCGACGCAGTACGAGATCCCGGCGATCTCATCTCGCTTCGAAATGACGCCTTCGGAGAACAAGAAGCCCGCGGCAAGTTCGAAATCGTTGCCGGGCGTGCGCATAGTGACGGCAAGGCTTTGCGTTGCACCTTGCGCCGCCAGCCGGATCTCGAGCGGCTCTTCGGTCGCGAGGTCGTCGATGAGTTCGCGGCGGTGCTCGGCCTCGAGCGCAATCATCGCGGCCGGCGTGGTCAGTCCCGGGCGCTCCGCGGAGCGCAAGTCGTTCACCGCCGCCGGGCCGCGTGTCTCAGGATGTCGTTGAGCACGCGCGGATCGACCATGTCCGGTTTGCTCCAATCCAAATGCGCGCTTATAGCCGAACCGTACGCCGCCCGTTTGTTAACCGCGGTCATATCGATGCTGGGTTTGATAGCGTTATACGGCGCGGCGTTGACCGGATTGAGCGCAAAGAGTTTGTAGAGCGGCTGCGTCGTCGTATCGGCCACCGAAAGCGGCGCGAGACCGAGCAGCAATTCTATCGAACGCAAGAAACTCACGGTCGAGTAATGCGTGTGATCGACGCCGCCGCGCGCATAGGGACTGGCGATGTAAAACGTCGAGCGCTGGTCGCTCACGTGATCGGGTCCGTTTTGTGCGTCGTCTTCGAGTACGAAGATCGCGGTTGACTTCCAGTAGGGAGAATGTGAAACGGCGTCCACCAATTGTCCGACGACCCAATCGTTGGTTGCAACATACGCTTCGGGCGTTGGCGCATTCGGTGCCGTGCCGGAGGTATGGTCGTTTGGAAAATAGACGATCTCGAGCTGCGGCAGATTGCGGTTTGCGACGAACCTTTCGAATTCGCGCCGCCATTCGGTGTAGCGATCTTGGTCGCTGTATTTTAAGTTCCAGCCGACGAACGCCGGATCGTAATGTCCCTGTAGCGCCGGGTGATCGGTTGCGGCGATCGGAGGCCCGGAGCTGAGCATCATATCCTCGCCGTAATCGCGATAGGTAATGCCGGCACGTTTGGCATCGTCCCAGAGATACCCGGAGTGCGGAACGGGCGCGCCGACACCGTTTTGCGAATCGAAGCCTTCGCGCCGGTTCCCGTAATTGACGGGCCACGTTCGCTCGACGTAATCGCTGACGGTCGCCGCGTCGGTCCAGTTATGCCCGTCCGCGCTTACCTGCGCGTCGGCGTAGGCGTTGTCCATGACCCCGAAGCGCAGCGCGAGCGCGTGCTGATTCGGCGTGACGTCTTGGCCGAAATTCACGAGCGAAGGATCGCCGTTGGCACTTTTAATGTCACCGAGAACTTGGTCGTACGAGCGATTTTCTTTGATGATATAAATCACGTGCGAGATCGGCCCGTGCGCTCGCAAAATGGTTTGTGCGGGCGCTCGCGGCGTCCACAACGGCATGAGGTCACTTACTGCCTGCGCGGTCATCGCGTCAAGCTGATCGTATGCGCTGCGCGGAATGGCGCGAACGGAGCCGGCCGTAATTGCCCCGACGTATCCGCCCGCGCTGCGTTTGCGAATATTGAATTGAGGGTTTGCCGGCGCCGTTTCACCTTTTCCGTCGCTGACGTAGAGCGTTCCGTCGTTGCCCATCGCAAGTCCGGTCGGGTACCAGCCGGCGGGAATATAGCCAATGACGCGGCCATCGCGCAGGTGCGCAATCGCGTTCTCTCCGCCCAAGCTTACGAAAAGATCGTTTCCGTGTACCAAGAGTGCGTTCGGATTGGCGCCGTAACCGTGGACCCGTCCCGCATGCATGCCGACCGGAATGGTCACGACGCGCCTGTTCGTACGTGTGTCGATTACCGCTACCGCATCGTCGTCACAAACGGCGACGAAGAGCGCGGTTCCATCGTTTGAAAGCGCCAAATCGCACGGATGTTTGCCGACGGCAATATTTTGGACCACCTTGGCCGCGACCGGATCAACGACGGCAACGGAGCTTTGTCCGCGCAGTGCGACGTAAATGTACTTACCGTCGGACGTTCCGAGGGCCGCCGCCGGATGGGATCCTACGACGATCGATTGTCCGGCGAACGTGATGCCTCCATTGTTAATTTGTCCGATGGTGATGGTGCCGCCGCTTGCGCTATTATGATCGTCGGCCGTAACCGCGGATGGAACTGTTTGTCCGCTTTGACGAGAAGAGAAAAGCGTAACGGAGACCGGCCACGCGCCTTTGGCGAGTGAAGCGGGCTCGATCGCTCCGCTCGTTGCGTCAACAACCTGTATGGCATCGGTCGCCGCGCCCGGAACGCAAACCGTGCCCGCGCCGCACCACACCGGTTTGCCGAACGCACCGTTGAGCGTCACAACCTTGATCGTCGCCAGCGTTTTTGCATCGAGCAGGCGCAGCGCCGCGGGATTGACGCCGGACTCGACCACCGCCAACGTCTTGCCGTCGGGTGAGAGCGCGATGCCCTGCGGCATGGTCCCGACCGTCGCAAGGGCCCCTGCCGGCTGTGTCAGCCGCCACCCGCTGGGTAGGATGGACTGCAGCTGCGGGGCCGCCTCGGCTAGCGCGAAAACGGAGACGGCCGCCGTGGCCGATAGGAGAATAGCTCGGAGCATGCGCCCCGATTTCTCCTTATGGCAGATGGCCGCCCCCGTGGGCTACGCAGGTGTTGGCCCGGTGGCCGGAGGACGCGGCGGGGCGCGGCGGAACCCGCCCAGCCATAAGGAGTCGCTATTGTGAAACTAAGCGAGCTCACGGTCTATGCCGGCGGCGAATTTCGACGATACGAAGACGCCAGAGTCGGCCTTCTCACGCACGGACTGCAGTACGGAACCGGATGCTTCGAAGGCATTCGCGGATATTGGGTGCCCGAAGACGGCGAACTCTATCTGGTGCAGCTGCGCGAGCATTTCGAACGGCTGGCGATCAGCGCGAAGATTCTCTTGATGCGCGTTCCGCACTCGGTCGACGAACTGATCGAAATCACCGCCGAACTCTGCGCGCGTAATCGTTTTGAATCGTCAACCTATGTTCGGCCCTTCATGTATAAGTGCGCCGAAGACGTTGGCGTGCGTTTGCATAACGTTCCCGACGCTTTCGCGATCGCGGCGATTCCGTTCACGCACTATCTCGACATCTCCAACGGTGTCGCCGCCGGAACGAGCTCCTGGCGCCGCGCCGACGATTCGGCTGCGCCGCCGCGCGCGAAGATTACCGGGCTGTACGTCAATAGCGCGCTTGCCAAGAGCGAAGCAATTTCCAATGGATTCGATGAAGCCATCATGCTTTCGCACGACGGACACGTCGCCGAAGGCTCAGCCGAAAATATTTTTATGGTGAAGAACGGTGTGATCTTCACGCCCGACCCGTCACAAAACGTGCTCGAAGGCTGCACGCGGCGCGCGATCATCGAAATTGCGCGCAACGAGTTCGGCTTGGAAGTCGTTGAGCGCGCGATAGACCGCAGCGAACTGTACGGAGCCGAGGAGATCTTTTTCAGCGGAACTGCCGTCGGGGTCGTCTACGTGCGATCGGTTGACCGCCGCGACGTCGCCGACGCCAAGATCGGCCCGGTCACGCAAAAGCTCGCGAGTTTTTACGAGCGTTTGGTCAACGGCCGCGAGCCGAAATACCGGAAATGGCTGACGCCGGTCTACGCCGGGAGGGCCCCTTCGACTGCGCTCAGGACAGGCTTTGCTACGGTGTAGATTCGGGGTTTGGCGTGGCCGGGACGGGCGTCTGTGGCGCCCACATCGGCGTATCTTGATCGGGGTCCGGCGCAGCGGCCGACCCCGCGTCGAGCGTATCGAGCTCGCGCATGTGGCCCAGCCGCTGCAAATCCTTATACGCCATGCTGGAAACGCGCCGGATGAAGCGCCGGCCGGCCGAGAGCGTCGGCAGCTGCGTCGTCATTACGGCGATCACATACGCGCCGTTCGACGCGTAGACGATGCCTACGTCGTTCAGCGTGTCGTCGAGCGAGCCGGTCTTGTGCGCGATCGGAATCTGCGGAAGCGGTTCGGGGATGAGCGTGTTGATTTCTTGCCGTTCCAAGATATCGATCATCGCTTGCGACGACCATTCGTCGATCAGCTCTTTCTTTGCCATAACGCTCAAGAGCCTGACCATATCGGATGGGCTCGTGCGCAGCGTCTTGCGTATGCTCCAGCCGGCGGTGTGGATATAATCGCTTAAGCGCGTATGGTGTAAACCCAGAGTGCGCATCTCTGCGTTGATATTCGACCTGCCGACTAAGCGGATCAGCATGTTGGCTGCGGTATTGTCGCTCACGGTGATCATGTGCGACAACAATTCCGAAACGGGGAACGTTGAGCCGACCGGCGCATCGGCCATGTCGCCTGAGCCCCAGTCACGATCGTGCGGCATCAGCGTTACGCGATGATTGAGATCGAATTTTCCGACTTGCAGATCGTGAAAGACCTCGACCATGACCGGAATCTTAATGGTCGAAGCCGCGGGCATCACTTCATTGGCATTGATCGACGAAGTCATCCCGGAGCCGAGGTCCTTGACTTCCATCGCGACGCGGCCGGGAGCCCGGTGCGCAGCTTGGGTCAGCGTGGCCTGCAATTGTGCCAGCGGGCCGGGCAATGAAAGCGCGTTCGCAGGTGCGATCGACGAGCCGGTTATCGCAGCTGCGGTAAGGAGAGCTAAGAAATACCGCATACAGCTCCTAGGCTTGTTGTCGGCTGACTTCGACCTCCTCATGAGGTTCCCGCCTGGGCTTGGCTTGCGGGGCTAGGGCATGGTGCAAGCATGCGACGAGATGGGCACAAGCGAACGCCCGTGCGGATCGCTGGGCCGAATACTTACAACATCCCTGTTGAATGCGGACGGGTGCAACCGTGCAAATGTGATTTGCCAGGAGTTGAGGAGCGCCAATGCTGTGAGGCTTTCATGCGTGTATGCGTCCCAATGCTTCGCCGGCCCTATTATGACGTCAATTTCATGGCCGTGGACCGCCGTCGCTTTGATTCCCTTGAGAGTCGGATTGTTCCGCAAGACCTTATTGAACGCCGACAGGTCGCGCGCGGCGTCGGCGGGCGTAGAGTACCCAGGAAAGCAGCCGACGTTTACGCATCCGGCCAAGGCTAGATTTGCAACACCCAAAGTGAGTACACATAGACGGGCTCTCACGCGGCCCTCGACTTCGCTCGGGCGCCCTTCGACTTCGCGTTTTGCCGAGGGCAAAACGCTACGCTCAGGATGACAATAATAAGAATGTCCTCGCCAGAGTTAGTAGGGTACTCCATCTGCGGCCGGTGCCCGCACGCGGCCGATCAGGCCCGCGATTGCAAAGAGTGCGGCGAGGTATGGAAGCGCTTGCATCGCGTCGCTCGGCAGCCAAGAGATGCGGCCTTGCAGTACGTATTGCAGCGCTTCGAAGAAACCGAAGAAGATCGCGGCGCCCGTTGCGCCCCACGGCGTCCACCGTCCGAAAATAACTGCGGCCAGCGCGATGAATCCGCGGCCCGCCGTCATGCCGTCGGAATACAAGTTGACTTCGCAGATCGAAAGAAACGCGCCGCCCAAGCCGGCGAGCGCGCCGCTTGCGATCACGCTGTACAAACGAAGGCGCAACGGATTGAGTCCGGCATCGGTAACCGCGCGCGGGTTTTCTCCGCACGCTTGAATGCGCAGTCCCAACGGCGTTCGGTAGATGAACCAATTCAAACCGAACGCGCAGAGCAAGCCGAGAACGATCATCGCGGTTTCGCCCGTGGTGATCTGCGGCAGCAACTGACTCGGTGCGAGCTGTTCGACGGTCGGACTCGCGCCCGGCTGATTGAAGATCAGCACCAAACCATATGCGGCTCCGCCGAGCGCTACTAAGTTGATGCCGACGCCGGCAACGATCTGATCGACTTTGAAGAACGTCGCCGCGAAACCGAGCACGAATCCGAGCACCGCGCCGAAGAACACGCCCGCGATCAATCCGACGACCGGACTCCCGGTCAGATTCGTGAAGACGACCGCGCTGAATGCGCCCGCGGTCATCATGCCTTCGAGACCGATGTTCACTACGCCGGAGCGTTCGGAGATGACGCCGCCGAGCGCGGCATAGACGATCGGCACCGACTTGATCAGCGTCAAGAAGAGCAGCGTCAGCATCAGCGAGAGGCCCGCACTCATACCGGCGCACCCGTTGCGCGCGTCGCGAAATAGCGGCGCGCGGCCAGCACCAGAACGATCAAGCCTTCGATAACGTGGATGGCGTCCTTAGGAACGCCGGCATTGGCTTGCATTGCAAGTCCGCCCGCTTCTAAAATTCCGAAACCAAACGCGGCAACGCACACCCAGAGCGGATTGAGATCGCCGACCAGCGCGACCGCGATGGCCGTGTATCCGTAGCCGGGCGAAAGCTGCGTGTTGAAACGGTGCAGCACGCCGGTAACGATCGCCGCTCCGCCCAGGCCCGCAACGGCTCCCGAAAGCGCGAGCGCGATGAGCGTCATGCGCTGCATGTTGATGCCGCTGCGGCGCGCCGCTTCGGGCGCTTCGCCTGCCGCGCGCAGCTCGTAACCGAAAACCGTGCGCGTGAAGACGAAGCTCAAGACCATCGCGGTCGCGATTGCGATCAAGATCGAAATCGTCAGGCGCGTGTCGCCGAAACTCAGGCTGCCCAGGGTCGGAAACGCGGGCAGCCATCCGTTGGTCAGCAACGGTGCGGTCTCCGCGCCCGACGCGAGCGGGCTCTTGAGCGGACCGGCCACCAGATATCCCGCCAGCGAAAGCGCGATGAAGTTCAGCATCAGCGTCGAGATGATTTCGCTTGCGTTGAAACGCGCGCGCAGCCAGCCGGCGATGCCGCCCCAAATGCCGCCGCCGACCATGCCCAGCAGCAGCAACAGCGGAATGACCAGCCATCCGGGGCCTGCGAAATGCGCGCCGACCGCGCCGGCAAGGAGTCCGCCGATCAGCAGCTGACCCTCGGCGCCGATGTTGAAGAGTCCGGCGCGAAACGCGAGCGAGACCCCGAGCGCGGGGAAGAGCAGAGCCGTCGTTTGCACGAGCGTTTCGGCGATCGGACGGCGCCCGCCGAGCGACCCCTGAAAGAGCGCGCCGAATCCGTCGAGCGGACTGACGCCGGCGATCAACATGGCCACCGCCGCCAGCACGAATGCGAGCACGAGCGCGCCCGCCGGGCCGGCGAGTGCGCGCAATACGGCTCTCACGTTATGCCCGCCATCAAGCGGCCGATCTTCCCACGATCGATCTCGGCGCCGCTAAACGATCCGGTGATCTTTCCTCGGAACATGACCAGTACGCGATCGGCGAGTGCCAAGATCTCGTCGAGCTCGAACGAGATCAAGAGTATCGCGCATCCGCGGTTGCGCGCTTCGATCAAACGCGACTGCACGAGCGCGGCGGCGCCGACATCGATGCCGCGCGTCGGCTGATACGCCAGAACGAATCGAGGATCGCCCAGCAGTGCGCGTCCGACGAGCAGCTTCTGTTGATTGCCGCCGGAAAGCGTGCGTACCGGGACGTCCGGCGAAGCCGCGCGTACGTCGAAGCGTTCGATGATCGCTTCGGCGTCGACCCGCGCGGCGTTCCAGTCGGTGAGCGCTCCTTTACGAATTCCCGGTAAGTTTTGGCGGCCAAGAATGGCGTTTTCGACGATCGACCAATTGAGAACCAATCCCTCGTGATGGCGATCCTGTGGAACGATGCCGACATTTTCGCGGCGCTTGAGCGCTTCCGCGCTACCGTCGAGTTCGATCGCGCCTGTGTAGGGAATCATCCCGGCGATGGCGTCGGCGAGTGCGGTCTGTCCGTTGCCTTCAACGCCCGCGATGCCGACGATCTCGCCGGCGCTCACTTCGAACGAGAGATCCGAAACCGTTGTGGTGTCGGTGCCCGCGGTCAAGTCGCGCACGCTCAGACAGCGCTGCGTGCCGGTGGTCTCCCGCTGCGCGACTTGCGGCAACTCGCCGCCGACCATCGCGCGCGCGATTTCGTCGGTGCTCGTTTGCGTCGTGAGATAGCGCGCGACGATCTTGCCGTGGCGCATCACGCTCACGCGATTGGTGTAGTCGATGACCTCTTGCAGTTTGTGCGTGACCACCAGGATCGCCGTGCCGCGCTTTGCCAGCTGCACAACCGTCGCAAAGAGCGTCGCAATCTCCGCAGGCGCCAGCGCCGCGGTCGGTTCGTCGAGCAGCAGCACCGACGGTTCGCGCTCGAGTTCGCGCATGAGCTCGACGCGCTGCTGCACGCCGATCGGCAGTTCTTCGACGAGCGCATCCGGATCGATTGCCAGCCCATTTCGTTCGGCGAGCTCCGCCACGCGCGAACGCGCGCGATCCACGTCGACCAGCATGCCTTTGCGCGGCTCGCGTCCGAGCATGATGTTCTGCCAAACGCGCAGGCGGCCGACGAGTTCGAAATGCTGGTGCACCAAACCGACCGTGCCGTTGGTTTCGATGGTGCCGTCGTCGGGTTTGACCGCGCCGAACGCGATGTTGGCGAGGGTCGATTTGCCGGCACCGTTTTCGCCGACGAGCGCGTGAATTTCTCCGGGAAGCAGATCGAGGTCGACGCCGTCGACCGCGATGACGCCGGGATAGACCTTGCGAATGCCGCGCAGTTTTAGCGCGGCACCGGCGAGATCTAGAGTTTGACCGGTTTCCAGGTCGCCAGTTCCGCAGGTGTCGATGGCGGTGTAATCTTGCCGCTCACGATGTCATCCCGGATGCTATCGACCCGCTCGATGTTGGCTCTGCCGACGATCGCGCGCGTATATTCGAAATCGGTAAGTCCGACACCGTTGTCCTTCAAACCGAAAATCAAGTGGCCTTTGAGCGCTTTTTTCTGCTGGATGGCTTGCGCGATATCGAAGACCGCTACGTCAACGTGCTTGACCATCGACGTGAGAACCTTGCCGGGCGCGAGCCCGTCTTGATCGGAATCGACACCGATTACGAACGAATTCGCGCGCGTCTTCACCGCGTCGATCGCCCCGATGCCGGCCTTGCCGGCGGCTGCGTAGACGATGTCGGCGCCTCCATTGAAGAGCACGTTGGCCAATTCTTGACCGCCCGCCACGTCTTCAAACGATCCGACCCATTTCACGTCCACCTTCGTGTTCGGATCGATCTGATGCGCGCCGGCGATGTAGCCGACTTCGAACTTGCGCAGCAGCGGGATGTCCTGGCCGCCCAAAAATGCGATGTGATGCGTCTTGCTGACCAACGCCGCGAGCGCGCCTGCCAAGAAGGATCCGTCTTCCTCTTTAAAGGTTGCCGAGACGACGTTTGGATCGTCCACCACTGCGTCGATAATGGCATAATGCTGTTTGGGATACTGCTTGGAGATCTGGTCGAGGTCTTTGTTCATCAAGAACCCGATCGCGTAGATCATATCCAAGTGTTTCTCGGAAAGCGCCGTCAGATTGGGCTGATAGTCCGACGCCGATCGCGACTGCAGCACTTGGATGTTCGCGCCGAGCGATTTCTGCGCGTTCAACAATCCGCGGTAAGCCGAATCGTTGAAGGACTTGTCGCCCAGCCCACCCACGTCGGTCACCATGCCAAGCGTCAATTGTCCGGGACGGGCGGCACCCACGCCATGTCTGCCGCATCCGGCCAGCGTCAGGAATGCCGCAGCCGCGGCGCAGATAAAGATCGCCTTGTGCTTCATCGCGGTATCGTTAGCACAGCCGCGCCCCGAAGCCTCCGGGCCGAGCCGGGAGGCGTCGGAGCCTTCCCGAACGTGAGGGCCTGATGCAGGCAAAGAACCTCTCCGAAACGCCCCCGCGACGCTGGTCGGAAGAGCTGGGCGGCATTCGCTGGCTGCCGCGCTTGATCGACAAGTCTCGCGCGGCGATCGCCGGAAGCCTGAGCGATTATTGGTACGGCCAGAGCCCGATCGATCGCGGTATGCTCAACGCGCTCGGCTTGTCTTATGCTGATTTCACCGGAATCGTGCGCGCGGCGGGCGACGACGACGAAGCCGTGCTCGCAGCGCTGCAAAAGAAAGTACCGCAAGGCGTGGAGCGCGCGCGAGTCTGGAGCGACCGGCTCGCCTCGCGTCAGCGGTGGATTCTTTTTCTGATCGATCTCGACGACGGGTATAATCCCACCCTGCGGCCGGTGCGCGGAATCGTTCGCGCGTTGTCCTCGCTGGCGACCCGGTACATTCGTTACCGCTGGCCGGCAAAGGCGTCGGCGATTGGCCTGGAGATCGAAGTGCAAAAAGCCGGCGAGCGTGCTGCCGCGGCAAGCGGCACCGATGAAGCGCCGTACCGTTGGCTGACGCCGGTCAACGTCGATATGGCCTGGAAGATCTTGCTCTCCATCGTGCTGATCGGCGTGATGTTCTACTACGCGATCCATTTCGTGGAGCGCATCAAGCTCGTGACCCTCATCATTGTCGGCGCAATCTTTTTTGCGTACCTGATCTATCCGGTCGTCCGCTGGCTCAACCGCAAGCTGCATCTCATTCTTGCAATTCTCGTCGTCTATGCCGTCCTGGCCGGGCTCATCGCCATCGGTCTGTCGTATCTCATCCCGTCGCTTTCTAACGAATTCACGAAGCTCTCGCATGACGGACCGGCGATTCTCGTCAACATTCAGAAGTTTCTCACGAGTCCGCAGACTCCGATAATCGGGCACGCGCCCGAAGTCGTGCGTAAAGAACTGGCGCAGCTGCCCAATCAAGCCATCGTGTGGTTCCAAAAACACGGCGGCGGCGCGGCGACCGGCGCAGTCACAGTTTTGCTCGGCACGGCGGCTTTTTTCGGAGCGATGATCGCCATCCCAGTCTTGGCCGCGTACCTGCTTTTCGATTCAGAAAATATCAAGCGATTCTTTATGGGGTTCGTTCCGGAGAAACGCCGCGACGCGACGCTCGGTCTGCTCGGTGAGCTCGAGGAAGTCCTCGGCGGCTTTATTCGCGGGCAATTGATCGTCGGCGGTTCGATCGGCATCATTATCGCGGTGGGGCTGATGCTGGTTCACGTGCCGTACGCGATCTTGATCGGCGCCGTCGCCGGCGCTTTGGATCTGATTCCGTACATCGGTCCGGTCATCGCGTTCATTCCGGCGTTCACGATTGGTTTTTCGGCGGGTGGTATCGGCAAAGCCATTGGCGTAGCGGTGGTGTTCTTCATCGCAAATCAGCTCGAAGGCCACGTCATCGCGCCGAACATCGTCAGCCGAACCATCAAACTGCCCCCGAGCGCAATCGTGCTGGCGGTGCTTATCGGCGGCGAGCTCTACGGCGTTGCCGGAATGTTTATCGCCGTTCCGGTCGCCGGCATCATCCGCGTGCTTTTGCTGCACGTGATTCCGGGATCGTTGAGCCGCGAAGAAGCCAAGCCCGTACTCACCAAAGATCCGCAAGAACTGGTTGAGGCGGACGCGCAGGCCGAGGCTGACGCGCAAACAGTGAAAAAATGAGGAACCCGCGCGTAGACATCATCGGCGTTCCAATGGACTTGGGCGCGAGCCGCCGCGGCGTCGACATGGGGCCGTCGGCCGTCCGTTACGCGCAACTGCACGAGCAGCTGCGCGAACTCGGCATCGAGAACATTCAGGATCACGGCAACCTGCACGTGCCGATTCGCGAAGCGGTCGACGAGCACGATAAGCATGCGAAATATCTCGATGTGATCGATCGGGTCTGCGCCGAGCTCTCGGGCGTCGTCGAAGAAGCGGTGCGCGCCGGCGGTTTTCCGATCGTGCTGGGCGGCGACCATTCCATCGCGATTGGAACGCTCGACGGTCTCAAGCGCGCGCGCGGTCAAGCCGCGGGCTTGGTGTGGGTGGATGCGCACAGCGACATCAACAGCCCGAAGAGTTCGCCGTCGGGAAACGTGCACGGCATGCCGCTATGGTTCGCGCTCGAACGCGGCTATGCCGATCCGAAACGCACCGTGCAGATCGGGCTGCGCGACGTGGAACCTGAGGAAAAGGAAAATCTCCGCACCTCCGGCGTGAAAGCATTCACGATGAGCGACGTGGATCGCCTGACGATGGCGCGCGTCATGGACGAAGCGCTGGCGATCGCCGGAGCGGGAGATGGGCCGATACACGTGTCGTTCGATTTGGACGCGATCGATCCGCGCGAAGCGCCGGGCACCGGCACGCCGGTCAAAGGCGGCCTAAGTTTTCGCGAAGCGCATCTCGCGATGGAGATGCTCGCCGAATCGGGGAAGCTCGGGTCGATCGAAATGGCCGAGATCAATCCGATCCTCGACACGCGCAACCACACGGCGACGCTGGCCGTCGGGTTGATCTGCTCAGGTTTAGGAAAAGCGATCCTATAGTTTTATTGTGGCGACGCCTTCGCAGCTGACGCCGCCGCCGCAGACGGCCGCATCCCATGTCGCGTTCGCCAGCAGCGTTTGAATCTGTCGCTGCGTTGCGTCGTCGAGCGGCGGACGGAATTCGATCTTCTTGGTCTTCCCGTCTTCGCCGACCGTGACGATGAGCACGACGTGCACGTTGAAGCGCTGCTGCAGCGCCGTCTTTACGGCCGGATCTAGAACGGGCGGCTGCTCCGCGCCGAAGGGCGAAACGCCGCCGCGATCGTTCGCGCCCGAGCCTGACATGGCGATATCCGACGTCCCCTGCGGATTGGGCGATGGCCCCGGAGCCGGCTGGAGCGTTTGAGCTTTGGCCGGCTGGAGTCCCGGCGCTCGCGCGAGCAGCGGCACCGGCCGATCTTTCGGAACGTCTCGCGGAGCGGCGGCCACTCGTCCCTGCGGTCCGTTTACGTCTATGGGGCGCGAATGCGAACTGTATCTATTGGTCGTGAGTTCGCTGCGTTTGCGTTCGAACGAGACCACCGACGAGCGCCGCTTCGTCTTCGGCATCGCGACCGGAAGCGGGCGCGGGTCGGCGTGCTTTTCGATGCGGATGTGGGCGATGTGCGCGAAGGATAGGGTCTCTACCGCTTCGGGTCCCGATGATAGCTGCGCGGGCCAGAGGGGAATGATGAAGGCCACGGCCATGTGGATACCGAGCGAAACGGCAAACGCCCGTCGCAACGGTCCGGCCCCTTCAAGTGATTGCAAGCAGTGAGCCCCTTACGGTTAGAACGGGTACTACGACCCGCGCTGTGACGGGCCCCCTTTAGGAGAAAAGTGCGGCCGACGAACATCGTTCTTTACCAAGCCGAGTGGTGCGGATACTGCGCGCGGGTACGCGCCAAACTTACCGATCTCTTGCTCGACTACAAGGTCATCAACGTTCCGCCCAGCCACGCGTTGCGGACCGTCGTGCGCGAAATTTCCGGCCAAACCGGCATTCCGGTCATGGTCGACGGCGACGTTGTGCTCGACGATGACGACGACATCATTCCGTATCTCGAAAAAACGTACGGTCAGAAAGCCGCGGTGTAAAGCGACGCGATCCAGCCGGCCGCAACCGCTCCGGTAATCGTCGCGATTGCGTTGACCGCGTCGTTATCGATCGCTCCCCATCCCCGCACCAGCGACGTCGAGCTTCCGCAGAGATGCGGATCGGTTTCGCAGAGCCGCCCGCAGCTGCCGCAGTAGCGCAGTGCTTGCAGCGTCGCGCCGAAGACCGAATCGGCCAGCGCGCCCGCGAATCCGGCGGCGGCCACGATCCACCATGGCGTTATTCCGGCCGCCCACGTAACGAGCCCGACAGCCAGCGCGCCGCCGATCTCGGCGAGCGTTCCCGCGAGCGTGACGCCGCCGGATAATCCGCGCGCGATCGTGCGGAAATTGACGATCGATCGCGGCGCGCCGCGCGCCAGCGTTCCGAGTTCGGTGCCCCATGTGTCGGCCGCCGCTGCCGCGAACGCGCCGGCAAAAGCCGCGGCGAGCGCCGGCGATCGCGTGAATGCGTAGGCAACGGCGCAGGCTGCGGCAACTCCGCCGTTCGCGAGGACTTGCCGTGCGTCGCGCGCCTTGCGTTTGTCGGTGTCGGCGATCGCCGCCTTGCGTTTCGATCCGAAACGCGAGAGTGCCACGGCGGGCAGAAAAAACGCGAAGAGCACGGCGGCAAAACTCCAAGCGCCCGCCGCGAAGATTGCCGTGCCGATAATCGCCGCAGCTGCCGCTCCGCTTGCGGTGAGCGCGCGCGCGCGCCAGGCGCCCAAGGCGACGAGTGCCGCGAGCGCCGCGGCAACGGCGATGCGAACTACGATAACGCCCCGACCAAGCCTTCCACGGTAAACTCGGCGGCAATCACGTGCACGGGAAGGCCCGCATCCTTTGCCGCTTGCGCCGCGATCGGACCGATGCAGGCGACGACCTTTTCCGCGCACGCTTCGCGCGCCGCCTGCGGCGATCCGAGATTATGAACGAAACCGTTGACGGTACTCGCGCTCGTGAACGTGACGATGTCGCAGCCCGCGACGCGCGCTCCGAATCCCGCATCGTCCGTAAATACGGTCTTGTACGCGGCGACGACGGTCACGGGCCGGCCGGCTGCGTTCAGCCGATCGGGCAGGACGTCGCGCGCTTCTTGGGCGCGGTAGAGCAATATCCGGTCGCCTTCGCGTGACGATGCGATCAGCAGGTCGGCGAGGTCTTCGGCGATGTAACGCTGCGGAACGGCATCGGCGCGAACGCTGCGCCGCAGCAGTGCTTGCGAGGTCTTCAAACCGATCGCGGCGATCTTTGCGCCGCCGAAGATACGCGCGTCGTCGCGGCGCGCCTCCAAGTAATCGAAGAAGACGCGTACGCCGTTGGCGCTGGTGAAGACGACCCAACTGTATTGCGCGGGATCGTGCGTGGCGCGCTCGGCCGCGGCGGCATCGTCGGGAGGCACGATCGCAATGGTGGGCGCCGCGACCGGCTCGGCGCCCGCGCGCGTCAACGCCTGCGCGAGATCGTCGTGCGAACCGGCCGGCCGCGTCATCAGGACGCGTTTTCCGAAAAGCGGTAATTTTTCGAACCAAGCGACTGCATCGCGCAAGGAGACGACGGTGCCGACGATCACAATCGCGGGCGCGCTCAATCCTTCGCGTTCGGCATCGCCGGCGATCGTGGCGAGCGTTCCCGTTACGGTGCGCTGGGACGGCCGCGTTCCATTCGCGACGACCGCAGCGGGATGATCCGCCGGCAAGCCGCCGCGCATGAGATTGGCCGCGACGTCGCGCAGGTTGCGCATCGCCATAAGGAAGACCAGGGTTTGCTTCGGATCGCTCAAGCGCTGCCAGTCGATCGCCGAGCTCTCTTTGGCCGGATCCTCGTGACCCGACACGATCGTGAGGACCGTGTTGTGATCGCGATGCGTCACCGGAATGCCGGCGTAGGCCGGCGCCGCGAGCGCCGAACTTATGCCGGGAACGATCTCGAAGTCGATGCCGGCTGCGTGCAGTGCCTGCGCCTCCTCGCCGCCCCGGCCGAAGAGGAACGGATCGCCGCCTTTGAGGCGCACGACCGTTTTGCCGGCGCGCGCTCTTTCGATCATGAGCGTTTCGATCTCGCCTTGCGCGACGCTCTCCGCGCCGCCGCGCTTGCCGGCGTAGATGCGTTCGCACGCCGGAGAAACCAGATCCACGATTGCGTCGGACGCAAGGGCATCGTAGAGCAGAACGTCGGCGCGGCGAAGGGCTTCGCGCGCACGCAGCGTCAGTAACCCGGGATCTCCCGGTCCCGCTCCGGTGAGAAAGACCTTACCGGTCGGCAACGTCGAGTTCGAAGAGCTCCTGAAGCAGCTTGGCGTGCGTGAGCGCCTCCGAGCTTTCTTCCGAAGCTTTTTCGCGCAGCTTCGTGACGACCGTGTGCAAGAGTTTGGAAATGATCGTCAGCGAGGCGCCGGTCATCAGCATCCTATCGCGCTCGCCCAGATCGGGAAGGCGCGCGAACAGGCGCTCCAACTCCGCGGCTCTGATCGCTTCGGCCTTTCGCGTCAGTGAAGCGATCACGGGAACCGTCGCGCGCGCTTTGTACCATTGCCTGAAGCGGCCGACGTATTCGCCTACGATCTCTTCGACCTGGGGAATCGCTTCGCGGCGCACCTCGAGTTTTTCATCGACGTGCATCTTCAAGCCGTCGATGTCCACCAACGTTACATTTGGCAGCTCGCCCACCGCCGGGTGCGCGTCGCGCGGAACGGCGATATCGATGATGAAGAGCGGACGCTCCGCGCGCTTTTCCAGCGCTTGAGCGACGATCTCCGGAGTCAGAACGAAATGTGCGGCGCCCGTCGAGGTGATAACGATGTCGGCTGCCGTGAGGGCGCTCAGGAGCTCGCCGGGCTCGAGCGCCTCGCCCGCACCGATCTGCGCGATCACTTCGCGCGTGCGTTCGAGCGTGCGGCTGAGAACGGCGACGTTACGCGCGCCCTCACGGCGAAAACGCTTGGCGGCCGCGCCGCCCATCTTGCCCGCGCCGACGACCAAAACGCTGCGCCCTTCGAGCGATCCGAAACGCCGCTTCGCCAAATCGATCGCGGCCGTTGCGACCGACGGCGACTCTTCGCCGATGCGCGTTTGGGTGCGCGCGGCTTTTCCGGCGCTCATCGCTTCGCGCAGCAGTTTGTGCAGCACTTCGCCGGCGGAGTTCGCTTCGCGCGCCAAGGCGTACGCTTCTTTGACCTGACCCAGAATCTCGGCTTCGCCAATCAGCATCGAGTCGAGTCCGGTGCTGACGCGAAAGAGATGTTCGGCGGCTTCGCGTCCGAGCAGCGTATACAAGTACGATTCGAGATCGTAGGCGACCGAGCCGTGCCGGAAATGGAGCAGAAACGATTTGAGCTGCGCGACGCCGGCTTCGTAATCGGCGACCTCCGCGTAAATTTCCAGGCGTCCGCAGGTTTGCAGCATCAGCGCTTCACGTACGGCTTCGTAATCGCGAAGCGCGACCAGCGCCTCGCTCATGCGCGCGGCCGGAAAGACGTGACGTTCGCGAACCTCAACCGGCGCGGTATTGTGCGAAAGGCCGAGACAAACCAGCGGCACTTAGTTTGTATATCCTTGCGCGAAACTCAAGCGGTGGGTGAGGATGGAAAGCTCTCCCGCGAGGTCGATGTTGCGCACGATAACGGGCTGCCGCACGCGCAGCGAAACCGGCGCAAAGTTTAGCAAGGCGCGGACTCCGCTTTGAGCCAGCCGGCCCGCAATCGCCTGTGCGGCGCCGGCCGGAACAGCGATAACGCCGATCTGTGCGTCAACGCGCGCCAGCGCAGATTCGAGTGAAGCCGCGTCCTCAACGCGAACGCCCTGCCACTCTTGTCCGATGACCGACGGAGAGTTGTCGAAAATCGCCGCGACCTTAAAACGTTCCTCGCGCGCCGCCAAGAACGTCGCAAAGGCGTGTCCCAGAAAGCCGAACCCGGCAATAGCGATGCGCCAGTCACGCTCTAATCCTAAGACCAGCGCGAGCTGATCGATCAACGGTTTTATCGCATAGCCCTGGCCGCGGCGGCCGAGCGGTCCGAGCGCCGAGAGATCCTTGCGGATCTGGGTTGAGGTGATCGTGTGTCCGAGCAGGTCGGCCAGACCGATAGATGTGACGACCGTCTTGCCAGCCGCCTCGGCCTGCGCGAGCGCCCGGTGGTAGGCGAAGAGCCGCGGAATTGCGACGTCGCTCTGCGCGATGCGCAAAGCACCCGGTTTGAGCAGGGCCGCCGCGATCGGTTCGATCATCGCGCGGCAGCCGCTTCGAGTTGCGCGAGCGAATCGTCGGCCGCGGAGATCGTGCGCTCGATTTCACGCGTGGTATGCGCCGACGAGATGAAGAGCGACTCAAATTGCGACGGCGCCAAGTACACGCCGCGATCGAGCATGGCATGAAAATAGCGCGCGTAGGCCGCCGTGTCGGAGCGGAGCGCGCCGTCGAGGTCGCGCACGGGCTCGCCTGTGAAAAAGACGCAGAACATCGAACCGGCGTGTGCCGTCGTTAACGGAACGTCGTGCTTGGCAAACACTTCCGAGAGTCCGTCGCACAAGAGTTTCGAGAGCACTTCGAGCCGTTCGTACAACGTCGGATCGTTTGCGATCGCGCGCAGCGCGGCGATGCCCGCCGCCATCGCGAGCGGATTTCCCGAAAGCGTACCGGCCTGGTAGATCGCTCCGTCGGGCGCGAGTTCGGACATAATTTGCGCGCGGCCGCCGAAGGCGCCGACCGGCAGTCCGCCGCCGATCACTTTGCCGAGCGTCGTGAGGTCGGGAGTCACGCCTTCGCGCTGCTGCGCTCCGCCGCGCGCGACGCGAAACCCGGTCATCACTTCGTCAAAGATCAGCAGTGCGCCGTGCCGGTCGCACAGCGCCCGCAGCGTCTGTAAAAATCCCGGAACGGGCGGAATCAATCCCATGTTGCCGGCGTAGGGCTCGACGACGATTGCGGCGATTCCGGCGGCGTGCTGCTCGAAAACGGCTGCGACAGCCGCCGCGTTATTGAACGGCAAGACGATCGTGTCGGCCGCGACGCTCGCCGTTACGCCGGGCGAATTCGGAATACCGTTGGTGATCGCGCCGCTGCCGGCTGCGATCAGGAATGCGTCGCCGTGTCCGTGATAGCATCCGGCGAATTTGATGATGGCGTCGCGCTCGGTGAACCCGCGTGCCAATCTGACCGCGCTCATCGTTGCTTCCGTGCCGCTCGACGTAAAGCGGATGCGTTCGATCGACGGCATCATCGAGGCGATGAGTTCGCCCAGCTCCGACTCGGCCTCGGTCGGCGTTCCGAACGAGGTTCCGCGTCCCGCGGCTTGCACGATCGCTTTGACTATTGCGGAGTTGGCGTGTCCCAAGAGCGCCGCGCCCCACGACAAAACGTAGTCGACGTATTCGTGTCCGTCGAGATCGTACAGAAACGGACCGGACCCGCGCTGCATGAAGACGGGGGATCCGCCGACCGCGCGAAACGCGCGCACCGGTGAGTTGACGCCTCCTGCAATAATTTCGCGCGCGCGCGCAAACGCGGAAATCGAGCGTTCTAATCTCAAAGATGAAATCCTAACAATGCATCGCGCTCCGCGACCGTGTTGATACCGGCCAGCGCGCGTTCGTCAGGAAAGCCGACCCGCCGGTGAGCGAGCCTTTCGACGACCGCACGCACGGCTCCCGACCCGGTCGCCAACTCGGAGCGGCCTTCCCGCAAGAATGCTTCGCGTGAATAGATCGCGCAGAGCGGTTCGAGCCGGCCGCTGCGCTCGGCGGCGACGGCCTCCAGGTGCGGCTCCCAGACCGCCAGCAGGCGCTCAAAGACGCCGCGGCCGACGAACGGCGCGTCGCCCGCGACCGTGAAGCACAGCGGCTCCCGGACGCTTTCAAATGTAGAGACGATGCCGCCCAGCGGTCCGCGGCCCGGCTCGCGATCGGGCACGATCGTGCAGTCGAGCTCGCGCGCAGTTGCCTCGCCCAACGGCGCATTGGCCGAGACGTAGACCGGACCGATCGATCGCACGTTGCGGTAGACGCGCAGCAGCAGCGGCACCCCGCCGGCGTCGCTCTGGAGCTTGCCCGGGAAGCGCGTGGCTTCTCCGCCCGCGAGTATGACGACGGCGACGTCAGCGGCTGCGGGCTGCATACTCTTTGGCAAAGTAGGTGATGACGACGTTCGCGCCGGCGCGCGCGAAACTGACGAGCATCTCGTGCACCGCGCGCTCTTCGTCGATCCAACCGTTCAGCGCGGCGGCCTTGATCATCGAATATTCGCCGCTGACGTTGTAGACGGCAATCGGCACGTCGAAACGGTCGCTCGCCGCTCTCACGACGTCGAGGTACGCGAGCGCCGGCTTTACCATGAGAATGTCGGCGCCTTCTTGCACGTCGAGCGTCATTTCGCGCATCGCTTCCCGCACGTTGGACGGATCCATTTGATACGTGCGGCGATCCCCGAACTGCGGAGTCGAGCCCGCGGCTTCGCGGAACGGGCCGTAAAATGCGGATGCATATTTCGCGCTATAGGCCATGATCGCGATCTCTTCAAAGTCTTCGGCGTCGAGCGCTTCGCGAATCGCGCCGACGCGGCCGTCCATCATGTCGGAGGGCGCGACGACGTCAACGCCGGCGCGCGCATACGTCAACGCGGTTCGCGCTAGGATTTCGACCGTCGCATCGTTGTCGACATCACCGCGTTGGTTCAGAATGCCGCAGTGTCCGTGGTCGGTGTACTCGCAGTTGCAAAGATCCGCGATCACGATCATATGCGGCAGGGCGCCTTTTATTTCGCGGGCGGTTCGCTGCACCACGCCGTCGGGATCGAAGTTCTTGCTGCCGCGCGCGTCTTTCGTTTTTGGGATGCCGAAAAGCAGCACGGAGCCGAGTCCGAGCGCATCGAGCGTGCGCGCTTCGCGCACTGCGCCATCGACCGTGTACCGCTCGATGCCGGGCATGGAAGCGATCGGTCCGGCTTGATCGGGATTCTCGACCACGAAAAGCGGCTGTACGAGCTGCGCGGGATCGGTGTGGTGCTCGCGCACGAGTTCGCGCATGGCGCTGTTCCGGCGCAGCCGCCGCGGACGGATCGGTTGGCGGAGTTTCGGGAGTGTTTTCAGCTGAACCGCTCCTTGGAAGAAAGATGTTCGCGGATCGCGCCGACCAGCGCGTCGATGGCCGCTTCGGGCGCGACCAGGTCCGGCGTAAATCCGGCCGCGTGCGCCGCCGCCGAACTGGCCGGGCCCATTGCGGCGATGGCCGGACGCCGCTCGAACCGGTGCACGCGCGCCAAGTACTCCGAGGCCGCGCCGACCGATCCGCTGGACGGGAAGACGATGAGGTCCGGCACCCGCTGACCCAGACCCGGCGGTTCGGCTTCACCGGAGCGCATCTCGAGCACCTCCGCCCCATCCGCGCGCAGCGCCGAGGCGATGCGGCTGGCGCGTTCTTGGGTGCGCGGGAGCACGACGAGCCTGCCATCGAGCGGACGGCCTTTCTGCGCGTTCAAGGCGGCCGCCAGGTCCGCGCCGAGGGCCTCGGCTTGCGCGGGCGTTTCGACCGGTCGGCTTAAGCGGGCGCGCACGATCCCGGCGCCTTCGGCTTCGGTAATGGCGCCGAACGCTTCGAGTTCGCCGCCGGAAAAGCGCGCGTGAATGCCGATGGGCGCCTGACACCCGCCGCGCAGCTCGCGCAGCGCCGCGCGTTCGCAGAGCACGGCAAGCTCTGCCGGACGGTCGTTCACGGCTTCGCGGATCTCGGTCTCGAACGCGCCGCCGGCGAGAATCTCGACTGCGAGCGCGCCCTGCCCGGCCGCCGGCACCATCTCGGTCAGCTCGAACGGACGCATGTGGGCCGCGCTTGCGTGAAGGCGTTCCAAACCGGCAGCTGCCAAAACGATCGCGTCGTATTCGCCGTCGCGCAGTTTTCGCAAGCGCGTGTCGACGTTGCCGCGTACGTCGGCGTACTCGAGGTCTTTGCGAAGCGCGAGCAGTTGGGCGCGGCGCCGGGCGCTCGACGTGCCGACTCGCGCGCCGCGCGGAAGCGCGGCCAGATCTTCGAAGCGCTCGCTGCAGAAGACGTCGCGGGGATCCTCGCGCGCGGAGATCGCGGCGATTCGCATGTCAGCGGGCAATTGGGTCGGAAGATCTTTGCACGAATGCACCGCGTATTGCGCGCGCCCTTCGCGAATCGCAATCTCCAGTTCTTTCACGAACAAATTTTCGGATCCGATCGCCGCGATCGAGCGGTCCACGATGCGGTCGCCCGTCGTCGTCACGTTTAAGAACGTCGTTGCGATCCCGCGCCGCGCCAGTTGGGCCGCAACGGTGCGCGCTTGGATCATCGCGAGCGCGCTTGCACGCGTGGCGCACACCGCCGCTCTCACGTTCATCGTTGCGAGCCGGTCAATCGGAAGCTGCGCTAGTTCGCGCAGCGTGCCGCTGCGTTCGTGTTCGGAGAGTTCGTTCTTGGCGTAGTCGCGCATTTGTTCGAGCGTTTTTAGTGCGGCCGCGTACGAATCGTCGAAATGCTCGCGCAATTCGGAGGCAAGCCGTTTTGCAAAAGCCGGCGCCGCGCCGCCGGTGTCGATGGCAAACGTCAGATCGCCGATCTGCACGGTCGCCGAGGTGGCGAAATCTCCGCGCTCGGCTTTTGAAGCATCACAGACGAGAACGCGGGCGGCGCGCGCGTCGGTGCAGACGATTTCGTTCACTGTATCGTCGGAAGTGGCGGCAATCGCAAGAAAGGCTCCGTCGAGATCGGACGCTTCATAGCAGCGTTCGCGCAATTCGAAGCCATGCCGGTTGGCCGCTTCGCGCAGAGCCGGCACTATTTCGGGCGCAACGACGCGGACGCGCGCTCCGGCGGCCTGCAGGGTCGCGGCCTTCTTGCGCGCGACTTCGCCGCCGCCGGCCACCACCGCCAGGCGGCCGCGAACGTAGAGCGTCACGGGAAAGGACATCGGTGCGCATGACTTCGCTGCACGGCTGCCCAAAACTGCACCGGATGCGTACTCCTTGGCGCGCCGCTCTCATCGGAGCGGCGGTTGCCGCGCTGGTCACACTGCCGGGCTTGGGTAGCGGCACGCTTTGGGATAACAGCGAGACGGCCTACGGCGAAGTCGCCCGCGAGATTTTTCTGGCTCGCGATTGGATCGTTTTGCACTTCAACGGCGATCCGTGGTTCGTTCAGCCGCCGCTCTATTTTTGGATCGCGGCGATCTGCGCGAAGATTTTGGGCGTGACGACCTTAGCGCTCCGGCTCCCGGCCGCGCTCGCGACGATCGCGATGGGCGCGATTACCGCGTATGCCGTTGCGCGCCAAGCCGGAACGCGTGCCGGAATTTACGCCGGCGTCATTCTTTCGACGTGCCTGATGCAGGCGATCGTCGGGCGGCTTGCGATCATGGACGCGCTGCTGGATCTGTCCGTCGCGGCCACAATTTTCTGGTGGTTCCGCGCGGTGCAGACGGGCGAGGATTCTTATTTCATCTGCGGTTGGATCGCGGCAGCCTTTGGGTTTTTGGCGAAGGGACCGGTGGCGCCGGTCGTCGCGCTGCTCGTGATCGTTCCATATTATTTATGGGAGCGGCGCGCGACGCACGCACGGCCGCCCGGCTGGCGCGCGTGGGCGGGCGGCATCGCGCTCTTTGCGGTCATCGTGCTGCCGTGGCTCGTGGCGCTTTGGCAGCGCGCGGGCAGCAGTTCTGTTGCCGAACTTCTCGGACACTACACGTTCGGCCGCTACACCGGAACGATCGAGAGCCAGAGCGGCCCCGTATGGTATTACTTGCCGGTTATCATCTTAGGATTCTTTCCGTGGATCGCGTTCTTGCCGTCGGCCGTCGCGTCGGCGGTGCGCCGTCTGCGCGACCCCGCCGCCACGACCGGCGAACGGCGCCTGCATCAGCTGATTCGGCTCGCGTTCGTCTGGATGGTGCTTCCGTTGATTTTTTTTAGTTTCGCTCGCACGAAACTACCGAACTACATCGCGCTGGAGTTGCCGGCGCCGGCACTGCTGGTCGCGCTCTACTTCGAAACGGCGCTCGAGCGCGTGCGCGGCCGTTCGGCGCTGATCTCAACCGCCGCAGTACCGCTGACGATTTTGCTGGTCGCGATCGCGATCGTTATTTTCTCGCGCGACAACCGTTTGAACGCCGAACTCGCCGTCGCCGCGCGGAGTTTGATCTGGGTCGGCGGGGCCATCTTCGCGGGCTCGATTGTGAGTTTCGCGCTTCTCTTCAACCGCGCACGCGCGTTCGCCGCGCCTTATGTGCTTGGGTTCTCAATGGCGCTAGCGATCGGTTTGCTGGCCTTGGTGGTGCTGCCGCAGGGCGAACAATTCAAACCCGTTCCGCATTTGGCGAGCCTCATCGATAGCCGGCGCCTTCCGGGAGACGACGTCGCGATACAAAACCTCGCCGGCGGCAACGCGCTCATCTTTTACACGCGCCCGGTCGTTTACGTCTTTGCGCGGCCGGGAGAACCGATCGCCAACGGCACCGCGAATCCGCGTAACATTATCTGCGGCGCGCCGCGTCTGTGGCTGATCGCTCCGCGCCACAAGCCGTTCACGCAAAACACGTTCGGACGAAAACGCACGCTCGTCACAACGTGGGGCGAAGCAAATCTCTATCTGTATACAGGCCCGACGTGCCCGCAGCACGCGTAACGGTGAGCGACGCTCGACCGTCCTTCGACGACGCGTTCATCCTTACCGGATGAACGGCTGCTCAGGATGACACCGCGTTAAAGAAACAGAAACGCGGCGTCGCCCACGCGCTCGAGCGTAGCGTTTTCAATTTTCGCCGTTCCTACGATCGGCGCCGTCGGGCGGGCGAACGTCATCTGCAAGGCGTGGCGCGTTTCTTGCGAGGCGTTGCGCGTACCGGAGTGCAGCAAATGTCCGTTAAACACGATCGCCGACCCGGCGCCGCACGTGACGGACTGCTGAGCCGGATGCGGCGTATCCGTATCGGAGGCAATGGCAACGTCCCCCGGCAGATGCGATCCCGGAATGACGCGCGTGGCGCCATTGGTTGGCGTAAAGTCGACCAGCGCCACGATGGCCGTCGCGACTTGGTACTCCCCACGATAGCCGGGCGTGAAGTCTGCGTGCAGCGCTTGCGCGCCGTAGCCGGGCTTCGGAGCGCGATAAGCCACCGAGCCGATGCGCAGATCGTAGCCGATAACGTGCACGATCGCGGAGAGTAGACGATCCGACTTCCACACCGGATCGAAGGCAGGCTCGTTGACGAGATCGTTCAGATGCAGCGTGCCGCCCGCGTGCCAGGTCGGATCGAGGCGAGCCTGCGCGATCAGTTTGTCGAGCGCCGCGCGCGCATTTGCGACCTGTTCGGCGCTCAAAAGTCCCGGCAGCACGACGTACCCGTCGCGATCGAGTGCGGCGATCTCGGGTGGAGTTAGCCGGCTTTCGCTCGCGCCCAAGCAGCGGAGCAGACCTTCACGCTCGGCGCTTTCCATCGCACGTTATTTTTTGGCTTTGGCAACGTCGGCCGGCGTGACCGCGCTCGCGCTATTGCTTCCGAGCGCCGAACGGATGTAGGTGACGACGTTGGCGATATCTTTGGCCGAAAGCGACGACTTCCACGGCGGCATCATTCCGTTGTAGTTCGTGCCGTTCACTTGGATCGCGCCGGTCTTCCCGTCGAGCACGACGAGAATCACTTGCTTGGGATCGCCGGTGACGAACGGGTTGCCCGCCAGCGGCGGGAAGTTCGGCGGCGCGCCGGCGCCTGCGGCGCCGTGACATGACGAACAATTTTGCGAGTAAACGGCTTGCCCGGCTTTTGCGGCCGGACTGACGGCGGCGGTCGTGCTCGGCGGCGACGCGTTGCTGCTGCCGCTCGCGGTCATGTTCGCTTGTTCTTTGACCGCAACAGCCGGTGGCCCGCCCGCCGGAGCCGCCGCCTGTTTCTGCATGATCGAGAGCTGGCTCCAAATGGTCAGCCACCAAATGATGACCAGCGAAACGCCCAATACCCAGAGAATGAATTTACGCGAGCCGAGGACGCGCGTCGTGCTGCGATCGATCCAAGGCAGCAGAATCAGGACCGTCGTTGCGAAGCCCGGTATGACGATCGCGCCGATGATCTCTAAGTTGCCCGGTACGATATTCAGCAAGCCGAACAGATCGAGGAAGTACCAGGCCGGATAAGGCGTGAACTGCACCGTCGGATCGGCTTTGGCGTCGAGGAACGGCGGCCAAAACGCTGCGAGCGCGACGATGCCGATGAGCACGAGCAGCGACGCGACCGTGTCCATGAAGAGCTGGTCCGGCCAGAAGCGGCCTTTGCGCAGCGGACGCGGATCCTCGACCGGAGGCCCGGCGGGCCCGTTCCAGCGGAAGATTGCCAAGTGCGCCCCGACGAGTGCGACGAGCGCGGCCGGCATCAGCCACACGTGCAGGCCGAAAAAACGGTTGATCGTGAGCGTGCCCATCGTCGTGCCGTCTTGTACGAATTGCTGGATCCAGCCGCCGATGAACGGCACGTTGAGGGTCAGGTTGATGGCGACTTGCGACGCAAAGTACGCATCCATGTCCCACGGCAGCAGATAACCCGTGAGGCCGAGCACCATCGTGACGAGCAGCAGCAGCACGCCGACGATCCACTGAATCTCGCGCGGCGATTTGTAAGCGCCCCAGATCACGACTTGCAGCAAGTGCAGAAAGACGAGCGCGATCATCGCCGACGCGCCCCAATAGTGAATGCTCAACACGAAGTGCTGGAACGGATGATCGTAGATGTACTTGGTGGATTCCCACGCCGTCATCGCCGACGGTGCGTAGAAAAACGTCAAGAAAATTCCGGTGACGATCTGCACGATCATCGCAAAGAGCGTCGCGCTCCCGAAAACGTACCAATAGCTCGCGCCGCCGGGGACGTCCTCGGTCAGGAAATCCTTCGCCAGGGTGACGAAGCCGGTCCGTCGATCGATCCAGTTCAGCATTACGCGGTGTACGACACGACGAGGCGGTTAGGAATCGTAGGCGCGTACCGGATCCATTCGCACTGGGCAACTCCGCTTTGCTCGCGCAGCGGCAGCGGATCCAACCCGCGCTCGGCCGGGCCGGCAATGTGCGCGCCGTTGTTATCGAACTGCGAGCCGTGGCAGGGGCACTGGAATTTGTTGGCCGCGGCGTTGTAGTTGTAGTAACAGCCTAAGTGCGGGCAGATCGGGCTGAAGAGCACGAAGCCGAGCGTCACGACCGGATAGGGAAGCGTATCCTTTCCGGCGGGCGTGAAGAGATCGCTCCGGTCGCGCGTGAATTTCTGCGGGTCTTTCACTTTCATGCCCCACACCGACTGCGGCGAGCTTTGCTCGGGCAGGTACGCATCTTTGCTCTTGAGGTTGATGTCGATGCGCACGGCTTTGTCGGTTGCGGTCTGCAGCTGCTTCCAACCGTTCTCGTCGAGCGGCGTCCAGGTGGCTCCGCCGGCGCCGACGTCGGGTACGAGCGAGCCGACGATCGGGATGGCCAGGGTCAGGCCGATGACGCCGCTGATGGCAATGGTCGCATTGGCCATCCACTGCCGCCTCGAGATAATCTCAGGGGTCTCGACCTCTTCGTTGGCCCCGGGAACGTGAGCGTGACTAGACAAATTCGCGTCTCCTGTAGCTCCGATTGTAGGGCGGCATTTCCGCCGCCGCCACGACCAACCTCTTAGGGGCCCGGGAAGCCGCCGCTCCCTAGACTTTGTAGCTGTGGAGTCCGCTGATCCAGATGTTCACGCCGAAGTAGCAGAACATAATCGAGAGGAAGCCGAGTACGCTCACCCACGCGGTGCGCATTCCCCGCCAGGCGTTGCGGGTGTGCAAGTGCATGTAGATGGCGTAGACGATCCACGAAAACAGCGCCGCCGTTTCCTTCGGATCCCACTGCCAGTAGTGTCCCCATGACTCGTGCGCCCACATCGCCCCGGTAATGATGCCCAGCGTCAGCAGCGGCAGCCCGACCGCGACGATCCGGTAGATCAGCACGTCGAGCTGTGCCAAGCTCGGAATCGTATTCAACCATTGCGCGCCGGCGTTGCCCGCAGCGGCGGCCGCTGCAATTGCCGGTGTGTCCATTCTCACGGCGGCCATCGCATCTGGCGCTTGCACGAAAGCGGCTGCCCCGCCCGTCGTGGGGATCGCCTGTTTGGCCAGCGACCGCTCGAAGTAGTATTTCACTAAGAAGATCGCCGACATGACGAATGAAATCATGAAGGCCGCG
Organism: Candidatus Rubrimentiphilum sp.; assembly: GCA_036273135.1. Lineage (GTDB taxonomy): Bacteria > Vulcanimicrobiota > Vulcanimicrobiia > Vulcanimicrobiales > Vulcanimicrobiaceae > Rubrimentiphilum. The sequence goes on from DASUIF010000009.1 coordinate 33,213, forward strand.
TACGACGAGACGACCAGCGGAACGTGAATTTTCGCCCAGTACGATTGGAGCGAAGGAACCGCGGGCATCGAGCCTTCGTTCCAGGTGATCGCGTAGGCGAGAAAGAGTGCGGCAAGGCCGAGCACGAAACCGCCCGCAAACCAGAGATCGTAACGGAACGCGAAGATGATGAAGATCAGAACCGCGACCGCCGCGAACAGCGAGAGCGAGCCGTACAGGTTCAGCAGCGGCCAGATGTGCGTGATCTCATAGCGGGCGATCAGCTGTCCGAATTGCGCGACGCAGCCGGCGATGGCGAGCGGAATCGCCAGGTGCCGCAGCCACTCCGACCGGGAGAAGAAATAGACGAGCAGCGCGAGCGCGCCGACCACGTATGCGCCGATCGCGATAACCATGAGCACTTCGTCCAGGGGCATACGTCCGTTAGCCATGCGATTCTCCAATCAGTTTTGTTCCGAGCGCCGCAGCCAAATCGTTGAATTGCCGTTCGAAAATGTCGTACCCTTTGACCGTCGTGGCCGCAAGGCCGATTCGCGATCCGCCCGGAGCCGGATCGATACGCACGAAGACGCGCGCAGGCAGCAGATAAAACGAGATCATCAAACCCGCGAGCAGGACGAAAGCGCCGATACCGACGAGCGCGACGCCCGGATCGTGCGTGTATTGTATGCCGCTCACGAGCAGGTACTGCTCAGGCGTGATACGCCAGCCGCCGCCGGCGTCGATCGACGACTTCATCGGCACCAGGCCGGCTCCCGACGCTTGACCGCTATCGAAGATTTGCAGAAAGACGGCCGGGTTGTTCACGCGCGGGTCGGCCGAGGGCACTCCATTCAGCCGGTCGACGGTGGGCACGAATTGCGCGACCGCGACCGAGCGCTGCGTGCCGGGCAGGTCGATTTCATCCCCGGTAAGGTAGTCGCGATTCGTCAGCGCGGGCACGCGCACGCCGTCGTGCGTGACGCGAAAACGCATCGCGAAGCCATAACTCGACTGGTAGTAGAGCACGCCGTCCACATCCAGCGGGTGATTCACGCGAATGGTCGCGGTGCGCGCGACACCGTCGCTGCCTGTCGCCGTGACCCGCGAGACATAGTCGATGGGCTGGTACACCATGCCGCTTTTGGTGATGATCGGCTTGATTTTATAGGAGAAGCCGTCGAGCTTGATCGACGTCTGCGTATGCGGCACCGAAACCGTTTGGCCCGTGATAATGGCCTCGTCGCCCGAAAAACCTTTGGCCCAGTAGATCGTCGTGCCCGCGGCGATGATCACGAAACCCATGTGCGCGACCAGCACGCCGCGGCGCGCCCAGTTGTGTTTGTCGGCGAACGTCCATTCGATGCCGCCGAATTCGCGTTTGCGCACGTTCCAGCCGCGCGCGCGAAAGAATGCCGCGATGCGGTCGCGGATCGTTTCCGGATCGCCGGCCGCGTCGAACGAAGCGTGCAGCGGAATCTTGTCGATCGCGACCGCCCGCAGCGGCGGCAGACGTGCGGGAATGACGCGCTTGAACGTGCAGACCGCGAGTGAAAGCAGAATCAGTCCGATGATGCCGACGTAGTACGGCGTGTGGTAGATGTTGTTGAAGTCGAGGCGCAGGATCAGGCGCGCGAGAGGCGCCGCGTAAGAATCAAAGTACGTGGCCGGGTCTTTGCCTTGCGCGATAATGACGCCGATCAGCGTTAGCAGGCCCCACACGATGAAGAGCAGCACTGCGAACAGCACGTTTCCGAACGTGCGTATGAAATCGTCGTAGAGCTCCCGGACTGCCTGCATGCCCTTAGTTTACTCGGGCGGCCTCCGCGCGCCACGACTTCTCGAGCAGGACGATGATCCAGAGGCTGGCTTCGTATAGAATGTACATGGGCAGCGCCATGAGCGCCATCGTCAGCGGGTTTCCATCCGGAGCCGCGATCGCGCCGAAGACGAAAAAGCCGAACAGGAAATACCTGCGGTTTTTCTTTAGGAACGTCGAGTTGATGATGCCGATGCGGGCGAGCGCAATCATGACGATCGGCGTCTGAAAAATGAGCGCGAACGCCAAGAAAATCAGCAGGATGAAATTGATGGTCGCTTCGATGCCGAACGTCGGAGTGGCGATGTGATTGGTGACGGCAATGAGTGCCTGGACGACGCGCGGCAGCACGACAAAGTGCGCGAAAGCGATTCCGACGAACGCGAGCACGACCGAAGGAGCCACGTAAACGTAGACGAGCTTGCGGGTGCGCGGATGAAATGCGGGTACGACGAACATCCACAACTGATACAACAGAACGGGCAGGCCCAGTACGATGGCCGCGTAGATCGAAAATTTGAATTCGGCCAGGATCGCGTCGGCGGGGCCGAACGCGTGCAGCTGGACGTTATGAAAGTACGCCGTCTTGAGGAATTCGATGACGTACGGCGACGGGATGAACAGGATCACGCCGAGACCGAAGACAGTGACGAGCGAGATCAAGAGACGTTTACGGAGCTCCCGAAGGTGCTCCGTAAAGCTCATCTCTTTTTGGTCCCAGGTGTCGGACACGCTCAGCCGCTCAATGTCCCTTTATCCGGCGTCGGCGGCGGAACGTTGCCGCCCGTGCCGTCGGCGTTGTTTTGCGAGACGTTGTCCATGACGTCGGAGCGCGCCATTTCGGCCCGCAAGCGCGCGTCTTCACGCGCTTTGGCGGCGGCCGCGTCGGCCTCGGCCTGTCCGACCATGAACTCTTTCTTGGCCGCGCCGGCGCTCCGCGCTAACTTCGGCAGCTTCTCCGCTCCGAAGAGCAAGAGCCCTAGGCCTATCAAGATCATGACGATTTCCGGGCTACCCAGGGCGAGCGTGACGTGCATACTTCTCTCCTTTAAGAGGCTTCTTCGAGCAAATCGCCGGCAAGCCGCTGCAGTTCGGCTTTCGCCGCAGTATTTTCGAGGCCGTCGATCGCGTTTTCCGCGCGCCGGGAATACTCTGCGATCGTCGCGCGCGTTTCACCGATCGCACCCGATTGCCGGATGCCCGCGATGACCGCGGCGACGTCCGGTTCTCTTCCCGCATACAAACGCTCGACCATGCCCCGGAATTTTTGGCTTCCGCTCCGCAGGGCGAGAATTAACGGAATCGTCATCTTGCGCTCGGCGAGATCGTTTCCGACCGGCTTTCCCAGCGCGGCCGAGTCGGCCGTCACGTCGAGCAAGTCGTCGCGCATCTGAAACGCGATACCGTAGGACAAGCCGAAAGCGCGCAACGCCTCCACGTCCCGCGGCGGGGCGCCGCCGGCGATGGCTCCGCACTGCGCGGACGCGGCAAAGAGCGAGGCGGTTTTCCTTTCCACGATCTCTACGTAGGACTGAAGCGAAACGTTCAGATCGCCGAGCGACCGCAGTTGCAGCACCTCGCCGTCGCAGATCTCCGCCAGCGTGGCTGAAAGAATGTTGGGAATCGGCGGTGCGTAGAGCTGCGTGACGTTCTTGAAGATCCAAGCAAAGAGATAATCTCCCGCCAGCACGCTGATCCGGTTTCCGTAATCGATCGCAGTAGCGTTTACGCCGCGCCGTGTCTGCGCGTTGTCGACGACGTCGTCGTGAATGAGCGTGGCAACGTGAATCAGTTCCATGTAGGCGGCCAGCTGCATGTGCCGCTCGGATTGCGCGTCGTGCGTTTGCGCCGCCAGCAGAGTGATGCGCGGACGCAGCCGTTTTCCGCCGGCCGCGAGCATGCGTTTCACTGCCTCGGTGATCAGCGGGTTGTCGGTCGTGAAACGTTCCCGGAAGAACGTTTCGATCTCGTCGTGCCGTCCGGCGCGTTCGCTTTGAATCACGGCGCGTCTCCATAGTGAATCGCGACGGCGCCGCCCATCAGGCGCACGAATGCTGCTTTTTGAAAGCCTGCGTTCGTAAAACGATCGCTTAAAGCTTCGGCGTCCGGATGATGCGTGAGCGAGTTCGGGAGATACGTGTAGGCCGCGCGCGAACCGCCGACGATTCCGCCGATCAGCGGAACGATCCGGTAAAAATAGAGATCGAAGCACGCCTTCCACGCTGCGTTGGGAGCTTTGCTCATGTCGAGATTCACGAAGCGCGCTCCGGGTTTGAGCACGCGGCGGATCTCGCGCAGGGTCGCATCGATGCTCGCGACGTTGCGCATCGCGAAGCCCATAATCGCTCCATCAAATGATGTATCGGCAAACGGGAGCGCCATCACGTCGCCTTCGATGAACTCGGCGCTGCCAGGGCCTTCCCGCGCCGAGCGGGCGCGGGCCTGCTCCAGCATCGGCTCGCAAAAGTCGACACCGGCCACGCGCAGCGTCGGGTCGGTTCGCAGCAGATGAAAGACGATGTCGCCGGTGCCGCAGCACAGATCGGCGATCCGCCCCCCTGCCGGAGCGCGGAGCAGCGCGATTGCGCGTTTGCGCCACCCTTCGTCCATTCCGGCGCTGATGATCCGGTTGGCGCGATCGTAACGCGGCGCGATCGTCGCGAACATGTCGCGAACGTAGGCGCTCTTGTCGTTTTTCGGCGGCGGTGCCGCCGCCGGGCTTGCATTCATGCGGATGAGTACGCTTCCAAGCGGCGGTCGGCGTTCCTGTGGAGGCACCCCTGGGCAGAGCGCGCCTTCGTCGTGATTGCGTCAGGTGATTTCTCTGAGCTCGAAGACGGGTCTCGCACGCGCGATGCATACCGCGCGCAGCATAGTGCTGACTGCCTACACGCTTCGTCACGGCGCAGTTCTCGACGAGCTCGAAGCGGCCGCGCGCCGCGGCGCGCGCGTCACCGTGCGCTTGGAAGGCAGCCCTTACGCCGATCCGTCCGGCGAGCTCGCGACCGCCAACAGGCGCGTGCTTCGCGAACTGCGCCGTCTGGGTGCCGACGCAAGACTTGCCGACACCAACGCGCGCAACGGCCCCGCGCTTCATATGAAGGCCGCAGTCTGCGACGGCGTCGCCTATCTCGACGATCGCAACTGGCCCGGCGCCGGCGACACGATCGTGCGCGACGACTTCGGCGCGGACGTCGCCGCAATTCGAACCGCGGCACTTTCAGGACGCGCGGACCGGACTCCCGAGTTCTCGACGGACAAACGCGATGCGTTGTGGGCCGAGCGCCGGCTGCTCGCCGGTGCGCGCAATGCACAACGCGTCGACGTCGAGAGCGAGTCCTTCGGCCCGGGCAGCGGCGTTTACGGCGAGCTCAAACAGCTCGCGGCCTCGGGCGTGCACTGCCGCCTGATCGTTTCGCGGCGCGATCTCAACGACACGTCGAGGCGCGCGCTGGCGTCACTCTCGCGAGCCGGCGTCGCCGTACGCGTCAGCGAATCGGATGAAAAGATGGCGGTCGTCGACGGCGCGCGCGCATGGATCGGATCGGCGAACGCGACGTCGCCGTTCCCAAACGGCGATCAGATCGACTGGGGCTTACGAACCGACGCGCCGGACGTACTGCGCCACTTATCGCGCCGCTTCGCATCGACGTGGAACGCCGCCACAAGTTTCACGGTGTCATCCTGAGCAGGTCGCAACGCGAACTCCGTCCTTCAGAGTGCGAAAAGTTGCTTCGCGTTCGCTGTCGTTCGCGCGGCGATCTCGTCGAGCGGCAGATGCAGCAGATCAGCGAGATATGTCGCCGTGTCAATGACGAACGCCGGTTCGTTGCGCTCGCCGCGATGCGGAACCGGCGCCAGATAGGGACAGTCCGTCTCTAAGATCACATGCTCGAAACCGGTCGCGACGACGGCGTCGCGAACCGGCTGCGCCGTCTTGAACGTGACGATGCCGCCGATCCCGAGGTAAAGGCCGAACTCGTCGACGTAGGTTTTCGCTTGCGCCGTGTCGCCGGTGAAGCAGTGCACGACGCCGCGCATGCCGTCGCGCCACTGGTCGCGAAGGATGGTGCTGAAGTCCACAAACGCATCGCGGTGGTGGAAGACTAACGGCAAGTTCGCGTCGCGCGCGATCGCGATCTGCTCGCGCAGGATGCGCTGCTGCGCGTCGCGCGCGCTGTTGTCGTAATAATAGTCGAGCCCCGTCTCGCCGATCGCAACGACGCGTTTGTTCGCCAGAAACGGTGCGAACGCCGCGCGGATATCGGCGGGCGCGTCCTTGGCCTCGTGCGGATGGATGCCGGCTGTCGCGCGAAGGTCATAGCGTTCGGCCGTTTCGAGCGCGCGTTCCGTATCGGCGAGATCGCAGCCGACCGTGATTGCGGCGGTAACGCCGGCCGCACGCATGCGTTCGACGACCGCGTCGCGATCCGGATCGAACGCTTTGTCGTGAACGTGCGCGTGCGTGTCGATCAGGTCGGGCACTACTGAACGGTTTCGACGACCCGGTTACGGCCTTGACGTTTGGCTTGGTAGAGCGCGTGGTCGGCGCGCGCCAGCAGTGATTCGATCGTGTCGCTGATCGACGCGACGGCGACGCCGATGCTGGCCGTAACGTGGTCGCCGTTGGCGTGACGGATCTCGGCGCCCGCGATCGCACGGCGCAAGCGTTCGCCCACGGTGATGGCCGTTTCGCTATTGGTCTCGGGCATCAGCACCAGAAATTCTTCGCCGCCGATGCGGCCCGCGCGGTCGTGGCTACGGATCGATCGCGCGATCGTGCCGGCCACGACGCGCAGCGCGCGATCGCCGGCGGGATGGCCGAGCATGTCGTTGATCGCTTTAAAACGGTCGATGTCGAGCAGCAGTACCGCGCACGGGTTGCCGAACGCAACGTTGTCGACGCGGTCGCGCAACAGCTGCATGATCGTGCGGCGGTTCGGCAGACCGGTCAGCGCGTCGAGCGCGGCGGCGCTTTGTGTAGCCGCAATCGAGCGGAAGTCGCGCAGCAGCGGCGCCAGGTCGGCGGCGGCTTGCGCGAAACGGCGGCGCTGAAGCAGCTGCGACGTGGCCAGCGGCCGGTGCGCGACCAAGACGCCGAGCAGCTCGTCGTCCGAACTGCGCGCGGCATCGGCGAGGACCGCATAGCTGGAGTTGCGCACGGTGACGGCGGAACCGTCGGAACGGCTCAGCTCGGCGAGGGCGCGGCTGCAGAGTTCGACTTGTTCGACCGCGGGCTGATGCCCGATCGTAGCCAGCGGCGCGAGCCGCGTTTCGTCGGGCGTGATCGCCGCGAAAATTTGCAGCGTCTCGCGCGCGGTCGGCGTGTGCAAGCTCGCCAGCAGGGAATTCATCTGAGGAATCGGATCGCCTGCGCCGAGCATGGCTTGCACCGCGTCGCGCGCCAACCGCAGCCGGTGCAGTTCAACCTGCGATTCGTGAAGCGAGCGCAGCGTGTAGGCGAGGAACGGCAGCGGCGCCAGGCTGGCGAGTCCGATCGCGATGCCGGCGTGCAGCCAAATGACCGTGCACACGTAACCCCACGAGGTTAACAGAAGCAAAAAGCCGAGCAGCCGCGTATCGCGTGAGAGATTGTGCCAGAAGCGGCGCAGCCGGACGTGCGTTGCGAGCATCCGGAGCGGCGTCCAGATTCCGTACAAGAACATGTAGATTGCGAGCGTGTAAAACGCAAGGAACGCCAGGTACGAAGGAACCGAAAGCGCGACCGGTCCGCGATAGAGTTCGGCATGCAACGTCCCCGCGAAAAGCCAGAGGATCGCCTGCGGCGCTCCTTCGAAAACGCGCCGCAAGAAACGCGACCCGCCTTCGCTCGTGAGCGCGAACGGATAAGCGACCAGGGTCAGCGCGGCTGCAACGACGGGTCCGTAGATGCTGACGACGGTGAGGATCAGCGGCAACTCCAGGGTGATGCGCCCGGGTTCCGCGCTGCGTCTCCGGTAGAACGCTCCACGCGACGTCAGCGGCACGTTGATGCGCGCGAGCAGCGTGAAGAGTACCAGCGCTACGGCCAGCGCAACTCCGTCGGCGGGATGCAGTCGCGAAAAGACTTGCGGCGCAGCCGATGCAGTCGCGCCTATCGCAAGCAGGAGCACCGCGAGACGAATCGCGGGATAGAGCAACCGCCTGCGGCGATCGCGCACGGTTACCTCACCGGTTCCTTGCGCGGAAAAAGTGCCTCGCCGGGCACGGTCAGCGTACCGGCCGCCAATCCGCCCCAGCGCAAAGCCGTATCCCAGGCCGCATCGATCGGTTCGCCGTCGCCGAGCTGCACCCACATTTCGCGCGCCCGGTTGGGCATGAAAGGCGCCAAAAGAATCGCCAGCCAGCGCAGCCCTTCGCACAGCTCGTACAAGAGCGCGTCCAGGTCGGCTCCTCGTCCTTCCTTATATAAGACCCACGGCTTGCGTTCGTCGACCGCGCGGTTGAGGGCGGTGACGAGCTCCCAGATCGCTTCGAGCGCCTCACGAAACTGCAGGCGCAGGATTAGGCCGCGCACGCGGGGACCCAAATCGGCAAAGCGCTCGGCAAGCTCGCCGGAGACGGGCTGCGGCACCAGACTCTGGCGGTACTGCGCGAGCATCGAAAGCGACCGCCGCAGCAAGTTCCCCAGATCGTTGCCCAGATCGCTGTTGTAACGCTGCACGATCTTTTCTTCCGAATAGGAGAAGTCGCTGCCGAACGGCGCTTCACGAAGAAGAAAATAGCGCAGCGAGTCGGCGCCGAACCGCTCGGCGAGCGCGAACGGATCGACGGCGTTGCCGCGGCTTTTACCGATCTTTTCTCCCTCGAGCGTAATCCAGCCGTGCGCGAAGACGAGCTCCGGCGTAGGCTCGCCGATGCTCCACAGCATCGCCGGCCAAATCAGCGTGTGAAAGCGCGCGATCTCTTTGCCGACGAGCTGCACGCTCGCGGGCCAAAACTTTTTCATCTCCGCGCCGGCCGGCCACCCGAGCGCCGAGATGTAGTTCAGCAGCGCGTCGAACCAGACGTAAATCACGGCTTTCCCGGAAACATCTTCCGCGGCTTGCGGCACCGGTATTCCCCACGCAAAGTTGCTGCGCGAGATGCTGAGATCTTCCAGGCCTTCATCGAGTATTGCCATCATCTCGTTGTACACGGCGCGCGGGCGCACCCAATCCGGATGCGCGCGAAAATGTTCTTTCAACGCTTCGGTATATTTCGAAAGACGGAAGAACCAGTCGTCTTCAGAGAGCCACTGCACGACGCGCCCGCACGTCGGACACTTTCCGTCAACGAGCTTGGCTTGCGGCCAAAACGTCTCGTCATCGACGCAGTACCAGCCTTCGTACTTGCCCAGATAGACGTCGCCGCTCTCGAGCATTTTTTCGAAGACCGCCTGCACGACGCGTTCGTGACGCGGTTCGGTCGTACGGATGAAATCGTCGTACTGCACGTTGTAGACCGCAAAGAGTTCTTTCCACCGCGGGACGAGCGCGTCGCACCACTCCTGCGGCGTCTTTCCGGAAGCGGCGGCGGCGTCGGCTACTTTTTGTCCGTGCTCGTCGGTGCCCGTTTGGAAGCGGGCTTCGCCTGCCGCGCGCGCCGTGCGTGCGAGAACGTCGGCCACGATCGTCGTATAGGCGTGCCCGATATGCGGCTCGCCGCTGATGTAATAGATAGGCGTCGTGACGTAAAAAGAACGCACCTAACCGCTATTCCCCGCGAGCGCGCTTTCGCTTGCCCGCTCGCGCATAGATGGCGCTGCGCTCGCCAAACCCTTCGGCGGTCAGCGTCTTGGCGACGGATGCGACGCTTTGCGCATCCGCCAGCAGCTCGTCGATACGCGCGTCGAGCTCCTCCGGCGCGTGCGATACCGGCTTGGGCGGAGAGGGAAGGACGACCAGCGTGATCTCGCCGCGTACGCGCTCGGGCAAAGCGGCGGCAACGTGTTCGGCCGTCCCGCTCAACTGTTGCTCGAAACGCTTGGTGTATTCGCGCAGCAAGAAGACGCGCGCCGAAGGATCGAGCGACGCGAGCTCTTGCAGCGTCTCGCGAATGCGGTTGGGCGATTCGTACCAGATGCTTGCGATGCCCAGTGCGAGCGCCGCTTCCAGCGCAGCTTTCCGCGCCGTGGCCGCGCGCGGCGGAAACCCTTCGAAGATGAAACGCGCGATAGGAAATCCCGAAAGAACGGCGGCGCCGAGCGCGGCGTTTGGTCCGGGCAAAACTTCGACGCCGATGCCGGCTTCGCGCGCGGCGGCGACGAGATCGGATCCCGGATCGGAGATACCGGGCGTGCCCGCGTCGGTGACCACCGCCACAAGCGCTGTGCGCGCGCGCGCGAGGATCGGTCCCGTTGCGCTGCGCGCGTTTTGCTCGCGGTAGCTGCGGATCTCTTTGCCGGGCAGCGAGAGCGCGGAGATCAGCCTGCGCGCGACGCGCGAATCCTCCGCGACGACGAGTTCGCATTCTTTGAGCACGTCGATCGCGCGCAGCGTGATGTCGCGAAGGTTGCCCAGCGGAGTCGGCACGAACACGAGGGGCATGGCTGCGGAGTTCGACGTTGAGCACATCCCTCCGGGGATGACGGTCGAGATGTACGTTAGTCCATCGTGCCCATACTGCCGGGCGGCGCGCGAGTACTACGATCGCCAAGGCACGGCGTATACGGTCCACGACGCCGCAAACGATCCGCAGCTGCGGAAGCGGATGCTGGATCTGACCGGCGGCGATCCCACGGTTCCGGCCATCACGGTCAACGGGAAATACGTCCAATCCGGCTGGGGTTCTCCCCCGCGCGGTTGAACGGTTTGAGCGCCGCCCGGTCGGGCGGCGAGGCGCCCGCTAAGGCCGGAGGGGAGGAAGGCCGATACTAGCTCCTGCATGACGCTGACCCGAACGCTCCCGCGGCTCGCGCCTTCCACCGTGAAGCGTCCGCGGCTCGAACGCTGGCTCGCCGCGCACGCCGGAACTCCCGTGCGGCTCTTGATCGCACCCTCGGGATTCGGCAAGACAACGCTTCTTTTAAAATACATTCCGGAGAGCGCGATATCGGCGGGCTACTGCGCGCTGCCGCCCGCGTGCGGACCGCCCGCGCTGTTTGCCGCGCTATCGACGGCGCTCGCGCTACCGCGCGTTCCGCAATCGTTTGACGATACGATCGCGCTGCTGCAAAATTTGCCGGGTCCGGTCGAACTGATCGTGGACGATGCCGACAACGCGACGCCGCAAGCGATCGCGCACCTGCACCGTCTCGTCGAGAGCGCTCCCGAGAACATCAGCTTCGTTTATGCCGCCCGTGCGCGCGACGCGCTCGACGCCAAAACCTGGATCGCACGCGGCTTGGCCGTGCTCTGCGACTCGCGCAAACTCGCCTTTGCCGCCGCCGAAACTCAGCTGCTCGCCGAGGCTTGCGGCGTCTCGCACAGCGACGCCGACGTTTCGCGCCTCATCGAGGAAAGTGACGGCTGGGCCGTCGTGTTGAGCGGCGCCGTGCGCTGCGCCGCGGAAGACAGCCGCTCGCTCAATAACGCATTTGAGAACTGGCGCGCGCGGTACGGCCAGCTCTTTACGGAGTTCATCGCCGCCGAGATCGAGAACGCCGCCGAGGAAGATCGCGCACTGCTGCGCGGCATCATCGCGGGCGCTATGCCCGACGACGAGGAACGCTTGCAGCGGCTCGAAGCTGCGGGACTCTTTGTGATCGACGATGCGGGCGGCTGCCGTCCGCTCCGTCCGATCCGCCACTTGCGCGGAGGGCGCGTGCGTTCGCCGCAAACGCAGCTCGCTCCGATGTCGGCTCGTATGTTCGGTCATTTCGAAGTGCGTATCGGCGGCAGCGAGATCGATTGGATACGCAAACGCGATCAGCAGATCGTGAAATACTTGCTCCTCAAGCCGTCCGCATCGGCGACGCGCACCGAACTCGCCTCGATTTTTTGGCCGGACGCGGACCGCCAGCTCGCCGCGCAGAGCGTCCGCACGGCCTGCAGCAATATCCGCAAAGCGATTGCGGCGATCACGGGTTACGCGGTCGTGGAAAGATACTTTCGCGCCGATCCCGACGTCGCGCTCGAGCTTTCGCAAGTCGCGGCCGACGTCCGCCGTTTTGGGGCGCACGTCGCCGACGGCGACGGCGCCTTCGATCGCGGCGACTTGGAAGAATCCGCGGCGCACTATCGGGCCGCCGAAGAACTTTATGCGGGACGGCTGCTCGAATCCGATGCGCCCGAAGCGTGGTTCGCGGCGCACGCGCAACTGCTCGAAGATCGCTACGTCATCGTGCTCGAACGCCTCGCGCAACTCGCGTTCGACGAAGGCGATATGAAAGGCGCCGCCGATTACGCGTACCGCGTCGCACAGATGCGACCGGATTCCGAGGGCCTGGTGAAGATGCTCGGCAAAGTCGCACCTCAATACCGCATTCCCTCGGCTCCCGCTTCGCTCGAAGAACGCAGACGCAACAAACGCGATAGTGCGTAAACCGGTTCTCGCCGCGCTCGTGATCGCGGCGTGCGCCCTTCTGGCCTGGCAACTGGTCGTCAACGCGCAAGGACGCATGCTCTTGGGCGATTTTCGCGCATTTTACTGCGGCGGATCCACGCTGCTGCACGGAGCCAATCCGTATAATGCGGGCCCGCTGCTGCACTGCGAACAGGTTCCCCAGCCGTTCGGGCTGCACACGGCGCGCGACCGCGTCGATCTGCCGGCGCCGTTTCCGGGATATGCGCTCGCGCTCTTTGCGATCTTTGCGCTGCTGCCTTATCCGATCGCCGCGGCAGCATGGTTCGTCTTGCTGCTCGCGTCTACGGCGCTGGCCTGCGCCTTCACCGCGCGTTTAATCGATCGGCCGCCGTATGCCGTCCTCACGCTGCTGGCGGTCGCGTTTAGTGTTGCGGTGATTCCGTACGGCGAACTCGCGCCCATTATTTTCGCGGCTCTGGCAGGCGGCGCGCTGGCGTTGCGGCGCGGCATACACTTCCCGCTGGTCCTTGCGCTCGCCGTCATCGCTTTGCTGCCGCACGTGGCGCTGCCGGTTTTCTTAGCGCTCTTCATGTGGAATCGCGCAGCGCGTCTGCCCGTCGCCGCACTCTGTGTAGCGCTTGCCGCAATCGACCTGGCGATCGGCGGTCCTCAACTGGCGGTTTCGTACTTCACGCGCGTGCTGCCCAATCACGCGGCGTCCGAAATCGGCTTTATCACGCAATACAGCATGACGTGGTTCGCGCAAGGGTTGGGCGCGCCGGATCGCATCGCGCTCGCCGCGGGAAACGTTTCGTATCTCGTGATGGCCGCGCTGGGAGTCTGGCTCGGCGGCGCCGCTGCCCGCGCGTTTGCGGATCGGGCGTTTCTGTTGCTGGTTCCGGCGGCGCTCGCCGTCACGTTCGGCTCCTTCATTCACTACAGCGAAATCACCCTGGCTTTTCCGGCGGCGCTGCTGCTTTACGCGCGGACGCGCGGCATCGCGCAGAACTTTGCGGCTGCCGCACTCTTCTTGGTCGCGCTGCCGTGGCAATCCATTATCACGCAGCCGGCTCTGGTTGTGCCCGTCGTGGCCGGAACCATTGCGATCGCGCTAATCGTTCTGCGCAACTCCGTCCGGACGTCGCTTCGCATCGGATTGGGTGCCGCGCTGTTTTGTTCTTTGGCAATCGTCCTGGCGTGGCATTTGGGTCCGCAAACGGCACCGCATGCGGCGGGCGCGGCGTTCGATCCGCTGCTGGCCGAAGCGTCGTGGGCGCGGCATATCTCCGATCAAACGTCGAGTTCGGGATTGGTGTGGTGGGTTCCGAAATTGCCGACGTGGATCGGCTTGGTGCTGTTAGCGCTCTGCGGTGCGTACGCCGTCGCGCACAAAGACGACGTAACCGGTGTCGTGATAGAACACGCGCCAGCCCGGACGTAGCGCCAACACCTGCGCGAGCGGCCTGCCGGCTTTGGCCAGCACCGCATCGACGGAGTATTTATCCAGAACGCCCGACCAGCGCGGCGTTACTTTCTCGACGTCGAGATAGGCCAGCCACACGGCGGTGGGAAAGGGATCGCATCTGCCGTCTAAAAAGACGCGCAGATTTTTTTTCGGCAGCGCCATGCTGCACCAAGCAAAATCTTCGCAGTAGAGCTTGTGCTCTCCGGGCGCGGCCGCCAGCTTAGCCACCGCTTCATTCGGAAGCGACGAGTGCGCGATCGCCGGCACGTGACTTAGCGTCAGCACGATTGCCGACGCGGCGGCCGCGCTCGATCCGATCACGAGCAATTCGCTGAACCGTTCGCTCAAGACGACGTTCAGGCGCGCGTGCTGCGGGATGGCGTTGCTCAGACGCTGCGCGACCATCGGCGCGATCACAAGCGCGCAGAGCGGCATATGCCGGATCGCGGTGAATGCCAGGCAGACCGTCACCGCAAAGAGCATGCCGTCGCGCCAGCGCTCGCGCGGCGCCGCGATGCCGAAGTAGCAGCCCAAGGCGATCAGCGGCAAGAGGCCGGCAAAGAACGCGGGAATCGTGAGGTCCGGCGGCTGCCATTCGCTGATGGCGCTGCGGATCGCGCTCGTTTGCAGCTGCACGGCGTAGGCCGGCAAGTGCCACGAAAAGGGCGTGATAAAAACGGCGAGAGCGGTGGCGGCCGTGAGCAGCACGTTGCGCTCGACGCGCGCGCTCCAGCCGCGATCTTCGATCGCCGTGCCGAGCGTCCAAAATGCAACCAATGCCGGAACGAGCAGCGCGCTGGCATGAACGTTCGCCCACACGATCGTAAGCGGCACGATCAGAAAGACCAGCGGCGACTCCATGTCGAGCAGCAGCACGATGATCGCGAGAAGCGCCCATCCGAAGACTTGCGCGCGAACGCCGAACGACTGCATCATCGCAAAACCGACCAGCGCGGTCGTCAGGGCGGTTGCAAACGTAGAAGCTCCGCGCCGGTGCGCTCGCCATGCCGTCACCGCCAGCGCGCAGACGCCGGCCAATGCGGTAACGATCGCCAAGATATAAAAATGGCCGCTGGGAAGCGTCGCGGCAACGGCCGTGCTGAAGAGCCATTCCTGTGGAATCCAGCGCGCGCCGTTGGCGGTAAACGTTTCGAAACCGAGTTGCGTCGGAATGTGATGCAGCGTCAGCACGCGTTGCCCCAGCCACTGCTGCCAGGAGAGATCGGCGTCTTGTCCCGGATAATGCCACGCCAGCGCCGCGAAGCGCGCGCCGAAGATCGCAACGACCGCCCAGGCGATTCTCATTGGCCGGTCACCTTTTGTAGGAGAATAGCGCCGCCCGCGGAGATCGAACTTTGCCAGCCGCCCGCGCGCAACAGCGAGACCAGACGATCGTTCTGCTCGGCAAGAATGCCGTCGACGTTGGAGCGCCGCAACTCGTCCTGCCAATTGCCGACCGCGTTAGCGACGTCGCCTTGAATCTTGCGCGCCGCCGGCCCTGAAATGCCGGCGCGATCGTCGAGGACGACCGAGAGCGCGCGCGTTTTTAGCGATGAAGCGGCGTCGCACCAGCGTGGCTGGACGCAGAGTACGTAGTGCGCGCCCGGACGATGCAGCAGCGCGCTCAAGAGCGGCGCTACGGTCGGACGCGGCCAAACGACGGACTTGGGCTCGACCGCGGTTATCACGCCGATGAAAGCGAAGGCCGCGGCGGCGAACGCCAATCCGTACGCGGCGAGCGAACCCGCGGGACGTTGACGGCGCTCGAGGTAGTAGCTGGCCAGTGCGTCGGCGACGATCGGCGCGGCGACGATTCCGAAGAACGGAAGATTGCGCGCGTCCACTAGCGAGAGAACGAGCAGCGCGAAGAAGAGCAGCGCGTCGCCTAACCGTTCGCGCCGGCGGATTCCGTAGAGTCCGGCGACGACTACGATCGCGGCGAATCCCAGATCTTGCGCGGAGATCGCTCCTACCCAGAGCCGATCGCGCTGCGCTCCGCCGAGCAGCGAGTCGAGATAGAGCGCGTGCGCGCCGTACGCGGAAAAGATTCCTGAGTGGAATTGTACGAGCGAAACGCCGATGCATGCGACCGCCCCGATCGCTTTACGCGCGGCAACCGCATCGAAGCGCCGCCGCTCGATCAGGTTCGCCGTCACCGACAGCGTGACGATGAGCGCGCCCATCGTCGCTCCGCCTTGCACGAGTTCCCACGCAGCGGTTATCGCGACGACAGCCGTCCAGCTCCACACGTCGTCGCGATCCAGGAGCAGGCAAATCGCGGCGATACAGAGCCACGCGACGGGGTCGAGGCTGACGCCTATCCGGCCTACCAAACAGAGCGCGATGAACGTCGCGGCCAAACCGACGTGCCAGTCGGAAGCGCCGCGCAAGCGCGTGCGCCAGGCGGCGAGCAAAAGCGCCGCCGCGGCGATTGCCGCGCACGAACCCAGCACGAACGAAAAACCGAACGTATGCAGCAGCCAGGTCGCGCCCCTGCCGCCGAACAGATTCGGATCGCGCAATTGCACGAAAAATTCGGGCAGCGCCCGGCCTATCGAAATGAACGCCGTCGCAACGGCGAAGGCCACGATCGCGGCGGAGAACCGGCCTTTCACTGCGAGAGCTCCAGGCGATCGCCGGGAAGAAGATCGCGTCCCTCGAGCGCGCCGGCGCCGAGTTCGACGACGTTCCGTGCGCCGAAGCACGCAATCGCGGGACGGTTGCGCTTAACGCGCGCGAACGTGCGAACGACGCGTTCGTGATCGTCTAAGAAGATGACGTCGATTTTCGCGCGCATCAGCAGCGTGTGGATCGCCCAGCAGTCGCGAAACCACAGACCCTCGTCGGGTTCGACGATCTTGCGCGGAATTAGCCCGGCGAAACGCTCCCACCAGCCATCGGCAACGCGGACGTTTTCGGCGATGACTTCCCCGGTCGTGAGATTGCGCAGTTTCGGCACGGCAGCACCTAGTGCAGGATTCCGAGCGGAATCGCCACGCCGATTGCCGCTGCCAAATACGGCGCGAAGGCGATCGGACCGGACCGGCGGCCGCGTGCGTAGCTCAGGACGACGGCGGCCAAACACGCCAGCGCAAATGCGAGCACGCCGGTTTGGATGCCGAGCAGCGCGCCGCCGAGCGCGACGAGCTTCACGTCGCCCCAGCCCATTCCGCGGCCGCGCGAAAGTATCGCGGCCGTTGCGAAGATGACGAACGGTAGGCCCGCCGAGAAAAAGACGACCCAATCGTGCTGCCAAACGGCCAGCAACAAGGTCAATCCTAACGGCCCGAGCGTGAACGCGTCGGGCACGATGCCGCGCATCGTGTCGGTGATCCAGATCGCGACGAGTGCGACGCAAACAACCGCGACGAGCAAAACCTGCGCCTGGCTTCCGTGCGTCGTAACGACCGCGCCGATGATTGCGCATGCGGCGATCAACACACCGACGGGAGCTTTTCCCGGAGGCGGGCCGTCGGGCAGCGCTTCGATCCTTTCGGCATACCACAGTCCCACGATCGCACCGACGTATCCCGCCGCTGCGAAGAAGAGCGCTCCGAGAAGTGCGGCGGCGATCATTGTGAAAAGTAATTCGCGACGAGCGCGCCAAAGATGACGACGAAGATCGCCGGAAGCATGAAGAGCGCCATCGGAAACACCATCTTGACCGGCAGCTTCGCCGCGTGCTCTTCAACGAGCATGATGCGCTGGTTGCGAACGTCTTCGGCCAATTCGTTCAAAACTTTGGAGATGTTCGTGCCGAGGCGCTCGGCTTGCGTGATCGCCGTCACCGTGGTGCTGAACTGCTGCTGCTGCAAACGCTCGGCTGCCCCGCGCATGGCGTCGGAGCGCGATCTTCCCAAACGAATTTCCGAAAGCGTTGATTTGATCTCGTCGCCGAGCGCGCCCGGCGCCGCATCGATCGAGTATCCGAGCGCCGCGTTCACGGAAAGACCGGCCTGTACGGTTGTCGCGACCATGTCGAGAAAATCCGGCAGCGATTTCTGAACTTGCACTTTGCGCGCTTCGCAGGCCCGTTCGAGGGCAGACATCGGAAGATACGCGACGCCGGCGCCCATCACCACGCTGATGACGACGGCCAGCAGCAGCGACGCGTGGATGAACTCGAGCAAAACGAACGACAAGATGAGGCCAACGCACCCGAACGCCACGATTCGCGCACCCATCTGCGCGGGCGTGACCGTATACCAGCCGGCCTCCATCAGTTTGCGCAGCAGCCGGCCGCGGCGTTCTTTCGAAAAGAGTCTGTCAAACGACCGTACGCCTTTGGAATCGCGCTGCATGCCGCGAGCTTCGAGCTCTTCGAGCGTCTTTTTCAGCGGACTCTTCTGCGGGATAAGCGAGATGGCGAACAAGAACGCCGCCAGCATTCCCAGCAGAGCGATCGCGACGATCATGATCATACGTCGACCTTCAGCATCTTCATCAGCATCAAGACGCCGAGCGTTTCCAGCACGGCAACGATGAGCAGCGAGATGTGTCCGGCGTTAGTAAATAGCAAAGCGTGTCCCATGTCGCGCTCGGTCAGCGCGATGAAGCCGGTGAGAAACGGCGGCAAGAACGAGAGAATTGCGGCGCTGGCGCGGCCCTCCGCGGTCAACGCCCTGATTTTGCGCTGGATGCGGCGGCGCTCTTTGATCGTGTTGGCCAAGTGCTCGAGGATCTTGCCTAGATCGCCGCCCGTCTGCGATTGAATGCGGATCGCGCGCGCCATCATCAGCGTTTCGTTGCTGGGCATGCGCACGGCGAGATTATCGAGCGCGTCGTAAACGGTGACGCCGATGTTCGTTTGGCCGACGACCCGCATGTACTCGTGGCGAGCCGGGTCGGGCATCTCTTCGATGACGATGGTCAGCGCTTGCCGCAATCCCAAACCGATGCGCACGCCGCTGGAGATCAGGCGCAGCGCGAGTTCCAGCTGCTGCACGAATTGATCCAGCCGTTTGCGCAGCGCCATCTTGAGGTACATGCGAAATCCGCCCCACGCGAGCGCGGCGCAGAACGGAAGCAGCAGGATCGCGATAATCGGCGCGGGCCGCAGCACGAGCGCGGCGAGCAGCCAGAGCACGACGGCTCCGATGCCGACTCCGATCGCGATTTCGCGCGGGCCTGCCGCAATGCCGGCGCGGTCGAGCGTGTCGGCGAGTTTGCGGAGATTACTCGACTCCTTGCTGAAGTCGAAGCGCGCGGACGCAGCTACCACAGCGCACCCGTCGAAGCCAGTGTGGAAAGCGACCGGACGTCGTATTCGATGCCGTACTCATCGAAGCGCCGCATGCATTGCGGCTGCACGCCGGTGTACTGGAACTCTCCGTTCACCTTGTTATCTTTGTCCACGCCGTGCTGCTGAAAACGGATGATCTCTTGCATGGTGACGACGTCGCCCTCCATGCCCACGATTTCGCTGACCGCGATAATCTTGCGGCTGCCGTCGCGCATGCGCGCCGTCTGCACGATGAGATCGACCGCGCTTGCGATCTGTTCGCGAATGGCGCGCACGGGCAGATCGAAGCCCGACATCAGCACCATCGTTTCCATGCGCGCGAGGGCGTCGCGCGGCGAGTTGGCGTGGGCCGTCGTCAGCGAACCGTCGTGGCCGGTGTTCATTGCCTGCAGCATGTCGAGCGCTTCGCCGCCGCGGCACTCGCCGACGATGATGCGGTCGGGCCGCATGCGCAGCGAGTTGCGGACCAAATCGCGGATCGTGATCTCGCCGCGGCCTTCGATGTTGGCCGGCCGCGACTCAAGCCGCACGACGTGCGGTTGATTGAGGAAAAGCTCGGCCGAGTCTTCGACCGTCACGATGCGTTCGCGTTCGGGAATGTAGCTAGACAAGATGTTGAGGAACGTGGTTTTTCCCGAACCGGTGCCGCCGGAGATCAGCACGTTGAGCCGGCCTTCGATGCAGGCGCGCAAGAAGTCGAGAATCTGCGGTACGGCAGAGCCTTTTTCCAGCAGGTCTTGGGCCGTCAAGCGGTGCGTACCAAAGCGGCGGATCGTCAGTGTTGCGCCGTCGATCGAAAGCGGTTCGACGATCGCGTTCACGCGCGATCCGTCCGGCAGGCGCGCGTCGACCATGGGCACGGATTCGTCCAGGCGGCGTCCGAGCGGCGCGATGATGCGCTCGATCACCAGCCGCAGCTGCTGTTCGCTGGTGAACTCTTTGGTGGTGCGGTCGATCTTGCCGAGGCGCTCGACGTACACTCTCTTGGGACCGTTGACCATGATTTCGGTGATGGCCGGATCGGTCATCAAATCTTCGAGGGGTCCGAGTCCGAGCGCTTCGTTGACGACCTCGTCTTTAAGTTGCGCGATCTCTTCGGCCGTCAAATCTTTGTGTTGGTTTTCGCTGAGGATCTGCTGCGCGATGTCGTCGATCTTCGAACGCAGCTCCGCGAGTTTGGCCGAATCGCTGTGCGCCTGGCTGGCCTCGACCAAATTCACTTTTTTGGCGAGCGTTTCGTGAATGTCGGTCTTGACGCGGTCGCGCGGCGAAACGAGCACCGAATCTTTGGACTGTCTGCCGTTGGCGGACGTCTCGCGGGTCTCGGGCGTCGCGGGACGGGGACGCATCGCGGCGCGCGGCTCACGACGGCGATCTTGAATGAATCCGCGCGCGGACGGAAGCAGTGCTTCGATCTGCGGTTCGGCTTCGATGCTGCGCAGCGTCCGTTCCAAATTCTGCAGCGCCTTGGTGAACGAGCGGTCGCTCATCGGCGGCAGCTCGCCGATCACCTTGACTTCGAGCGCTTTCTCGATCTCCGAACGCGACGCGGTGGGGTTTCCGTCGCGGCAGTTGGTCAGCAGTACGATGCGCGTGATCGGAACACCGAATTTTTTCAGTTCGCCGATCATCGTGCGGGCCGACGTTAAACCGAGCAGTGTCGGTTCGGCGATAACGATGAAGCGCGTTGCGCGCACGACGAACGGCCGCACGGGCGCGGCAAAGGGAATCGGCACGTCCACCAGCACCGTCTGCGTGGCGCTGACGAGCTGCGCCGCGAGTTGCTCGACGTCGTCGAAGCGGATCGTGAAAGCCGAGTCGTACGTCGGGGCGAGTTCGGCCAGCGCGATGCCGTTGGCGCTCGTCAGCGCGAGCGGTGAATCATCGCGCGACGTATCGAGATCGCGCACGGCGTCGAAAAGAATCGCCGCGCTGCGGCGGCCTGAAAGATCGCCGTCTACGAGCGCAACGGTGCGGTCCGCGCGAATGGTTTTCGCGAGCTCGGCACAGATCGTGGTGGCACCCGAACCGCCTTTCGCACCGATGAGCGCGAAGACAGGGCCGTTCACGGCGGGCTCTGTCCGCTGCCGGGCGTTACGTAGCGGTCGCCGTCGATGATCTGCACGCCGCTGTAGACCGGAGGCGCCTGCGGCTGCGCGGGCTGGTTTTGGCGCTGCGCCAATGCCTGCAGCGCGAGCGTGGCGGCGTCGGGCGGCGGTGCCGCGGCGGCCGCCATTTGCGTACCGCCCCCGGAACCGTCAGGAAAATGCAGCGCTTCGACGGGCGCGGAGTTGATCGGCTCGCGCGGCGAGCGCAGCGCCAAGCGCAGCACCGTGTTGAGGTCGGCCATTTCGATGAGGTCGACTTGTTTTGGCGTTACTTCAAGCGTGATGGTCGTGAAGACTTGCGCCTCGGGCGGCGGCGTTGCCGAGGTATTCTCGAGCAGCGGACCTACCGCGAGCACGCGTATGCCGCGCAGAATGGTGGAAGCGGGCGGCGGGACGGCCGTCGATTTGGGCGGTATCGCCACAACGTCGACGCGGTCGCCGGGTTCGATCAATCCGGAAACGCCTTTCACTTTGTCGATCGAAATGCTGATCGCTCGCATACCGGGCGTCAGGCGAACGGGAAGTCCGACGTCGGCGGGGTGGCCGACTTTCGAAAGCGTGATCGTCGAACCGGCGGGGATGGTGATCAGCGAGAGCGCGCCGATCACTTTGCTTGGATCGGTGAGCGCATCGGGTTCGACGGCGGCCGCGGGACGCGTAGCTTTTGCCAGCATCGCGGCGGTAATCGGAACGCGCGCCGGAATCTCTTGCGCGGCCACCAGGATCTCGGTCGGCTGATTTTGCACCGCGCTCGACCTTTGGATCGAGGAGAGATAATTCAAGGTGAGCCACCCGGTCAGGACGGCGACGACCAGCGCGACGATGAGCGTTGTGCGGCGCGTATTCATGGCAGTAACCTCACGTGCGCGGCGCTCAGCGCGGCGGTGCACAGCGCGCCGGCAAAGATCGAAACGGCGTACGGCATCGCGAGTCCGTTAACCGGGCGCACGGGGGCGACGCCCGAAAGCATCGGCAGCGTTACCGCCTGCATGTTGGCGTAAGTGGCTTGCAGTCTGCCGCGTACGGCGGCATATGCGAGGCCGACGATTCCGCCGCAGATCAGCGTCAGCAGAACGAACGGCGCGGCGGCGGGATAGCCGAGTGTTCCGGCCGCGGCAGCGAGCAGTTTCACGTCGCCGCCGCCAATGAGTTTGAATGAGAACGCGACGGTGCCGGCGAGCAGAATCGCTGCCGTCACCGCCAGATCGATGCCCGCGCCTTTCCATCCGGAGAGCGCGAAATTCTCGACCAGCCCGCATACGAGCAGAGCTCCGACCAGTATGTTCGGAACTCTGCGCGTGCGAACGTCGCAAACCGCCCCGATCAGCGAAGCTGCCAGGACGGTTGCCAGCGCGAGGGTCATGGCAGAGTTAGAGTGCGCTGTTGACTGACGAGAAGCTGTTGCTGACGCTTTGTCCGAGCGTCATCACGAGAACGATACAAACCGCGGCGATCAGCGCGACCATGATGCCGTATTCGACCATCGTGGCGCCTTGTTCGTCGCGGAGCAGCGATATCAACATTTTCAAAACGAGATTTCCTCCAGAAAGTAGAGCCGGGGCTGAAGGGAGAGAAGACAGCCCCGGCTATTGTTTTGCGTTTCGGGGATTACAGGCTCGAGTTCACCGAGGAGAACGCATTGGAGACGTTCTTTCCGAGGGTGGTTACGAGCACGATGCAAACGGCGGCGATAAGTGCGACCATGATGCCGTATTCGACCATCGTGGCGCCTTCGTCGTCGCGAAGCATCGCGAGCATGTGCTTGATCATAGGACCTCCGATTTGTTGTGAGTGCGGATGTGTCACGGGGCTGGACGTGGCGTCGCCCAGAGGGGGACGTTTACTCCCTCGTTGGGAGCGTTCATAACGAGCTGCGCCGACGCCGGTATGACGCCGGGCAACGAAGTGGCAACGACTTTGAGGATCGTCCCACGCTCGTAAGCGGACGCAATCGGGATGACTGCCCGGAAACGCCCGTTGACGTCGGTGATGACGTCTTGCCGGCTAACCACGATCGTCGGAACTTCCGGCGATACGACTGCCAGCAGGGTCATCGTGATTGGAGAATTCGGCGGCGCGCTTCCCTCAACGACGATCGCCTCCGCGCCTTGAAGCTGCTTGGCCTCGAGGGATATAAATCCGTGCGCGACGGTGTCGTTTTGAGCGACGAGCGTACCGTTTGCGGAAAGCAAGGCGGAATTGGCCCCTGCCCCGGCTGCTAAAACCGGGAGGCTGGAAAGCATGAGCGCCGTGGTCAGAACCAGGGTCGTTCGCAAGTTCCGTCTCCTTTTCGGTGGCGTCATCATCGCATCGCTTGCCCCTCGGTTCAAGGGAGATGTGCCTCTTTGTACGGACTCTTAACTGCCTGTCTATTGATCGTTGACGTGTTAACGTATCTCGCCGTGGGATAATCGAGGGCGTTACGAGCCGGGGCACACCCGGGTCGTCTTTATCTATCGGAGGACAGGCGCACATGCGATCGATGCTCTTGAGGGTGGCCGCCGTGCTCGGGCTAACGATGCTTGCGGCGGGACCGGCCGCCGCCCAAACCGAGGCCGTCCAGCTGCTCTCGGTCCAGTCGGGGCACTCGGTTCTGCTCCAGACGCCGGGCCTCTCCAGGGTGGCCGTGGGCGACGGGCGGATCGCCGGGGTCGTCCCCATCGGAAGCTCCCAGCTCGTTATCAACGGCAAGGCGCCCGGTCATACGACGGTCTTTATCTGGGAAGGCGGCGGCCGGGCGACCTATGAGGTCACGGTCACCGAGCAAGAGGTCGACCAGATCGCGCAGATGCTGCGAACGTCGATCGACGAACCCCACGTGCAAGTCGTCAGCTTCAACCGGTCGGTCGTGGTGCGCGGAACGGTCGCCGACGGCGCGCACTTCACGATGTTGAGCGATATCTTGAGCCGCTTCGACAAATACGCGGCCAGCGAGAAATACACGATCGTCAATGCGGTCACGGTCGCGCATCCGTTAGGCGATCTGCAGCGCGCTCTCTCGATGGTTCCGGGCGCGGGCGAAATCCGCGTCGATCCCGACGGCAAGGGCAACGTCATCGTGAGCGGTCACGCGCACGATGCGGTGACGGTCGCGGCGATTTTGGAACGCGCGCGCGGCTTAGCCGGCCCGTATCTTTCCAGCGACGGAAAATTGATCGATCGCATCAGCACCGACACGAACAGCCAAATCGACATCAAAGTCTACGTGCTCGAAGTTGACAACACAGCCGCCAAGAATCTGGGCATTCAGTTGCAATCCGCGAACTTCAACGGATCGAACAACACGTATACCGTTAGTTCGAATCCCGCTTTCCCCGTCGTTGAAGGCCCCGAGCCGTTCGGCGCAGGGCTGAAAGTCGGCGCATTCTTCCGAACGATCACACTGGCCCCCACGCTGAACCTCCTCATATCGGAGGGTCATGTGCGGCTGCTCTCGTCACCGGATCTCGTTACTATGCCGGGAATGGCGGCAACCTATCTGGTTGGCGGTCAAATTCCAATTCCGATCTCGTCAGGCTTGGGAGTCGTCAGCATTCAATACGAAAATTTCGGCGTTCAGCTCAACGTGACGCCGATTCTGCTGGGTAACGGTTCGGTGCAAGCGCAGATCGCACCGGACATTTCGGATCTCGATTTTGCCGACGGCGTCAACCAAAACGGTTTCGTGATTCCGGCGCTCAAGGAAAGTAAACTTTCGACCAACGTGATCACGCAGCCGGGCGAATCGATCATCATGGGCGGCTTAGTGCGGCGCGTCGAGTCGCGCACGATTCTCAAAATTCCGATCCTCGGCGACTTGCCGATTCTCGGGAAACTCTTCCGGTCGACGAACTACCAAAACAACCAGAGCGACGTCGTCTTCGTGATGACGCCCACAATCATCACGCGCTAGATCGTGCGAACGTTCATCTCGCTGCTGCGCGACGATAACGGAGCTTCGCTCGTCGAGTACGCCATGATCGCGGCGGCCGTTGCGCTGCCGCTGCTCGCGTTGGGCGCGGCCATCGCGACCAACGCGGCGGGCCAGTTGACGACGACCACCGGCAACTTGCAGAAACTAGGGACTAACCCGCCGTGAGCCCAGGGCAGCGCGGAGTCGCACTTCCCGAGACGGCGCTGATGATCGGCCTTGCTCTCATGCTGATCCTGGGCGCCACTCAGATCGCGATTCTGAGCGTCACGCAGTTGAGCGCCGACGGCGGCGCGTTCGTTGCGGCGCACATGCTGGCGGCCGAGCCGACGGCCAGCCCGCTCGCTACCGTTCAAAGCATATTCCCCGGCATCAAAGCCGGCAATTTGAGCGCTTCGAACGCAGGTCAGAATCTGGAACAAGCGACGGTCACGACATCGGCCGGCGGTTTTTCGCTGCCGGGATTTCCGTCCAGTTTCCCGATTACAGGAAGCGATCTCGAAGTCGCGCCCGCATCGGTTGACGTAGCCGCGCAGACGTATACGTTCGGCGCGACGGCGCAGTTACTGAACTATTGCCCGCGGAACGCCGTATGCAGCTATCCGAGCATCCGGTCGATATACATCGCGCACAC
The DNA here is from genome assembly GCA_036273135.1 of Candidatus Rubrimentiphilum sp. Taxonomy (GTDB): domain Bacteria; phylum Vulcanimicrobiota; class Vulcanimicrobiia; order Vulcanimicrobiales; family Vulcanimicrobiaceae; genus Rubrimentiphilum. The sequence continues at coordinate 58,816 of DASUIF010000009.1, forward strand.
CCTTTCGACCGGCGGTAACGGCGTCAACGGACAGTTCGCGGAGTGGATTTGTCATGCGGGCTACTTGAGCTCGATGGGCTACCCGGCCACGCGGCCCACGCCCGGCGCCCGTTGGGATCCTACGGAGACGCAGTCCGGCTCCGAGTACACGATCTATTCATGGGATACGGGGACGCCGTGCAGTTGAGAAGCTGCGAGAACCAGCGCGGCCAAACCATGCCTTTTTGGGTGATCGGCGTCCTGATCGTTCTGACAATGCTGTTCTTCGTGGCCAACTACGGCGCTTCGATCATCTGGCAGATCCGCGCGCAGAATGCTGCGGATTCCGCCGCCTCCACAGCGCTCACGGTGCAAGCGAATCTGTGGAACGAGGAGAACACCATCTTATATTCCGCCTCTCTGGATGAGTATCGTCTGCGCGCCATCAACCAAGCTATTCTCAATACGATTAATGGCGTCGGCGGCTGCTCGGGCTCGCAATGCGATCAGGACTATCAATCTTTAGTCTCCGAGTACAACGCGGCCTTGAGTGGCTACAATGCGGATATCCAGCTTCTGAGGCAAGGTAATAACTTTACCGAGGGCGGCCAGCAAGCCGACGTCAGAAAAGCGCAAGCGCACATCGGCAGCAACTGCGCTGCCGGGGACTACATGTGTTCATTCAGCTACACGGCCCTCGATGTCAGCAACGGCAACGGCCAAGGAAACGGGTCCTCGCTGCCGACGCAAGACGACTACGTCGCATGCAAGAACGTGGCGTATATTGCGCCATTGCTCTTCAAGCTTTCGAATAACGCTTCATATAAAGTGGTCGGACGCGGAGCCGCGGCGATCGTGCCCGTGCAAACCGAAGCGTTTGTGCCCGGTACGGCAATAAATCCGAGCACGGGCGCGGTCTACCAGGCGCCGGAAACGCAGTGGGCTTCGGCATATTCGTCAAACTGGTATACCGTTGATTTTAGCGGTCTGACCGTTAACCTTCGCTGGTACGCAGCAGCGACGATTCGTCCGTACATGGGCAATCTCACGGCGGCGCAGTACACATGTTCCTGAGACGGTCGCGCGGCCAAACGATGATCGAGACGGTCATCATGCTCCCGCTGGTGCTGCTCGCCATTTTCTGCATGATTTACTTGGCAAAATTTGCCGTCGTCAGCGAACGCGCCGAGCTTTCACTGCGCTACGGGTTGTTAACGGGATTCGATACCGGGGCCGGCGCTTACAGCGCGGGAAACATCTACCAAAATATCAATCTCGCGGGCTTGCCGGCGCCGTGCGCGACCGCACCGCCGCAGATCTTTTCGAATTCGGCGCCGTTTCCGGGGCCGACGAGCGCACCCTTCTGGCAGCCGGATAGTTTTCCGACGCCTGAAAGCCAGTGCACGACAACTGCCATTGGTTTGGGCGGCGCGCAATTTTTGGCCGCGCACTACATCGCGAGAACCTTGGTGACGGTTGGCGCATACGTCAATGTGCCGACGTACTTGATCCCGTTGCTGGGCTCGGGGCCGCAAACGGTTCACAGCTCCGCCTCGTTCACGCACTCGGCATATCCCGGACTCATCATGTATTGCAGCAACGAGGTGTACAACCGCGTCTGGGGTGCGATAACGGCGGGCGGTTCGACCCAGACGCCGCCACCCAATCTCGGAAACCCAAACGGGTGCCCGCAATGAAATCCGCGATCGTACCGCTCAGCCTTTCCAGCCGCCGCGCGCAAACGATGCCGTTCGGAACGCGCGCGCGCGTCGCGCTGGCGCAAGGCGATGTTGAGGGCGGGCTCGCGTTAACGGGAGTCGATCGCCGCGCCGGCACTGCGATTTACGCTTTACGCATAGCCAATCAAAGCGCCGCGCCGCTGCGCGCGCAGATGACCTGTTTGCGATCGCGTTCGCGCGATCTGCCCGTGCTGGCGTATCCGCTCGACGTATACGTCGCCCCGTTCTCGATCGCGGAGACGCTTTTGCCCGTCCGGCTCGCCGAAGTCGGTCCGTACGATCGCGCGATCGTCAAAGTTTCCGGCGCGGATATCGCTTTTACGCTCGAAGCTCCGGCGCCGGCTCGCACGACCGCGCGCAGGCGCTGGCTTCGGATTGCCGTAGCGGGAGTCGTTGCGATCCTCGGCGCAGCCGCCGGCGCAGCCGTTGCGACTCCACGCATCGATTTGCTCGCGGCGCCCGCTCGCGCGTTCGCGGGCGCTCCACTCGATGTTCCGTATGCCTTCGCCGGCTTCGGTTCGATGCAGTATACGCTGCAAACCAAGGACGGCCGTCAGCTCGCCGCGGGTTTACTCACCGATCGCCAAGGCACGCTGCATTTCAATTTGCCGCGAAACTCCGGTTCGCAGCTCGTGCTGGCCGCGACGCTTGCAAGCCCGCTCGGCACGGCGCAAGCGTCGCGCCGTGTACTGATCGCGCAAGCGCCGCCGCCGCTCAAACCAACGGCTGCGGTGCCGCGCATCGAATCGTTTACGGTCGCATCGCCGGCGATCGTGGCCGGCGAGCCGCTCGTCGTGCATTACTCGACCGACGCGAAATCCGGGCAAGTCTGGCTGATCGACGAAACCGGACGCCTATGGGCGAGCGCGCCGATCTTCGCTGACGGTGCCACGACCTTGAACATACCGCAAGCTGCGGCGGCTCAGAAGATGCGCGTCGTCTTGCACGCGCGCAACGGCACGGCCGACGCGGTCTCCTCGCTCGGTATCACGGTGCAACCCGGGGCCGTTGTCGCATCGAAAGTGGCGGCAGCCTCGGCGAATGCGCCGTTAGCGCTCGTCCTATCGGCGAGCACAGTCGCACCGGGCGACGACGTCACGGTCACACTCAAAGGCAATCACGGCGATTCGCAAGTCTCGCTCACCGATGCTGCCGGCAACACGGTCGAGCAAGGCGACGTTCCGGCGGGTCAAGACGCCGTCACGCTCTCCGCACCGAGCGTGAAAACCGCGACGACGTACTACGTCGTCGCGAGCGTCTCGTCCGGAGTTTCCGAACAAAGTTTAGTTCAAAAACTGATCGTAACGCCGCGCTAACGCGGAGTTAGGACCGGATGACGGACCAAATTTGCGAGAGTTTCGGCGGACGTCCGTAGAGCAGCATGCCGACGCGGTAGATCTTTCCGGCGAGCACGGCGATGGCGTAGGTCGCCACGATATTGATCGCGAGCGATAGCGCGATCTGCCAGGTTGGGACGTCGCTGACGACGATGCGCGCGAACATGACGAACGGCGCGATGAGCGGGATGAAACTCGTGATGATGACGACGGGTGTATTCGGCGCGGCGAGCGCGGTCATGGCGATGAGGAATGCGGCGACGATGGGAATGACGAGCGGACCGGCGAGCGCACCGAGATCTTCGGTGCGGTTCACGAGCGAGCCGACGGCCGCGAACATCGTCGAGACTTGCAGGTAGCCGAGCAAAAAGAAGGCCGCGAAACCGGCGATGTCGGCGGCTGACACGTTTGAGAGCGAGAACGATGTCGCGCGCGAAGCGTCGGCGCCGTCGAGGGAAGGCGGAGCTCCGGGGTGGGCGCCGAGCGCGAAGCCGATGGCGATCCAGATGATCATTTGGACGATCGCCAGCGTGGCCGATGCCGCGATCTTGCCGCTCAGCAGCGCGCTCGGATTTACCGAAGCGACCAGCATCTCTGCAATGCGGCTCGTCTTCTCTTCGGCAACCGAACTCATGATGAGCTGACTGTTGATCATGATGAGGATATAGAGCGAGAAGAGCATGATGTAGGCGATGATGCGGGCATCGTTCGCTTGCGCCGCCGTCCCGAACTTCGAATTGGTCGCGTGCACGGTGACGGGCAGTTTCATGGCTTTGCCGAGGTCCGCTCGTGACAAGCCGGTCGCAACTTGCATCGAGATTGGAAGCAGGTCGCGCCGTAAAGAACTCACGCTAATGTTTCCGGGATCGCGCGCATAGACCACGACGTTCATCGCATGTCCAACTCGCCGCAAAACGATGATCGCGCTTATCTTCTTCGTGTCGCTGAGATCGGACGGTGCAACAGTGGTCTTGCCCGGCATCGTGCGCACGACGTGATAATCTTTGCGAAGCAACGGCGCGGCTTGTGAGATCAGCGCTGGATCGCCGGCCAGCGCAACGCGGTTTGCCTGGCTCATCACCGTGTCCATATACGTAGGCAATTTAATGATCAGACCGATGCCCACGGCGCCTAAGAGCACGCCGATAATGAAGATTCGCGACCGCAAGCGGCGCATGGTTTCGGCGGAGTAGACGGTGATGAACTCGTTCATGCCGCGGCTTCAATCGTGCGAATGTAAATGTCGTGCAGCGACGGCTCGATTGCTTCGAAACGCGTAACGGCTTCGACCGCGACGAGGTTGCGCAAAATCTCGGGCAGTTCCGTTCCGGCGGGAACTTCGTACAGCAACTCGCCCTCTTCGCCCGGCAGCGAACGGGCGCCGGGCACGCGATCGAGAACACCGCGCACGGCAGCGCTGGCCGGCTCGATCCGGATGACGCGCGTCGTCCATGCTCCGCGTAACTGCGCGAGCGTCCCCGAAGCGCGGGTTTCACCGCCCGTAATGATGCAGAAGTCGTCGCACAGTTTCTCGAGCTGCCACATTTGGTGGCTGGAGAGTACGAGCGTCGTGCCGTTGCGCTTCAGCTCGCGCAGCGTCGCGAGCAGCATGTCGGCGTTGACCGGATCGAGGCCGGTGAACGGTTCGTCGAGCACCAGCAGCTCGGGATTGTGCACCGCCGCGCATGCGATCTGCACTTTCTGCTGATTTCCCTTGGAGAGCTCGGCGCACGGGCGCTTGGCATATTCGTTCAACTCGAGGGTCTCGATCCAGCGGTCCGTCCGCGAGCTGACGTCGGGCTCGACCAGGCCGTGCAGCCGTCCGAAGAACGCGATCTGCTCGCGCACGTCCATACGCCCGTAGAGGCCGCGTTCTTCCGGCAGGTAGCCGAAGCGCCGCCGCATCCGGGCGTCGATTGGCGTGTCTTTCCATCGAATCGAACCGCCGTCGGGCATATAGATGCCGACGATCATGCGCATGGTCGTCGTCTTGCCCGCGCCGTTGGGTCCGAGCAATCCAAATGTGGATCCGGCGTCAATCGAAAACGAGACGTCGCGAACGGCGCGCACGGCGCCGAATTCCTTACGTACGTGCTGGACTTGTAGCATTCTGTCGCGAGAAGAGCAGCATAACGAGTGCGGCTACGATAAAGCCGACATAGTACGAAAGGTCGCCGAACTGCGGATAGGCGCTGGTAAACGGACCGACGTACCACGCTTGATTCCAAAATGGCAGCGAGGCCGCAAGGCCGATAATCCATGCGTAGAGGCCTGCTCGTATACGCGCTCCGGCTTCGAATGTTTCGGGCGCGACGTTTTGGCCGCGCCGCTGCAGCCAGTCGATAAAAACCACCGCGGCCCACGGTGAGGCCCAATACGAGAGAAGCAGCAAGAAGTTGGTGTAGAGCTTAGCGGTTTCTTCCGGATGGCCGCCGCCCGAAGCGAGCAGCGCTCCCAGTACGCCGACGATGATCGCCGCGCGCCACCGAGCGATGCGTACGTGTGCGACGCCCCCGACGATCAGTCCGACGGCAATGGCAAACCCCAAGGTGATTAGCGGCGGCGTGTGCGCGATCGCAAAAAGTCCGCCGGTCAGCAGTGCAAAAAACGCGCCGATCGCAACCGGCGCGCGTAAAGACGCGGTCGGAAATTTTACGACGAGGGCCGCCATCGCTCCCGAGTAGAGATTCATGCAGTTCGCGGTCAGCGTGCCGAGTACGATGGTTAACAGAACGAGGATCGCAACCATGTGGCCGGTACCTGTCGATCCGAGCAGCGTCGCAATCGCCTGCGTCGGGCTTGCGTCGCCGAAATTTCCGCCGCGCACCGCCGTGACGGTCGCAGCCCCCATGACTTCGAGAATGACGCACGGGATGACCGTTCCTAAGAACGAGTACCACCAAATCTTGCGCGGGTCGGCCGCGGCCGGCAGATAGCGCGAGTAGTCCGAAGCGCACGGAACCCATCCGGTCGCATATGAGAACCCGAGCGCGGTCGCCAAAATGATTCCGCCGATCTCGCCGCCCGCCGCAAACGGCGCGTGCGCGTTGAAGGCGGCGTGCCAATTCGCGCGTTCGAACGTGATGACGCCGAGCAGCGTGAAGCCGGCGGCCAGCAAAACGGAACTCACGCGCTCGAACCAGTGGATCATGTTGTAGCCGTAGACGGCGAGGAGAATCTGCAGCAGCAGCATGACGCCGAGCGCGAAAGCGTAGGGCAGATTCGTGATCGTCTGCAGCGCGTACGCGCCGAAGACCGAATTGATCGCAAACCAGCCGACGCCGGCCAAGAAGCTCAACGCCGCCGGAAGGGAGTTTCCGTAACGCCCGAACGCGAGCCGCGACGCGACCATTTGCGGTACGCCGTACCGCGGGCCGAAGGTGCCCAGAACGCCGAGCAGCGCGAATCCGACGACGTTTCCCACGATCAGGCCGATCGTTGCGCCGGCCAAGCTCGTGCCGTAAAGCGCGACGGCAAAGACGCCGACCATCCACGTGGCGATTTCGGCGTTTGCGGAGAACCATAAACCGAAGAGTTGGCGCGGATTGCCGTGCCGCTGTTCGGGCGGGATGTATTCGATGCCGGTGGGTTCTACTTCGAGAACTTGATCGCGGTAGACCTTATCGGTCATGCAGCGGTGCGCAGTTGATCGCTCGTCACAAAGCGCACGCCTTGTTTTTCCATCTCCGCCAGTGCGGCGGTTTCATCGGTAGGAGAGACGTTCACCGCGGCGACCGCATCGGTGATCACGAGCGTTTCGAATCCGCTCTGCACGGACGCGAGCGCCGTTTCTTTCACGCAATAATCGGTCGCCAGCCCGGCCACGAAAATGCGCCGGATGCCGCGGCTGCGCAGCCGCTCGGCCAAGTCCGAGTTTTCAAATGCGCTGTAGCCGTGCCACGGCGCCATCGTTCCCTTGCTCAGTATCTCGTCCACGTACGCGAGATTCATCTGCGGCGCGAATCCCGCGCCGTGCGTATGCTGTAAACAATGGTACGGCCAGGTGCCGCCCTGATCGCGAAAGTGCGGATGTTCCTTTGGATGCCAATCGCGTGTGGCCACCACGTAAGGAAAGAGCGGCATGATGCGTTGCAGCGGTCCGAAAATCCGGTTGCCTTCCGCCACCGGCAAAGCGCCGCCGGGAAGAAAATCGTTTTGGACGTCTACGACGATGAGGGCATCACCCGAACCGACGGTTTGCATCGCTACCTGCTCTGAATCTGGGCGATCCACATTTCGACTGCATCCGCGGCCGACGGAAGTATCGCCGTGAGGTTGTCGCAACCGGATTCTGTGACGACGGCGTCGTCTTCGATGCGCACGCCGATGCCGCGGAAACGTTCGGGTACGGTAGCGTCGTCAGGCTGGAAGTAGAGACCCGGTTCGACCGTGAGGACCATGCCGGCTTTCAGTTTCCCGTACCGGTAATTCTCCGTGCGCGCCTTCGCGCAGTCGTGCACGTCGATGCCGAGCATGTGGCTGGTGCCGTGCAGCGTGTAGCGGCGGTAGTACTGATTCTGCGGATCGAGCGCTTCGTCGAGCGAGCATTTGAGGATGCCCAGGCCGATCAAGCCTTGCGCGAGCACGCGCATCGCGGCACGGTGCGGCGCTAAGAAATCGCTGCCCGGTTTGACCTCGGCAAACGCTGCGCGCTGCGCTTCGAAGACGAGATCGTAAACCGTGCGTTGTTCGCTCGAGAAACGGCCGTTGATAGGAAGGGTTCGCGTTACGTCCGATGTGTACAGCGATTCCGCTTCGACTCCGGCGTCGACTAGCAGCAAATCGCCTTGACGCAACTCACCGTGATTGCGGATCCAGTGCAGCGTGCACGCATGTTCGCCGCCCGCCGCAATCGTCGAATACCCGACGTCGTTGGCTTCGATGCGGGCGCGCGACCAAAATGCCGCTTCAACTTCGCGCTCGGAGCGCGCGCGCGGAAGAATGCGAATGACGTCTTCGAATCCGCGCTTGGTAATCTCGGCGCACGTGCGGAGCTCGGCGATCTCGTAGTCGTCTTTGATCAGCCGCATCTCCGCGAGGTACGTCGCCAGTTCGGCGTCTTCTTCGACGTTACGAATGCTCGCGCCGCGCGAACGCAGTTCGTCCAGATAGCTTTGCGTTTGATCCATCGGCCGGCAGCGGTCGACGCCGAAAAAGAGTTGGCTCTCATCGACGCCGCGGTGACGCCCGATCCACAATTCGCCGTGCACGCGATCGGCAAAAAACGCCTTATCGCCGCGATTGTGCGCGGGCACGAAGAGCACCGACTGATGCGATCCGCCGGCCGGTTCCAGGACGAGCGTCGAACCCGCTTCGCCCGGCCCGATCAAATACGCGAAATCGCTGGACGGGCGGAACCGGTAATTCGTATCGTTGGAACGTACGCGTTCTTCGCCCGCCGGAATGACCAGCACCGCATCGGGAAAGTCGCGTGCGAGCTGCGCGCGGCGTTCGGCAAACCGCTGGGTTTGTTTCGGGCGCGCGATCGTAATCGGCGCTTCCAGCCAGCCGCTCGACATGAAGTCAACCAGAGCTTGCGGTGTATCGGGGTCGTGGGCCGCTCGCTCGGGAGCCGCCGCTTCGCGTTTGCGCGTATCCATGGAGCGCTCTTTCGCGGTCAGCGCAGCTTGGTCTTGGCCTGCCGCCGCTGGGGCGCTTCGGCTTTGGGAACCTGGCTCTCGACGACCGCTGCTTCCTCAGCCGGCGCCGTGGCCTCCGCCGCTTTCGGCGGGGTGTGTTTTAGGTTGGCCAGGGTCGCCTGGAAGCGCTTGGCCCCCGGGTCCCCGCCCTTTCTTGCTCGTGCCATAGGTCTATTGTCCCACATGATGGCGGTTCAGCACAGTACCTCGGGATCGCCGTCTCGCGCCCCGGGGCGGTGCGTCGGAAACGCAGCGTATGTTTAGCGTTTCCGCCACACCGCCCACGGGCCGCTCGATCACGCATTCCACAACCCCTCGTGATTCGACCCACCTGGAAGCATGAGTGGACGGCGGAAAAGTAAGGCCTAAGGGGTCTCCGGCCGAGACACTAAACATGCCCGTGGCTCGGACGGAGTACCCCTTAGGCCCATATGAAAGTCATTTTCACTTCTCTGGCGCGGGGTGGTAGAATCAACCCTCACCCCATCCCACGCGTAAGAGAAAGTGAACGTCGTTTATGTTGGCACAGGTCGGCAAGCCCGCCCCCGATTTTAAGCTCAAGAGCACTAAAGGCGCGACCAGCTCGAAGGACCTCGGAACGGAGCTCTCGCTCTCCGATTACAAAGGCCGCTGGCTGGTATTTTTCTTTTATCCGCTGGACTTCACGTTCGTTTGTCCGACGGAGATCACGGCGCTTTCGGATCGCGCCGATGAATTCAAAGCGATCGACTGCGACATCGTCGGCGCGTCGACCGACTCGGTCTTCAGTCACTGGGCGTGGATCAACACGCCGCGCGAAAAAAACGGCATCGCCGGTTTGAAGTATCCGCTCGTCGCCGATTTCACCAAAGAAACCGCGCGCGCGTACGGCGTTCTTAATGAAGGCAGCGGCGCGGCACAGCGCGGGTTGTTCATCATCGATCCCGAAGGCATTCTGAAGTATGCCGTGGTGACCGACGACAACGTCGGCCGCAGCGTTGACGAGACGATTCGCGTGCTGCAGGCGCTGCAAACCGGCGGCCTCTGCCCGGCAGAATGGAAGCCCGGCAAGGCACTGCTGCAAAAAGTCTAGTGCCGTTGCGGATGCGCACCCCCCTCCCATCGCTGGAGGGGGTTGCGGAGTGGATCAACGACAAGCCCACGGCCGAGGAACTGCGCGGCTTTCCGGTACTAGTGCACTTTTGGTCGGTCACGTGCCATCTCTGCCATACCGCGGCAGAACAGTTGAAAATCTGGCGCGATCGTTTCGAGAGGGAAGGCATGATTTTCATCGCCGTCCATCAGCCGCGTTCGGAGGCCGAGCTCGACGTCGAAACCGTGCGCAAAGATGCTCGCGAGCAGATGCTGTTCACTCAGCCTTGCGCGATCGACAACGAGCACACGCTTGTCGACCGGTTTCAAAATGAGTTCGTTCCTTCGTACTATGTCTTCAACCGCGCGCACGAATTACGCCATTTCCAGGCGGGCGACAAAGGGCACGATCGCTTAGAAGCTGCGATCGCGCGGGTGATCGCCGAACCGGCCGAGGACGAAGTCCTGCAATAGATTCCGCCGTCCGATGGGTACACTCTACCTATGGACGCAATAAAACTATTGAAAGAAGACCACAAAAAAGTGAAAGCGCTTTTCGAGGAGGTCGAAGAGCTAGGCGAGCGCGCATCGGCGCAGCGCAAAAATCTGTTCCAAAAAATCGACAAGGAACTGACGCTGCATTCGAAGGTCGAAGAGACGCTGTTCTATCCGGAGTTTAAGAAACGTGCCGAGAACAGTGAAGAGCGTGACGAAGTTCTCGAGGCGTACGAAGAGCACGGCGTCGTTAAAGTGATGATCGGCGAGCTGGAAGACCTCGATCCGAAAGACGAAAAGTACAAACCGAAGCTCACGGTGCTCAAAGAGCTCGTTCTGCACCATGTGAAAGAGGAAGAAGGCGAACTTTTTCCGATGGCGCGGGAGCTCTTCGAACCTGAAGAGCTGAACCGCATCGGCGACCGGATCGTCGCCGCGAAAGAAAAAGCCAAAGCCTAAGCGGAAATTGCCATTGCGTAGATAAAGCGCCGGGATGAGCGTCGCAGCCCTGGCGGTTATTGCCGTTGCGATTCTTGTCCTGGTGGCCCTGGCCAAGCGCATCGGTGTGGCCTATCCTATCGTGCTGGTCTTGGGCGGGATCGTACTGGGCTACATCCCCGGCGTCCCTCGCACGGAGCTGCCGCCGGACCTCGTTTTCCTGGTCTTTCTTCCGCCGTTGCTGTATTGGGAAAGCGTTACCGCGCCCACCAGCGGATTCTTGGCCGGCGCGGCATGGATCTTCCAACTCGCGTTCGGGCTCGTCATTGCGACAACGGTTGCGGTCGCGTTCGTCGCGCATCGCGTCGACCCGGCCATGGGATGGCCGGCCGCGTTCGTGCTCGGTGCGATCGTTTCGTCGACCGATGAAGTCGCGTTTGCAAGCATTGCCGATAAACTGCGCGTTCCTCGTCATCTGATCGCGACCATCGAAGGCGAGAGTTTGATCAACGATGCGACTTCGCTGATCATCTACGCCGTCGCGATCGGCGCGGTGGTCGGCCAAATATTTACCATCGGCCAAGCGTTTGAGCAGCTCGTTATTTCGGTTATCGCCGCGATCGCGATCGGATTTGCGGCGGGCGCCGCGATCGTCACGGCGTGGCATTTTACCCGCGACGACGAGCTGCAGCCGATCATCTCGTTAATGGCTCCGTATCTGGCATATTTGCCGGCCTACCATTTCAAGGTTTCCGGCGTGTTAGCGGTGGTTGTGACCGGAATCTTCGTCAGCCGGTTTACGCCGCGCGTCCTAACGCCGCGTGCGCGCCTGCGCGCGACCGGCTTTTGGGTAACCATCGTTTTCGTCGTCAACGCGTTCATCTTCGTGCTCGTCGGAATGCAGTTCCATCCGATTCTTATCGAGAGTCTCTCACGCTACTCGGCGTTTGATTTAACGTGGCTTGCGCTGGCGATCTGTGCGACCGTTATCGTCGTGCGCCTGGCGTGGGTCTACGGCCAAGCGTTGATTCCGTTCACCAACGAACCCGAACACGAGCGCGGCCAAGCGGATTGGGCGCACGTCAGCGTTCTGGCGTGGACGGGAATGCGCGGCGGCATCTCGCTCGCGGCTGCGTTGGCGTTGCCGCTGATGATCGGTGCGCACCGGTTTCCGCAGCGCAGTCTCATCATTTTTCTCACCTTGGCGGTATTGCTCGCGACGCTGGTAGGACAAGGCGGAACGCTGCCGTGGCTGTTGCGGCTGCTGCGTATCCGCGAGGACGACCAAGACGAACGCGAGGAACGCTTGGCGCTTTCGCGCATAGCGCGCGTTGCGCTCATCCGGCTGGCGAAACTGCGCAAAGAGCAAAAGGTGCCGGCGCCGATCGTGCAGGCACTGCAGCAGCATCATCGTTCGCGCTGGCGCGAGTTCGCCGAGGCGAAGGAAGGCGAACAGTATCGCGAGCGCGTGACGTCGCAGTATCGCGCCATCGAGCTCGAGCTGCTAGCCGTTCAGCGCGCCGAGCTGCTCCGCTTGCGCAACGGCGGGAAGATCGACAACACCGTCATGCGGAGGGTTCTGACGTTGCTGGATTTCGAGACCGAAGAGATCGCTTTGCTGAGCTCGAGCGGTCACTCGGATATCGATCCCGAGAAATGAGTTACTCTTCGCCGTCGAAATAGTCGAGCGGATCGCCGCGCATGACCCTGCGTTCCGGCGAGCGGACGATCCATTTGTTGCTGTCGGGATAGTGCGTGGACTCGCCGAACGGATTATCGGCAACGACATAGACGACGAGATCTTCGGTTCCGTCGTTGATCAGCTGGTGCGGCTGTCCGGGCTCGAAGATAAACGCGTCGCCGGGTTCGATTGTCGTCGTTCCTTCCTCATGCCGCACCGCGCCTTTGCCCGAGATGACGTGGTAAAACTCCCACTGCATGCTGTGCGAATGGTACGGATAGGGAGGCTTGCCGGGTGAAATGCGGGCGATCTCGATGTCGAAAGGATGGCGCTCGCGCAGATCGGTCGATTGCGGCTTGCGGCCAAGTGCCTCCGAAACCTGAACCCCCGATCCGCTGAACGTGCCTTTGGGCGACGTCCATTTCAGCTCTTCTAGATTCTTCGTATTGACTTTGCGCATGACTTCTCATTCGCGCAAGGGTGGGGTATAACTAGCAGACGGGGATGGCTAGATTGGTGGTTAAATGAAATATCTTCATATCGTAGCGCGGGTACTACTGGGCCTCATTTTCGTTGTTGTCGGGCTCAACGGGTTCTTATGGTTCATGCCCGCGCCGCCGCTCTCGGGTTTTCCGGCCGAGTGGCAAACCGTCGTCGTCGGCTCGCACTTCATCTGGTTCACGTCGGGCGCGCAGGTCTTCGCGGGAGTATTATTGCTGGTAAACCGGTACGTCATCTTTTCGATGTTCATGCTAGCGGCCATTCTCTCGAACATCCTGGCCTATCACATCACCATAATGCCCGCTACCATTGGCTTGGCGTTGATTACGGCGGCCATTTGGTTCGTCGTCGCATGGCCGTTGCGAGGTTATTTCGCCCCGCTGTTTATTGCGAAAGCAAATCCGGCTGCAAACGCATCGTCCCGCCATCCGTAGTAATAGTTACTGCGCCGTTTTCGTCCGTACGGTAAATCCGCGCTCCGAAGCGCTGCAGCGTCTCGAGCGTTGAAGACGCGGGGTGGCCGAAGAGATTGTGGCGCCCGACCGAGATGATCGCGTAAGCCGGATGCACGGCGCTTATGAACGCGGGCGTCGAGCTGTAGGCGGAACCGTGATGCCCGACCTTGAGGACATCCGCGTGCAAGTCGATTCCCTCTGCTAAGAATCGCTGCTCGGCCTCGGCTCCGGCATCGCCCGTGAAGAGCATCCGGAAGCTTCCGTATTGCAAAATAAACGCAAGCGAGTTGTTGTTGATGTCGTTGCGCGTGTGCGCGAGCAGCGGCAACGACGGGCCGAGGAACGTCAGGGTCAGGCCATCATCGGTTCGCCAAAGCGTACCGGCGCGCGGATAGACGACTGGCGTTCGCTGCGTTTCGGCAACTTGCAAAGCATCGTTGTAAGCGAAGCCGGGGTAGCGCTGTCCGCTGTCTGCAAAGTCAGCTGTCGAAAATGAGCGCAAGACCGGCGCAACTCCGCCCGCATGGTCGCCATGCGGGTGCGAAAGAATTAGCGCGTCGATTGCGCGCACGCCTTCGCGGCGCAAGAACGGAACGACGATGCGCTCACCAACGGCCTCGGCGGAAGATTGACCTCCGTGTCCTTGCTCTAAGCGACCACCCGCGTCGACGAGTAGCGTGTGTCCGCGCGGCGTGCGAATGACGATCGCATCAGCCTGGCCGACATCGAGCACCGTAATCCGCAGCCGGTGGTCGGGCGTGCGCGGCGGCCACGCGACCAGAAGAGCGCCGAGGATGAAGACCGCCGGAGCGAAGCTTTTCGCGCCGCGCTTCCAAAGAAAGACGCCGGCGACCAGCAAGAGATCGTAGACGGCGATCGTCCACAGCGGCGGAGGCATTGCGGCGACCGTGGCGCCGGGAAGCGACGCCAGCGTGTGAACCGTTGCGACGATCCATGCTAACGCCCAGCCGTTGAGGTTTGCGATCGCCTGCGCGAGCTGAGGAACCGCCGCCAGCGCCAGCTGCGCCGCGCCCAGAATCATGGTTGCGCCGACGCATGGCACGATTGCGGCATTGGCGACGATCGCATAGGGCGCAAAGAGCAAGAACACCGACGCGGTGACCGGCCAGGTCCCGATTTGCGTCGCGAGCGTGAGCGTGAGCGTTTCGCGCAAACGTGCCGGGATCTCCGCGTATCGCTGGAGCTCGTCGTCAATACAATCCGCGCAGAGCAGAATCGCGCCAACGCACGAAAACGAAAGCGCGAACGAAGCGCTGCCTATCGCCAACGGATCGAACAGCGCGATCGCCAGTAGCGCCGCTCCGAAGATGTTCCACGCGCGCGTGGCGCGGCCGCACGCGTAGGCGGTCAGCGCGAACGAAATCATCGTCGCGGCGCGCATCGCCGGCAGGTGCAGACCGCTGAAAACTGCGTAGGACCAAATCGTTCCGATCGCCAGCGCGCACGCTAACGCGCGCGGCGTACCCAAGAAGCGCAACAGCAGCAGCGTCAGCGCCGCCACCACTCCCATGTGCAAGCCCGCGGTGACCAGCACGTGCACGGTTCCCGTCTCCTGAAACTCCGTTCGCAACTCGGGCGGTAAGGCCGAGCGCTCTCCCCACAGTTCGCCTGCCAGAATCGTCGCCGCCGGCTCCGCGAGACGCGCGCGCAGCTGCGCGAGCGCCCATTGGTGGGCCTTTGCGATGAGCACGTCGAGCGTCGGTGCGCGAGCCGGCAGAAAGCGCAGAATCTGCGCGTTGCCGATGCGCGCGGTAATCCCCCGTTCGCGTTCGATCGCGCGCTGATCGGGTTCACCTGGGTTACGCGGCAGATCGAAAAGTTCGATTCGTCCGCGAAGCAGCACGCGAGTGCCCGCGGACGGCAGCGATCCGCGCGTCGTGACGGCGAGTTTCGTTCCGTCATCCGCCGCGCAGATAAAACTGCTTCCGGAGTCTTGCGCGCCGTTCGGATCGAGAACGGTGCACGCGATGCGCTCCGTTTTTCCGGAAAACGCCGGCGCCGGAGCTGAAACGTGCATCGCCGCCAGGCACCAACCCGCCGCCAGGGCGAGCGCGGCGCACGCGCGAAGCGGAAAAAGCGACGGACGTGCCAGCGCGATCCAACCGCAGAGCACGACGCATGCGCACAGCGTCAAACCGCGCGCCTCGAGGGAAAAAGGCTGCGCGGCGGCCGCACCTAAAGCGGCCGCGGCTCCCAACAGCAAAAGCGGGGTACGTTCCGGCACGTATCGCAACTGCGACGAGACGGCAAGAATTAAAGGAGCTGTATGCGGATCATGGTCACCGGCGGGGCCGGATTCATCGGGTCGCACGTGACCGATGCGTACTTGGCGGCCGGACATGAGGTGCTGGTCCTCGACGCGCTATGGGAACACGGCGGCGGAAAGCGCCAGAATGTTCCCCCTCGTGCATTGTTCATGCACATGGATATCCGCGACGAATCGATTGCGCGAATTTTTCAAGAGTTCAAGCCGGAGATCGTGAGCCACCATGCGGCGCAGGCCAGCGTCGCGATCGGGTCGCGCGATCCGATCTACGACGCGCAAGTGAACGTCGTCGGGCTGCTCAACATCTTGGAGAACTCCGTGCGCCACGGCGTTCGGAAGATTATCTACGCATCGAGCGGCGCGATATTCGGAACGCCCGAGCGCCTGCCGATGAACGAGACCACGCCACAGCGCCCCGAATCGCCCTACGGCATTACCAAGATGGTCGGCGAGCATTATCTGCGGTTCTTCCAACATGAACGCGGGCTCGATTTTACCTCACTGCGGTACGGCAACGTCTACGGACCGCGCCAGGATCCCAACGGCGAAGCCGGCGTCATCGCCATCTTTATCGGCAAGTTCTTGGCGAAGGAAGGCGTGCGTATCGATTCCGACGGCGAGCAGACGCGCGACTATGTCTACGTCCGCGACGTAGCGGCGGCCAATCTCGCGGCGCTCGAGCAGGGCGGCGGCGGCATGTACTGCATCGGAACCAACAAACGCACCAGCGTGAATCAGATCTACAAAGAGCTGTGCAATGTCTCGGGATTTGAAGCGCCGATGGAGCGTGCGCCCAAACGCCCGGGTGACGCGCGCGACGCGCAGTTCGATTGCGCGCTCGCCAAAAAGGAACTGGGGTGGTCGCCGGACACCGAGCTGCGCGACGGCATTCGCGAGACGTACGACTTTTTTAGGGAAGCAGTGCCCTCGGGCAAGTGAAAATCCCCAACGCCTTGGTGCGCGTCCTCACGCCGCTCATCGCGGGCGTGTCGTCGATGCGGCGCCGCGCGATTCCGCCGCAGCTGGCGATCATGGAAATGGCTACCGGAATTTGGCCGGCCATGATTCTGCGCGCGTTCGTCAAGAGCGGAATCGCCGACCGCCTCGCGCGATCGCCCGCCTCGCCTGACGAAATCGCACGCGATCTCTCACTGCACGCTCCGAGCGTCCGGCGCGTGCTGCGCTTTCTCGCGAGTTACGACGTCGTGCGCGCGAGCGCCCGGACGTTCGAGCTTACGAAGATCGGCCGCTGCGCGGCGTCGGACGATTCGACGTCGGCCGCAGACTTTTTGTCCTACGTGGGTGAGCCGTGGCAACTGATGCCGTGGACCCAGTTGGACGAAACGGTGCGCACGGGAAAACCTGCGTTCGATTTGACTTACGGCACCGGTTTCTTTGAATATTTGAAGGGGCATCCGGAAGTCGCGCACTTTTTCGACGCGGCAATGAACGACGTTGCTAAACTCCACGCCACGGCCATAGCGGAGGCCTATGATTTCTCCGGCGCGTCGCCGCTTGCCGACATCGGCGGAGGTTCGGGGCTCGTGCTGCACGCGATACTGAGCCGCTATCCGAAAGCTCACGGCATACTATCCGATCTGCCCGCGGCGGTGGAGAAGGCGCGCGCGCAATTGGCCGGGCTCGCGGGCCGGGTCGAATTCGTCGCCGGAGATTTTTTTGAATCGGTGCCCGCCGCCAAGACCTATGTTCTTACGCACATCCTGCACGACTGGGATGACGAGCGTTCGCTAAAGCTCTTGCGTGCCATCGGGCGCAGTATCGAGCCGGATGGTCACGTCCTCGTTGCGGAAGCCCTCGCGGAAGACGATCCCAACGTCTGGAGTGCGGCCGCCTTAACCGACGCGCAAATGCTGACGATGCTCACCGGCCGCGAACGCACGCGCGCCGAATACGCGGAGTTGTTGCACCAAGCCGGCTTCACCGTAAAGCGCATCGTCCCGACGTCCGCAGCCGAGTCGATCATCGTTTGCCACAAATTGTCATCCTGACCTACGATGCGACGATGTTGAGCAGCTTGTCCGCAACGAAGATGCGCTTGCGAACATTCTTGCCATCGAGCTGAGCTTGCACCGGAGGCTGCGCGATCGCACGTGCGTACGCATCGTCCTCTGAGATGCCGGGCGCGACGTCGAGCCGCGCGCGGATCTTGCCGTTGACCTGGACGACCAGCGTGATCGATTCGACGGCCAGCGCGCGCTCGTCTGGATCGAGGTAGCGTTCTAAATGAACGGTTGTCTCGTGCCCAAGGCGCTCCCATAACTCGTCGGCGAGATGCGGCGCGAAAGGCGCGATAATCAACGGCAGCGCATGCACGGCATAAGCGACCGCCGGCGAATCCGGCGCGTTTTGTTCGAGCGCCGTGAGCGCGTTGACGTATTCGTCGAGTTTCGCGACCGTCGTATTATAATGAAAGCGGCGCGAGAGCGTTTCGTCCACCGCCGATTTCGCGGCAACGTGCACGGCGCGCAGCAACGTCTTTTCGTCCTCGCCCGAGACGTCCGGCAACGCGCGGGGATCGGCTTTCTTCGCCCGTTCCAAGAATGGGTCGCACGCGCGCCACACGCGATTCACGAAGCGAACGCGGCCGTTTATGCCCTCGTCGGTCCAGTCACTCGTATCTTCGGGGGGCGTAACGTAGAGTAAGAACAAGCGCATCGCGTCGACGCCGCGCCGTTCGACGATCTCGTCGATGCCGACCACGTTCCCGCGCGATTTGCTCATCTTCTCGCCGTTGTAAAGCACCATGCCTTGGTGGAACAAACGCGTAATCGGCTCGTCCGCGCCGGTCACCCAGCCGCGCTCGTGGAAAAACTTGTAAAAGAAGCGCGAGTAGAGCAAGTGCAGCACCGCGTGTTCCGCGCCGCCGATGTACTGGTCGATCGGCATCCAGTACGCGGCGATCTCCCGATCCCACGGTTTGCTCGCGTTGTGGGGATCGAGATAGCGCAGATAATACCAAGACGATTCGAAGAAGGTATCCATCGTGTCGCTCTCGCGCTTCGCGGGGCCGCCGCATTTCGGACACGCCGTGTTGCTGAACGCCGGATCGTTGGCGAGCGGCGAACCCTCGCCGGTAATCGGAACGTCGGCGGGCAGCATGACGGGAAGCCGATCGTCGGGTACGGCCACTTCGCCGCACGTTTCGCAGTAGACGATCGGAATCGGCGTTCCCCAATAGCGCTGGCGCGAGACGAGCCAATCGCGCAGACGGTAGTTGACTTTCGGTTCGCCCAGGCCGAGCGCGACGAGCCGGCCGGCGATCGCTTTGCGCGCGCGCGCGCTCGACATGCCCGTGAAATCGCCGCTTGCGATCAGCCGTCCGTCTTCCAGGAACGATTCGTTCAAAGGCGCGCTGACGTCCGCGCCGGGCGGCGCCACGACTCTGGCGACGGGCAGCGCATTTTTGCGCGCGAATTCGAAGTCGCGCTGATCGTGCGCGGGCACGCCCATGACGGCGCCCGTGCCGTATTCCGCGAGCACGTAATTCGTTACCCAGATCGGCACGCGCTCGTGCGAAAGCGGATTGATCGCGAAAGCGCCGGTGAACACGCCTTCCTTTTCCATGAGACTGGTGCGCTCGAGCTCGGACTTGGAACGCAGACTCTCCGCGAACTGCTCGACCGCCGCGCGTTGTTTTCTCGTGATGATTTTTGGAACCGCGGGATGTTCGGGCGCGACCGCTAGATAGGTAACGCCGAAGAGCGTATCCAGCCGCGTTGTGAAGACGCTGATGCGCTCATCGGAGTTCTCGACGGCGAACGTGAACTGCGCGCCTTCGCTGCGGCCGATCCAGTTGCGCTGCATCGTGCGCGTGCGTTCGGGCCAGCCGTCGAGCGTTTCGAGACCCTCGAGCAGCCGGTCGGCATAATCGGTTATTTTCAGGAACCACTGCGAGAGATTGCGGCGTTCGACCAAATTCTCGCAGCGCCAGCAGCGGCCGTCGATCACTTGTTCGTTCGCGAGCACCGTGCGGTCGTGCGGACACCAATTGACGGGAGCCTCGCGCTTGTACGCTAAGCCTTGTTCGTACAGACGTAAGAAGAGCCACTGATTCCAGCGGTAATACTCGGGCTCGCACGTCGTGATCTCGCGCGACCAGTCGTAGCCGGTTCCCATCAGCCGGACCTGGCGCTGCATGTTGGTAATGTTTGCGCGCGTCCACTTGCCGGGATCGGCGCCGTGCGCGATCGCCGCATTTTCCGCCGGCAGGCCGAACGCGTCCCAACCCATCGGATGGATCACGTTGTAGCCGAGCATCCGCATCATACGCGCGATGGCGTCGCCCAGCGAATAATTCTTCGCATGGCCGACGTGGAGATCGCCCGACGGGTACGGCAGCATCTCCATCGTGTAATACTTTTGCTTGGA
This sequence comes from Candidatus Rubrimentiphilum sp., assembly GCA_036273135.1. GTDB lineage: Bacteria > Vulcanimicrobiota > Vulcanimicrobiia > Vulcanimicrobiales > Vulcanimicrobiaceae > Rubrimentiphilum. The sequence goes on from DASUIF010000009.1 coordinate 78,827, forward strand.
CGCATCTTCGCGCGCGCGGAAAATGCCCTGTTCGTCCCAGCGCTGCTGCCACTTTCGTTCTACGGCTCGATAATCGTACGCGTCGGCCATCGGAATCACCCATATAAGGCCGGAAAGGGCGCTAACCCTTTCCTCAAGCGCGCTCCGGCGTGAATGTACGGCGTGAAGATCCTGGCTATCGCGGGCGCCGCCGTCATCTTAGCGGCACTGGCCTTTTTGCATCCGGCGCCCAAATCGCCCGCGCTTCAGGTAGCCGCCGGCGCTAGCGGGTCTCGCCCCGGCGCGCGGAGTCGAAGGACGAAGAGCGGCCGAGCGGCGGCTCCGGCGCTCGTCATCTACGTCGCCGGTGAGGTGCGGAGACCCGGATTGTATCGCGTGCCGCCGGGAGCGCGCGCCAACGACGCGGTGCAGAAAGCGGGAAGCTTTTCGAGCGCCGCCGATCGCGCCGCCGTGAACCTCGCCGAGATCGTGCAAGACGGGGAAGAGATTCGCGTGCCGCGCATCGGAGAGAGCGCGCCTCGTACCGCACGCAGACGCAATACTACGCGCAAGAAACGCGCGCGCGTTTCAACGAGCGTTGACCTGAACTCCGCGAGCGCCGGCGAGCTGGCGCAAGTGCCCGGACTCGGTGCGACGCTGGCGCAGCGAATCGTCGCTTACCGCGCGCAGAACGGCCCGTTTGCCTCCCTCGACGAGCTGGCCGACGTTTCCGGATTCACGCCGCGGCGCATAGACGCGCTGGCGCAGTATCTCGTGTTGCGATAGCAAGAGAGCCCTATTCGGCGGCGAAGCCGAAATGATGCAGCCACCGCTGCCGCCGCGCGAAACTTTGCCGGCGGTTATCCGCCGTTCGCTCGAACAGCCGCGCGAAGCCGCGCTGCTGGAACGCGCGGGCTCCGGTTGGGGCGCCACGTCGTCGCAGCAGCTCTTGGATCGCGTGGAGAATCTGGCGAGTGCGATTCGCTCATCGGGTTTACAGGCGGGAGACCGCGTCGCGCTGATGGCCGTGAATAGCGTTGACTGGGTCGTCGCCGACTTCGCGATACTTTTTGCCGGCTGCGTCGTCGTGCCGATCTTTCCGACGCAAGCCTCGGATCAGGTTGCGTTCATTCTGCGCGATTCGGACGCCAAGCTCGTCTTCGCCGGTACCGCTGAATTGGCTGCGAGCGTGCGCGGACTCACCGCCGCGCCGGTCGTCGTCTTCCAAAGCAGCGGCGCGGATTCGCTCGCGCAGTTCGAAAAACGAGGCGGAGCCGAACCGGGGGCGGTCGCGCAGTGGGAAGCGGCGCTCGAGCCGGACGATCTCGCCGTCTTGATCTATACCTCCGGCACGACGGGCGAACCCAAAGGCGTGATGCTCTCGCATTACAACGTGGCCTTCAATGCCGAGTCGTCGTTCAGCAATACGTTCGACGTGCTGCCGGCCGGGTCGAACGTGCTCTCGATCTTACCGTTCTCGCACATCTACGAACATATGATTCTCTACGGCTACATGCTGCGCAGAATGCATCACTACATCGCGCACGACGTCGACAAACTGCTCGACGATTTCCGCGACGTGCATCCGGTCACGATGACGGCCGTTCCGCGCCTTTTCGAACGCGTCATCGCCCGCATCGTCGGGACGGCGAAATCCCAGGGCGGCCTGCAGGGCAAGCTCGTGCCCTGGGCGCTCAACGCCGGCCGCGATTACATGGCCGCGAGAAATCGCGGAAAAGATCCGGGTCCGATGCTTTCGCTGCAGTACCGCATCGCGCACTCGCTCGTGCTGCGAAAAATCCGTCCGCGTTTGGGTTTGGATAAACTCGTATTTTTTGTGAGCGGTTCGGCGGCGCTCCACTTCGATGTGGCCATGACGATGCTCGGCTGCGACATTCCGATCGTCGAAGGATACGGTCCGACCGAATGTTCGCCCGTCGTTACCGTCAATACGTTCGAAAACAACCGCTACGGAACGGTCGGCAGGCCGATTCCCGGCGTTGAGGTTTCGATCGCGCCCGACGGCGAAGTGCTGGTTCGCGGCCCCGGTGTGATGCTGGGCTACTATCACAACCCAGCGGCGACGTCAGAAGCGTTAAAAGACGGCTGGTATCATACGGGCGACGTCGGGGAGCTCGACGCCGGCGGCTTCTTGCGCATCACCGATCGTAAAAACGAACTTTTCAAAACGTCGGGCGGAAAGTTCATCGCGCCCGCGCGTTTGGAATCGGCGATCAAACGATCGGTGTACGTGAACCAAGCGCTGGCCATCGGCGAGGGGCATCCACATCCGGTCGCGCTGGTTTCGCCGAACTGGGATTTGGTGCGGCAAGAACTCGGCATTGCGCCGGGCGTGCCGTCCGAAACCTTGGCTGAACGCAGCGACGTGATTGCGTTCATGACCGATCAAGTGCGCCGGCAAACGGCGGACTTGGCACCGTTCGAACAAGTGCGGCGCATCGCCGTGCTGCCGCGCGATCTTACGATACAAGACGGCGAGCTTTCTCCGACGCTGAAAGTCAAGCGCCGGGTCGTCGAAAGCCGCTACGCAGCTTCGATAGGACGCCTCTACGCCGAAGAAGCCGCGCGCGCTTAGTCCGCTTCAGCTCGATGAGGTCCTTCGGGGCCCCATCAAGAGCAAAACATTATTTCCCGTCTTGATCTTGCACTTGCTCAAAAAGAAGCCTGATCACGGCTACGGACTGATGGCACGCATCGAGAAGACGTGCGGCGACCTGATCGCCGTCAATACGAACAAAATCTATCCGCTTTTGCGGCGCTTGGAAGAACGCGGTTTTGTTACCGCGAAGTGGGACCAACCCTCAAAACGGTCGCGTCGAGTCTACGTGGTCACCGCAGAGGGAGAGGCACGGTTAAATCGCATAAAGAGTGCGATGCTGCCGTATCTCGATGCGATGAGCGCGGCCGTTAAGGATCTTAAGAAGGAACTCTACCGTTGAGAAAACTCGCCGCTTTCCTATTGTTTTTTGCGTTTTGCGCGCCGCTGATCCCGGCCTCGGCCGCTCCGCCGCGCACGCAGCCGCAAGCCGCAGCGTCGCCGCCGCCCGAGCCCGGGGGAGAGACGCCCGATGCCGTGACGCAACATACCGCCACCATCGGCGGTCAAGTCTACGCCTATACCGCGCGGGCAGGCACGATTACGCTGCGCAACGACAAGGAAGTCCCGACCGCGCGCGTTTTCTACACGGCCTACACGATCGACGGCTCCGATCCGGGGTCGCGCCCGGTCACCTTCCTTTATAATGGCGGGCCGGGCAGCTCGACGATGTGGCTGCGGATGGGTTCGTTCGGCCCGGTGCGCGTGCTGGCGGCCAACGCCGCGGCAACGGGGCCACCGCCGTACCGCATCGCCAACAACGATTACAGTTTGCTCGACAAAAGCGATCTCGTCTTCATCGACATGCCCGACAGCGGCTTCGGCCGCATCACGGGCGCCGGGACGCCAAAGACGTTCTTCGGCGTCGATCAAGACGTCGCGGCGTTCGCGCAATTCATTCAGCGATACCTGACGAAGTTCGGCCGCTGGAATTCGCCGAAGTTCCTGTTCGGCGAGAGCTACGGCACCACGCGTTCCGCGGCGCTGGCGAACACGCTGCTCAACCAAGGCATCGCGCTCAACGGCGTCGTGCTGCTTTCTTCGATTTTGAACTTCGGGCTCGATTTCGGCAACGGCGATCCGATCGCGAGCGGCGACTGGGCGTACGTGCTCTACTTGCCGACCGAAGCCGCCGCGGCATGGTACCACGGGAAAGTCCGCAACCGGCCTTCCGACCTGACGACATACTTGCAGCCGGTCGAACAATTTGCGCTCGGCGAGTATTTGGACGCGCTCTACAAAGGCTCAAGTTTGAGCGCATCGGAGCGTAACGACGTCGTTCACAAGTTGAGCGCGTATCTCGGCGTTTCCGAACAATACGTTCGCGAGAGCAATTTGCGGATTCCGTACTATCGCTTCGAACAGCAGTTGCTGCGTTCGCAGGGCGCGATCATCGGCCGCTTGGACGCTCGTTATCAAACCTACGCGCTCAACCGCGCGGCCGACGAAGGTCCGGCATGGGATCCCACGGATTCGTCGATCGACGCCCCATATACAACTGCGATCAATCAATACCTGCGCAGCGACCTCAAGTACGACACCACGCTGCAATACCGTCCGAACATCTACGGCATCATCTACTCAAACGGCAGCTCTTGGGACTTCACGCACAACCGGCGCGAACCGCCCAACGTGGCCCCCGACCTGGCCGAAGCGATGACCCAGAACCCGAGCCTCAAGGTCTTTTCGGCCAACGGCTATTACGATTTTGCGACGCCGTTTTTTGCGACGGAATACACGCTGCAGCACCTGAGCATCGCGCCGCAGCTTCAAAAGAACATTACGTTCGGCTTCTATCAGTCGGGACACATGGTCTATCTCAACGAAACCGCGCTTGCTCAATTTAAGAGCGACTTGGCCCGCTGGTACGACAGCGCGCTGGCACGCTGAGGACAGAATGAAAAAAGTACTTGCACTAGTTACGGCCCTAAGCGCGCTCTCGATGATCGCTGCCGCTCCGTCTCCTAAGCCCTACGTGCCGGCTCCGCCGCCCGATGCGATATCGCAACACGTCACGTCAATCGGCGGGCAAACGATCGCGTACACGGCGCGCGCGGGCACGATAACGCTGCGAAACGGCAAGGATCAGATTACGGCACACATGTTCTACGTGGCGTACACGAAGAACGGCGCCGATCTTAGCCGCAGACCCGTAACGTTTTTCTATAACGGCGGACCAGGCAGTTCGACGATCTGGCTGCACATGGGCTCGTTTTCACCCGTGCGGGTCGTGACGGCCAACGCCGTTCCGAATGCCTCTGCGCCTTATGGGATGAACAGCAATCGCTACAGTTTGCTCGATAAGTCCGACCTCGTCTTCATCGACGCACCGAACACGGGCTACAGCCGTGTAGTCGGCTACGGCGATCCGAAGGACTTCATGGGCGTCGATCAAGACGGGCGCGCATTCACGCAGTTCATTCAACGCTACATCACGCAATTCAATCGCTGGAACTCGCCGAAGTTTCTTTTCGGCGAAAGCTACGGCACCACGCGTGACGCGGTGCTCGTGAACATGCTGCAAGACGCCGGCGTTCAGTTCAACGGCGTGGTGCTGCAGTCGGCAATCCTGAACTTCGGACTCACCGGGCTGGGCGGATCGAATCCGATCGCCGGCGGCGACTGGGCGTACGTGCTTTACCTTCCGAGCGAAGCGGCGACGGCGTGGTATCACCACATGGTTCCCAACCGTCCGGCGAGCCTCGCGACGTTCTTGGCGGGCGTGCAGCAGTTCGCCGGGACGCAGTACATGCACGGGCTCGCGCAAGGCGACCGGTTGAGCGCGTCGGGCCGCGATGACATCGTGCGCAAGCTGCACGCGTATTTGGGGATTTCGGAGACGTATATTCGCGATTCGAACATGCGGATTTCGTATCCGAACTTCCAAAAAGAGTTATTGCGCAGCCGCAATCAAATTGTCGGCCGTCTGGACTCCCGCTTCCAAACGTACGGTTTGGATGCTGCGGCCGATTCGCCGGAATGGGATCCGGCCGACGTCTCGGTGACGGGCGCTTTTGTCGGCGCATTCGAACGCTACGTCCACGATCAACTGCACTACTCGACAAACTTGATCTACCGGCCGACCGCCTACACTCAGCTCGGAGCGCGCTGGGACATGCATCACAACGGCAACGATCCGCCGGCCAACGTTGCCCCCGATCTCGCTCAAGCGATGACGGAAAACCCGCACCTCAAAGTGCTGCTCGCGGGCGGGTACTACGATTTCGCGACGCCGTACTTTGCGGCTCAGTATACGCTGCAGCACTTGGGATTAGCGCCGCCAATCGCGAACAACATCACGTACAGGTTTTACCAGTCCGGGCACATGATCTATTTGAACACGCCGTCTCTGGCGCAGTTCAAGGCCGATCTCTCGCGCTGGTACGACTCGGCGATTCGCTAGAGTTTAGCGCTCCAGCATCTGCAGCGTTCGCATGGCGGACGCTGCTTTTTTTTGCAGGATGTGGAACGACAGGTACTGCGACGCCGTCGGCTTGGCCGCGCCGCTCTCGACGTCGCCTTCCAGGGTACCGAGTTCCGCACCGATGTATCGCAGGCTGGTGAAGTCCTGTGCGGGCTTGCCGACCGAATCGTCGGGCGTGTTCGCGGGCGCCCTGCCGATGAGTGTATTCAGCTGCTCCAGCTGCATCCGCGACAACTTCGAACCGCGGGATGTTAGCAAGGCGGCAGCGCGTTTTTGCGCGTCGGTTACCTGTCTGCTCAGTGCGTCGATCGAGCGTGCGAGCTGGAGTTGTGCGCGAAGGGCCGCGCCGCTTGCCGGATAGAGCGGATTGCGCGCTAAAGTGAGCGGTTGTGAGTACGTGGCGCCGTTGACCATCATGCGAACCGTGTAATTGCCCGGTGTGGCCAGCGGACCGCCTCCGCGGCGGCGCGTCGCTCCGGCCGTCGCGTAGTGCAGATCCCACACGTAGCGGTGCAATCCCGGATCGCTCGACGGCGGCAGCTGCGGCTGCACCCAAAAAGCCGGAATGTTGAGCGCGCTCGGATTCACGACGGTCGGTGCGTCCGCCGACGACCACTGTCGCAAGACGTTGCCGCCCGCACCCAAAACTTGCAGCACGACCGGCGTCTTCGCTTCTCCGATAGAGTAATAGATGACCGCGCCGGCAGACGGGTTGTTCGCCGTGGGTTCATCCGGGGGAATCGGCGTGCCCTGATCGGATCCGGGCTGCCAGATGTAGGTGAGCGAAGGCTTGAAGAGGTGCGCGCTCGAGTTTGCGATCGCCGCGCTCAATTGGCGAAGCGGCGACGCGTCGTCCAGAATCCAGAACGCGCGTCCATGCGTCGCGAGCACGATGTCGCTGCCGTTGAAAACGATGTCGCGCATCGAGGCGGTCGGCAGATTCAGTTGAAGCGACTGCCAGTGGGAGCCGTCGTCGAACGAAACGTAGACGGCGCGCTCGGTTCCGGCGTAGAGCAGCCCGCGGCGCCGCGGATCTTCGCGCACGACGTTGACCGATTCGGTAGCGGGAATGCCGTTGGTTATCGCAGTCCAGTGCGCGCCCGAGTCGTGCGTCTTGTAAATGTAGGGATGGTTGTCGTCGAGACGGTGCCGGTCGATGGCTGCGTACGCGGTGCCCGCATCAAAGTGAGATGCGTCGATAATGCCGACTTTGCTCCACGGCGTTAACGGCGGCGGCGTGACGTTTTGCCAGTGCGAGCCTTCGTCGCGCGTGATCCAAATGAGGCCGTCGTCGGTGCCCGCCCAGATTTCGTGCGCGCGCACGGGAGACGGAGCGATCCAATAAACGACGCCGCGGCGGGAAAGGCCGGTACTGTCAACAATGGTCGGCGGATCCAAGTTCGGCGGAACGGTGGTGAACGTGCGGGTGAGATCGGGACTGATGATCGACCACGAGTTGCCGCCGTCGGGCGACCGGAATATTTGCTGGTGGCTCATGTAGAGCACACGGGGATTCTGCGGTGAGGAGACGATCGGCAGCGTCCACGTGTTGCGCCAGAGTTTGTCCGGATATTGAATCGTCGGATCGATGGAGAGTTCCCACTCGGTGTTGATGTTTTCATAGACGCCCGAAACGTCGTAGAGCCGGCCGGGGTGCAGCAGATCGGGAGCGATCGTTCCGCTCTCGCCCCCGACGTCGATGGGATGCCAGTCGCGGAAGCTGATTCCGCGCGCAGTCGTGCGGCTGGGTATCGCCATCGCGCCCGAATCTTGTTGCGCGCCGTAGACCCAGTACGGAAAACGGTTGTCGGTGATCGCGTGATAGAATTGCCCGGTCGGCTGGTTGTACCACGAGCTCCACGTCTTCGCGCCGTCGATCGAAACGACGACACCTTGATCGCTGCCGAGGATCATGCGATTCGGATCGTCGGGATAGATCCAGAGCTGATGATAGTCGTCGCCGCCCGGCGCACCCTTAATCGCGGTGAACGATTTGCCGCCGTTGGTCGAACGGTAGGTCGACGTATTCATCACGTAGACTTCGTCGGCGTTTTTGGGATCGGCGGTGACTTTGCTGAAGTACCAGCCGCGCGTCCAGATCCGCGTTTCACCGTCGGCCTTCGACCACGTTGCGCCGCCGTCGTCGGAGCGGTAGAGGCCGCCCGTTTTAACGCCGTTGGTATCAACGAGTGCGTAGACACGGTTCGAATCGGCGGGAGAAACGGATATGCCGATGTGCCCGACTCTGGCGGGGAAGCCGTTTCCGGAAACCTGCGTCCAAGATGCGCCCGCATCGGTGCTCTTGTAGAGTCCGCCGCCGGGGCCGTTGCTCGGCGGATAGACGTTCCACGGCGGGCGGCGCGTCTGCCAGAGCGATGCGAAGATGACGTTTGGATTCGACGGATCGATCGACAGATCGATCGCGCCGGTGTTTTCGTCCTTGTAAAGAACCTTGCTCCACGTCTTGCCGCCGTCGGTTGACTTGAAGACGCCACGTTCGGCGTTAGGACCATACTGATGTCCCAGCGCCGCGACATACACGATATTGGCATTTTTCGGATCGACCGCGATCTTGCCAATCTGATTCGAATCGGTTAACCCGATGTGCGACCAGGTCTTGCCGGCGTCGGTGGATTTGTACATACCGTCGCCGTGCTGAATGTCGGAACGCATGTCGGATTCGCCCGTGCCGACGTAGATCACGTTCGTATCGCTGGGCGCGACTGCGATGGCGCCGATCGATGCGACCGAAACGCCGTCGAAAATCGGCGACCAGGTACGGCCTGCGTTGTCGCTCTCCCAGACTCCGCCTCCGACCGAGCCGAAGTAGAATTTCTCCGGCTGCCCGGGCACGCCGGTGACCGCGATGGCGCGGCCTCCGCGGAATGGTCCGATCAAACGCCAGTGGAGTCCGCCCAGCGCGGAAGCGGGATACGTCTGGGCCTGCGCGGGGCGCGCGATGAAAACTTGCGGGGCAAGAAACGCGAGCGCGAGCGCGGCTGCATGAAAACGTCGCACGTGAGGTGCTTCACGCTGCTTCTAGGCGTGCCCTCGTCGGGCGCCGAAGCCGCCCGCGGTGGATACCTTCGCGTCGCTTCCGGTCTATATGGGCGGGCCGCTTTTCGTTGGCGTTTTCGTCGGCGTCGCAGTCGCGGGCAGTTTGCTGGCGCACAAGTTCTTTCCCAAGGGCGTGCTGGAAGACCACAACGAGATCGCGGGATTTATGTTCGCCGTCGTCGGCGTGGTCTATGCGGTATTGCTGGCATTTTTGGCGATAGCGGTGTGGGAGCGCTTCGACGCGGCCGAGACGCGCGTGCACGACGAAGCCAATCAACTCGTCGTTGCCTACCGCCGCGTGGATGCATTTCCGGACCGGCGCGCGCAGTTGCGCAAAAAAATTGCGCGTTACGTGGATCTGCTGATCTCCGACGAGTGGCCGGCGATGAACACCGGACATAGCAGCGAGAAGGCTAACGCGCTGGTCGAAAACATCGCTTACGAGGCGCGCCACCTGAATGCAACCACGCGCACGCAGCAAGTTCTGCTCACGTCGATCACCGACGGATTGCAGGCGACGATGATGGATCGCAACGACCGGCTGCTTCTGAGCAACCGCGGACTCAATACGTTCCTATGGACGATACTCTTTTTGGGCGCGGCGGCCGTTATCGTATTTTCGTATTTGTTCGCCTTCAAGAGCAAAGGCGCGCAAGCGGCGATGATCGGGCTGCTGGGCTTTTCGCTCGCGCTCGTGCTCTACTTGATCGCGGTCGTTGATTATCCGTTCCGCGGCGACGTGCGCATTGGGCCGGCGCCGTTCGTCGAAGCGTCGCAAACGTTGCACGGGATCGGCTACTAGTAAGCGTTATTTCACGAAAACAAAACCGATTAAGCCGCCGACCACGCTCAGCGCGAAGACGAAGATAAAGATCCAAACGCCGAAGCGCAGCAACGCCTGACCGCGGCGTCGCGACGATTGCGTCGTATACCTGACCTTAGATTTTCCGCTCACGAGCTTTGCGCTTGCCGTTCAGAGGCCGGCGCCCAAAGGCGTTCGAGATTATAGAACGCGCGCTGCTCGGGCGTAAAGATATGCACGACGATATCTCCCAGGTCGAGCAAAATCCACGTGCCTTCGGAATACCCTTCGAGACGGCCGACGCGCATGCCGGCCGCTTTGATGTTTTCGGTGATGGCGTCGGCAATGGCTCGCGTTTGCACTTTCGAGCGTCCCGTGACGATGACGAACTTGTCGGCGATGATCGTTTTTCCGGCGACGTCGATCTCCATGAAGTGTTCGCCTTTTTTGTCCGCTGCGGCCGCCCGCACGATCTCAAGAATGTCCGCCAGTGGTAGCCTCCGTCGTAGTGTGTGCGCCGAACGTTCGCATTGCCGCCGCGGTTTGCGGGGCGAGCGGCAAGTGCTTGCTGTTAAGATACCGCAAAGATGACTCGATCGTTGCGCGCATCGCTCCGGAAAGGTCGCGCCCGGCCATTTCCGCCAGGGGCGCCCGCTCGGGATAGTCGCGGCCGGGTTCGAGTCCGTCGGCTAAATAGAGAACGCAATCGAGCACCGACATCTCACCGGCGGCGAGCGTGTGCTTGGCGATCGCCGAGAGCACCTCGGGGTCGGTGACACCGAAATCTGCTCGCGCCAGCTCGGCGCTCAGCGGCGCGTGGAGCACGATCGGGTGCTCGCGTTCGAAATCGCCGATGGGCAGACCGCGCTGCTCGCACTCGGCGAGGAGACGTTCGTTACAATAGAGGCGCGCCAAATCGTGGAGCATTCCGGCGTCCCGCGCTTTTTCGGGATCGGCTCCGTGAATGCGCGCGAGATTTTCCGCCATGCGCGCGACGCGCACGCAATGCTCGTAACGGTGTTCTTGTCCGATATGTCTACGAACGCGCTTGCAGAGTTCCGTAAAGGTCACTCGGCGAGCGTCGAGCGCAGCGCGCGCAGGCGGTTACTGTAGATCTCGCTCTTCATATTGCCGGCCCACATCACCAGCGCGTTCTCGTTATTGTCGCTGTAGTAGCCGCGCCGCGTGGAAACGGTCGTGAAGCCGTACTTGCGGTAGAGCGCCTGCGCGACGTCGTTGCTTTCGCGAACTTCGAGCGTCATCCAGGAAGCGCCGCGCGCAATGGCTTCGTCGAGCAGCTTGACCAGCATGACCTCGCCATACCGGCGCCCCCGATGGCGCGGTTCGACGGCGATGGTCGTGATGTGCGAATCTTCCAGGATGACCCAAATGCCGCCGTATGCGACGATGTTGTCGCCGATGCGTCCGACATAATAATGCGCCAGCTTGTTCTCGTTCAGCTCTTGGTAAAATGCGTTCGCCGGCCAGGTCGTCGTAAACGACTGCTGTTCGATTCGCATGACCTCGCGTACGTCGGCGCCGGCCATCGGGGCAATCGATAGACGCTCGCCGCCGGCAGAAACCGGACGCGGATCGAGTTTCATTTCTTGGGGGCGGTGACAGCCGGAAGCTCGCCGTAATCGGCGCGCACTTCGTGCAGCGACTTCGCCGGTTCGCGCTGCGCCGCCAGCATTGCGATCGCAAGCGCGGCGGGTTCGATTGCGCGCGGAAGAGCCGTCACTTCAATTGCGCGTTCGCCAAGCGCGGCGCGCACGTCCTCCGCGCCGTTTCCGGTCAGGACGAGTGCGGGCGGCAGTTCGGGCTGCAGCGTTTCGAACACGTCGCGAATATACCCGGAGGCTCGCCGTTCCGACTCGCCCGTCCGCAGGCGAACGGAAATAACGCCTTCGCGCCCGCGCACGACCGTCAGCAAGGGGCGGCCGCCCGCGTCCAGCCGGCATTCGAGCAAGTCGAAACTCGAGATGCCGCAGAGCGGCACGTTCCAGCCGAGCGCGAGCGCCTTGGCGTAGCTGATGGCGATGCGCACGCCGGTGAAACTGCCGGGGCCGATGCCGACGCCGATGCGGTCGATGCGCTTGCCTCCGGCGATCTCCGCGATCGCCTGCATCCCGCCTTCCAGCGCGGATTTGCCCGGCAGCTCTTGGTTCGCGCCCGCGCGTCCGTTCTCAAAAAGCGCGGCCGAAAACGGTCCTAAACCCGCGTCGATGCCGAGTACCGTCATTGCGTTTGCACGCGCACGCTTCGCGGTTCGTCGCCTTTGCCTTCGATGACGATCGCGTAATTGGGCCGCGGCAGAATGTTGCCGGCGCGTTCGCACCACTCGATCAACACGATCGAAGTGCCGTCGAACGCTTCGTCCAAACCGAGCTCGGTCAGCTCCCGTTCGTCTTCGATCCGGTACAGATCCAGATGGTCGATCGGCGGCGTGCCGTCGTACCGGTGCCAGAAGGTAAAGGAGGGACTCGTCGCCTCCCTGCCCGCAGCGAGCCCTTTCACGAAGGCCGTTTTTCCCGAGCCCAGGGCACCGGAAAGACCGACCACGTCGCCGGCTTTCAAGCCCTTTCCGAATTCGGCTGCGAATGCGCGCAGCTGCGCTTCATTGTAAAATGTTCGTTCCATCTTTACGGCGAATCAGCGTGGTGCAGTGAATAACGATATCATAACGCAGATCAACGTCGAAGACGAAATGCGGGAGAGTTACCTCTCCTATGCGATGTCCGTCATTGCATCGCGGGCGCTCCCCGACGTCCGCGACGGCCTCAAACCGGTCCAGCGCCGCATCCTCTTCGCCATGCGCGAAATGGGCATGGACCCGACCAAGCAGCACCGCAAGTGCGCCGGTATCATCGGCGAAGTTCTGAAGTCTTACCATCCGCACGGCGACAGTTCGGTCTACGACGCGCTCGTGCGTTTGGCCCAGGATTTTACGCTGCGTTATCCGCTGGTCGACGGGCACGGCAACTTCGGATCGATCGACCCCGACCCGCCGGCCGCCTACCGTTATACGGAAGCCCGCCTGGCGCGCACATCGCTCGAAGTGCTGAGCGACATCGACAAAGAGACGGTTCCGTTCGTTGCCAACTTCGACAATCAAGGGACCGAGCCGACGGTGCTTCCGGGCAAATTGCCGCAGTTGCTGCTCAACGGTTCCAGCGGCATCGCAGTCGGCATGGCGACGAATATTCCGCCGCACAACCTCAACGAAATTGCCGACGCAATCGCCGCGATCATCGACGATCCCAAGGTCGACGATGACGCCCTGTGCGCGATCGTGCAAGGTCCGGACTTCCCGACCGGCGGTACGGTCATGGGACACGAGGCGATCAAGGAAGCCTACAAAACGGGACGCGGCTCGATTGTGATTCGCGGCAAGGCCGAGATCGTCGAAGAACGCGGCAAGCACAAGATCATCATCTCCGAGATTCCATATCAGGTCTATCGCGGACGCATCGTCGAAGCGATTGCCGAGGCGCATGCCGAGAAGCGTATTCAGGGCATCTCCGCCTTGCACGATGAGTCCAACCGCAAAGGCATGCGCGTCGTCGTCGAGCTGCAGCGCAGCGCGACGCCGAAAATCGTGCTGAACCAGCTCTACAAGCATACGCCGCTGCAATCGAGCTTCGGATACAACATGCTGGCACTGGTGCCGGCCGGCGCTCCGAGAGCCGACGGTTCCGTGCCGCTCGAGCCGCAAGTGCTCCCGCTCAAGGCCCTGCTCGAGCACTACATCGCGCACCGCAAAGACGTCGTGCAAAAGCGCACGGCGTTCGATCTGCGCAAAGCCGAGGAGCGCGCGCATCTGCTCGAAGGCTACCGGATCGCGCTCGACAACATCGACGAAGTCATCGAGATCGTGCGCGGCAGCCAGACGACCGACGAAGCGCGCGAAAAACTCGTAAAACGTTTCAAGCTGAGCGACGTGCAAGCCGCGGCCATCGTCGACATGCGCCTGCGCACGCTGGTCGGGCTCGAGCGGCAGAAGATCGAAGACGAGTATCGCGACCTGATCAAACTGATCGCCGAGCTGCAAGATATCCTCAAGAGCCCGCGCCGCATTCTGGGCATCATCAAAACTGAAGTTCAGGAGATCAAAAAGAAATTCGGCGACGACCGCCGCACGCAAATCATTCCGGCCGAAGACGAGTTTTCGGTGGAAGCGCTGATTCCGAATATCGACGTCGTCGTGACCTATACGGTCGGCGGTTACATCAAGCGCGTCTCCGTGGACACGTTCAAGACACAGAATCGGGGCGGCCGCGGCGTCATCGGCATCGCGAACCTCAAGCAAGAGGACATCGTGCGCAATTTCTTCATCACGAAGACGCACGATCACGTGTTGTTCTTTACGAACAAAGGCCGGGCATATAGATTGCGCGGATTCGAAATCCCCGACACCACGCGCCAAGCGCGCGGCACGGCCCTCGTCAATCTCTTGACGCTGCCGCCGGGCGAAGAGGTCAGTGCGGTTTTCCCGGTCACGCAATTCGGCGGTGAACGCTATATGGTGATGGTCACGCGCAACGGCGTCATCAAGAAAACCAAACTCGACGAGTTCGCGAACGTGCGCCGCAACGGACTCAACGCGATCAATCTCGACGAGGGCGACGAGCTGCTTTCGGTCGACCTCTCCGACGGTACGCGCGACATCATTTTGGCGTCGCAGCGCGGCATGGCCGTTCACTTCAACGAAAAAGGCGTGCGGCCGATGGGACGCAACGCGCGCGGCGTGAAGGCGATGACGCTGGAAAAAGGCGACTCGCTTATCGCGATGGACGTCGTCGAAGACGATCGCCGCGAAGTACTGCTCGTCACCACGCGCGCTTTTGGTAAACGCACGCCGATCAGCGAGTACCGTCATACGGCGCGCGGCGGGAAAGGCGTCAAAGCGTTCGCTAAAGAGCGCGAGGACATCGGTCAAGTCGTCGACCAGATCTTAGTCGCGCCCGAGGACCAGCTCCTGATGATCACGTCGGCCAACCAAGTGATCCGCATCAAAGTCGGAGAGATTCGCAAGGCCGGCCGCTCGACCAAAGGCGTTCGCCTGCAACGCTTGGGCGAAGGCGACGAGGTCATCGCCATCACCAACCTGGGCAAGCAGGCGGCGCAACTGACCGAAATCACGGGAGAGCCGCAGCAGACGGAGCTGTAGTCCGTCCCTCGACGCCTCGGCCGCCGGGCTCCCGTTCGGGGCCCCTCGACTTCCTGGGGCAGGCTCTTCGACAGGCTCAGGATGACAAGGCGAGAAGGGCGCAACCGCAGCGCACGGACATCAGTTAAATACGTTGGAGGAATGAATCACAAGTGAGCGCTTTAGCCGACGTAACCCAGACAGATTTTCAACAGGAAGTTTTAGGAGCGGGGCAGCCCGTTCTCGTCGACTTTTGGGCCCCGTGGTGCGGACCGTGCAAGATGCTTTCGCCCGTCGTCGAGAAAGTCGCGACGGCGCATGCCGGGCGCGCGAAGTTCGTGAAACTCAACACCGACGACAATCCGCAGTTGGCCGGCGAGTACCAAGTCTCGGGGATCCCGTGCCTCATTCTCTTCAAAGGCGGCAAGGCCGTCGATCGCATCGTCGGATACGTTTCGGAGCAAACGATCACGTCGATGCTCAGCAAACATTTGAATTGAGTCAGCTGCCGGCCGTAAACCGGTTTTTGGACGATCCCCGGATCGCGACGTTCGAAGGCATCGTCGGCAGAGAGAACGTCAAGCGCAGCATCGCGCAGACGCTGGAAGATGCGCGCCATGCCCCTTTGAATGGCGGACATTCCTTCGAATCGCTCTGCACAACCATCATCAACCGCCTGCAATCCGGCGCTTTTGAGTCGCTCGTTCCGGTCGTGAACGCGACCGGCATCTTGTTGCATACGAACCTCGGACGCGCTCCGCTTGCAGCGGCGGCGTTAGCGGCGATCGAACGCATCGGCGCGAGCTATTCGAACGTGGAGTACGATTTGGAACGCGGCGAACGCGGGTCGCGCTACGGCCGCGCAGTTTCGTTGCTCGCTTCACTGACGGGAGCGCAGAGCGCGCTGGTGGTGAACAACTGCGCCGCCGCGGTGCTGCTCGTGCTCGACACGTTCGCCAAAGGCCGCGACGTGATTGTCGCGCGCAGTCAGCTCATCGAAATCGGCGGCGGCTTTCGTCTGCCCGACGTTTTGGAGCGCACCGGCGCCTGTCTCGTGGAAGCCGGCGCCACAAATAAGGTGTATATCGAAGACTACGAACGCGCGCTCTCGCCGCATACCGCGCTGCTGATGCGCGCACATCCGTCGAACTACGCCATAAGCGGATTCACGCACGAACCCGATCCCAAAGAGTTGGTGGAACTCGGGCGCCGCACGGGCATTCCGGTGCTGGAAGATTTGGGAAGCGGAGCGCTCCAAGACCCGGCGCAGTACGGGCTCGCACACGAACGCACCGTGCAAGAGGCAATCGCCGACGGCATCGATCTCGTCACGTTTTCAGGCGACAAACTTTTGGGCGGTCCGCAAGCCGGCATCATCGCCGGCTCGGCGACGCTCATCGCGCGCCTGCGCGCCAACCCGCTGCTTCGCGCCCTGCGCGTCGACAAACTCACGCTGGCCGCGCTCACGGAAACGCTGCGCATTTGGGCCGCTCCCGAACGGCGTAACGAGATTCCATTTTACGCGATGCTCTCGGCAACGATCGATCAATTGCGCGCGCGCGCCGGCGCATACGTAACAGCGATCGAAGGTGCGGAGATCGTCGAGACGACCTCGTTTGCGGGCGGCGGATCGCTGCCGCAGTCGGCGCTGCCCTCGCTGGGCGTCGCGTTGCGGCCGGCCTCCGGCGCGACTGCCGCTGCCGCGGCCTTGAGAAAAAACGATCGGCCGGTTATCGCGCGGATTGAAGACGGACGGTTGATTCTGGATCTGCGCACGATTGCGCCATCTGAAGATGCGGTCGCGATAGCAGCGCTCAAAACGCTGTAACCATGCACATCGTCGGCACGGCGGGGCACGTCGACCACGGAAAGTCCGCACTCGTGAACGCGCTGACCGGAACCAATCCGGATCGCTGGCTCGAAGAACAGCTGCGCGGCATGACGCTCGACCTCGGCTTCGCACATTTGAACTTGGACGGCATCGAGGCGGGGATCATCGACGTCCCGGGTCACGAGCGCTTTTTGCACAACATGCTCGCGGGCGCCGCCGGCATGGAACTGCTGCTGCTCGTGATCGCCGCCGACGAAGGCGTGCGCCAGCAGACCGTCGAGCACTTGCAGATTCTTCGCTACCTCAACGTGCGCGCGACGATCGTCGCGGTGACGAAGTCGGATCTGCTTTCGCCGGAAGACCTTGCGCGCAGTTGCGAAGCGATCGGCCGCGCGCTGCAAGGAACGATCGCACAGGATGCACCGCTGATACCCGTATCGAGCACGACGCGCGCCGGCTTGGAT
This sequence comes from Candidatus Rubrimentiphilum sp., assembly GCA_036273135.1. GTDB lineage: Bacteria > Vulcanimicrobiota > Vulcanimicrobiia > Vulcanimicrobiales > Vulcanimicrobiaceae > Rubrimentiphilum. The sequence goes on from DASUIF010000009.1 coordinate 96,150, forward strand.
GACTTGTGCGCGCAGATGCGATCGGTCCTGGCGCAGTTTCCGCCGCGCAATCCCGACGCACCGGCCTACTTGCCGATCGATCGCGTCTTCGTTTTGCCTGGTCACGGAACGATCGTCACCGGCACGTTGATGCAAGGGACGCTGAACGTCGGCGATCGCGTCAAATTGGAGCCCAGCGGCAAGGCGGTGCGCGTTCGAAGCCTGCAAAGTTTTGGCAAGCCGCAACACACCGTTGCCGGAGGCGCACGCGTCGCCGCGAACTTGCCGGGCGTCGAAGTTTCGGAGATCGCGCGCGGTGAAGTGCTGGTCGCCTCCGAGCTCGCATCCGCGCAAACGTTTGCGGTACAGTTTAGCGCGCTGCCGGAAGCGCTGGGGATCTTGCGCCGGCGCAACGCGGTGCGCGCGTACATCGGGTCGGCCGAAATCTTGGGAACGCTGGTACTCGGTGAGGAGCCGCGCGCGGATGCAACGATCGGTGGCACGCTGTTTTTGCGGCGCGCGACGGTTGCGTATCCCGGCACGGCGTTCGTGGTCCGCCGCCTGTCTCCGAAAAACTTGCTCGGCGGCGGACGAATCGAAAGCGGCGCGCTTGCGGCGGAAAAGAGCAGCGTAAAGTCGCACGACGAGGACGCCGTGCTCGGCGTGCTGCGGCGCGGACTCGCGGCGCTAACGCCAACCGAAATCGCGCGCGAGGCCAACCTGCGCGAAGCGCGCGTTGAAGCGCTGCTCAAGAACTTGGAGAGCAGTGGAGACGTGCTGGCGGTATCGAGACCGGCCGCTTTTGTCGGCTCCGAGCATGCGGAGAAGCTGCTGCAAGCCGTGCTGCGTTACTTGGAAGAAGCGCAGACGCGCGAACCGTGGGCGATGGGCGCAACGTCGGTGGCGATCGCGCGCGCGCTCGACATGCCGGAGCCGCTGCTGGTGCGGCTGCTCAATACCTTCGCCGATGAAGGCCGTCTGGCGCGCCGCGCGGGCTTTTTTTCGACCGCCGGACATACCCCGCAGCTCACCGCGGAACAGCAAGCGTTTTTCGAAGAGCTCGTTCCAATCGATCCGGCCAACCCGTTTCTGCCGGCCGAACTCGCGGCCGCGACGGCGCGCGTGCGGCAGTCGCCGGTCACCGGTGCAGGGAGGGCTTTCGACATGCTTCTTGCCAAAGGTGCCTTCGTGAAGGTGAACGAGGAGTTGTACCGCGGTACACAGGTCGCGCAGATTCGCGCGCGGCTGCAAGGGTTCGTGCGCGAGCATGGTCGCATGACGATGGCCGAGTTCCGCGACCTGATCGGCACGTCGCGAAAATACGCCGTCCCTCTGTTGGAATGGTTCGACTCGCGCGGAATAACGGTGCGCAGCGGCGATTACCGGATGCTGCGCGGCGCGGACGAGGCGCAAGCATGATCGATCTGCGCGCGCTGCCGAAAGCCGAGCTGCACGTCCACATCGAGGGAACCTTCGAGCCGGCGCAGATCTTCCAATTCGCCCAGCGCAACAACGTGAAGCTGGCGTACCCGAACGTCGCCGCGCTGGAAGAAGCGTACAAGTTTACGGATCTGCAGTCGTTTCTGAATCTCTACTACGCCGCGATGGCGGCGCTTCGCACCGAACGCGACTTTGAAGAGCTGACCGTTGCATATCTGCAGCGCGCCAAAATGCAAGGCGTGCGCCACGCGGAGATATTTTTCGACCCGCAGGCGCACTTGGCGCGCGGCCTGAGCTTTGATACGGTTATCAACGGCCTGTGGGCGGCGCTGCAGCGAAGCAGCGAGTTCGGCATGACGACGGCGCTGATCATGTGCTTCCTGCGCGATCAGTCCGAAGCCTCGGCTATGCAGACGCTCGAGCTCGCGCTGCCGCACCGCGACAAGATCATCGGCGTCGGCTTGGATTCGGCCGAGATCGGAAATCCGCCCTCGAAATTTCAAAACGTATTCGACCGCGCGCGCTCCGCCGGATTTCTCACGGTCGCCCATGCCGGCGAGGAAGGGCCGCCCGAGTACGTCTGGGAGGCGCTCAATCTCCTCAAAGTCTCGCGCGTGGATCACGGTGTGCGCAGCATGGAAGATCCCGTACTGGTCAAGCATTTGGCGCGGACGCAGATTCCGCTCACGGTCTGCCCGCTTTCGAACGTGCGCCTGCGCGTGGTGGACCGCATGCAAGATCATCCGTTGAAGCGCATGATGGAAGCGGGCCTGTGCTGCACGGTGAACTCCGACGACCCGGCCTATTTCGGCGGTTACGCCGGCGACAATTTCAGCGCCGTCCAACAGGGACTGCAGCTCTCCGATGACGACTTGGTGCAACTGGCGCGCAACTCGTTTACTTCATCCTTTATCGACGATGAGCGCAAACAGCGATACCTTGATGAGATCGATGGAGTGGCGGCGCCAACATGAACGCGGATCGCATGACGGAACGCGTCCAAGACGCGCTCAATTCGGCCTATACGAAAGCTCTCAACGAACACAACCCGCAGACGGCGCCCGAACATCTGCTCGCCGCGCTGCTCGACCAAGACGGCGGCATCACTCCGGAAATCGTTCGTGAAGCCGGAGGCGATCCCAAAGCACTTGAGCAGCGCGTCACGCAGGCCATCGGCCAGCTTCCCCGCTTGACCGGGGCCGGCGCGGAATCGGCCAACGTCACCGTTTCGCCCGAACTGACGCGGCTATTCTCGCAGGCCGACTCGGAAGCCAAGCAGCTCCAAGACGATTACGTCTCCGTGGAACACCTGCTGCTCGCGCTTGCGCAAAGCAGCGGCGCGGTGGGCAGACTGCTGCGCGACGCCGGGCTAACGCGCGATAAATTATTGCAAGCGCTGCGCGAAGTCCGCGGCAATCAGCGCGTGACGACGCAAAACCCGGAGGGCACCTACAAGAGCCTCGAGCGTTACGGACGCGACCTTACGATGGAAGCCGAGCGCGGAAAACTCGACCCGGTCATCGGCCGCGACGAAGAGATCCGGCGCATCATTCAAGTGCTCTCGCGCCGCACGAAAAATAATCCGGTGCTGATCGGCGATCCGGGCGTGGGAAAGACGGCGATCGTCGAAGGCCTGGCCCAGCGCATCGTGCGCGGCGACGTCCCCGAAGGTCTGAAAGACAAGCGCATCGTTTCGCTCGACATGGGTGCGTTGATAGCGGGCGCCAAGTATCGCGGCGAATTCGAAGAGCGGCTCAAAGCCGTCCTCAAAGACGTGCAGAGCGCCGAGGGGCGTATCTTGCTTTTCGTCGACGAGCTGCATACCGTCGTGGGAGCCGGCAAGACCGAAGGATCCATGGACGCCGGAAACTTGCTCAAGCCGATGCTCGCGCGCGGCGAACTGCACATGATCGGCGCGACGACGCTTGACGAGTACCGCAAATACATCGAGAAAGATGCGGCGCTGGAACGCCGTTTCCAGCCGGTGTTCGTGGATCAGCCGTCGGTTGAAGACACGATCTCCATTCTGCGCGGTCTGAAAGAAAAGTACGAGGCGCACCACGGCGTCCGCATCAAAGACTCGGCGTTAGTTGCGGCGGCCGTGCTCTCCAACCGGTACATCAGCGACCGGTTCTTGCCTGACAAAGCGATCGATCTGATGGACGAGGCAGCCGCGAAACTGCGCACGGAGATCGATTCGATGCCGCAGGAGCTCGACGAACTGACGCGGCGCGTCATGCAGTTGGAGATCGAGCGGGAAGCCTTGCGCAAAGAAAGCGACCGGGCGAGCAAAGACCGCCTCGCGCAGCTCGAGAAAGAAGTTGCAAGCTTAAAGGAAGAGCAGCTGGAGTTCCAATCGCGTTGGCAATCCGAGAAGAACGCCGTGCAGAAAGCGCGCGCGCTGCGCGAACAGATCGAACAGACCAAGGTTCAGATCGAGCAGGCCGAGCGCCAGTACGACCTGAATCGCGTCGCGGAGCTGCGGTACGGCACGCTGGCCGACTTGGAAAAACAGCTGCAGCAAGAAGAGCAGAGCCTCGCGGAGCGCGACGGCAAGATGCGGCTTTCAAAAGAGGAGGTCGACGAAGAAGACATCGCCGAGGTGATCAGCCGCTGGACCGGCGTTCCGGTGACGAAACTGCTCGAAGGTGAGGTGCAAAAATTACTGCATCTCGACGAAGAGCTGCACAAGCGCGTGATCGGCCAGGACGAAGCGGTGGACGCGGTCGCCGAAGCGGTCGTGCGTTCGCGGTCGGGGTTGGCCGATCCGAACCGGCCGATCGGCTCGTTCATTTTCCTTGGCCCGACGGGCGTCGGTAAGACGGAACTTGCGCGGGCGCTCGCCGAGTACATGTTTGACGACGAGCGCGCGATGATCCGCATCGACATGTCGGAGTATCAGGAAAAACATACGGTCGCGCGTCTGCTCGGAGCACCGCCCGGATACATCGGTTTCGAAGAAGGCGGACAGCTGACCGAAGCCGTCCGGCGCCGTCCCTATAGCGTGATTCTGTTCGACGAGATCGAGAAGGCGCACCCCGACGTCTTCAACGTGTTTCTGCAGATTCTGGACGACGGGCGGTTGACCGACGGACAAGGCCGCACCGTTGATTTCCGTAACACGATCGTCATCATGACCTCCAACATCGGCAGCCACCGAATTCTCGATTATAAAGGCGGATTCTCCGGCGCCGATTATGCGGTCATGCGCGCGACCGTGCTTGACGAGCTGCGCCAGCACTTTCGGCCGGAGTTCCTCAACCGCGTCGACGAAGTGATCGTTTTCCACGCGCTCAGCGAAGAGGAGCTCGAAAAGATCGTCGATATTCAACTCGAACGCGTTCGCCGGCGGCTCGCCGAGCGCCGCATCGAGCTCGAGCTTACCACCGCGGCCAAGCGCCATCTGGTGAAGACCGGATACGATCCGGTGTACGGCGCGCGTCCGCTCAAACGCGCGATCCAGAAAGAAGTCGAAACGCCGCTCGGGCGCAAGATTTTAGCGGGCGACGTTCGTGACGGCCAGCGCGTCTCGGTTGACTACGACGAAGCGCGCGGCGAACTGACGTTCAATGCGGCGCCGGTGCGCGCCTGATGTTCATGGAGCTCGCCTTCAGCGAGCAAATGCACTTCCTGCTCGAAGCGATCAAAGATATACAAGGTACGATTCGGGCGGTTGACACGAAGGTCAGCATCTTGCTGGCGGCACTTGCGATTCCGCTTCCGCAAGTCGCTCTCTTTTTCTCCTATTGGCACGCGCGGGGTTTTTCGGCGACGCCGGGCCATGTGCTCATGGTTCTGGCCATCGTACTCTATATCGCTGCGGTATACATTGCGGTCAAAACGCTGGTTGGAATCGGCGACGCGACCGGTCACATCCGCGGCGTGCGGATGCAGAACACGTTTTACGCGGGCGGAATGTTCCGGCTGGACTGGCGCGATTCGCTCGCGGACCGGCTTTCCGTGAAATCATCGAAAACCGTCGACGAGTACGTTGCGTCGTTACCGTCGACTCGCGGAGGCATGGCTGAAGAGCTGGCGATCGAGATGATGGCTCTGGCTTACATCCGCGACCTAAAACTGTACCGGCAGCGATCGGCCTTTGCGGCGACGGTCACTGCCGGCGCGATCGCGTTTATCGCGCTTATCGCGTAATTTTTATCGTAAAACTCTGGGTCCGCGCGGGAAGCGTGTTCTTCAGCCACGGCCGGCTGTAGGAAAAAACGACCTTCGCCGTGCCTATCTGCGTCGCTTCGAGAACCCAAATCTGCTCGCCGCCCGCCCCGACGATGGTGCGTCCAACGGGATTTCGCTGAAAGGCCGACCCGAACACGGATACATCGGCGTTTGAAGGCCTGGCCGTCCACGAGTATCCCGTGGACGGATTGCTGGGGAGCGCGATCAAGAACTCTTGTCCTTTTTTCACCGTCACCGTCTTCGATGGATCGGTATTGACCGTGGTGTTCACCGGATCTGCAAGGACCGGCGCTGCGAATGCGAGCGCGAACAGGATGCCGAAAACCGTTTTCATCTTACTTGACGGTGACGCTGAACGTCATCGTGCGCGCGGGCTTTACGCCTTTTTGCCAGGGCCGCGCATAGGAGAACGTGATTTGCGCGGTGCCCGGTTTATTGGCCTCGCACACGAAAATCTGTTGGCCGCCGGCGCCCATTCTCGGCGTCGCCGTTGCGGACGGCCCCTCATAGGCCGAGCCCCACACGGTTACAGTCCGGCTCGAACTCTTGCCGGTCCACGAGTATCCCGTCGTCGGATTGCTTGGCATCGCGATCAGAAACTCTTGTCCGGCCGTCACGGTGATCGGTGAAGACGTAAAGACCGTTCCGTTATAGGTGTCGGCCAATGCCGGCGCAACGGCACCGAGTGCGAAGAGCATGGCAAGAAACGCGCCTTTAAGACTCATACGTTGACTTTCTCCTTTTTCCGCTGGCGCAGCCGCGCCGTCTCGTTGAGGGTACGCTTTCGAAGGCGGATCGATTTCGGCGTGACTTCGACGAGTTCATCGTCCTCGATGAATTCGATGGCGCGCTCGAGCGAGAGCTCCTCCGGCGGCGCGATATTGACGTTTTCGTCGGAACCTGAAGCGCGCATGTTGGTCAGTTTCTTCGCGCGCACGACGTTGAGTGCGACGTCCATGTCGTCGTTGGCCCGGCCCACGATCATACCTTCGTACACGTCAACGCCCGGCCCGACGAAGAACCGGCCGCGCTGCTGCACTCCCATGAGCGCATAGCCGGTCGTTCTGCCCGTGTCGCTCGCGACCAGGGCGCCGACGTTGCGGCTCGGCAACTCGCCCATCCAGGGCTGGTGATCGTAGTAGGTATGCGACATGACGGCCGTACCGCGTGTCAGCGTCAGCAGCTCGCCGCGCAATCCGAAGATCGCGCGCGTCGGCATCGTATATTCGAGTCTGCGCGAACCGCCGACCGAAATCATGTTCGACATCAGCGCCTTGCGCTGGCCGAGCGCCTCGATCACGGGGCCCGAGTATTCGTCGGGCACGTCGACGACGACGTACTCCACGGGCTCCTGTTTCTGCCCGTTGCGTTCTATCAGGATGACCTGCGGTTTTGAGACTTGCAATTCGTAGCCTTCACGCCGCATCGTCTCGATGAGGATCGAAAGATGCAGCTCTCCACGGCCGCGCACTTCGAACGTGTCGGCCGAATCGGTTTCCTCAACGCGCAGGGCGACGTTGGATTCGAGTTCGCGCATCAGCCGGTCGCGGATCTGCCGCGAGGTGAGAAACTTGCCCTCGCGTCCGGCGAACGGCGAGTTGTTGACGCTGAAGGACATCGAGACCGTCGGTTCGTCGACCGCGACAGCGTGAACGCCCTCGGGCTCGCTGACGTCGGCGATCGTATCGCCGATGTTCAAACCCTCGATGCCCGAGACGCAGATGATGTCGCCGGCCATCGCTTCTTCGACTTCGATTCGCTCCAGTCCGAAAAACGTCAGCATCTTCGTGAGCCGCAATCCGGTCTCGACGGTGCCGTCGCGCGCCACTTTGACGATCGGCGCGTTCACGCGAGCGATGCCGCGGAAGACGCGGCCAATGCCGACGCGTCCGACGTATTGGTTGTGATCGATGGCCGAGACCAGCAGCTGCAGCGGGCCGTCTTCGCCGGGCGCTTCGGGAACGCGCGTGGCGATTGCTTCGAAAAGCGGTTCGAGCGTTTGACTTTCGTCGTCGAGCTCGAGCTTTGCGATCCCGAGCTTGGCATTGGTGTAGACGACCGGAAACTCGGCTTGCTCGTCGTTGGCGCCGAGTTCGACGAACAGATCGAAAACGTCGTTGACGATCTCCGCGGCGCGCGCATCTTTGCGGTCGATTTTGTTGATCACGACGATCGTCTTCAGATCGAGTTCCAGCGCTTTGCGCAGGACGAAACGCGTCTGCGGCATGACGCCTTCGGCCGCGTCGACCAGCAGTAGCACGCCTTGCACCATCTGCAACACTCGCTCGACCTCGCCGCCGAAGTCGGCGTGACCCGGCGTATCGACGATATTGAACTTGATATCGCCGTGGCGGATGGCGGTGTTTTTTGCCAGGATGGTGATGCCGCGCTCGCGCTCGAGCGGATTGGAGTCCATCACGCGCGTTGCCACGTGCTGCCCTTCCCGGAAGATGCCGCTCTGTCTGAGCATCGCGTCTACGAGCGTGGTTTTGCCGTGATCCACGTGCGCGATGATGGCGACGTTGCGGATATCGGGACGGGTGGTGATCATAAAGGACGGGTTCGCGCTCGGGCGCGAAGCTTCCGGTATGGCCGCGCCAACGATCGAACGCATCGGCGAGCATCTGTTCGTCAACGCGGACTGCGTGCGCGGTGCCGCCGCGCATCTGGCCGACGGCAGCGTCGATCTGATCGTGACCGATCCGCCTTACGGAATCGAAGGGGATCGCCTTGACCGGCATTACAACCGCGACGAGCGTTTTGTAGACGACGGCTATGTAGAAGTGGATGCGCGCAAATATGCGAGTTTTAGCCGGGCTTGGATAGCGCAGGCCGAACGCGTGCTCAAACCCGGCGGCCAGCTCTATGTCGTTTCCGGATATACCAATCTTTACGACGTGCTCGGCGCGCTGCGCAAGACGGGCCTTCGCGAGATCAACCACTTGATTTGGAAATACAACTTTGGCGTGTATACGTCGTCGAAGTTTGTTTCGTCGCATTATCATATTCTGTATTACGCCAAACCCGGCGGCCGGCGCCGGTTCAATCTGCAAGCGCGGTATGCGTTGGACGAAACGGCTGAAGACGGCCGCTCGCTGAACTATCGCGATCGTGAAGACGTTTGGAGTATCAGCCGCGAGTACAAACCGGGGCAGCGCAAGAACAAAAACGAGCTCCCGAAAGCGCTGCTCAAAAAAATTCTCGCCTACAGCAGCAAAGAAGGCGACGTGGTGTGCGACTTCTTTTTGGGCGGCGGTTCGACTGCGGCGGTGGCTATCGGGATGAACCGCCGCTTCGTTGGTTTCGAAGTGTCGCAGCGCACGTTTCGAAGCCGCGTTCCCGACTTGAGAAAAATCGTTCCCGGATCGCTGCTCGAGCCGGCGCCCGATCCGCACGTGGTGCGCAATCGAGGAAAATCATGGAGCGCGGCCGAGCTCGAACAGCTGCGCGGACGGTTTGAAGAGTTGCACGCAGCGGGCGCAACGCGCGCCGCGATTGTGGCCACGCTCAGCGCCGAGCTCGAAAGAGGCGCTTGGGCAATCCGCAAGCGCCTCCGTTCGGCTAGGAGTTCCTAACTAGCAATAGGCTTTGCAGGGCGGATCCGTCGCTATCGGCGACGGCGTTACGGTACCCGCAGGGCGGGCCACCGTCCAGCTGGTGCCATCAGGCTCAACCAATCCGTCGCCGTTCGATTGATACGGACCGGTATCGTGCGAGTAGGTGTAGAGAGGATGACCTTGATAGGCCCACTGCTTAGATCCATCGGACCGCGTGATCGGCGTGAAGTCTCCGCTTGCCGTCGCGTTTGCGTCAGCAGTCAGCGGCGGCCAGGTTCCAGAGCAGCCGGCGTACGTCGCCAGCGTGCAGTTCGAGACGTTCACGCCATCGGCGGTAAAGACGTAGAGTGTGAAGCCGCTGGGGTTAACGTACGCCGGATAGCCTCCGACAGACGAGAGCACGGGGAAGTTCGTTTGCGGTCCCGGCGTGGCTGCCGGCGTTATCGGAGACTGGTAAATGCCGCCCGACGCGCCGACGACATACAAGTTTGATCCATTGGCTGCAAGGCTCACACCTGCGCCGCTTTCACTTGTCCACGTGCCGCTGCTGTAGTTGTAATAGAAGATACTGTTGCCGGACGAATTCGACGGATAGCCGAGAACGAAAACGCCGCCGCTGGTCGTCGCGGCAATCGCCGACGCCGAACCGGGCAGCACCGAAAATGTCATGTCGGGATTTTCATAGTAGATGCCGCCGACGGAGTTGATGATGTACACACCGCCCGACGCTACCGCCGAACCGCCGGCCGAATAGCTCCCGGAATCCCACGAGGCGTCGATGGCTGTGCCCGAGCCGGCCAACTGCGACCACACGCCGTTGACATTGTGCCAGATCGCGCGATCGGGGCCGCTGCCTCCGTTCGAGAGCACATAGATCGAGCCGTCGGCAGCGGCGGTTATCGCCGACGAACCTCCGCCCAGGCCGGTCCAGTTGCCGGCGCTGTAGGCGAAGGTGCCACCGCCTGAATTGATAGCGTAAAGGGTGCCGTCGGGGCCCACGGCAATTTGTGACGCCAAACCTGTGATGTTGGACCACGCCCCGTTGGCATAATGCCAGATGTACTTATCGGGGCCGGAGGGTTGATCCGAGAGCGCCCAGAGGGACCCGTCGCTGGCCGCGGCCACCTGAGTCGCCGAACCGGGAATGGCCGTCCAGTTCAGTCCCTGGATGTCGCTTTGCGTGCGAACGGGCGATTGCATCGCGCTGCTGGGCAGGATGGCGGTCCTTGCCATCGGCGCCGCGGCGATCTTGGCCGGGGATACCGATTGCGGCGTGGGCAGCTGAGGCGTCCCGCGTACTGGAATGTTCTTGCCCGAGCATGCGGCCACCAAAATGGCGATGCCAAGCGCGATAAACGAGAACCGCAAGGTTTTCATATGAAGCAAATCTCCTCCGCCATCCGGCTGATTGGTGAAATCGTACGCTCCAGGGATGAAGAAAGTTTGAAAGACCTCCCGCGAATCCAGGCGGCGTGAGTCCCGAATGGGTGGCCGCGGCCTCGTCCCCGCTAACGCTTGTCGTCATTGAGGTGACCGCCTACGCGGCTATGCGGCAGATGGCTCATCTGCGCTCGGGCAACGGCCGGCCCGGCATCACGGCACGTCGCTCTATCCGCGCGGCCTTCCGCGCATGAAACTCCCGCCGAATGTCGCCTGAATGGGTGACTGCGGCATCCGCCGGGTTAACGCTTCTGGTGATCGCGATCACGGCGTTTGCCGCGCTCCGGCAGATGGCTCATATGCGCGTCGGCAATCAGGTCGCGCTTTTTACCGCATATAACACCGAGTGGGACTCGCCGCAATTTTCGAAAGCCTTTGCGTTTGTGCGTACGCTTCGCGCCGACGAGTTAGATGAAGAAGCCCTGCAAGGTTTCGTAACAGGCTCGTGGCCTGGAGAGCTTCATTCGATCCGGTTGATCGCAAACTTCTTCGAGGACATGGGCGCTTTCGTGTACGCCGGAATTCTTTCCAAGGATATCGTTTGTACGTTATACAGCTCCAACGTACAGGAAGTTTGGGAATGCCTCGCTCCGATTGTGTACTACGTGCGGGAGGGCCGCAAGACACAAGCCATCTGGGAGTTCTTTGAATATCTTGCGGTCGCTAGCGAAGACCATATTGCCGCTCACCCGGCCGGCACATATCCTCCCGGAATGCGTCGCATGCGAATAGACGTGTCGCTAGTCAAGAAAAATTTGAACGCCTAAGGCGCGTTCTCCAAAATGTAGATCCCGATGCGGTCGGCCGGGGCGCCGACGTACGCCGCGCATGTGGCATCGGGGGTCGGAGTCGGATTAACCGGCGCCCGATTCGTTAACACCACAACGCCGGTGGTCGGCGCACCGGATGACGGCGCGATCATGCCGATCCAACTGTTGAAACCATTCGTCACGCCGTCTTTGCTGATCATCGGAACCTTTTGCGAGGTCGGGATTGCCCACGCCATGGCTTGGGGCGCACCGCTGTCGGTGAGAATTCCCGAGACCGGCGTTTCGGCTAAGGCCATCGCTTGCGATATCGAAGCGGGCGTTCCGGTTTGCTGCATCGCGGCGGCGAGGTATTTCATCATGTCGGGAAGCGTTGAACGCAGCGCGCCGGCCGCGGGCCACGCGTCGAGCGGCCAAGGCTCGACCGGCGTCGTTCCGTCGCAGTTGTAACCTTGCGCGTGCGGCGTTGGCACGGCGCCGACATCATACGTATTCGACATGGCCAGCGGCGTTAGTATTTTGGACTTCGTTACCGTGAACCAGTCTTGATTGTAGATGCCTTGAATTACATAGCCGAGTGTTCCGAAACCGATGTTTGAATACAGATATGCGTGCGGCGTGGGCGAAGGCGACGCCGGCGATGGATACGTTTCGACGAATTGAACGAGCTCGTTGGGCGAATAACATGGCCGCGTCTTAAGGTCGCCGCCGCCCGGCGGCGTATCGGGAAGGCCCGATGTATGCGTGGTGAGCATCGAGACCGTCATCTGCGCCATGTCGCCGTAGGCGGCCGTCGGGACGGGCGTAGGAATTGGCGGTGGGGAACAGCCGGCGCCGATCGTATCGCCGCCCGTTAGCGTATTGATATATGTTGCCGGATTATCGGACGCGGATACCAGACCGGCGTTGTACGCTTGCGCAATCAGCATCGCGGTAAATGTTTTCGTCAGCGAACCGAGCTCCATGATGCTGGACGGTCCCATGCACGTTCCATTGGATTGATCGGCATAGCCCCAATAGTAGACGTACGCCGAACCATTCTGGTAGAAACCGATCGCGCCGCCGGGAACACCTTTGGTTCGAGCAACGGCGGCGGTAAAGAGCGAGGCTACGGCCGAGGGCAGCGGCGACGGCGACGAGGAGACGCAACTTTGCAGCGCCCCGGGCGGTGGCGCGTTGGTGGGCGAATACTTCTGTCCACATCCCGCAACGGTCAGTGCGACGACGCCTATGAAACAGAGCGCGGAAGGCAAGAAACGCCGGTACGTCATCTTGCGCAGGTATGAAACCGCCTCCGAAAAACCTGCGGACTCTGTAAGCAAAACTATGGGAGAGTACGGGTCTGGTGGCCCGCACGGTCTTCAAAACCGCTGAGGCCGGTGAAAGCCGGCTGGTAGGTTCGATTCCTACACTTTCCCGCCACGTCCGCACGTCCCCAAATGCATAAGGCACCTAAGAGCGGAGCGTATGACATGAAAAAGGCCGCCGGTTCAAAAGCCACCGGTTCACCGTCCAGACTCATCGACGGTCGCATCAAAGAGCTGGGCGATTGGCGGGGCCAAACGCTTGCGAATATGCGCAAACTCATCAAGCAAGCCGATCCTGAAGTCGTTGAGGAATGGAAATGGCGCGGCGTGCCGGTCTTCTCGCACGACGGCATCATCTGCACTGGAGAGACGTACAAGAGCGTTGTCAAACTGACGTTCGCCAAAGGCGCGCAGCTCAAAGACCCAAAGCACTTGTTCAACTCGAGCCTTGAGGGCAACGTGCGGCGTGCAATCGACGTGCACGAAGGCGAGAAGATCAACGAAACCGCATTCAAAGCCCTGATTCGCGAGGCCGTAGCGTTAAACGAGTCCTCAACGCGGGCGCGGAAGACGAGGCGTTAGTCTGGCCCGGCCTCGGCTCAGCCTTGCAGCAAGAGCTGCCTGAACTGCATCGTCGGCGTCGCCGGCGCGGCGCCTTGCGGATAGCCAAAGGCGGCGAACGTTATCGTCACGTTCGTCGAGGGCGCCAGCCCGTCGGCGAGCTGCTGGGCGATCACGCGTCCGATCGGATAGGCGATCTGCACGTTGCCGGCACCGGCGTTCATGGCTTCGATGGAATAGACGAACGAACCCAGCTGGCCGAGGTCGAAATCGATTTCTTCTTTGTCCGGAGTCGTGGCGTTGGGAAGGTTTACGTACAGGTTGTAGCTGTAGCCGCTCAAGCCGCCCGTTGCGGTAAGTTGCGCGCCGTCGAGGATCAGAAGAGCGGCCGCGTCGATCTGCGACGCCGCGAGCGGTATCGTCAATTGAAGCGTTTGTAATTCGAGCGAAAGAGCTCCGGCGACTTGGGCTTGGGGTTGAGCTCCCTCGGTCCGCAGGTAGTGTCCGTTCAAGCGCCGTGCAACGGAAATCTCCGGAATGACGCCGCCCGGCGGAATGGCCGGCAGCGCAAGATCGCTATAGGTGTAGTTCAGACGCGCTGTGTCGGTTACGTCGGAAACGCCAAGCGTCCACGAGCCGGAGGTATTAAATGTAAACGACTTGTTGTACCACGGATCGCCCGCGCTCGGAAGCCGCCGGCCGCCGCCCGCATTAATCCACGCCGACCAAAGACGATCGACGTTACAATGGTGCACCCAAAAGATTGGATCCGCAGCGGCCGTCGGCACTTCGCCCATGTCGCCGCCCACCATATCGTGAATGTGCCCGTGCGGATTGCCCTCCATCACTTGCTCGAAGGTGTCGGCGTTTGCCGGTTCGCGATTAAACGCGGTGAGGGCAGGGCTGAAGGCCTCATAGCTGAGACCGGTAACGAGACTTCCTTCGCGTACGGGCCAGTAGAGCGGATTTGGCGTGCCGTCGGTGAGCACCGGCTGCGCGAAAATGTCCGGGAGTTGCGGGTGTTTGTAATAGTCCCAGTACGGCAGTGCGAAATTCGCATTGCCGGACATCGAGCGCAGCACTGCTTCAAAGAAGAAGAGAAACGCGCGATGCCACGCATAGAAGTACGGCTTGCGGTGCGGACATTGGTTCCAAACGGAAGCCATCGAGGCCGGGGGCATTCCCGTTGCCATCCAATGACTGTTGTGCCAGTATTGCCAGCTGCGCGGATCGGTGATGTCCGGAAAAGCCATCATCGCCCGGACGCCGTCGCGAAAAGCCTTGACGAGCGCGGGGTTAGCGGCGAACTCCGTCACCTCTTGGCGCACGAACGTCGGGGCAGTCGGCAAGGCCGGCGACGAACTCGAACAAGCCGCAAGTGCCGCGGCGGAGCTCGAAAGCACGAAGAGGCGCCGGTTCATTGCGGTGCCTGCCTTTCATAAAGCCGCAGATCGCGGTCGTAGGCATACATCATTCGCGCGAAGCTCATTCCTAACCGATCCGCCAGACGGATCGACGGCGCGTTATCTTGATGGATGAGTGCGTAGAGAACCGGCAAGCGAAGGTCTGCGAAAGCGAACTTGGTGACCGCGCGTGCCGCCTCCGTTGCGTAACCCTGCCCGTGGTACGCCTTGTCGAAGAGCCAAGCAATTTCGACGTCGGGCGCATGGTCGGGAATGTAAAAAACGCCGCAGACGCCGATAACGCGCCCGTCGGCTTTGTGCACGACCGGCCAGATGCCGAAGCCGTCTTCCTTGTCGCGATCGAACATCCGCTGCAAAGATACACGCGTCTGCTCCCGATCCTTCACGCCGCCCGGAATGAAGCGCATCGTTTCGGCGTCTCCGTAAAATGAGAATGCATCCTCGAGGTCGCGTTCGACATTCCATTTTCGTACTAGCAGCCTCTGGGTTTCGATAGTCTCCATCAGATTCGGCCGAGCACTTCAAATGTGCGCAACGGTACGGCCTTGCCTTTTACGACGACCGGTTCGAGTTCACGCACTTCAAAAAACTCCCGAACTTCGTTATACGTCGATTCGCTGATGATGATCTGGCCGCCGCGCGCGACGTTGTAAAGGCGAGCGGCAATATTGACGTCGTCGCCGATGACGGTATAGTTCAAGCGTGACGATGCGCCGAGGTTTCCCATCACGACATTGCCGGTGTTGATGCCCATCCCAACGGTAAACGGCTCTTTGCCTTCCTGGCGCCAGCGCTCCCCGAGCTCGCCGATGACGCGCTGCTGTTCGAGCGCTGCGTCGACGGCCTTACGCGCGTCGTCGAGCGTTTGCACGGGCGCCGAAAAAGCGACCATGATGCAATCGCCGATGAACTTATCCACGTATCCGCCATATTTAAAGATGACCGCGCACATCGCTTCGAAATATTCGTTGAGTTGATCGTAAATGGCTTCCGCCGTCATGCGCTCGGACATGGCAGTGAATCCGCGGATATCCGAATAAAAAATCGTCGCCTTGACCAGCTTCCCGGAAAGCGAAAGCGCGCTTTTGGGATCGTCCGCACGGAGAATGTTCGCAACCACCGCCGGACTGACGTGCATGCCGAACAGATTGGTCACAAAGCGCCGCTCGGCGGATTCTGTCGTGACGCGGTACGCGACAACTGCAAGTGCGCCCAGCAGCATCGCGCCTGCGACGTGCAGCAGATTCAGCCAGTAGAGATCGTAAACGAAGAGCGCTGCGGAAAGTTCCACGTATGCGAGTACCGCGACAACGCCGAGCACGATCGCAAGCGCGGGACGAAGCTGCGTGAGTCCGGCAGCCAGCAGCAGCGGCAGCGCAAAAACCAACCCAAGGTCGAGCCACTCGGGCGCAACCCGGACGTAGCTTCCTGAAAGCAGCTGATCGATGAAGCGCGCGTGCACGAAAACGCCCGGATACAGCCCCGTGGCCGTGGGCGCAAAATCGCTCAGCGCTTGCGCGGTCGCGCCGACAAGCACGAGCTTGCCTTTTGCAAAGGTGGCGAGCTGGTCGGCCGGGGCCGTCAACGCGCCGGCCAGCGACATCGTCTGCGAAACGAAACCGACATCGAATATTTGCGCGCCTACGCGCTGCGTTGTATCGGTATAACCGGAAATTGAAAACGGCAGTTCGAGAAGCGCGCCGCGGAACGATGGAACCGGTCGCGCGCCGAGCGGGGATGCACGGTAGCGCTGAACCGCACTCATCGCAAGCGACCGCGCGGCTCCGCCGGGAAAGCCGGGCGGCATCGGCGTGACGATCGTGGGTTGCCCGATCGCGATTCCGCCGGGTGTATCGATGGATGTAAAACCGATGCTCATCGATTTTCGCAGCACGGGCGGGGGAAGCTCCGCTCCGGGAATGCCCGCCGTTGTCGTCGTTATGGGATATCCGATGACCGTCGGAATCGATCGAGCTGCGCGCGCAAACGCGGCGTCTTGCGACCGATCGACCGACGGTTCGATAAAATCGATGTCGAATGCAACGGTTCTCGCGCCTGCTTTCGCCAATCTCGAAAGCAACTTCGCGTAGACGCCTCGTGCAAACGGCCACGGGCCCAGGCCGGCTCGCACGTTACCGATCGACTCTTCGTCGATGACGATCAACGCCAGGTGTTGGTTCGGGTTTTCGTACCCCGGAACGTTGGGAAGCGCTAATGCGCCCGGATGCGCGAACGCGTCGACGTGGATCCGGTAATCTTCGATCCGGTTGGCAAAGGTGAGATTCGTCAGCGGCGCAAGATAGAGCGCGGCCGCAGCGGTGCTCGCGCATGCGGCGAGCGCCAGCGAGATCGTTAAGCGCCGGGTGGTGACGGAGAAGGCGATGGCGATGCGCAGGACGGCTGCGAGCCGGCGTTGGTCAATTTATGGAGAAATCCGCTGATTTTAGATGTTTTGGGCGTGGCGCAGGGCGTGGGCGATCCGCTCGGCGCCGCCGTCGCTTCGGCGTTATTTCTCGAACGATGCAAAAACCCGCCGAGTCCGGAGATATTGCCGATCATGCCCGGCGGTACCAGTCCGCCGGTGACGTTGTCCGCGAGACTCTGCGCGGCACTCTGCCAATCCGACACGGGCGCGCCCAGTTCGGCGAATTGTGACATCGCCTGTTCCGTCAACGCGTCGATGGTCGTTTGAATGCGGCCGTTCACCCAGCTTGCCAGCAAATGCTGGCCGGCCTTGAGCGCGTACTTCTTACCATCTTCAGTCGTAACGACGACCGGCAGATTCGGATCGGTCAATCCATAAACGTTCACGGTCAGGTCGCGGCCGTCGACGCCGATATCGCCTTCGGTTCCGCGCACCGCGATTTGCGCGGTCGGCGTTTGAAACGTGTAGTTTGCAGGTTTTCCGTTCGGATGTTCGATCTTGAAACGCGTCGTGCCCTGATAGATGATGAACTTTGCGTTCGTGCTTTGAATTTGGTTGAAGAACGCTAACTGCACGCGCGTGTCCGAACCCATCGTTACGCGCGAGCTTTCCGGCAGCACGACCGCGCCGATCGACGCGTCGCCGGTGATCGCAAAGTCGCTATCGGCCAACACGATGGTGGCGGATTGCGCGAGCGCGTGCTTGGAAGTCTTCCCGTGCTCGTAGGAGACGGTGCCGCGGACGTTTTGGAGCTGTTTGTTTCCGTCGGCGTGTACCACCAGCGGCGCCACGCACAAAATAGCGAGTAGAGCCGGTCCCAAACGGCGCATGCTCCTACCCTTCTGCGGGCTTGGCTCGCATCATTCTGGTAGCCAGGAGCGCCGGAACCGCCGCACCCAGGGCTATCGCCGAAGCGACGTGCCACGCGATTCCGTAGCCGCCGGATCCCACGAGGCTTCCCATTAAGAGCGGCGCGATTGCCGCTGCGACCAGCATCCACATGATGCCGAAACCGACCGCGCCGCCGGCATGGTCTTCGCCGCCGATCTCGGCCAGCGCGAGCATCGCCAGCGCGAACCAACCTTCGCCCGCGAAGCCGAGCCCGAAAGCGGCGACGCACGGGAGCGAGATACCGTTGTGACCGATGCCGCTCAAGAGCATTGCGGCACCCGCGCCCAATACCGCGCAATAGACCATCGGAATCGTGCGGCTGCCGCTGTAACGATGGTCGCTCAATTGACCCCATACCAAACGCCCGCCGCCCGCGGAAAGATGTCCGCCCGCAAATATGAACGCGGCGATTTCAGCTGAGTAGCCGCCGCCACGCACGAGCGTGATGGGGAAAAATGTGATGAAGATAATTTGCAGGCACATCAGCAGCATCGCCGTCAACGTCACCAGGATGAGCCGCGGATCTCTTCCGATGTGCCCGATATCTTCGATGAGCTTTAAGATCGGAACGTGTTCGCCGCAGAGTTCCTTCGGTTGCCGGTAAAGTAACGCAGCGGCGGTGCAAACGATCAGAACCAGCGCGCCGCCCGTCAGCAGCGCTCCGCGGTATCCGTAATGCCACGCGACCAGCGCGAAAAGTAAACTGCCGAGCGCGCCTCCGACCGGCATACCCGTCTGCCGGATGCCCATCGCTAACCCGCGTTGTTCGCGCGAAAAGAATGCGAGAATCGCATGCGTGCCAGCCGGATTGCTGGCCGCGTTGCCGATCCCGTACAAGAACACGCAGCCGAGCAACCACCAATAGTTTGGAAAGATGGCGGCCGCCATCATCGAGCCGCCCATCAAAACGCCCGACTCCAGCAGCATCGCTTTGTCGCCGTAGCGGTCACAGAGCGTGCCGCTCACCGCAATCGTTAGGAGGCCGCCCAAGACCATTGCCGTCGCGATCAAGCCGAGTTCGGAATGTGGCAAGTCAAACGAGCGCCCGACGTACGGAACAAGCGCGCCGATGCCGCCGTATAGCATCGAACCGGCGATCATGGATACGGTGAAGAGCGCGAGCACAAAGTAGCGGGACTCGCCGCGCGGCGTCGGGAGCACGCCGAGGATATTCGTCGCGGCCGTGTGGGAATTTTTTTCCGCGCCGAGAATCGGCGAGCACAGACCTATGAAAAAGGCCTTGCAACAGCTTTTGCTCGATCGCGAACTCGAGATAGCGTTCCAGCCCATCTGGGACCTTCGCGAGAAGCGCGTCCTCGGGTATGAAGCGCTTGCTCGGCCGCCGGCGCAGTACGGGTTTTCCGGCCCGGAGCAGCTTTTCAACATCGCGCACGGATCGAAAATGGTGCACGAACTCGACGTGCTCTGTTTCGAAGCCGTTGCGCGCTCGGTCAAGCACATTCCCGATGACGTGCTCCTGTTCGTCAACGTCTCGCCGGCCACGCTGGAACACCCCGAATTCGATCCTCGCCGGCTCGTATACGGAATTTCGCGGCGCGGTTTCGATCCGGAACGCGTCGTGCTCGAGGTGACCGAACGCGCCATCTCCGACATCGAACGCGTGGTGGAACGGGCGAACGCATTTCGCGAACACGGCGTGAAGCTCGCGCTCGACGATGCGGGCGCCGGCAACGCGGGACTGTGGATGCTGAGCGTGCTTCCCGTGGACTACATCAAAATCGACGGATCGATCGTCAATCGTGCGCTGAACGACAAGACGTGCCGCGCCGTGCTTGCCGGCATTGCGGCAATCGCGCAGGAGACCGAAAGCATTCTTGTCGCCGAAGGAATCGAGACGCAGGAAGCGCTAAAGTTCGTTCAAGGTATTGGGAAAGTTGACGCCGTCCAAGGCTACTTGATCGCCAAACCTGCGATGGCCGGAGCGGCGGATTTCAACACGACCGCGCTGCGAAACCGGCTTTCGTCATCCAAACTGACGGCCTAAGCGCGCGCAGCGCGCTCTCCCACTTAGAATGCCCTAAATGCGCCGCCCGCTACGACGCGGACGTCGAACAGCATCTGTGCCGCTGCGGTTCGCCGCTGGTGGCGCGATACGATCTGCTCGCCGCGGCCAAGACCTTTACGCGCGAGAGCGTGGCGGCACGGGAACCTTCGTTGTGGCGGTATAGCGAACTCTTGCCGCTGCGCGAACCGGCAAATCGCGTCGGTTTAGGCGAGCAGTTTACGCCGGTGGTTCCGATGCGTTCGCTCGGCGCAGAGCTTGGACTGGACCGGCTCTTTCTAAAAGATGAAGGACTGCTGCCGACCGGCTCGTTCAAAGCGCGCGGCGCCGCGGTCGGCGTTTCGCGGGCGCGCGAATTGGGCGTGCGCGCATTTGCGATGCCGACCAACGGAAATGCCGGCGGTGCTTGGGCCGCCTATGGTACTCGCGCGGGCATCGATGCATACATCGTTATGCCGGAGAGCGCGCCGGCGATCAACAAAGTCGAGTGCGTCGTGAACGGCGCTCACGTTTGGCTGGTGGACGGACTGATCAGCGACGCGGGAAAGATCGTCGGGAAAGCTGTCGCCGAATACGGAATCTACGACGCCTCGACGCTCAAAGAACCGTACCGCATAGAAGGCAAGAAAACGCTGGGCTTTGAGTTGGTCGAGCAGTTCGGATGGAACGTGCCCGACGTCATTCTCTATCCGACCGGCGGCGGCGTCGGGTTGATCGGAATCTACAAAGCGATACGCGAGCTGCAGGCCATGGGGCTGCTGGAAGAACGGCTGCCGCGCTTTGTCGCGGTGCAGGCCGAAGGCTGCGCGCCGATCGTGCGGGCTTTCGACGCGCGTCAAAATGAATCGACGTTCTGGAGCGATTCGCATACCGTGGCGTTCGGGATCAACGTTCCTAAAGCGCTCGGCGATTTTCTGGTGCTCGAGGCGCTCTATGAAAGCGGTGGCACCGCGATTGCCGTCAGCGACGCCGGCATCGTGGCAATGCAGCGCCGCATCGGGAAGGCCGAAGGCATGTTCGTCTGTCCGGAAGGAGCCGCAACGCTGGCGGCCGCGCAAGAGTTGCGCAGCCGCGAATGGATCGCGCCCCACGAGCGCGTGCTGGCCATCAACACCGGCACGGGCTTGAAATATCCGGAGGTTAACCTTCCGGAGCTTGCGCTGCTGCAGCCCGACGCGACGATCCGGATCGAAACGCGTAAATAACGATTCCCAGCAGCGCAACGATCACGGCTTGCACGGCAGGTTGCAGCAGCCAGTATTTATCCAGCGACGAGACGCAGATCGAGATCGCGAACCAGATCGAGAATCCCATGATGATCGCGCCGACGGCCAATTGCACCGGACGATTGCGCGCGATGGCGGAGTGATTCTGCGCGTAGTCCTCGGGCGCGGTGCGCGGGAAGAGCCACATGCCCAAGCCCAAGAAAAAGAAGACGATCATGCACGCGAGTACGCGCACTTGCACGCCGAAGACGTAGCCGCTCGGAATCGATTCGGCCAGCGTGAGCGATCCAAGTACGGCTGCAATCGTGAGCGCGAGGACCGGCGTTTGAAAGCGCACGTGCGTTAAGGCGAACCGCGACGGCAGCAGGCCGTCTTGCGCCCATGCATAGATCCAGCGCGACTGCGCGAGGTAGAGCGGCAGAAACGTCTTGATGACGATGAGCGCGACGAAAACGTTCATCAGCGAAGCGAGCCACGCCGGCATTACCATTCCGAGCAAACCGGTAGAGGTTGTGTACGTCGTAAATTTCAATGCGGAGAGGCCGGCGATGAGGCGCCACGGTACCGCGTGGTAGACGGCAAATGCGAAGAGCGTGTAGATGAACGTGACCAGGCAGACCGCGATGACGACGCCCTTGGAAAGCGCCCGGTTCGCGTCGACTGCTTCACCGCCCGTTTGCGTCGCCGTCGAGAGCCCCAGATAGCCGAAGAACAGGACGGGCAAAGCGGTTCCGAATGCGACCGCCGCGTTCACGTGCGCGACCGGAGCCGAGGCGAGCACCTGCGCTGCCGGCATATGCAGACGGCTTTGCATCGCGAGCGCAAACGCTTGCGGCGAGGTTGCGAATCCGTACCCGATGACGACGAACGCGACGACGATGACGAAGCACATCGCAGTGACGGCGAGCGTTCCGGCCAACCTCACGCCGCGCACGTGGACGAACCAGATTCCCCAGAGCAGCACGAGTCCGGTCACGACCGTACCGGGCGGCGAGCTGAGAGCTTGCGCGGCGCCGGTTGCACCGAGCGCATCGCACGCGTTGGCCAGAAATTTCGGCGCCGTATACGCCAGGGTTCCGAGCGAACCGCTTACGCCGAACCACGACAAGAACGTTGCGAGGAAACCGAAGAACGGGCTCACGGCGCGCGAGATGATGACGTACTCGCCGCCGGCACCGATCAAACCAGAGGCGAAAAAATACCGGTAGGCGATGACGGTCGCGAACGTGAGCAGGCCGCCTACGATCATCAGCCACGGAACCAAGTCACCGACGCCGGGGGCGGTTTGCTGGATTTGCGTGGAGACGAAGAAGAGTCCGGCCGCGATCTCGTTGGTAACGCCGAAGGCGACGACCGACCAAAGGCCGAGCACGCGCCGCAATTCGTTCGATTGCACGAGTGCGGGCTTCGTCAAAAAAAAGAGCGCTCATTTGCACGAGCGCTCAGTTTCTCTCCGTTAGGTAAGAGTTAGGGCGTCGGCGACGGCCGGGGACAGCGCATGAAGCCGCGGCGCATGCCCATTCGCGGACCCTGGTCGCCGGTTGCGACCATCAACAGTAATGCGCCTGCGTCGGGCGTATGCTTCCGGCGTTCCATCCCGCTCGGCCGCGGGCGAGGTGACGGCATGTTCGGATTGGCGGCACGCATTTTTGCGATCGCTTGTTCGCGCATCGCGCGCCGCTGCGACATGAACGACTGCGCGGCATTCAAGATCGCTTGCTTCTCGCCGCTCGATAAGGCGGCGTCGAGTTTTTGAACCGCGGCTTTCCGATCCGGGTTGGTCGAAACCGCGAGCTGTCCCGCGATCGACGCTAACAGGTTGCGATGCGCCGGGGTCAGCGCTCCCAGAACGTTTGCGCGAAATTGTTTGTGCATGGCTTGCCCCTGTTGCATGTTCTGACGCATTGCAGCGGAATCGGGGCGCGGCCATGGAGCGCCGCCGGGTCCGGGCGGCGGCTGTGATTGCGCAAAGGCGAACGCCGGAACCAAAGCGAGCAGAGCCAAAAGAGTAAGCAGTTTCTTCATATTCTCTTTCTAAAGGCGCTTCCGGGGAATCTCCTGTGAAATGCGCGCGGGAACGTTAACGTCGGCTTAGAAAACCAGGCGCATGACCGACGCTCAAAGGCTCGCACAGGCGCTCAATCCGCTCACGAAGACTCCGCAATTTTCTTACACGAAAGCTCGAGCGGCAGCCCGAAGCGAACCGGCGGTCAATTGGCCCGCGACCAAAGAGCGCAACGAGGATTTTAATCCCGAAGTGGACGGCTGCGAATCGTTCGTGATGAAGGACGGCAGCGTCTGCGAATGGCTGCCGGGCCAATATCGTTACGCGCCGCGCCAATGAATCTTAGCGAGCACGCGCGCAAGAATCGCATCTACTGGGATCGTCAGGCGGATTCGTATCAAGCCGAACACGGGCAACAGCTTGCACGCGTGCCGCTCGGTTGGGGCGTTTGGTCGATTCCTGAAAGCGAGTTGCGCGCACTCGGAGATGTTCGAGACAAAGACGTGCTCGAGCTTGGCTGTGGCGGAGCGCAGTGGTCGATCGGGTTGACGCGGCTGGGCGCGCGGTGCACGGGTCTGGATAACTCTGAACGGCAACTGGAGTTCGCACGCGACGCGATCGAAGAATCGGGACTTAACGTTTCTTTGCTCCATGCCAGCGCGGAATCGGTGCCGCTGCCGGACCGGTCGTTCGACATCGTCTTTTGCGACCACGGCGCCATGTCGTTTACGGATCCGGAGCTGAGCGTTCCAGAGGTTGCGCGGTTGCTTCGGCCCGGCGGCCTGTTTGCGTTCAATGCGGAGACGCCGCTGCATTTCGTCTGTTTCGATACGAAGCAGGACCGTATCAGTACGGAGTTACACGCCTCTTACTTTGACACGCGAAGCAGCGAGGAAGCCGGAAGCGTGAGCTTCACGTTGCCATACGGTGCATGGGTTCGCCTTTTCAGGAAATCCGGATTTGAAATCGAGGAGCTCATGGAGCTGCGTCCCTCTGAGGATGCGACGTCGAGCTATCGCGATTGGGTCTCGCGTGACTGGGCGCGCAAATGGCCGGCCGAGCAAATCTGGCGCTTGCGCCGCGTTTAAAAGAGCAGAGTTGTAAACTCGGCGACTTGCCGGAAGCCCAGCCCTTTGTAGAGCGCGAGCCCGGCGGTGTTGAAGTCGTTGACGTAGAGCGACAGGGTTGGGTGATCGTTCAATAAGCGGGCGCAAATCCCGAAGAGTGCGGCGGAAGCGAGGCCGCGGCGCCGTAAGTGGGGCGGCGTCCAAATACCCTGAAGCTGAAGCGTGCGCGAGCTGCTCGGACCTTCACTGCAATAGAAACATATCTGCTGCTCGAATTCTCCGACCCACCACGTGCCTCGCTCGATCGCGGCGCGCACGTTCGCGTCGAATTCCGCCGACCCGGCACGCGGATCGTAACCCAGCTCCACCTGGATCATTGCCGACGAATTGATCGCAACGGTTTGCCACTCGCCGATTCGCGCGCGCCTTACGTCTACGCCGTTCGGAGCTCCGCGCAGCTCTGCGCGATTGACGGCCAGAACCGGCTGGCTTTCCCGCACGAGCCTCGGTTGCGCGTGACGAGCGGCAACGCGCTGCCAGTACTGTTCGACGGTCCTTCGCGGCCCGACGATCATGCGCTCGAAACTCGTGGCCGTTTTTAGCCCGGCAAACGCATCGATCGCGGGCTCTTCTTGCGCGGCAAGCACGACGTGATGCCCCAAGAATGCGACGCCTTCAACATTCGGTGGGTCCGCATAAACATACAGCCGCTCGCGGAATGTGGGAGAGGTCGGAGACGCAATCGCCCAACTCAGGAAGACGTTTTCGTACGGACTGCGGTCGAGGTAAGCCAAGGCGGCCGCCGTGTCGGTCCGCCGAATCGGCCGCGCCTTGTATGCGCTCAGGTGAGTTTCACAAGGAAAGCCGGCTTGCTGGTCGGCTGTTTACTTCCGCCTTCGGGTTCCATGCTCACGGCGACTTCCACGACTTGCGAAGCCGCTGCGGGAACGTGAACGACCGCGACGCCGCTGTGATCGGGCATGAAGGTGACCGACGGCGTCATCGCCGTGCCGCCTTTGCGCATGATCCAGGCCTGATAGACTTTACCGCGCGGCGGCGCGCTCATCGACTGCATCGCAATGTACAAGCGGTTGCCGTGACGCACGACCTCGCCGTTCTCAACGGCATAGTGCTGTGAATCCGTTGATGTGAGGTCGGCCAGCTCTATGCTCTGGGCGGCAACTTTAAGGTGCAGCATCTTGGCCTGTGTCTCGAGTAGCGCGATCTGCGACTTCGAAGAGTTTACCGCTTCATTTAAAGAGATGTTAAACGCGGTCGTCACCAGCGCGACCGCCAAACATGCCGCGGCGACGGCATAAGCCGGCCAAACGATCGGCCGAACCGCGCGCATTTCGCCGACGTTGGACAAGCGCCGCGGAACATCGCTGCCGCGAACTTGATCCATGATGCGCGCCTTCAGGCGCGGACTGGGCACGACTGCGCCGCTCACCGCATCGGTGCACGCTTCGGCCGAGTATGCGACCGCGTCCACCGCCGGTTTGAGGCGCCGGTATTCGGCCGTGCACTCCGGGCAAGTCGTCATGTGCTCGCGGACGGCTCGCGCCTGGTCGGGCGGAAGTGCGCCGAGCGCGTAGACGGCAACGTCGTCGAGTATCGCGTCGTGCGCGTTCATACCGTCACCGTACCCTCGAGTGCGCTTCGCAATTTTCCAAGGCCCGCGCGAATCCGCGTTTTTATCGTGCCGAGCGGAATTCCGCTGCGCCGCGCAATCTCCGCGTGGGTGATGCCGCCGAAAAAGCCTAGTTCGATCGGCTCGCGCTGATCGGCGGGCAGCTGCGCAAGGGCGCGGCGCACGCTGTCGGCGTCGATTTCAGAAAAGACCCGTTCCTCGAGCAGATCGTTGGCGGGCATTGCGTCGCTCAGTTCGGCCTCGGCGTGCGACTTGCGCCGGATGGAATCGAGGGCCTGATTGCGCGCGACGCGCGCGATCCATCCGCCGAAATTCCCCTCGATAAAACGTTCGGGCGCGGTCCATATCTTAAGGAAGACGGCTTGGGTGATATCCTCGGCGGCGGCTGCGTCGCCGGCAACGCGAAAAGCGACGCCGTATACCAAGCGGTGATAGGCATCATACAGCGTCTCGAACGCGGCCGCGTCTTTCGTCCGTACGCGTGCCATGAGCCGGGCGGCGTTTTCCAAGGTCTATTTCGGTTCGCTTCATTGGGAGGTTCCCCCGGTCTGGTAACGGCCCGGCGGGCCTTGCGGATTGCCGCGTCGTAGGCTCGGGCGATGAACGCAATAGAAGAGATCCGCGCCGATATTCCGGATTTTCCGGGGTGCGACGGCGAGGAAGAATGCCGCCTATCCGACGAGCAAGTGCGCTCCTATGTCGGCGAGCGGCTGGCCGCGATTTCTCCCGATGCGCTCTCCGACGCGGACAAGGCGCTGTACGAAGGCGTCCTTTTTCGCTGCCAGTTCATGAACCAGGAAGCGTTCAGGATCTTCGACGAGGATCGCACCGAGGACCGCATCAAGTCGGTACTGCAAGCCGACGCCGCACTCATCGCGGCCGCGAAAAAACTCGATCCGTCGGGGCCGCCGGGTGACGCGCTGAAGGCAATCAACGACGCCTTCGATTATCGCGACGCGGCGATGTTGCAGAAGTAGCGTGCTTCTGCTCGCAGCGGTGCTCTCGCTGCACTTACTACCGCAACCGCGCAGCGCTGCGACACATGAATGCGGGTCGCCGATTAGCCTGCAAAATTCCTTAACCGTAGAGCGCTCTTTCGATCGTGCTGCGTTTGAGGAGATCAATGAACGATGGATTGCGCTAGGCATTCCGCCGCTGAAGTTCGAGCGAAAATACCCGGCGCTGCCCGCGCATACTGTGCCGGTGCCGGATTCCCGGCCTGGGCCGAACGTTAACGTCGTACACGCGAATCTTCCCGGGCAAAGCTACCATTTAAGTATAACGAGCTCCGTCCGCTCTATGCACGCTCCGGGGGGACTCATTATGATCGAGGCGGGCGACGCTGACGGCGCATTCTATGCCGCGATGACGCTTGCGCAGCTACCGCAGCGTGTGAACGGCAAGTGGGAGCTGCCGTGTGTTGACATTTCAGACGCGCCGGCGCTGAAATGGCGCGTGCTCAGCGACGACGTCTCGCGCGGGCCGCTGCCGAACATGCGCTATTTCAAAGAGCGCATTCGCACGATCGCGGCTTTCAAGATGAACGGCTACTCGCCGTACATGGAGCACGTCTTCGTCGATCCGCGCAATCCGCTGCCTGCGCCGCTCGACGGCATCACGCCCGCCCAATTGCGCGAGCTCTACGTCTACGCGAAGCGCTACCATGTGACGTTTATTCCGGAACAGCAAAGCTTCGCGCACATGCACAATACGCTGGCGGTCGAAAAATATGCGAGCGCGGCGGAGTTCCAGCACGATTTTCTGCTCAGCCCGGCCTCTCCGCTTTCGATCGAGTATTTAACGGAGCTCGTCCGCGACGAACTTGCCGTCATTCCGCATCCCGAATTCTTTCACATCGGTTCCGACGAAACGTCGGTGCTCGGACTAGGCCAAAGCAAGGCGCTGGTCGCGCAGCGCGGGCTGAGCCAAGTCTATGCCGATCATTTGACGCAGATGAACCGGCTCATCGCGCCGTCGGGCGCGCGCATGATGGTGTGGGACGACGGCATCGAAAACGATCCGGCCATCATGACGATGATTCCGAAAAGCACCGTCGTCATCAATTGGCATTACGGCGACGAAAAGAGTTTCCAAAAATATATCAACCTGATCGCGTCGGGCGGCTTTGCGCAAATGGTCGCGCCCGGCGACCACAACTGGAATCAAGTCTACCCCGACATCAAGTCGGCGCTCATCAACGAGCAGCGTTTCATCGACGAAGGCAAGGCCTCGCGCGTCCTGGGGCTCTTTCAGACGGTCTGGCACGATGACGGCGAGACCCTCTTTGAGGCGACGTGGTATCCGGTCATCTATGCGGCGGCGAGCGGCTGGGAGCAGCGAACCGTCGATCCCGCGCGTTTTCAGACAGATTTTCCGAGCGCATTCTTCGGAAGCGATGATGCGCGCTATGGACGCGACATTGCCGATCTTACCGACGTACAGTCGCGCATGGCAGACGACTACAGTTATTCGAGCAATTATCTCTTTTGGGTCGATCCGTTCGACGCGCATGCCTCTGCGCACATGGCGAAGCTCGACTTGCGCGCGTTGCGGCTAGAAGCCGAAGACGCCGAACAGCACCTGCTCCAGAATAAGCCGCCCTTGCATGCCAATGCGGCGCGCGTCATGTTTTTGGCCGCGCGCAAATACGATTTCATCGGCCGCAAATTCCAAGCGGCGCAAGAAATTCGCAAGTATTATGCCGAGGCGCAAGCGCAGGCCGGCAAGCCGCACTCCCCGACAGCGCGTGACCTCGTGTGGACCAAGTATTGGTTTTGGGAGCTGCGCGACCGCTACGAAGAGATCCGCCCGCTCTACGCCGCCGCTTGGCGGTATGAGGACCGCGAAAGCCACCTGGCGAGCAACCTACGGCGGTACGACATTGCCGCCGAACAAAACATCGAGCGTGCCGATAAGATCTATGCGATGACGTTGGATTACACTGTGGGAAAACCGCTCCCGGATCTACCGTGGTGAAGACGTGATCGCGCCGCTGCTGATACTGGTCGTCTTCTTGATCTTTGCGGCGCTTATGTACACGCGTAAGGTGCCGGCATTGCTCGCGGTGCCGGCGATGGCCGTCATCATGGCGCTTGTCGCGGGTGTGCCGTTCGCCGGCGTCGGGACGATCGTGGTGACGGGGGCGTCCGCGCTGGCGCCGGTTTACGTCGCCGTCATCTTCGGCGCGCTGCTCGGACGCGTGACGCTCGACACGGGCATCGCGCGAAGTATTGTAAATTTCGCGGCCGAGTTCGGCGGCGAGCAGCCGCTGGCGGTCGCGCTGGCGCTGAGCGTGGTGGTTGCGCTGCTCTTCGTGTCGCTCTCGGGGCTCGGCGCGGTTATCATGGTCGGCTCGATCGTCCTACCGATTATGATGACGATCGGCGTGCCCAGGAAAATCGCCGCGACGATGTTTCTGATGGCGTTCGCGCTCGGATTCATCTTCAACATCGTGAACTGGAAGTTTTACACGCAATATTTCGGCGTGAACCAACAGCAGATGTATGGTTACGCGATCGCCTTGGCGGCAATCGATCTGATCGCGCTCCTGGTTTATGCGTTCGTCTCGTTCCGGAGCGCGCGCGGGTATGCCACTTGGGCGGTGAGGGCGAAAGAAGAACCGCAAGCGCGGCACGTCCCTGCCTACGCGCTGATCACGCCGATACTCCCTATCGTATTATATTTTGCGTTTCATCTCGATCCGGTCTTGGCTTTTGCGATTTCTGCAATTTACGGCGCACTCACGACGCGTCCCGAGCAAACCATTCAAACGCTGACGGCCGCGGCAATCCGTGGCCTGGAGGACGTAGCGCCGGCAATCGTGCTCTTCATCGGGATCGGCATGCTGTTCACGGCGACGCATGCCCCGCAGTTTCTGGCCGCGCTTCACGGGCTTGCGTCCACGCAAGCGCTGCACAACCCGCTCGTTTACGTCGCCGTCTTCGGCATCCTCAGCCCGCTCGCGCTCTATCGCGGGCCGCTCAACCCCTTCGGCATCGGCATCGCCGTCTTCACGATTCTGCTCTCAGGACAGGCTTTGCCGCCCGTCATCTTGGTGGCGGCGATTATGGCGGTCGTTCAAGTGCAGAACGTCTGCGATCCGACCAATACCGCGAACGTTTGGATCGCGAATTTCACCGGCGTGCAGATCGTCGAGATCACCAAACGGACCCTCCCTTACCAAGTTGCCGTCGCGATCGTCGCGTGCATCGTCGTCGTAACATCGTCGCCGCATCTGTTCGGCGTGCATCCGTTTACGGCCATGATTCCGGCTGCCGGCGCACAGGAGCTCGCGCCGCCCGGAATGTTTGCTGGCCTGTCGGCCGCGTCGCGCATCGCGGTCGGTTCGGACGGCTCTCCCGACGCGCAAGCTGCCGTTCCAGCGGTCGTTGTAGCGTTGCGAAGCGCGCCGGGGACGGAAGTCTTCGCGCAGCAGGACGAGCCGAACGGTTCGGATTGTTCTGCGAAGCGCTATGCGGCCTACGTCAACGTGACCTCAACGCGGTTCACGTTGATCGAAGGCACCGACGTGGATATCGGCGTGCAGCTCTTCGATTGCGGCGGCTGGGAAGTGACCGAGTGGCACGATCACGCCGTATTCGCGCAGCCGTCGGCGACGGACGCCGCGCAGTTGGCGCGCCAAGGCGTGGACCGTTTGCTGGGCTGGGCGCAGAGCAATCCGCAGCGCTGGAACAACTTGGAGACGCGGGGCTTGGCGTTTGCGCCGGGCGATCCGCCTTCCTATTATTACGCGCTTTACAAAACGGTCGACGGAAACATGCGCGCGTACGTGCGCGCAGGCGGCCCCGCCTATGCTGCCGGCATGCGTACCGATGATATCGTCGACAAACTCGACGGGCTCGATTGGTGGATGTACGGCACGTATCAAACGCAGGCGCGCGCATACGACGGAAAACCGCATTCGTTTCAACTCGAACGCGCCGGTTCGACGATCGCCGTGCAACTCGGCGCGCCGTTCGCATCGTGATCGGCCGCCCGTCGGAGCGCTTCTCGGAGCGCGCCGCCGCGTACGCGCAGAACCGTCCGGGCTATCCGCCCGAAGCGCTCGACGCGCTGCTCGACGGCTTGGGGCCGCCCGAAAAACTGACGATCGCCGACGTCGGCGCCGGCACGGGCATCGCGTCGCGATTGCTCGCGGAGCGCGGCGCTACCGTCATCGCAGTCGAGCCGAATCATTCGATGGCCGAACGAGCCGAGCCCGATCCGCGCATTGAATGGATCGACGGAACGGGCGAAAATACGCGCTTGCCCGATCGTTCGGTCGATATGGCCGCGGCATTCCAAGCATTTCACTGGTTCGAGCCGCAGGCCGCGATCGCCGAGTTCAAACGCATCAGCCGTAAGCGCATCGCCATGGTGCAATACGAACGCGACGAGAGCGATGCGTTTGCGGCCGCCTATGGCGACCTGGTGCGCCGTTACGCAACCGAACCAATCGAACAGAGACGCGCCGAGGCGCTGACCACGTTTGTGCGCCTGGCAGGCTCGAGCTGCGCGCGCAGCGAGCATCCGTACGCGCAGAGCTTGGATCGCGCAGAGATGCTCGGGCGCATGGCTTCGACATCGTATCTGCCGCGCGATGGCCCGCCAGCGGACGAGTTGCGCGGCGAAGCGTCGGCATTATTCGATCGCTTCGCGCAAGACGAGCGCGTCTCGCTCGCAATGATCTGCTATGTGCAGCGTTCCGATGCGTAAGCTGCGTCTCGGCGTCGACGTTGGCGGCACGTTTACCGACGTCGTTGCGATAGATGCCCACAGCCATGAGGTCGTGGCGCGCGTGAAGGTTCCGACGACGCATACGGCAGCAGCGGGTGTCGCCGCCGGCATCGTTGACGGAATTGCGCGCATCTTTGCCGACGGCAGCATCGATCCGGCCGAGGTTTCGTTCATCGCGCATTCCACGACGCAGGCCACCAACGCACTGCTCGAGGGCGACGTCGCGCAAGTAGGTGTGCTGGGTTTGCTCGACGGACTCGCGCCGCTCGCGCGCATGCAGATGCGCTTTGGGCGATTGCAGTTGGCGCCGGGACTGCCGTTCGAACCGAAGTTTGCCTTCGCGCCGGTGCGCGATCGCAAGGGCATCGAGACGGCAGTCGGTGCGCTCAAGCAGGGCGGCACCGAAGTGCTCGCTGCCACCGAAGCGTTTTCGGTCGACCGGCCGCAAGGAGAAGAGCTGGCGGTCTCAATCGCTTCACAGGCCGGACTCTTTGCGACCAGCGGCCACGACGTCAGCACGATGTACGGCTTGCGCGCGCGGACGCGAACGGCCGCGATCAACGCGGCGATTCTTCCGAAGATGGTGCGCACCGCTCGCATGACGGCCGGCGCCGTGCGCGAAGCGGCGATCGATTCTCCGCTCATGGTGATGCGCAGCGACGGCGGCGTCATGGATGCGCGCGAAATGGAGCGGCGGCCGATTCTCACCCTGCTTTCCGGCCCGGCTGCGGGCGTTGCGGGCGCTTTGCTCCACGAAAACGTTACCGACGGCATCTTCATTGAAGTAGGCGGCACGAGCTCCGATTGCTCCGCGATTCGGGCCGGCATGCCGCAGATGCGTCCGGCGCGCGTGGGCGGACACCGCACGATGCTGCGCACGCTCGACGTGCGTACGCTCGGTATTGCAGGCGGCAGTTTGATGCGCGTAGCCGGTGGAAAAATCGTCGACGTCGGCCCGCGTTCCGCGCACATTGCCGGTTTGAGTTATGCATCGTTTCTCGATTCGTCCGCGATCGACGGCGCGCAATTCGAGGCGTTTCGCCCCAGCGCGCACGATTCGGGCGACTATGTTGCGTTGCGCGGGCGCGACGGAACGCACATTGCCGTCACGCCGACGTGCGCGGCAAATTTTTTGGGATACGTGCCGCCTTCGGCGTTCGCGCACGGCAACGCCGACGCGGCGGGCAAAGCGCTTGCGATACTCGGCGCGCATTTTGGGATTAGCGCCGATGGCGTCGCGCGCGAGATGCTCGATATCGCATCGGCGAAAGTTATTGCGGCGATTGAAGAGCTGATCGCGGATTACGAACTCGACCGGCATGCCGTCGTCGTGGTCGGCGGAGGCGGCGGCGCGGCCGCGCTCATTCCTTATGCGTCGAAAAAAACCGGAATAGATTTCCGGCTTGCGCGCGATGCGGAAGTGATTTCGCCGATCGGCGTTGCGCTTGCACTCGTGCGCGAAGTTGTGGAGCGCACCGTCGTCGATCCGTCGCCGGAGGTTATTCTGCGCATCCGGCGCGAGGCGCAAGATGCGGTTGTCGCGGCGGGCGCTTCACCGGAAGGCGTCGAGACGGTCGTCGAGATCGACTCGCAGCGAAACATCGTCCGCGCCACGGCCTCGGGCGCGACCGAGCTTTCAGAGACTGCGGCGCACGGAACGCTGGACGAGGATGCGCGCCTGGCCGCGGCCGCGTGTTTGATGCGCGCCGCAATCGCGGACGTTCGCGCGGTCGCTCGATCGCCGGGGCTCACGGTGTACGAGTCCGGCGCCATGCTGCGCGTGCTCGACCGCGGCGGCGTCGGGCGTCTGATGGTGCGTGACGGCACGGTGCGCGTGACGGCGGCGGGTTGCGCGGCCGAAGATTTGGGCGCGGCGATCGAAGACGCCACGGCTTTCGGCGACGTCGGCCGTGCGATGCCCAATCTCTACGTCTTGCACGGCGCGCGTATTGCCGATTACAGCGGGCTGCTTTCGGCCGAGCAGGCCGTGGCTTTAGCCGAGGAAGAACTCGCGGGCCGCGAGCCCGACGCCCCGGTTCTCATCATAACCTCACGCCGGCCGGCATAACTTCGCCGGTCGAAGGACGATAACGAGATCGTATGGCGCACGTAACTGTTGAAAACAATACCGTCATCATCGAGCTTTCGACGATGGACAAAATCTGGGCGGTCCACGGCGGACTGAAGATTCCGCTCGCGCACATCAAGTGGGCGCGAGTTGAAGACGAAAACGGCTGGGATTACTTTTGGCGGAAACTCGCCGGAACCGGCGCGCCCGGATTAAAGATGGCCGGCACGTTCTTTGCCAACGGCGGCTTAGCGTTCTTGGATTTCGAATCGGGACGAAGCTGCATCGTGCTCGAGACCGAGCACGAGACCTACAAAACGGTGATCGTTCAACCCGGCGAAGATCCCGACCCGATTGCGGCCGAGATCAATCGCCGGATTGGCAGATGACTAGTTAACGCGAGGCTGTTTTACCGCCAGGCCTTCAGCGAGTTGCAACGCGACCGTGCTCTTGCGCCGGCCGTAGAAGAAGTAGAAGAACAGTCCGCCGACAAGCCAGATGATCCCGATGAACCAGACAATCGGGAAAAATCCGAAAAGCACGGGGTTACCGACTCTCAAGAAGATGATCAGCCCGAATGCCGCCACGGCTGAGAGGTACGGCAAGAAGTACGGCCCCAGCGGTACGGTAAAGGCGCCTTTCAATTCAGGATGACGGCGCCGCAGGATCGGCACCGCTAGAGAGGTCAGGATGAACGCGAGCAGCGTACCGAAATTCGTGACCGAGCCCAGAATTCCGAGCGGAAAAAACGCACCCGCGGCTGCAATACAAACGCCGAAAAAGATCTGCGAGACGATGGGCGTGCGCCAGGTCGGATGGACCGTCGTGAAGCTCGGCGGGATGAGCCGGTCGCGCGACATCGCGTAAAAGACGCGCGCTTGTCCGAACATCATCACGAGGAGCACTGTCGTTAAGCCGGCGATCGCGCCAAAGGAAATGATCGTGCCTGCCCAAGCGAGTCCGACCGAATTCATGGCAAAAGCCACCGGAAACGCAACGTTGAGCGAGTTGAACGGCACCATACCGTTGAGGATAAAGACCACGATGATGTAGAGAAGCGTGCAAATCGCCAAGCTCATCAAAATGCCGAACGGCAAATCTTTGGCGGG
This sequence comes from Candidatus Rubrimentiphilum sp., assembly GCA_036273135.1. GTDB lineage: Bacteria > Vulcanimicrobiota > Vulcanimicrobiia > Vulcanimicrobiales > Vulcanimicrobiaceae > Rubrimentiphilum. Next base: position 131,020 of record DASUIF010000009.1, read on the forward strand.
ATTCTTCGCTTCTTCGGCGCTGGTCGAGACCGCGTCAAACCCGATGTAGGCGAAGAAAATAAACGCCGCGCCGCCCAACATACCGCCCCAGCCGAATGGGAAGAACCCACCCGCGCCGGTCGTCGGCCCCGCAGGAAGATGGAAATTCGCGGTGTTGATGTGGCCTACGCCCAATGCAATGAAGAAAAGCACGACCAGCACTTTGAAGCTCACGATCCAAGCGTTGACCGTCCCGGATTCTTTTGTGCCTCGCACCAGCAGCGCCGTGATCAATAATATGATTCCGGCCGCCGGCAAATTTGCGATGCCCGGCGTGGGATCCCAGTGGCTATGCTGCCACATTTGCGGAATGGTAAGACCGAACTGATGCAGGATGTTGGTGAAGTAACCTGACCATCCAACGCTTACTGTCGCTGCACCGACGGCATACTCGAGGATCAAGCCCCATCCGACGATCCACGCCAACAGCTCGCCGAACGTCGCGTACGTGTAGGTGTAGGCGCTGCCCGAGATCGGAATTTTGCTTGACACTTCGGCGTAACAGAGCGCTGCCAATGCACTGACGATGCCGGCCACAATGAATGAAATGGTCAAGGATGGGCCCGCACGCGTCGCCGACGCGACGCCGGTCAAAACGAAGATGCCGGTTCCAATGATTGCGCCGATGCCCATCGCGGTTAAGGCCCACGGGCCTAGCGACCGTTTGAGGCCGTGTTCAGTGTCGGCGCCCTCGGCGAGAATGGTCGCGAGAGGCTTTACGCGTGATAGCATGCCGAGCCGTTTACCCCTTGCCTCGTTCCTCCCTTGTCGCCGGAGGCGGTGCGCGCGCGTCGAAGGCCGGGAGCGGTGAAAGAGTACGACGTCCTGGTCGTCGGCGGCGGAAACGCCGGATGCGCCGCCGCGATCGCAGCGGCTCGTCACGGAGCGAGCACGATGCTCGTCGAGCGCTACGGCTTTCTGGGCGGCACCGCGACCGCGGCCATGGTCGGGCCGTGGATGACGTTTCACTCCGGAGAGAAGCGCATCGTCGGCGGCATCGCGCAAGAGATCGTCACGCGCCTGCAAACAATGGGCGGATCTCCCGGCCATCTGCACGACTCCTCCGACTACGTTCCAACGATCACGCCGTTCGATCCGGAGATCCACAAAGCGCTGCTCTTCGATCTCATGAAAGAGTCCGGCGTGCATCTCCTCATGCACGCGTATTTTCTGCGGGCGCTCGTTCGCCACGCTCACGATGAACGGCCTGAAGTAGAAGGAGCGATTTTTGCGACCGTTGCGGGCGAACGGGAATACCGCGCGTGCGTCACGATCGATGCGACCGCCGACGCTTACGTCGCAGCTTCGGCCGGCGTGGAGACACAGCAAGGCGATGAACGCGGCCGCGTACAGCCCGCGACGCTGATCTTCCGCTTAAGCCACGTCGATCTCGCGAAGACCGCCGCATATATGCGCATGCATCCCGACCAAATGCGCACGTCCCTGAAAACGCACGAACGCACCGCGCCGGCACTGACTGCCGTCGCCGGACTTTACGAGTTGTGGCATGAGGCGCAGGCCAAAGGCGACGTCACCATTCCGCGCGAGGTCGTCTCGTTTTTCATATCGCCATATCCCGATGAAGTGACCGTGAACATGACGCGCGTCGTGGATATCGATCCGCTCGATCCGGATGACCTGACCCGCGCCGAAGTTGAAGCGCGCGGTCAGGCAATGCAGCTCTTCGACTTCTTTCGCAAGCGCGTACCCGGCTTCGAGCACTCGCGAATTGCCGCGACTGCAACGCAGGTCGGCATTCGTGAATCGCGCCGTATCGTCGGCGAATACACCTTGACGCGTGACGACGTTCTGCAAGGCAAACACTTCGACGACGCGGTCGCGCGCAGCGCCTATCCGATCGACATTCACAACCCGTCGGGTACGGGCACGCAGACGCACCGGCTGCGCGCCGGCGAAAGCTACGAGATTCCGTACCGCTGTTTGGTTCCGGCGAAAGTGGACCGGCTGCTGGTTGCCGGGCGCTGCATTTCGACGACGCACGAAGCGCTGGCCTCGACACGCCTGACGCCGACGGTCATGACGTTGGGACAAGCGGCCGGCACCGCGGCGGCGCTGGCCCGCGAAGAAAAGGTGCGCGTACGCGACGTCGATGTCGTGAAGCTGCGAGACGCGCTAAAAGCCGGCGGTGTGATCCTATGAAGATCGAGTTCGTCGACCTCGGCGACTGGGGCGATGCCGAGCTGCGCTCCGAGTACGATCCGCAAGGCCCGGTGATCCGCATCAACTCGCGCGTTGCCGGCAGACTTCCGCCCGAAGAACGCGCGGACTTTGTAAAGCGCGCCATCGCGCACGAGTTGTATCACCATCTAGAGCACACCGGCGATATTCCGATCATCGCCGATCGTGTGGAGCGGGAAGAGGCTGCGTCGTCCTTCCCTTCGTTCTTCGACGGCGAATTCACAGATGCGAACTCTACTCAGGATGACAACGCAATATAATGTTGTACGTAGGTATTGATGCGGGGCAAAGCCGCACGGTCGCTGCGATCGCGGACGAAACCGGCCGCGAGCTCGGGCGCGGTGAAGCCGGCGCTGCCGACGAGATCGGGCAAGACGCAACGTCTACGCGGTTACGCGACGCCTTGCGCGCGGCGTATGACAAAGCAAGCATGGTTGCAAAGTTGCCGCCCGAATCGCGCTGCGCGCGGGTCGTGGCCGGCATTAGCGGATACGAAGGACGCGTTTACGGGCGCGTTCCGGACTTGCCATGCGGCGAGTTGGTCCTGTTGCACGATGCGGTGATCGCGCACGCCGGCGCGTTCCAAGGCGGACCGGGCGTCGCCGTCATCGCCGGAACCGGTTCGGTTGCCTATGGCGCCGACGAGCGCGGCGAATCGGTGACGGTCGGTGGTTGGGGCTATCTGTTCGGCGATGAGGGGAGCGCGTTTTGGTTCGCGCGCCGGGCGATCGAAGACGCCGTCCGCGACGAAGATGCGGGCAAGAAGAATCCGTTTGCTCAGACGCTGCTGCGTCACTTCGGTAGCGGATCGCTGCATGCGCTGGTGCGATCGTTTTATGCCGGAGAGATCACGCGAACCGCACTAGCCGAGTTCGCGCACGCGGCGATCGAACGCTCCCGATCGGATCCGGGCGGCGAGCGATACGTTCAGCAATGCGCGCAGGCGCTGGCCGATTTGGCCGTCCGCACGATGGCGCGCATCGGAATGCACGCAGGGCCGCTCGCGTTCTTGGGCGGGATGACGAAGAGCGCAGCGATGAAATCCGCGATAGCAAGCGCTGTCGAAGAAGCGGCGCCCCAAGCCAAGCTGATCGAGCCGGCGGGCGATGCGGTTTCGGGGGCGCTGTTCTTGGCGCGGACGCGATGAGCGGAAAACACGAGCTGCTGGAACGGCTGCGCGGCAGGTTGATCGTCTCGGTGCAAGCGGCGCCCGGATCGGCACTCGACGATCCGGTCGTCTTGTCGGCGATGGCCGCTGCCGCGAAAGCCGCGGGTGCCGCCGGACTCCGGCTCCAGGGCGAGGCCAACATCGCAGCGGTTCGCAGGCGCGTCGACCTTCCGGTGATCGGGATCGTAAAGCGCGAGTATCCCGGATTCGAACCGTACATCACGCCTACGCTGCGCGAGGTTGGCGAGCTGCTGAACCTGGGCGTGGAGATCGTCGCGTTCGACGCGACCGGGCGGATGCGTCCGGGCGGAGCCACGGTGCCGCAGATCGTCACCGAGATTCAAGACGGCGGCGCGCTCGCGATGGCCGACTGCGCCCTGGCCGCCGATGGTGTCGCCGCGCAGGCCGCCGGCGCGGATATCATCGCGACCACCCTCTGCGGCTATACGAAGGAAACGGCCGGCTGCGCGCTTCCGGCGCTCGACCTCGTCGGGGCCTTTGCCGAATTGGACGCCTTCGTGATCTGCGAGGGCGGAATCCACTCCCCGGCCCAGGGAGCCGCTGCGCTTGGGGCCGGCGCCGCCGCCGTCGTGGTCGGGACGGCCATTACAAATGTAGAGTGGCTGACCCGAGAATATGCTGGCGCCCTTCAAAGGTCGTCGCCCGGATAGGACGCGCTTTCCTATAATCTAATAGGCCTATCCGGCTGCTTTTTGGAGATCGCACACCTTTGCCAGAAAATAGAGACCCGGTAGTCCATCTCGACCGCCAGTTCTGGATCGTCACGGCCGTCCTCGGCGTGCTGGCGCTCATTTCGATCCTTTGGTGGGTCTGGGCGCCGATTGCGAGCATCATGCCCGAAGCGGTCGACAAGGCGCAGCAGATCGACGCGCTGTTCCGCTTCTTAGCGGCTTCCGGCACCGCGCTCTTCATTTTTATCTGCGGATATGTCGTCTATTTTTCGATCGCGTTCCGGCGCCACGCCGGCACACCGGAAAATGCCGTCGGCATTCAAATTCACGACAACAACAAGCTCGAAATGTGGTGGACGATCGTACCGACGGTTTTCGTCGTCATCATGGCGATCTTCAGTTTGCGCATTTGGGCCGGCATCGAATTCTCGCCGACCAACACGCTGGTCGTCGAAGCGATCGGCCATCAGTGGTACTACACGTTCCGTTATCCCAACGTGAACGGCGAAGTCAAAGAGATGCACCTGCCGCTCAATCAGGCGGTCACGCTGCACGTAACGTCGAGCGACGTCATCCACTCGTTTTGGATTCCCGCCATGCGGCTAAAAGCCGACATGGTTCCCGGCCTGATCAACACGTTCGAATTCACACCGACTCGTCCGGGACGGTACGAGATCATCTGCACGGAGTTTTGCGGCACGTTCCACGGCGAGATGCACAGCGGGACGAGTCAGAACCCGGCATACGTTTACATCGATCAACCGGCCAGCTATGCGTCGTGGTATGCGCGAACCGTGCGGGAGCAGATTCACGCGAGCAACGCGATCGCGGCGCCGGTCAGCCCAACCCAACTCAATCTCTCCAAGGGTGACGCCAAAGCGGGCGCTACGCTCTTCGCCGCCAAGTGCTCGGCCTGCCACGCGATCGGTCCGTTCGATCAGAAGATCGTCGGGCCGGGACTCAAAGGCGTGCTCGACGATCCGGCCCATCCAACCCTCGTGGACGGAGACAAAGCGACGCCCGAAGACGTCGCAAAAATCTTGGAGAACGGTTATAAGGGCAGCATGGGGCAGATGCCCAACCAAGCAGCCAATGGCCTGAGCAATAAAGACATCGTAAACCTCGTCGCTTACCTGAAAACACTGAAGTAACTCGGAGCAAGATGACAGCAGTAGCAGCGCACGCGGGCGGAGGACTGGCCGACCACATTCATCCGGAGCCTCAAGGGTTTATTCGGAAGTACGTCTTTTCGATCGATCACAAGATCATCGGAATCCAGTACATGATCACGGCCTTCCTGTTCATGATTTTAGGCGGAATGCTGGCCGAGCTGATCCGGATTCAACTGATGAAGGCCAGCGGCGGCCTGATGACGCCCGAGACCTACAATGAGGTCTACTCGGTTCACGGCTCGACGATGGTATGGCTGGTGATCATCCCGCTGCTCACCGGCGGATTCGGCAACTTGATTTTCCCGGTGCAGATCGGCGCGCGCGACGTCGCCTTTCCGTGGCTGAACATGTTGAGCTTCTGGCTCTTCCCGCCGGCCGGCTTGATGCTGTACTCGTCGTTCCTCATGGGCGCGCCGACCGCCGGATGGACGGAATATCCCCCGATGTCGCTGCAAGGCGCTCCGGGAACCTCGATGTGGGCCGCGGCGATCTTCTTGATCGGCGTCAGCTCGACGATGACCGGCATCAACTTCTTGGTCACGATTCTGAAGATGCGCGCGCCCGGCATGACCTATACGCGCATGCCGCTCTTTGTGTGGGGCCAATTCGTCACCGCGCCGCTGCTGATGATCGCCACGACTGCGCTGGGCGCAGCGCTCGCGGCACTTTTCATCCAGCGCGAATTCGGCGTCGCGTTCTTCGATCCGACCAAAGGCGGCAGTCCGCTGCTGTGGCAGCACATGTTCTGGTTCTACTCGCATCCGGCCGTCTACATTATGATCTTGCCGGCCTTCGGCATGATCTCCGAGATTCTCCCGACGTTTTCGCGCAAGCCGATCTTCGGGTACAAAATGATCGCGTTTTCATCGTGCGCGATCGCGATTCTCGGATTCATGGTCTGGGCGCATCACATGTTTACGTCGGGCATGGCGCCCGCGCTGCAGCTGCCGTTCATGGTGCTCACGATGGTGATCGCGATTCCGACCGGCGTCAAGATATTCTCCTGGGTGACGACGCTGTGGGGCGGGGTCATTCAGATGACGACGTCGATGCTTTTTGCGATCGGTTTCCTCGCGACGTTTACGCTCGGCGGCATCACGGGCGTCTTTTTGGCCGCGGTGCCGTTCGACTTGCACGCGCACGGCACGTACTTCATCGTCGCGCACTTGCACTACGTGCTGGTCGGCGGCAGTTTGATGGGCATTCTCGCCGGTCTATTCTACTGGTATCCGAAGATGAGCGGCCGCTTAATGAACGAGACGCTGGGCAGATGGTCGTTCTGGCTGTTCTTCATCGGGTTCAACGGCACGTTCTTGCCGATGCACTGGCTGGGCATGTGGGGCCAGCCGCGGCGCGTCGCGATGTACGATCCGCAGTTCCAAACTTGGAATCAAATCTGCTCGTATTTTTCGTTCGTGATGACGGCAGCGCTGATTTTGGTGCTCGTCAACGCGCTGTGGTCGATGCGGACCGGAAAACGTTCAGGTCCGAATCCGTGGCGCGCGCGCACGCTGGAGTGGCAGATTCCGTCGCCGATGCCCTATTACAATTTTAAGCACGTGCCGTCGGTCTTTGCGGCACCGTACGATTTCGCCGAGCCGCTACCATACCGTGGTTTGGAGGCCGAACTCGACGGCGCTCCGCCGACTGTGCCGGCGGCGCACTGATGGCCATTTCAGCCGTTACGCATCCCGGTTTCGCCGGGCACGCCGACGAGCACGATCAGCTGTATGTCGAAACGCGCGAGCTGCGCATCCAAGGCTTTCTACTCTTTATGGTCAGCGACTTGGTGCTGTTCTCGTCGTTCATCTTCGCCTATCTGTATCTGCGCAACAGCGGCCAAGGCTGGCCGGCGGGAGGGCCGAAGCTCGATATCGCGCTGGCCGCGATCAATTCGATCGTGCTCTTCGGATCGGGCGCGACGATGCACTTCGCGCTCGAGAATTGGAAACACCGGAACTTCGACAAGTTCGCAAACTGGATCGTCCTGACGATCATCTTGGGCGCGGGCTTCTTGAGCGGTCAGATCCTCGAGTACATGCACATCGGCGCGCGATGGAACAGCGGCATCTTCGGCGCTTCGTTTTACACGTTGACCGGTATGCACGGCTTGCACGTTTTCGCGGGAATCATTTACCTTACCGTGCTGCTGCTGCAGGCGGCGCAAGGCAAGTACACGTTCACCAAGTACACCGGCTTGACGCTCGGAACGCTCTACTGGCATTTCGTCGACGTCATCTGGGTCGTACTATTTTCGATCTTCTATCTACTGTGAGGCGCTGATGGAAGCTACCGTCGCACACATCGAACGCATCCTGGCGGTTTTTTTCGGGATCGTCGTTTTTCTCGTGGCGATCATCGCGCTGCGAAACGACTGGAAGAGCCAAGGCATCGAGAACCAAGTCTTCAAGATCATGCTCGGATTGCTCGCGCTGGGCGCGATTCTCGGGATACTCGCCGCGCTTGGCGTGCTTATCGGAAAGGGAGTCGCGTAATGTACGATCCGCTCGACGAACGCGGCGTACCCGTCAGCCGCGGCACGCCGATGGCGGTGCGCATCGCGACCCTCATCGGGCTCCTCTGCATTTTCGGAGTCGGCGCTTCAGTCGTTATGCTCGCCGGGTACGGTCACTGGTGGCCCGACCAAAAAGCGATGAGGATTCCCCTTAGCAATCCGAACGGTCAAATCGAAGACACTATGCGTGTCCCGATAAAAAAACCGGGTCCGCCGCGCCAAACTCACCCCGGCCATCCGGGGCCTCGCCGCTAGCGGCGGCTTAGCGCCGCATTCTCTGCGAAATGCCGATTGCCAGCAATGGCAGCTCGTCCGGCAAGACGCCCGTAGATTTTCCGTCCACTTTGTGAATGCCGCCGTATTCGGAGAATTCGACGTGCGCGGGAATCGTGGCGTTGGGAATGCGATGCTTGCCGAAGCACTCCCACTCACAGCACAACTTGGAATCTTGGAAAAGCACGGCTATGTAGCCCGTAGCCTGCGGCTCGGAGAAATCATCAGGCCCGCGATAACGCACGTAGCCGTCGAGGATGTAGATCGGCTTGAACGTCTGCGAATAGGCGATAAACGGCGCAACGAGCAGCGCGACCAGATAGATCGCAAACCCGGCCGCCATAATGGCGAAGATTGGAGCGAGGATCCAGAGATCGTGCGGAGCCGCGACGCGCGCGCGCCACACGATGCCCCACGTCATCAGCGCGAAAAACACCATGCCGAGCAGCGGTTCGATCGCAATCGCGAACCGGCCGGTCAGACCGCGCCACACGATTTCGCGCTCGCGTTCGGTCCATGGCCTTGCAGCCAAATGCGGCCCGAGCCTCACCGTGCGAGTTCGGCTCTCCGCGGCGCGAGGAAGAGCGAGAGAATGAGCGCCAGCAGCGCCAGAGCCGCGAACGTGAGATAGGTCCAGCGGTAGGATGAGTCATCCGAGACGGCTGCGGTCATGATGCCGCCGGCAAGCGAGCCGCCGAGTATCTGACCGACGATGAGGAATTGACTGAGCAATCCGAGCGCGGTTGCGCGCGAGGACGCCGGCGCTTCGTTCGTGACGATGTAGCGCGTCGGCGCGCCGAGCAACGCGCCGAATCCGACCCCGGCGACGACCATCGCGAGCACGGCGAGTGCGAGTGAGTGGAAGCCGAGCGCAAAGATCGCAAGACCAAGTTCGGTGAAGAACGTTCCGGCGAGCAAGACGTTGCGGCTGCCGATCCGGTCGAGCGCGCGCCCCGAAAACGGAATGACGACGACGAACGCGAGCGCGCCAATCGCCGCAATTGCACCCGCGGCCGCGTAAGAAAGATGCTCGGCGCCGACCAGGACGACCGGAACGAAGAAAAGCGACCCTTCCAACATGCCGATGATCAGCTCGAGGAAATACGTCTTCATCAGTTGAGGATTGCGAAGCAGTCCCGGCGGCAGAATCGGAAACTCGATCGCGCGTTGCCGAAGCCAGAAACCGGCGAGCAACAGACCGCCGATGACGATCGGAACGGCATGCGTGCCGGTAATCCCGTACATGAGAAAGAGCAGTCCGGTTGCCAAGAATAGCAGACCCGGCACGTCGAGGGGACCTTTGCGTTTGGGCGCCTCGGACGACAGCTCGCGCAGCGCGAAGACGATGACCGCGCCGCCGATTGCAAAATTCGGCACGAAGATCCAACGCCACGAAACGAAGTGCGTGATCAATCCGCCGTAGAGCGGACCGATAACGGCGGCCAAGCCCCAGGTGGCCGCAATGAGTCCGAGTGCGGCTCCGCGGCGCGCGCGCGGCACGCGGTCGCCGACGGCCGCGGTCGCTACGGGAAAGATTCCGCCCGCTCCCAGCGCCTGGATGGCGCGTGCGATCAAGAACACGCTGTAATCTTGCGCGACGATCGCAAGCGCGCTGCCCGCCAGGAAGATGAGAAGGCAGAGAATGTAGATCGGCTTGCGTCCGTAGCGGTCGGCGAGCGTGCTCATGACGGCGATGCTGACGACGTTCATCAACAGATAGAGCGTGAAGACCCACGACAAATCGCCGTTGGCCGCATTGAATTCGTGCCCGAGCGCCGGCAGCGCCGGAGCGAGTACGCTCAAGTCGAGCGCGCCGAGAAAAACGCCTAATCCTAGAGTGAGCAGCAGCGGAAGCGCAGCGCGCATATCCGGATCGTTGCGCAGGTCCGCGTTCACAAAACGATCCGGTCGATCACCATGAAGGCGCAGATTAGCGCGAGATAGAGCAGCGAGAAACGAAAGAGTGCGCGCGCGGCGGCTTCCCCGTCATGCTGCAGCCCCATTGCGTAGGCGATGAATGCCGCGCCCAGCACCGCGGCTCCAGCGAAAGAGATCGCGCCCATGACGTGCAGAGGAAAGAGCGCAAGCGTCACGAGGACGAGCGTCCACGTATACATCAGGATGGCGCGTTTGGTGCGGCGTTCGCCGACCACGTTGGGAAGCATCGGAATCGCGGCTTTCGCATAATCGTTTTCACTGTTGAGCGCGAGCGCCCAAAAGTGCGGCGGCGTCCACAAGAAGATGATCGCGAAGAGCCCGATCGCGGGGCCGCCGATCGCATGGGTGACCGCCGCCCATCCGACGAGCGGCGGAATGGCACCCGCGGCGCCGCCAATCACGATGTTCTGCGGCGTGCGGCGCTTGAGCCACATCGTATAGATCGCGACGTAATAGACGTTGCCCGCGAGTGAAAGCCACGCCGCCAACGGATTGACGCGGAAATAAAAAATAGAAAACGAGAGCACGCCCATTACGACGGCGTGCGTCGTCGCGGCGAGGATGGAGATGCGCTGCGCTGGAATCGGCCGCGACTGCGTACGCCGCATCAGGCGGTCGATGTCGGCGTCGTAAACGCAGTTGAGCGTTCCGGCCGACATGGCCGCAAGTGCGCCGCCCAGCATCGTCCAGCCGAAGAGCGCGAGCGGCGGCATACCTCTTGCGGCCATCAGCATCGCTGCGGCTGTGGTGATCAGCAGCAGATACATGATGCGCGGTTTGCCGAGATCGTAATAATCGGACAAGCGCGCTGCAAACGCTGCGATGCGCGATTGCGCGATGCGTTCGGCGCGAACGGAAACGCTCATACTGCCTGCACGGGCTCGCGCGCGGGCGACGCATCGACGATGGCCAGCGCCGTCGCGCCGGCGAATGCGAGGAAGATGAGCGCGGCATTAGCCGCGTGCGCTTCACGCAGATCGATCGGAAGGCGCAAGGCGACGTTGAGCAGGCCGAGTACGATTTGAACGAAGACGAGCGTCAGCGCGACCGTCGTCCACGCGCGCACTTGTCCGCTTGCGCGCTGCATCCACGCGAAAGCAAACGCCGTGACCGCTGCTAACAGCGAAATCGCGGCCGCGAAGCGGTGCACCATTTGCACGAACTGGCCGTTGCCGAAGACGACGACGTTGCCCGCGCACCCGGGAATCGTTACGCACGCCAATCCGGCTCCACTCGAGCTGACGTATGCGCCGATGCACATCGTCATGAAGGCGACACTCGCGGCAAACGCCAGGACCGCTGCAATCGCCCGCGCGTTGCTGCCCGCGCGTTGTGAGCGTCCGGCTCCGGAGAAGATCGCGAGCGCCGCCAGCGATGCGATGAGCGCCATCGCGGTTCCCCAGTGCCAAACAACGGAGATCGGAGTGTTCGAAAGCTTGACGGTTGCCGCGCCGAGAAAAACTTGAAAGAGGAAGAGCGCGCCGGCTAGGATTGCGGCGCCGCGGACGTAGGGCGTCGAAGCCGTGCGCCGGTTTAATGCTCGAACGATCGTTATGATGACGAGCACGCTGAGCGCGAGCGCCGTGAAGCGATGCGTCCATTCCCAGACGACGCCGCCGTCGAAAGCGGGCACGATACGGCCGCGGCACAGCGGATAATCCGGGCACGTCATTCCCGCGCCGTTGATCCGCGTCCAACTCCCGAGCAGCACTTCGCCGAAGGCGACCGCGACCGCGCACCAGCTCAGTCGCGCCAAGCTTATCACTAGGCCTTCAGTTTATCCCCGGGCGCGCGGACCCTACAACGACCAGTGTCGGCCGTGTATCAGCAGCGCGCTAAGGCGCCCGTCACGTGCTGGGCCGCGCCGTTTTCGTCCGACGTGATGTCCAGCAGGCGCGATTCGAAGTCTTTGGCCGCGGCCGTGGCTTCTTGAGTAGCGGTCGCCTGGTTGATGTCGTGGCCGAGCGGCGGAGGCCGCATTCCGGTAGACGGATCGATCGGGGAGCGGTTGCGGTCCACACCTGGATTGGGCTTGGTATCCGCTACCGTCGAGATGAACGGATCCGGAACGCCGAAGACCGCGCGGTTCGCCGCCTGCTGAGCTTCGGTGAACGTGGCCATATCTTGGAAGTCTACCGCGGCGAGATAACCGTTGAGATCGCGCGCGATTTTCTGCTGGCGCCACAGTGCGCCGCCGAGCGCATCGGCAAATGCTTTGAGTTCGGTCTTTTCTTGCGGATCGGTTGACTTTTCGGCAAGCGCGCGCAAACGTTTCACTTCGCCGTCGGCCGCACGCGATTGCTTCGTGAGGGTCTTTGCGAATTCACCAAGCGCATCGAGTCCGTTGCGGCGGTGAATGGGATTTCCGTCGTCGAGGTTGATCGCGCGCAGCCGCGTGATCAGTTGCTGCAATTGCACGTCGTTGTTGAGCGCACTGCTGATCGCGCTGTTCGCGTGCGTGACGATCTCCGCGCAGCGCGAGGTCGAGCGGACGTTCGCGATAACCTTGAGCGCGGTAACAGGCGCGGGCGAAGCGGCGGCGACGGGCGGAGGAGCGGCGGCGAAACCTGCGCCCGGGCTCAAGAGCGCGGCGGTAGCGGCGATGGCGGCGATTCTGTACAGCATCGGTAACCTCTCTCCTATAGAATGCACCCGCAGGGCGCCGCGTGACAATACCTCGAACGCCCTGCGCGTGAAGCGCCTCTGGACTTTGGTCGCCCTTTTGGTCTTGGCCGGCTGCCGGGACGTGCGAGTCCAGACCCTTCGACAGGGCGAGACCCCTGTACTTGGCGGGAACGAACTGGTAATCGTCCGCGATGCACCCTCGCTCGAACGCCTGGGAATTCACGCGCCCGTGCGGTTCCGTTCCGAATTCGGCGTTGTGCTGCTGATGGGTCCGCACGATCGTTCGGGTTACAAGCAGATCATCGAATCGATCCGTTCGCGCGCCGATCGATTCCGCGTCGTGGCCTTCGAAGCGCCGCCCGCCGACGGCGGTCAGCCGTCGAGCCGATACCGAACCTTTACATTATGGATCGTTCCGAACTCCGCATACCGGCGCGGCGTGCGGGTTGAAGTCGTAACGCCGGCCGACGAACCGATCACGTCGACGGACCTGCCTTAAACAGCAAGGCAAGCGCACTGCGTCCGTCACTCTCTCTCGACACGAAGATACTTGCGGCGAACGCGAAATCGTGGCGCGATTTTGCGGGCGTTCCGGTGCGCGCTGTCGTGAAGTCCGACGGCTACGGCTGGGGTCAAAAGACCGTTGCGGTCGCCCTCGAGGGATCCGTGCAGAGCTATTGCGTTGCCGATGCGGAAGAATTGCGCGCGCTGCGCGCGTTTACCGAAGCGCCCGCGATCGTATTGGGAACCGTGCCGCTCGCGCGTTTCGGCGAAGTGCTCGACGCGGGTGGACGGCCTTCGGTTTCCAACGCGCAAGAGCTCGCGGCTGCGGCGCAGTGGTTTCGCGCACATTCCAAGCCGTTGCGCGTGCGCGTCGGAGTGCGAATGGCAGCCGCGTGGAGCGGCCTGGATCCACAGAACGTCGCGCAATTCGCTTCCGAGCTGCGCGCGGCGTCGGCCGAAGTCGAAGCCTGGACGCACATCACCGATGTGGACGACTCCGATCGGCAGCTCGGAGTGTTCGAAAGCGCTTTAGAGGAGCTCTCGCGCGCGGGCGTGCGCGTGACGGATACCGATATCTGCAGCACCTTTCCGCTGGCCCGCGGAATCCGGCGGGGTTCGTCGGTCCGGATTGGCGTGGGGTTGTTCGGAGCGACGGGGGGACCCCCGGTTCCGGGCGTGGCGTGCGCGCTTCGATTCAGCGCTCCGGTCCTTCGCGTCGAGCGACATTCGGCCGGGACACGGATAGGGTATGGGGGTACCATGCTCGGGATGGATTGCAGGGTCGCAATGCTCCGCTGCGGTTTCGGCGACGGATTGCCCGCGAGTATGGAAGGCAAAAACGGCGTGCTGATGGCCGGCATGCAGTACTCCGCCGTACGCGCCGACGCGCTCCCCGCCGGCGCGCGTGAGTATATTTGGCTCGATCGGCAAACCAGTCTGGACGCATTTGCGCGCGCCGCGGAACGGCCGGTCCACGAGATCGTCACCGAACTCGGAAGCTGTGCTCGAGCGGCTCTGTTAGAAGAAACGCCGTGATGCAGGCACGCGCGTCGGACGAACTCGAGGTTCAGGTTCAGCGGCTCGGATTAGTACTCCAGCCCGACGGCGATCCCACCGAGGCCGAAGGTACGCTCAATCCGGCATGCGCGCGCACGCGCGAAAACGAGCTCCTGCTCTATCCGCGCGACGTCGCGCACGGAAATATTTCGCGGGTCGGGCGCGCGAAGGCGGTCGCCAAGGGCGATCGATTTTCGTTCGAGCGCGACGGCTTCGTGCTCGAACCCAGCGCGGTTTACGAGCTGCGCGCGACGCCGGGGTACGGCTGCGAAGATCCGCGCGTAACTTTTATTGAAGCGATCGACGCGTACTTGATGTCGTATACCGCGTTCGGTCCGCAAGGCCCGCGCATCGCGATCGCGCTCTCGCAAGACGGCTATGCGTTCGAGCGCGTCGGTAAGTTGGTGTTCGACAAACCGGGAATGCACATCGGCGACGATAAGGACGCAGCTTTCTTTCCCGAGCCGGTGCGATCGCCGGGCGGCGTTATGTCGCTGGCCTTTTATCATCGCCCCATGCTGCATCTCTCCGCGGTCGACGGACGGGCGTCGATTCCGATCATCGAACGCATGCCGTACCGGGATCGCGAATCGATCCGCGTCGGTTTCATTCCGCTCGAGCCGGTACTCAAAGATCGCGAGAAGCTGCTCGACGTTTGCGAAAGCGAACTCGTGCTGGCGCCCGACAGCCAGTGGGGATCGCTCAAAGTCGGCTGCGGGACTCCGCCCATACGTATCGATGAAGGCTGGATGTCGATCTTTCACGGCGTCGACGTGATCGGCGACGACACGAAGCCGAAGCTCCGCTACTGCGCGGGCCTCGTCATTCACGACGCACAAGATTTGCGGAAGATCGTCTACCGCTCGGCTCAGCCGATCATCACTCCGGAAAACGAATTGGAGCTGCATGGGATCGTTGACAACGTCGTCTTTCCGACCGGCATCGATCCGCGCCCTGACCTCGGCCCGCGCGTCTTCGATTTTTACTACGGAATGGCGGA
The DNA here is from genome assembly GCA_036273135.1 of Candidatus Rubrimentiphilum sp. Taxonomy (GTDB): domain Bacteria; phylum Vulcanimicrobiota; class Vulcanimicrobiia; order Vulcanimicrobiales; family Vulcanimicrobiaceae; genus Rubrimentiphilum. Next base: position 146,201 of record DASUIF010000009.1, read on the forward strand.
TTGGTCGATCGGAGCGGCTCGTCTAACGCTTGGGGGAGGGCCCGGTACACAGAGCGAGCCCGCCGAAAGCGCTGCTTAGGTTTTATGCGATCTCGGCAGCGGTCGTTTTCACGGCTGCGCTGATCATCGCCGGTTACGTCAACCGCGATCGTTTCAATCTCAAGATCGCTTCGGTCACCGCATCGGTTCCACCCAAGGCCGCGCAAGCCGATGCGCTCGCGCGGAGTCGCGGGCGCACTTTGGGGATCGCCGCGCCGTGGGTGCTCTCCGCGCTGCCCGAGTGTTTGCGGCAGACGTTCGAAGCGGTCGGCAATCGCGCATACGTCGCTTCTAAACTTCCGCCGGGATACGTGGCGCAGCCGGCGGGAACTCACCTGCAGTTTGCCGACTGCAACCTTACCGTTGAGACAGACGGCGTGCTCGTCCGCCGCGGCGCCGACAAGTATTACGTTCCTCCGCCTGCGCAGCTCTTCAAGCGCGCGTCTTCGATCGCACTGATGCACGAAGCGGGCGCGCGTGCGATTCTTCGCATTTACGAGCCGGCGCCGCCGGGTCTGTAGTGTCCGACACGGCAAACGAAGTGCGCAAGCGGCGCACGTTCGCGATCATTTCTCATCCCGACGCCGGCAAAACGACGCTGACGGAAAAGCTGCTGCTCTACGGCGGCGCTATTCAAACCGCCGGCCAAGTTTCGGCGCGCCGCGCGCAGCGCGCGGCCACCAGCGACTGGATGGAACTCGAAAAACAGCGTGGAATTTCGATCACGTCAACCGTGCTGCAGTTCGAGTACGGCGGCTGTACCGTTAATCTGCTCGACACGCCCGGTCACCAAGACTTCGGTGAAGACACGTACCGCACGCTGCTGGCGGCGGACAGCGCCGTCATGCTGATCGACGCCGCCAAAGGCGTGGAGCCGCAGACCAAAAAACTATTTGCGATCTGCCGCGCGCGCCGCATTCCACTCTTCACGTTCATCAACAAGATGGATCGTCCGAGCCGCGATCCCCTCGAACTGCTCGACGAGTTGGAAAGCGTCTTAGGCATCGGCGTTTTTCCGGTGAACTGGCCGCTGGGCAACGGTCCTTCGTTCAAGGGCGTCTTCGATCGGGCCACGCGGCGCGTGCACCTCTTCGAGCGCGTGGTGCACGGCGCCAAACGCGCTAACGTCGAAGTCACGGGCGTCGAGGACCCGCAGATTCGCGAACTGCTCGACGACCGCTCGTACAAGCAATTCATCGACGAGATCGAACTGCTTGAAGGCGCGGGCTCCCAGTTCGATCGCGACGCGATGCTGCGCGGCGACGTTTCGCCGGTATTTTTCGGCAGCGCCGTCACCAATTTCGGCGTGCAACTCTTCCTGGACGATTTTCTGAAACTGGCGCCGTCGCCCACGCCCCGCCGAATAGAGTGTCATCCTGAGCGGCCCGCGGAAGCGGGCCAGTCGAAGGACGCCGAGCAGCGAGCCGAAGGCGAGCCAGTCGAGGGGACAATCGATCCTACGAGCGACCGCTTTACCGGTTTCGTTTTTAAGATCCAGGCGAATATGGATCCGCGCCACCGCGACCGTGTCGCGTTTGTACGGATCTGTTCGGGACGCTTCGAGCGCGACATGACGGTGCATAACGCGCGCAGCGGGAAAGACGTGCGGCTCTCGCGCGCGATGAAGCTCTTCGCGAGCGAACGCGAATCCGTCGAAGCGGCATATGCCGGCGACGTCGTCGGCTTGGCCAATCCCGGCGTCTTTGCCATCGGCGATTCCCTGAGCGACGGAGCGCCGGTGCAGTTCGAACGGTTTCCGGCCTTTGCACCCGAACACTTCGCGCAAGTGCGAAGCATCGACGCGGCCGGCTACAAATCGTTCGGCAAGGGAATCGCGCAGCTCCGTGAAGAGGGCGCTATACAGGTGATGTATCCGCTCGGGTCGATGCGCACCGAACCCGTGCTCGCCGCCGTCGGACAGCTGCAGTTCGAGGTCGTGAAACATCGCCTCGAATCGGAGTATAACGTGAAGACGATCTTCACGACGCTTCCGTTTTCGGTTGCGCGGCGTGTGGAAGGTCCGCCCGAGCCGGTGAGCGCCGCGCAACTGCCGTCGAGCGCGCGGTTGCTCGAAGACTGGGACGGCGCGCCGGTCGCGCTCTTCGAATCGGATTGGAGCGTCCGGCTGGCCGAAGAATGGAATCCGAATCTGCGCTTTACGGAGTTTGCCGGTGCCGGCACCGTCGTTTAACTCGGTCCGCGCGGCCGCCGAACGTCTGCGCGGCGTCGTGCACCGCACGCCCGTCCTCACCTCGCGCACGCTCGACGGCATCGCCGGCGGACACGTCTTCCTAAAGTGCGAGAACCTGCAGCGTATGGGCGCCTTCAAGTTTCGCGGGGCTTACAATTGCATCGTGCAACTCGATCCCGGCGTTCGTGCGGGCGGCGTGGTCGCGTTTTCCAGCGGCAATCACGCGCAAGGCGTTGCGCTGGCGAGCAAACTTCTCGGCGTTCCGGCCACGATCGTCATGCCGTCGGATGCCCCTGCCTCTAAGATTGCGGCGACGCGAGAGTACGGCGCCGAGGTCATCTTTTACGATCGCCACAAATCGCACCGCGCCGAAATCGCGCAAAAACTCTGCGAGGAGCGCAACGCGACGCTCATTGCGCCCTTCGACGATCCGGAGATCATCGCGGGCGCCGGAACTGCCGCGTTGGAACTTCTCGAAGAGGTTCCGGATCTCGACGTTATCGCGACGCCCGTCGGGGGCGGCGGATTGCTTTCCGGTTCGGCGCTGGCCGCGCACGGACTCAATAGCGCCATCGAATTGTACGGCGTCGAGCCCGAAGCCGGAAACGACTTTCAGCAGTCGCTCGAACGCGGTGAAATCGTGCAAACGCCGGTGCCCATTACCATCGCCGACGGTTTGCAAACGCAGGCTCCCGGCGAGCTCACGTTTCCCATCGTGCGCGAACACGTGCGTGCGATCGTCACCGTGACCGACGACGAACTCCGCGACGCGATGCGCTTTGCCTTCGAACGCATGAAAATCGTTATCGAACCGAGCGGCGCGGCAGCTCTCGCAGCGGTCATGCTTGGCAAGATCCCGGCGCGCGCGAAGCGCACGGGCGTCATCATCAGCGGCGGCAACGTCGACGCCGCGAGATTCTGCGAACTTACCGCGTAACGGACGACACTAATATTAGCGGCCCATCGAGTAAAATTCGTCGTTCGGGCGCATCTCCATCAGGCCCGCCATGCGGTTGGAGAAGCCGAAAAACGCGGCGATGGCGGCGATATCCCAGATGTCGTCGTCACTAAAGCCGGCCAAATGCATTTCGTCGATCTCGTGTTCGGTCGCGGCGAATCCCGGTTCGTTGACGCGCGACGCGAGTTCCAGCATCGCGCGCATGCGCGGCGGAAGGTTCGCGGTGCGCCAGTTGTTGGAGATCTGCTCGGCAAGGATCGGATCTTTACTGAGGACGCGCAGCGCGGCGCCGTGCGCGACCATGCAGTACTGACAGCGGTTTTCCGACGAGACGGCGACGACGATGGCTTCACGTTCGACGCGGCTGAGACTGCCGGGCCCTTTCATCAGCACGTCGTGGTAGTTCATGAATGCGCGGAAGTGCTCGGGGCGCCGCGCGTACGCGCGGAAGACGTTAGGGACGAAGCCGAGCTTCTCGCGGTTCTTCGCGAAGATTTCGGCGATGTCGGCCGGCAGATCGCCTTCCGGCGGCTCGCCGAAGCGCGAGACTGCGCTAGCCACGCGGACCGTGGACGATGCGCTCTATGGCAGTTACGGCGTCGATCGTTTGAGGCGTCGGCGCGGAATCGGCCGATTCCACAACATCCAGCAACGAAGCGAGCTGCGCGTTAACGCCGCCGGCACGTTGCGCGTTGGACGCGTCCTTGGCGGCCTCCGCTTGTTTCATCTGCATATACGCGTCAGCCATGAGCTTCGTTATCCGCATCGCAAGCGCGAACTGCGCGCGAAGCGCCGCGCTCCCGACGGTAACGCGCGGATCCATTTTTAATTGAAGCGGGCGTCTCTGCGTCACGCCGTCGACGGTGAGCGCCACCGTATAGGCGCCGGGCAGCGCGAGTGCGCCTTCCGGCACGACCGGCGTATCGTGCACGATTGCCGAGATCGGAAAATCATACGAATCCGAAAGAGGCGCGCTGTAGCGGTAATCCCAAGTGACGCGATGCATGCCTGCGGCGGCTGATGGAATCTGTGGCGTGCGCGCCCAATAGGCCGGCACTCGAAGTTCGGATGCCGGGACGTTCGGATCGGTTTTGCCGGCGCTCGACCATTCGCGCACGAGATGGCCGGCGGCGTCGTAGATGCCAACCGTCACGGTACTCGCGCCGGCAGGCAGATAGTAGTCGATAATCGCGCCGTCGGGCGGATTCTTCGCCGCCGGTTCTTCGGGGGGAAGCGGCGTGTCGGTCCACGTATCGCGGCGCACACGAATCGCCGCGGCGACCGGGTAAAGGTAAGGACGGCTCGCGCTCGCGCTCTGCATTGCTTGCGCAAGAGAACGCAGCGGCGAGATATCGTCGAGAATCCAGAACGAGCGGCCGTGCGTTCCCGCGACGAGGTCATCGCCGTGCACGACGAGATCGCGAATCGACGTCGAGGGCAGGTTCAACTGCAGCGATTGCCAGTTCGCGCCGCGGTCCGCGGAAAAATACGCGGTGTTTTCGGTTCCCGCGAAAAGCAAGTTGGGCGACTTCGGATCTTCGCGCACGGTATCTACCGGAGCATTGTCGGGCAAGCCCGCGTTCAACAGTTGCCAGTGCGCGCCGAAGTCGTGCGTTGCATAGACGTACGGACGCATGTCGTCCAATCGCAGGCGCGTGACCGCGACGTAGGCGCTGCCACGATCGAAATGCGATGAATCGATCTGCGAGATCTTCGACCACGAACCCGACGCTGCAGCTAGTCCCGGCGGCGAGACGTTGCTCCAATGGTTCCCGCCGTCGCGCGTGAGCCAAATCAGGCCGTCGTCGGTCCCGGCCCACAAGAGATTGCGGTCGATATACGACGGTGCGAGGCTGTAGACGACGCCGCGATGCACGCCCTGCGCGAGCGGCGTGTGCGCGAACGCTCCGAGATTCTCGGGAACCACCGGGTTTGCGCGCGTGAGGTCGGGACTGATGACGCGCCAGTGACGCCCGCCGTCGGTCGTCGCGAAGACGACGTTCGATCCGAAGTAAAGCGTCCGGTTGTCGGCGCGGCTGAAGACGAGCGGGTTGGTCCGGTTGTAACGATACTTTCGGCGGTCGTAACTGGGTGAAACGTCTTGCGTTTGCTGCAGCGCTTCGTTGTACCGCGACACGGTGCCGCCGCCGGCCCCGTAAACGATCGTGGGATGCAGCGGATCGGGCGCGACGTACCCGTACTCCGACGCGCCGACCGGATGCCAATAGCGGATCCAGATCGCGCCGTCATCGCTGCGGCTGAAGACTTCGGCGCTGCCGCTCTCTTGCTGTCCGCCGAAAACGCGATACGGAAAACGGTCGTCGGTGATCACGTGATAGAACTGCGCGGTCGGCTGATTGTACCAAGAGCTCCACGTCCGTCCGTAGTTGACCGAAAGCGTCGCACCTTGATCGGCGCCCAGAAGAATGATGTTGCGATCGCCGGGATCGATCCAAACGGTGTGGTAGTCGTCGCCGCCGGGCGCGCCTTTGAATCCGGCCCACGTCTTGCCGGCGTCGGTGGAGCGGTAGGTTTGCGTGTTCGCCGCAAACACGACGTCGCGATCGGACGGGTCGACCGCGATCCCCGAAAAATCGTCGCCGCGGCTGCAGACGCGCGATTCGGAGTTGACCTCGATCCAATTTTGGCCTGCGTCGCTCGAGCGGTAGATGCCGCAGCCCTTGTCGTCGTTCACCCACGCGTAGAGCCGTTGCGAGTCGCCCGGCGCGATCGCCAAACCGATGCGGCCGATGTCGGCGGGCAGCCCGCTGCGCAGTTGCGACCACGTCGTGCCGCCGTCGGTCGATTTGTACAAGCCGCCGTTTGCAAAGAGCTGCAACACGTCGCGCAGCCGCCACGGCGGATTGCGGGAAGCCCATAGCGCCGCGTATACCGTATTCGGATTGCGTGGATCGATCACCACGGTTTCGGCGCCCGTGTTTCCGTCGTTCGGCCCTAATACTTTTTGCCACGAAGCTCCGCCGTCGGTGCTCCGGTAGAGTCCGCGTTCCTCGTTCGCGCCGTACGGATGGCCGAGCACCGCGGCAAAGACGCGATCCGGATTGCGCGGATCGATCGCGATGGCGCCGATCTGCATGCCGTCGCGCAGGCCCAGGTGCGTCCACGTCGCGCCGGCGTCGGTCGATTTGTAGATGCCGTCGCCGACCGAGAGGTCCGGGCGGCGCAGACCTTCGCCCGATCCGGCATACAAAATGTTGGGATCGCTTGGCGCAACGGCCAGCGCGCCGATCGAGCCGGTATCCTGTCCGTCGAAGATCGGATCCCAGGTCCTACCGTAATCGGTGCTCTTCCAAATACCGCCGTCGGTCGGGGCCATGTAGTACACTCCGCGCTGCGACGGCACGCCCGAAACCGCGACCGTTCGTCCGCCGCGGAACGGTCCGATCATCCGCCACTGCATTGCGTTGTAGTACTGCGCCGGAACGGCTTGCGCGAACGCAGTGGCTGCAGTCGCGATCGCCAACGCTGCGGTCAGCAAGGCGGCGCGGATCATCTGCGGCGGGAGTTCCTGCGCTGCTTCGGTTGGAAGGGCGCGCCGATCTTCAGCGCTTTGTCTCGCGGAAGATCCGTATTGACGTCGTCGCAGCCGATCGGAGAGAAGTCGCGGCAGTCGGCCGGCCGTCCCTCGTAGATGCCGCAATAGAACTTGCCCGGACGCGCTTCTTTCAAAAAGACGCACTGGTCGGCGATGTCGTCGGTAACTTTTCGCACGTACCCGAGATGGTATCCGTCGGCGGAAGTGCGCTTCACGATATACTCGTCGAGCACTTCCTGCGGCGTCAGGTGCAGATGCGCGGCGATGCGTTCCACGTCGCTGCGGCTCACGAAGGGTTCGTAACCGCTGCAGCACTCCGCGCAGCCCGGCGGGCAGGCGATGTTCTCGGGGAGATCGTGCAGATGCTTGCGCGCCAAATCGATAACCTTGGCGACCGCTGCGACAAATTCGGGGTCTTCGTTATATTTGTAAATCCACTCGCGTTCGATGTTTTCGCTGGTATTGTAGTAGTGATTTATTTTTTGGTTGTAGGTGATCGTAATATGCTCTTGATCGATCTCGATGTCTTGGACGTGCTCCATCGGCACCGTGTCGAGCATCTCGGGATGCGTGGGCTGCCCGGTATCGAGCGTGAATTTGCGCAGGGCGGTTAAATCGATTGTGGTCATAGCGCCGCGTTATTCGACGGAGGTTTTTTAAGGCCCCGGCGAGAGAAGCATCAGAAGTGCGTAAAGCAATCGGCGTCGACCTCGGAGGCTCGCACGTTACGGCGGGGATCGTCGGTGACGACGGCTCGATCTTGGGCCAATACGAGCAGGACATCGAGGACCGGTCCTTCGACGCGGTCCTGGCAGCGGTCAGAAGCGTCATCGACGGCGCGCTCAAAGACGGCAAGGCGAAAGACGCCGCCGCGATCGGCGTCGGCGCACCGGGAAACATCGAACCGGGCAGCGGCGCGGTTCTCTACTCGCCAAACTTTTTGTGGACCAACGAGCCGCTGGGCGAACGCCTGCGCAAGTACTATAGCCTGCCGGTCTTCGTGGCCAACGATGCGCGCTGCGCGACGCTGGGCGAGCATACCTTCGGCATCGGAACGGGTACGCAAGATTTCGTGCTGCTGACGATCGGCACGGGAATCGGCGGCGGAATCGTTTCCGGGGGCAAGCTGCTCATCGGCAACCGCGCGGGCGCCGGTGAAATCGGCCACCATCAGATCAGGCCGACGGACGGCTTCATCTGCGGCTGCGGAAAACGCGGCTGCTTCGAAGCGCAGGCCTCGGGAACGGGACTCCTTCGCCACGCCTTTGCAGTGGCGCCGTCGTTTCCGCGCAGCAAGCTGCTCGATCGCGAACGCGATAAGCTCGGATCGAAGATGATCCGGCGCGCCGCCCAAGCTGCCGACGCGCACGCGCTTGCCGCGTGGAAAAACTTCGCGTCCGATCTCGCGCTCGGTCTGGCCAACATCATCGCCTTCGTTAATCCGGAGATGATCGCGCTTGGCGGCGGAGTCAGCAGCGCGGGCGATTTCATGCTGGCAGCGGTGCGCGACCGCGTCGAAGAACTGACGACGATGGTTCCGCGCGGCACCACGCAGATCGTCATCGCCAAGCTCGGCAACGATGCCGGTCAGGTCGGCGCCGCCACGATGGCGTTTCAGGGCGGCCTCTCGTCGGGTTGAACGCGTGGCACGCGGCCGCGATCGCGCTCGCGATAAAATTGCCGTTCGGATTGACGCCTGAAGCGATCAAGACGATCATAACGCCGCTCAAAGGCCACCCGGCGGCGATGCCCGCCGGCACCGTGCCGTTCGAAGGGTGCGTGCCCGCGATGGGCTACCACTACGCGCGGCCGCAAGACGTTCCGTTCGGACCGTTTTACGGTTACTACAACGGAAAAGCCGTCTTCACCGAAGTGATGATCGTGAAGAAAGAATTCGAGCGCGGCCGCAGCTGGGACGACCTGCTCAAACCGCTGCCGCACTACGCGATCGACCACATCGATATGTGGTTCGAGCCGTACGGCCATCCGGGTTACCGGATTCCGCATTACGACCTGCATGCGTGGTACGTGCCGCACGACGTTCACATGAAATTTTGCGGAAACGTTTCGGGAAAGCGGCCGCCCTACTTGTGAAGGGTCAGTTGTGTGCCTCCGCCGAATCAGGCGCTCGCAATGGAGGTTGCACATACGTGATAAGACGTTTCATTTTTTCATGTCTCACACTGGCCGCCGCTTCGAGCTTACTTGCGGCGACGCCGGCGGCGCCGGCGCAGAAATTGCCGCCCGGGCTGACGCCCGCGATCATCAAAATGATGATGACGCTGCCCAAAGGACCGGCCCCATCCATGATGCCGCCGGGCACCGTGCCGGTTTCGGGATGCATCCCGACGATGGGCTATCACTATGCCAAGCCCGGGAACTTCCCCGGCGGCCCGATCTATGGCTATTACAACGGCAAGGTCACGTTCACCGAAATCATGGTTGACAAGAAACAATTCGACAAGGGCGGCAATTGGGACCAAATTCTCCGGCCGCTGCCCGGTTACAAGATCGACCACGTCGACATTTGGTTCGAGTCACACGGCCATCCGGGCTATACGATTCCGCACTACGACATTCACGCGTGGTACATTCCGCACGCACAGCACATGACGTTCTGCGGGAACACGTCCGGCAAACGCCCCGCCTACTTGATGTAGCTTAGACCGAAACGGCTTCGCGCAGCGGCACGTACTCGTCGTCCGACGGTATCGTGCCGCGCAAAGCCACTTGCGCGATGAGCGCGGCGATGCGCCGCGAACTGCGTTTGGGAGCGATCAGTTCTTGATTGTGCTGCATCGCTTCCAAACGGCGCGGGTTGCGCACCAGACCGTCCACGGCGCGCACGATCTCCGCGATACTGTTGATGGCAACAACGCCGATGCCGTTGGCTCGCACGAAATCCACATTTCCGCGTTCCTGCCCCGGAACGTAATCGTAAACGACCACCGGCAGCTGCGCGGCATTGGCTTCGGCCAGCGTTCCCGGCCCGGCTTTGGTTACGAGCAGGTCGGCCGCGCGCATCAACTCCGGAATTTTGTCGGTAAATCCTAAAACGGTCATCGGCGTGGGAAGTTTGTGCGACATCTCTTCGATCTTTGCGCGCATCGTGTCGTTGCGTCCGCAGACGACGACCAAATGCATGGGCATGCGCGCCTTGGCCAGCCGCAGTGCGGCTTGCAATAATTTTCCGCCGCCTTCGCCGCCGGCCATCAGCAGCGTGATGAATGCGTCCTGGGGCAGTCCGAGCTGCGCGCGCAACTCCGTTTTATCGCCGGTAACGTCGTCGAACTTCGGATGGATGGGCTGGCCGAGCATGCGCAGGCGGCTCGGATCGACGCCGCGCGAAAGCGCGCGTTCGTAGACTTCGCGGGCCGGAACGACGACGGCATCGGCTTCGGGTGTCAGCCAAGACTCGTGCACTTTTCCGAGATCGGTTATGACCGTAACGATCGGAATGTGCTGCATGTCCGCGTCCGCGCGAGCCCGGAGCGCCGCGTGATTGAGCAGCGGATGGATCGAAACGATGACGTTGGGTTTGTAATCGAGGAAAAGATCGCGCAGCCGTTCGCGGTAGAGCGGTTCGCAAAAGCGGACCAGCGCTTTGTAGCGCCGGCGGCCGTTGGTTGCGTAATAGAGCGCCCCGTAGACCGGCGGCGCGTAACGCAGCGCGGCCGAGTAGCCCCAGCCGAGTTGCGTGAGCGGGAACGAACAGTGCGCGGCGACGTCCTCGATGCGGTGCTCGAACGCCGGCTCGCGCAATTCGTCGAGCGCGACCGTAATCGCGTTGGCGGCGCTGCGGTGGCCGCCTCCGGTATCCGAGATCAGAAAGAGGGCGCGTTCGGTCAAGCTTTGACTCCTGGAGGCGCGGCGCGGCGCCGTCGAGTGGGAGCGAGTGCGGCCAAAAGCGCCCGCGCAGGGGCGTCATAGAAGCGAAAAATGTCGCCGAACTCCGTTGCGGGATTTCGGTGATGGCCGTCGTGGTCCTCGGGAACGACGATTCCCAGCAGCCTGCAGACGGCACGCACGAGGGGCGGCGTGCGCCATCCCAGGTCCCCGGTATGCCGCCACCAGACGTGCAGCTGCCCGAACGCCAGGCCGGCCAGAGCTCCGGTCCACGAGACGTGCCAAAGGAGTGCGGCTACCGCCAGATAGGGCAGCGCGCCGAGAAACCCGTCGAGCAGCACTGCGGGCTCGGTTGCCAATACCGCGTGATCCCAATACGAGCGCCGGCGATCGTGATGCGTACGCAAGTGCAGCGCAAACCATAGGTGTTGCGGCACATGGTAGAAGAACGTCGATCCGAAATCACCGGCTCCCAGGACTGCGAGCGCTACCAGAAATGCCATCGTCGATCCGTCTTCGCGTTGCTGCGGGAATTTGCTTGGCGATCTGCGCGTGCGCGGGCCCTGCCCGCAACACGGAAGCCAACACCGAAGTCTTCATACCCGGCGTCACCGAAGCTGCGATGTCTTGGCACGCTCCCATGTACGCCAACACCTTGTACGGATTGAGGCCCCTGCAAGATGGGCCTCGCACACGCAGCGTAACGCTCGCGATCGCACGCGCCGTCCTGCACACGAATACACGCTTGGCGCCGGTCGACGCGCTGCTGTTGGCGGGCTGGACCGAGCGCGCGGCTCGCGCGCAGGGTTTGCCGCCGGAGTTTCTCGCCGCGACGCTGTTGCAAGAGTCCGCATTCGATCCGCGCGCAATTTCTTCTGCGGGCGCAATCGGCATCGCGCAGTTCATGCCTGAAACTGCAGCCGATGCCGGTATCGATCCGCGCGATCCGTTCGCCGCGATCGCAGGCGCGGCGGCGCTGCTCGGATCCTACGAACGCGCGTACGATTCGACCTACGCTAATCCGTTGGCCGCGGCACTGGCCGCGTACAATGCGGGGCCCGGCGCGGTAAGCGCCTACCATGGCGTGCCGCCGTACGCCGAGACG
>DASUIF010000010.1:0-42328 GCA_036273135.1 Candidatus Rubrimentiphilum sp.
GACGACCTGATTTGGCCCTCGTCCTTCGACGACGAGTCCGCGCTGCGAACTCTACTCAGGATGACAGATGGGGGTCCATAGCCAAAGCCAAGCCTTCCTCCATATGCAAATTCGTAAGAGCTTCCGCTTCGAGGCCGCGCATACGCTGCCGTTCCATCAGGGCAAGTGCGCGCGCCCGCACGGGCATTCGTATCGGCTCGAAGTCGGCGTGCGTGGACCGCTGCAAACCGAAGGGGCCGCGCGCGGAATGATTGAGGATTTCGACGTCCTCAAAGCGATCGTCGACCGCCACGTGATCGATGCGCTCGATCACACCTCGCTCAATGACACCATGGAAAATCCGACGTGCGAGCACATCATCACGTGGATTTGGAAGCGCCTGGAGCCCGTATTGCCGGCGCTCGACGAGCTCGTGCTTTGGGAAACCGACACGGCGCGCGCCATCCTAAAAAAGAGCGACTTCTCCTGATGCTGCAACTCGCGGAGATCTTCTACAGCATCCAAGGCGAAGGCGAACACACCGGAAAGCCAGCCGTCTTCGTGCGCCTAGCCGGATGCAATCTCTCGTGCGATTTTTGCGATACGGATTACTCACTCAAATTCTTCGCCACCGTTGACGACGTCGTCGCAAAGGTGCGCGCGCTCGGTAACGATTGCCCGATGGTCGTGCTGACCGGCGGTGAACCGTTCGCGCAACGCGAAGCGCTCGATTTGATCGAAGCGCTGCGCAAAGACGGCCGGCGAGTGCACATCGAATCCAACGGCACCATCGCAAGCGATCTCCCCGACGACGTCTGGCTCACTGTTTCGCCCAAAGAGCGCGTCGACGAGCGCATGGCCAAACGCGCCAACGAAGTGAAGCTGATCGTCGACGAACACGTGCCGGAGAACTGGCTCGAGCTTTTCGCCGATAAGAAAATGCTGCTGCTGCAGCCCGAAGGCAACAAACCCAAGAACGTCGCGATCGCGCTCGAATACGCAAAGGCGCATCCCGGGCGTTTCCGTCTCTCATTGCAAACGCACAAGTTCATCGGTGCTCAGTGATCCTCATCACGTGCGCGGTGAATAAAGAGCTCGCATTCTTTGAAGCGCAGCCGCACGTCGAAATGCTCGTTACCGGCGTTGGTCCGGTTGAAGCGGCGGCCAGCGTCTCCCGGGCGCTCGCGCAAAGCAGGCCCGAGCTCGTGATCAATGCCGGCCTCGCCGGAGCGTTTAAAGATTGCGCGGAGATCGGCGAAGGCGTCGTCGTCTCCGACGACACGTTCGCACTATGCCTTGAAACCGGCGCGCCGATCGCGCTGCCGGACAACGCGCACGTAGTCGATCGCGCAAGTTCCGATCTTGCGTTGGTCGATCGATTGGTGGAGCTCGGTTTTCGCAGCGTGCGCGGCGTGACCGTCGCTCAAGTGACCGCACTCGACGGGACGGCAGCTCGCCTTGCTTCGCAAGGCGTGGGCGTCGAAACGATGGAGGGGTTTGCCGTATTACGAGCAGCGGAGATCGCAGGCGTGCCGGCCATCGAAGTTCGGGGTATATCCAACCTCGCCGGCGATCGCAGCCGCAGCGGCTGGGATTTTGACGCCGGTGTTCGCGGGCTGGAGCGCGTTTTGAACGCGCTGCTCTCGCTGCTTGGAACGAAGGATGGATAACGAAAAACCGCTCACGCTCGCATTCTCGCCCTGCCCGAACGACACGTACGTCTTCGCCGCGTTAGCCAACGGCTTGCTCGAAGATACGCCGGCGATCAACGTGCAGCTCGAAGATATCGAGAATCTCAATAACTCGGCGCTCAAGGGCGATTACGAGCTGACCAAAGTCAGCTACGCCGTCGTCCCGGACTTGCTGGAAAATTACAAAATGCTGCGCGCCGGCGGCGCGCTGGGCCACGGCTGCGGTCCGCTTCTGGTCGCGCGCCCGGGCACCGGCAAAACGCTCGCGGACTTTAAAGACAAGCTCATCGCGATCCCCGGCGAGCGGACGACGGCATTCATGCTGCTCAACCTCGCATTGGGGATGAGGCCCCAGACGCTCGCGATGCGCTTCGACAAGATCATCGAATCGGTCGCCGGCGGCACCGTCGATGCCGGACTGATCATCCACGAGTCGCGCTTCACGTACCATGACGAAGGCTTGGTCAGCGTCGCCGATTTGGGCGAGTGGTGGGAAGGCGAAACGAAGATGCCCGTGCCGCTGGGCGCGATCATGATACGCGACGATGTGGCCGAGCACTCCGAAGAAATCAACAACGCCATCCGCAAGAGCTTGCGTTACGCGCGCGAAAACGAAAAGGACGTCATGAAGTACGTCAAAGAGCACGCCGACGAGATGGACGACAACGTCATGCGCCAGCACATCGAAACCTACGTCAACGAATTCACCGACGACGTCGGCGACGAAGGTATCGCTGCGGTGAAAGAGCTCTTCCGCAGAGCCCGCGAGCGGGGCATCATTCCCGAACAGGCCGAGGCCGTTTTTGCTTAAGGCACTCCTGGCCGGAGCCCTCGCCGCCGTCTTACTCGGCACCACGCCTCCGCCGGCGCGTGTTACCCTCGGCGACGAAGTCTTCTTACAGAGCGCGTGGCGCGATCTCGCGGGCAAATGCGTCGGCGTGATCACGAACCAGACCGGTGTAACGTCGCACCTCGTGAACATCGTCGACGCGATCAAAGCCAATCCGAAGATCTGCTTGAAAGCGATCTATTCGCCGGAGCACGGATTACGCGGTGATCGCGCGGCCGGCGCATATGTCGCCTCGTACACCGATCCGCGGACCGGATTGCCGGTCTATAGCTTATACGGCGCTCAGAAACACCCCAATGCGCACATGCTCGCCGGCGTAGACGTATTGCTTTTCGACATCCAAGACGTCGGCGCGCGTCCGTACACGTACGTTTCCACGATGGCGTATGCGATGGAGGCCGCCAAGCAATTCGGCAAAGAGATTTGGGTGCTCGATCGCCCCAACCCGATCGGCGGCACGATGGTCGAAGGCCCCGTGCTCGATCCGAAGTACAAATCGTTTATCGGACTCTATCCCATTCCTATGCGGCACGGCATGACCGTCGGTGAGCTCGCGCGTCTCTTCAACAATCAATTCGGCATCGGCGCGAACCTGCGGATCATAAAAATGCGAGGCTGGCGCCGCTCGATGCTGTGGCCCGACACCGGTTTGCAATGGGTACAAACTTCGCCGAACATTCCCGAGTGGAGCACCACCGTCGTCTATCCGTGCACCGGCCTCACCGACAGCATCGGATTGAACGGCGGGATCGGCACGACCAAGCCTTTCAAATACGTCGGCGCGCAAGACGTCGACGCATACGGGCTGGCGAGCGTTCTGAACGCGCGCAACATTCCGGGCGTTTATTTCCGTCCCGCGTACTGGTCGCCGTTTTTCGGCGCGCTCAGCGGCCAACAAATCGCCGGCGTCGAGCTCGACGTCTTCAATCCGAAGGTCTTCCCATCGGTTCGGACGGCGGTGGAAATCGCAGCCGCAGTCCGGGCAGTCTCGCCCGGAGCGTTGAAAGTCAGCGTCAGGTCCACCGCAATCGACTGGGGCACCGATACCTTTGCCACCGCGCTGCAAGCCGGCGAGTCCGCGCAGGCGATCGAGGCGCAGTGGGAACCCGCCTTGCGCCGCTTTCTTGCCGTGCGGCAGAAATATTTACTCTACCGTTGAACCACTAGCCGGTGCTGAAGCAGCGGCTGATCGACGCGCTCGGAGCAGATGCGGTCAAGACGGAGCCTGAAGATCTCGCCGTCTATGCTTTCGACGCGTATTCGCAAGGCGTCGTGCCCGCGGCCGTCGTGCTGCCGGCCAATACTCGCGAAGTCGCGGCCGCCGTAAAGATCGCAGGAGACTGCGGAGAACCGATCGTGGCTCGCGGCGCGGGCACCGGTTTATGCGGAGGCGCGGCGCCGGCCCGCGGCGGCGTCGTCTTCTCGTTCGCGCGCATGAATCGCGTCCTGGAAGTGGACGTGCGCAACCGCCGCGCGCGCGTGCAGCCGGGCCTCATCAACCTCGATCTCTCAAAACACGTCGCAACGTCGGGCCTCTTCTATGCACCCGATCCGTCATCGCAAAAAGTCTCGACCATCGGCGGGAATATCGGCACCAATGCGGGCGGCCCGCACTGCCTTTCCTACGGCACCACGGTCAATCACGTTCTCGAACTCGAAATCGTCGACGAAAACGGCGACGTCACCACGACGTCGGTTGACGACGTCGGTTACGATTTGACCGGCTTGCTCGTCGGCAGCGAAGGAACCCTCGCAATCGTTTGCTCGGCGTGGGTGCGTTTGTTGCGCCAGCCCGAGACGGTTCGCGTCTGGCTGGCCGCCTTTGACGACATCAATGCGGCCTCGGCCGCAGTCAGCGGCATCATCGGCGCCGGCATCATTCCAACCGCGCTCGAGATGATGGACCGCGTCATGCTTCCGCCGATCGAAGCCGCGTTTCATGCCGGATATCCGACCGATGCGGCCGCGGTGCTGCTGATCGAAAGCGCCGGCTTCGAAGACGAGATGAATCTGCACGAAAACGAGATCCGCCGCGTCATGAAAGAAAACGGCGCGACGACGTGGCGCGCCGCAAAGTCCCAGGCCGAACGCGACGCACTCTGGGCCGGACGCAAAGGTGCGCTGGGCGCGACCGGACGCATCGCGCCCAATTACTACATCCAAGACGTCGTCGTACCGCGCACCAAACTTCCGCAAGCCTTAAAAGCCGTCGAAGACGCGTGCGCCCCGCAAGGGATTATCGCGGGGAACGTTTTTCACGCCGGCGACGGAAATCTGCATCCGCTGCTGCTCTACGATCGCGGCGATCCCAAACAAGTCGCGGCCGTCATCGAAGCCGGCAATGAAATTTTGAAAGCCGCCGTCGATCTCGGGGGCACGATCAGCGGCGAGCACGGCATCGGTTACGAAAAACGCGACACCCTCACGCGCATCTTCTCGACCGGCGACCTCGCGACGATGTCGCGCGTCCGCGAAGTCTTCGACCCGCGCCGCAGCCTCAATCCCGAAAAGATCTTTCCGGCCGGGGTCGGCTGCGCGGAAGTCGCGTGATCGCGCCCAAATCTCTCGACGCGCTCCGCGAGACGCTCGAACGCTGCGATCGCGAAGGATTGAAAGTCTCCGTTGAAGGCGGAAAGACGCTCAGCGGCATGGGCCCGGTTCTTCCGCGCGCCGACCTTTCGCTGATCACAACCGGACTGAGCGCGATCCTGGCACATGAATACCAGGACCTGACCTGCTCGGCGCAGAGCGGCGTGCGCGTCGCGCAACTCAACGCGGCGCTGGGCGAGCACGGACAGTTCGTTCCCATCGACGTACCGCAGCGGAAGAAAGCCACCATCGGCGGTTCGCTCGCCGCGGGCTGGCCGGGACCGCGCCGCCACATGTACGGACGCGCGCGCGATTTCGTGATCGGCTCGCAAGTCGCGCTCGCCGACGGCACGCTGGCTCACGCCGGCGGCATGGTCGTGAAGAACGTCAGCGGCTACGACATGAGCAAGCTCTACATCGGCTCGTTCGGCACGCTCGCGATCTTCACGCAGCTCAACTTTAAAACGCTGCCGGTTCCCAAGAAGCGGCGTGCGATGATCGCGCCCTTGCCCGAAGCGACGCGCGCACGCGCCGTCGAGCGGATCGCGTCGCTCGTCGTTCCGCCCGCGGCTGCTTTTTGCGTCGAGGGTTTTGGAAAGAACGTCGACGGTACCGATGACATCGACGGCCGCGCCCTTCTCTACTTCGAGGGCACGGAGGAGCTGCTCGAACGCGCCACGCTCGATACGCGGTCCGCGCTCGGAAAAGCCGGCGTTCCGGAGACGACGATCGTCGACACGGGTGCGGCCGAAAGCTTCGACCGCACCATCGACGCCTGCATCGCTAGCAAGCGCGGGCGTTCGATCACCTATCGCCTCTTCGGTTCGCCCGGTTCCGCGCAAGAACGCGCCGAGCGCATGCGCGACGCGTGCAACCGGCACGAACTCTTCACCGACGTGCTCTTCGACGTCATGAACGGTGACGTGTTCATCCGCGCGAGCGAGCGCGACGCTGCTCACTTCGGAGCCAAAATCGAAGCCTGCCACGCCGAGCTGCGCGAACTCGAACCGCGCTGCACCATCGTGGCCTGCGACTCGGCCGTGCGCGCGTCGTTCGAGGCCTGGGGCGCGGTGCCCGCGGCCATCGAAAAAATGCGCGCGATGAAGGCGCGCTTCGACCCTCATGGAACGCTCAATCCAGGGAGATTCATAGGCGGAATTTGATGCGCATCGCCGTCTTCGGCGCTAGCGGCTTTATCGGCAGCCACCTCGTGGCCGCCTTACGGGCGCGCGGCGACGAGGTGCGCGCGGCTTCGATGCGCGAGCCGCACGCCGCGGCCGCCGCCGCGGGCGGAATGGACGCCGTGGTCAATCTCGCCGGCGAACCGATTGCGCAGCGCTGGAATTCCGACGTGAAGCAACGCATCCGCGAAAGCCGCACCACCACACCTTCGAAATTCTTCGACGCGCTCGCGCTCGTCGAACCCAAACCGCAAACCTACGTCACCGCCTCGGCGATCGGCTATTACGGAACCAGCGAAGAGGATACGTTCACGGAAAGCAGCCCGCCGGGTATGGATTTCCTCGCGCAGGTCTGCGTCGAGTGGGAAAACACGGCGCAACGCGGCCGGGATCTCGGCATGCGTGTTGCCTGCATCCGCAACGGTTTGGCGCTGGGCCGCGACGGCGGCGTGCTCGAGCGGATTCTGCCGATCTTCAAAACGGGCACCGGCGGCCGGTTGGGAAGCGGCAAGCAATGGTATTCCTGGATCCATATCGACGATCTCGTCGGCATGTACATGCTCGCGATCGACAAGCTCGACGGCGCCGTGAACGGAACGGCTCCCAACCCGGTGCGCAACAAAGAATTCACCGAAACGCTCGGACAGACGCTGCACCGGCCGGCCGCGCTGCCCGTCCCGAACTTCGCGCTAATGATGATGTTGGGTGAAGCGGCGGAAATGGCGCTACAAGGGCAACGCGTTCTTCCGGAGCGCGCGCAGTCCGAAGGCTTTTTATTCAAATATCCGACATTGGAGTCGGCGCTAACCAACCTGGTTTCGTAGTTGTCGTGGTGATTAGGGTGTCATGGTGATTAAGGTGTCATGGTGAGCCTGTCGAACCACGCCCGAGCAGCGTCCGTAAGGACGCATGACGAGGGCCGCGTTAAAGGAGCGTTCATGAAGCGCCTCATCTCCGTCGCAATCATACTTTCGCTGGCGAGCTTTGCAGCGGGACCGGCGCTGGCTTATCCCGGTCCAACGAAGATCGTAAACTATTCCGCCGCCGGCATGAAAGGGAATGCGGTCAAAGGATCGTGCTGGACGAGCTCGACCGCCTCGACGCGGAGCGATGCCTACCGCTGCATGATCGGCAACTCGATCATGGATCCGTGCTTCAAGCTTTCTGCGAAAGCCGTCGCCTGCCCGGAAAACGTCGCGGCGAACACCGGCGTCATCATAAACCTGACGAAACCTCTACCCGCGCCGAACCCTAAGAGCGTCGCAAAACCATGGCGGTTTCAAGTTGCCGGCGGCAGCGGCATCATATGCAACGCCGGCACGGGAACCGTGATCGGAAACTATCCCTATTACTGCAGCGGCAACCTCGTTTGCTCGGTCCCGGCCGTAAACGCGAAATGGCCAACGACGTTCATGGCGCAATGCGGCACGCCAAGCGGCCCCATGTCCGTGAAGGGCGCGCGAGCGATGTCCGTAACAACGCTCTGGCAGTAGGAGTTTCCAAGCAGGGAGTCACTACAAATATGTAGTTGAAACACTACAAACATGTAGTGTATAATACCCCCATGGAAGCCCTTTTTGGTTCAGGCCTGAGAACCGAGGCCCTCGTTGCCATCGGCCGCCTGAGTCGTACATACCCCTCCGAAATTGCGCGCGTTCTCGGGCGCCGCCTGAACGAGGTCCAGCGTGCTGTGGCTTCGCTCGAGCGCGCCGGCGCAGTCGTTTCGAAGCGTGTCGGCGGCACGCGGATCGTTGAGCTTAACCCGCGGTTTAGGGCACGCGACGAGCTCTATAAGCTTCTTCTGCGCATGAGCGAATCGCCGGCTTACGAAAAATATTGGGCGAAGCTGCGGCGCCGGCCGCGCGGGATCGGTAAGCCTCTATAAAGATGAAAGAGCTCGCTTTATCCGAGCTCGCCGCGACCGTCGCTTCGCACCTTAAGCGTCATGGGATAGACGTTGTGGTCGTAGGCGGCAGCGCCATTACTGCGCACGTGCCCGATGTGTACACTTCAATGGACATCGATTTTGCCGTAACGACCGGAATCGATCGACGCAAAATTTCCAGGGCTCTTCGGGACCTTGGTTTCCACGAGCAGGGACGCGTCTATGCGAGCCCCTCAACGATCTACGTCCTCGATTTCGTCGCAGATGTACCACACATCGATCAACATGCCATTACAGAGTATGTCGAGCTGCAGACTGCTGCTGGAACGTTTAGAGTGTACCGACTGGAAGATGCAATCGCCGACCGCGTAGCGGCATTCATTCATTGGAGCGACTCCGAATCGCTTGGAGTCGCTGAACGCACCGTGAAAGCGAGCAAGGAACGCACCTCTTGGAATCGCATTGAATCCGCGCTATCTCAGATCGAAATCCTGAACGCAGATGCAGTGGCACGGATGGAGTTGGCGCAAGCTCGGCTTCGAGCGGCGATAGAAAACAGAGCTTAGGCTATCGCCTCTTCGATTGGAAATTCGAGCGCTTCGAGATATTTCTCCGCGTCCATAGCTGCGCGACAACCGGCTCCGGCAGCGGTGATGGCCTGCTTGTAGCGGATGTCGTTGACGTCGCCGGCGACAAAGACGCCTTCGATGTTGGTTGAGACGCCGTCGGCCGAGGCGATGTAACCCATCGGGTCCAGCTCGAGCTGGTCCTTGAAGATCGCGGTGTTCGGATCGTGGCCGATCGCGATGAAGAGCGCGTCGGCCTCGAGTTCGCTGCGCGTTCCGTCGGCCAGATTATGTAGCTTCAGCGCGCGTAATTTCTCCTCGCCGATCGCTTCTTCAACGGCCGTATTCCAAATGAACGAAATCTTATCGTGGCCGAAGGCGCGGTCGGCCATGATTTTGCTTGCGCGCAGCGTGTCGCGCCGGTGGATGACGGTGACCTTGTAGCCGAAGCGCGTGAGAAACAGGGCCTCTTCCATCGCCGAATCGCCGCCGCCGACCACGACGATGTGCTTCTCGCGAAAAAACGCGCCGTCGCAGGTCGCGCACGTCGAAATGCCGCGCCCACGCAATTTCTCTTCGCCGGGAATGTTGAGCCAGCGCGCGTTCGCGCCGGTCGCAACGATGACGCTCTTCCCTTTGAACGTCGCTTCCGCGGTCGTAACCTCGAGCGGCTGTTTGGAAAAATCGACCGACAGCACGTCGACGTTTTCGATCCGCGCGCCGAAACGCTCGGCCTGCTCGCGAAACTTGATCATCAGATCCGGCCCCATGATGCCGTCGGGGAAACCCGGGTAGTTCTCGACCTCGGTCGTCAGCATCAGCTGTCCGCCGTACATGCCCCCGGCCAGGACCAGCGGCCGCAGATTTGCGCGCGCTGCGTAAATCGCGGCGGTGAGCCCCGCGGGACCGGAGCCGATGATGATGACGCGTTCCATGCCGCTCGCTTCGACCGGGCGCGGCCCCCCTCCGGTTGCAACGGGCGGCGGCAGCGGCTGCGCAGAAGCCGATTTGGATGGGGCTCGAAGACGAATTCGGCGACGTTCTAACCAAGGCGATGCGGGGAAACCGCGCAACGGCCGCCGCGCTAGCCCGCGCGACGGGCCTGCGGGCCGGTGACATCGACGATTGGTGCCGAGGCCGAGAACTGCCCGACGACGCGCAGGCGCGCGCCCTGGCGGGGCCTCTGGGACTGGACCCCGGGAAACTCGCCGATACGGCCGCCCGGCGCTGGCACCCCGAACCCATCTCCCTCCCCGACGTGCGCCACCATCCGCAGCACCCGCATCCGAGCAACGGGTACGTCTTTTTCTTGGAAGGCGGAAAGCGGGCCGCACTCGTCGACCCCGCCGGCATCCCCGGCAACCTGCTGCGCATCCTTCGCGACGGCGCCTATCATTTGGAGTATATCTTCGTCACACACAAGCACGCCGATCATTGCGACGCGACTGCCGACGTTGCCGCAAGTTTTCCAAAAGCGAAGATCGTCATGCATCGCGCGGACGTGGCAGCGATCGGATCGCTGGCGAGTTCCGCGCTCATGGTCAAAGACGGCGAGGAAGTGCCGTTCGGCGATGCGCGAATCCGGCTGCTGCATACGCCCGGCCATACCGACGGCTCATCTTCCTATCTTTTCAAGTCCACGCTCTTCACGGGTGACACGCTCTTTGCCGGCAGTGTCGGAGGCGCGTACGGCGATGCGTCGACCTACGAAGATATCCTCAACAGCATTCGCTCGAAGATTTTCACCCTTCCCGAAGATACGGTGCTCATGCCCGGTCACGGCCCGCCGTCAAAAGTGGCGTGGGAGAAAAAGCACAACCCGTTCTTTTAGTGCGCGGCGGTTGCTGCCGCGTGATTATTCGCACGGATGCTCGCGCGCGTATGCGCCGTCGCCTTCGGATCGGTGCGAATTAAACTAAATTGGTAACGGGCGATGCCCTTACCATCGAGCGCGGCAATCGTGTGAAACGGCGCGCACAGACGCGGCGTACAAAACGACGCCACCCATCCGGGCGCCACGCCATCTGCGCTCAACTGCACCCGCGCGTGCGGCACTCCGCGCACCGTCATGGCCCAAGATGCTTCATAGTTGCCCGTGGGCGTCGTCGGCAGCGACGGGCCCTTCCACGGCGAGAGCAGCACGGTGACCAGCGCGAGAACGATCATACGTGCGGGTTATACCCAGCCGCGCGAGTCTTTACGGGCTGCGCTCCGCCAGCCGCCCCAGCGACTGGATGACTAAGATCGCGATGATCGTGATGATGACCGCGTAAGCGAGTTCCGCCCAAATGCCCGCTCCCGCTTTCAGGAACATCCCGATCAGATCTGTGATGAACTTGTTCCAAGCGAGCGCGGCGATCAAGCCGAATGCGGCCGTGCCGAGCGCGATCATCGTGCCGAGGTACGTCGGTTTTACTTCCATGAAGCGCGCTTCCCAATACCGCGTACGCCGTCCTTCAGGTGCGTAATTTATATCCGGTTACGGCCATCGCTAATGCAATCCCCAGACAGAGCGCCGCCAGTCCGGTGATGACCGCCATCGAGAGCCAAAGCGGCAGATAGCTCGCGGTGGTGTAGCTGTACCGGAAGGCGTCGATCGCGTAAAACATCGGATTGAAGTACTCGAAGCGCAGAATGCTCGGCGGGAGAAACTGTGCCGGCGTGAAGGCGCTGCCCACAAAGACGAGCGGCGTGATCGCAAACGTCGTTAGCACCGCCAGATGATCGAACTTCTCGGCCATCAGTCCAAAGATTACGCCGAGCGCCGAGAAGAGCAGCGCGACGTCGACGATCACGGCAAAATAGAGCAGCCAATCTTGCGGCAGCGTGTGCACGAACGCGAAGCCCAGGCCCATGATGAGGCAGGCGATGAGGATCGCGCGGGTGATGCTGCCCAAGATGTATCCGAAGACGATCTCATAGGCCGACATCGGCGCGATCAGCATCTCCTGAATCCAATTCATGAAGCGCGCCTGAAAGACCGAACTGCTGCACTCACCGTAAGACGAGTCGATCACTTGCAGCATGATAAGCCCGGGAATAAGAAAGACGGAATACGACATGCCGTGCGGCGCATGCACGCGGCTGCCTAACGCCACGCCGAACACAAACACGTAGAGCGCCGTCGTAATCATCGGCGGCCAAATGACCTGGTTGATGATCTTCAGGCTGCGCACCATCTCGCGCTTCATCAGCGTGAACATCCCGACCGAGTTCATGAAAGGTCCGCCGGAGAGCGCGTCAGTTCCAAGAACACTTCCTGCAGGCCCTTACCTTTGCGCGTGAGCAGGCCTTGCATCGGCTCCTGCGCGACGAGTTTCCCGGCACGGATAATGCCGACGTCGCGGCAGAGCCGTTCGGCTTCCTCGAGATAATGCGTCGTCAGGAAGATCGTCATGCCTTCGCGATTGAGCTGCTGCAGCAGTTCCCACAGTTCGAGCCGCAGTTCGACGTCCACGCCGGCTGTCGGTTCGTCGAGAATCAGCAGTTGCGGCGAGTTGATGAGCGCCCGCGCTAACGTCAGCCGGCGCTTCTGCCCACCCGATAACTTCAAATAATCGAGTTTCGCTTTCGACGCCAATCCGAAACGTTCAAGCAGCATATCCGCACGTTCGGAGACATCGCGTGCGCGAATCCCGAAATAACCGGCCTGATAGATCAGAATGTCGCGAATCGAAAGATAGCGGTCGAAATTGTACTCTTGCGGAGCTAAGCCGATAAAGCGGCGCGCGTCGCGCCACTGTGTGAGATTGTCGTAACCGAAGACGCGTATCGAGCCGCCGTTCAATCTCGCCAGCCCGACGATGGCGTTAATCGTCGTCGTCTTTCCCGCGCCGTTCGGTCCGAGAAACCCGAAAAAATCGCCCGCTTTTACTTGTAGCGAGACGCCGTCCACGGCGGTGAAGTCGCCGTAACGTTTGACGATGTTCGTGATCTCGAGCGCTAGGGTATCAGCGATTTTAATCGTTTGTACCGGTGGCGGCGCAGCGTTGTGATCAAATCCGATGAGCCGGGAATGCCCGAGTCGGCGAGCTGCGTCGCGACTTTCTTGACGTCGAAGGCGGCGCGGCGGTGCCTCACTTCCCACCCGCCGGAACGTTCGGTCAGAATCGCGTAACCGGCGCGCGGATCGCCGTCTTTCGGCAGACCCGCCGAAGAGACGTTCACGAGCATTTTGCCGCGCCACATGCGCACGTAGGGAATGTGCAAGTGTCCAAATGCAATCGTTCCGGCCGGTTCGGAGCCGATCAAACGCTCGAGCACGTCGTCCTCGGCGCCGGGCCAGAGATGTTCGTTGTCGGTCGTCGGATTGGCGTGAACGACCAACAGCTGATTCTCCTCGCTTCCGAAACGCAGCGAAAACGGAAGCGTTCGCAGCCACAAGACCCACTTCTCGCCGATCTCTTTGCGCTGCCAGTCGAGCTGTTTACGGTCGGCGGCGTCGGCCCCGGCCATCTCTTCTTCGGATTGCGCGCCGATGTAACGGTCGGTGTTTCCGCGCAAGCATTGCGCGCCGATCTCGTGAAGCCGCTGCAACACTTTTTTCGGTTTGGGACCGTCCATGCACAGATCGCCCGCCGCCACGTGAACGTCCGCGCCTCCCTGCGCCTGCAGATCGGCCAAACATGCCTCGAGCCCCGTGAGGTTTCCGTGAATATCGGAAAAAATGGCGATGCGCTGCTGTTTCTTAGCCACGTTTCAAATCGATCGCAAGCATTGACGGAGTCAAGCCGATGCGCCCGAAGTCATAGAGGTCGATCGCGTCGACGCGTGTGCCCGCTGCGCGAAGCGCATCGATAACGCTCGGGAAACGCACGTCAGCGACGACGTGCCGGTATCCGACGTTCAAGACGCCGGCGCCGAATTCGTCGCCGCGTTCGACCGCGATCGTCTGGAAACCCGAAAACACCGAGCGGTCCACGCGTTCGGTCGCGATGACGAGCTCCTCATCGGAGAGCACGCCGCAAACGGCGCGCAGCGAAGGCACGCCGGCGGCCACAGGCACTTCAACGGGCGTAAACCCGTGCGCTTGCGCTATCCGCGCGAAACCATCGCGGCCAAGGGCGTTGCTGCGCCGGCTCACGCCGATGAACGCGGTTTTCCCGGCCAGCACGACATCGCTTCCATCCAACAGCCCCGGCGCCGAAAGGTGCGCGGCGATAGGCACGTCGCGCGTTTCGAACTCCGCCTCGATCCAAGCGGCTTCCGCGCGGCGGGCCGGCGAAGAAGGCCGCATGATCGCGGCGCCCGATTCAAAAACGACGGCGACGTCGGCTACCGCGCTCGCCAGCGGATCGTCCGAAGAGTTTTGCAACTCGACGACGTCGCACCCGAAAAATCGCAATGTCTTTGCGAGGACCGCGATCTCGGCCAGCGCGCGCGAATGTACGGCGTTCGGTTCGCCTTGAAGCGGACGCGCGTTTTCGATCGCTTTCGAAGGCATCACGATCAGCGCGCGCCGCAAAGCGGCTGCCGGGCCGGCGATCAAGCGCGGGCCGTAGTCGACCGTGGGCCGGCTCATTCGTGCACCTCGCCGGCAGCGCGCAAAGCCGCCGCATAGAGCGCGTGCTGACCGGCTTCATACGCAGCCGCGCCGATGGCTCCGCGCTGTGCCGCGAGTTTGTCGGCTTGACGCGAAAGCTCGATCAGCCGCGCCGACCGCTGCACGTCGGCGTCAGGCCCGCTTTGATCGGTATAGACAAGCAGCGCGGCGATGCGCCGTCCCTCGACGCTAGCCGTCTGCGTGGGGACCGGAATTGCGTTATAGGGCGCCGCGTCGGCTGCCGAGGCGGTAAAGAAATCGGCCATGTCGGTCGCCAGCAAATCGCCGAGCGAAAGCGCCGGCAAGCCCAGCAGTTCTTCTTCGGTTTTCAAGATACTCACAGTCGAAAGATGCACCTGACCGGTGTAGTGACGGCGCGCATAGGGCGAAACGACGATCGCGTAAGTCCTGTGCTCGTTGACGTGATCGCGCGAACTCTGCGCATCGTCCGGTGTAATAAAAATGGCGGTTGAATCCCATTCGGGCTGATGGCTGATGAAATCGACAATCGCTCCGAGCGCACGGTCACCGTCGGCAACCTCTTCCGGAATCGGAGGTATGTCCGCCCCAACGCCCGCGTGGTCGTCGGGCAGCCAAATGTAGGTGAATTCCGGCATCGGCTGATTGTGAAAATCGGCGATGTATTCGTTGGCGCGCCTGACGTCGCGAATGCGCAAGTTCCAACCCGGATAGTTCATGTCGATATGATCCTTCAACGCCGCTAGCGCGGGCGTGTTGAGCGAATAAAGCCCGCCCAAGCCGCTCGTCGGCGCGCGCTGATCGTTTACGTCGCGAAAATGTGGATCGTCGGCCCTCGGGTCTGGCGCTGCGCCTTGGTCGTAACCCGACAATCGAACAAGCTCGCCATAATCGCGATAGGTTACACCGTTGCGCGCGGCGTTGTTGAAGATATAGCCCGCGCGCGGATAATCCTCAACATCTTCGTTCTTGTAAACGAATGGGTAGCGGCCGTTCTTTACCAGCAGCGTCTTCTCGGAGTACGAGCTCGCAATACCCGCGGTCGCAAACTGATGGCCGGCATCGGATTCGTCCCCGTCGGCATAAAAATTTACCGCCAGCGCGAAATCGCGCGCGAGTTGGTGAAGATTCGGCGTTATGTCCTGCCCAAACGACACCAGCGACGGATCGCCCTTGCCGTAGGGCTGTCCCTGCGCGTCGGTGAGATCGCCGAGCATGGCGTCGTAGGTCTTGTTCTCTTCCAATATAAAAACGACGTGCTTGATGAACGCACTCCGTTGGAGAGATCGCAACGGCGGGACCATCGTGTTTGGCGGCGGATTGCGCGGGACGCGCGCATATTTCAGCGAGGAAAGCGTCAGCGCGGTCAGCGGGAGTTTGCGCAGATCGATTTTCTCTAGCGTGGACCAGACGACGTTGCTGTCTCGGAGCACCTGCAGTACGCGCCCGTTGGACGTGTGCGTTGGAACTGCGCCTTCGAAACTCGGTTCCTGTCCAAACCCTCGCGCGTTGGCGACGTACAGATAGCGGCCGTTGCCCGAAAGTGCAAGTGCAGTAGGATACCAGCCCGCCGGAATAAGCCCCAGGCGACGCAGATGCGAGGGCACTTTGGCATCGAGTACCGCCACCGCGTTGAGACCCGCTAGCGCCACGTAGACACGCTTGCCGTCGGCACTCGCGACGATGGCGTTGGGCTGCATACCGTATGGCGCTCTGTCGAAGAGCCGCAGCTCGACTCCGCCGACAACGTGCGGCGTGCCGAGAAGATCCACCACGGCCACGCGATCGACGCCGCTCATGCATACGTAGGCGTAGCGTCCGTTTTTCGAAATCGCAATCGCGGTCGGCTGCGCGCCGCCGACATTTTGCACGCCGTCGGGCATGCCGTCTAATCTGATCGCTCCGACCGCCTGCCCCGCAATTTCACCGTTTGCCGAAAGCGGCAGCACCGTAAGCGACTGCGCATACTCCGTAGCGGCTGGGGCGTTTGCAAATTGCGGATAACGCACCGGAGCGGGCAGGTTCCCGTAGATCGAGAGCCCGGGATTGGTCACGTACAGCCGCCGTCCGGCAACCGCCGCGCCGTACGGGAAATATCCGGCCGCGAAAGGCGGCCCATCGTGCAACCGCCGGCGCGTTGCCACGTCAACGTCGGTCACGGCGTTGCCGAGATTGTTCACGACATAGGCGATACGGTGATCGGGCGAAAGCGCGATCGAACCGGGAAAGGCGCGATTCGCATTCGCGTAAAGCGGTCTGCTCGGCAGCGGGATCGGCGGCATCGTTTCCAACGCGGGCGCGTCCGGCTGCAGCTTGCCGGATGAATCCAGCTGAAAGAATGAGATCGTGTCGTTTCCGCCGCCCGCGGCGATGACCAAGGTCTGTCCGGGATGCGCCGGATCCCTAACCGCCACCACGCCCAAAAACAGTTTCATGTCTTTCGTTGTGTAGTTGTCGGTAACCGACATGGTCGCCGTGTTGACGACCGTCAGTGAATAGCCGCCGTGCACTTGCGTGTAACGGCTGATCGCGCCGCCTTCGCGCTCGTCGTCGTTGCTGACGATCGCATATTTTCCATCGGGCGAGAGCGCAACGCCCAACGCGTTCATGCCCACGACAACGTTGCGCCCAACCGGCGCGACAGTCCGGCCATTCGGCAAAATCACGTTATACGGATTGTTCGGGTTCGGAGCTCCGGCGACACGATTGCCGGCGGGCGCTGAATACAGGGTCAGCGCAAGGGCGAAAAAAAACAGGGGCACCTGTCGTGGGTTACGGACGTTTGGAGAGCCTCACCTGCCGCCGCTGCGTCACCTGGTATCGAGGCGATATCCGATGCCGCGGACGCTTGCTATTTCGACCGGCGCCTCTACTTCCGACATCTTCTTTCGCAGCGCCGCGATATGCACGTCGACAACGCGCGTCGGCACGCCGGACGTATCGTTCCATACCTGTTCGAGAATCTGCGCGCGCGTCAGCAACCGTCCTTCGCCCTCCGCTAAAAACCAGAGCAGCCGGAATTCGAGCGCGGTCAGCGTGATCGTCCGGTCGTCGTAATTGAGCGTGTGAAAATCGCGTACGAGATGCGCGCTTCCGATTTGCAGCACCCCTGTCTCATCTTTTTTCTGCAGATATTTTTCGCGGCGTCGCAAGAAACTGGCAACGCGCGCGACGAGTTCGTTTCCCGAAAACGGCTTGGTGATGTAATCGTCGGCACCCAGTCCGAGTCCGAGCAACACGTCTTGCTCGCGCGAGTGTCCGCTGACCATCAGTATGAAGGCGCTGGTCGTGTTCGAAAGCGTCGTGCAAACGTCAAGACCGGAAATGTCCGGCAAACCGATATCCAGAATGACGGCGTCGGGCTTGTAAGAATCGGCGAGCTCCAACCCTTGAACGCCGCTGCCTGTTACGCGTACTTCGTAGCCGGCTCGTTCGAGCACGGCTTGTTCGAGTTTGGAGACTTCTTCGTCATCTTCGATGACGAGAATGCGCGCTAGCGCCACTGAGCGGGTTCGCCTTCGCTCAAAACGTGCCGGCGCGCTACTCCTTCCTCAACCGCTGCCGACGCCACGGCTTTAGCGACCGTTTCGACAACGCGCGAGTCAAAAACACTCGGCAAAATATATTCGGAGCTGCACTCGCTGCCGACGATCGAGGCGATCGCATGCGCCGCCGCCAGTTTCATTCTGTCGGTGATGCGCCGCGCTCGCGAATCGAGCGCGCCCCGGAAGATTCCGGGAAATGCCAGCAGATTGTTGACTTGGTTGGGGAAATCCGAGCGGCCGGTCGCAATAACGCCGACGTACGGTTCCGCAACGTCCGGCATGATCTCCGGCGTGGGGTTGGCCATCGCCAACACGATCGGATCGCGCGCCATTCCGCGGATGTCTTCGGGCTTCAGAATGCCCGGCGCCGAAACGCCGATGAAAACGTCGGAGCCTTTGAGCACTTCGGCCAGCGAACCGCGGCGGTTGTCGCGATTGGTGTTCTCGGCCAGCCACCGCCAGTGTGAGTTCTCGTACCGGTCGGTGCGGTTGAGCGCGCCCGGACGGTCGACCGGAATGACGTCGCGCACGCCCGCTTCGAGCAGCATCTTTATGGTCGCGGTTCCGGCGGCGCCGCTGCCCGCCACGACGATCTGCAGATCGCGCATCTCTTTGCCGACGACGCGCGACGCGTTGATCAGCGCGGCCAGAATCACGACGGCCGTACCGTGCTGATCGTCGTGCATGACGGGAATATCCAGCGCTTCGATCAACCGCTCCTCGATTTCGAAGCAGCGCGGCGCCGATATGTCTTCCAAGTTTATTCCGCCGAATACCGGCGCAATGTGAATGACCGTCTCCACGATCTCGTCTACGTCTTTCGTGTCGAGACAAATCGGGAAGGCATCGATAGCCGCGAACTGCTTGAACAGCATCGCTTTGCCTTCCATCACCGGTAACGCGCCGAACGGGCCGATGTCGCCCAGTCCCAATACAGCGGTACCGTCGGTGACGACCGCGACCGAGTTGCGCTTGATGGAAAGATTGAACGCCTTGCTCGGATCGGCGGCGATTGCCATGGAGACGCGCGCCACTCCGGGCGTGTACACCGTGGAGAGATCTTGACGCGTCTTGATCGGAATCTTCGGCTCGACGCTGATCTTGCCGCCCAAATGCGCCAGAAACGTACTGTCGGAAACGAAAACGACGTTTACGCCGTCGAGCGCCTCGACTGCGTCGCGCACGGCTTTGCCGATCGACTCGGAGCTGACGTTGACGGTCACGTCGCGCACGACGGTCGCTTTTCCGGGCGCACGCATGTCGACGGCCGAGATCACTCCGCCGGCGTCGCCGATTGCGGCCGCGAGCTGACTGAAGGCACCCGGGCTCTTGGGCATCTCGACCCGCATGATCAGCGCAAAACTAATCGGAACCATCGAACCTTTCCGTTTCGGCTCAGCCCTGTAAGGCCCCGCTCAGCGCTGCGCGATGCGATCGATGGCGGCGCTGACCGCCGGGTCGGCCTCGTCGCGGAGACCGTTGAAGAGGAACGCAAACGCCACTCTCCCGTGATGCCGGGTATCTACGTACCCCGCCAACGCCGAAACCGACGCCAAGTGACCGCTCTTGGCGCGAACGCGTCCGCGCGCTTGGACGAAATGGTACCGTTTCAGCGTGCCGTCCAAGCCGCCGCGCGCGAGCAAGGGGTAAAGCGCGTTTCCGGATGCGTTAGCGTCGCTGTGGGCCAATAGCCGCACCAGCGTAATCGCCGCGATCCGGTTCGCGTCGGCCAATCCGCTTCCGTCGACGAGATGCAGGCCGGGCACGGGAATACGCTCGTTCTTTAACGCGCTGCGCTCGGCCGCGAGTCCGTGCGCGTCGTCGGGGCGACCGCGCGTTGCCCCGAGTACGCGCAAGAACTGCTCGGCGAAGTGGTTGTCGGAAAAGATCATCATGTGATGCACGAGTTGCGTCAGCGCCGGCGACGGATGATCCCAAAGCGTCTGAGCGTCGAGCGGCACGCGTCCCGTCCGCGGCATGGCGCCAACGGCGATCCCGGCATCGCGTAAAAAACGGGACAGCACGACCCCGGCATAATGCGGAATATCGTGAACCGGAAGGTAGAAAATCTCCCGCACGCCGGGCGGAATCGTTCCTGAAACTCGAAAGACTCCGGGTGTTCCCATCGCCGCGACGACCACGTCGTCGGCGTCCCCGGTCGCAATCGATCCGAAGTAGCTCACCGCGCCGCTGCGCGGTTTCACTCGAATAGCCGCGGGCTGTCCCGCGCTCGTACCCGCGATGCGAAACTCAACTGTATCTTCGTCAACCGAGACTCCGCTGGTCGGCGCCATGAAATCCTCGTTCACGTCGCCCGGATTCCAAAACGGATTGAGCTCGGGTCCCGCGAGCGCTCTCGCATCGACGGCAACGCCGCCTTCAACCGCGCGAATCCCCGCCGCGTAAAGCTTTGTAACGCCGCGCCGCAAGTCGTCGGAACGCAGCGACGGATCGCCGGATCCGACGAGCCAAAGATCCCCGGGGACGG
This sequence comes from Candidatus Rubrimentiphilum sp., assembly GCA_036273135.1. GTDB lineage: Bacteria > Vulcanimicrobiota > Vulcanimicrobiia > Vulcanimicrobiales > Vulcanimicrobiaceae > Rubrimentiphilum. The sequence continues at coordinate 20,296 of DASUIF010000010.1, forward strand.
TGCCGTCGCGCGGCGGTTGCGCGGCAAAGCGCGTATGAAAACGGTAACCGGGATCGAATTGCGCGAGCACGGCCGCAGCGACCACCAACTTCAGCGTCGAAGCCGGTACGACAGCCTTTGCGCTGCGGTCGGAGTAGAGCAGCGTGCCGTCTTGCGCGACGACCGCGCAGCTGCGGTCATAGGAAAGCGCCGTTGCCGGGGCCAGCGCCCGCTCGATCGCAGCACGCAGGTCGCGCTTCGCCGCTTCTCCCCAAGCAGGCGCCGCGGGGCGATGCACGACAACGATAGCATGCCGCGGCGCCGGCGGCGAATGCACGCATCCGGCCAACGCCGCGAACGCAACGGCAACGGCGCGCTTAAACGCGAGAAATCGCGTCGAGTTTCTCTTGGAGTTTGCGGTGTTCTTCACGCAATGCGTCGAGGTCGGTTCGCAGTCCCGTAACGGCGGCCGGCGTTTTCTGCGCGTCGCGAATGCGCGCGGCAGCATCCGCAGCGTCGCGCCGCAGCCGTCCGTCGAAACCCGTTTGCGCCAAGCGATCGAGCGGCGCGAGAAAGCGTTTATCCGCCAATTGCTCGGCCGCGGCAACGCCGCTTCGCGAAATGAAGAAACTTGCGTCACCGATCGCGTGAGCGATCGCGTCGACGGCTGCCGCGCGTTCGGAATCCAGCAGCTCGGCTTGCCGCGCCAGCGCGAGCAGCGCAGCTCCTCGCGTCGCAACGTCTCCGCCCGGTTTGGTAAGATCCAGCAACAGCGGCGTCGCACGCTGATCGGCAAGTTCTCCCAGTCCCAGTGCGGCGCCGGATTCGATGACGCCGTTCCACGAAACCGTGCGCGCCGCGTCACGCAAAACCTTGAAAGCCTTCTCGCTGCGCGTTTTGCCCAGAGCATTCAGCGCGGCGCGCTGAACGAAATACGATGCGTCGCCCGTCGCCGGAACGATCAGCGCTTGCGCAACCGCGGGCTCCCGAAATTCACCGAGCGCGCCGGCCACGGCGCGGCGCACTTTGGGATGCGGATGCGCCAACGCGGCGAGCAACAGGTCGCGCGCCCATGCGGCTTGCGTCTTTCCAAGCGCCGTGGCCAGTTCGGCGGCCACGCCCCAAAACGCATCGCTTTTGAGCGCGGCTTCGACAGCCGTCCGCGCCTGCCCGCTTCCGTCTTTTACGAGTTCGCATCCGGCCCGGATGCGCGCAACGACCGAAGCGTCGCTCGCCAGCGCCGCGGACGAAAACCGCACGCCTAGCGCGTATGTCACATCGCCCAAAATGAAAGCGCCCGGATCGAAGCGCACCAGTGTTGGTTCGGAATCCAACGGAACCGCTATCGTTTCATGTTCGCGTTCGACCTGTACGCGAATCCGCCGCCCATCGACCTCTACGTCAACGCCGAATGCAAACGGCGGGTTCTGAGCGTCGATGGGCTGCGTCTGGTCGATCGTTATCGTCAGCGCGTGCCGCTGCGCGTCGTACGTTGCGCCAATGCGGAGCTGCGGATGTCCGCCGCCGAAAATCCAGCGGTCGAAAAAAGCGCGCATGTTGCGCCCGGTGGCCTGCTCGATCGCGCGTATGAGATCGATCGTCTCGACCGAACGCTGCGCGTTGTTGCGAACGTAGTGCCGGAGTGCGCGCCAAAAACGCGCTTCTCCGAGTTCGCCGCGCAGCATGTGAAGAACGGCACCGCCTTTCTCATAAAGGTGCCGGTCGAAGAGCTCGATCGGATCGCGGTAATCGTTGCAGACGATCGGACGCCGGTACCGCTGACGGTCTTCGTCCAAATATCTCTTGACCCACTCGAAGACGTCGTAAATGTATTCGTCGTAGCCGAGATCAGCCTCGCGAAAAACCCCTTCGAAAAACGTCGCGAAGCTTTCGTTCAGCCACGCTTGCGACCAATCGCGGCACGTCAGCAGATCGCCGAACCACTGATGCGCGAGTTCGTGCGCCACCAGCGGGTCGCTCGAAAAATCCAAATGCGCGCGCTCGTCGTGTAGCGTGCGATCGGTTTGCGTCGTCGCCGACGTGTTTTCCATGCCTCCGAAGATGAAGTCTGAAACCGCGATCTGGGAATAACGCGCGTACGGATACGGGCAATCGAGGCGCTCTTCGAAAACGTTCATCATCTTCGGTGTTTTTCCGAAAGAGCGTTCGCCGTCGGCTTCGCGCCCCGGAAGCACGTAGTAGTAAATGGGTACGCTCGCCCCGGTTTGCGCGACCTCGACAAACGGCCCGGTTACCATCGTCACCAGGTAGGTCGAGTGCGGAATCTCTTGGTCGTAGCGGAAGATCGTCTTCCCGCCTTCGTCGCGGCGCTCGATCAGCGCGCCGTTTCCCAGCGCGAACTGTCCCTTGGGAACGGCGATCGTTGCCGACGTGCTCTGCTTTTCGTGCGGATAATCCAAACACGGAAACCAGTACCGCGCGTTTTCGTCTTGGCATTGCGACCATGCGTGGCGTATTTTTTTCGGATATTCCGGCGAAGGTTCGACGAAAAACAACCCGTGCCGGGGACTTTCAACGCTATAGGCGATGGCAAACGTCGCCGTTGCCTCGGGCGCGAGCGGCGGATCGAAATGCACGTCGAGGCGATCGCCGCGGGGCGTGAACGTGAGTTTGCGCCCGCCTGATTCCACCGAAGAGATCTTGAGGTCTACGGCGTCGAGCGTCAGGGTCGTCACCGGCTCGTCGAGGGCGCGCACCGTCGTCGTGCAGATGCCTTCTAGCCGGCGCCGTTCTACATCGGGAATCAGGTTGAGATCGATGTGCTGCACGTCGACGGTCTTGTCGGGGCCGTAGTGCAGCGTCGATCCGGGCAGCGCAAAGGCGCGTCGCTCGCTGGTGTCGTCCAAACTCATGAAGGGGGTGCGGTTCGCTCGTACGGTTCGATCAACCCGCCGCTCACCGCGAGTACGGCGCCGTTAATGAAATCATTCTTCGGGTCCAGAAAGAACCGTACCGCGCCCGCAACGTCGTCGGTTGTACCGGGCCGGCCGCGCGGGTTTTGCGCCTCCATACCCAGCGCTTCTTCGCGCGTGATGGACTTCTGCCGGATATCCCCCGGTTCGATCACGTTGACCGTGATCGCGTGCTTGGCTTCTTCGAGCGAGAGGGTCCTCGCGAACGCCACGACGCCCGCTTTTGCCGCAAGGTGCAGGGAGAGTCCGCGCGCCGGACGCGTGACGCTGGAGCCGTTCATGCCGAAAAATACCAGCCGCCCGAAACCGCGTTCGCGCATTCCGGGCAGTACCGCGCGCGCCGCGATAACCGCGCTGCGCAGATTGCCGTCGATCATATCTTGGTAATCCGTCTCCGAGGAACGCTCGAACCGTTTCACGACCATCGGACCGACGGCGTGCACCAGAGCGTCGACCGGCTCGCGAACCGCTTCGGCTAGCGACGCGGCAACGGCGTCTTCATCTCCCAGAAACTCCACCGGAAAAGCCGCGCCCCCGCGTCCCGTACTGCGGATAAGGTCGAGCGTCGCATCGGGAGGCGTGCCGCCCGGACGAAACGTGAACGCGACGTCGTGTCCGTCTTGCGCCAGCGCGAGCGCGACGCGCTGAGCCAGCCCCGCCGCCGCACCGGTGATCAAAATCCGCATGCGCGCCTTTTAACGAAGAGAGCGCCGGTTTCCCGGCGCTCTCGCGAAGCGGCCTACGTCGAGTAGGCGATGGTTCGCGTTATCGAGACTCCGTTTGGCGAAGTCGAGGTAAGTTGTACGCGCACGGAGCCGCCTGATACGACGTCCAGCGTAATTGGAACGCTGAAGTTGCCGTTAACGTCGGCCCTTGTATCGATCGCGTAGTTGCCGCGCGGGACCTGGAAGATGCCGCCGAGCGCGGCCGATGTTGACTGCGCGACGACGTGAACCGACGATCCCGGGCGCGTGTGTCCCGAGAGCGTAAACGAACCGCCGACTTGCGAGTTTGCCGCCGGGTTTATCCGGTTGATAACGTTCGTCGCGGGATTTCCCTGCCCCGGAATAGGCGTTGCATAGACCGGCGGCGCGTTGGAACCGTTACCGTTGATGTAGACGGTATTGTTGGACGCATTCCAATTGACTGCAGCTCCGAGCGCTTGCGCGACGAAGCGCAGCGGGACGAGCGTGCGCGCGCCGACCAGGAACGGCGCGACGTCCATATAGAGCGTCTGACCGTTCACCGTTGCGGCGGTGGACCCGATGTGCAAATGCACGCTGCGGCCGTTGCCCTGGGCGTTGATGTCGCCGTTAGCGTAGACGACCGTAGCTCCAAGGCGCTCGAAAACGCCGCGCAGCGGTACGAAGACTCGTCCGGCCCGCTCGATAGGCGGCTGGTCGAAGGAGACGGTCGCTCCGTTTACGACGACATTGACTGCGGCTTGCGCCGGCGCCGTGGCAGCCAGCAAGTTCGCGAGCAGTGTTGCGGCCAGCGCCGTCGCGGCGAGCCGTTTTGCGATGATCATTGTTTATAACCTCCGAGAGTTTATCTCAGAAGCTTGCTTACCCAGAGTGCAGGCCAGTTAGCGGCAAGCGCCCGGCAGGTTACGAGGCGGGAACTCCCGCGCCGACGCTCGGTCCCTGCGGCTGAAGCTCTTGGCGAACCGCTTTGGCATCATCCCGGCGCTCGAAATATCCCATCCACGTGTTGTAGATCATCGGGACGATGAAGATGGTCAGCATGAGCGAGCTCAGCAATCCGCCGATGATGACCGTGCCCATTGCCTGGCGCCACTCGCCGCCTTCGGCATATCCGAGCGAAAGCGGCAGCATGCCGAAGATCATGGCGGCCGTCGTCATGAGAATCGGACGGAACCGCGTCGCCGCCGCGCGGAGCACGGCATCGCGAACGCGCATTCCGCGTTTGATCAACGTGTTCGAATAATCGACGAGCAAGATACCGTTCTTGGCCACAAGCCCAAAAAGCATGATGACGCCCAGCAGCGAGATGATATTGAGCGATTGTCCTTGCTCCGGCTGAACTCGGCCCATGATTCCAAGAAACAAGAGCGCACCGATAATTGCCAGCGGTACTGAAAACATGACGATCAGCGGCTCGATGACCGAGCCGTACAGAATCACCATCAGCACGTATACGAGGACCGCGGAGGTAATGACGGCGATACCCAAGTTGACCATAGCCTCGCCAACCCACTGCGTGTTGCCTTGCGCCGAAGGCGCCACGCCGGTTGGCAGGAAACCCGGCTCGCGCATCTTCTTCGTGAGCGGCCCGATGATCTGGCCGGTCGAGTATCCCGGAAGTAAGTTGCTAAAGACGTTCACGACGCGTTGACGGTTATAACGCTCGACGCGCGTCGGCGCCTTCGTCCAGGTGAATGTTGCGATGCTTCCGAGGGGCACGAGCATGCCGTTTGTCGCGCGCACACGAACATTTTGCAGGGACGCAAGGGTGTTCCGATCCGACTGCGGGAATTGCACGCGTACGTCCACCAGGCCGTTGGGCGTGCGCACTTTCGTCGCGACCGCTCCGCCGACGGCGATGCGCGCGACATTAGCAGCCGCGGAAGGCGAGACGCCGACAAGCGATGCTTTCGATTGGTCGATATCCACGTTCAATCTCGGGGCTGCGATTTCGGCGGACGTCTGGACGTTTACCGCACCCGGAATCGTGCGCAGGAATCGCGCCACTTTTTCGGCCGCCGGTCCGATTTCGTCCTCCGGTCCTGTAATCGCGTACTGTACCGCGGCGCCATTGCCGCTTTCTTGCGCCACGTCGAACTCACTGCCCGGAACCAAGTAGCCCAATTTGCGGATGCTCGCAACGGTCTTGTTGGTGTCCTTGATGTGGCCGTCTTCCATTTGCGCCGTCAATTGGGCGAAGTTGCCGCCCGTCACGCCGCTGAAACTCGCCGGCTTACGGCCGACGGTTGAGCTGACGGATTTTACGCCCGGCAGCTTCATGATCGCACTTTCGAGGCGGTCGACGAAACCGGCCGTCGTGTTGATCGGCGTGCCAGAAGCATAACTAACCGTCATGCTTATCACGCCCGTCTGTTGGGCGGGGAAGAAATCGAAGTTGACACCGCCCAAGAGTCCGATGGTAAATGCAGCAATGACGGGCAGTACGAGCGTGGCTAGCGTAACCGGACGATACGTTCCAAGCGAGCCAAACCAGCGCAGGACCGAGTTACGCGATTCGCTCCAACCCAGGAGCCTGAAAAAGAAAGCTAAGACGTACGTCGCGACCGTAACGGCTAAGATGAGCACGTCTACCATGACGGTTGCCATCCCGCCCCCTGCGAGCAGCGTAAACGCGTTAATCAGCAGTACGACGGAAACGAAGACGACAAAGCTGCCGTGGGAAAGCGCGAACGGGAGCAGTTTGTTAAAGTAGAGCTCGGTGAACGCCTCGTATCGGTGCACGATGAAGTTCAGAAGGAGCAGCGCGACGATGAAAACCGCGAAGACGTTCAACAGGAACCAGCCGGTCATGTTGCCGACCACGAACATCCCGATCGACGCTACGATCAGAATGATATCCATCATGCGGTTATCGAGCGCGCGCACCCACTTCGGATCGCCCTCCGAGCGCTTGAGCATGCTCCATTTGGCCGCGAGCAGCGGCGTGAGCGTGAACGAGACGAAGAGTGAGAACAGCGTCGCCGTGACGACGACCGCCCCGTACTCTCTTAGATACGTTCCCACGAGTCCGGGCATGAACGCGATCGGCAAAAAGACCACGACGTCCACCATCGTGATGGCAACGGCCGCGTTGCCAATCTCCGAGCGGCCGTTTATGGCCGCGTCGACCGGTTTTTGTCCCAAGTCTCGATGGCGCGCGATGTTTTCCAAGACGACGATCGAGTCGTCAACCAAGATGCCGATGATCAGGGAGAGTCCCATCATCGACAAACTGTCGATGTGGAAGCCGAAGATCTTCATCAGAATGAAGGTCGATAGGATGGAGCTCGGAATCGCGACGAGCACGACAACCGCGTTCCGCCATGCGTGCAGGAAGAGCATCATGACGATCGCGGTCAGGAAGATGCCCTCGATCAGCGACTGACCGACTCCCCACAATTGCTTTGCGGTGAGGTCCGCCTGGGCGTCCTCTTCTGTAAAATGCAACTGCGGGAACCGCGCTTCGATAACTGCCATCTGAGCTCGCGCGACCTGGGTCGCCTTGATCTGATCGGCGTTCAGGGTCGGGTTGATCCCGATGTAGACGCGCGGCTTGCCGTTGAAATGCGAAATCGTGCGCATCTCTTGATGGCTGTCGTAGACCTTCGCTACGTCGGAAACATGCATGCCGGTCGCTCCGGTGCCCGGAACGGCCAGCGGGACCGCAAGAATATCGGATGCGTTATTAATGTAAGAATGGACCGCAACGGTCGTCTCTTGAGTCGGCTGCGTCATCATGCCGCCCGGCACGTTGAGGTTGTCGCTTGCGACTGCGTTAAAGACGTCACTGAGTGTCGCGCCCGTGCCGAGCAGCTTCCCGGGCGACGGCTCGACATGAAACTCACGGGCGGCGGATCCGTAAACGTCGACGGACTGAACGTTCGGAATCTGCTCGATCTGAGGTTCGACCTGGCTTGTGATCATATCCGCGATCTGCGCTTGCGTCAGCTTATTAGAACTGACCGCGATGTCGAGCAGCGGCGGCTCCGAGGTCCCGGCTTTGATTACTTGGGGCGGGTCGAGATCGCTCGGCATGAAGACGCGGGCCGTATCCGTACGGCGCTGCACGTCGACGGCGGCGAGATCGATGTTCGTTCCGAGGTTGAAAACGACGCCGACCGTGGCGGTGCTCTCTTGCGCGGTTGCGGTAATGTGGTCGAGGTTGTCGATGCCCGCCATTTGGTCTTCGAGCGGCTTGACGACCATCCGCTCCATGTCTTGGGGCGACGCGCCGGGATAGTATGCGACGACGACCACCACCGGAAAGTCCGTTCCGGGTGGGTTAGAACTTCGGCCCAGCTGCAAGAACGAGATGAAACCAAAGAGCGCGAGGGCCACAAAGATCACGCCTGTGACGATGGGCCGATTAATCGCAAACCGGGTCAACCACATAATAGATAGATCCTTCGCTGCCGTCTAAGCCGCACTACCCCTAAAGTACGGCGCCGGGCCCCTGGGGGTTTCATGCGCGAGAGAGGACTCGAACCTCCAGGCCCTTGCGGGCGCTAGCACCTCAAGCTAGTGCGTTTACCAGTTTCGCCACTCGCGCACAGGGGGACCCGGCAAGTCTATCTATCTTATGGCGTTGGGGTCAAGAGCGTCGCGGAGCCCGTCCCCGATGAAATTGATGGCCAAGACTGTCACGAGGATGCAGAGGCCGGGGAACACCGCCACCCACCATTGATCTTGTAGATTGGCCTCCGCGTTGGCAAGCATGCTTCCCCAGGACGCCGTCGGGGGCTGAATGCCGAACCCGAGAAACGACAAAACCGACTCGAGGATGATGACGTTGGCGACGTCGAGGGTCGCTTGCACGGTGATGGGCGCCATGGCGTTGGGCAGCAAGTGCCGCAGCATGATTCGCAGGTCGCTATTCCCCACGGCTCGCGCCGCTTCAGCGTATTCGCGTTCGCGCAGTGAAAGGTACGTCGCTCGCACCAACCGGGCTACGGAAGGCCAGGACAGGCCGCCGATTATCAGCACGATCGTTTCAAAGCTCAACGCTGCCTTGGTCGAACTCGCCGCCACGATTCCGGTCAGTACCAACAACAGCGGCAGCAGCGGAATTGATAGAAAGACGTCGGTCACGCGCATGATCACGTGATCGACGCGCTGGATCCCGAGCCCAAATTGAAAACCGACGAGCCCTCCGTACAAAACGCCGACGATAATCATCACGTCCAGCGCAAGCGGCTTGCCCGGCAAGAGTAGCGCCGCGAGGCAGCCGATGGCAGCGCCCGCGACCGTCACGGCTACAATCCGGGCGGGAGGTTTCGGCGGTATGTTCTTGACGATGTCAAACGCGATTTTTGCGCCGAGCAACGTCAGGATGATCAGCTGCGTTAGACCGCCGCCGGTCTGCAACGGGAAGTATCTCGCTATGAGGTAACCCGCAACCGCACCGGCGCCGGTTACAAGCGCCAGCCAAAGGAGCATTATGGCCAGTCCCCACGAGAACCGCTTCCACGACAGGGTAACCGTGCCATAATAGCCGGCGAGCGCGCCCAGCAATGTCCCGAGGACCAGCTCCATGATGACGGCGGAGACTGCGACCGTAAGCGAGATCTGTGCGCCGAACATCAAGCGCGACAAGAGATCGCGCCCGTTTTCATCCAGCCCCAGGAAATGACCGCCGCACTGCGCAGCATTCACAAAACACGGTGGAACCGGATTGCCCTGCCAGTGAACTTCGTCTATGAAGTTCGGATCGAAGGGCGCGAGCTTCCAGGCAAAAACGGCAGCGAGGACCATTATCGCCAGCACCACGACGCCAGCCATGGCTAGCTTGTGCCGGCGAAAGCGCTTCCAGGCCGTGACCTTGCTAAAGACCTCGGCATCTTCTTGTACCACCGGCTGATTGATCGGAGCAGCGAGCGCCATTTTATATTACTCGTACTTTACGCGCGGATCGAGCCACGCGTAGACCACGTCGGCGAACAAGTTGAAAAATACGACGAGGCATGCGTTGATCATGAGAAACCCGAGCAAAATTGCGATGTCTTCTTGCCCGAGCGCAGTGATGAAAAGGCGGCCTTCGCCGGGCCAGGCAAAAATCGACTCCGTGACGATCGCACCACCGAAGAGTGCCGGCAGAGTCAGCGCTGTAACCGTAACGAGCGGAATCATTGCGTTTTTCACGCCGTGCTTAAAAAGAATCGTGCGGAAGCTTAACCCTTTTGCGGCAGCGGTTCGCATGTAGTCCGTCCGGATCACTTCGAGCATCGAACTGCGCATGAACCGGCTGTAGAGCGCAATGTTCAAGAACGCGAGCACCGTTGCGGGTAAGATCAGGTGCGAAATACGATCGCTGAGACTGAACGTATCCGAACTGGAGATTTCGGCCGACGGCAATTGGATTATGTATCCGAACGGCAACGGTACTCCGTGCACGGCCAACGCCAACTGCAGCATCAGCGCGAGCCAAAAAACAGGCATGGATTGACCGAAGAACGCGAACGTCGTAATCAGGTAGTCCCAGGTCGTGTACGGCTTCACCGCCGCGAACAATCCGGCCGATACTCCGATCACGATCGCGATAAAGTATGCTGTGCCCATCAACAAAAACGTAGAAGGTAAGCGCTCGACGATGGCGTTGAAGACAGGCTCGGAGTTGCTCGTGGAATAGCCGAAATCGCCGTGGAGCAATTGGCCCAGCCATGTGACGTACTGTACCGGCAGCGGTTTATCGAGTCCGAGGTTGTGCTTGAGGCGGGCGATGTCTGCCGGAGTGATGTGGGGGTTCTGCAGATACGGTCCGAGGCCGCCTCCCGGAGCGTTGTGGATGATCAAGAAAAGGATCATCGAGATCAGCAGCAGCAGCGGCACCGCCTGGAACGTTCGCCGCACGACATACGTAAACAAGACTCGCTACATTAAAGCTCCGCGGGCCTGCTCCTGTAGCGGCCGCAATCCGAGGATTTCGCGCGCTTTCGCCGGCGTTGCGACCGGACGGCCGAGCTCGCCCGCGATGCGCGCGACGCGCGCGACCAGCTCGTCGTTGGTAGCGAGTTTTCCCTTGGAATAATAGATGTTGTCCTCGAGCCCGACGCGCACGTGGCCGCCCATCGCGATTGCCGCCATCGACATCGGCAACTGGGCGCGGCCGATTGCCGCGACCGACCACGTGCAGCCCGGGGGCAGCGAGTCCACGAGATCGCAGAGATTCGAAACGCTTGCTTCCAAACCGCCGGGGACGCCCAGCACGAAGTCCACATGCTGCGGAAACTTGAGCAAGCGCTCGCGTTCGAGCTTGCGCGCGTTGGAAAGATGGCCTTTATCGAAGATCTCGAGTTCGGGGCGCACGCCCAGCTCGTTCATCTTCTTCAAAATCGCGCGCATGATTGGAAAACTATTTTCGAAAATGTCATCGCCGAAGTTGACCGACCCGCACGTAAGCGTCGCCATCTCGGGGTGCAAGTCGAGCACGCCCGCGCGTTCTTCGGGCGACATGCCGATCGCGCCGCCGGTGGAGAACTGGACGATGAGATCGCTGCGCGCGCGAATCTCTCGGTAAGCCTCTTTGAAACGTCCGACCTCGTGCGTGTTGCTGCCGTCGTCGTTACGGCAGTGCACGTGGATCATCGAAGCGCCGGCCTGCTGACACTTTGCGGCAACGCCGCCCAACTGCTCCGGCTTCACCGCGAGATGGGGCGTTTGCTCCGGCGTCAGTTCCGCGCCGACGGGCGCGACCGTTACGATCAGCGGATCCATTACGCTTTCTTTCCTTCGCCGGATACCGCACCTGCGTACACGTCGAAGACCGGCAGCCCGGTCTCGCGTGCGACCGCATCGCGAAACGCATCCGGTTCGAAGTCACGTTCCCGGCCGATCGACGCGACCGTCACCGCGACCACGTGCAGCGGCCGCTCGCACCGCAGCGCGACGCGTTCGGCTAACCGCAAGAACGCTGTCCCGGCGATCACGACGCGGGTCGGATCGCTGACCACGACCTGTCGCGGCGCGCCGTTTTTCATCAACGCCTCGGCTTGCGCTGCGGTTAAAGCGCCGTCGATTCTTTCGTAAGGCTGCGCCGGATCGAACTGCGGCAAACAGAGGCGACGTACGAGCGCGCGCGCGTTCAGCGCCGCGTCTTCAATCGTCGTGCCGGCATCAGGACCCACCGAGACGATCACCGAGTCGCCGCCGCCGGCAAGCGCCGCGACGCGGTCGATCGCGCCGTCCACGATCGTCTGATCGCAGCCGAACTCGCGCAAGCGTTCGACGCACCGTCGCAGCTCCGAAGCTTTCGGCGGCCCGGCCAGTTCGAAAAATGCCGCCGCCCGAACGCGCGCGAAGACGACCGGACCGGCCGCGGTTTGCCAGGGCGTTTCTTCAAGCAATTCGTAATCGTGACGCGCGGAAAGTAAGGCGCGCGCCGTCGCTATCACCGTTCCGGGCTCGAGAAATAAACGCGGTTTGGCGGCCGCGTCGACCGCATCGAACATTTCGCCGTCGCGCCCGGCCGAGGTCAATCCGATCGTCAAGCCGCGCTGCACGGCGGCCGTTGCCACCGCACGCATGGCAACCGTCTTGCCGGCGTTCTTTCCGGTGCCGACGACAAAGAGCGATGTGCGTCCGCCGGCGCGCGCGAGATCGAGCAGCGCTTCGCCGGTGTTCACTCGGGCAGAAATACCTTAGCGAGGATAAACGCGACGCCGGTGAGCGCGAGCACGATGCCGGCCCACAGCTCCGCGCTTTCTTCCGCGCGCCGCCCGACGATGCGTCCAAGCGTCAAGCCGAGCGCGGTCGAGCAGATCGAAACGACGAAGATGACGCCGAGCGAAAGCGCGAGCGGCACGCCGATGTACAAGATCGAAAACCCGATGCCGAGCGAATCCAAGCTGATCGAAAGCGAGCCTACCAATAGACCCCAGCCGCGCGACATATCGAGCGGACGCTTGCGTTCGGACTCGCGAACGGCTTCGATGATCATGTAACCGCCCAGCCCGATGAGCGCGGCAAAACCAATGTAGCCCGCGGCGTTTCCGAGCAGTTCGCCGGCGAGTTTTCCTAATCCGACGCCTGCCAAATTCATCATGACTTCGGCGGTCGCAAAGGCGATGCCGATGCGCATTTTTGTTGCGCGCGAAACGCCGCGCATGCCCACGCCTACGCCCACGGCAAATACGTCTAAGCCCAGGGAGAGGGCGACGACCAGAATCTTGAGGAAGTTCAAATGGGAATGGGGTTCTGGAAATTCTCGATCTTCCATGTAGCTGCGGCGCTGCTCATCGTCCTGATGCTCGGTCCCGTCGTTGCGATGCTGGCCGCGGTCAGGCCGGGCGACGTTATCGCGGCGTTCTCCGAGCCGCAAGCGCGCGATGCGCTCGTCGTCTCGCTGGTTGCTTCGACCGCCGCGGTCGCACTCGCCACACTGCTTGGAGTGCCCGCCGGGTACGCGCTCGCGCACTCCAGCGGCGCGATGCGCGCAATCGCCTTGGCCGTGCTGGCACTGCCGCTCGCATTCCCGCCCGTCGCATCCGGAATCATGCTGCTGCAAACGGTCGGCGCGCATACGCCCATCGGCCAAGCGCTAGCACCGCATGGAATAACGTTTGTAGATTCGCTCCCCGGCGTGGCGCTTGCGGAGTTTTTCGTTGCCGGATCGTTTGTCGCGATCGTTTCGACCGCCGCGTTTGCAACGCTCGATCCGATCTATGAAGAATCGGCGCGCACGCTCGGAGCCGGCGCCTTGCGCGTCTTCTTTCGCGTCGCGCTTCCGTTGGCGGCGCCAAACGTCATTGCGGGCGTCGTGCTGGCTTGGATGCGCGCGATCGGCGAATACGGAGCGACGTCGATCGTCGCGTATCATCCAACCGCACTCCCCGTTCAGCTCTACGTCACGCTCTCGTCGCAAGGAGTCGCTCCCGCGCTTGCGCTGAGCTACGGATTCGTGGTGCTCGCGGCCATCGCCATCGCGCTTCAATGGGCCTTGCGCCGCCGCGTCGTATAGCAGCTGCGATGGCTACGCTCGATCGTTTTTTCGCACCCGACTCGACCTTCCAAAAACGCTGCTTTTTTTTGGCCAAGCGGTTCGTTGCGGGCAAGGCCGTTGACGAAGCAATTGCCGCCGTGCGGGAGTTGAACGACGCCGGCATCAGCGCGTCGCTCGACTTTTTGGGAGAGGACGTCCTCGAACGTGACGCCGCCGCGAAAACGCGCGAAACGTACATGGAGATATTCGACGCGATCAAGGCGAGCGGCGTCGGCTGCAACGTCTCCGTTAAACTTACCGCGCTCGGGCTGCTCATCGATGAGAATCTCGGCTTCCAGAACCTTGCCGCCATCTTGGAACGCGCGAAAACCAATCCCGACCCGTTCGTGCGGATCGATATGGAAGGCTCGGCCGTCACCGACTCCACGCTGCGTGTTTTCGAGCGCGCGTATACCGAGTACGGTAACGTCGGTTCGGTGCTTCAAGCCTACCTCAAACGCACGCCCGGCGACGTGGAGCGCATGATCGAGTTGGGTGCGCGCGTGCGCCTGTGCAAGGGCGCCTATAACGAGCCGGCGTCAATTGCATACAAAGAGATGCCACAGATTCGCGAGCAGTACATCCGTTGCGCCCGCGAACTCCTGACGCGCGGAAACTATCCGGGAATCGCCACGCACGACCGGCGCTTAATCGCGGCCGTGAAAGACTTCGTTAAAGAGAAAAATATCGCCCGCGACCGTTTCGAATTTCAGATGATCTACGGCGTTCGTCCGCAGCTGCAGCGCGAATTGGTCAATGAGGGCTACGGCTTGCGCGTCTACGTGCCGTTCGGAACGCACTGGGCGGCATATTTTTACCGCCGTGTCGCCGAGCGCAAAGAAAATTTGCTCTTCGCGCTTTCCAGCATCTTCTCGCGCTGACGTGCGAGCCGTCGTTCAACGGGTCTCACGCGCGCAGGTGCGCGTCGCCGGAGGGCCCGTCGGGACGATCGACCGGGGTCTCGTGGTCCTCTTGAGCGTCGGCGCTGATGACGACGAGCCCGACGCCCAGCAATTGGCCGAGAAAATTGCGAACCTGCGGATTTTTCGCGACGACGAAGGCCTGATGAACCGCAGCATCGCCGAGGCGAACGGCGCGATACTCTTGATCTCGCAGTTCACGCTGCACGGCGATGCCCGCAAAGGGCGCCGGCCATCTTTTGTGGCGGCGGCGCGTGAAGAGCAGGCGAAACCGCTTTACGAACGCGTCGGCGTGTTACTGAAACGCGACGGCTTGCGAGTGGAGTACGGCGAGTTCGGTGCGACGATGGAGGTCGAGCTCGTCAACGACGGGCCTGTGACGATCTTGCTCGACACGAAGAAGACGTTCTAACCTTAGAACTTCAAATTTTTTAAATAACTCTCATCGCTACGGCTTCTTTCGCGCCAGCGAATGGCGGCGCGATACAGGTATTCAAAATTCTCCCAGAAACCCTCGCCGCGTTCTCTGCGGTGGATTGCTATGACCGGCTGCAAGCTCTCCCACGCACTGATAAATACCGGAATGGAGACGTCGTAGATGACGTCTCCATCGAGCAGCCCATACTTGATGTACGAACCGACGCGTTCCAGCGTGCGCAACACCGTCAGTTCTTTATGCGTCGCCGAATCTTCGGCGCCCATCCGTGAAACGGTCGCCCGGAAAGACTCATCCTGCATTTTCAGCGGAAGCTCGTTGGCAACGAACAACATGGCAGCGCGAAAGTCCGGCCCCATGATATCGTCGAGCACTCGCATCGTACCTTCGAGCTGCGTTGCGCGCCGCAACTCGTCCAGCGTGTCGCGGGTGAGGCGCAGCTGCCGCGCGCCAACCACAACTGTCGCTGCGATAACGAGGCCCGTAAATGCTGTAGCTACGGCGGTAACGGCTTCCCAAGTCATCGCGCGGGCGCTACATTTTCCGACGTGCCGTCGAGATAGGAGATATGCGTTGCCAGGCACCGTAGCGCGCGGCCTTGCGCTTGCGCGGGCGGCGCAGCAATTTTAAAAACGACGCTGCGCTGTTGACCCGGGTCGAGCTCGGGAGCGATCGTTGTCGTCGCCGCAAGCGTTGCGGTGCGAAAGTCGTGATAGAAATCTACCGAAACGGCGAGGCCGGATATGGGTTTAGCCGCCTCGCTGGTGACCAGGGCGGTGAGCGTAATGCCGTTTGCGGTTTTCACTGCATCGCAACGCGGAATCTCCAACGGCAAGCGTTGCGGCGTTCCGCAAGCGCTTAACGCAAGCAAGAGCAGCGCCCAGCTGAACGTAGCCCTCACGGCGAATCCGGGATGCGCTCGGCGCGAACGATTCTATCGGTCTCGATCAGCCTGCCCAAAACGTCCGTGCCGCCGATCACTCGTCCGAAAACGGTGAAGTCGCGATTCAAGTGCAGCTGCGGCGAAAGCGTGATGTAGAACTGCGTTCCGGCCGAGTCTCGAATCGCGTGCGCGTTGGGCGGATCCGTGTAGTTCATGCCCATCGAAATGATGTAACTGCTCTGTTCGATTGGATTCTCTTCGGCCGGAATCGTATAGCCGGCGTCGCCGTTGCCGGTATTGGTTGGGTCCCCGGTCTGAACGACAAAGTCGGGCACGATGCGAAACCAGACGTTGTTATCATAGTAGCCGGCGTTGGTGAGATTGAGAAAGTTTTCGACGGTCAGCGGCGCCCATTCCGGAAAGAGCTCGAGATAGATATTTCCTTGCGTCGTGACCAGGCGCACGCGAGGATGCGGACCTTTCGCCGGCCCGGTCATCAAAGCAATCGTCGCCGGGTCGAGTTTGGTCGCCGTCGAGATCGCATCGGGCGACGGTTTTTGCGGTTTGGCGGAAGAGGCCGTGCGCGGCAAAGCCGGGAGCGACGCAAACCGGTCGGGCTCCGGCGCGGGCGTATGGACGCCGGCGGGCATCGCTTTCAAATGCGCGGTCGCCGGTTTGCCTTGCAGCGCGTTGATCGCTTCCATCGTCTGCTCTTGCACGCGCCACGATGGATCCGCCGTTAACGGCTGCAGCAGCGCGATAGCACCGGCGTCGCCGCGGCGCCCGAACGCGCGCACGGCTTCGATACGCACCAGCTCCGCGCGGTCGTGAAGGGCAGCCTGCAGCGTTCCGACGGGCGCGCGTTTGGCATAGGCGCGGAAAAGCGTCCACACGATATGCCAACGCGCATAGGAATCAGGTTCGCGCGCATACGCACGTGCGAGCGTGCCGACGACGTCTTGCGCAAACGGTGAACCGTGAAATGCTTCGAGTGCAGTCGCCGCGCGTCCGCGCACGATAACGTCGCCGACGCCCAGCAGTTCGCGAACGCGCCGCCCGGCTTGGCGCTCTTGCGTCACCGACAACATGTGGGTCGTTTCCAACCGGTCGGTCGCGTCGAGCGCGGCGACTTGCACCGCGCCCGCCCGGTCGTGCAGAAGCGCGCCAAGGACCGGTTGAGCGGCTCCCATTCCGCCGATCAGTCCGAGCCCGTAAATGCTGATCGCGCGCAGCCCGATATCGGTACTGGCGGCGTAGGCGTTGGCGAGCAGTGGAACGCCGGCGCTTTTCTTGGTCCGGCCGATTGCCAGGGCGGCTCGAATAGCGACCGACCGGTCACACGAGTTCAAGAAGCCGGCGAGCGCTCCGTTGCCCAAGTCACGCGCGGCTTCCAGGCGCGTTATCTGAACAAAGACACTTGGGCCGGCCGGCCGGCACGCCGGGGCCGCCGCCGACACGACGATGGGAGCGCTTGCCAGCGCTAGGCAAAAAATCAATCGCAGGAACACGTGAGACCCCAACTTTCCGGGCCGAATGTGCGTTCTAGTATATGGAGCATGAGATTGCCGTCCTTCTTGGGCGGCGCAAAGAACCGAGGTAAAGCATCCCTATGAGTAACCCCAACGGCCCCGTCAAGAAAGCCGGCGGCATGACCGTCCGCGAAGCCGGTCAAAAAGGCGGCGAAACCGTCAAGAAAAAATACGGCCCCGAATTCTACGAGCAGATCGGCCGCAAAGGCGGCCAGGCGACGAAGAATGCCCACGGCCACGCCTTCTACGAGCAAATCGGCAAGAAGGGCGGCAAGAAGGGCGGCGAAGCCACGCGTGACCGCTACGGCCCCAACTTCTACGAGCAGATCGGACAGAAGGGCGGCCAAAAGGTCAAGCAACTCATCGAAGAGGGAAAACGTGCAGCAGCCGCAGCAGCCGCAGAAGCCCAAAAGAAAGCCAGCTAGAATCGGACGCGCCGCCCTCGCGGCGCTCGCTGCCGCAGCCGCGGCAGTTTCAATGAGCGCGAGCCCGCAAACGGCTCGCGCTATTGTCGTTCCAAGAACGGTCTCCAGCGCCAATCCGCTGCCCGAACCATCGGCCGGCAAAAACGATTTGCCCAACAATTCGAGCCTGTTCTTCGTGCTGGACGGCGACATCAGTTCGCATAGTCAGGAAGGCACGTTCGTGCGCGCGCATCTGCGCGATCCGCTCGTGGTCGGCGGCGTCACCGCCGCTCCGGCCGGCACCCCCGTGCTGATCCGCATCGTCCATTCATCGGGCGCCCAGATGGCCAACGTCGACGGTTCGGTCGATATTTATTTCGAACCGGTCACGCTTGCCGGCGGTCAGAGCATGCCGCTGCTCACGCCGACCGGGCATATCGACCCGCATCTGACCGCCGGACAAAGCTCGACGCGCAACGTCACCGACACCGTCGGCGACATCTTCATCCCCTATCACTTTCTGTATCACATGCTGCGCAAAGGCATGGAAGTCGACCTGAAGCCGGGCACCGTCGTCCGGGCGCGGACGGCTGCCGAGCTGCGTCTTACCGCGGGCTCGCTCGCCATCGTGACCCCGCCGGCCATCGCCGGAGCGGCCGATGCACCCCGACCGGCCATCAAGATAGCCCCGGTCGCGACGCCTCCGGGATTCGCTGAGCCTACGCCGAAGCCGTCGCCAAGCGTTCTACCGACCGCTCAACCGACTTAAAAAAACTAACGGAGTGTAGCTCATGAAACGTGCGCTTTTCGCGCTGGCTTTATCGCTTTTCGCCGCGTCCGCCGTGATGGCTCAGACGCCGGCACCGCTTCCCGACACGCCGCTTCCGAGCGAGGTCGCGTTCGTGCAAAACGCCACCAAAGATCTCAACGCCCGCTTCCCCAACCCGGCAGCGGCCGCCAAGGGCGGCTATTTCCGCTACAACAATGAAGACAAGACCGGCGCGATCAGCTACGCAAACCTCAAATGGAACAGCGTCGATCCGCGCCATCCGAGTCAGCTGTGGTACGACGTAAAGGGACGCTTACTGGGAGCAGATTTTTCGCGAACGCTGACCATGCCGGCGGTTAGGCCACATCTCTGGGGCCTCAACCCGCAACGCTGGTTCAAGTTCGGGGCCGCGCACGTGCATTGGATCCTGAAGAACGCTGACGGAACGATGAGTTACGGCTTGGCCCTACGGGGCAGAGATTTCGTCGCGGCCGGCGGCGACATCAACAATCCGCAAGTTGCAACGCTTGTGAAGATGGGCAAAGTCAAAGACGCCTCACAAGTCGTGAGGATATTCCAATTTCCGGCTCAGTGGGATACGGAGATTTGGCTGACGCCCAACCCGAAGGGCGCGTTTGCCGGCACGAACCCGCTGGTCCATCCTTCGACGGAGAACGCCAAAGGCGAGATGTAGCGCTCGAGTTCGGGCGACAGCGGCTCGATCCGCGAAATTGTCCGCGCGTCCAGCCAAGGGCGATTCGAAGTAACGGAGCCCTTGTTCACGCGAGGTGGGGTGACGCTTCGTCCGAGATGTTATAAAGAACTCACCACGGCCACATAAGCCGGGCTAAGGCGAATTTCTCGGACGGAGCGTCACCCCGCCGAGTTTACTCGTTAGACCAGTAGTCTTTGAGCGCTTTGCCGCGCGAGGGGTGGCGCAGCTTGCGCAGGGCCTTGGCTTCGATTTGACGGATGCGTTCGCGCGTCACGCCGAACTCTTGGCCGACTTCTTCGAGCGTCCGCTGATGGCCGTCTTCTAAACCAAAGCGCAGCACGAGCACTTTGCGCTCGCGGTCGGTAAGATTTTGCAGCACGTCCTGCATCTTCTCCTTGAGCAGCATCACCGACGCGGCTTCGGCCGGGGCGACCGCTTCCTGATCTTCGATGAAGTCGCCCAGATGCGAATCTTCTTCTTCGCCGATCGGCGTCTCGAGCGAAATCGGTTCTTGGCTGATCTTGATGACCTCGCGCACTTTTTCGGGCGTTAAGCCCATTTCAGTGGCGATCTCTTCGACCGACGGGTCGCGTCCGAGCTCTTGCAAGAGCTGGCGCGAAATCTTGATGAGGCGGTTGATCGTCTCGACCATGTGCACGGGGATGCGAATCGTGCGCGCCTGATCGGCCAGCGCGCGCGTAATCGCCTGACGGATCCACCACGTGGCGTAGGTCGAAAACTTATAGCCCTTGCGGTAGTCGAACTTTTCGACCGCTCGGATCAGGCCCAGGTTGCCTTCCTGAATCAGATCCAAGAAGAGCATGCCGCGGCCGACATACTTCTTTGCGATCGATACGACCAAGCGGAGGTTGGCCTCCGTCAATTGGCGCTTGGCTTCTTCGCCGATGGTCACGATGCGGGAATCGACCGAACCGTTGCGTTCGAGCTCGCGCTCGCCCGCCTCGATTTTCATGGCGAGATCTTTCTCGTCTTGCATCGAGAGCAGCGGAACGCGCCCAATCTCTTTGAGATACATCCGGACGGGATCGTCGAGCGCAAGTCCGGCGGCAACCGCTTCGGCGGCGTCGGCCTCCTCGTCGGCCTCCGCCTTCTCTTCCTCGGTTTCTTCGAGAACTTCGATGCTCGCCGCGTTGAGATCGGTCATCAATTCTTCAAAGATCTCGGCTTCGTTGAGTTCGTCGCGCGTTTCAGCCAGGCGGCCGACTTCCAAATTGATCTCGTCGAGCGTTACCGAGCCGCGTTTTTTTCCGCGCTCCAGGATACGCTTTTTGAGTTCCTCAACCGATGTCGCCGGCGCTTCCATCACGGCCGTGCCGTTTGACGATGCCGCTTTTTTGCGTGGCATTATTTGACTTTCACCTCCTCTCTTTTTAACAGGCGTATCCGCGCTGCGCGCTCCACGCCCCCTATCGGCAAAGCCGATAGGGCCCCCGGCCTTCGGCCTATCTGCATTTACTTTTTTAGCTTCGCAACGAGCGAATCGTACTCGCCGCGCAATTCCGTGCTAATGTTTTGCCCGGCCGTCGCAAGTTCATCTATCTTTAGGGAAAGTTCGCGGTAGCGTTCGCGCTCGTCGTCGAGCTGCAGCCGTTCGACCACCCGCTCCAAATGGGCTCGCCGCTCGTCGGAGTCAGTATAAGGCAGAATGGAGCTCCGGTCCCGCTGGCTCAACCCCGAAAGGAGCTCGAGGGTTTCGCTATCATCGCCGAAGAGCGTAAAGACGTCGGTCGTGCTCTCCAGGCCCTCGGCATTGCTCGCCAGCCGGTCGTAAATCCGGCGGTAGACCTCGTTTCGGAAACGCGCCTGCGGAATCCGATCCCGAAAATCCCGCAGCAGCCCCGGCTCTTCGACGATGATGGCCAGAACGTCGCGCTCGAAAGATGACGGGACCACGGTGCGCGAGCGGTGTCCGGTGACCGGAAGTTGGCGCGGCCCGAAGTTCGCGGAATTGGCAAGAAAGCGGCTGTTGCGCAGGTCGTCTACGTTGAGCTGCAGCCGCTGCGCGATCCAGACGCGCCAGCGGTCCCATTCCGGCGCCGGAGTGAGCCGCCGGATGAGCGCCTCGGCTTCGCGCGCGATCGCCGCCGGAGAATGGAACCCCGTTTGAAGCCGCGCGACTTCGCCTTCCAAACGAAACTCGATCGCCGGCTTGGCGTCCTTGAGTAGTTTTGCAAAAGCTCCGGGGCCTTGCTCGCGGACGAAGCCGTCCGGATCGGCACCTTCGGGCAACTCGACGATGCGCACGCCCGACCCGGCATGTTCGATGACCTGCGCGGCCGTTTCGATGGCTTTGGCTGCAGCCGCGTTGCCAGCAGTGTCGGCATCGAAACACAAAAAGATTCCGTCGGCGTACTTGCGCAGTTCCTTGGCTTGGTCTTGCGTAAACGACGTGCCGAGCGCGGCAACGGCGTTTTCAAATCCGGCCTGATGCAGCGCGATGCAATCCAAATAGCCTTCGACGACGATCAGTGTGCGGTCATGTGAAGCCGCACGCCGCGCGACGTTGAGCGCGAACAGGTGTCGGCCTTTTTCGTAGACGGGCGTCGTGGCCGTGTTGATGTACTTCGGCTCGCCATCGTGCAAAAGACGACCGCCGAATGCGATCGCTTCGCCCGTCGTGGAATACGTCGGCACGATGAGCCGGTCGCGGTAGAAATCGTAGTAGCCGCGCTCGCCGCGTTTGAGCAAGCCCGCCTTTTCAGCAACCGCCGCTTCGACGTTGTTGCGGGCGAGTTCGCGCGCTAGCCCCTCCCACTCATCGGGAGCG
>DASUIF010000011.1:0-254163 GCA_036273135.1 Candidatus Rubrimentiphilum sp.
GTTCGCGAAGGCGGACATCACCGTCGCCGCGGACGCAGACGCCGGGGCCGCGGAGGCCATGGTGCCGCCGCCGGCAATGGCCACGCAGCGCCCGTCGCCGGAATTCCGCCCCACAGCGCCGAGGTCCAAGCGGCGATCCCGCCCCCGGTTCAACCCGTGGTCCAGCCGCCGGTAGGCGAGGGCGACCCGCTCCACCGCCGCCGCCGCCGTCGTCGCCGTCGCGGAGGCAGAGGACGAGGCGAGGGAGCCGTTCCAGGCGCCGTACCGATGCCGCCGGGGCAGGCCGTGCCGCCGCCGGCCGTTCCCGAACGGCACATCTTCCGCGTCGCGCGCGACGGCCGGGCAGAACCGACCGGAGTAACCGCGCCGCCGCAGCCCGTTCGCGCGATAGCGCCGTGGAATCGCAAACTTCAGCCGCCCGCGGTTGAAGCTCCGCCGCCGGCGTTGCACGTGCCCGAAGAACCGGCGCAGCCGACCAAACCGGCTCGACGTCGCCGTGCGCCCAAAGCGGAGCCGGTTGCCGCACTGCCCGCCGCGCCGGACGAAGCAAAACCGAAGAAGACCACGCGCGCGCGTAAGACTACTGCCGTAAAGAGCACGGCACGCAAAAAGAAATCGACTTAACGCACGTCTTCGTCGATTACGACGGAACCGTAACCGACCTCGACACCTTCGACGTGCTCGTGCAGCACTATGCGGGGCCTGACCAATGGGAGCGCTACGAGCAACACCTTCAGGCCGGCTCGATGTCTCTGCGCGACACGTTGGCATCGCAAGCGCGTTTTGTCCGCGGTTCTCTCGATGAAGCCGACGAGTTGCTCGCGGCGTCGACGCGAGTCGACCCGAGTTTTGCGCACTTTTCGCAGCGCTGCCTCGCGGAGGGCGTCAAACTCACGATCGTCAGTTCCGGAATTGCCCCGCTTATCGCGCGCGCGCTAGAACGCAACGGCCTCGCGCACGTTCCCATTTTGGCAAACGACGTTTCGACCGATTCCGGCGGTTGGGTGCTGCGCTTCCGCGACGACTCGCTCAACGGCCACGACAAAGCGGCGGCCGTGCGTGAAGCGTCGGCGCACGGAAAAGTCGCCTACGCCGGCGATGGCTACTCTGATTATGAAGCCGCGCTCGCAGCGCAGGTACGCTTCGCAAAGAAAGGCCGCAGTCTCGAACGGTACTTGCGAGACTGCGGCGTTGCTTTTACGTCGTTTTCGACCTTCGCCGAGATCGAGCGGGAGCTTTTTGGTTAGCCGCCGCTCGCGTGCGCGATGCGATCGTTGAGGAACTGAACCGCTCGGCCGAGCTGCGCGTCACGCGCCGGATCGCCGAACTTGAAGCCCGTGCCTTTATTTTCGATCACTTGAATGTCGGGCGTGATGCCGACGAGGTTGATGTCGCGGTTGTGCGGCGTCAAGTAACGCGCGTCGGTGATCTTGATGGCCGAACCGTCCGGAAGCGCGATGATCTCTTGTACGACGCCCTTGCCGAAAGTTTTCGTTCCGATGACCGTGCCGACGCCGCTGTCTTGAATCGCGGCCGTCGTGATCTCCGAAGCCGACGCCGTATGGTCGTTTACCAGCACCGCCAGCGGAACCGGCGGGATGGCCGTATCCTCGGCCTCGTAGGTCGTGACGTTCGAGGCGCGCGACTCGACCGAAACGATCGGTCCGCTTGCGATGAATTTCGAACTCACCGAGATTGCCGCGTCGAGATAGCCGCCGCCGTTATCGCGCAGGTCGAGTACCAGCGCGCGCGCGCCCTCCTGCTGCAGGCGGTCTAAGGCCTGCGCGAGTTCGGCGCCCGTATCTTGTCCGAAAACGGTCAGTTCGACGTAGCCGATCTTGCCGGGCAGCATTTTTTCATAGACG
Organism: Candidatus Rubrimentiphilum sp.; assembly: GCA_036273135.1. Classification (GTDB taxonomy): domain Bacteria; phylum Vulcanimicrobiota; class Vulcanimicrobiia; order Vulcanimicrobiales; family Vulcanimicrobiaceae; genus Rubrimentiphilum. The sequence continues at coordinate 1,866 of DASUIF010000011.1, forward strand.
GAAAGCTCGCGAATGGTCGCGCGCGTGATCGTGATCGGCGCGGAGAGCAACTGTCCACCGCGGACGATCGTCAGCTTCACCGGCGTGCCGGCCTTGCCGCGCAAGTGCGATGAAGCTTCAGGAAGCTTCATGTTCTTGGTCGAGATGCCGTCGATCGCCGAGATGATGTCGCCTTCTTGCACGCCGGCCTTATCGGCGGGGCCGTCGGGAATGACGTTGCTCACGTCGATATATTTGGTGGTGTCGTCCTGCTCGATCACGATGCCCGTGCCGGCGAACGATCCGCCGTTGAGTCCTTGGTTCAGATCCGCGTACTCTTTCGGCGTCAAGAACGTCGTGTAGCGATCTTTCACCGAGTTCAGCATGCCGGCGATTGCCGCATATGCCAGCAGATGCGAACTGATCTTGCCGTGCGCCAGGCGCGTTGCGACGTCGACCTCATGACCGACTGCGCGCGCCGTCTGCGTCGAATTTGCGGCGGCGAAGACCGGAGGCAGCGTAGCGCCGATCCCGGCCAGGCGCAGTTGCTTGGCCATCTCGGTACGCGCGCCGTTGACGATGGTCTGAGCGTCCGTTTTCCGGTAGAAGTCGGCGCGCAGCTTCTCGTAGCTGAACTGAATCTCGCTCGCATCCAGCGGAGCGATTTGTTGGGGCGCGGCCGCGGTCAGGAAAGCGGCGGCGCAGAGCAGGGCGATATAACGGTTCATAATCTTTCTAACGCGTGAAGCGGTCCAGATATGCCTTGGCGGCTTGCAGTTGCTTGTCTTTGGGCGTGTCGATGAGTCGAAAATCCAGGGTCTGGGCAACGTGTTGGTCCGGCGCGATGCCCTTGTGTTGGATATCGCGTCCCGCCGGAGTGAGGTAGCGCTCGGTCGTGATCTTCAGCGCGCCTCCGTTGGGCATCGTATAGATACCCTGGACGACGCCTTTTCCGTACGTCTGCGTGCCGATGAGCGTGGCCATTTTGTAATCCTGAAGCGCGCCGGCCGTGATCTCCGACGAACTAGCGGTGTAGCCGTTGACCAGTACGACAAGCGGGCGCAGGCCTGGAATGTACTCCCCGGTCGCTTCTTTGGCATCTTTATCGCCCGCGCGATCGATCTCGGTGACGATCGTTCCATGCGGTACGAAGTAGCTCGAAATATTTACGGCCGCATCCAGCAGGCCGCCGCCATTAAATCGTAGATCCAGAATGTATCCTTTGGCGTGCTTGGCCTTCCCGGCGAGCAGCGCCTTGCGAATCTCCGCAGCCGACGTTTGGCCGAAGTCGCTCAAGCGGATGTAGTCGTAGCCGTTTTCCATCTTCGCGTTCACGGTCGGCACGTGGATAATCTCGCGCGTGATGCGGAAGTTGTGCGTCACAGTTCCTTTGTAAGGGTGAATCTTGAGCGTAACCTGAGTGCCTTCGGGCCCACGGATCATACGCTCGACCCGGTCGAGCGGGAAGCCCTTTATCGTATGTCCGTCGATAGTCTCGACGATGGCGCCGGTCTGCATCCCCGCCCGCGCGGCCGGCAGATCGGGAATCGGCTGCAGCAGAACTTGGCCGTTTTTCAGCTGATAGATGAAAACACCGATGCCGCCGAAATCGCCGCCGTTGAGCTGCTCGTTGAGGGCGCGAATTTGATCCGGCGGCAGATAAACCGTGTATGTGTCGCCGACCGATTTGAGCATGCCCGTCAGCGCCGCCTGCGTGAGATCTGCGGGCGCGATTCCAAAAGGCGAATAACGGCTGCGCGCGGACGCGAGCTGCCGGTCGAGCGCGGAAAGCGCCTGCGTTTCATCGTTGCCGGCGGGTATCGCCGCGATCTGCGGCTGAACGTGTTTCTTTTTTAGCGCGTCCTTCAGATACGAGAGCATTCCGGCGCGTTCGCCCTGGATGAGCGTTTGCGGGTCGACGCCCTTGTAGTAGCTCTGCTCGACTTGATCGAACGCGACCCGCAGCAGTTCGTTATCCGAATCGCTGCCTGCGCCCAGATTCACATTCAGAGAGGCCAGCTGGTCGGCCAAAGGCACCCGCGCAGCCGTGGGACCGGACGCCGCGCGCGACGCGAAAAACCACGCCCCCGCGAAAAAAGCAGCGGTGATTGCAAGCGCGATAACGAGCGCGCGGACGGGTGACGGCATAATCGCTTAGTACCCACTTCCTGCGAAGCGAGTTTCGTCCGACAGGCGCTCCGCGCTGCGCGTCTCCGCGCCCCCCGCAAGCCAAGCTCGCGGGGCAACCCTGCTCATGCTAGGTTCTCTCAGTGCAAGTAGGCGGTAGGATCAACGGGTTTTCCTGAGATGCGGACCTCGAAATGCAAGTGAGGCCCCGTCGAGGCGCCGGTCGAGCCGACCGCGCCGATCAGCTGACCGCGCTGCACTTGCTGGCCGTTCGAAACGTCGATCCGCGAGAGGTGGCCGTAGCCGGTGGACATGCCGCCGCCATGGTCGATGAGGATGTAGTTGCCATATCCGCCGTACCAGCCGGCCGAGATAACGGTGCCGGCAGCGGCGGCTTTCACGGGCGTTCCCATGTTCGCGCCGATATCGAGACCTTGATGAAACTCCGCGCCGCTTCCGAACGGACTGCGGCGCCAGCCGAACGGCGACGTGATGACTCCGGTGACCGGCCACGCGATCGCGCCCGGCGCGGTTTCAGGAGTCGTGATGCCCGCCGCGCGGCGGGCAGCCGCGATCTGCGCTTCGCGTTCGCGAATGAGTGCGACGAGCTGATCGTTCTCGGCTTGGCTTAACCCCTCCATCTCGGCAACTTGTCCGGCGACGTGATGGCGCTGCGCGTCGGCCAGCGCAACCAGATTTCCGCGCTCTTGCGCGAGGATGTCCAGCTGGTTGCGAGCACGCTGCTGCGCGAGCTGCTGCGCTTCAAGCTGCGACTGAGTCGCTTGCAAAGCTTGTTGTGCGAGGCGGACTTTTTTTTCAGCCGCTCTTCGCTCGCGCACCGCGCGCTGGTTTGCCGCGATCAGCAGGCCTAAGTCTTGCCAGCGTTCGACAAAGTCGGAAAATGATTTTGCCGCCAGCAACACGCTCAGATAGCCGAGGTCGCCGCGTTCGTAGGTGTCAACCAGCCGCCGCTTGAGCAGATCGTCGTGCAGTGCCAGCGTTTTGCGAGCCGCATTCAACTGGATGGTGTTAAAGTCAAGTCTGCGTTGCGTCTCCGCCGATTGCGCGGCCAGGCTCCCCAGGCGCGAGTTCACTTCGCCGATCGAACGGTTTGTTTGATCGAGCGCGCCTTGGAGGTTAGTGACGCGGACGGTCGCCGCATGCAGTTCCGCTCGCTTTTGATGGAGCTGTTGATCGATCGCGGCTTTTTTGGCTTGCTCGGCTTTAATGCGCGCGTTGAGATCCGACGGCAGTGCCGTTGCCGGAACCAAGCCCAGCAATAAGACGGCGGCTGCTAGTCTGCGGATCATTGCCGGCGCTTATCTTTCACGTAAACCGAACCCCCGATCGACTTGGCGTAGCGTTTCAGCTCGGCGGCCGTTTCTCCGATTTGCGCGTAATCGGTCAGTGGACGCTGATCGCTCGAAACGAGCGCTATCGATAGCGACATGATCGCATACCGGATGAGCGCGCCGCGCCTATCGTGCGTTTCGATAAAACCTTGGCGAAGGTCCTGCGGACGGTAGAGATCGCGAATGCCGCGATCGAAGTCGGCGATGATCTCCCGCGCGATTTCCTCGGCACGTTCCGGCACTGTAACGATGAGGAAATCGTCGCCGCCGATATGTCCCACAAAGTCTTTATGCGTCCCGCGCCGGCGGATGACGTCGACCCCAATCGACGCGAGCATCCGGATGGCGTCGTCGCCGTGCGTAAATCCGTAGACGTCGTTAAACGCCTTGAAATTGTCCAGATCCATATACAGTACGGCGAACGGAGCTTGCGACTCGATGCGACGGCGCAGCTCGGCTTCGATCGCCAGGTTTCCCGGCAACTTCGTGAGCGGTGAGAGCGAAGCGTCCATTTCGACGCGCGCGATTTTCGCGCGCACCCGCGCGAGCAGCTCCTGAGGCCCGAACGGTTTGGTAATGTAGTCGTCGACACCGGCCTCGAAGCCGGCGAGCTTGTCTTCGATCTCGCCCTTGGCGGTCAGCATGATGATCGGCACGTGCGTGATTGAAGGCTGTGCGCGTATGCGGCGCGCCAGCTCGTAGCCGTCCATGGCCGGCATCATGACGTCGAGTACGACCAGGTCGGGCTGAAGTCTCTCTAATGTGCGCAAAGCGTCGGCCGCGCTCGGCACGGCGGTAACGTCGAATCCCGCAAGCTCCAGGTTCGTCTGGATGATCTTGCGCAGGTTCCGGTCGTCGTCGACGACCAAGATTTGCGGCATCAGTCGCGCTTGTGCAGTGAGACTGTGAACGTGGTGCCGCGACCGGACTCGCTCCGGGCGACAATTTTTCCGCCGTGCGCGCGTACGATGGCGCGAGCGATGTACAGGCCCAGTCCGCTTCCGCCGGCCGCTTCCACGGCCTCGGAGTCCGCGCGATAAAAACGTTCGAAAACGTACGGAAGATCGTCGTCGGAGATGCCGATCCCGCAATCGCTGACCTCTACGATCGTTGCGTCGGCTTCTTCGTGCGCGCGAATCGCAATCGTGCCGCCTTCGGGAGAGTACTTGATTGCGTTCTCGATCAGGTTCCGGAAAAGATCGCGCAAGCGGTCGGGATCCCCCGACACGGATGCGCCGCCCGTCTCACGGATCACGGGATGGCGCTTGGTGTCGAAATGTATCTCGGCTAAGGCTTCGTCCAGAACCGCATCGAGCGTAACCGTCGCCCGCCTGCGCAACAGTTGGCCCGCCTCGACGCGTGTGACCAGCAGAAGATCGTCGATCAAACGTGAGAGCCGGTCGGCCTGCTCTTCGATGATCCGCAGATACTCTTCGCGTTTTTCCACGAAGAGTCCGGGGTTTTGACGAAGTGTTGCCGTGTAGGCTTTTATCGCGGCGAGCGGCGTCTTGAGCTCGTGCGAAACCGTGCTGACGAGCTCGTTTTTGAGTTGTTCGATTTCGTCGATGCGGCGCATGGCATCAATCTCTAAGCTCGTAAGTACCTGCCGACCGCGATCCACGAAGCCAGGGCTCCCACTGCCGCACCGACGGCAAACAGCTCGAGCACTAACGTCGAGAGATCGACCGCGACCGTATTCGTCGGAAGCCACGGCAACGCCGCGGCAATCTTCGGAACCAGCGACGCCCGCGCGAGCGCGAGCGCACCGACCGCAATGGCCGTTCCGGCAACTCCGGCCAGCAGGCCCTCGCAGATGAACGGCATGCGGATATACATGTTGGTCGCGCCGACGAGCTGCATGATCGAAATCTCGCGCCGCCGCGCGAAAACGGTCAGGCGGATAGTGTTGGAAATGATGATGCCCGCGACCAGCAAGAAAAGCACGATGACTGCTATACCCACCGGGCGCATAACCGTTGCCAACTGCAAGAGCCGGCCGACTACCTCGCGCCCGTACTCGACGTTCTGCACGTGCGGCAAGCGGGCGATGCTGCCTGCGACCGCGGGAACTTCTTGAGCTTCGCGCACGCGGACGCGAAACTTATCGGGCAGCGGATTCTCGGTGAGCAGCGACGTGTCGATCTGGCCCTTCATCAGACGGCGCATCTGCGCGAGCCCCTCGCGCTTGGGAATGAAGCTGACGCTCAGGATGCGCGGGTCTTGCGCCAGCGCCGTGCGTATCACCGCCTCTTGCGCCACGGTCGCCGCCGGATCGGCGTAGACGGAGATCTCGATCTGGCTGAAGACGCCGGACTCGGCCGCAATGAGCGCGGAGCGGGCGTACAAGAAAACTCCCAGCATGACGATCGTCACCGCGACCGTTCCGATCGCCGTGATCTGCATGCCGGCGTTCCGGGTGAAGTTCCGCTGAACCTCACCCAGAAAGAATCTGATCCTGCCCCAGTCCAAGGAAGTAGTACCCTCGTTCTTCATCGGTGATCACGCGGCCGCCGTCCAAGCGCACGACGCGCCGGCGCATCCGGTCGACGACGGCTTGATTGTGCGTGGCGACGACCACCGTGGTGCCTTTGAGATTGATCCGGCGAAGCAATTCCATAATCTCGGTCGTGTTAGCCGGATCGAGATTGCCGCTGGGCTCGTCGCACAGCAGCAACTTGGGATTATTGACCAGCGCGCGCGCGATGGCGGTACGCTGCTGTTCGCCGCCGGAGAGTTCATTGGGAAACATACGGCTCTTGTGCGCGAGGCCGACTAGGTCGAGCGCGCGCGGAACCTGACGTTGCACGTCGCGCGTGTGCGCGCCGGTAACCTGCAGCGCAAACGCAACATTTTCCCACACGGTTTTGTCGCTCAATAATTTGTAGTCTTGGAAGACGACGCCCAATCGCCGGCGCAGCGCCGGAATACGTCCGCGCGCCAGGCGGTCGACGCGAATGCCGTCGACGATGATCTGTCCGTTCGACGGAGCCATTTCGCGATAGAGCAAGCGAAGCAGACTCGATTTGCCCGTTCCGGAATGGCCGACGAGGAAGATGAATTCACCCTTGCCGATCTCGAGGCTGACGTTGTCGAGAGCGCGCACTCCGTTTGGATAAACGAGCGACACGCCGCGTAATGAGATCATCGCTGCAAGAGGGTTTTTCAAACTGTCCGAACGGATACCTCCGCTACGTTATGAATCTTGACCTAACCCCAGAACAAGAGGCCATCCGGCGGACCGTCCGGGAATTCGCGCGCGAACGGGTTGCGTCGCGCGCCGAAGAGATGGACCGCGAGGAAGCGTTTCCATACGATTTGGTGCGTGAAATGGCCGGCCTCGGACTCATGGGGCTGCCGTTTCCCGAAGAATACGGCGGATCGGGCGCCGACACGGTCAGTTATGCGCTCGCCGTCATGGAACTCGCGCGGGCGGATGCTTCGACGGCCATTACGATGGCCGCGCACGTGTCGCTCGGCGCCATGCCGTTTTTCCTGTTCGGAACGAGCGAGCAGAAAGAGAAGTATTTGATTCCGTTGGCGCGCGGCGAGCGGCTCTGGGGCTTCGGGCTGACCGAGCCCAACGCCGGCAGCGACGCCGGAAACACGCAGACGAAGGCGGTCCTTGCGAACGGCAAATGGACCATCAACGGCACCAAAGCGTTCATCACCAACAGCGGAACCGACATCACCGCCGGCACGACGATTACCGCGCTAACGGGCAAGCGTGACGACGGCAAGCCGGAGATCAGCAACCTGATCGTGCCGCAAGATGCCCCCGGATTTTCGCGCAGCAAAAAATATCGCAAGATGGGCTGGCGTGCGTCGGATACGCGCGAACTCGTTTTCACCGACTGTGAAATCCCGGAAGAGAACATCCTGGGCGCGCGCGGCGAGGGCCTAAAGAATTTCTTGACCATCCTCGACGGCGGGCGCATTTCGGTGGCGGCGCTCTCGGTCGGCCTGGCCCGCGGCGCATACGACGAATCCGTGAAGTATGCCAAAGAACGGCACGCGTTCGGGAAACCGATCAGCAAATTTCAAGCCATCGCGTTCAAGATCGTAGACATGGCTACCGAGATCGAGCACGCCGAGCTGATGGTGCTCAAGGCGGCGTGGGAGAAAGATCAAGGACGCGATTTCGTCCGGAGCGCGAGCTACGCTAAACTCTATGCGGCTGAAGTCTCCCGCCGCGTCGTGAATGACGCCGTGCAGATCCACGGCGGATACGGTTTCATGGACGAGTATCCGGTATCGCGCATGTACCGCGATCAAAAGATCAACGAAATCGGCGAAGGCACCAACGAAGTGCAGCGCATGATCCTGGCCAAGCTGCTCGGCCTCTAGTTCTGCACCGCCGTCGACCAGCCTGAGTAATCGCCGCCGAACTCTTCGGCGAGCGTCGTGAGCGCGACACGCATCTCCGTAATCTTAAAAGGATCGACGGTCTCGAGTTTCGCGCACCGCACTGCATTTTCGCTGCGATCGATCGCCACGCGGTAGCCTTTACCGGCCATGACGCGCGCAAAGCCGTCGAGCTTTTCGCGGTCGTCGAAGATGACGGTGTGTTCGATCGGCCTAGGCGCCTCGAGATCGTCGCCCGCATCGATCAATACTTGCAGCGCTTTCATGTCGTTGGCAAACGCCATCTGCTGCGAATCGGGATAGAGGTAGCTCGTGTAGACGGCCCACAGCGGGTCGGCGGCGGCAAGCAAGCTGTAGGTGTACTCTTGGTGCTCCGACATGACGCCGGCAACGGGCGCTGCGATGCCATCGTTTTCCGGCCCATAATAATGGAAGGTGCGCATGCCCCGGCCGGTCACGCGCCCGGCTTCGACCAAGCCCGCGGGTTCGAGCGCAGCAGCGAGTTCCTCTTCGATGCGCTGCAGAACGCGGTATTCGCTCGCGCCGGTCATGCCGTGCTGATCCGGCTCGCGGAGGGTGACGGCGACCGTGTACACGGTTGCCTTGCCCGGATCGGGCGCCCGTTCGCTCAGTGCGAGATCGACCGCCACCGAAATCGGCTCTCCCTCAACGCGCGCGAAGTACGACGACCAGTCAGCCATGCCCGAACCTTCTTCCCAAAGGCCGACCAGCCCGTCCTTTCGAACGTTGATCTTAGCGGCCGCATCAATCGTTGAAGGAGAGTCCATGTTTCGTCGTCTTTTTTTCGCCGCCGCATTGTCGGCGCTCGCTTCCGCACCCGCTCTTGCAAGCTTGCAAACCGGCGCCACGGCGCCCGACTTCAAGGCGCAGGCTTCGCTCGGAGGCAAAGTCTTCGATTTCAATTTGGCGGACGCGCTCAAAAAAGGCCCCGTCGTTCTCTATTTTTATCCGGCAGCGTTTACCAAAGGCTGCACGATCGAAGCGCACGACTTCGCCGCCGCAATCGACCAATACAAGAAACTGGGCGCAACCGTGATCGGCGTTTCGCACGATACCATCGACACGCTCAACAAGTTCTCGGTCAGCGAATGCCGCAGCAAGTTTGCCGTGGCGGCCGATCCGCAGCTCACGGTAGCCAAAGCGTACGACGCGGTCTTGGCGCAGGCGCCTACGTACGCGAACCGGACGTCGTACGTGATAGCACCTGACGGCAAGATCATCTATACCTACACCGACCTGAACCCCGCGATGCACGTCACCAACACGCTGCAGGCGCTTTCGCAGTACGAGGCCTCCCAGCACTGACCTGAACCGGCGGCGGCCCTGGCGCATAGAAAGGGCATGAGAATCTTCATGCCCGCCGCCGCCGCCGCCGTTCTTCTGGGAGCCGCCGCCATTCCCAATGCCGCGGCCGCGACGACCGCGCACACGGTCGATATTACCGGTTTTGCGTTCAAACCCGCGGTCTTGAACGTTGCGGCCGGCGACCCCATCACTTTTATCAACCACGATCAAGAAGCGCATACCGTCGTCGCGCAAAGCGGGGCCTTCAAGTCGAGCGGACTGGATACGAACGACCGGTGGAGCGTTCGAGTCGCCAAGCCGGGAACGTATCCGTACTTTTGTTCGCTGCATCCGTACATGAAGGGCACGATCGTCGTGCGTGCCGTCGCGCGCCGCACGCGAGGGCTGCACTGATGCAGCGGAAAGACTTTCTCGAACACGTCGCATGGACGGGCGCGGGGATCGCTTACGCGCTGAGCGCTGGCGGACTCATGACCGGCACGGCGTTGGCGCGCGGTGTCACCGGGCCAATCGACTTCGTGCAGATCAGTGATAGCCACATCGGTTTTCATCAAGAGGCAAATCCCGACGTCTCCGGCACGCTGCAAGCCGCCGTCAAAGCCATCAACGCGTTGCCCGATCAGCCGAAGTTCGTGATCCATACCGGCGACGTAACGCATCTCTCCAAACCCGAACAGTTCGGAACCGCCAAAGATATTCTCGGGCAACTGCGCGCGCCGCTGATCGTCATTCCCGGCGAACATGATTTCATCGGGAAAGATAACAACTCGTTCTTTAAGGCTTTTCCAACGCCCAAGGGCGGGAAGCAGTGGTTCTCGTGGGACCAAGGCGGTACGCATTTCGTCGCGCTCATCAACGTCTTCGACTTTGAGAAGATGGGTTTGCTCGGCAACGATCAACTCGCGTGGCTGCAGCGCGACCTCGCGGCGCAGTCACTTTCGACGCCGATCGTCGTCTTCACGCACGCGCCGCTATACGCGCTCTTTCCGGCATGGGGTTGGACGACCGAAGACGGCACCAAAGCGATCGCGATGTTGCGGCCCTTCGACAACGTCACGGTACTCAGCGGACACATTCACCAGGTCGTCACACATCAGGAAGGCAACATCCGGTTTGCGTCGGCCGACGCCACCGCATACCCGCAGCCCGCGCCGGGCAAGGCGGACAAACCCGGGCCGCTCGCGCTCCCGCACGATCGACTCCTGCGGGCGATTGGATACCGCAACGTCGTACTCGAAAAAGGGCATGCCGCCGTCATCGACGATCGAAGGTTCGCCTAACGCCGCAAGCGCGCAAGAGCGCGCGGTGGAGAACGGATTCGTCGCGCGCGAAGCCTGGGCGTTCGAAGCAGCTTACCAGGCGTTCAAGAGCGCGCTGTTCGGCGCGGCGGTCTCCGTACTCGGCGATCGGGAAGATGCCGAAGACGCCGTTCACGACGTGCTTGCGCGGCTCTGGCAGCGCGGCCACGCGTACACGGCGGCGCGCGGATCGCTGCGCGCGTTCTTGATCGCCTGCGTTCGCAACGAAGCGCTTTCGCGCCGCCGCAAGAGCGGCAACCGTCTGCGTATCGAGCAGACGGTGCGTCCCCAGACGATCGAACCCGCCGACGAATCGCTGGCCGATCGCGACCGCATCGCCCGCGCACTGCAACTGTTAGGAGAAAAACAGCGCGAGGCGATCCGTCTCTCCTATGAAGAGGGCTTATCGTACGCCGAAATCGCGCAACGCCTAAACGAACCCGCCGGTACGATTAAAAGCCGGCTTTCGAACGCGGTGCGGACGCTTCGCGCTCACTTCGCCGCTCAAGGGGAAACATTGTGAACGATACGCGCAACGCGCATTTGGAAGAAGAGGCGGAGCTTTACGCGCTCGGCGCGCTGCCGCACGTAGAACGGACCGTGGCGGAAGCGCACATTGCGCAATGCGAGCCGTGTGCGCGCCGTGTGGGTGATGCGGAGGAGGCGCTCGCGTCTTTGGTCCGGCCGCAGCCGCCGTCCTCGCAACTCGATCGCCGCGCGCATGCGATATTCGCGCGACGCGGCAGCGGAGTGCGGGCATTCTATCCGCTCGTTGCCGCGGTACTTCTCGTCGCGCTCTTGCCCGGAGCGTTTTTTTGGCAGCGCGATCGCGACCTGCGCGCATCTGATGCGTTGAACCGGCAAGCGGCGGCGGCGATGATCGGATCGCATTTTCTGCACGCGCAGTTCGTGAAAGCCGCCGCGGATGCGCCGCCCGCCAAAGCGATCTTCGCGCACAACGGCGCGTGGATCTACGTGATTGCCGTTACGGATCGCGATCTCACACTGAGCGCGGGCGGCCTGGTGCTCGGAAGACTCTCGGGAACCGGAAGCGAGCGCGCGATCTTCGTCGAGCATCCGCCCGCGTCGAAATCGCTGGTGCTATCCGATGGCTCGCGCGTATTGGCTCGCGCGGCGGTGGCGGTTCCCTAGCCGGCGGTCTTGCGCTGCTGCGCGTCGAGCGCGGTGATCTCGCGCGTTGCCAGTTCGACGGGTACGAGTTCGGGAAGTTCGGCGTCCGGAAGCGATGCGAGCTCGCGGATCTTACGACCCTGCGGAAGCACGCGGCTCTCCATCGAGCCGACCGCGCTGTTGTATGCGCCGACTGCTTTTTCGAGGCTCGCGCCGATCGACGCGATATGTCCCGCGAACGCGCGCACGCGATCGTAGAGCACCCGTGCGGCTTCCGCGATTTTCTTGGCGTTCTCTTCTTGCTGGCGGTGCTGCCAGCCGAGCGCATAGGAACGAAGCAGACCGATCATCGTCAGCGGGCTTGCGATGTAGACGTCTTTACCGGCGCCGTACTCGATGAGGTCGGGGTTCTCGGTGCACGCGGCGCTGAGGAACGCTTCGCCCGGCACGAACATCACCACGAAATCCGCCGAGCGTTCGGCGCGTTGATAGTTGCGCCTCGCCAGCTGATCGACGTGATTCTTGAAAGCTGCCGCGTGCGCGCGGAAACGTTCGCGCCGTCCGGCTTCGTCGGGAAGCTCGACTGCCTCGAGAAAAGCGTTGAGCGGAACTTTCGCATCGACAAAGATACGCGAGTTTCCGGGAAGCTGGACGGTGAGGTCGGGCCGCCCGCGGTCTTCACCGGTTTGCAGCGTCTGCTGTTCGCCGAAATCGCAGTACGACTCCATCCCGGCGAGCTCGACGACGCGGCGGAGCTGGATCTCGCCCCATTTCCCGCGCGTCGTCGGGTTGCGTAACGCTGCGGAAAGCTGCGTTGCAGCGGTCTCCATTTTTCCGCTGCGATCGATAAGCCCGGATATTTGCTCGCGCAGGCCTTCGTATGCGCCGGAGCGCTTTTCTTCCATCTCGCGCACGAGCGCGTCGAACTCGGTGAGTTTTTGCTGGACCGGCGACACGATGGCCGCAAACTTCTCGTTGGCGAGCGTCAGAAACGAGTCGCGCTGCATCTCGGCGACGCGCGCGTTGGCCTCGTGCAGTTCGGCTTTGAGCCGTCCCGCCGCGAACCACATGGCCGCTGCGCCCACGGCGACGCCGCCGAATAACGCGAAGAGGACGGCGATCGAGATCGTCACCCCGGAACGATTCGCGCTACGCTGTTAAATACTTTGCGAAGAAGGCTTGCGCGCGCCGCCAGCTGTCTTCGGCCGCATCTGCCACATACGAAGATCGCTGGTCGTCGAAGAACGCGTGCCCGGCGTCGTCGTAGATCACGATGTCGCTGGGAACGTGCAGAGCTTTTTGGAACGCACGCACGGAGTCGGCCGGGATGCTGGTGTCGCGTCCGCCGTAGCTTCCAAGCACCGGCATCGTGACCGCGGCGGGATCCACTCCCGCGGGATTGCCGTACCAGGCGCTCGCGGCGGCGAAAATATCGGGATTATCGATCGTTTGGCGCAGCGCGATCGCGCCGCCCATGCAGAATCCGGTGATCGCGACTCGTGCGCGCGACTGCCGAGTTTTGAGCCACTGCGCGCCTGATCGGAGGTCGCCGGCCACTTGCGGACGATCGAGCTTGCCTGCGAACGGCCTGAAGGCCGAGAAATCCGTTGCGCCGTCACCGGACGGCGCGCCGAGCCGGCCGTACAGGTCGGGTCCGATCGCGGCGAATCCGGCTTTCGCGAGGCGCCGTATGAAATCGCGAATGGAAATGTCGACGCCCCAGATATGCATGGTCACGACGATGCCCGGCGTGGTTGCCGTCGCGCTGCGCGGCAATGCCGCGTAGGCGGGAATCGCGCCGGCGGGACTTTCCAGCCGGACGTGCTCGACGGAAATGCTTGGATCGTCTTCCGGAACGAGTGGCGAATGCGGTTTACCGAGCGGCGTTTGCGCGAACGCCGGCCCCAGTGTCGCCGATCCGGCCGCGGCGGCGGCCGCCGTTCCAAGAAACGTGGACCGGCGCACGTTCAAGCTGGTCGAATTTGTGGGATCAATCTCTTTCGTGGCGTAACTCCCTGCGTCAAAGGAAGGTGGTTCATGAATCGCGCGTCATTTCTTTCCAGCGCAACCATTGCGGCCGCCGCCACGGGTGTGCCGGGCGGCTCGAACTTTGTCGAACGCCGCGCCAACTTTGACGCTGCCGGCTTTGCACGCGCCGTCAATAGGCCGGCCGACATCCGTCAAGTCTGGGAAGCCGTTTCGTTTCATCCGGCGCTCTTCAATAATGTGAAGAACGGGCTCAACGGCCTGCACTTCGGTTTCGGCTATCCGGCGGATCGCATCAGCATGGTCTTCGCGCCGCATGGTCCGTCAAGCGCGTACACATATGCGGACGCGGTGTGGCAGAAATATCGTATCGGCGAAGCGTTCGGCCTGAAAGATGGATCCGGGAAGACGATCGATTCCAACATTTTCTTGCGTCCGCCCTCCGCATTTCTGAGTATGACCGACCCCGACGATCGGCAAAGTTTCTTTCAAGATACGTCGATCGAAACGCTGCAATCCCGCGGGGTCGTGTTTCTAACGTGTCACACCGCTGTTGAAGAGCAGGCGCGGATGCTCGTGAAGAACGGTTTCGCGCCGGCCGGGATGGACGCACCGGCGGTGGCCGATGACATTTTGACCAACCTGATCCCAGGCACCCACGTCGTGCCTGCCATGATCGCCGCGATCGCGGAATTGCAGCAACGCTATCATTACGGTTATTTGACGTTGACGTTCGCGTGAAAAAATCCGCGCTGCTCTTCACCGTTTGTCTGCTGGCCGCGTGCGCCGGGCCGGGCGCGCCCGCGCAAGCGCCGCCGCTTTACGACGAAAAAGCGCTGCCCGCAGGCGTTCCGGGCGACACCATTCGCTATGGCCGCGCATTGATCGTCAACACGCGCGCGCACATGCGCGGCTACGTCGTTGCGAACATGGACTGTGCCGCTTGTCACATCGCGGGCGGAACCAAACCCAAAGGCGGAAGTTTCGCCGGCATCTACGGACAGTTTCCGCAGTGGAACGCGCGCGCGCATCGCATGATTGCGTTGCAAGACCGGCTCGCCGAATGCTTCCTTTACAGTATGAACGGCAAGCCGCCGTCGTACAACAGCCGCGAAATGATCGCGCTGGTTGCCTACATCGCGTACTTGTCGCGCGGAACCCCGGTCGGGGCAACGCCCGATCCGTCGGTAAAACTCGCCAAGTTTTCTGCGCCGCAGCCCGCGAGCGTGCAACGCGGAGGGTCGCTCTACGTGCAGAAGTGCTCGGCCTGCCACGGGGCAGACGGCGCCGGCTCGGCGGCTTTCCCGCCGCTCTGGGGTCAGAGGTCGTTCAACGGCGGCGCGGGCATGCACCGGCTCTCGACCATGGCCGCTTTCGTGCGGTACAACATGCCTCAGAACGCCCCGGGCTCCCTGACCCCGCAAGAGGCCTACGACGTGTCGGCCTTCGTGCTGAGCCACGCCCGGCCCAAGTTCCAAAGCGCCCGCCTGGTCGGGTTTCCGGTCCGTCCGGCCAAGTATTTCTGAAGGGTGCGACCGGGCAGGTTGCATCCGGTAGCCAAAACGGGGCAATCTTGGGAAGAGCCCATATAGTAGTAGACGGAGAGCATTCTTGCCTGACACCCTAGTGCGGATCGTTTTGCCCGAGATGGGCGAGTCGGTGACCGAAGGTTCGGTCGTCGCTTGGCGTAAGCAGCCCGGCGACTTTATCGCCGAAGGCGACCCGCTCGTTGAGATCACGACCGACAAAGTCGACGTTGAAGTTCCGGCGACGGTTTCGGGAGTCGTGAAGCAGCTGCTTGTCGCCGAAGGCGACAGTGTTGCAATCGGCGCGCCGCTTGCCGAAATCGACACGACCGCCAAGGCGCCCGACGCTTCGAAAGCTGCGCCGGCGCCCGCACCGGGTGCCGCAAAAAGCACGCCGCCAAAACCGCGAGCCCCGGCTGCGGCACCGCCGGCGCAAACCAAACCGAACGGCGCGGTCGTTGCGACCCCGCAAGCCAAACGCATCGCCCGCCAGCTCGACGTCGATCTTTCGCGCGTGCGCGGCAGTGGTCCCGACGGATTGATTCTGCGCGAAGACGTCGACCGTCAAGCGGAGAGTCTGCCGCCGGCAAGCCGCGGCGCGCAACTCCCTCCGTTGCCACCGCTGCCCTCGGGCGCGCAAATCACGCCGATTAAAGGTCCGGCAGCCGCGCTGGCGTCGTACATGGAGCAGAGTCTTTCGATTCCGACCGCCACCAGCTTTCGCACGATCGCCGTCGACGCGCTCGACGCGCGCCGGCGCGAACTCAATGCAGGCCTAAAAGCCGCCGGCCGTTCGGAAAAAATTTCGTTTACGCACGTGATCGCATACGCACTCGTGCGCGCGGCGCACGAGATGCCTTTCATCACGGCACATTTCCGGCGCGATGGAAACCAGCCGGTGCGCGTTGAGCCCGGGATCCACTTGGGCTTGGCCGTCGACGCGGAACGCAAAGACGGAACGCGTTTTCTCGTCGTGCCGGTGATCAAAGACGCCTCTTCGCTAGACTTCGCGGCTTTCCGTAACGCCTACGAAGATCTCGTGGCTAAAGCGCGCTCGAACAAACTGGCGGCAGACGATCTGCAAGGCGCCTCTTTCACCTTAACCAACCCGGGCGGGATCGGAACGTCCGCTTCCGTGCCGCGCTTGATGCCCGGACAGGGCGCGATCATTGCGGCCGGCGCAATCGGATATCCGCCGGGGTTTGCAAAAGCGAACGAAGCTTCGCTGAAATCGCTTGGCATGACCAAGATCATGCAGATGACCTCGACGTACGACCATCGCGTGATTCAAGGCGCGCAGTCGGGCGACTACCTCAAACGCATCGACCAACTGCTTCAAGGCAAAGACGGATTTTATGAAACGCTTTTCGCATCGCTCGGATTAAAACCCGGAGAAACGGAAGCGCCCGGAGCGGAGCGGCCCGCCGTCGCCGTTTCCGACGAGATGCTGCGCGCGGTGGCCGCGGGGATGGCGCTCGTCGCCGCGTATCGCACGCACGGACATCTTGCGGCGCATCTCGATCCGCTGGGTTCTCCACCGCCCGGCGATCCGTCCCTCGAACCGGCGAATTGGGGACTCACGCCGGCACTGCAATCGGCCGTGCCCGCGTCGGTGCTGCGCGTGAAAGTTCCGGGAAATACGCTGGCCGAAGTTTTGCCGCAACTGCGCGAGACGTACAGCTCGACGATCGCCTACGAGGTCGAGCACATCTCGAATACCGAGCAGCGCGAGTGGCTGCGCGACGCGATCGAATCGGGACGGTACAAGATCACGTTCTCCGACGATCGCAAGATCGATCTGCTGCGCCGCCTGACGCGCGTCGAAAGCTTCGAGCGTTATGTGCGCAAGACGTTCTTGGGGCAGAAAACGTTTTCGCTCGAGGGCCTCGACGCAATGGTGCCGATGCTGGAAGAGCTGTTGGCGCTGATCGCCGCCGACGGCACGCAAACGGCCGTCATCGGCATGGCTCACCGCGGCAGATTGAATACGATCGCGCATATTTTGAACCGGCCGTACGAAGAGATCCTAACCGAATTCGAAGCGGCGCACGAACGCGGCGAGCTGGGCTCGGCCGACGTGACGGGTGACGTGAAGTATCATCAAGGGGCCGAAGGTGTTTTCGAGACGCCGGACGGCAGAAAAGTGCGCGTCACGCTCTCGAACAATCCCAGCCATCTCGAAGCGGTCGATCCCATCGTCGAAGGCACCGCGCGCGCGCTTCAAACCGATCACTCGATGCCGGTCGCCCAGCTGGATGCCAAGAAGGCCGTGCCGATACTCATTCACGGCGATGCGGCATTCCCGGGTCAGGGCGTAGTCGCCGAAGTCTTGAATCTGCAGTCGCTGAGCGGATACTCGACCGGCGGCACCATTCACATCATCTCCAACAACCAAATCGGATTTACGACCGATCCGCGCGACGCCCGTTCTACGCGCTACGCATCGGACCTGGCCAAAGGCTTCGATGTGCCGATCGTGCACGTGAACGCCGACGATCTCAACGCCTGCATGTGGGCGATCCACTTGGCTGCGGAGTTCCGCCGCCGCTTTGGACGCGACGTGGTGATCGACGTCATCGGATACCGCCGCTTCGGACACAACGAACAGGACGAGCCGGCGTACACGCAGCCGGCGATGGCCGAAAAAATCAAGGCGCATCCGACCGCGCGCGAGCTTTTCGCCAATAACCTCGTGGCGCGGGGCGTGTTATCTCCGGAGCGAGTTGCGGAGCTCGCCGACGACGCCATCGCACATCTGCAAGAAACGCACCGCACGGTCAAGAGCGGTAAGCATAACGTTGCCGGGATGCTCGCGAAGATCAGCGGAACGGCGCCGATCGAAGCGGTGCCGCTGGCCCCCGCCGGTAAGGATCGCTTGCTCGCGTGGACCGAGGAACTCACGCGCGTGCCCGAAGGTTTTACCGCGAACAAGAAACTGCAGGCGCAATTCGAACGCCGTCAGGCGACCATCGCACAAAAAGGCCTCGTCGATTGGGGCATGGCCGAGGCGCTCGCGTTCGCCTCGCTGCTGACCCAAGGAACTCCGGTTCGCTTAACCGGCCAAGACACCGAGCGCGGCACGTTCAGCCACCGCCATGCCGTCTTGCACGATCCGGTTGCGCGCACCGAATACGTGCCGCTGCAACACCTGGACGGGGCGAAAGCATCGTTTGAGATCTACGACAGTCCGCTCTCCGAGTACGCGTGCCTGGGCTTCGAGTACGGCTACAGCGCCACGATCCAGAAGGCGCTCGTGCTCTGGGAAGCACAGTTCGGAGACTTCAACAACGGCGCGCAGATCGTCATCGACCAATTCATTGCGGCCGGACAAGCGAAGTGGGGACAAACCGCGCGCCTCACCCTGTTGCTGCCGCACGGTTATGAAGGCATGGGTCCGGAGCATTCCAGCGCGCGCCTGGAGCGGTTCCTGCAATTGACCGCAGAGGGCAATCTGCGCGTTGCCAATCCGTCCAACGCCGCCAATTACTATCATCTGCTGCGCCAGCAGGCGACGATGCCTCAGCCGGTTGCGCTGATCGTGATGACGCCGAAGTCGCTGCTGCGCCAGGAAGCTGCGGCCGGAAGCCTCGACGAGATGGCCAACGGCGAATTCCGCCCGGTGCTCGACGACCCGCGCGTCGAAGACAAATCCAAAATCGAGCGCTTGCTCTTGTGCAGCGGAAAGATCTATTACGATCTGACGCTTCACGAAAAATACAAGGATTTGAAGAAGACGGCTATCGTGCGCATCGAATTGCTCTCGCCGTTGCCGTACACGGAGATCAACGCCATCATTGCGACGTATCCCAACCTCAAGAAATTGATTTGGGTGCAAGAAGAGCCGAAGAACATGGGAGCACGCGCGTACGTCCGCCGCCGCCTGCTCGAACGGCGCACCGACAAACTGGAAATCGACTACATCGGACGCCCGTACCGCGCGAGCCCGTCCGAAGGGTATCCCGGGGCGCACGCCGCCGCGCAAGAGCGCATCGTTGCCGAAGCGCTGAGCGAATGACGCATGTACCAGCTATGCCGTGGCGCTCATCGCGAACGCTGTCCGTCGTTACGCTGCTGGGGTTAGCGCTTTGCAAGGTGTGCGCGTACAGTGGCAGGCCCGGTGCATACTCCCCACTGCTTGAGGCCGGAATATGGACAGGATTGGCGATCTTTACCGTAGGCACGGTCGTTTTGGTGCGTGGAGGTTTGCAACGCGCTAAAACCTTACGCTTGGAAGGCGCTGACGCACGGGTCCCTCCCAAAGAATTCCGTTGGGCGATGCTCACCGGCGCGCTCTTGCTTAATGCGGGATTCTGGATATCGGTTTTTCTGCAGGGAAGGCCACTTTCGTCGCCCGTTTTGGAATTTGTTGGAATAACTGTCATGCTCATCAGTCTCGAGCAGCTAACCTAGCTTGCCAATGACGGCTTTGCGTAGGACGGGACCCGGGAGTCAGGCAGCGCCGCTTCAGGCCATTTTTATGCTCCGTTATTCGCGCAATGTCTGAGCGCTTCGAGCGCGGCGAGAAGCTGCTGCGCAAAATCGACGGCGACAAAGTCGCAGACAATCTCATCGCCGACTATGAGAAACTGGCACCGGACTTTACGCGCTATTTGATCGAGTTCGCGTTCGGTGAGATCTACGCGCGCGAAGGTGACCTCAAGCACAAGGAATTGATAGCGATTGCCTCGCTAGCGACCATGGGCGGCTGCGACAAGCAGCTGGGAACCCACATTCGCGGAGCCTTCAACGTCGGACTGACCGAAGCGGAGATCGTTGAAGCCGTAATGACGCTGATTCCTTACATCGGTTTTCCGAAGGCGCTGAACGCCATGGCCGTTGTCAAACACGTCGTCGACAAACGAGGCGCCTAAGCGAAGAGCAGATCCAGCAACTCGTCGGGTGAATCGGCCGAGTAGATCAGCATCCGGTTGCGCGGCGTGACAAAACCCTCGTGCACCATGTGGTCGAAGAGCGCGATCAGGTCGTCATAATAGCCGAACGCGTTGAGCAGACCGACGGGCTTCGTGTGAATGCGCAGCTGCGCCCAGGTGAGGATCTCGCAGAACTCGTCCATCGTTCCGTAACCGCCGGGCAGCGCGATAAACGCATCGCTCAAATCCGCCATCAGCGCTTTGCGTTCGTGCATGCTGTCGACGACGTGGAGCTCGCTAAGTCCGTCGTGCGCGATCTCGCGGCCGGAAAGCACTTGCGGAATAACGCCGATCACTTCGCCGCCGGCCGCCAGCGCCGTATCGGCGAGAACGCCCATCAGTCCGACGCGGCCGCCGCCATAGACCACACCCATGCCGCGCTCGACGATCGCGCTTGCGGTGAGAATCGCCGCGTCGATGTACCGCGCGTCGCCTCCGGATTGAGAACCGCAAAAGACGCCGACGCGGGAAGGCATGGCGGGCGGTTTGGCGGGGCGCGGCCGCGCGCCTGCCGTAGAACCCGAAGATGGAATATCGCTTGTTCGGAGCGCGTGAAGTTCCGCGTCGTTTCGTGCTGGTCTTTGAAACCGGCGACGACGTCATGGCCGAGATGCAGCGCTTCGCCGAAGAACAAAACGTCATGGCGGCGTTCTTTAAAGGCCTGGGCGGTTTTCAGCGCGCCACCGTCGGGTTTTATAACCTCGACCAGCAGCGCTACGAGCCGATCGAAGTCGACCAGCAGGTAGAGTTGCTCTCGCTACTGGGCAACGTTTCGATCTACGACGGAAAACCAAAGCTGCACATCCATTGCACGGTTTCGTACCGTGACGGACACGCCGCCGGGGGCCACCTGCTTCAGGCGACGGTTCGGCCGACGCTGGAAGTCGTGCTCGACGAATTGGCCGGAAATCTGCACCGCACCGACCGTCCGGAGATCGGTATTCCCCTGCTCGATCTGACGCACTGAACCGGGAGGGAGAACGATGCGTAAACTTCTGATGCTGGCGTGTGTGTTGATGATTGCCGCGGGTCCATCGGCAGGTGTGGATGTTCACCAGGCGTTTGCGAAGGTCGCGCCGGCTTTGAAGGCGCGCGTGAGAATCGCCGTCTTGCTGCCTACCCGGCTACCCGCAACGTTTCGGGGTGAAAAGATCTTTCCGATCGTGGATCGTGCAACGCCGACCGGTTACGCGATCGATATCGCGCTGTCGGCGGACTGCACCGGCGAGCACGCTTGCAGTTCCGGAAACGTCTACGGCAGCGCGACGCCTTTCCAGAATCCGCAGCTCGTCCCCGCCGGTGGTTCGCGCGTCAACCTGGCGACCGGGGTGGTGGCAACCTACCGCGCGGCGTCAGTGACGGGCCCGTATCCATCGAACGCCTATCTCTCGTGGAAACAGAACCGCGCGTATTATGCGATCGCGCTCAACACGGGATCGCTCGCGGACATTCTGCTCGCCGCGCGCAGCATGCGCTAGGACTAGGCCAGCACCAACTGCTCGTCGCCGGCTCCCGCATTGCGAAGCGCTTCATGAATCATCTGGTCCTGGATCTCTTTGACGGCCCAACGCGCTTGCGCGCCGGGTGAAAGACGGTCGATCGGATCGAAATACATGAAGGCTTTCCCGGGCTTCACGCTCGGAGCGGTATAGACGCTGATTCCGTTTTCTCGGTCGTAGTATTCGAAGCTGTGCACGTCGCGTTTTCCGCCGCCGCCGGGCGCATCGCAGACGAATGTCGGCGAGTTGAAACCGGCGGTGCTCCCGCGGACGAATTTTTCGACGTCAACGGCGGTTTGAACGGTCGTGCGCAGGTCCTCGACCCCCTTCACCATGTCGTGCATGTAGACGTAATACGGATGCACGTTGACATAACTCAGGCGCTTGACCAGTAATTGCATCCGTTCAGGAGCGTCGTTCACGCCGCGAATCAGCACGGATTGGTTGCGTACGAAGACGCCGCGCTCGAAAAGGACGCGCATCGCCTTTTCCGTGATCCACGTGATCTCTTCGGGAGCGTTGAAATGCGTATGCAGCATGACGTCTTTGCCGAGCTTGCGTCCGCGATCGACGACGCCGACGATAGCGTCGACCCATGCGGGGTCGGTGAGCAGCTTCATCGGCATGATCGCCGGGCCTTTGGTCGCAAAGCGCATGCGCCGCACGTGCGGAATATCGAGCAGCGCGTTGCCGATGAGCTCGACGTTTTTCGGAGGCAGCTGGTAAACGTCGCCGCCGGAAATAACGATGTCTTCGAGTTCGGGCCGGCCGGCGATATAGGTGAATGCATCCTGCCATTGTTTGGGCGTTCGCGCGAGCTCGACTTTGTCGACTTCCTCGGTGTCCGGGCCGATCGCATAGCTGCGCGTGCAAAACCGGCAATACACCGGACAGACCGCGAGCGGCAAAAAGAGCGCCTTATCCACGTAGCGGTGGACGAGACCGGGAACCGGCGAGTCGGCTTGTTCGTGCAATGAGTCGAGCACCAAGCGCGGATGATCGGGCAAGAACGTGCTCTTGACCGGGATGAATTGGCGGCGGATCGGATCGCTATACGGATCGTTCCAGTCGATCAGCGAGATCGCGTAGGGCGAAACGCGAACGGCCATGGGCGCGTGCGCGAACCCGGCGCGGGCGTCTTCGATGAACTCCGCCGAAGCGAGGCCCTCGATCGTTTGCAACAGCTCCTCCGGCGTTTTCACCGAGTGCTTCTGCTGCCACAGGTGATCGAGAAACGTCTTTTCGTCGACGTCCTTGTAAGCGGGAACGTGCCGCCAGAATTCACCCTGCTTCAAATTCTTGAAGTCAAAGTATTCCGGGCCGACCGGGGGTTTCGTGTGAAGCACGGTGTTCATGACAGTCTCTCCGCCGGACGCGCGAACGCGTAGTGTCTAGTAAAGTAGCCGGCAACCGCCGGGTTGTCGCGCAAAGTTTTCAGTGCAATTGCAGCGTGATTCTTGGTGTAGCCGTTTCCGATGAGCATCGTCACCTCTTTGCCGACGCCTTCGGCTCCTAGCGCTGCGGCTGTAAACGAGGTGTTCATCGAAAAGAAATAGACGGTGCCGGAGTCTTTCGCGCAGAGGATCGAGGCGAGCTCGGTGCCGTCGACGTTCACGCAGTTGACGACGAGATCGGAAAGCCCGGGCGCGGCGCCGGCCATTTTTTCCCAGACCCCGAGCGCGTCGCGAGCGTCCGCTTCCAAGAACTCGTCTACAATATGCTCCGAGATCAGCAAGGATGCCGCCTCGGTGTTTGCGCGCGGCGCAATGCCGATGAGTCTCCCCGATCGGCCCAAACGGGCGCGAGCCCGCGCACATGCCAACATACCCGACTTGCCATCCGCGCCGATCACGGCGACGGTCATGCCGGGACGTACGAGTTTGTCGATCTGCGCCGGCGCCCCGGCAACGTCCAGGACCGCAAGCGCGACGCCGGGATCGATATCGGGCGGCAACTTCGACCACGAAGCGGATTCGAAGAGGATAGCGGTGCCGCGCACGCTCACGTGTCCGCTGGAGAGCTGGACTCCGGCAATCGCTTCCAACCGAAGAGGCGTCAGGGTCAGCGAAACGAGCGATGCGATCGCATCGCCTTCGTTCAGATGGAGTCCGCGCAAATCTTCGCCGATCTCGCGGACGCGTCCGACGAACATGCCGCCGCTGCCCGTGACGTTGTTGTGTTGCTTCCCGCGCTCGCGCACGGTCGCCAAGATATGCTCGGCGATCTTCTGCTCGTCGCCGGAACAAAACGCACGAATTTGCGCGAACGACGCCGAGTCAAGATTGAGGGCGTCGACATCGCAAAGGATTTCGTTTGCGAACGGAACGGGCGTGTCGTCGAGCTTCCAGGCATTTTGGGGCATCGCACCCGGCGGAGCGATCACGCGGTGCGCGCCAAAACGGTGACCCGCTTTTCTTGAAACGTTCACGCGACCGATATCCCGCCGCGTTCGAACGGCGTCGAAAGGACGATCGTTGTTTTCGTGCGGGCCATGCCCGGGACGCTCTTCAGGCGCGAGAGCAGTTCGTCCAAATGCGCGGTCGAGCGGGTCATAACTTTGAGGACGAACGACTCTTCGCCGGCGACGCTGTGTATCTCGGAGATCTCCGGCATCGCGGTAAGCGATGCGATAAAGTCGTCGTAGATGCAGTCGGGCGCGGTGTAACAGCCGACGAACGCCACGAGTTCGAGTCCCAAAAGCTTGCCGTCGAGCTGCGCCGAGTATCCGCGTACGTAGCCGCGGCTTTCCAATCGCTTGACGCGGTCGTGCACGGCCGAGGCCTTTAGGCCGACGGCTTCGCCGAGGTCGGCAAAGGTCGAGCGGGCGTTGTTTTGCAACGCCGAGAGCAGGCGAAGGTCGAGCTCGTCGAGCCCGCTTGGGTCAGTAGTACCGTTCGGAGTTTTGTTCATAAGGCCGAAGAATTTTCGGAGAATCCATTTTACTACCGGAAGGCGTTCGGCGCAAGGCGCCCGCGGGTCGCGCGGCTCGCCCCCGAGAACGCCCGTGCGATGCGAAAAGTGTGGGCTTTCTGTCTGGCGGCTGCGGTGCTGGGCGGATGTTCGCGCAGCGGCGCGGGCTCCGCGGAGTCTCAGCCGACGCCGGCACCCCGCATGGCAAGCGCCGTCAGATTCGATCTGGCCGCCGATCCAAGCAACCTCAACCCGCTCTTTCTGCACCAAGACGCGGCCTCGGTCGAGCAGCAAGTTGCGCGCCTGTCCTTCGAACCGTTCATCGATTTCGATCCCGCGGGACGCGAGATCCCCGAGCTGCTCGCGCACGTGCCCTCTCAAGCCAACGGCGACATCTCGCGCGACGGACGCACGATCGTCTACCGTTTGCGGCCGGGAATACGTTGGAGCGACGGCGTCGAGGTGACGGCGGACGACGTGCTCTTCACGCTGCGCGCGATCCTCGATCCGAAAAATCCCGTACCGTCTCGCGACGGATACGATCTGATCGATCGTGCGCAAGCGCGCGGGAAGTATGTCGTCGTCTTTCATTTGAAGCACGCGTGGGCGCCCGCGGTCGACACGTTCTTTTCTTACGGCTATCGCCCGCAATTTGTGTTGCCGGCGCATGTGCTGCGCGGTCAATCACCGCTCGCGCAAGCGCCATTTAACGCCGCGCCTACGGTCGGCGACGGGCCGTATACGTTCGTTGCATGGCGCCGCGGCGAATCGCTGCTCTACGTTGCGAATCCCCGCTACTGGCGCGGACCTCCGAAAGCCAAACGGTTGGATCTTCGCATCATCCCCGATCCCGCGACGAATCTCGTCCTGCTGCAGTCGCGCGAGCTCGACTGGAATCTGATCGCGCCCGCGCAGCAAAACGTTTTGCTCTCGCACCCTGAAATCGTTTACCGGTACGAGCCGACCAGCGTCGTAGCCGGCTTGGTGTTGAACCTATCGCATCCCCCGCTCAACGACGTGCGCGTGCGGCGCGCGCTCGCCATGTCGATCGATCGCGGCGCAATCAGCCGCAAAATTACGCTTGGGCGCTATCCCGTCACCAATGTCATGCAGCCGCTGTTCTCGTGGGCGTTCGATCCGTCGGTAAAGGAACCGCAGTACGATCCGCGCGGCGCAGACGCGCTCTTAGATGCGGCCGGCTGGCGCCGCGGTTCAGATGGAATGCGCGGCAAAGCCGGCCAGCCGCTCACGCTGGTTTACGTTCAATTTAAGGAGACGGCGACCGGCATGCGGGTCGCGACGATGGCGCAGGCCGAACTTCGTGAACGCGGCATCGACGTCCAAATGAAAACGGTCAGCAACGCGCAGCTGTTCTTGCCGAGCACCGGTGTCTTGGCAAGCGGTAACTTCGATCTTGCCTACGTTCCGTTTACGATGGGATTCGATCCTGACGACTCTTCGATTTTGCGTTGCGGGGCGCCGAGTAACTACATGCGCTACTGCAACCACGCCGTGGATGCGCTCGAAACCGCTGCGCTGGCTTCGCCCTCGCGGCTCGCGCGCAAGGTTTTGTATAGCCGGATCGAACGGCTGGTCGCAGGAGACGTTCCGATCGTGTTTCTTTTTAACGCGAATTACATTTACGCCTATAGAAAGGCGCTGTTGGGATTTTATCCCAACGCGTTCCTTCCGACGTGGAACGCCTACGGTTGGCACTTGAGCCAATGAAAGAGCTACCGTGATTGAAACGGCTATTCGTACGATCCTCGGCAATTTTGAGTTGGTGCTCATCGTTGTGGCGATCGTCGTAACGATCCTCAAACTGCGCCGGGCGAAGATGCACCGTACGGTGATGACGCCGGCCTATACGCTCTGGGGCGAACTCCTGTTTTACGGGATCGGCTTCGGATTCTTGTGGGCCGGCATTTTTCACGCGTTCTTTCAGCAGACGGCGGCGGCGGCGATCGGGTGGCAGCCGAGCCCATTTGAATGGGAACTGGCGTGGGGCGAGTTCGGCGTTGCCATTATCGCGCTGCTTTCGCTCGCGCGGGGCTACGAAATGCGGCTGGCGACGACGCTCGTGTTCTTCATTTTTTCCGCCGGCGCGACGATCCAGCACATTAACCAAATGATCTGCTGTCATAACTACGCCCCGGGCAACGCCGGCACGATCTTATGGATCAACGACATCGCCTTGCCGCTCGTGCTGCTTTTTCTCGCCTATTCATCCCGCGACGCCTACGAACGCAGTCGCGTCAGATAGCCTCGTCCCGAAACGCACTCGCTCGATAGCCTCGTCCCAAAACGCACTCGCTCGATAGTCTGGTCCGGAAACGCGGGGCCTGTTTAGCGTTTCCGGACCAGACTATCTTCGCTTAACTTCAGCGAAAGAATAGCTCGGATGCTCGCTCTTCACTAAACGAAGCTCGCTTCGGCGGTTAATCTACGTTAGCATAATCTTGGCTTAAAGAACTAAAGCGCTTTGACGGCCGAGACAAGCGAGTCGACGCTCGCTTTTGCGTCTCCGAAAAGCATCGCGGTCTTGGGATCCTCGTAAAGCGGGTTTTCGATGCCGGCAAAGCCCGAGCGCATCGAGCGTTTGAGCACGATGACGTTGGCGGCTTTGTCGACGTCGAGAATCGGCATGCCGTAGATTGGCGATGACGCCACGTTGCGCGCGGCGGGGTTGGTAACGTCGTTGGCGCCGATGACGAGCGCGACGTCGGTGCGCGCGAATTCGGGGTTGACGTCGTCCATGTCGTAGAGCTGATTGTAAGGCACGTTTGCTTCGGCGAGCAGCACGTTCATGTGTCCAGGCATGCGGCCCGCGACCGGGTGGATGGCGTACTTCACGGTGACGCCGCGCTTTTCGAGCTGGTCGGCGAGTTCGCGCACGCTGTGCTGCGCCTGCGCGACGGCCATGCCGTAGCCCGGTACCACGATTACCTGATGCGCGAACGCGAGCATAACGGCGACGTCGTCAACCGTGACGCTGCGGATATTCTGCTGGCCGCCTTTGGCCGCGGCGACGTCCATTCCGCCGCTCGCGCCGAACGCGCCAAAGAGCACGTTGCGCAGCGGACGGTTCATCGCTTTGCCCATCAGGACCGTGAGCATCGTACCGCTGGCGCCCACCAGCGTGCCGGCGATGATGAGCAGATTGTAACGCAATTCGAATCCGGTGATTGCGACGGCGAGACCCGTGAACGAGTTGAGCAGCGAAATAACGACCGGCATGTCCGCTCCGCCGATCGGCAGAACGAACATAACGCCGAGCACGAGCGCAAGGGCGACCATGGCGCCGTACGCCCACGTCGGCTCGACGCCCAGCGTAATCATGACCCACGCGGCCAGCCCGGCAATCGTCAGCGCGACGATGCCGTTGACGAATTGCTGTCCGCGGTAGGTGACCGGGCGGCCGGTCATGAGCTCTTGCAGCTTGAGGAACGCGACGACCGAACCCGCCGCGCTGACGGCGCCGATAATCGCGCTGATGACCAGCGAGACGTCGGTGAGCACGTCGAGCGGAACGCCGGTATTGTGCGCGCGCTCCCAAAGCAGATACTGCACGGTGGAGACGGCAGCGGCCGCGCCGCCGCCCGCGCCGTTGAAAAGCGCAACCATCTGCGGCATCGCGGTCATTTTCACTTTGAGCGCGGAGTACAGGCCGACTGCCGCACCGATGACGACGCCGACGAGAATCGCCCACCAGCCGTAACCGTGCGAGGGTGCGAGTGCGGCGATAACGGCGATGAGCATTCCCGCTGCCGCCAGGCGGTTTCCAAATCTTGCGGTCGCGGGCGAGCTCAAGAAATGCAATCCGAGAATGAACAGAACGATCGCGGCGATCTCGGCCACCCGCAACAAAACGAATGCGGTCACTTCTTCGCAGGCTCGCGTTTCTTGAACATCTGGAGCATGCGTTCGGTCACGGCGAAACCACCGACGACGTTGATGGTGCCAAGCGCCACAGCCACGATCGTGATCGTAGTCAGCAGCGGCGTCGCCAGCGCGTGTCCGGGGTCGAGCAGCTTCACGGTCACGATGATCGCGCCGACCAGCACGATGCCGTGAATGGCGTTGGTCGCGGACATCAGCGGCGTATGCAAGGTTGTCGGAACTTTTGATATGACTTCGAAACCGACGAAGATCGCGAGCACGAACACCGTGAGCAGCGAAAAAAAAGCGGCCAGTTCGGTCACGTTGCAACTCCTGTGCCGAGCGCATCGATCGTCGGCTGGTGCACGATTTCTCCGGCGCGCACTATGGTGGTACCGCGTGCTATTTCGTCGGCCGGGTCGAGGTTCAACGCGCCGTCCTTGATTAGCGCGTCCAGCAGCGCTTGCACGTTGCGCGAATAGAGTTGCGAAGCGTGATACGGCATTGTTCCGGCGAGATTCGTCTGACCGAGGATATGCACGCCGTTGGGCGTGACGGTCGTTTTGCCGGGAACGGTCAGCGCGCAGTTGCCGCCGGCTTCGGCGGCGAGATCCACGATCACCGAACCGGGGCTCATCGCCGCGACGGCTTCTTCGGTGATCAGCAGCGGCGCGCGGCGCCCGGGAACAAGCGCGGTCGTGATCACCACGTCGGACGCTCCGATGTGGTCGACCATGAACTGACGCTGCTTTTGAATCTGTTCGGGCGTGAGCTCTTTAGCGTATCCGCCGGCGCCTTCCGCGTCGGCGCCGAGATCGAATTCCAGAAACGTTGCGCCTAAACTTTGGACTTGCTCCTTCACGACGGCCCGCGTGTCGTACGCGCTGACGACCGCTCCCAGCCGGCGCGCCGTAGCAATTGCTTGCAGCCCCGCAACGCCCGCGCCGAGAATTAAAACTTTCGCCGGCCTGATCGTGCCGGCAGCCGTGGTCAACATCGGAAAGAACTTCGGAAGTTCCGATGCCGCAAGCAGCACGGCCTTGTAGCCCGCGATGTTGCTTTGCGAACTGAGCGCGTCCATGGCTTGGGCGCGCGTGATCCGCGGAATGGCGTCCATCGAAAGCGCCGTTATTCCAGCGGCTGCCAAACGCCGGACGTAATCGGCGTCGCCGAGCGGCGCGAGCAAACCGAGGAGTGCGGCTTTTTTGGGCATGGCCGCCAGCGCGGAATCGTCCGGTCTTCCGACGCACACCACGAGGTCGGCGCCCTCCAAAATGTTCGGGCGGTCGGCGACGGTCGCTCCGGCTTTCGTGTAGAGGTCGTCGGGAAAGGCCGCCCGCTCGCCGGCGCCGCGTTCGATCGCCACGGTCATGCCGTTCTTCACGAGCTTTGCGGCAGTTTCGGGCACCAGCGCGACCCGCGTTTCGTTGGGCGCGGATTCTCGCAGCACGGCGATCTTCATCGGGCCGTCCGTTTCCATCCCGGTGAGCCTAAACCTTCGCTTTAGATGATGCGAATGCGGTTGCGCAAGACGCCGATCTTTTCGATCTCGACTTCGACGTCGTCGCCGTCACGGAGAAACTCCGGGGGTTTGCGCGCGAATCCGACGCCTTCGGGCGTTCCGGTTGCGATCACGTCGCCAGGCTCGAGCGTCATGCCCTTGCTGAGCGAAGCGATGAGTACCGGCAGCGAAAAGATCATATTGGCCGTCGTGCTGCGCTGCTTTTCCACGCCGTTGACGCGCAGGGCGATGCTGAGGCTCTGCGCGTTTCCGATTTCGTCCGGCGAAACGATCCACGGGCCCATCGGCGCCGCGGAGTCCAAGCTCTTTCCTTTAAACCATTGCACGTGCGCGCGTTGCAGATCGCGCGCGGTGAGATCGTTGAAGCATGTATATCCGAAGACGGCGTCGAGCGCGCGCGCTTCACTGACGTCTTTCACGCGCGATCCGATGACGACGGCCAGCTCGGCTTCCCAGTCGTACTCACCCGAAACCTTCGACGAAAGCTCGAGCGTTTCTCCGGGTGAAGCAATCGCGGTCGGCGCTTTGGTGAAAAATGTCGGTACGTCCGGCAGTTTCAGCTCGCGTCCGCTTTGCTGCGAGACTTCTAAGGCATGATCCAAATAGTTCCGGCCGACGCAAAAAATATTCTTGTTCGGGCGTACCGGCGCGGCGAGCACTACGCTCGAAAGCGCAGCGAAGCTCTGCAACCGTTTCTGCAAGCGCGTGCTCTCGGGCAATGCGATGTATTCGAGCAACGTGGCGCAATCGATTGCGCCCACCCGGTCGCCGTCCAGGTAACCGGGGCGAAGGCGCCCTTCGTGCTCGTAGGTTACGTAACGCACCTACGGTTTACGGATGCGGTGAGGGCGAAGGGGTTGCCCGCGATCGTCTGAGAGCGGCGTTGATGTCGGGAAGATTTGGGTTCTCGGCGTTTTTCTTCTGTTGATCGGCTTTCAGCTTCGCGAGCGCGGCGGCCGTCGCTTGCGCCTCTTTCTTAGCATCCGACATGATCTTGATTGCCGCACCTTGTTCGTTCGCCCAGCTACCGCCGCGTTTGAACAACGCGAACGTGCGTCGTACTTTCTGCGTCTTGGGATTGTAGTCGTAATCCACTTTGTAGAGGCCGACGACCGCCGTGATCGTCTTGCCGTGCTGCTCGCGAATCCACATTTGCAGTGCGTTGCCCATCGCCATCGTGTCGAAGGGAGCATCGCCGGAGAGATTTCCGTGCAAGACGCGGACGACTTGTCCGAGCTTGTTTACCTCGACCTGCAACTGCGCGTGCAGCGGCTTGGAAGGCAATTTCGGTGAGGGTACGGGGGCCGGCTTTGGTGCAGCCGCCGCCGCCAAGGGCAAAACCAAGAGAGCGGCCGCGAGCGCGGCTATGCAATACAGTTTGGAACGCATCGACCGTTCTTCGCCGTCCGAGCGCAGGCGCCTCATGCCGCCGCCGTCGAAAGCCGAGCGCTCATGTCTGGGTGTCTTCATCCCGGTTCTAACGTAAGAACCCGGTCCGATCGTTCGCATTGCGGCCTTCGCTAGTGGCCACTCTCATGCTGCTCGACACGTACGGGCTCGTATACCGGGCGTTTTTCGCGCTGCCCCCGCTGACGACGACGCGCGGCATGCCGATTAACGCGGCATACGGATTCACGATGATGCTCAATAAGATCATCGCCGACGAAAAACCGACGCACGTGATCGCCGCATTCGACAAGGGCTTGCCTGCGCACCGCGTGGCACTCTATCAACAGTACAAAGCGCAGCGCGATCAGATGCCCGACGATCTGCGTCCGCAGTTCGCGCTCGTCCGGCAGATTCTGCAAACCAACCGCATACCGATTCTAGAAATTGAAGGCGAAGAAGCCGACGACGTGATTGCGACGCTCGCGCGGCAGGCAAAGGAAGCCGGCGAGCGCGCACTGGTCGTAACGGGCGATCTCGATTTGCTTCAACTCGTCGGCGAAGCGACCACGGTGCTCATGACGCGGCGCGGCATCACCGAGCTCGCGCGTTACGATACCGCCGCTGTGCGCGAGCGGTTCGATCTGGATCCGAAACAATTGCCGGATTATCGCGGACTCAAAGGCGACCCGTCCGACAATCTTCCGGGCATTCCAGGCGTCGGTGAAAAAACTGCGATCAAGCTGATCAAAGCCGCCGGCTCGCTCGATGCGCTCGTCGCGAATCCGGCGCTGGCCGGATCGCCGAAGTTGCAAAAGCTCGTGGAAGAATACGGAAAGCAGGCGCTGATCTGCCGCGACGTCTCGGTCGCCAACGATCGGTTGGATCTCGCGATCGATTGGGACGAATCAAAGTACACGCCCGCCGGCAACGACGAACTCTACCGGCTCTACAGCGAGCTCGAATTCAAAACGCTGCTGGGGCGCCTGAACGTACCGGCGGAGTTGCCGCTGCTGCACGCGCACGAACGCGTAACCGGCAACCACCGTTCCTACATCGCGGCGACGGACCCGCCCGAATATGCGCAATTGGCGCGCGAACTCGAGACGCTTTCATCCGCGGACCGGCTGGCGTTTGCGGTGAAGTCCGACGGCGAAATCGGGATCTCGGACGCAACGGGAAGCGGGCTTGCGTTTTTGGCGGGGTCGCTCGCGCACGAGCCCGTGCGCGCCGCCTTCGAAAAGGTTCTGCTCGCAGCTCCGCGGCTGGCCGCGCACGACGTTAAAGCCGTGCTTCACATCTTGCACGAACGCGGTTTCAACGCACCGGCGTTCGCCGACGATACGATGATCGGCGCGCACGTGCTCAATCCGTCGCGTACATTTGCCCAGGTTGAAGACGCGGCGCAAGAGTTTCTCGGGCTCAGCGCCGGCGGCGATGTCGCGGCTCAGGCCGACGCCGTCGTGCGCCTGGTAGAAATGGAACGCGCCGAGCTGGAGTCGCGCGATCAGCTGCAGCTCTATGAAGACGTTGAGGTGCCGCTTGCGCCAATTCTCGCAAAACTCGAGTGGACGGGCGTCGCGATCGATCCGGCGGAGCTGACCCGTTTGGCGAAAGAGATCGACAAAGCCGTCGCCCGGCTGCAGCGCGAGATCCACGATTTAGCGGGCGAAGAATTCAACATCGGATCGCCGCAGCAGTTAGGCAACATCCTTTTCGAAAAATTATGTCTGCCGTCGGGGAAGAAGACAAAAACCGGCTGGGCGACGGGCGTCGAAATTCTTCAAGGGCTCTCGCGCGACTATCCGATCTGTGCGCGCGTGCTCGAGTATCGCGAAGTCACCAAGCTCAAGAACACGTACATCGACGTCATTCCGGCTTTCACCGATCCCCGCGACGGCCGCTTGCGCACGATCTTCAATCAAACCAGCACGGCTACCGGACGCCTGAGTTCGACCAATCCAAATCTGCAGAACATTCCGGTGCGCGGCGAACTCGGACGGCGGATCAGGCGCGCGTTCGTGGCGCCCGAAAGAGAGAGCGTTCTCCTTGCGGCGGATTACAATCAGATCGAGCTGCGCCTGATGGCGCACTTGTCGGGCGATCAAGCGATGCGCCGCGCGTTTCACGAAGGTCAGGATATTCACGATTTTACGGCGCGCCAGATTTTCGGCGTGCCGGCCGGCAGCAGCGTCGATCCGAACCAGCGCCGCATGGCCAAATCCGTGAACTTCGGATTACTCTACGGTATGTCGGATTTCGGTCTCGCGCAGCGATTAGAGATCGGCCGCGCTGAGGCGCGTGAAATTACGACCGCGTACTTCGCGCGCTTTCCCAGCGTGCGGGCTTACATCGACGGCGTCATCGCTCAGGGACGCGAATTGGGATACGTCACCACGCTGCTCGGGCGGCGCCGGTATATGCCGGCGCTGAAGTCGAGCAATTACATGCTGCGTTCGGCGGCGGAACGCGAAGCCACCAACGCACCGTTACAAGGCAGTGCCGCGGATCTGATGAAGCTTGCCATGGTGCGCGTGGACGCTAAGCTGGCGGCCGCGGGGCTGACGGCGCGCATGCTGTTGCAGATTCACGACGAACTCATTTTTGAGGTTCCGCGCGCCGAACTCTCTGATGTGGCAGCCATCGTGCGTAAGGAAATGAAAGACGTGATCGAACTGAGCGTTCCGCTCGACGTCACCGTCAAGGTGGGACAGAATTGGTACGACGTCGAGGAGACGCCGGATGTTTGAAGCGTTGGCGCTGGCACTGGCGCTCGCGCAAAGCTCGCCGCAGCCAATTCCCACACCGCAGGTGCTGCGCGTGACTGTATTGCGCGCCCCGCGCGCTACGTTGCGCGTGCAGGTCGCCCAAACCGAACCGCAGCGCGAGCGCGGATTGATGGGCGTTCGCAGGCTCGCGCCGCATACCGGAATGCTTTTCGTTTTCGACTCCGACGCGCCGACCGAATTCTGGATGAAGGACACGCTAATTCCGCTGGACATGGTCTTCATTAGCGGCAATGGCATCGTGAGGCAAGTCTTCGCCAACGTACCGGTCGTTTCGACCGATACCTCCAACGATCGCATTCCGCGGCGCGACGGCGTTGCAAAGTTCGTTCTTGAGTTGCCGGCTGGAGAAGCTCTCCTGGACGGGTTCAAGGCAGGCGGCCTGGTGCCGGGTTTAGCGCCGAACCGCTAGCGTGCCCGAGCTCCCCGAAGTCGAGACGATCGCGCGCGGCCTGGCCGCGGCCATAACCGGAAAGACGATCGAGCGAGCCGCGGTCGCTCTTCCGAAGATGGCCGTTCCGCCGGCGGGTGTGAATTTCAAACGGGCGGTCCGCGGCGAGCGGATCGTCTCGGTCGGCCGGCGCGGAAAGTATGCCGTGATCGAGCTGAGATCGGGACGGCGCTTGATCGTCAGCCTGCGAATGACCGGGCGCCTTATCGTATTGAGGCGCGGCCAAGCTGCGATTCCGTACGAGCACGTTTCGCTGTACTTTACCGACGGAACCCGTCTGGCGTTTGCCGACTCGCGGCAATTCGGCCGGATGCGTCTGGCCGAGCGCGGCGAGCTCTGGGACGCCAACCTCGGCGTCGAGCCTTTGTCGGGGGACTTTACTCCTGAGCGCTTTATCGGTATGCTTTCGGGGCGGACGACGCCTATCAAGGCGTTGTTGCTGGATCAGCGGCGTATCGCAGGGGTAGGAAACATCTATGCTTGCGAGGCGCTGTGGGGAGCCCGGATCCGTCCGAGCACTCCCGCGAAAGCGTTGACGAAGCCGGCCATACGCCGGTTGCATGACGCCCTCGTCGAGGTTTTGCAGCGTTCGATCGCAATGCGAGGCACGAGCGTCGACGATTATGTCGATGCGCGGGGCCTGCAGGGCGGCTTTCAAAACGCGCTTTCGGTATACGGCCGGGCCGGCTCCGGATGCGAACGTTGCGGCCGCGCGATCGTGCGAACCGTATTGGCTCAGCGCGGTACGTGGTGGTGCCGCACCTGTCAAAGATAAGGACAAATATACTATAAAGGATGGACAGCTAAAATCTCTACAACGCCAACCGCTCCCGTGCAAGAAGAGGAAGAAGACCAACTCGCACTCGAGCAGCAACTCTACGAAGACTCACTCAAAGTCCTCGACGAAGGACAGGTCCTCAACGGACTGATCGTCGCCAAATACCAGGACGAATTGCTCGTCGACATCGGCGGAAAATCCGAAGGCACGCTGCCGTTTCGGGAACTCTCCTTAGCGATAGAGCCCAAAGAATTAAAAGTCGGCGACACGCTGGAAGTCATGATCCATCGTATCGACGACAACGACGGCACGCTCTTTCTCTCCGAGCGCCGCGCGCGCGCGCTTAAAACGTGGGAGAAAGTCATCGCAGCTCACGAGCATGACGAGGTCATCGAAGCGACCGTTACGCAGGTCGTCAAAGGCGGCGTCTTGGTCGATCTGGGCATGCGCGGATTCGTTCCGGCTTCGCAGATCAGGCGTCAGCCGATCGGCAACCTGGAAGAGCTCGTCGGCAAGAAGCTGAGACTCAAGGTGATCGATCTCGATCACAAACGCCACCGCGTCGTTCTGTCGCAACGTTTGGTTCTGGAAGAAGAACTCAATGCCAAGAAACAGGAACTGCTGGGCACCCTCGAAGTCGGACAAATTCGTGAAGGCGTCGTCGTGCGTTTAGCGGAGTTCGGCGCGTTCGTGGATCTCGGCGGTATCGACGGATTGATTCACAACAGCGAGCTCTCGTACGCGCGGATCAAGCACCCGTCCGAAGTCGTCAAAATCGGCGACGTCGTCAACGTCGAGATCATGAAATTCGATCCCGACGCCAAGAAGGTCAGCCTGTCGCTCAAACACGCGCTGCCCGACCCGTGGGATGAATACGCGAACAAACTCTACGAAACCAATAAGCTAACGGCGCAGATCGTCAAGGTCACGCCCAATTACTTACTGGTCGAAATCGTACCCGGCGTGCTCGCGATGGTTCCCAAAGGCGAATTCGATCCGGGCGCTCAGTTCAGTCCGGGCCAAGAAGTCGAAGTCACGCTGTTGACGATCAATCACTCGACGCGCCGCATCACGGCGTCGATTCAACACGTGGCCGATATTCCGCCCGAAGAAATCGATAAGATCGAGGTTCCGGAGTTGCCGGAAACGCAACCTGAAGAACCGGCCGAGCCCGCCGCATCGCAGGAGGGCGAACCGTCCGAGTCGGCCTAACCGGCGGAATCGGATCCGGCAAGAGCGAGGTCGCGCGCTGCATGGAAGCATTCGGCGCGTACATCATCGATACGGACAAACTCGCGCGCGAAGCTGTGGCGCCGGGCAGCGACGCGCTGCGCGAGATCGCGCACGTGTGGCCGTCGGTCGTTCGGATGGGCGGTCTCAACCGCCCGGCTCTTGCCGAAATCGTGTTCCACGATCCTAGTGCGCGCGAGCGGCTCAACGCGATCGTTCATCCGCACGTACGCCGTTTGGCCGATGCTGCCGAATCTTACGCCAAGCCGGGACAGATCGTGGTGCAAGTTGTTCCGCTGCTGTTCGAGACCGGCTACGACGGGCGCTGCGATGCGTCGGTGGTCGTCATCGCGCCGCAGAACGAGCGCATCGCGCGCATCGCGCGCCGCGACAAGTTAAACGAAGATCAGATTCGCGCCCGCATGGAATCGCAAATCGATCCCGAGGCGGCGCGCTTGAAAGCGACATACGTCATCGAGAACGACGGAAATTTCGTGCAGCTCAAGGAACGCACGCGCGCCGTCTACGACGCACTTTCCTCCTAACCTTCCGGCCTTAATCGAGCCTCTTTTCGTTTAACAAGCGGTCGAGTGGGTATTTAGACCGCGATACATTTCGCATCATTAAGGGGCTACACCACATGGCGATTCAGAACGAAATGGAGAACCCGGGCGGGGGCATGACGGTTCGAGAAGCAGGCAAGCGCGGCGGCGAGCGGGTCAAGGCCAAATACGGTACGGAGTTCTACGAGGCTATCGGGCGCAAAGGCGGCGAGGCCACCAAAGAAAAGTACGGGCCTTCGTTCTACGAGGTCATAGGCCAAAAAGGCGGCCAAAAACTCAAGCGCAAGAGTTCCTAGCGGCCGTCCCTCCGGGCACCCCATGGCAAAATCACACAAAGCCGACGACAAGCCGCCGGGCGGCGAGATGTCCGTGCGCGAGGCCGGCAAGAAGGGCGGCGACACCGTCCGCGACCGCTATGGCCCGGGCTTCTATGAAGCGATCGGGCGCAAGGGCGGCCAAGCGACGCGTCAGCGCCACGGCGTAGAGTTCTACGAGTCGATCGGGCAAAAAGGCGGCCGCGTCGTCAAAGAAAAATACGGCGCCGATTTTTACGAAGAGATCGGCCACAAAGGCGGTCAAAAAGTGAAGCAGCTGATCGCCGAAGCGAAAAAGAAAACCGGCGGCAAATAAGGAGTTAGGGCGCGACGCCCCCGCTCATGCCGCCGAAGCGAATCTGGCCGCTGTTGAAATTCACGTTTATCGAAGAGACTCGCAGCGTCTCGCCGCCGCTGCGCACGACGCTCGGATGCGGCAGCGAGAGCGTTTTCGCGGCATTGAGCCACTGAATGAGATCGGTGTCGAACGAGCGTTCCGAGCTCGCGTCTTGCATCTGCGTGACGTGTACGTCGCCGGTCGCCGTGAAGTCAAACGTCTGCGTATTTACGGACACTTGTTCCGCGCGAACGCTCAGATACGGCTTGCCGCTTTTGTAAAGCACGCCGCGACGCACGCCCTGAACGGTCGCGAGCACGCCGTCGGGCGACATCTCGGCGTGGTCGTACTCGAACATCCAAGATTTCGTGCTCATGCGGTTTCCGGTCACGCGGCCGCCGTGGAGCGTCAGCGGCGTCAGGCCTTGCGGTGGTCCACCCGGCGCATTGCCGGCCAGCACGACTTCGACGACGATCCAAATGAGAACCGCCGCACCCGCGAGCAGTACTATCACGCGCGAGCGCGGCGCGCGCCATTGCATTGCGCGTACGCGCACTTTTCTCAGAGCGAAAACCGCGCCATACATCAGCGCGAGTACGACGAGGATCGGCGTCGGGCCGATGTGTGCGAAGATCGAACCCGGCGGCGCTCCAATCGTGCCCGTCACGAGAGCTGGTCTGTCCAACGCGGTCTGCTGCATCCACGTTCCGTCGGGCGCGATGATGCCGCTGATGCCCGTCGCGGCCGACTGCAAGACCCATTGGCCATTTTCGACGGCGCGCATCTGCGCGATTTGCGCGTGCTGAAACGTACCGGAGGTTTCACCGAACCATGCATCGTCGGTCGAGATCACCAGAAACTGCGCACCGCGCGCGACTTGGGCGTGCACGAGATCGGCGAACGCCGACTCCCAACAAATGAGCGGAGCGAACGGTACGCCGGCCGCCGAGATTACGGTGTCGTCGGATCCGGCGGCAAAGCGACCGATGAGATCGGAGTCGGGAAGCCACCCGAGAAACGCTTGGCCCGGAAAAGATTCCGTGAACGGAACGAGCTGGCGCTTTTCATAGATTTGCGAGATCGTTCCCGACGGATTAAAGACGAAGAGCGCGTTGTAGTCTTTCGGCCCGCGCGCTTCCAAGCTTCCGATCACGAGCGTGGCATCCAGCGTGCGTGCGGCCGCCGAAAAATCGTTGCGCACCAGCGCGCGAACGCCGTTAGGATCGGAGGCATTCAGGTCGGTAGGAATCACGGTTTCCGGGAGCACGACGAGCTGCGGATGCAGGTTCTGCAGTTGCCGGGTTTGCGCTAGGTAGGTGTTGACGGTCGGCCAAAACGACTGCGGATTCCACTTGACGGTCTGCGCGATGTTGCCTTGCACCGCGCTTACGCGCAATATCGGCACGCGAGGATCGTGGCGTGCCGGCCACGCCGCAAAGCAGATCGCCCACGCGGCGATGACAACGGTCACGACGATCGCGAGGCGCCGGGGATCGCGGTTTGCGATCGCTTGCGCGCCGTACGCACCCAGCAGCATGACGACGAACGTCACGCCGAATGCGCCGATGTACGGCGCGAAGGCGATCAGCGGAGTAACCGTTTGTGAATAGCCGATTTGAGCGAACGGAACGGCCAGCAATCCGATCGATCTCAGCCACTCGAAAACGGTGAACGCTGCGGCAGCGGCGGCCGGCGCGGCCCATGGCGCGCCCCAACGGTCGGCTGCGCGTGTCGCCAGGGCGCTTGCGGCGAAGGTCAGCCCTTCAACGAGTGCCGGAATCAGGACGACGGCAAACGCAAACGCTCCGACATAACTGCCGACGGTGTACGTGAACCAGGAAAAATTTATCGCGAAAAAGATCGTCCCGGCGAACCATCCGGCGAAGAAAGCGCGTTTCCAGGAGAGCCGTTGCCAAGCCCAGAACAGGCCCGCCGCCGCCAGCGGAGCGAGCCATGCCTGTCCCGCCTTGGGAAAAGCCAGTGCGAGCGCAACCGCGCTCAAAGCGGAAACGATGACGGAGGTAAGTGTGCTACGCAAAATGTTGTTCGTCGTCTCTGTCGCGGCGTTCACGTTTGCTGCCTGCGGCCGTCAGGTAACTCCCGACCGCGGCTCAGTCACGCCTTCGGGACTCCCGGCGGGTTTCATGCAGGTGAAGTTCACAACCGCTCAACCCATGGATTTCACCAACGTCCAGTACGTCGTCATGTTCAACACGTCGACGAGCGGCGGAATGCCCTACGCGAACGGCTACCAAACCAACTACGCGAATTACTGGTTTGCGATCGTCGTGGGCGGCAACGGCGTGCTCTCAACCGTGCAAGTCGTGCAATATGTGCGCAACACCGGCGTCGGAGGCGGGCAGGTCGCGTCGCCGCAAGTCATTCCGTATACGCCGCAGCAGCTTCAGTTCAACCTGAACAGCAACGGTCAGAACACGCAGTTCACGGTGACCTTCGATCGCCGGCTCTTTAACGGTATCGTTCCTACGCCGAGCCCGGCGCCCGGTGCGAATGCCAACATATGGTACGCCAACTGGTTCACGACCAACGGTTCGGGCCAGCCGATCGACGCGCCCGGCATCGGCGGCCCCCAAGATCAGACGTTCACGTTTCCGACGTCCGGGCTTCCGGGCTTCAACATCACAACGTCGTTCGATCAGCAGTTCACCGCGAATGCGGGCTGGCCGCAGGTTACGCCGCGCAGCGCGCAAATCACCGCCGGCGAGATTATCAACAGCCCGTAATTACTGCACGTCGCAAGGCGGGTGCCCGCACTTGCAGGCGTCGGATTCAATCCCGCCGGCGTCGTCGTCTTTGCAAACGGGGCTGCAATATTCTTCGGTTTCCATCTCGGCGGTCAGCGTGCAATTGCACAGATCGTGCGCGCACTCAATAGTCTGTTGCATGGAGCGACTATACCCAGCTTAGTCCGACGCGACGCTGCCTTAGGCCATCCCGAAACCGCTGGCAAAAAAACATCCATGTTTTTTTGCCCCTTCGACATTGCTCAGGATTCGGCGCTGCGCGCCTCAGCTTATTTTTGAGAAATCCTGAGCTTGACGAAGGGTTTGAAACGGCCATCCTGGCCGGCTCAAGAATGTCGCAAATTTCGGGACAGCCCTAAGGCACCGTCTCGCCGTCCTTAGAAGTTGAAACTCGTCGGGATGATCGATCCGGTGCCGTTGAGGCCGAAACTCGCGCCGCGTGACGGGAACGCGAGCAGGTTGAGCGTCAGGTTCACTTGTTTGGCGGCTTGATTGTACTGGAGCTGGATTTGATAGCAGTCGCCGATGATGCGGCTCCAGTAGACGCTCTTGTTGATGATGCGGCCTTTGTTCTTCCAATCGATGTCGCCGAGGAACTGCAGCGTCGAGCCGTTGCCGAACGGCGTCGAGAACTGCAAGTTGGTCGTGAAGAACCCGTTGCCCGGACCGGGAATGAACGATCCCGCAAGCGCCACATACGATCGACGGGACGGATGCACTGCTAACTGGTATTGAACCGGCTGCGCCGCGCGGTTGAACGCGGTGTTGAAGCTCAGCGTCAGGTTATAAAAGTCGCTGTTGAAGAACCGCAGTACGTCGGCCGCGCTCTTGTAGTTGAACGTCGGCTGCTGGTCGAGTGTGGAAAACGGCAGAAATGCCGGGCCGTTGTAGTTGGTCTCGTTGTACGTGATGGCGTTGAGGACGTGGCGCCCGATCGGCGTCGACATCGTCGCCGTTTGCTGGATGCTGGCTTTCATATCGCCCGTGCCGTAGGCGAACTGGTGTACGTTCACTCCGGCGCTGATATCGCTGCCTAAGACGTGGTAGAGCGCCGGACCGAAGTTGAAAAACAGATCGGCGCGCTGTGTCGAGAGCGGCGTCTGGGGTTCGTTGTAGTTTCCAATCGTAAACGACGAG
This sequence comes from Candidatus Rubrimentiphilum sp., assembly GCA_036273135.1. Classification (GTDB taxonomy): domain Bacteria; phylum Vulcanimicrobiota; class Vulcanimicrobiia; order Vulcanimicrobiales; family Vulcanimicrobiaceae; genus Rubrimentiphilum. Next base: position 43,441 of record DASUIF010000011.1, read on the forward strand.
GCGATCGGGATGATGAAGTGCTTGAGGAAACTGTAGGGGTGGATCTCGAGTTCAGGCTCTTTGTTCAGTCCGTAGGGCGTGCGCGCGAACGCCTTGTCGTACCTGAGCGTGTAGGCGGCGATCTTATTGCTCCACTGAAGCAGGTCGCTAAACGTTCCGGTAGAGTTGCTGCTCGCGTTGTTCAGCCCGTAGTTGGTTCGCGCCGAACTGAGATTGAAGCTAAGACTGTTTTGCGTCGCCGGTCCGAAACTGCGCGTTTCGGTTAAACCGAAGTTATCGGTGGCCGATTGGGTGGCGATGCTGCTGTGCGAGAACGTGTAGTTCTGCTGCGCGTTCTTGCCGGTGTGCGCGATCGATGCGCTGATGTTTTCGTTGGGCGGCAGATTGATCAGCGGTCCGAAGTTGCTGTTATACGCAAATCCAAAGCGTGCGCGAAGCGACTGCGAAAAGTTCTCGGCGTCTTGCGCGTTCAAGTTCCAGGCCGTCGTTTGCGTGCGGCGGTCGTGAATCGCATAGGTGTCGATCGACGTTTGCCGTTTTCCGCTTTTCCGCGCCAAGAACGCGGTGTAGCCCAAACCGAAGCCCTGGCGCGAGTAGTATTCGATGCGGTAGTACCCGTAAAAGTACTGGTCGCGTCCGAATCCGGGTTTGGCTTTAATGTAAAAGCCCTGATACGAGTTGTAGCCGACTTCGGGAAAAAATGAGGGCCGCTGGCGCTCGTCTTCGATGGTGCGCAGCGGAATGATCACCTTGGGCAGATAGAAGACGGCAGCGGCGCCCAGGAAGAGCACGGCTTTACTGATGACCATCCGGTCGCCGGGATAGATGTCGATGGTGCGGCCGGTGATGTGGTAGCCGGCGCGCGGACGTTCGCATGTCGTGACGTTGGCATAATCGCCATGTGAGACGCCGTGCTCGTCGACCTTTAAGTCCTTGGCGGCGAAATGAAGGAGCCCGCGTTCGACCCCTTCCGAGCTTTCGCCGCGAGCGTTGACTAACTCGGCACGCTGCGCGATCGTGTCGAATAAAATCTCGTCTTCACGCAAGATGGATGTGTCCGTGTTGTTGGCGATATACGGATTGCCCGTGACGGTGACGGTTTTGAAGCCGTCGTAGTGCGCGCGGTCTCCCACCAGCACTTCGTCCCGATAAAAGATGTGCACGTTGCCAATCGCATCGCCTGGCGCGCCCGGCTTATTGAAGTTTCCGACAAACTTGTCGGCCATCACTGCCATAAAGCCGGGCTTTAGCGTGGGCGCGACAATCGGAGTCGGCGAGGCCTCCGGCGTGGGCGATCCGTTGGGAACGATCGACGGCGGCGCGGAGCCGCGAATCAAAAAAACCGGTCCGCTGCTGGCCTTTGCGGATGGCGCCGGCGTTGGAATCGGCGGCGGCGTCACCGTGTTTGCATTCGGAATGGGTGTTGCGTAGAGTTGCCCGGGAGCGAGCGGTGCGTTGGGAACCGCCGCGCTCGACGTCGGCGACGGAGCGGGCGTCGGCGTAACCTGCGCGACGAGCTCGCTCGCACCCGATGCGCGCGACGCGCACGAGTTCGCGTTGAGTAATCCAAAAATCGCTTCGGACGACATCACGTTATCGGCAATCGCCGAAGGTATCGGTGCGGGCGCGGGGGCCGGCATCGGTACCGGCGTCAGCAAGGGACGCGGAGTCAGCAAGGGACGCGGCGCCGGAATGAGGTGCGGTACCGGTACAGCTATGGCCGCCACGATTTTTCGCGCAGTCGCCTGCGTTGCTGCCGGTGACGGCGCCGGCAACGTCGCGCGCACGGCTACCGCTTCCACGGGCCTGTGCCTTGGCGCGAGAGCCGCGGGAACGATTGGCGCTGCGGCGGTGCGCCGGATTGGCGCCGCCGTGACGCGCGCGATCGGCGTTGGAGAAGCTGTTGCGGGAGGGGCGGATAATTCGGGCAGCGGTGTCGCCAGCGCGATCTGATCGGAACGGCGGACGTTTTCCAAACTGGCGCCCAGCCACCGCGCGCCGCGCGTGTCGGTGCGCAAGAGGTTCGCGCCTTGCAGGTTGGCATCGCGCACGTCGGCCAGCTGCAGGTTTGCCGTTTCAAGATTGGCTCCGGCGAGATCGGCGCTGCGCAAATGGGCGCGGTAGAGATTCGCGCCGTAAAGCAGCGCGCTTTGCAGATTTGCCCGTTCTAACTGCGCGCCTTGGAAAATCGCACCCTGCGCATCGAGTGACTGCAGGTTGGCGCGCAGCAAAATCGCATCTTGCAAAATCGCGCCATCTAAGTGCGCGCCTTGTAAATTCGCTCCGGTCAGGTTGGCGCGCGTCAAATTCGCGCCGCTCAAATCGGCGCCTTGCAGATCCGCGTTGCGCAAGTCGGCGTTGCGGAAGTCGTGGTTCTTTAGGGTCGCGTTCTGAAAGTTGACGTCGCGCGCCGGCGCGGCGAGCGGAAAAAATCCCGCGAAAAACGCGGCTAAGCAAATCGTTGCGCGAACTGCGCGTGCATGCGAACCAAACACGGCGCGCCCTAGTGTTCTTCGTACCAAAGCAACGCCAGGCCGCCGACGCCGAAGACGACGTTAGGCAGCCACGAGACGAGATAAGGGTTCACCCGGCCGGTGCTCCCGAACGCCGCGGCTGCTTCGGAGAGAATGAAGTAGACGAAGAACGCGATGATCGACATTGCGATTCCCATCATGCGCCCCTTTTTGCCGAACATGATGGCCAGCGGCAAAGCCAGCATCACGGCTACCAGCGCGGAAAACGGAAACGCGAGCTTATCGGCGAGATTGACTTGGAGACTTCCGAGCGCTTCGCCGCCGACGCCTTGCGCTTTTAAGGCGCTCACTTGACGCGAGAGTTGCTGGGAGTTCATCGTCCACGCGTCGCTGTTCGAGCTGCTGAGGAACTGCGCGGCGTCCTCTCCCAGCGGCAAGCCGATGCTGGCTTCGGACTTGTCGACTTGCGACGTCATGTACCCCTGGCTGTTGTAGAACGTAATGACGACGCCGTTGAGAACGAGCGTCGGGCCGGCCACGTGCGCGGTCTTGGCTTGGATCGTTTCGTTCCAGTAGCCGCTGCGTCCGGGCTTGAAAATCTGTACGCCGACCATCGTGCGGCCGTCGGGAAGCACGTGGTCGATGAAAAACTCGTTGTTCGTATCCGGATCTTTGCGGAAAAACTGCGCCTCGACCGGCAGCGCCCCCGTATGATAAATGATTTGATAGAAGGTGCGCGTCGAGACTTCGACCGACTTGGGCGCGACGAATTCGTTCATCGCCCAGGAAAACAGAAAGATGATGAATCCGAAGATGAGCGGCGTACGACAAAGCCGCCAGAGCGATGTGCCGGACGTTCGGATTGCGTTGATTTCGTTGTCGGCCATCAGCCGTCCGATGCCGAGCAGCGTCGCAAAGAGCGCGGCGAACGGAAAGGCCATCGGGATCGATTGCGGGATGCGGAAGATGACGAAGCGCAGGACCAGAAAAAACGGCGCGCCGTGGCCGATGACTTGACTGGCGGCCAAGAAGAAAATATTGAAGCCCCAAAACAAAAAGAACGCCAGGAACGCAAAGACGAACGGCCCTATGAACTCGCGCAAAATATACGCGTCGAGCAGCGGCAGGCGTAAGGAACGGAACAGGTTCAGGGGCGCGGGGCGTGCTCCGGATATGGAGGCCATCCGCGTTAACAGTTCGCTAGTAGCTGCGGTAAGCCGTCAGGACGCGATCGACGTAGGCTTGCGTTTCGGCATACGGCGGAACGCCGTGGTATTGGTCGACCGCTCCCGGCCCGGCGTTGTATGCCGCCACTGCCAGTTCGACGTTGTTGCCGTAGCGTTTGAGCAAGCCGTGAAGATAGCGTGTTCCGCAATCGACGTTTTGTTGCGGATCGAACGCGTTGCCGATTCCGCAGCCGGCGGCGGTACCGGGCATTAATTGCATGAGGCCCTGCGCTCCCGCGCTGCTGATCGCAGACGGGTCGCCGGCCGACTCGGCCATAACGACTGCGTTGACGAGGCCCGTCGGCACGCCGTTGCGCGCGGCGGCAGAGCTGACGAGCTGCTGAAGCTGGGCGGGGTTGAGCGCGTGCGGCGCATAGGGAAGGTAACCCGCTCCGCTACAACCGCAGAGCAAGCTCAGGAATAGCGCTGTCCCGAGCAATCGTTTCATAAGGGCTTTCCTGTCTTCTGCAAGGTATCGACCCCGCCTTCGACCTTCCTTAAGAACGAGGGGCTCGAACCGGGCGTTTCAGGCTGACGGCCGGACCCGGCCCGGCAGACTCAAGCCTAGGGCCCGCTCGTTGGTCTGACGTAGCCGGGACCGACCGAGGGCGGGCGCCAGGGAGTGCCGGCGGCCGCGGCCGGAACGACCGCATGCCACAGCGATCCGCGGCGGAAGAATACGAGGGTGGTCGACGCCCCCGCTCGGCGGTTCTCGGTAAGCTGCAACAGCTGCGGCATCGATTCGACTCTGATCCCGTTACAAACCAGCAGCACGTCGCCGGCCTGCAAGCCGGCGCGCTGCGCCGCGCTTCCCGAAATGATCGAGCTCAGTACGATTCCGCGCAGCGTCGAATTCGGAATTCCGGCTTGCCGCAGCAAGGCGGGCGTGATCGTTACGCCCACAAATCCCATCATCCAGGGCTGCAGGACGTTTTGCGCGCTCATCTGCGCGCTCGCGGAGCGCGGCGGGTTATAGGTGGGTGTGCTCGGTCCGAGCAGCGGTGCCCTCACGGTAAATGTTTGCGGGCTCGCCGAGCCGACGGTGATTCGGCCCACGCGATAACTGTCGTGCGCCGCATCGTTCACGATCACGTCGTAGGTGTGTCCGGGACGAACGTCTTTAAATGTTTGGAACGTTACGCCGACGGTCGTGCCGCCGTGCTGGATAACGAGTCCTTCGGCTTCATGTGCCCCGCCGTCGACGGGTTTGAGATCCGTGGTCTCCAGATTATCGAGTCCGGTTTGGCCCGGAGGAAAAACGATGCGCAGATCGACTTCGGGTCCAGAACCGGTCGATCGCGTCGAAATTCCGTGCGATTTGAGCGCCGCACGCGCCAAAGCTCGCTGCTGCGCGACATTCAGGTACGCCTTAACGATTGCATCGTCACTTGCGCGTACGAAGAGCGGCGCCAGCACGGCAGCCGCGGCAAATAGGAAAAGTAAGCGTCTCATAGCGCGATGATTCTTCGGCGAATTATTCGCGCCGGCTTCTCATGCGGTCGAACACGTGTTCGTTTCCGAGCTTGGTGGAGTTGCGCTCTTCCGCTTCACGCTTGTGTAAACACGGGTCACTCATTTCTACCAGAGCCCATTGATCCCGAAGGAGAGCGGGCAAGCGCACGCAATCGTCGCTGAGAAGGGCATGCGACCAGTTTACCGGAAGGCGTAAGTAAGCGCAACTGGTTTGAAAAGGGCTCAGTTTGGCTGTACGGCGCGTTCTACCGAACCACAGAAGTGTGACCGGTTGGTTTCCGAGCAAAAAGAGCGGGCGTTTGGTTGCTTTTGAATCCGCTCTTGAGCGAGACTTCCTAACCCTGCTTGAGTTCGACCAGACCGTGCGAACCTTCGAAGAGCAGCCCCTTAGGCTGTCCTATCGGGCGGCAACCGGGCGCAACACCACCGGCGTTCCGGATTTCCTGGTCCATTACCATCAGGAGGCAGGCACACCGACGCACCTTTGCGATGTCACATATCGCAAAAAGATTTTTGAAAACTGGCAAGACATGAAGCCGCGGTTGCGCGCAGCTCGCGCTCACGCGCACGAACATGGTTGGCGGTACCGAATTCTTACGGAGATTGAAATTCGAACGCCGCTGCTGGAGAACGCTCGCAGCTTGCTCCCATACCGTCGTTTAGCCCCAAATGAGCGCAACCAAGTCCTGTTGCTCTCCGCGTTGCTGGAACTGGATTCGCCAGCTACTCCAAGCCTGCTGCTTGGTCGCGTTTCTAGCAACGCGGCGACACAGGCCGAGTTAATCCTGACGCTTCGCATTCTGCTGGCGAATGGTTTGATCGAAGCGAACTTCGATCACCCGCTCTCGATGAATAGCCCCATTTGTCTGCCGGGCCGAATTCGATGATCGGTCATCACATTGAGCGAGGCGCGGAAGTCGAATGCGACGGACTTGCCTATATAGTTGAGGACATATTGTCGCTAGATTTCGTCGTCGCACGCGGTAAGGTGTCCGGCCAGCGGCAACAGTTGCCGGTTCATAAATTAAAGTTGCCGCAAAACAACGCGATCGAACAATCGCCGGTACCGGACCTCTCTGAGATCGAACAAGGTCAGATCGATGAGGCCAGAAAGCGGCGCGATGCAATTAAACCGCTTCTCGAGATGCATCGACGTCGCCGCGTTGATGTCGAGGAAATAGCCAAGAGCTTCGGTGTAGATACAACTACGATCTATCGGTGGATGCGCGCTTATAGGGAAACCGGAAAGCTTTCAAGCCTTATGCCGCCAGCACGTCACGGCGGTCGTGGCAAGTCTCGCCTGGCGCCAGAAACCGAGGAGATAATTAAGTTCGCAATTGACGCTGTTTATCTCAAAGGGGAGCAGCGGACCATAAAAGCGACCGGTGAGGAAGTAGCTCGCGTTTGCAGAGACCGAGGCATGAAACCACCTGACTTAGGAACCGTGAGTAGTCGCATCCATGCCCTGAGCCTCGAAAAGCGTATGCAGAGACGAGCTCACTCCAAGGATGCTTACAATCGCTTCGCGCCGCGTCCGGGTAAATTCGAAGAGGCGCAGCAGCCACTGGCAATGGTTGAGATTGATCACACTCCGATGGACATTGAGATTGTTGATGAGCGCGATCGACTCCCTATTGGAAAGCCCTATATCACCATTGCCCTTGATGTCTACAGCCGCATGATCGTAGGAATTCACATATCACTTGAGGCGCCGTCGGCTCTGACCGCCGGGCTTTGTCTCGTGCACGCAATTTTACCGAAAGAAACATGGCTTGCCAAAATTGGGGTTGGTAATAAGTGGCCGTGCTGGTCCTTCCCAGCAAAAATTCGCACTGACAACGCTCAAGAATTCAAGAGCGAGACATTGACCTTGGCGTGCGAGCAATACGGGATTGAAATTGACTATCGTCCCATTGGAGTGCCTCACTTCGGCGGGCCGGTTGAGAGAAGTTTTCGGACATTCAGCCGCGAGATTCACAACTTACCTGGCCAGACCGCATCGAACCCAAAGCAAAAGGGAGACTACGATTCGGAGAAAATGTCGGCGCTAACTTTGGCTGAGCTGGAGAAGTACGTCACCGAATGGGTTACCGGAGTGTACCATCAAAACTTTCACAGCGGGATTCAAGCATCGCCGATCCGTCGCTGGACGGACGGCATACTGGGAACTAAGGATAAACTCGGAATTGGCCTTTTGCCCATTCCTCCAGATCAAGATCGTCTCCGCATCGATTTCTTGCCGTTAATTAGGAAAACCGTACAGCATTACGGCGTGAGAATGGATTGGGTGCATTACTACAGTGACGTCCTTCGACCTTACATAGGGCAGAAGGGCCAGTTTGTCTTTCGACGAGACCCGCGAGACATAAGCAAGATTTATTTCTGGGACCCAGCGCTAAAACAGTATTCCGAAATCCCTTATCGCAATCTAAATCATCCGCCGATCAGTGTTTGGGAGCTGCGAAAGATACGGGATCGGCTTAGGGAGGAAGGCAGAGCGCACATCGACGAGGAGGCGATCTTTGCATCTCATGAACGGCTGCGCCTTCAACGCGATCAAGCTGTTAGCGAGACAAAGAAAGCCCGGCGAAATCGCGCGCGCCTCCAATATGCAAGCGGCGCTCGTCCGCTATTAAGCGTTGTACCCTCGCCGCCAACAGAACCACCGCGCGTTCCAACGATAATCCGGCCGTATGAAATCGAGATTACGGATGCCTGACGCAGCTGCTAGGCAGAAGGATCAAATCAGGAAGATTCGCAACATTCGCGGACGTGCGTTAGTTATGTACGGTCGAGCGGAAGCACTGCTAACGAAGCTAGCTGATCTTCTCGACACGCCGAAATGCCATCGCATGCCTGGCCTGATTATTGCCGGCGACACCAATAATGGCAAGACGACGATAGTCGAGGCATTTTCAAAAAAGCACAAGCCCGAGATTCACCTGAATGGCGAGCTCTCATACGTTCCAGTATTACTGGCCCAGGCTCCGCCGACGTCGGACGTTAGCCTCTTTTACAACGCCTTACTCGATAAATTGCAAGCGCCATTCCGGCCATCGTCACGGAGCGATCAGCGCCTTCTCGAGGTTTTAAGGAATTTCGATGTGGTTGGATTGCGCATGCTAATCATCGACGAGATCCAGCATATACTAGTGGGCGGAGCTGCAAAGCAGCGCCAGTTTCTCCAAACAATAAAATACCTGGCCAACGAGCTAAGAATCCCAATTGTCGTCGTCGGTACACGCGATGCATTTAATGCCGTTCATGCCGATCCTCAGCTAGCCAATCGTTTTGAGCCGTTCTGGCTTCCCCGATGGCGACTGGACGAAGATTACCTTCGGCTCCTGGCAAGCTTCGAGCTTTTGCTACCTTTAGAGTGCGAAGGTCAGCTTACAAATCACACCATGGCTGCGAAAATCCTATCCCTTACCGATGGCCTTATCGGCGAAATCGCTGACCTGGTAACGAAAGCAGCTCGACGCGCCGTCGCATGCGGAAGCAACATGATCGACTCCGGTATAATTGATTCGTGTGGGTATCTGCCTCCGTCTGCACGTAGACAGCTCCCGGGCTCCTAATCGGTGATCTGATCAATAATCTCTGTGCCAGCAGTCGGCCTTTAATGGCCGAAAGAGCGAACAGATCGTGCCAAATAACGTTGTAACATAGTCGTCTGGCTGCCCGAGCGTCTTAAGGCGAAATGGGATGCAGCATCGCTTTGGATGTCGAGATGGAGCATCCACGCTGAGTCCGTTTCCCTCAAATAAGTGGCGGAGCTGCCAAGGGAAGTTATGCGCGTCATAAACGCCTGAAAACCAAAAACTCATCTTCTCGCTCTCGTGTAGATTAGGTAGTCCCAAGGAACGTTCATCAAAAAATGGCGCGAAGGGGAGAGCTGTTTCGCTCGGGCGATCGTCTGCGATAAAAACGGAGGGACCAAACGAGACGTCTGAGATGAGAAACGTGATAATTCCCAGCGCATCACGGATCGAATAACCGTGACCTTCAACGGTCGCCTGTCCGCGAAATGGCGTCCTGATTAGGAAGGGGAGTGCGCCCCTGTTGTTTTGCGCGTACGCCACGGCACGCGGTATCAGTTGGGACAATTCCAAGTGGGCGCGCTTATAATTTCGCGCCGCTCGGAAAGGATACCATTTACTTGATGCGGTCGAAAATGCAAACCCATTGAACTCCGCCGGGGAGGCGAAAGTCTTAGGCTGTTTTTGCGACAGTAGAAAATCTCGCAGAAGTTTTGTGTTAGGCGCATAGCACGAACGCAGGATCTCGCTGCACGGAATCGCTACGATATTTCCACCCTGTCGTATAACAAAAACTCCGATACCATCTGCGGCAGGCGCATGAAGTTCGACTGCTCGCAGCAGGCGAGCATCAGCGCTCTTAAGATCAACCGTTATCCACGAACTTGAATCGTCTATCCGGACCGGACACTGATAGAAGGCCGGGGCGCCTTCCAGGTACTGAGCCGGGTAGGGCGTGATCTTGTCGTCGAGATAGAACAGGGAGCCTAGTTTGAGGTTTCTTAGACGAGTCAACGGTATGTCGCGAACGAGCCGCTGGCGTCGCAAGGCCTTTCGTTCCTCACACACCGTTGATCCCGTTCGCGCGTCAAAACGTAGCCGCTCAAGAATTGGCGTAAACTGAGCCGTGATGCTGGGTACGCTGCCTGACCGAGAGAAACCAGGTAGCCAGTCGAGCCGGCCGATAGGGTTTGCGTGGGCCCGGCCGGTCTTGGTGCGCATTGTTTTTACCAACTCGTTAAGTTGAATTCCGGCTCCGGCAAGATGTTCCGGAAGTATACTGCACTTCGAGTTCCATCAACGTCAAGTTGGGCCGAATGGGAAACCAACAACGCCTGAGCATGTGTTGTGTACATGGCATTAGCGTACTTTGTGTAAGGGTGGATTTCAAGTGAATTTCGAGATCGACGAGACACCATTTGAGAATATCCTGCGACTTCCACTTCCAGAACCTTTCGAATGGGAGGGCGATCTGGATCTCAAATTCGGCGAAAAAAGTTTGCGCGGCTCCGGATTCATGCGGGCGGGTTATGGAGGGCAACGCGGCGCCGTCGTGGCTGAAGACCCCGATCTTAAAAACGCAAAAGGTCCGGTTGCAATTGGTTTTGGCTACAGCCCGGGCGTGATGCTTGCGCCGAATAAGTATGGAACCTGTCGGCCCGTCAACAATGCGAATTGGGTCGCTGATGGATGCATGATAGATGGCCGAAAGTTAGGCGGATTGGTTAGCGAGTTTCGTTTCGGCTATTCATCTCTTGAGATCTCAGGGCCAGCTCAAGAATCGCCGGCGCATTTTTTGCGCTTCATCTACCAGTCGGCACATCTAAGCTCTCCCGCCGCCTACACGGTCTGGAAGGACGATAAAGGGTTTGAAAGTCGGCTCGACGCGATAAGCGGTACGTTTCAAGCGAGGCGCATAGCCCTACGTAACCTTCATACTGAAAAGTCCGTCCGCGAGGAACAGTATGTTTCCGCTGTGCTGGAAAATGACTCGCTGAACGGCCCGCAAAGCCATGCGTTATGGTTGCTTGTAAGCTTCTTATCGGGAAATACCGTGACCCCGATTTGCCGTGAGAATTACGATATTAACGGAAATCTGGTGAGCCGAAAATTCAAGCGAGGTGTACCAGCCAGCCTCGGTCGGTTCTCGCCATTTCGTACGTTTCACGCGCAGCTTGACGGACGCGACATTTCGGTGATCGGCGACGCCTTAGTCAGAATGAATCGTACAGGTTTCCCGGTAGACGTCGTACTCCAACACCTACACGACGCGAACAGCGGCAATTTCGAGACCGACGCTCAGTCGATACTACTCGGAATCCACACCGCCATCGAGGCATGGAATCGTGAGTTTGGTACAAGGCATTTTGTGGATGCCGAGTCGTGGTCGCTATTGAGCTCACAAATGCTTGAAAGGCTCAGGCCAATACTTGACCCGTTGGGGAATCCTCTGGGGGAGACTGTCCGCAATAAGATCCGATCCGCAAATCACACCTCAACGAATTCCAGAGAGCGAGATCTCTTTGGGGCGCTCGCCGTGCCACTTTCAAAGCGGAGCAAACAGGCGCTGAATGCCCGGAATCAATTGTTGCATAATGGATACTTCTTGCGGCGGTTCGGAGAGTTGACCTCCGAGGAGCAACAAGAAAGAATCGATCTACCCGGATTGCTCCGGAATCTCTTGCATGAGATCATCCTGAAGCTGTGCGGATTTCGCGGAGTAATCATGGAAAGTTCTCGCTTCGAGACACTTCGGATTGAGAGTCTTTTCAGTCCCCTATTCCGCCTAGGTCCACACCACTTTCGAGAACAGACCACGCAGTACGAACCCTACGGCAAGCTCCCTGAGGAGCTGCGGAAGCGCCTAAGACTTTTCAAGCCCGGCTGGGGCAGAGAGTCTTCGTTTGTTGCTTGCTACGACTCGATAGAGGCATTCGCGGCAGCTTGCGATTCGGCTTGCGAGTGTTACCGAAGAGCGCTCGGAAAAATGCCGACGGACAACGTGGGCCAGGAATCGGCAAGGGTTCCACTTCCGATGAGCCGCGAATGGTTGGAAGATGAACTCAACTGGAATGGCCAGCGCGCCGCCGAGGCTCGCGCTGCGTTGTCCGAGATGGCGAAGACCCGCGAACCCGAGGTCGCGCGATGACTGAAAGTAGCGACGCGATAAAGGCGTCTGTGCAAGTAATCTCTGCACCCATCCCAGCATCCGAAGAGTTAGTCAAGCTTCTGGACGACTGCGGCGCCGTCTTGCGGCGACTATTTAGCTGCCTGTGCTTGCGCCTGCCCTTTAGGCAGGACGATGATAGCTTCATCTCGGTTTGGGCGCTCGGTTACATCGTGATCCTATGTGATGTATGCTCGTCGTTGAAGACGCTGTTAACCTCGGGTGAACACAATCGCTCTATCCTAATTCTGCGTCGGGTGGCATTTGAGTACTTCGTGCGCTTTCGGTTCTACTGTGATGACCGTAGTCAGGCAAAGGTGGCACTTGATCACGCGACTCCGGAATGGAAACGGTTCGCAGCTCGGCTATGGGACGAAGAGGTGGCAATTATCGAAGACCCTCGTTTTGATGAGGCGCTTCACAAGAGTGCCGATTCGACGCACAAAGAGTTCTGGCGGATAATGAATCAGGTGTTTTCGCCCGAAGACGCCAAGAGATTTTATGCGCGATTTTATATGCATCCTAGCTGGCTCGCTCACGGTGCTTCGGCCGGTATGATTGATGTGCTTGGCGTTGACGATGGTCGCGGAGTGGTCCATTTTACGTCGAAGCGCAAGACGGACGAGATCGGATTTAACGCTTTCGTTTTCTTAGCTACATTTGCAGATGATGTAGCGGTCACGATGAAAGCAAGTGAAGAAGCAGAGACCAAGGCGCTTTTGAGGGCAAAAAACAAGTTCGCCGCGGACCGAGGAATCGAAATAATCGAGGCCCAGAAAGCACGTAAGAACGATGGATCGAAATGACACGCCAAACGCGATGGCCCAGGTCGTATCCGAGGCCGCAACTTCGTTCAATCCGGACAAGCCGATCGAGAAGTTCGATCAAGACAGGCTCGGTAGGCGGGGCTTCGCCAAAGCCTTAGGGCGAGTGCTCGCAAATTACGACCAAGAAGAAAGCCTCGTTCTCGGACTGTACGGCGAGTGGGGCATCGGGAAGACCTCCTTATTGAATCTGGCTCTGCAAGCAGCAAAAGACTTCTCCCCGCTGTCTCCGATTGTCGTTCGCTTTAATCCGTGGTATTTCTCAGATCGCGAGAACCTGCTTCGGCAGTTCTTTGAAGCGCTATCAATCGCCATTGACCATCAAGGTGCTGCTAAGACATACTCGCGCGCCGCAAGTCTATTAGGAAAACTTTCAAAAGGCATAGACTCAATAGCTAACTTGCCTGTTCCTGGCGCGGATGCCGCCCACGCAATTGGATCATTTTTGGGTATTGCGGGCAAGAATGTGCAAGCGATTGCCGAGAGAGCCGGCTCCCTGGATTATGTGAAGAACGAAATATCGCAAGCGCTAGCCGTGGGGCGTCGACGAGTTATCGTTATTATTGACGACATTGATCGATTGACGGCTCAGGAAATGCAAACGGTATTTCAAGTGGTCAAGGCGTTGGGAGACTTTAAGTACACCACCTACTTGCTCGCCTTTGACGACACCGTTGTGACGCGCGCCCTAGACGGCGTCCAGAACGGAAACGGAGCCGCATATCTCGAAAAAATTGTAAACGTTGTTCGAAATATCCCACCGATTACGCAAGTACGTGCTGGATCTCTTATGGTGGAGGCCCTAAACGAGTTCGCTGCTGGCCATCCGTTGCAAGAGTGGTCGCACCCTGGGCGGGATGTCCCCCTAGTGGCGTACCTCTCTAAATCGTGCCGAACGATGCGTCATCTGCATAGATTCGTCAACGCGCTAAACACAGATATTAGCTCGATCGATGGCGAGATTGACGGCACCGATTTCTTGGCCATTACCGCAATACGATTACAACATCCAACAGTCTACGCGTTTATTCGCGACAACCGCGATTTTTTCATCGAGACGGACCGGGCAATCATTGATAAGGATGGTAGCGACCGGCTCGCAAAGCCGGCCATCGAAGAAGTCTGCAAGGCAGCCAATGGACCGAACGAGTTGCAAGATTTATTGGTGGCAATCTTCCCGCGACTCTCTCGCATATTTGATAAGCATCATCATGTCGGCGATGGTGAACGCGTCGAATGGCGACGAGATCGTAGAGTCTGTGACGTGAAGTCGTTCGACACGTACTTCCAATTCGAAGTCGATGACGTGGACATTTCAAAATCACGAATGGAAGATATTCTCAACCATTTGGACGAGGCGTTGCTACGCTCAACGGTTCTAAGTTTCATCGACGAGAGGATTGATAAAGGCATCGCTTTCTTGGAGCGGCTCCAGGATCATCTGGACGACCGCCGCGTGCTCTCACATGCTCAAGATATTGTCACAGTCTTGTTTGATACTGGTGATCGGTTCCCTCAGGATCTTCGCGGGTTTCCATTTAGACTTGATGGCGGGACCTTGATAATGCAGATCGTCTATCATTTGCTACGCCGAGTTGATCGCGAGCAGACCCGTTATGAGATATTCATCCGTGCTCTTAGTTCGGCTAATGAAAGCTTGGAGCCGTTAGTAACGGCTGTTAGCACGGAAGACAGTATGCATGGTAGATTTGGCTCGAGCGGTAAGGCACAGCGAATTGAAGAGCAGTTGGTAATTGATTCTAACCTGGATATCTTGGAAGACGCTGCGCGAAAGAAGATCGAAGAGTGGGCTGCCGGCGAGGGCGGTGGGCGACTTGCGACGCACGATCGCCTGCCGTACGTTCTTTACCGCTGGGCGGAATGGCGCGATCGCCAAACCGTCGAGGATTACATCTTAACGCGCCTTGATCCGGCGAATTTCGCGCGCCTGATCATTACGCTCGCTGAGGAACGCGGGTCTATTATGAAGTCGATGAAACTAGACCGCGAAGAGATTCGGAAGCTCGTGGAGCCGGAAAAAGCCTTGAGTCGGCTTCGGAACATTCTTAGTGGACCAGAAAGAGAGAGCATAAGAGCCGATCGCCTCGAGGCGTTAGAGACTCTGTCTGTCGAAGGATTTAGAAAAGAATCTGCGGGCGACACTTCTGCAAATGGCATAGGCTGATCTTGGTCTCGAGTATTCGGTAGCATATTGCCGGACCGAGGGCGCCATAGAGGTAGCCTTAGTGAAATTTTCCTAACGCTAGATTTCGCCCACTGCCCTGTCTTTATGCGCTGGATCTGCTTACACCGTCACATTGGGTAAATCGCGAGACCTCCTATTAACCTGTGGTCCGGCGGCCAGTACTAAAAGTAGCAGACCGGCCCATGTTGGCGCCCGTTTTAACCACGAGATCGCGTCTCCGCGCGAGTAGCGTTGCGTCATCAAGTCTCCCCAGGATGCTTGGGCAAGCTGTGGGTCGATCGAGAGAACGCGGCGATTTGAGACACTGGGCGCTTCCGTTCGATAGCCCTGAAAGAGTGCGAGCGCAACAATCGCCACAATTGCGGCGAAGATTGATGCCGGGATCACTTTACCGCCGAATATTCCGTAGGCCATGGCAAATGTTAGCAGCGAAGCAATTACAGCGAAGGCCGGCGATTGCGCCATCGGCCATGGGAGAGCTACCAATATTAACGCAGCAAAAGCTAAACCGCGCCGTTGAGCGCTTACGAGTAATAGTGCGGCTGGTACTGCTACGGCAATTTGCGTTAGGTGCATGAAGGGGCCGCCAAGGGCACAGATCGCTGGCGGCAGTAAAGCATAGAAAGCCGGCTGTTTGAGGCGCGCTGCAGCTACACCAGCGAAAGCTGTGCCCAGGGCGAGCATGCCGACATACCAGGCGCTTCCAGCGAAGATCGCGGCTCTCGGAGCCATACCGAGCGCATGCAGAATGACGGTTAGGCTATATTGCTCGTCGGAGCCGATTTCCGACATCGCGTGTGCGGGCAAAACCCGCAAAACATATTCGATATTGGTCTGGATGCCCAACACGATAGAAGTGAGCAATAGTACAGCACAGCATGCTGCCAATGGAATACGCGTGCGCGGCCTCCACCATGCGATAGACAGACAAACCGGCACACCAATAGCCGGTTCAATAAGAGTTGAAGCGCCGGCAACTGCAGCCCAGACCCAGCGCTCTCTCGACACACAGAGGGCGGCAACGCACGTTGCGACGATCGCGAGCGGCGCGATCTGGCCAAGCGTCAGTGAGGTTCCGATCACTGACAGCAAGACTGCGCTGACGATCGTACTCAATGAAACGTTGGTGATCCTCGAGAGGATTGCGACGGAAAGAGCTCCCGACAGAAGCATTAGAGACGTCCATAGGAACGCCGCGAGCTTAAACGGCAGGAGCGAAACGAGCGAAAATGCTGCTATCACATATGGCGGCATCGGCGCTGGAATCACGACTGCCCGCCACACGCTGTTAATGGGCTTCTCCATTGTGGCGAGCTCGCAGGCGTGAAGCGGTTCGACCAGATACGGGTCCGCGCCGCGGCGCGCAACGTCGCCTGCACAATAAAACGCGCGAAAGTCCCCGAGGAAGGACGTGTTTGATGCAAACCAGGCGATGGCGATGCCGACTAAACAGCCGACAGCGAGAAGAACTGTCGCAAGAGCTGCTGCCTGCTTTGATCTCATCTGGCGGCGCACTTCGCCTTTCTTAGATTTACTAGAACAAATCGCTGCATTATTCGCCTCAACCGATCAAGCGCTATACTGGCCGCTCACCTCACCCTTAGGGGCTTGCTCTAGACTTCCACACCTGTTTTCGTCCTGCTTGCTCTAAGTACAGTTCTAGCAATCGCTAAGCAAGACGCTCGGGCCGATCACTTGCAGTCTTTTGATAAAATTTGATTCCGAAACGCCTAAACCACTACACGATCGCGACCGATAGAACAAGTTGTAATCGCAAACGTCGATTCGGGAGTGGGCAAGGGTTGGTACAATTCATTGCATTTGCTCATTCCGTAGTCGTGAGGAAGAGAGCATGATGAAGCTCGCAGGGATCAAGCCGTGGTGGTTCGTGGTTATCGCCGTGACGATATTCGCCGGCTGTCACGGAGGGGGCGGGTCCTCTGTTCCGCCGCTAGCCCCTGGTAATCCAGGCGCGCCGGGCATCCCACGAAATCCCATGAGTGTGGCAGCTGATCCGGTGCCGACGATAACGCCGGCGACTACCTGCACGAAAACGCGTGATTCGAACAATAACGATAATGGCCCCAATTACGTTTGTTTCGTGCAAGGCGGAGCTACTTCAAATCAAATGACGCTAGGTCCGGTTCACCCGGATACTTGGAATACTTGCTCTGCCGGTACTTATTCATTCATTCCTATCAGTGGGGGCGTGCAACCGCCGACCGCATTGCCCTCACCGACCGTGAGCTATGACCCGGCCCAAAGTACCGCTGGCAATTGCACGACAAAGGAAGACTCCACAACGATAACTGTAACCTTCCCGAGTCCATTACCTCAAGGAAAGTGGGCCGCTCCTTGGGTAGTGCGCGAGGAGTTTCAGTTTTATGCGGGCGGTCAGTGGTACGGTGATCACAAGGACATAGGCCAAGTCTGGCTGCACCCGGGCCTGCGCATAATTGACAACGACAATAGCGGTAGCGAGATCCAAAACTCGACGTGGGAGCGCGTTGTTGGTCAGCGTGTGAATATCAGCGCCGATCATCCGTACGACGATGAAACGGTGTCGAGTTGCAACTGGGCTGTTCCGAACGGCATAACACCCTATGCGGTCGGTTCGTATGGGTCGCTCACGGGATCTACTCCGCCATCGACGATGCCGTCTCCGTCGCCGATGCCGACAACCGCAGCCACTTCGCTCACATATTACTGGGTTCAATCCTTTGACGCGACGCAGCAAAACGTCACGTGCTCAGTAAGCAACTCTTCCGGTAACGGGGAAGGTGGGCCCGCTCTCCCCGCGACGCAGATCTCTGCGATTCTTAATCCGTATGTCGTCGCTCCAACGATTAATACGCTCTCGGCCACTTTTGGAACCATCCACCAGGGGCAATGGGACCCGAACTTTCCAAGCGCAGAGCAAGTTAGTATTGGGACGCTGATGAATCAGCCCTCGAGCCTGGGCCTGCGGTCAACTTACACTGTGACAATGCCCAGCCATTACGGCGGTACTTGGGGACCAAACCAGACCGTCACTGCGACCACAATAGTAAGCCCGCAGCCGTCACCGCCACCCACTGACACCGGCGGCGCAGTTTGGTTGGATGAATTGTAGTGCGACCCATTTCTGCAACGGTTAGTTAAGCTGGGATGAGGGATAAAGGTGCTTCTTCAAGGGCGGCTTCGAACTCTGCCGGCGGTACGTAGCCCAGAGCCGAATGCAGCCGCTTGCGGTTGTAGACGATTTCGATAAAATGCCCGATCGAGCGGCGAGCATCGCTGACCGAGTCGTATTCTCTGACATAGACTTCCTCGTATTTCAACGTTCTCATGAACCGTTCGCAGATTGCGTTGTCGTACGGCGTTCCTGCGCGGCTCATGCTCGACTGAATCTGCTGCGAGCGAAGAAGTTCAACATACGCATCGCACGCATACTGCACGCCCTGGTCCGAGTGATGAATTAAGCCTGGCTTGGGCCCACGCCGACGCAACGCCAGCTGCAACGCATCGATGACGAGCTCTGCGCGCAAGTGCGTCATCAGCGACCAGCCGATGCAGCGGCGGCTGAACGCATCCAGAACGATGGCGACAAAAACGAAGGTCGAGCGCAGCCGCACATAGGTCAGATCCGCAACCCAGAGCTGGTCGATGCCGGTGGGGGTGAAATTGGCCTTCAGATTGGGATACCGCGCAAAGCCGTGCTTGGGGCCAATCCAGCGCCGCAGCGTCTTGCGAACGCAGACCAGGCCGTCCAGTTTCATCAAGCGTCGCACGCGCTTTTGATTGACCGCAACGCCGAGCCGGCGTTTGAGCTCGCGTGCCAGCGGGCGGTAGCCGTACCACGGATGCTCAAGCGCAATTTCATGCATCGCGGAGCGCACGTCCATGTCGCGCTCTTGGTTTGGCGCACGCCAGCGGTAAAACGCCGCTTTGCTCATTCCGGCCAGTCGGCACATCCGGGAGAGCGGCAAATGCGGTTTGACGGCGCGTTCTTCGTGAATCAGCGCCACTATCGCCGCCCGTCGCTCTTGCCCTCGATGTCTTTCAAGGCGGCGTTGAGCTTTTTTAAAAAGCGATTCTCAACGGTGAGCTGGCCGATGGTGCGCTCGAGTTCGGCGATACGGGCTTCGTCGGTGTACGCGTTGCCGTGGCCGGCGAAGGCGCGATCCCCATACTTGCGTTCGCGCGTGCGCCACTGCCGGATCGTTTCGGGATGAACTTCATGCTTGCGCGCGGCCTGCGCGATCGTCAGGCCGCTATCGACCTCACGCAAGATGGTGGTTTTGAACTCTTTGCTAAAGGAGCGACGGATGCGAGCCATGGATTCCCCTTTCTTGGGAGAACCCAGCTTAACTTGTCGTCTCGGTCCAGGGTCGCACTACAAATGCGCAATCTTTACGAATTACTTTGATGGCTCGGACGTAGTTGGACCAGGGACAGTTCCTACTACATCCGCCGGTGCGCAAGGATCAATTTCAACGGCGGATTCCCCTAGCTCTTTAGACTATCACGCGTCTAATATGATTCACGAAACCGACAATTTTGTGACCACTCTGATGTTCAAACCGAAAACCGGACCAGGCGGGACGACGCTTTCAAATACTATCTGGGTTCCGCTGGCGGCATATGTCTGGAGCTTTGATGGAGAGGCCATCAATAACAACCCGTGGGCGTGGGCAACCTCACCAACCCCGACCCAAACTCCCGGGTCTGGAGCCTACACCTTGTCAGCGAACCCGTCAGCGTTTTCCGTTCCGGGGAGTTTCCCAACCTGGGTCGGGCGGGTGGCCGGCCCGACTTGCGCAACCGTGCCATAAGCCGCATGCCATACGTTTATCAGAAGAGGAAGATCATGCACAAAACACTTCGCATCGGCTCCAGTACTCTAGTAGTTGCGCTCGTCGCATGGCTATCGCTGATCGGCGGGCGCGTAGCTGCCTCGGCGCCTGTCGATTCTCGGGGGCTCGCCGCATCGCAGGACCCTGTCGTATTGGGTCTGGACGTTTCAAAGCACGTGTTTTATGAAGGCGAACCTATACTAATTCGGATTACGGCTGTTAATCGGTCGTCCCAAGCCGTCGCGGTCCTACAGAATGCGCCTTGGGAGGCGGCAAGCTTAGTGATCACGGAAGGCGGTCGCACGGTAATTCCGTCAAATGGAGCGTCGGGAGTTCGCAATCGGAATCCTATCTTTGCACCGCTGCAACCGGGACAGAACTGGATCTATCAGTCGTACTCGGACCCCCAACATTATTATGCACTCAGCAATTGGGGATATAACCAACTGCCGCCTGGTCACTATACGATTGTAGCGTCACCGGAAATCACGTCGGTACACGTGAGGTCAGGAAGATGGACTCCGATACACAAGCAGAATCGCAGTAACACTGTCGAGATTGAGATCAGGCCCTAGCGAAGCGAAGAATCTGCCGAGACCAGCGGTTTGCTTTCGCACGGCTAGCCAAATAGGCTCCAACTGCATCCGTGGGCATCGGTTGGAACACAAGTCCACAAAAACGTCGCCCACACCCTGGTAAACGGGAAACCGTTTACTTGCGACGACGAAAGGCTCACCCGCTAGGTTGGGCCTTTTTGTCTGTGCCGGCGACGAACCGGCAGTGCTTATCGAACATGTGTTCGGGATTTAACAGCGTGCGTCGGTGCTCAAGCGCGAGATCGCAAACAATCCTTCGATGGCTGGTGCCATCAACTAAGCGCCTCATTTGCGCGCGCTTCCCCGTAGTTGCGATTACTTACCCCGGTTTACACTTGCCACACGTACTTATCGAGCGTATAGTGGTGCAAAGTGGTGCGTTGTGGTGACCGAGGGAGGATTGGTTGCACGCGGATTTGCCGCGCTTTACTGGTACGGTCGAGCATGCCCTTGACGATAAGGGTCGTCTCATCGTGCCCGCGCGCTTCCGCGAACGACTAGGGACCGGCTTCGTTTTAACCATCGCGCAGCCGGACCCGTGCCTCGCCCTCTATCCGCAGGCGGCTTGGGCCGATTTCTGCAGCCGGCTCGAAGGCGCCCCGCGGAAGGACGAGCGTTTCCGCCGCCTCGTGCGCTACATCTTTGCGCACACCGAGGAGGTTGCATGCGACGTTCAAGGACGTCTGCTCGTCCCGTCGGCGTTGCGGGCCTACGCCGGCATCGAGCGCGAGGTCGTTTCGGCCGGCTCGCTCACGCGGGTCGAGATCTGGGCGAAAGAACGCTACGCCTCGCACGCCGCGCCCGATCCCGGGGCCGGTGACCTAATGGCGGAGCTGGGGCTGTACTGATGGCGGGCTGGAGCAATGCAACACATTCCCGTTTTTCACGCGCAAGCTTTGGAGTGGCTGGCGATCCGCCCGTCTGGGATCTATGTGGATGCGACCTTCGGCGCGGGTGGCCATTCGCGTGGCATCCTCTCGCGTTTGAAGGGCGGGCGGCTCATTGCGCTCGACGCGGATCCTTCGGCCGGGCTGCGGGCTGCCGAGATAACCGATTCAGCCTTTACATTTATTCATGCGAATTTCCGCGAGCTGCCGGACGTTCTCGATCGCCTCGGCGTCGAGCTGGTGGACGGCGTGCTGTTCGACTTGGGGGTTTCTTCGATGCAGTTTGACGAACCGTCGCGCGGTTTTTCTTTCCGGGAATCCGGACCGCTCGACATGCGTATGAATCCGCTGGCCGGACGCAGCGCTTACGACGTGCTCATGAGCGCGAGCGAAACCGAACTGGCCGAAATCTTCTTTGACTACGGTCAAGAACGCGCCGCGCGCAGGATCGCGCGCACGATCGTACACCGCCGCAAAGCCGGTTCGTTTCCGGGAACGACGCTGGAATTCGCGCGCATGATCAGCGGGCTGATGCACCGTCCCGGCCGTCGCGAACGCATTCATCCGGCAACGCGCGTCTTTCAAGCGCTGCGTATTGCCGTAAACGACGAACTCGAAGCGCTGCGCGAGGGTTTGGATAGTGCCGTAGGCCGGCTGCGCGGTGCGGGCCGGATCGTCGCGATCAGCTTTCATTCGTTGGAAGACCGGATTGTCAAGCGGAAATTCTTGCACGACGATCGTCTGGACGTGCTGACGCGCAAGCCGCTGGTCCCCGATCGCGATGAGATCGATCAGAACCCCCGCGCGGGCAGCGCAAAAATGCGCGCCGCCGAGCGGAGAGCGAGCTGATGGTCGCCTATCAAGCCAAGCCGCGGCTGCGAAACGTTCGCACCGCCAAGCACGCGACGCACCTGCGCAAGACCCATAACTCGCGCGCGCGTTACACGAGTCTGGTTCGATTTTGCGGAGTGCTCGGCGTCGTATTGGCCGGCGTGATGACCTACGTCATGCTGATTGCGAATTTAACGAGCCTGAATTACGCGGTCGCGCGCGCCGAGAGGCAACGCGCATCGCTCCAAGCCGAAACGGCGCGTCTGGACGACCGGCTGGCAACGCTGCGCTCCGACGATCGATTGGCAAAGATGGCCGCGGCCCTGCACATGCGCGAACCGCAACAGTTCGCCCTGGTGACGCTTCCGCCGCCTGCGCCGCAGGGGCAATCGAGGCTTTTTCTTTCTAGTTTGGCGAGCTGGTTCGGCGCTAAATAGGGTCTGAAAGAGACTCGTGCACCGCCGGAACTTCTCGCGCGTCGCCCCCCGCCGCGCCAAGGCGCTCTTTTACGTTGCGGCTGCGGTCGCGCTCATACTGGGGTGGCGGCTTGTCGAAGTGCAGGTTTTCAAGGGCCCGATCTACGCAAAGCAAGCGCTCGCGCAGCGCAGCGACACGGTCGACGTTTTTGCACGGCGCGGCAGCATTCTCGATCGCGACGACAACGTGCTGGCATATTCGCTTCCATCGGAGAGCGTCTACGCGGTGCCGCACGATCTCGGCGACGCCGGTACGACGATCGCGCGCCTTCAAAAAGTGCTCGGACCGCTTCCCGCTTCGACCACTGCGCTGCTGCACGACCGCACGATGCAGTTCGTCTGGATCGCGCGCAAGATCCCGCACGATCAGGCCGACGCGATCTCCGCGCTGCAATTACCCGGGATCTCCATCATGGAAGAAGATACCGGGCGGCGCGTCGACCTCGCCGGGCAAACGGCTTCGACCGTCGTCGGATTTGTGGGCATCGACGAGAACGGACTGGCCGGGATCGAGTATGCGTATGATGACCTATTAAAAGGAACGTCGGGACGCGTTACCCTTGAAGCGGACGAGTTCGGACATCCCATACCGTTCGGACGCGAGCGGGCCGTGCGGGCGGCCAAGCCCGGAATGACGATCGAGTTGACGATCGATCCGTACCTGCAGTTCGTAGCGGAGTCCGCGCTCAAAAAACAAGTCACCGAATTTCATGCGCAGAGCGGCACCGCGCTCGTGATGGATCCGTCTACCGGCGAAGTGCTCGCGCTCGCCGATTTGCCGCACTTCGATCCGAACACCTATTGGAAGTTTTCGCCCGACGAGCGCCGGGAGCGCGCGGTGCAAGACGCTTACGAACCCGGTTCGACGTTCAAACTATTGACGGCGGCGGCCGCGCTCGAGAGCGGTAAAGTCACGACGTCGTCCTATTTTCCGGCGCGCAATGCTATCGAAGTCGGCGGCCGCGTGATTCACAACGCCGAAGACGACATGCCGGTCCGCGGCAGCAGCGAAACGCTCGAAGACATCATCGCCTATTCGCACAACGTCGGCGCGGCTGAGGTCGGCTTAGCGATCGGCGGCAAGACGTTTTACGACATGGAGCGGCGCGCGGGCTTCGGCGAGCCCACACACGTCGGTTTCGCGGGCGAAAATCCCGGCATCGTGCCGGCGCCCGCGGATTGGAGCGACAGTTCGCTCGCGACGATGGCGTTCGGACAAGGCGTTTCGGTAACGCCGCTCGCGCTGGCCCGCTACTACTGCGCGATCGCCAACGGCGGACTGCTGATGCGGCCGCGCCTCGTGCGCGCGATCTTCGATTCGCAAGGGCGGCTGGTTTACCGGTACGGTCCGGAGATCGAACGGCGCGTCTTTTCACGCCGCACCGCGGACACGCTCCGACGCTTCCTGCGCGCGGTCGTCGTGCGTGGAACGGGCAACCCGAGCGCGCAGGTCCCCGGCTACACTACGGCCGGCAAGACCGGCACCGCGCAAGTCGTCGAGAACGGGCAATACGAACCGGGTGCGTACGTCGCTTCCTTTATAGGTATGGTGCCTTACGAGCATCCGCGGTACTTAATCTACGTGAAGGTCGAGCGCCCGCAGGGAGCGATCTACGGCTCGGTGGTTGCCGCGCCGGCTTTTTCGGAGATCGCGCGCCAGGCGATGCTTCATGCCGGGACCCTTCCGGCGACGCCGCGTCGCAAGCCGCCGCTCGTTCCGGCAAAGCGCTTGGTCCGGCCCGAACGCACGGCGAATCTCACTCCATGATCGAGGCGGGCGTGCTGCTGGAATTGCTGCTCGAAGGATTGCCGGACAGCCGCATCACCGGCGGCGGGTCCGTGATGGTCTCGTCGCTCTCTTTTGATTCGCGATCGGTGAGACCGGGCGCGCTGTTCTTTGCGATCGCCGGCGAGCATACCGACGGCCACCGGTACGTGAGCGAAGCGGTCGCGCGCGGCGCCACCGCAGTGATCTCGGAACGCGAAATCGATCTTCCGCCCAACGTGGCCAACGTGATCGTCCCGGATTCGGTAGCGGCGCTTTCTAAAATTGCCGATACGTTCTATCGTTCGCCGTCGCGCCATCTCGCGGTCGCCGGAATCACCGGAACCAATGGCAAGACCACCGTCACGCATATGATCGCCGCAATCGCCAATTCGGCCGGAATCTCCGCGGGCATCGTCGGCACGCTCGGAACGACGTTCGACGGCATCGATCGGCCGCTCGTCCACACGACGCCGCTGGCGTCGGAGTTGCAAGCGCTGCTCGCGCAGATGCGCGAAAGAGCAGTAAAAATTGTGGCGATGGAAGTCAGCTCGCACGCACTGGCGCTCGGACGTGTCTCCGACGTGCATTTTGCCGTCGCGGGACTCACGAACGTCACGCGCGACCATCTGGATTTCCACGAAACTCCGGAAGCCTACGCCGCTGCTAAGCGCCGGTTGTTCGACCTCGCGGAGCGCGCGGTATTGAATGCGGACGATCCGCACGGCGCTCTCTGGGCCGCCGAGCTGCACGGCGCCAAGCCCGTTGTCACCTTCGGAGTGGAAAACGCATCGGACGTGCAGGCGGAAAACGTCCGCGTTCATGCAGGCGGTTCGAGCTTCGAGGTGGACGGCCGGAAATTCGATCTGCACCTGACCGGGCGGTTTAACGTCAGCAACGCATTGTGCGCGATTGCGGCCGCGCGGATGCTCGGAATCGAGGATGATGTTTCTGCCCGCGGGCTGGCCTCGGTCGAACGCGTACGCGGGCGCATGGAACGCATCGGCGGCCGCGACGTCGCGGTCATCGTGGATTACGCGCACACGCCCGGCGCGCTCGAGTCGGCGCTTCGCGCACTGCGCGAAGTCGCGCATGGGCGGCGCATCGTCGTATTCGGCTGCGGCGGCGATCGCGATCGCGGTAAGCGCCGCGAGATGGGAGCGGCGGTTGCGAAAAATGCGGATTACGCGTATGTCACGTCCGACAATCCGCGCACCGAAGATCCGCGCGCCATCATCGAGGACATCCTGCCCGGCATCGCGGGAGCGCCGCATGAAGTCGAACCGGACCGGCGGCGCGCGATTGCGGCAGCGATCCGGAACGCTCAGCCGGGCGACACGATCTTGATTGCGGGCAAAGGTCACGAAACGTATCAAATCGTCGGCAACGACGTGTTGCCGTTCGATGACGCTGCCGAAGCGCGCAGCGCGCTGGCCGAACGCGAGCGCGTTCCGTCGTGACGCTTTCCTTCGACCGCGCGGCCGAAGCGACGGGTGCTGAAGTGCGCGGGCGCGAGCGCGCTCCCGACACGCTGACGGTCGTGACCGACACGCGGTCGCTGAAACCCGGAGATACGTTTCTCGCGCTACGCGGTGAACGGTTCGACGGCCACGATTTTGTCGGCGAAGCGTTGAAAAAAGGCGCCGCCGCCGTGGTGGTCGATTCGCCGGAAGCCCAAAGTGACGGCGTTGCGGCGTTGATCGTGCGCGATACGCGCCGTGCGTACATGGATTTGGCGGCCGCGGCGCGCGCGCAGTTCTCCGGCCGCGTCGTCGCGATCACCGGCAGCAGCGGAAAAACGACGACCAAAGACTTTCTCTGCCAGCTGCTCGCTGCGACGTTGGGACCGGCCGCGGTGGCCGCTTCGCCCGGAAACGAGAACAACGAGATCGGCGTCAGCAAGTTGCTGTTGGCGGCGACGCCGCAGCAGCAAATGCTCGTCATCGAAATGGGAGCGCGGCACGCCGGCGAAATCGCGGAACTCGTCGCGATTGCGTCACCGCACGTCGGTATTTTGACCAACGTCGGCGATGCGCATTTGGAGATATTCGGATCGCGTGAGAAGCTCGCGGCGACGAAATGGGGATTGTTTTCCGAGGGCGCGCAAGCCGCGCTCAACGCGCGCGACGAGATTTCGCGCAATCGCGCGAGTACGCTCTCAGCGCCGCCGCTGTGGTTCGGTGAAGGCGAGCCGTCACTGCCGGGTGTGTGGGTGCGCGACGAGAGCACGCTGGTGCTCAACTACGGCGGCGCTTCGCAAACGCTTTCGATACGCACGCCGTTTCCGGGCGCGCACAACCGCGCGAATTTGGCCGCTGCAATCGCCGGCGCGCTGCTGCTTGGAGTGAACGCCGAGGAGATCGCCGGCAACGTCGCCGGACTCGTCTTGCCGCCGGGGCGCTACGAAAACATCGAACTTCCGGCCGGACCGCGGCTCATCTACGATGCGTACAACGCGAATGCGAGCGGAACGATCGCCTCGCTCACGACCTTTTCATCGGAGAACGCGCGCCGCCGCATCGCCGTGCTTTCGAGCATGGCCGAGCTGGGATCCGACGCCCCCGCGATTCACGAACGCGTCGGAGCGCATGCCGCGTCGACGAACATCGACGTGCTGCTGGTCGGCGGAGATTACGCCGCTTCGCTGGCCGCGGGTGCGGTACGTGCGGGCTTGTCGCGCGAGTGTATCGTGACGTTCGGCGAAAACGAAGAAGCGGCGGAGTGGCTTCGCAACAATGCCACCGAACAAGACGTCGTTTTGCTGAAAGGTTCGCGCAAGTACCGCATGGAGGAGATCGTGCAGTCGCTTCGGACAGGTGCGGCGTGAGCGGCAGCCTGCGCGTCGACCGCCCGCAGATTCCGGCGGGTATGGTCGCGATTCCGGTGCGCACGCGTCTGGTTTCGCCGGGAGAAGATCTTGCGGCGCTGATTCAACAGTCGGTTGACGGCATCGCGCAGCCCGGCGACGTGCTGGCCGTTTCCGAAACGGCGGTCGCGATCGCGCAGCGCCAAGCGGTGCCGGCGGAGTATGTGCGTCCGTCGCGTCTCGCGCTGCTGCTCTCGCGCAACGCCGGCGCGATGGCGACCGTGAGCCAGCCGGAATCGGTGCAAATCGTGATCGACAACGTCGGCGTTCCAAAAGTCGCCTACGCCGCCGTCATGCAGGTCCTCGGGCGTTTGGCGGGCCGCCGCGGCATGTTCTACGAAATTTTGGGCGAGGCGATCGCTGCGATCGATGGGTACACGGGCACGATGCCGCCGTTCGACAACATGATCGTCTTTGCGCCGCAGAATCCGGACGCGTTCGCGCAATCGGTCTTCGAGCGCACCGGTATCGGGTGTGCGATAGTCGACGCGAACGATCTCAACGCGGCCAAGGTTTTGGGTGCGTCGTCCGGCGTTAACCGCGAACGCGTGACTGAGGCGCTGCTTTCAAATCCGCACGGAAACGGCGACGAGCAGACACCGATCGTCGTCCTGAAGTGGCGCGGCGAGGGAACGAATCCGCTGGTTGGGTCAGTGCCATGATCCATGCCATGACCGTTGGCGATTGGCAATCCTATGGCATAGAAGTAGCCATCGGTTTCGTTATAACGGCGATCGCCGGGTACGTGCTGTTGCTTATTTTGCGGCGCTTGCGCCTGAGACAGACCGTCTATGAAGACGCACCCAAGACGCACCTCGCAAAGTCCGGCACCCCGACTATGGGAGGCCTCGCCATCTTATCTCCGCTCGCGTTGGTCTTCGTAAATGGGGGAGGCTTGTCGCAAGGAGCTCGCGCTTTGCTCTTTCTCGTCCTTGCCTGCGCAGCAGTCGGTCTCATCGACGACTACATCGGCGTTCGGCTTGGGAAGAATCGAGGATTTCGCGCAAGGACGAAACTGCTCTTGACAGCTTTGATAGCCGTGATGTTTTTGCGCCTTGCGTCAGATGCGGACTATCATGTCAGCATGGGCGCCCTCTTGTTTCCCCCAGATACGTTGTTTCACGCCGGCAGCTTTGAGTTGCACGCGTCCCACTGGCTTTGGCTCATTCTAGGCATCATTGCGATTGCCGGAACCATTCACGCAGTAAACCTTACGGATGGCCTTGACGGCCTCGCGACCGGCTCGCTCATCCCTCCAATTACGGTTTTCTGGGTCATTGCTATAATGATGAATATTCCGAGCGGCGACAGCTGGCCGGGCTTGCTCCCCTTGGTCATCGGTGGCCTCCTTGGGTTTTTCATCTACAATAGATTCCCCGCGAAAATGATCATGGGCGATACGGGTTCGCTCGCGCTTGGTGCGCTGTTGTCAGGCGCCGCGGTCCTAACCGGCGAGATGTTACTGCTGGTGCTCGTCGGCGGAGTGTTTGTTGCGGAAGCGCTGTCAGTCATGTTGCAAGTGGTGTACTTCAAACTGGCGTACGGCAAGCGTATCTTCAAGATGTCGCCGCTGCATCACCACTTCGAGCTTTCGGGCTGGCCGGAGACGAAAGTTACGACCCGCTTTTGGCTTGCGTCTGCAATCTGCAGCGCAGTCGGATTGGCGATCGTACGATGACGTGCTGTGCATGCGGCCCTCGTCCCGGGTGCTTCGCACCCTGCTCGGGCGTCCTTCGACTGCGCGTTTTGCCAAGGGCAAAACGCTCGCTCAGGATGACAAAAAATTAGATGAACTTTGCGGCTGGTGAAAAGATATTGGTCATCGGGCTCGGGCGCAGCGGCAAAGCCGTCGCCGAAGTCTTGCGCGGGCGCGGCGCGGAGGTGTACGCAATCGACGAGAAACCGCGTGCCGAGCTGGCCGAAACGATCGCCGGGCTCGAAGCGATTGGCGCGCAGTACGTCGCGCCTGAAAATATGAGCGAACTCGCCAACGTGAGCTGCGCCGTCCTCTCGCCGGGTGTTCCGCTCAACGGTCCGCTCGTCCGCAAGATTCAGAGCGGTAACGTGCCGGTCTACAGCGAGATCGAAGTCGCTTACCGCTTGGGCAAGGCGCCGATTATTGCGGTCACGGGCACCAAGGGAAAATCAACGACCGCTTCGCTCATCGGACATTTGCTGCGGACCGCCGGCAAAGATGTGCGCGTAGGCGGCAACATCGGCAACCCGCTCATTCTCGAGGCCGTCGCGGCGCCGCCGGAAAGCTGGCTCGTGGCCGAAGTATCATCTTTCCAACTGGAAACGATTCGCTCGTTCCATCCGCGTGTGTCGGTGATTCTGAACATTTCCGCCGATCATCTGGACCGCTACCATTCGATGGACGAATACATTGAAGCGAAGTACCGCATCTTCGCGAATCAAAACGAACACGACGTCTTCGTCGGCAACCTCGACGATCCGGTGCTGGCGCCGTTGCATTGGCACTCCGGCGAAGCGCGCGTCCGCGCGAAACAGATGTGGTTTACGCTCGGCAACGACAGCAAACACGCGACCATGTATCTGCGCGACGACATGCTGACGTATTCACCCGTAACGGGCGATCCGCGGCCGATCACGATCGCGAGCCGCGACGATGTCCCGCTTGCCGGCCTGCACAACGTGCAGAACGTCATGGCCGCCGCACTCGCCGTGCTCGCCGCCGGAATCGAACCGCGCGAACTGCGCGACGGCATCCGGAGTTTCGCCCCGATGTCGCACCGCATGCAGCCTGTAGGAGAGGTTGACGGCGTCCTTTACGTCGACGATTCGAAAGCCACGAACCCGGGTGCCGTGATCGCGGCGCTTCGCGCCTATGACAAACCGATCGTGCTGATCGCCGGCGGAAAACCGAAGAACACCGACTTCACCGAACTTGGACGTATCGTCGACGAACGCGCGCGCGCGCTCGTGGTGATCGGCGAAGCCGCCGGCGATATTGCGGCGCACGTCTACCGCACGCCGATCGAACGCGCCGGTTCGATGGAAGAAGCCGTTCGCATAGCGCAGTCGCTGGCGCAACCCGGCGACGTCGTCTTGCTCTCGCCGGCCTGCGCATCGTTCGACATGTTCGAATCGGCCGAGGATCGCGGCCAAAAATTCACCGATGCGGTGTTGGGAACGCCGGCTCGATGAAAGCGTCGGTCGCCAAACGGCAGGCCCATAACCAACAGCTGCCGCGCGCATTCGTAACTTCTCCGCCCGATACGTGGCTGTTCATCGCGGTGACGAGTTTGGTCGCGATCGGCTTGGTCATGATCTTCAGCGCGTCGAGCGCACAGGCATACGCCGACCATCACGACACGGCCTACTACGTGAAGCGCCAAGCGATGTATCTGGTCATCGGATTGCTCTTCGCCTACTTCGCGTACAAGGTCGATTACCGCAAGTTGCGCGCCTTCGCGCCGTACGCGCTGCTGCTCTGCATCGCTGGCCTGCTAAGCGTTTTCGTTCCGCATCTGGGCCAGACGGTTTCCGGCGCGCGCCGCTGGATCGGCGCCGGTCCGGTTTCATTACAACCGTCCGAATTTGCCAAACTGGGTCTGGTGATCTATTTGGCCGCCGCGCTTGCAGCTCGCGGCGAACGAATCACCTCGCTGACGCGCGGGCTCGCGCCCCTCTGCATCCCGGTTTTCTTTACCGCCATGCTCGTGCTCATCGAGCCCGATATTGGAACGTCGAGCCTCCTGGTCTTCACGGCGTTTGCGATGCTCTTTGCGGCCGGCGCGCGGATCGAGCATCTGCTGATGGTTGTCGCGGTGACCCTCCCTCCCGCCGCAATTGCGATCATGAGCAGCCCCTACAAACGCGCGCGCATCTTTGCGTTCTTGCATCCGTTCAAAGATGCGCAAAACACCGGATTCCACATCGTACAGTCGCTGCTCGCGCTCGGCAGCGGCGGACTCTTCGGCGTCGGGCTGGGCGAATCGCGCGCAAAGTTTTTCTATCTCCCCGAACAGTACACCGATTTCATCTTCTCGGTGCTCGGCGAAGAGCTCGGGTTGATTGGAACGGCAACCGTCCTGATTCTCTTTGGAACGCTAGCCTATCGCGCGATTCGCATCGCCATCGCCGCGCCCGACCGGTTCGGGTTTTTCTTGGCAACCGGCTGCGCGGCGCTCGTCGTGATACAAGCGTTCGTCAACATCGCCGTCGTGACGTCGTCCTGGCCCGTAACCGGCGTGCCGCTTCCTTTTATATCGTTTGGCGGAAGCTCGGTGATCGTCTCGCTTGTCGCCGTCGCGCTGATCATCAACGTCGGGCGGCACCGGCGGCTATCGCCTCCAGAGTGAAGGTCGCGTTCGCCGGCGGCGGCACCGGCGGTCATGTCTATCCCGCGATCGCGCTAGCCGACGCGTTGCGCGATCGGGCCGAAATTCTTTTTATCGGAAGTCCCGACGGAATCGAAAATACGCTCGTTCCCGCGGCCGGCTACGAACTGGAGACGATCGAAAGCAGTCCGCTGCAGCGCAGCGCTTCGCTGGGTGCCCTGCGCACGGTCGCCGCGAATGCCGTAGGCATCGCGCAGGGCGTGGGCGTGTTGCGGCGTTTCGATCCCGACATTGCGATCGCGACGGGCGGGTACGTCTGTTTCCCGGCCATGGCAGCGGCGCGAATTCTGCGAGGCGTGCGCCCGAGTCCGGCGCTGGCGCTGCTCGAACCCAACGCGCATCCGGGACTTGCCAACCGCTTGCTGGCGCCGATCGTCGACGAAGTGTGGGGCGCATTTCCGCAGCCCGATCCGGCTTTCGAACGCAAGTACGTCTATACGGGCGTTCCCGTTCGTTCTTCGCTGCTGCATCCCGACAACCGGATAGAAGCGGCGCGGCGCCTTGGACTCGATCCGTCGCGGCGCACGATTCTGGCAATCGGTGGAAGCCAGGGCGCGCGCACGATCAATGAAGCCATCGCGGCGCTGGTCACTCGTCGCGCACTGCCGCCCGCTTGGCAGGTGCTGCACATCTGCGGCGAGCGTGATTACGACTATATGCAGGCCGCCGAACGCGCGCCCTTCGGCGAGAATCTTGCGGTCCTCGTAGCTTACATGCCCGACATGGCCGACGCATACGCCGTCTGCGATCTCGCCATCGCCCGCGCGGGTGCGTCCACGCTTGGCGAACTGACCGCGCTCGGCATCCCCGCCGTGCTCGTGCCCTATCCATTTGCCGCCGAGGATCACCAAACACGGAACGCTCGCATGCTCGCCGACGGCGGCGCGGCCGTCGTCATCGCGGACGGGGAACTCAACGCCGACTCACTCTGGTGGACGCTGCGCGAGTTGATGCAGCCCGAACGGCTCGAAGAAATGCGTTCGGCCGCGCGCTTGCGCGCCAATCGCGACCCGGTCACGGCAATTCTCGCGCGGGTGGAGGCGCTCGTTAGCAAGAACGAGAGCTGACCTTGCGCACTTTGCATTTCGTCGGAATCGGCGGCATCGGCATGAGCGCCATCGCGCGCATCTTGCTCCAACGCGGCGAACGCGTGACCGGTTCGGACGCAATCGACTCGCCGCTCTTAAAAGAACTGCGAGAGGCGGGTGCGACGATTACCGTCGGACACGACGCGCGCAATGTCAACGGCGCAACCACCGTCGTCGTCAGTTCCGCGATCGATCGCGAGAATCCGGAATACCGCTCGGCGCTCGAGCGCGGCATCCCGGTTATCGGGCGCGGAGAAATGCTCGCACGCATCATGGAGGGCCGGCGGGGCATCGCGATTTGCGGTACGCACGGCAAGACGACGACGACCGCAATGACCGCCGCGGTTTTGCGCGGCGCGAACGTTGACGCGAGCCTCGTGCTCGGCGGCATCGACGGCGAACTCGGCACCAACGCGCACGACGGGACCGCGTCGTGGTTTCTCACCGAAGCGGACGAGTCGGACGGATCGTTCACGCTGCTCGATCCGGCCGTCGCGGTCGTCACCAACATCGAGAACGACCATCTCACGTCGGACGCCGAGATTCCGAAGCTGGTCGCCTCATTTGAAGAGTTCTTGGCGAAGGCGCCGGCCGGCGGCGCGGCCATCGTCGGCGTAGACAATCCGCTGACGCGTTCGCTCGCGAACAGTCCCCGCCGCGCGCGCACGATCACTTTTGGGATCGCTGCCGACGCAAGCGTGCACGCGTCGAACATTCGATTCGAACACGCGCAGTCCACGTTCGAGCTCTTCGCGGACGGCGCGCGCTTGGGAACGGTGGAACTGCACGTGCCCGGCGCGATGAACGTCGAGAACGCGCTGGCCGCGGCCGCGGTCGGCTGGGCGCTGAACATTCCGTTTGCCTCGATGGCCGAATCGCTGAGCGGTTTTCGCGGGGTGCGCCGCCGCTTTGACGTTTTGGCGAAGAGCGCGCGCATGATCGTCGTCGACGACTACGCGCACCATCCGACCGCGGTGCGCGAAACGATCGCCGCCGCGCGGCGCTATCATCACGGCCCGATCGTCGTCGCGTTTCAGCCGCACCGCTACACGCGCACATCGTATCTGGCAGCCGCGTTTGCCGAAGCGCTCGCCGATGCCGACGTGGTTTACCTGGCTCCGATTTACGGCGCGGGCGAAACGCCGATCGACGGTGTGTCGGAGCGCTTGATTGGCGAGCCGCTGGCGGCGGCCGGGGTGCCCGTCTCGTACGTGAAATACGTGCACGACTTGCGCGAAGTGCTGCAGCGCGAAGCGCCCGCGAATTCGCTCGTGCTCATGCTCGGGGCCGGAAACATCACGAAGGTTGCCGCCGAGCTCGCGCGGGACGTTTCGGCATGATCGCGGCCGATTCCGAACTGCGCAGTCTGCTGAGCGCCGGCGATCGGGAAAGGCTCGTCGCCATTTGCGGCGAGGGCGTGCGTTTTGACGAACCGCTGGCGCCGTACACGTCTTGGAAGATCGGCGGACCGGCCGATGCATGGGTGGTGGCGGAAAACGAAGAGCAGCTCGCGGAGGTCATGCGGCTGTGCGCCCGCCGGAAGTTGCCGTGGTTCGTTCTTGGAAGCGGAAGTAATTTGCTGATCGGCGACGGCGGCATTCGCGGACTGGTTTTGCGGCTGGCCGGCGACTTCGCCGCGATCGATGTAGAGATTACCGGCGGCGAAGTAACGGTTCGCGCGGGCGCCTCGGCCGCAATGTCGCTGCTCACCGCGAAAGCCGCGTCGGCCGGGGCCGTGGGAATCGGTTCGCTGGCGGGCATTCCCGGCAGCGTGGGCGGGTCGCTGCGCATGAACGCGGGCACCGATCGCGAGGTTGGCGATTTCGTGCGCGAAGTGTGGGTGCAATCGCCGGCCAAGCCGCACGCGCATCCGGTTTCGGTTCAGTATTACTACCGTCACACGTCGCTCGCGCGCGACGCGATCGTTTCGCGCGTTACGCTCGCGTTCGAGCGCGGAGAACCGCAAACCGTGCGCGAGGAGATGCAAGAACGTCTGGTCCGGCGCAAACGCACGCAGCCGATCGCGCAGCCCAACGCCGGCTCGTGTTTTCGCAATCCCGAAGGCGATAAAGCGGCGCGCTTGATCGAAGCCGCCGGGGCTAAGGGGTGGCGCGAAGGCGGCGCGGAAGTCTCGGCGCTGCATGCCAACTTCATTACGAACACCGGCAGCGCGACCGCAAAGGACGTCGCGTCGCTGCTGGCGCGCGTCCGGCGCGCAGTGAGCGAGCGGTTCGCCGTGGATTTGCAGCTCGAAGTGCACCTGGTCGGTGTCTTCATCGAATGAAAAAGAAAAAAGCGCGCATCGCGGTCGTCATGGGTGGATCGAGCGCCGAGCGCGAGATCTCGATTCGCACGGGAACCGGTGTCATGCGCGCGCTCGAATCGCTCGGTTATACGGCGCAATCGCTCGACTACGACCGCAAGTTCGTCGACGCTATTCGCGACATCGCGCCGGACGCGGTTTTCAACGCGCTGCACGGCCCCGGCGGGGAAGACGGGCAGCTCCAGGGCATCCTTGATTTTCTCGGCCTTCCGTACACGGGCAGCGGTTTGGAGAGCGCGGCGCTGGCGATGGACAAGCACTTGACCAAGAAACTGTTTTCGGCCGAAGGCCTGCCGACCGCAACGTGGGATCTTTTCGATCTTTCCGGCGGTACGCTGCCGCTCTTACCCGGTTCGCTCGATCTGCCGCTCGTCGTAAAACCGCGGTATCAAGGCAGCAGCGCAGGCGTCGCGATCGTGCGCACGCACCAGCAATGGTCGCAAGCGATGATCTCTTCGGCCGAGCAATATGCTGAAGTCATCGCCGAGGAGTTTATTCCAGGGCGCGAGTTTACGTGCGGCGTTCTCGGCGAAGAAGCGCTGCCTGTCGTCGAGATCGTTTCGAATGCCGGCGAGTTTTACGATTTCGAATCCAAGTACGCGGCCGGCGGCAGCACGCATATCGTCCCCGCGCCGATCGACGGCGATCTCGCCGCGCGGATGGGGATGCTCGCGCTTTCGGCACACCGCCTGGTCGGCTTGCGGGATTACTCCCGCACGGATTTCATCGTCAGCAAGGAAGGCCGTCCATACATCTTGGAAATCAACACTCTGCCCGGCTTGACGCCGACGAGCCTGCTGCCCGACGCATGCAACGCGGCCGGCATCGGCTATGAAGCGCTCATCGACCGGCTTCTCGGCTATGCGCTTTCGCGTAACGGCGAACGCGTGCTCACGAAGTGAGGATAGTATGCGCTTTCAGTATTTTGGAACTGCCGCCGCCAGCGTTCTGGCTGCATTGATTCCGGCAAGCGTCACGCTTGCCAAACCCGCCGCACCGGTCATCGTCGACTACTGTCACATCGACTACCAGCAGGGCCCGAACGTGACGCCGAGCGCCGCGATCGCATTGACGAAAAAAACGGGACAGCTGGAGATCAAGTTCACGAACGAAAGCGACAAGACTGCGACCACCGTTCGGTTTGGCGTCGAGATGGAAAAATCGACGGCATCGATCCGCGACGTGGGCACCTTTTCGCCCGGGATCACGATCCACCACAAGTTCAACGATTTCAGCGGCCAGACAAAGTTCATCTTTTCGAGCGAACCGCAGCCGAAATGTTCGGTGCAGTACGTGAAGTTCGCCGACGGCTCGACGTGGAGCGCGGGAGAAGAGTAATGTTCGATTGCCGCTGTCCGCACGTTCCCCACTCCGACCGGCTCTTCGCGGAGGCGGAGCTACTGTACGGACGGCGCTCATTTCTCATCGGCGCGGCGGCGGCCGGAGCGGCGCTCTTTCTGCCGTGGCGCGTGCGAGCCGCCGAACGGGTTACGGTTCTCAAAGCGGCGCGGCTTTTCGACGGCGAAGAGTTTCATTCGCCGGGAGTGCTCGTGATCAAAGGGCAGCGGATCGTCTCGCTGCATGCGGGCGACGCCGGCAGCGAAGCGCAGGTCGTCGATCTTGGCGGAGCGATGCTGATGCCCGGCTTGATCGACTGCCATACGCACGTCGCCGCACGCGTGGTTCCCGACACGTATCTGCTCGCTCTCATGCCTCCGAAGACCGCGGCCGACAACGTGGCGGAAGCCGCGCTCTACAGCATCCACAACGCGCAGGCGATGCTGCGCAACGGATTTACGACGATTCGCGACGTGGGTGGCGGCGCCGGAATCGATCTCGCGCTGCGCAACGCGATCGCAAACGGCGCGATCGTCGGTCCGCGCATGCTCGCCGCAGGCCCGTCGCTTTCCATCACCGGCGGACACGGCGACACCAACGATCTGCCCGAATTCGTGCACGTCGACTCGGAGATCGAAAGCGGTGTCTCGTATGGACCGTACGGTTTCCGCGAACGCGTCCGCGAGCACGTGAAGCGTCATGTCGACGTCATTAAAATTCTGGCGACAGGCGGCGTGCTCTCCTACGGCGACGTGTGGAATATTCCGCAGTTCAATCTCGACGAAGTTCAAGCGGTCGTGGACGAATCGACAAAGTTCGAACGGCGCGTCGCGGCGCACGCACACGGCGACAAGGGTGTCGGGATAGCGGTCGACGGCGGAGTGCACTCGGTCGAACACGGGACCGGCGTCGGCGAAGCCACGCTCAAAAAAATGGAGGAGCGCGGCACATATCTCACGCCGACAATCTGGGCGCTCGATTCGATTCTGCAGCCAGGCAATCCGAACAAAGTCTCGCCCGGCGGCATCGCAAAAGCCGAGCTGGCGTCGCAATTGCGCAACGCGGGAATGCAGCGGGCGATCTCCAGCCGCGTAAAGATTTCGTACGGCACCGACGCGGGCGTCTTCCCGCACGCGGAAAACAATAAAGACTTTGCGCTTTTGGCATCGATGGGGATGCGGCCGATCGACCTGTTGCGCTCGGCCACCAGCCGCGCGGCCGACCTGCTCGGTACCCCCGACCGCGGAACGCTCGCCCCGGGCAAATTCGCCGACGTGATCGCCGTTTCGGACGACCCTTCGGCGAACATCCGCACGCTTGAGAAGCCTTCCTTCGTGATGCTGGGAGGGCGCCGGATCGATACGTCGCGCCTGGCGTAACATTCGGGAACCCCCCAAGCGTTATACAGCCACGAGTATGCTGAAAAATTTCTTGGCGGCACTCTTTGCCGCCGCCGTCCTAGCCATTTCCGTCGTCGGTCCGGTTCGCACCGGAGCGCAAGCGACGACGCCGGCCGTGCGATCCACGCTGCCGCCCTATCAATCCTTGACGCCGGTCCGTGTGCTCGGCATGATCCGCCGCGTCTTCCGGTCGCACCGCCCGCCGCCGGCCTACGAGACGTACACGATGGTCCGGACGCAGTACACGAACTATGCCGCGGAACCGGGCGCCTCGCCTTATCCCGATCCGCTGGGCTCGTACACGACGCACTATTGGGTCCGCAATCTCGACCGGGCTGCCCTGACGCGCCGCATCTATCGCGACGACGACGAAGGACCGCCGAGTTTCGATCGTCCGGCGTTAAATGAAGCTACCGATCCCGGCCCGCCGACGGCGGATGTTTTTGCGGCGGCGCCGCGCACTCAGCACGCGAACCCGCAGTCATACGTTCCGACGCCCGAGCCGTCGTCCGAGCCCCTCAAAACCATTGGATCCGTGGTCGCCATCGGCGAGTCGGACTACGACGTTCCGCAGATGACCGTCGAGCGGAACCTGCTGCACCTGGTCCTGCGTCCGCGCCGCGACCCCGAGCGAAACGTGCTCCGCCAGATCTGGGTGGACAAGAAGAGCTACGAACTGCGGCGCATCATCGCGCACGACCGCCTCTTCACGGGCGACGAGGGAATTTTCCCGGTTACCTTCACCTATACGCTCGGCTATCTGAGCGGACAGCTCGTGGTGACCCACCTTCACGGCATTGTGGAACCGCGCGTCGAATCGAACGGAACGCAAACGGTTTACGGCGGCGACGGTGCGACGGTCGATTTCGACTTCACCGACATCACGTTTCCGAATTCGCTTCCGGAATGGTATTTCAATCCGCGAGAATACGGTCAGCACATAGCGGAGGTGCCGAACTAAGGAGAATCATGTCTGCATCAGGGATCGTCGTCGACCGGGGCCTTGAAGGCGTCGTCGTCGGCAGCACGCTGCTTTCCAACGTCGAGGGGAAAGAAGGGCGGCTCACTTACCGCGGCTACGACATCGACGATTTGGCGCCCAATGCGTGCTTCGAAGAAGTCGTGCATCTCCTGTTGTACGGACGTCTCCCCTCCGCGAAGCAGCTCGACGAACTGCGCAAAGAACTCGGCGCGCACCGCATGCTGCCCGAGCCGCTCATCAATGCGATGGAGCGCATTCCCAAAGATGCGTGGCCGATGGACGTGCTGCGCACGATCGTTTCCGGGCTTGCGATCTTCGTCCCGGTCGACGCGCACGGCGCGCACGTTTCAGACGTACACACCGCGATTGAATTGATCGCGAAGGTGCCGACCGCCGTTGCGATGTGGGATCGCATTCGCCGCGGACTCGAACCGATCGAGCCGCGGCACGATCTCTCACAGGCGGCAAACTTTCTCTATATGTGCCGCGGCACCGAGCCATCCGACGTCGCCGAAGACGCGATGGACACCTATCTGGTGCTGCTGGCGGATCATTCGTTCAACGCATCCACGTTTTCAGCGCGCGTCACCGCTTCGACCAAAGCCGATCTCTATGCCGCGGTAACGTCGGCGATCGCGACGCTCGAAGGCGAAGCGCACGGCGGCGCGGCCAGTGCGGTCGGCCGCGTACTGCTCGAGGTTGGAAAACCCGAACGCGCGGAAGCATACGTGCGCGAAGTGCTCGCGCGCGGCGAGCGCATCATGGGCATGGGGCACCGCGAATATAAAGTACGCGATCCGCGCGCGCGGCATTTGGAAGCCGTCGCAAAAAAACTGAGCGAACTGCACGATCCGAAATGGTACAAGATCGCGCGCGCGCTCGAGGATGCGTCCAATCTCGTGCTGCGCGAAAAGAAACCCGACAAAAGCATCTACGCCAACGTCGATTTCTACACGGCGCCGCTCTTTTACAGCTTAGGATTTCCCGGAGACGAGTTCACGCCGATTTTTGCCTGCGGCCGGATCGCCGGCTGGTCGGCGCACGTGTTGGAACAGCTCGCCGACAACCGCCTCATCCGTCCGCAAGCGACCTACTCCGGCCCGCCGGTGCATGCGTTCGAACCGATCGAGCGGCGTATCGGCAACGGCTCGGCCTCGCACTAGTCTTCGTACGTTCGCGTTAAATACGCCGGAAGGCGCGCGACGATCTCGTAATTGATCGTGCCCGCCCAGTCGGCCCAATCGTCGGCCGACACCGATGCGCCGCCGTCGTTGCCGATCAGCACGACGCGATCGCCCGGGCGGGCGTTGGTCGTTCCCAGATCCAAGATCGTCATGTTCATGCAGACGCGGCCGGCTACCGGACAGCGTTTTCCGGCGACGGCGAATGCGCCGCTGTTGGAGAGCGCGCGCGGAATGCCTTCGGCGTAACCGAGCGGAACGACGCCGACGCGCATCGGCCTCGGCGCGCGAAACGTACCACCGTAACCGACGGCAATGCCGGCTTCGATCTTTCTGACCGCCGCGATACGGCTTTCAAATGATAGGGCCGGTTCCAGGTGCAGTTCCTGCGGCATGGCGGCGCGAGTTTGCTTCGAGGGCCACAAACCGTAGAGCGCGATCCCGAAGCGCACCATATCCAGACGAGTCTGCGGCCAGAGCATTGCCGCAGCGGACGCAGCGATGTGGCGTACCGGTTTCGTATCGAGCTTTGCGCCGTCGATCGCGGCATTCAACGTCTCCACCTGCGTGAGCGTGAACGCAGAATCCAACTCTTCGGCCGAAGCCAAATGCGAGAATATGCCGGCCAGCTCTATTCCGCGCGTGCCTGCGATGCGCTGGATCGCTTTTGGCGCTTGCGACGGATCCAATCCCAAGCGCCGGACACCCGTATCCACTTTCACGTGAACGCGAAACGCTTTGCCGTGGGCGCGAGCCGTGCTCGCCACGGTTTCGAGATATGTGCCGTCTGACCAGAGCGTGATCTGCAAGTCGTGCGCGAGCGCCTCGTCGAGCAATTCCACCGGAGCGGGACCGAGCACGAGAACCGGGACCGCGATGCCGGCTTTGCGCAGCGCGAGGCCCTCTTCGATCGAATAAACGCAGAAAGCATCGGCATATTCCTCGACGGCGCGCGCGGTTGCGGCCAACCCGTGACCGTAAGCGTCGGACTTGACCACGAATGCGGTGCGAGCGGGCGCCGCGAGATCGCGCAGCGTCTTGGCGTTCCCGCGCAGCGCGCCGGTCGAGATGCGCAACCCGCCGATCATCGCGTGCGCTCGAAGAGCCGCGATATCAGCGCGACCGGCAATCCGAAAAACGCACACGTCGTGCTCAGACCGAATGCGACTTGCTGCGCAGTGTGAATCTGCTCGGCGGCGATGCCGTAGAGCACGAGCTGCGTCACGACGTACACCACGATCCCGAACGAGAGACCCGAGAGAACGGGAAAGCGGTTGACCTGCGGCTGCGTGGCGGCCAGGTAGGCGTAACCGATACCCCATGCCAGGCACGCGGCTGCATAAACGGCGGCGTATGCGGCCAGGTGAGGGGCGGCCGGCAGGCCGCGAAGCACGGCCCCAGGGTAGACTAGGCCGAATAGGAGGCCGCCGGCCACCCCTTCAGCGGTGCCCAGCAGGGCGACACGACCCCATCCCGTAAACCGAGCTTTACGCAAACTTTACCGCCGCTTCTTGTAGATAGGTCTTTCTAATCAATTGTTTTGCATGGTCTTCGGTACCGGACGTGCTATAGTCGCATCACGGGCGGTTTCGATCACGGAGGATACGGCGCTTGAAGCAATACTTTAGGGCTTTCTACGCTTTGCTATTGGCATTTGCGCCGGCAGCCTGTGCGATGCACGGGCAATCGGCCACGCCCACGGCGCTCCCTCCATATAATCCGCAGAACATCGTTCAGCCTTTTGATACGCACGGCGGGATCGCCACGATGGACGTCGCGGTCGGCGATGCTCCGCCGGCATTCTTCGGCAGCGCCTTGGCCGGAGTGAACCTCGCCATCAGTGAGATCGACGTCGTTGACGCGAGCGGCAATAGCCTCGTGGTCGCAAAATACACGACGCCGCTTATCGTCAATCTGCTCCAATTCCAGGACGGGTCGGGCGACAGCGTCGGAACGGCGAGCGTCAATAACCTGCAGACCTACCAGCAGGTGCGCTTTGTCGTCGACACGGCAGCCAGCACGGTCTTGTATACCGGTGGATTAAGCGCGCCTTTGAACTTCGTCACCAACAGCGACAGCTCGTCATCGCACGCCGGCGCGTTGACCAGCACGTCCTATCTCGACGCCGGCCACGTCGCGATCACGCAAAGCGGATCGTTCACCATCGGAAGCGGGGCGAGCGAACTCGTGAACGCCGACTTCAATTTGATGGAATCGCTGACGCCGCCGTCGATCGGTTGGGGACGCGGGAACGGCGGCAGCTGGAACAGCAGCCTCGGCCTGACCGTGCGTCCGACGGTGTTCGTCGCTGTCAGCTCCAACGAAAGCATGATCAGCGGCACCGTGGTCAACGATGAGGGCCGTCCCGTTTCCAACGCCGTCGTCGTCGCGGTTGGACGAACGGGTCAAGTCGGCAACACCGTTGCCACCGATTCGTCCGGCAACTTCTTACTGCACACGCTGGCCGCCGGCACCTACCGCCTTGACGTCTACAACCAATACACCAATTCGGCCGGCTCGAATTTCTCGTCGAGGCATTCCAGCTCGGATACCGATCGCCTGAGAGGGCCGACCATAACCGTCAGTCCCGGACAAACCTTCAACGCAGGAACGATTACGGATTAGCGCCGCCGGAATGCATTTGCAAGGCGAACGCCTGAAAACCGGGGCCGACGTCTCGACGAGTCTGCAACTCGCTGCCGATTTGGCGCGCCGCGCGCGCCGCGACGAAGCGCTGCAGCTGCTCGAGTACTGCGAAGATTGGCCCGCGCCACTGAACGAGCAAGGTTTGCTGGTGCGCGCCGACGTGCTCTCGCGCCGCAGCCCGATCCTCGGATTGGAATCGCTCGCGCTTCACTCCGAGGACTTTAAATCGCCCGAGGGCCGGTTCGGCTATCTGATCCTGTCGGCGTTCTCGTACGTGAACAGCCGGAACTTTGACGGTGCGCGCGATATGCTCGCCAGCGCGCAAGAACTCGTCGATGATCAATTGCCGCGCGCCGCGCGTCTGGGCTACGAACGCTCGCGCTTGCTGTGGGCGACGCGCCGGTACGATCCCGAAAGCGACGATATCGCGCTTGCGATGAGCGACCCGGATCCGTTCGCGCAATTCCGTGCGCTCGCGTTGCGTTCGTGGATGCACGCCGGGCTCGAAAATTATTCCGCGCAGATGCGCGACCTGCAGTCGGCGTTCCGTTTGTTCGGCGAATCGCAAGAACGTTTTGACATTACGACGGTCGCGATCGGTCTGCACGGCCTTCTGCGGCTGGCTGTCGAGACCGGCGATAACGACGGCATGCGCGCCGGTCAAGCCGCCTACGAAGCGATCGAGTGGACGCCGGATATCGTCGATCTACAGTTCATGTGCGTTCGCGCGCTGGCGTGGCATGCGTTCCACCAAGGCGATCCCGGGCGCGCGCAATGGCTGTTCAAAGATTCCAAGGCGCTGGCGCCGACGCTGGCTTGGAAGGTCATGGCGCACGTCGACCGCGCGTATGTGGCGAAAATGAATTCGAATGAGGCATGGGCGGCCGAGGAACTCGCGCTCGCGGACGGCCTGGCTTCAGAAGTCGAGTGGGATGCTACGCATGGCGAGGAGCGTCAGGCGCTGGTGATGCTCGCGGATCTCTTCTCGTCGACCGATATGGCGCAGGCGCAGCGTTACGTCTCCGTTTACAGCTCGCTGGGCAAAGACAGCCTCGATCCGACGCTGGCTTCGGCCCACGATCGCCGTTCGATCGCCTACGAGAAGTTTGCGGCGGGCCGCGTGCAAGCGGTTCTCGGAAACGTCAAACTGGCCAAAGAGTCGCTGGAGTTTTCCTACGACGTCTTCGCGCAAATCAAACATCCGTACCGCGCGGCGCTCGCTGCCTCGGCACTCTTCGAAGTCACTGAAGATAGGCAATGGCTCGAAAAGGCGCGCGCGCAAGCCGGGCACTTTGAAAAGAGTCCGTTCTTCCGCCGGCTTTCCGAGTTGGACAAAGTGGAAGAACAGCGCGTACTCTCGGG
This sequence comes from Candidatus Rubrimentiphilum sp., assembly GCA_036273135.1. GTDB lineage: Bacteria > Vulcanimicrobiota > Vulcanimicrobiia > Vulcanimicrobiales > Vulcanimicrobiaceae > Rubrimentiphilum. Next base: position 87,289 of record DASUIF010000011.1, read on the forward strand.
TCTGACGCCGATGCAGCGGCAGATCGCGATCGCGCTCTCGCAAGGCGCAGACCTCGACGAACTTTCGCACCGGTTCAGCCGCAGCAGATTTACGCTCGAGAAACAGATCGAGATCATCTTTGCCGCTTTGGGCGTGGAGTCGCGTCATGCGCTTCGCGCCGAGTTACGGCAACGTAAGATGCTGTGAAGCCCGCCGCGCAGGCGGGCCTCAATTCTCGCATCGTCATTTTGGGCGTCCTGGTGGCGCTGTGCTTTTTAGCGTTTTTTGTCGCTGCCACCGAACGTGCCGGACCGCTGCTGCTCGCACTCTACGGCGCGGTGGGCATCATGGTCATTTGCGTCGCCGCCAAACTGCTGGTCAGCGACGGCATCGCATCGATCCGCGGCTTGACCGAGCGCGGCTACAACGTCGTGGAGAGCATCCCCGACGGTTTTTTTATCATCGACAAAGACTGGCGTTTCTCGCACGTCAACGAACGCGCCGAAGAGCTGCTGCGTAAGGACGCGAGCCAACTGATCGGCGTACGCGTCCAGGAAGTTCTGGACCCGCTGGCGTCCGATCTCGTTCCCGAAATGTTGAGCGTTCGCGGGCAAGGCGTACCGCTGGAACGGCTGCAGCACTTCCGGTCGACCGACCGCTGGATCGAGATTCGCATGCAGCCGGCGCGCGACGAACTGCTCGTACATTTGCGCGACGTCACCGAGCGCAAGAACAGCGAATTGCTGCTCAAAACGAGCGCGAGCCTACGCTTATTGCTTTCGCAGATGCCGGCCGTCGTATGGACGGTCGATCGCGATCTGCGGCTGACGTCGATCCGGGGCGCCGCGGAGCAACGGCTTTGCGCCGACGATCTCGTCGGCGGCCCGTACGGGGCGAGCATCGACGATCCCGACCAGCGCCGCGCGGCATTGCTGGAACTCCGCCGCGCTCTCGCCGGTGAAGCCGTGCGCTACGAGACGCGTCAAAACGGACGCTGGCTGCAGAACGACGTGGAACCGCTGCGCGACGCCGATGGCGCGCTCATGGGCGCGATCGGCGTCATGCTCGACGTCACCGACGTGCGCGAAAGCGCCGAGCGCTTCGCCCGGCTCGCGCGCCACGACGTCATGACGCAGTTGCCCAACCGGCTGGCACTGGAAGAATCGCTTTCGGCCATTCTCGACGACGCCGCGGCAAAGAGCGGCCCCGTCGCCGCACTCTTCATCGATATCGATCGCTTCAAGACGATCAACGATACGCTCGGACACCGCGTCGGCGACGAGCTCTTGCGCGGCATCGCGATGCGCCTGCAAGAGCGCCTGATCAACCGCGCTACGATCTTCCGTTCGGGTGGTGACGAGTTCGTCGTGATCATCGACGGGATCGGCGATCAGCGCAGCGTCGTCTCGGTCGCGATGGGCGTGCTGGCCACGTTTCAAGAGCCGTTCGTCATCGACAGCCGCGAGCTGTTCGTTACGGCGAGCATCGGCACGAGTTTGTTCCCGCAGAACGCGCGCACCGCCGAAGAGCTGATCGCGTTTGCCGACTCCGCGATGTACAGCGCCAAAGAAGCCGGACGCAACAACGTCAAGTCGTACGACGGCACGATGCACGCGAACGTGCTCGCGCGGATGAGTCTGGAACAGGATCTGCGCCAGGCGCTAGCGCACGGCGAACTGCAGCTGCTTTTCCAGCCGATCGTCGACGTCTCGAACAAGAAGATCATCACGGCCGAAGCGCTGGTACGCTGGCAGCATCCGGCGCTGGGCGAATTGTTGCCCGAAGTTTTTATTCCAATTGCCGAAGAGAGCGGGACGATCGTCGAGATCAGCCGCTGGGTGCTCAAGCAAGCCTGCAGCACGGCCGCTCGCATCCGGGCGATGGCGGCGCCGGAGTTTCGCGTATCGGTCAATCTTTCGCCGCGCGACTTTTACGAGCAGGATTGCGCCGCGACGATCGGCGCGGTGCTCGCCGAAACCGGCCTGCCGGCGCGCGCGCTCGAACTCGAAGTCACAGAAAACATCGTGCTCAACGATCTCGCCGTTGCGACGCTGTTGCGCATTCACGCAATGGGCGTGCAGATCGTCGTTGACGATTTCGGCAAGGGCTACAGCTCGCTCAGTTACATCAAGCGCCTCCCGGTCCACGCCATCAAGATCGACAAAGGCTTCATCGACGACGTCACGCGCGACCCGTACGATCAAGGGATCGTCAAAGCCATCGCGACCCTGGCGCAAACGCTCGGCCTGCGCGTGATCGCCGAAGGCATCGAAACCGAGTCCCAGTGGGAGTTCGTCCGCGGGCTGCGCTGCGACCAGGCCCAGGGCTACCTGTTCCATCGCCCTATGCCTCGCGGCGACCTGATGGCCCGCATCTCCGAACAGGAGTCGGCGAGCGGCACGAGTCCCCGGGTCGTCCCGATCAACCGCGCCCTCTAGCCGGGCCGGCGCCCTTCGGTGCCTGTGCGACCCTTGCAGTCGCCGCCGGAGTCTGCTAAACTTTGCTGGCTGGCAGTCTCCGCTAGAGAGTGCTAGACCCATTTCCGCATTCTGTCTACCAAATTTTTTGGAGGGTTTTGTGAATCTCAAGCCTTTGGGCGACCGCGTCGTCATCGAAAACGTCGAGCAGCAGGACCGCAGCGCCGGCGGCGTCTTTCTCCCCGACACTGCCAAGGAGAAGCCGCAAGAGGGCATGGTCCGCGCCGTCGGGACCGGTCGGACGCTCGACAACGGCACCAAAATCCCGATGGGCGTGAAGGTCGGCGATCGCGTGATCTATTCGAAATATTCCGGCTCCGAAGTAAAGATCGACGGTAAAGATTACCTCATCGTCTCCGAAAAAGACGTGCTGGCAGTCGTCGACAAAGTTCCGGCCGGCGTTTAAAGGAGCATTTAGAAAACATAATGGCTGCAAAAGAACTCGTATTTGATGAAAGCGCCCGCCGGGCGCTCGAGCGCGGTGCCAACCTGCTCGCCGATGCCGTCAAGGTGACGCTCGGCCCGAAAGGCCGCAACGTCGTGCTCGACAAGAAATTCGGCTCGCCGACGATTACGAACGACGGCGTTACCATCGCCAAGGAGATCGAACTGCCCAACACGTTCGAGAACATGGGCGCGCAATTGGTCAAAGAAGTTGCTTCCAAAACCAACGACGTTGCCGGCGACGGCACGACGACTGCAACCGTTCTCGCGCAAGCAATCATCCGTGAAGGTTTGCGCAACGTGACGGCCGGTTCGAATCCGCTGCTGATCAAGCGCGGCATCGAAAAAGCCGTCGAGCTGACGGTTGCGCAGATGGAAACGTTCTCGCAAAAAGTCGACACGAAAGAGAAGATCGCGCAAGTGGCTTCGATTTCGGCCAACGACAAGACGATCGGCGATCTGATCGCCGACGCGATGGAGAAGGTCGGCAAAGACGGCGTGATCACGGTCGAAGAGTCCAAATCGATGAAGACCGAAGTCGAGACCAAGGATGGCATGCAGTTCGACAAGGGCTACATCTCGCCGTACATGGCCACCGATATGGAGCGCATGGAAGCGGTGCTTGACGATCCGTACATTCTCGTGACGGAGCGGAAGATCTCGGCTATCGCCGACATTTTGCCGCTGCTCGAGAAGATCGTGCAGATGCAAAAGCCGCTGCTCATCATCGCCGAAGACGTCGAAGGTGAAGCGCTGGCGACCCTGGTCGTCAACAAACTGCGCGGCACGTTCACGACGGTTGCGGTGAAGGCGCCGGGCTTCGGCGACCGCCGCAAAGAGATGCTCAAGGATATCGCCACGCTCACGGGCGCTACGGTTATCTCCGAAGAGCTCGGCCTCAAACTCGACAAGACCACGCCCGATCAACTGGGCCGCGCCAAACGCGTGAAGGTCACCAAGGAAGAGACCACGATCGTCGACGGTGCGGGTAAACCCGAAGCGATCAAGGGCCGCATCGAGCAGATCAAAAAGCAAGTCGAAGACACCGACAGCGATTTCGATCGCGAGAAGCTCCAAGAGCGCCTTGCCAAACTGTCGGGCGGCGTAGCCGTTATTAACGTCGGAGCCGCGACCGAGACCGAACTCAAAGAAAAGAAACACCGCATCGAAGACGCGCTCAGCGCGACCAAAGCTGCGGTCGAAGAGGGTATGATTCCGGGCGGCGGCGCGTCGCTGGTACATGCGATCAAGGCGATCGACAAGTACCAGCCTCCGAAAACCAACGGAGCTGCTACGACCTGGGCCGACGAAAAAATCGGCATCGACATCATCAAGAAAGCGCTCGAAGAGCCGCTGCGCCAAATCGCTTACAACGCGGGCTATGAAGGTTCCGTCGAAGTAAACAACGTGCGCGGCAAAGAGACGCCGTTCGGATTCGATGCGATGTCCGGAGATATCGTCGACATGTTTAAGGCCGGCATCGTCGAGCCGTTCAAAGTCACGCGCTCGGCACTGCAAAACGCGGCGTCGATCGGCGCGATGATCCTGACGACCGAAACGCTGATCGCCGACAAGCCCGAGCCGAAGAAAGAATCGGCAATGCCCCCGGGTGGCGGCATGGGCGACTACGGCGGGATGATGTAGATCGTTCGATAGGCTCGTCCCGAAACGCACGGTATGTTTAGCGTTTCGGGCCGAGCCTATCTTCACTCAACATGCGGTCGCAGCCAACCCTATCTGCGCTGAACAGCGTTTCGGTCCGAGCCTATCTTCGCTCGCAGGGTCGCCGCAAACCCCATCTTCGCTCGACAGAGTAAAGAAAAAGGCCCGCGAGAAATCGCGGGCCTTTTCGTTTCGTGTCTTAGCGCAGCTCCTGTTTTGGCGATGATAGGGCTGGCGGCGACCGCTAAACAGGCTCGCGGTCGCCGACAGCCCTATCAAGCCGCTAAACGGTGGCTGTGGCGCTTTTCGCGCTCATGGCGCCGATGATCCATCCCATGATCGCCATGGCGACCACGATGAACCCGGCGTTGATGAGCCAAAGTCCCAGCGTCATACCGCCCCAGACCACGCCCATCAGCGTCATCGACGCAAAGACGCCGATGCCGATGAAGAGTCCGAAGCCGAAGCCGCGCGCGGCGGGATTGGGGTCGGGGCGCATCGAGAGCGCGGTCCCGATGACGTATGCCAGGAACCAGCCCAAGAGGAACGTCTCGACCAAGGGCCACAGCATGGCGCTCCCCGAGGCCATGGCCGTGCTCTTGCCGGTCATTTGGGCGATCTGTGCCATGTACATGGTGCCGAAGATCAGGCTGTACCAGAGCCAACTGATGATGAAGAACGCTATCGCCGCGACCAGAACGGCGAGGTGGTTGACGCGTGAACTCATGAAGCCTCCAAAAGGCAAGCGATTGCCGATCCCCTTCGCTTGCTTGCTTCGGTGCCCTGCCCGAAATGCGGGAAAGGTACAAGCAAGCTATAAACCATCTGACCTGTCTTTTTGGAGGACAATACAAGCATGAAATTTCCCCGGACCATCTTGACCTGCGGCGTAGCGATCGTCGCTGCGGCCGCGTTAAGCGCCTGCGGATCGGGCACGACGACCACCACCACGACGGCCACTGCTGCACCCGGCACGAGCGCGAAAATTTCGGGCGGCATGAAGACGGCCGTCGGACGCAGCGTAAAAATGGGCGCGCTGAACGGCTCCGGTCAGACCGGAACCGCGACCATCGTTACAAAGGGAACCGGCGTTTTGGTGACCTTGACGGTCAGCAACGAGCCCAAGGGCGCCTCGGAACCGGCGCACATCCACGCGGGCACCTGCTCGAAGCTGAATCCGGCACCCTGGAAACCGCTGAGCAACGTCGTCAACGGCGTTTCGACGACCACCGTGCCCGGCGTGACCGTCGCCGAGTTGACCGGCAAAGAGAAGTACGCGATCAACGTGCACAAGAGCGCGGCGATGCTCAAGGTGTACGTCTCTTGCGGCGGCATCTAAGCCTAGCTACCTAACCGGCCCGAAGGAGGGCGCTGCGCGCCCTCCTTATCTTGCCCCCGGCGCTGTATAATAGAAGCCGGAGGCCCCTACCTATGTCGATGAGATGTACTCTCACCTTGGCTGCGGCGCTTTTGCTTGCGGCCTCGTTCGCGTCGCCGGGTTTCGCAGCGGGTTCCGACTTTGCTGCCGCCGTCAAGAACATGCCGGCTCAGTCCGACAAGTTTCGTTCGATGATGAGCAACTTGAGCGTAGCCCAGTTCCACTTCGTAAGCGTCGCAGGCGAAGTCGATCCGGCTATGCTCAAGAAAAATGCGTCGGCAATTGCCGACCTGCGCGATACGCTGGGTCACGCTACGCTGACGGATAACCAAGGCATCGTGGTTCCGCTGCGCAAGGTGCTGCAGAGCAAGAATCTGACGGTCGATAACATCGTCGGAATCTCCGTCGGCGGCTCGCAGATTACGTTGTATTACCAGTAACCGAACCGGGCCGCTTGGAGCGGGCGAAGGCGTAATAGACCGGCACCGCGACGGCGAACACCGCAAACGTCACCGCGGCGCCTTGCCAGGACGCGGCGTAACTCGTCACGGCTATGCCGAGCGCGATCACCAAGAATAAACCCGTAGTATATGGGTGAAACGGGACCGAGAACGGGACGCTCTTACGGCGATCGCGCGCGCGGAAGATAAAAACCGCCGCAGCTGCGAGCGCGAAAAACAAGAAGTCGACGCCGATCACAAAGTTAGTGATGGCGGCGTATCCTTTCCAGAACGTGATGACGATCGCAACGACTCCCTGCAAGGCGATGGCGACGACCGGGACGCGCGACTTCGGATGCACCCAAGCAATCGCTTTAAAGAAGAGGCCGTCGGCAGCCATCGCGTGGTAGACGCGCGGCGACGTCAGAATCTGGTTGCTTAAAAAGCCGAGCGTCGAGAGCGAGATGATCGCGGCCATGAGTTGCGCGCCGCGCGTTCCGATAAAAGCGCGAGCGACTTCGGAAGCGGGCGCGTCGGTATGCATCAAACCGTTCGCTCCCAAAACCCGCAGGCAGACAACGTTGACGAGCAAGTACAGCGCGATGACGCCGCCCACTCCCCACAGTAAGCCGCGCGGCAGCGTGCGCGCCGGATCTTTGAGCTCTCCGCTCATGAAACTCGCGGTTTGCCACCCGCTATACGCGAACATGACCTGCACCATCGCGACGGCCATGAGCGCGAACAAGCCCATCGTCGTCGCGGTGCTCGGATTCTGTATCGCGGCGGAAGGCTGTGGATGCGCGAACAACCCGAAACCGATCAGCAGCGCGATGGCCCCGATCTTCAGCACCATGAACACGTTCTGCAAATTTCCGCCCTGACGGACTCCCAGACAATTGACGATCGTGAAAACGGCGAGCACCACAAACGCCAGCAGAGGCTGACTGACGTTCTGCCCGGTCAGCACCGGATAGTATCCGGCAAACGTGAGCGCCGCGGCGGCCATTCCGCCGCTTTGTGAAATCAACAGCAGCGTCCAGCCGTACATGAAAGCAACCAGCGGATGGAACGCATCACGCAAGTAGGCGTAAAAGCCGCCGTCGTGCGGGCGCCGCGCCGCCAGCTCCGCGATGACGAACGCGCCGAGAATCGACACGGCTCCGCCCGCGATCCAAACGCCGAGAATGGCGCTCGGAATCCAAACGATTTTTGCGACGACCGACGGATTGCGGAAGATGCCCGAGCCGATGATACCGCCCATGACGATGAGCGCGGCATCGAACGGCCCCAGCCGCCTGGCTAGCTTGATCAGAGATTCACCTCGCTACTGGCAGCGGCAGGAGGACAACTGCGAATGCGAGGATGCTTTGGACCCGAATCCCCGGCCCCCCTGGGAGAGTTAAAGGTAGTAATGGATTGGATGTGCGGATGGCAGCCCAACGTCGATGTGGTGATCGACGAAGGCTCGCATACGCTCGTCGTTCGCGCTGAACTCGCCGGCGCCGACAGCGATAGTTTGCGAATCTACTTGGACGGTCAGCGCCTCTATATTTCGGGGCGGCGGGCTAAGACCGCGCGTCTGCGCGGCGGGTCGTTCGTCCAAAAAGAGATCGCGGACGGCGATTTCGTCAAGAGCATTCGTTTGCCCGTTGCGATTGCCCAGCAAGAGATTACGGGTTCTTATGAGGACGGTATGCTGACCATCGCGCTCCCGATTTCCGCCGACGAATACATTCCGGCGTCGCGCATGGAGATCCGGATGACCGTGAAGCGGGTGCCCGCGTAATGCCCGAAATCGGACTTCTGCCGCTGCAAGACGCGGTGCTCTTTCCCAACACGGTCATTCCGCTCGCCGTTATCAAGCGGCCGAGCATTCAACTGGTCGAAGAAGCGCTGCGCGAAGGCAAGTCGATCGGGCTCACGCTGCTCACGAACCGCGACGTAGAAAACCCCGGACCGGAGGACGTTCACCGCATCGGGACGATCGGCACCGTGCAAAAAATGCTCAAAGTGCCCGACGGCACGCTGCGCTGCATCGTCGCGGGTCAGAGCGTTTTCAAGATCGAGAAGTTCACCGCGACAGATCCGTATATGGTAGCGGAATACGCGGAGCTGCCCGACGTCACCAGCTCCTCCGACGAACTCGTCGCGATGCAGCGCAACCTCGCAACGCTTTTCCAGAAACTGCTTGCGTATTTGCCGCAAGCACCGCGTGAGATGGAGATGGAAGTTCAGAACATCTCCGATCCGAATTTGCTCACATACTTCGTCGCATCGACGATGCGTCTCGATACCGCCGACCGCCAAGCGGTGCTCGAAGAGCGCAACACCGAGAAGCGGATGCGCAAGCTCACGATGCTCCTGACCAAAGAGCTGGAAGTTGTCGAGCTAGGACATAAGATTCAATCTGATATCCAGCGCGAGATGGAGAAAAACCAGCGCGAGTTCTACCTGCGCCAGCAATTGCGCGCAATTCAAGAAGAACTTGGCGAAGTCGATCCCCAGTTGGCCGAAGCCAACGAACTGCGGCAGAAAATCGAAGATGCGAAAATGCCCGAGGACGCGCGCAAAGCCGCCGACCGCGAACTCGACCGCATCTCCAAAGTTCCGCAAGCCTCACCGGAGTACAGCGTCATCCGCACCTACTTGGATTGGCTCGTTCAGTTGCCGTGGGGAGTGGAGAGCGTAGACGACTTCGACATCAAGCGCGCGCGTCAGATTCTGGACGAAGACCATTACGATCTCGACAAAATCAAAGACCGCATCATCGAGTATTTGGCCGTCGGCAAACTGAAGAAACGGCTGACCGGTCCGATTCTGTGTTTCGTCGGACCGCCGGGAACGGGCAAGACATCGCTCGGGCAGTCGATCGCGCGTGCGATGGGACGAAAGTTTGCGCGTCTTTCGGTCGGCGGCGTGCGCGATGAAGCCGAGATACGCGGGCACCGCCGCACGTACATCGGCGCGATGCCGGGAACGATCGTGCGCGCCATCCGCGATGCGGGGACGCGCAACCCTGTCATGATGATCGACGAGATCGACAAGGTCGGCGCAGATTTTCGCGGCGATCCGCAATCGGCGCTGCTCGAAGTGCTCGACCCGGAACAAAACAACACGTTCCGCGATCATTACCTCGATCTGCCCTTCGATCTCTCGCAAGTGCTCTTCGTCTGCACGGCCAACAGCTTGGATACGATCAGCCCGCCGCTGCGCGATCGCATGGAGATCATCCAGCTTTCCGGCTACACCGAGCTGGAAAAACTTCAGATCGCCAAACGCTATCTGGTTCCCAAGCAGCGCAAGGCCAACGGATTAAAAGATTCGCAAGCACAGATCAACGACGCGGCGCTCCGGGCGATCATCGTCGACTACACGCGTGAGGCCGGCGTTCGCAACCTCGAACGCGAGATCGGCACGACGTTTCGCAAGATCGCGCGCAAGATCGCCGAGTCGCCGCGGTACAAGGGCCGCATCAAAGCCGACAGCTTGGTCGGGTATCTCAACAAGCCGCTTTTCTACAACGAGGTCAAGAAACGCGTCGCGTCGGTCGGCGTCGCGACCGGAATGTTCTACACGCCCGTCGGCGGCGATATCCTCTTCATCGAAACGACCGCGATGCCGGGCACGGGGAAACTCGTGCTCACCGGCCAGCTCGGCGACGTCATGAAAGAGAGCGCGCAAGCCGCGGTTTCATTCTTGCGCTCGCGGTCGGCGGAGTTGGGTTTGCCCGACGACTACTTCGCCAAACACGACCTGCACATTCACGTTCCCACGGGCGCCGTGCCGAAAGATGGTCCGTCTGCAGGGGTTGCCTTGGCTACAGCCATCGCGTCGCTGCTCACCGGAATCAAAGTGGATCCCGACGTCGCGATGACGGGAGAAATCACGCTCACCGGCCAGGTGCTGCCGATCGGCGGCCTCAAGGAAAAAGTACTCGGCGCAAAACGCGCGGGCATCCGGAAGATCATCATGCCCAGGCGCAACGAAATCGATCTCGACGACATTCCGAAGGAAGTGCGCGATACGATGTCGTTCGTGCCGGTCGAAGAACTTTCAGAAGTGCTGCAGCACGCGCTCGGCAAACGGATCATCACGCCGGTCGAACTGGGTGCGTCGCCGGCCCGCGCGAGCAACGTCGTCCCGATGCGCCGCAGCGCCATCAAACGCGTTCGCAACGGCGAGCGCAAACGGTCGCGCACGCGCCGTTAGGGTAGCGATGCGGCAGCTGTTGTTCATTCCCGGTCCCGTTACGGTTTCCGAGCGTGTGCTGGCGGCGATGAACCGGCCGCTCATCGACCACCGCGGCCCCGAGTTCAGCGAATTGGTCGAGCGCATCAACGCGCGCTTGCGTCCTATTTTCGGAATGGAAGAGGGCGAGATCGTTCTGCTCGGATCGTCCGGAACGGGTGGCTTGGAAGCGGCGATCGCCAACGCGTTTTCGCCCGGAGACACGCTGCTGGCGGCGCCGATGGGCGCCTTTGGCGAGCGCATGATCGCGATCGCGCGCAAGTACGGCATGAACGTCGATGCGCTTGAAGCGCGTCCCGGATTTGCCGTCGATCCCCGTGAGTTCGCACGGCGGCTCAATGACGATACGGATCGCCGCTACCGCGGCATTTTGCTCACGCACAACGAAACGTCGACCGGCGTGCAGAGCAACATGGGAGAACTCGCCGCAATCGCACGAGCGCATGGCGCCCTCACGGTCGTCGATTCGGTGAGCGGCCTTGGCGCGACCGATTTCCGCATGGACGAATGGGGATACGATATCGTTGCCGGCGCATCGCAGAAAGTGCTCGCGGCGCCGCCCGGCGTTGCGATGTTAGCCATCAGCCCACGCGCGTGGAATGCGATCGAGGCGTCGAAGACGCCGCGTTTTTACTTCGATCTCGTTAAGGCGCGCGAATTTGCGCGGCAAGGTCAGATGCCGTGGACGTCGCCGGTGAGCACGATGTTCGCACTCGATGCGGCGCTCGAGCACTATGAGCGCGAGGGCGCCCCTGCAACGTACCGCCGGCTGGCGATGTACGCCGAAGCAATTCGAGCGGCTTTCACCGTTCTTGGTCTCGAAGTTTTTTCCCAACCCGGCGCCCATTCGGTGACGGTCGTCACGGCGAAGATTCCGGCCGGCGTCGACGCAGCCGGCTTGCTGCGCGGTCTGCGCGAGGATCGCGGCGTTACCCTCGCCGGCGGACAGCTCGATCTCAAAGGCAAGATCGTTCGCATGGGTACGATGGGCGATATTTCACAAACCGACGTGCTCGCCGCGATTGGAGCAATCGAGATCGCCCTGCTCGGTTACGACGTTCCGGTGCGTGTCGGCGAGGCCGGAAAAGCGGCGCTGAGCGTTTTTCTCAACGCAGGCGGCGCTACAGACGGTGATGCGCAAAGAAGTAGTGCGCAAATGGACGCGCAAACCACGGGAACGTCGCGATGATGGCGCCGTCGACCCGGTCGTTCGGGCTGGTTTCGTAACCGACCAACACCGACCGGTGCAGGTCGGCGCGAATATCCGGCGAGAGCGGAAAGAAGAGCGCGACGTAGAGCAGCAGCCAAATCAGCACGACCGCTTTCACGACGCCGATCGCCGCGCCGCCGAAGGCGTTTCCCAATCCCAGAAACGGCAGTTTGGTTACGGTATTGAGCGCGCGCGCGATCAGCAGAATCGCGACGTAGGTCGCCAGGCCGACCAAGAACATCGCGACCACGTGCGCCGACCCGCTGCCTAGATGAAACACCGATTGAAAGAATCCGTCGAGCGATCCGCGATAGAACCACGGCACGATGAACGATGCGGCCAGCGCGACGAATCCGCTCAGCTCGAGAATGAAGCCGCGTTTATACCCTTTGAGCGCCGCGATCAGGACGATCGCGCCGATCAGAATATCCGGCCAGATCATGCGCGGAGCGTCACGCCGAATTGAGCGCGCAGTTCCGCGACTGATTTTTCGATAACGGCGTCGGCTTCGGCGTCGGTGATCGTCGCATCGGGTTTTTGCAAGGTCACGCGGATCGCGATGCTTTTCTTTCCGGCCGGCACTTGCGACCCGCGATACTCGTCGAACGCGCTCACCGCGGTGCACCATGCGCCGGCCGCCGAGCGCAGCGCGTTCTCGACCTGTTGCGAAGGCAAACCGGCGTCGCATACGAGTGCGAGATCGCGATACGTTGACGGAAATTTCGAGGGCGGCTTAAACTGCGGGACGTCGTACGGCGGCAGCGCAGCTAAGATCATACGGCACGCGTAGATGGGAAGGCGCGCGCCAAAGCTGCGCAGCAACCGCGGATCGACTTGCCCTACGACCGCAATCTCCCGCCCGCCCATCAGCACGACGCCGGTCTTTCCGGGATGAAATCCCTCGCGCTCGTCCGCCGCCGTTTCGAAACGGCTCTCTCCGGTCATCTCGCGCAGAAATGTTTCGCAGTCTCCTTTCGCGCGCAGAAAGTTCGAATCGCGCCATTCCGGTTCGTCTTGCGGCTCCGCCGAAAATGCGAAGAACGCCATCGCCGTTTCCAGCGGCTGCCGATCCTCGCTGTAGAAAACGTGGCCGATCTCAAACGCGCGCGCGGGCCCGTTCGCGCGTGCGAGATGCGTGACCATCGCCGGTCCCAGCGAGTGGCGAAGGTAGCGCTGCTCTTCGCTCAGCGGATTCTGGACTTCGACGGGCCGCGCGGGCGGCTCGAGGCCGGCGCGCCGGATCTTCTCGTAGACGTTCGCGCCGTGCAGCGAGTACGTGACGATCTCGCGGTATCCCAATGCGGCCAGCGTAGCCGCGGCTTTGCGTTCGCGCCGGTAGTCGCCGCTTGCGATGTCATGCGCGCGCACCGCGGGAATCTCCGGCGAGATGCGGCCGTAGCCCGCCATGCGTGCGATCTCTTCGATCACGTCCGCACTGCATGTGACGTCGGTGCGCCACGCGGGAGCGACCACGCGCAACATGCCGTCCGGCTGCGGTTCGGCTTTGAACCCGAGCCCGTCGAGATATTCGGTGATCTCTTGCGGCTGCAGCTCGTATCCCAGCAGGCGCTTCACGTCGGAGATTTTGAAGTCGATCGGTGCCGCGGCCGTTAACGGTTGGCCGAATGCAGCCGGTTCGTGCGGTGTTGCGCCGGCTTGCGCCAGCAGGTGCGCCGCGCGCGCCGCACCCACCGTCGTGAGCGCGGGCGCGAGCGATTTCTCGTGCCGCGAACTCGCTTCGGTGCGAAACCCGAGCTGCCCGGCCGTCCGGCGGATCCGCGGTCCGCTGAAGTTGGCCGACTCGAGGATGAGCTCCGTCGTTGCGTCCGTGACTTCGCTGCTGCGCGCGCCCATCAAGCCGGCCAAACATTCCGCCGACGTTTCGCTTGCGATCACGAGCGCGTGCGGGGTGAGTTCGTGTTCAGAGCCGTCGAGCGCGACGAACCGTTCGCCTTGGCGCGCGTCGCGTACGATCAAATGATGGCCGGCAATCTTGGCCGCGTCGTAAAAGTGCAGCGGCTGCGCCGTTTCGAGCATCACGTAATTCGAGATGTCGACGAGCCGGTTAATCGGGCGCTGGCCCGCGAGCGCGAGCCGGATGCGCATCCACGCCGGTGACGGTCCGCTCCTCACGCCCGTGAAGATCTGCGATACGAAGCGCCGGCAGTCCGGCGATTCGATGGTGATCTCGGCTTTCGGTCCGCCCGCCCCGCCGCCGGGATTTGAAGGATCCGGCGTGCGCAGCGGAACCTTTTGATAGGCCGCCAGTTCGCGCGCCAGCCCGATCAGCGACATCGCGTCGACGCGGTTGCTGGTGATCTCGACGTCGAGCACCGCTTCGCTCAGACGGAAATATTCCACAACGTCGGTTCCCGGCTGCAGCGACTCTTCGAACTGCATGATGCCGTCTTCGAACCACTCTTCGGGAAGCGCGAGCTCTCCGGCGGAGATCATCATGCCTTCCGATTCGAGGCCGCGCATTTTGCGGCGCTCGATCGTCAGCTTTGGAAGGCACGCGCCGATCGTCGCAACCGCGATGGTTTGACCCGGCGAGACGTTGGTTGCGGCCGTTGCAATGGTGAGCGGCGCGCCGTCGCCGACGTCGATCCGCCCGACTTGCAAGCGGTCGGCGTTGGGATGCTTACCGAGCTCGGCGATGCGGCCGGCGATAACGCCGGTAATGACCGGACGCGTTTCGATTGCCGCGACCGGGAAGCCGATCAGCGCCAGCATCTCGGCGACCGCGCCGGGATCGGCGGGCAGGTCGACGTAGTCGCGCAGCCAGCCTAAAGGAACGCGCATCAGGCCAGCTGTTCCAAGAATGCGTCGTCGTTTTCGAAGAAGCGGCGGATATCGTCCACGTCGTAACGCACGAGCGCCATGCGCTCGAGGCCGAAGCCGAACGCCCAGCCCGAGTAGACTTCCGGATCGTACTCCATGTTGCGCAAAACGTTCGGATGCACCATGCCGGCGCCGCCCAATTCGATCCACCCCGAACCGCCGCACATACGGCATTCGCCGCCGGCGCCGCGGCAGAGCGGACACGTGGTATCAACCTCCGCGCTCGGTTCGGTGAACGGGAAATACGACGGACGGAAACGCACTTGCTGTTCGGATCCGAATATCTCGCGGCACATGCCCGTGAGCATGCCCTTGAGATGCCCCATGTTCACGCCTTCATCTACGAGCAGACCTTCGCACTGATTGAACTGATAGAGATGCCGCGCGTCAACTGCGTCGCGGCGGTAACACGTGCCCGGCACGACGACGGCGACCGGCGGACGGTGCTGCTGCATCGTGCGGATCTGCATCGGCGACGTATGCGGCCGCAGCAAGAGATTGGGCGTGAGAAAGAACGAGTCGAATCCTTCGCGCGCCGGATGATCCGGCGGAATGTTCAGCGCGTCGAAATTGTAATAGTCGGGCTCGATCTCCGGCCCTATTACGACGGCGAAACCGTGCCGCTCGAAATACGCGCAGACGTCGTGCATCACGCGCTTCATCGGATGAATCGAACCTTGCTGGGGCGGTATCGAAGGAAACGTCACGTCGATGCGGTGCGACAAGCTCGCTCCGACTTCGAGCGCGTCGGCTTTGGCCTGCGCTTCGTTCAGCGCGTGCTCCATCTTTTCGACCGCTTCGTTGATGCGCTGCCCGGCGGCAGGACGCTCGGCCGGCGGAAGTTTTCCGATCGATCGGCGGATTGCCGTGACTTCGCCGCTGCGTCCCAGAAACGCAACGCGTACCCCGTCGAGCGCACCCGCGCCGGCAGAGTTTTTTAGCGCGTCCTCAAACCGGGCACGCAAGTCCTCAAGCGTATCGATCAGATCCATAATTTAAAAAATAAAAACGCCCGGCGTTACTTTCCGGGCGCTTTGGAGTCCGCCTTTTCGTCTGCTCTTAGGTTGGAACCGACGTCGGGTGGAGCTGCCGGTAAATCAAATACGCGTTGATCGATCCCGTTGACTTGAAGAGTTTCCAGAAGAACTCGGACGTGGCCATCGGTCTCCTTCTGGGCGGGCCTACTGGCCCGGCCCCCATGCGGTGCAAGCAGTATAACACGCGACTTTTCCACAGGGTAGTCTTGACTTTTCGGCCTGTCTAGACTCTCTTGACAGACTTGACAACGGCACGGTTCAGGGGCTCGCTTGCACCCGCTTCGAGGCTTCGTACAGGGCGATTCCGCCCGCCACAGCCGCGTTCAAACTCTCGGCTTCCCCCTCCATCGGAATGGCCGCGAGGCGCGAGCAGAGGGCCGTCCATGCCCCCAATCCGTGGCGCTCCTGGCCGACGACCAGCAGGCTCTTCGGCGCCCACGACAGCCCCTCAATCGGGTCACCGCCCGCTGCCAAGCCGGTTATCTCCCAGCCCTCGGCCGCCGCGGCGGTTTCTTGCGGATCGGCTACCGCGAGCTTGAGCCGGAAGAGCGAGCCCATCGCGCTGCGGACAACTTTTGGGGAGTGAGGCTCGACCGTCCCGGATCCGAAAACGACGGCGGAGACGCCGAACGCGTCGGCGGCCCGCAGCAGCGTGCCGGCGTTTCCCGGATCGCTCAATCCGGCCAGCGCGAGGACCAGGCCGGGAGCCGAGAAAAGTTCCGAGACCGGATGCAGTTCGATCGGGACGACGGCGAGCAAGCCGGGCGCGGTTTCGAGATCGGAGAGGCGGTGCATCGTCCGCTCGTCTAGGCGGTAGACGTCCGCTCCGGCCGCCTCGGCTTCGCGCGCGCTCTCCGACGATTCGAGCGCGGCGGGTGTGCCGTAGAGCGCTTCAATCGAAACGCCGCTGCGCAAAGCTTCGCGCAGCAGAGTCGCGCCTTCGATGGCAAAGCGCCCGTGTTCGCGGCGGCCCTTTTTCGTGCGCAGATCGCGGACCCGGTCGAGCTTCGGACTATGGGCGCCGAGCATTGGTTCCCAAGAACTTCGCGCGCAGCGCGATGGTCACGACGGCCGCGAGTATTCCCGCAAGCGAAATGGCGATGCGGTCGTTATAGTGGCGCGAACTCGCGTAAGCCAGCAGCAGCGCCGCCGCGGCGGCAAAAATTGCCAGAAAAGCGAGCAGCCACAGCAGCTCTTGTCCGATGGTCGTTTGCCGGCGCACGCTTGCTTCTACGAGGAGCGCTCGAAGTATCCCGTCCCTGGGTATGCACTTGAGCGATGTCCGACGATGCTCCGAAGCTCATCGAGTCAAAAGAGATCTACGCCGGCCGCATCTTTCGCGTGCGCGTCGATACGGTCGAACAAGAGGGCAAGCGCCGCGATATCGAGCTGGTCGTTCATCCCGGTTCGTTTGCCATCGCTGCACTGCCTGACGCCGGCCGGATCGTGCTCGTCCGCCAATACCGCCATCCGGCCGGACTGAGTCTGTGGGAAATACCGGCCGGTACCGCCGAGCCGGGCGAGCCGCCCGAAGACGGCGCGAAACGCGAGCTGCGGGAAGAGACCGGCTGCTTGGCCGACAGCTGGGAGCTCGTGTCGACACTCTATCCGACGCCCGGTTTTTGCACCGAATGTGTGAGACTCTACGTTGCACGCGGCCTGCACGCCGGGCCGCCGCAGCCCGAGGAGGACGAACGCATCGAAGTGCGGCACGTATCGTTTCAAGACGCTTGGCGAATGCAAGCAAGCGGCGAGATCATCGACATGAAAACGATGGTAGCGCTTCTTTGGTTGGATCGCCTGAAATAAATAATTTTCGTCAAGAGTCGATAACCTAGCTACAAACCTTCCGCCAAATGCGTTTTAATAGAGGCGGCGGGTTCGCGTTATGGGAGGCTGGCGGTGGATACTCCACGGGACATTAACGACGTCCTCAAATATCTTTTGAGCGATGGCAAGCAAGAGCACATCGCGGCTTCCGTATTGGCAGCCGACGACGAAGCCTATCTCAATAAGCTCATCGCCGCCGTCCGCGCCGGGAAGCGCGCCGTGCTCATCGTTGAAGACTCGGACGACAAGCTCAAGTATATGTTCAGCAACGCCTCTCGCGCGGAGGCGGTGAGTATGCTGGGCAAAGTTATCGAGGCCACCGGACGCCGTCTAGCCAACGGCGACGACTAAAAAAGAAACGAGGGCTTTCGCCCTCGTTTTTATTTTGTAACCGCGTTCTTAGCCGCTTTGAGCAGCGACCCGAAAGCCGCCGCATCGGAGACCGCCAGTTCCGCCAGCGTCTTGCGGTTGAGCGAGATGCCCGATTTTTTCAAACCGTTCATAAAGACCGAATAGCTCAAGCCTTCTTTGCGTGCGGCCGCATTGATGCGGCTGATCCACAAGGAGCGGAAGTCGCGTTTGCGCACGCGGCGGTCGCGATAGGCGTAAGCCAGCGAATGGAGCAGCGCTTCGTTCGCGACGCGGTAGTTGCGCCGGCGCGCGGCGCGGAAGCCCTTGACGAGCTTCATGACTTTACGGCGGTGTTTGAGTCCGTGGACGCCGCGTTTTATTCGTGCCATGCCGAGCTCCTTACAGCAGGTAGGGGATCGTGGGCGCCAAGCGCTTCAGATCTCCAGCGAAGACCGGCTGATCTTTACGGAACTTGCGTTTGCGCTTGCGCGTACGCTTGCTCATGATGTGGCCGCAGCCGCTGAATTGATGACGGTGCGTCACCTTTCCGTTGGCGCTGACCTTTACGCGTTTGGCTGTACCGCGGTGGGTACGAATTTTAGGCACTTTTCTTCTCCTTGTCCTTGGCAGCCATGCTGGTGAACTTCGGCGGACCGGTAGGCACCGAGCGGGGCGCCAGGATCATGAACATATTTTTTCCTTCGAGTTTCGCGTCGCGTTCGATCGTGGCGATCGGCGTCATATCTTCCGCCATACGATCCAACAGGCGCTTTCCGAAGGACGTGTAGGTTATCTCTCGTCCGCGAAACATGATCGTGACTTTGATCTTGCTGCCGTCGAGGAGCAGACGTTCGGCCATGCGGGCCTTGGTCTCGTAATCGTGCGTCTCGATCTTCGGGCGCAGCTTCACTTCCTTTAATTCGAAGCTCTTTTGTTTCTTGCGGGCGTCTTTGTCTTTTTTCGACTGCTCGTACTTCAAACGTCCGTAGTCGGCGATCTTGCAGACCGGCGGCGATGCCGTCGGTGAAACCTCGATCAGGTCCAGCCCGGCGGTGCGAGCCCGCGCGAGCGCGTCCTCCGTGAAAAGGACCCCAAGTTGCGTTCCGTCTTCGTCTATCACGCGCACTTGGCGGATGCGGATTTGGTCGTTTATTCTGAGCGGTCGAGCTATTGCATTACTCCTGTTTTTGGCAAATAAAAAAGGGCATCGCCGCAGTCGGTGACCCCCATCATGCGAAACCGGCCGGCGGCTCCTCGATGAAGACCGGATCGCCCAGAGGCATCCGGTGAGGGCCCGTGGCCCCACTTCGGCTTACGGAGCATACCACAGCAGCACGGGGGAGCGTCAAGGCGCCGGAGCGATCGCCAAACCGGTGCCGCCGGCGCCGGCGGGGAGCGCGATCGCGGCGGCCGGCGCGTCGCTTGCTTTGGCGTCCGGCGCGTAGACGGCGATCGACTTGAAGAGGTTCACGAAGAGATTTCCGCCGGCGTCGAGTGCTATCTGCCCGAATTGCGAAGCCGGGAGCGTCGTCCCGGTGCCGGCAATCGTCTTGCTTGCGGTCAGCACTACGTTTCCGGTGCCCGCCGGTTTCGAGAAGTAGGCGATGAGGCCGGGGAAGTCTCCGCCCGCGTCGTTTTCGGCGTCGCTATAGACGACGAGGTTGCCGCCCGAATCGATCGCGATGCCGCTCGGCCGGTGCAGGACGGCCGGCTCGGCAGTCAGGACGGCAACCTGGTTTCCGCCCGAAGTGTACTCGACGATCGAGTTGCCTCCATAATTCGTTACGTAGACGTTTCCGAGTCCGTCAATCGCAAGTTGCTGCGGGTTGCATAACACATCGGCGCGCGATGGATTCGGGCATGCCGCCGCCGCGGTGATCCACGCCGGCGCGAGATTCAGGTTTCCGTTGGAGCTCGCCGGCGGCGCGTCGAAACGCGCGAGCGTATTGGAGTTAGCGCCGCCGCCGTTGCTGCTGCAGTCGTTGTCAACGTACACGTTGCCCAAGCGATCGGTCACGACGCTGGCGGGTCCGCACAGTCGCGTGTTACTGCCGAGAATGCGCCACAACGGAGCCGGCATCAGCGGCGCGGCTGCGCTTTGCGGGAATTGATCGTACAAAGAAATGGCCGGCGCCGCGCCGTCGCTGGAATACATGCGCGCGCCGGAAAACCAGATCGCTTGCACGCCGTCCAGTCCCGGATATCCGGTAGAGAGCTGATACTGCGCGGGTCCGCTGCTGCTGCACAGGCAGTATCCGGTTATGGTGTCGATGAGCGGATTTCCCACATACGCGCGGTTGCCCGAGATGCCGCTGCTGTCGAACGCGGCCGCCGAGCCCGGCGTAACGTTCATTTCGGCGGCGCTTCCCGCGACGATCAGCGGCGTTGGATCCTGCGAGCCGGCGAGCGGCGTGGTAACGTCAAACATTGCGAGCGTCCCGTTGCCGGCGCTTTTTGGCCCGCAAGCATTGGCTGCCAGCACGTAATTTTCTTTCGTGTCGGTCCCGATCGCGATCGACGCGATGCTGCAGAGATTGGAATCGTCGATCGTTCCCGACAAATGATAGCCGCTGCTGTCGCTGACGTACTCTTGGATCTGTGCAGCGCTCGCCACAAAAACGTCGCCGGTCGCGTCGACGCCCAGCCCCCGAGCGCCGGTGGGAAAGCTGCCGCCCGATATGGTCGCGATCGGCGCGAGATCGCTCTGGCCCGAAGCTCCCGACGGATCGTATTCGGTGACCGCTGGCGGCGACGTGTTTACGGCGTTCGGCTGATCGAGCGCGAAAACGTCGCCGCTCTGATCGACGGCAACGCTTGACGGACCCGAGAGTTTGGTATGCGCGCCCGCGATAACCCACGCCAGCGAATATGTCCCGCCGGATTGCGGCGTGAGTTTGACGAGTTGATCGCAGATCGGATCGGCGGCGTAGACTGCGCCCGCCGCATCGACGGCGATACCGCCCAGCCTGCAGATCTGTGCGTTCGATATCGTTTTGAAAGCTTGCGAGGCGAACGGCGCATAGACGCTGATGGCGTTGTTGCTGCCCGCGACGTAAAAGTTTCCGGCCGAATCGAACGCCAGCGCGTTGGGCGTCAGTCCGCCTTGCACGGTAAGCGTCGGAGCAGCCGGGCCGTTTGCATTCGGCGGGAAACGCATGACGTTCGAGAGCCGTACGTTCGCGACAAAAATTGCGGCCGTGCCGTTAGCCGGCGAAGCCGCCGGCGGCGTTAGGTTGCTGCTCGCGGTCCCGGCACACCCGGCGGTTAGCAGCGCCGCCGCCAAGCAAAAGGCGCGAGCGTTCACCAGTACGTCAGCGTAACGTTGTCAACCCACTCCTTGAACGGGGGCGGCGTCGCGCTGGGGTCGAGCGCTTGGTGCATGTCTTGTTGAAACTGCACTTCCAAGAACGTTTTCGATTCGACGCGCGGCTGCACCGGATGGAGCGCATTTGCAGCCGGCACCGTTACGGTGGTCCCGTCGATGGTCAGCGTGTCGTACTCGGTTTGCAAGGTGTCAGGATGGATTTGGTAAGTCCACGTGAGATGGTGCCAAACGTTGGGCGTAAAGTTTGCCGTATTGCATGGGAGGCCCGAGTCGATCCAGCCTTGCGTTCCGCCGCCCCAGATCTGCCAGACGGGACCGCCGTGGTCGTTGTCGAGGATCAAGCACTGCGAGGAAAAGTTGTAGGCGTAGTTCGGCATGCCCATGTTGAAATCGAACTCGAGCGCCATCATGGTCGCCGGCGCGGGCGTGGGAGTGGCCGTGGGCGGACGTGGAGTCGGCGTCGCCCACACCGGCTGGTCGATATAATAGTAGAAGTCCCAGACCGCGTTGGTCGTTAGCGGCGCAACAACGAGCGGCGGCGTGAAATACAACACGTCGCTCGGCTGTGAAGTCAGCGGAAAAACCGTCAGCTGCGTGGCGTTCCCGCTAATCGATGGCGCATTGACGCCCGTCTGGATCGTGTACGTCGCCGGGCCTTGCGTCGGAGGCGCGATTGGACCGGTCGCGCACGGCGTTCCCGAGCACGCGAAGTTTGGCCCCATGATCGCTTGTATTCCAACGATCGAGTTGGGGATCGGCGACGGCGAAGCCAGCGGGGAGATCGTGGGCGCCGGCGTGGGCGGCGGCGCTTGCGGGCTCGCGGCGTAGATCGCGAGCCAATATTGTTGATAGCGGTTGAAAGTATAAGCGGCCGTAAACGTCAGCGTCGTGCCGCTGACCGTTGCGGGACCCGCGAATTTTTGCTGCCACCCTAACGACGGGCGTTGCGGATCGTAGAGCGCTAAGTAATAGGTCACGTTCTGCAAGAAGACGGAGGCGGGGACTTGCACGGTCAGCGTGACCGGCGCGGGCGGCGGATCTGTGGGCGAAGGGAGCGGAGATACATACGCCGGCGTGCGCGCATCGAAGAGCAAACCATAATAAAAGAGCACTTGCGCGGGAACGACGTCCATCGGCTGCGCGCCGGCGTCTTGCGGTTTCATCGAAAGGGGCGCCACGCTTGGAGGCGCCGTATTTTGCAAACTCTGTGTAACCTGCGCGTACTGTTGGATCGCTCCGCCGAGTTGCAGCGTTCCGCTGTAGCCGCCGGCGACCGGAAGATTCGTGCTCGCGCTCAAGTCGGCGGTTTGCACGACCGTGAAATTCGATTGTGAAGTGACGGTTGGAATCGGGATGCTGGTCGCCGGAGTCGTGACCTGCTGTATCAGCGTCGTTGAGGTACCGCCGCAAGCCGCGGCAAAACAAGCAACGGCTGCTAATAGCAAAAGCGGCAGGCGTCGAATGGCCGGCATAAACCGAGCATAGGACAACGGTTAGTCGGCGGCCTGCTCCTCCGCTAATACCTTGCCGGTCTTTGGATCGACCTTGCGTGTGAGCTTGTCTTCGGTGCGCGCGACGATCACGCCGACCTCGTCTCGGATCGACGTATAGCGTGAGTTCGGCGTAGCCGAAGAGCGCGGCTCGACCTGCCAGAGCACGTCACCTTTTTCGGTCACGCCGAACAGATTTTGCGGATAGGCTTGGTCGGGCGGGACGTTGAGCAGTAGCACGTTGATGCCGTCGATCTCCAAGCGTTCCTTAATCGGGTAGGCGGGCAGCGTCGGGAGCGAGCCTTGTTCCATGGAAGACCTGTACCCCGAATCGGTGCGGGCTACTAAACAATCACCGATTCGGGTCGAACGTCACCTTAAAGAGATAGAGACCGAACGTAGGCTTACAGTTTTTAATGCGCGGCAAATAGGTTGACTCGGCGGCGGCGCGGATGGCGGCTTGGTCAAGGTCACCGTTACCGCTCGAAGTCAGGACGCGCAGCGCGGCTACTTTACCTAACGGAGTCAGATAAACGCGGATTCCCGCTGTAACCTGCCCAATGCCGGACTCACGCGCGGATTCCGGATAATCGGGAGATACTTGCTGCGATACGGTTGCGTCGCGATCGCAAGGCACATTCGGCGCCGGCGTCGCTGGCTGCAGCGTGATGGCCAGGAGCATGGAAAGCAGCATCTTGACACCCCCTAACAGGGCAAAGCCTTCACAGAGCGTAGCCTGGCTCCTGCGGGGGAAAGAGAGCAAAGATGATTTCTTGGCGGAAAGATTTTAACGAAGCGCTGAAAGAGGCCAAACGCGATTCGAAGCTGGTATTCTTCGACGTGTTCAACCCTGGTTGAGGGGGCTGCCAAGCGCTGGATACCGTGACGTATCCCGAAACCTTCGTATCAGAGATCGTGAACCGGTGCGTTCCGGTTCAGATCGATAATTCCAAACCCGAAAACGAATCGCTGCTCAAACGGTACCATCACATTTGGACGCCGGATATTCGCATCTTGAACGGCGACGGCGACGTGCTCCAAGAGTGGCAAGGCTACTTGCCGCCGGCTGAATTCGCGGCGCGCGCGCTGGTGAGCATCGGGCAGGCGCACCTGCGCTTACGCGAGTTCGATAAAGCCGAGGAGTGCTACGTAGAGACGCTCAAGCGGTTTCCGGCCGCAATAGCAGCGCCTGAAGCGCAATATTATTTAGGCGTAACTCGTTACCGGCGCCACCCGGAAGGCAACGAGCTGCTGCACCAATGGGCGATACTGCGCGCGAAGTATCCCGTCAGCGAATTCAGGCTCAAGCAGTCGTTTAAAGAACTGCCTTAAGCGCGCCGTCCATCGCCGAAAGCAAAAGATCGATCTCGGCGTCTTCGATCACCAGCGGCGGAGCGATGCGCAGCACGTCTGCGTGGGTGTCTTTCGCCACGACGCCGCGTTCCATCAACAGTTCGGCTAGGCGCCGTGCCGGCACTTTGAGCTGAAGGCCGATCAGCAGTCCGCGCCCGCGAATCTCTGCGATCGCCGGCGACGCGAGCTCGCGCAGCCCGCGCATGAGCCGCGCTCCCGCGTAACGCGCGCGGGCCGGCAGATTCTCGCTTTCGATCACGTCGAGCGAAGCCAAACCGACCGCGCAGGCCAACGGATTTCCGCCGAACGTGCTGCCGTGATCGCCGGGGCCGAAGAGTTTCATGAGGTCGCGGCTCGCGAGCATCGCCGAGACGGGATAGTATCCGCCGCCCAGTGCTTTTCCGACAATCATGACGTCGGGTTTGATTCCGTCGTGGTCGCATGCGAACAGATCGCCCGTGCGGCCGAGGCCGGTCTGAATTTCATCGGCCATGAACAGCACGCGGTGTTCGCGGCACAAGCCCCACGCGCGCTTCAAGAAATCGGGCGGGGGAACGATCACGCCGCCCTCGCCCTGTATCGGTTCGACGAGGATCGCGCACGTGCGTTCGCTGATTGCCGCCGCCAGGGCGTCGTAGTCGCCGTACGGCACGGCGACGAATCCGGGCGTAAACGGTCCAAAATCGTGACGGTAGTGTTCGGTGGTGCTCGCGCTGATCGCGGCCGTAGTGCGTCCGTGAAAATTATTGGAGAAGACGATAATTTCGGCGCTGTCGGGCGCGACGCGCTTGCGTTCGTACGCATAGCGCCGCGCGAGCTTGATGGCCGTCTCTACGGCTTCGACGCCCGTGTTCATCGGCAGCGCCGATTCGTACCCGCAGAACTCCGTCAGCCGTTTGAGAAACGGTCCCAAGCGATCGTTGCGCATCGCGCGCGACGTCAGTGTAACTTTTTTGGCCTGCTCTTCGAGGGCGGCGCGGATGCGCGGGTGACAATGTCCTTGGTTGACCGCCGAGTACGCGCTAACGCAATCGAGAAAACGCTTTCCGGCGCCGTCGTATAGCCACACGCCTTCCGCCCGTTCGACGACGAGGTCGAGCGGTTGGTAATTGTGGGCGCCGTAGCGATCTTCGAGTTCGATGAAAGCCGCGGCGTTGCGATCGATATCGTGCATCTGTAGGAATGCGGTTCCGTCCGCTTTAAGATCGTTCCCTCTTTTCTCATGAATGATGCATCGTACGCTGCCGCGCAAGAGGGAATCGCGCGTTTTCGCGCCCGCGACGGCGCGGAAGTCGGCGAGCTCGGGCGTTCGCTCGTTTTCGATCGCGGCTACCGGACGCGGCGCGCGACGCTCTTACTTCACGGGCTCAGCGCAAGCCCGGCGCAGATGATTGGCATCGCGCGCGCGCTGCACGAACGCGGTCACAACGTCTTCGTCCCGCGCCTTCCGCAGCACGGGCACGCAGATCGCATGTCTCGCGCGCTCGCCGGCATGACGGTCACGCAATTGAAAGCATGCCTGCGCGACTCGTTGGAAATCGCTGACGGTCTGGGCGAAGAGGTCAGCGTTGCGGGTTTTTCGTTGGGAGCGTTGTTGGCCGCGTGCGCCGGGCAGTCCGAGCCGCTGCGCAAAGTCGTAGCGATCGTTCCGTACTTGGGAATCCTTTGGATGCCGACGCGCTTCGGCGAGTTTGCGGCGCGTGTGGCGCTGCGCCTTCCAAATCGTTTCTATTGGTGGGATCCTTGGCTGCGCGAAAAGCAGCTGCCGGCCCACGGCTATCCGCAATACTCAACGCATGCTCTCGCTCAAGGTTTGATTCTCGCCTACGAATTGATGGGTGAAGCACGCGCAGGCCCTCCGGCGGCGAAGGAATTGATCGTGGCGATCAACGTGCGCGAACCGGCCGTCAGCAACCGCGCCGCGGTGAAGCTGGCCGATCTATGGAAGGCGCATGGAGCGAACGTGCGCGTCGAACGCTTTCGCGACTTGCCCTTCGCGCACGACGTGATCGAACCCAAGCGCTATCCCGATATCGCGTTGCGCTTGCAGCCGCGTCTGATAGACTTGATAGATGGCTAAGTCCCGAGGGCGCTGTTCATGGGCCACCGGCGCGGCGATGATCGCGTATCATGACCGCGAGTGGGGCGTTCCCGTGCACGACGATCGCGTGCACTTCGAGTTCTTGCTGCTCGAGGGCGCGCAGGCCGGGCTGAGTTGGAGCACGATATTGGCCAAGCGAGATGCGTACCGCAAACTCTTCGCCAACTTCGACCCGCGCCGCGTGGCGAAATTCAGCGAAGCGAAAGTGCAAAGTATTTTGAAGAATCCCGGCATCGTGCGTAACCGTTTGAAAGTGCGCGGCGCCGTAAAGAACGCAAAAGCGTTTCTGCGCGTGAAGAGCGAGTTCGGCAGCTTTGACGCCTACGTGTGGTCCTTCGTCGGCGGCAGACCACTCTGCGCCAAACGCTCGACGCGCTCGCGCTTGCCGGCGACGAGCAAAGAATCCGATCAACTCAGCGCCGACTTGAAAAAGCGCGGCTTCACGTTCGTGGGATCGACGATCTGTTATTCGTTCATGCAGGCTGTCGGCTTGGTCAACGACCACGTCACGACATGCTTCAGGTATGCAAAATGCCGCTGACGGTCTCTTCCTCGCGGGCGCGCTCGTACGCGGAGGCGAAGGAACGCGTCGAGAGGTTCAAAGCACTCGACAAAGATCCGCGCATACTGCCGGAAGCCTACACGCAGCTGTACGACTGCGGGGAACGCACGCCGCTCGCGGTCGTGCTGCTTCACGGCCTCACGAATCATCCGGGCCAGTTCGTAAAACTCGCTCCGCTCGTGCGCGATCTCGGTGCGAACGTCTTCGTGCCGAGGCTCCCCGAGCAAGGCGATCGCGATCGCATGACGACCCGCCTGGAGAACCTCACGGCGAAGATGCTGCTGTCGTCGGCAACCGAAGCCGTCGACATTGCGTGCGGTTTGGGCGAGCGTGTTTGCGTGCTCGGCATCTCGACCAGCGCGCTCTTGTGCGCGCATTTCGCTCAGCACCGCTCCGACGTCGCGCATGCGATCGCCGTCAGCCCGGTCTTCGCGCTGCTGAAGATTGCGTATCCGGTTAGCCGCCTCATCGGGGACGCCATGCGCAGACTGCCCAACGCTTTCATCTGGTGGGATCCGCGCAACAAAGAAAACATTATGCCGCCCACCGGATACCCGCGATTTTCAACGCACGCACTCGGTCAGTGTTTGCTGATCGGCGACGGCGTTTGGGATGCTTCGCACGCGGCCGCGTTTGCAGGCGGCCGGGCGACGATTATCACCAACGAGCGCGACCCCGCCGTCAACAATCACGCTGCCGATAGCGTGGGGCTGGCCTGGCAGCGCTACCGCCGGGAGTTTACGCAGGCCTACCGTTTTACCGATCTGCCGGAGGACCACGACATCATCGATCCGCAAAACGCCACACCGCGGACGGATATCGTCTATCCGGTGCTCATGCAATTCATCCGCCAAACGATGGAGGTCCCGCGCTGACGATCAAGTACCAACGCACGATGACGCATAGAACGTTGATCTCCGCTCTCGCGCTGCTGCTTGCGGCATGCGGCTCTTCGCAGTCCAACAGTATGTCCGGAACGGCCGGCAATCCAGGCTCGATCTCCATATCGGGCTCGACCGCGCTGCTGCCGCTCGTGAAGCAGGCGGCGGTCGACTACCAGAGCGCGCATGCGAACGTGAAGATTAGTGTAGCCGGAGGCGGATCGCGCGTCGGCATCACGCAGGTTGCGCAGCGTTCGGTCGATATCGGAGACTCCGACATTCCCGCGCAGGGCGAGCCGAGCTTGGTCGATCACCGCGTTGCGGTCGTCACGTTCGGCATCGTCGTCAATCCGCAGACCGGGGTCAAGAATCTCACGACCGCGCAGCTCCAAGGCATTTTCAGCGGAAAGGTTACCAACTGGAGTCAAGCGGGCGGCCATGCCGGCCCGATCACCGTCATTAACCGGCCGCACAGCTCGGGGACGCGCGCCGTTCTCGTGCAAAACATCCTCGGCGGGCGCGAACCCTCCGAAAGCGGTCTGACGCAAGATTCATCGGGCACCGTCGCCGCGATGGTCGCGCAGACTCCGGGCTCGATTTCGTACGTGGGAATGGCCTACGTAAAACCCGGCTCGGTCACGGCAATCTCGATTGACGGCGTTGCGCCGGCCGATGCAAACGTTTTGAGCGGGCGCTACAAGTATTGGTCGTTCGAGCACATGTTCACCAACGGTCAGCCGAGCGCGCAGGTCGCCGGCTTCATTCAATACGTGACGAACGACACGGCATTGCTGAGCCGTTTGAAGT
The DNA here is from genome assembly GCA_036273135.1 of Candidatus Rubrimentiphilum sp. Lineage (GTDB taxonomy): Bacteria > Vulcanimicrobiota > Vulcanimicrobiia > Vulcanimicrobiales > Vulcanimicrobiaceae > Rubrimentiphilum. The sequence continues at coordinate 115,706 of DASUIF010000011.1, forward strand.
TCATCCCGTCAGCGAGAATTAAGCCGGTTTAGCTCGAGGTCACCGTGGCGCGGTACATGTCTTTGTCCGCGATCGAATAATAGAGATGCGTGACGCCGTTTTCAACGACGGCTGACGCGGCGAACGCAATGTCGGTATCGCCGGGCTGACGATGCGCCGGTGGGGCTATGAGCGGTTCGCCGGCTCGCGCTACGACGCGCGTATAATCCTCATGAAATACTATCCAGCCGATGCGCCACTTCGCATCGCGCGTCGCGCCGTTGTAAAACATTACCGGGTTGCCGCCGGGCGTCGCGACGATCGGCCCGGTGCTCAAGTGCCAATCGTCTCATTCCCCGTCGCGAGCTTCGAAGAGCGAGTCGATCACGCTCCACTGGCCGTCGACGGCTTCTGCTCGCGCGATCCCGACTTTTGATCGATCGCCGGCCGAGTATTCGAAAAACAGGCGCCAGCCGCCGTCGCGCGCCTGCACGACCGTCGCTTCTTTTGGATTCTTGCGCTCGGGCGTCCAGGGTAGAATCATGCCGCGCTTTTTTAGGCGCAACACGTCGCCGCCCTCAGCCAGCAGCAGCTGCCCGCGCTTCGCGCGCTCGTCCCAGCCCGTGTAGTAGACGTAATAGCGGCCGCCGACGATGCACACCGTTGGATCTTCGCAGCCGTCGTGATCGTTTTCGTGACCGGGGGCAACCGCCGGTTTTTCCGCGAGCGTGAAACGCAATCCGTCATGTGACTCGCCGTAATGCACGCGCGCGATCTTGCGCGCCGGTTCATCCGATTCGGGAACGGCGCGAAGCAGCATCCGGTAGAGCGGTCCCTCACGCCACACGAACGGGCTAAGAAGATACATCTGCCGCAATGCCTCCGGCCGTTCCACCTTCAGCGCCGCGATCTCGCCGGCGGCGAACGACATTACGGCAGAGCCGGCAACGACAGTGACGGCCTGGTGGCTAAATCGGGGTAGGTTTCGTGGAAGTTTTCAGCTGCCGTCATGACGAGCCTGATCGCAAAATCGAGCTGCGGATCTTTGCCTTCGCGGTAATGGTGCGGAGCGATGTCTACGTCATAGTCGGGATCGGTTCCGTAGTTTTCGACGCGCCAGCCGACGTCTTTGAACCAGAACGAAAACTCCGGCTGCGTCGTGATCGTCCCGTCGACCAAGCGATGATAGGGGTTGATCCCGACCACGCCGCCCCACGTGCGCTTTCCGACCAGCGGTCCGAGTTTGTAGAGCTTGAAACAATGGCTGAAGATGTCGCCGTCCGAGCCCGCGAACTGGTTGGTGATCGCGACGAGCGGACCGGCAACCGATTCCGGCGGATAAGGAAATGGTTTCTGACTGTACCGCGCGATGTCATACCCCACGCGCTTGCGCGCGAGCTTTTCGAGCAGCAGCGGCGAGACGTGACCGCCGCGATTGTAGCGCACGTCGACGATCAGTCCGCTGCGATCGAACTCGGAGAGATAGCCGCGGTGAAACTCCGAGAATCCCCACGGCCCCATGTCGGGAATGTGCAGGTAGCCGATCTTTTCGCCGGTCGCTTCGTGCACGTACTTCCGCTGCGCGTCGACCCACGCGCGGTAGCGTAGGCTCTGTTCGCTCGCAAGCGCCTTGGCGGTGATGTGACGTTCCTGCGATCCTGAACGGATGACGATGCTGACCTCGCGCCCCGCGGCGTTGACCAGGGCGTGGTTCGGTCCGAATTCGCGGTCGAGTTTCTTTCCGCCGATCGCAGCGAGCACGTCGCCCTCGCGAACGTTCAAGCCCGGCTCGGCCAGCGGCGAGTCGCTTTGCGGATTCCAAGAATCGCCGCGCAAGATGTGCGTGATGCGCCAGCCTCCGACGGCGTCGTCGTAGACATAGTCGGCGCCCAAGAATCCGCGGCGGTATTGGGGCGGCTCACGCAGGTCGCCGCCGTATTCGTAGGCGTGTGACGTGCCGAGCTCGCCGTGCATCTCCCAAATGAGGTCCGAGAGTTCCGCGCGCGTCCGCACGCGCGGAAGCACCGATTCGTAACGGTCGCGCACGCGATCCCAGTCGATGTCGGCCATGTCTTCAAGCCAGTAGTGCTCGGTTTGAAGGCGCCACGCTTCGCGGTACATCTGCCGCCATTCGTCGCGCGGCTCGACTTCGACGCTGATGCGATCGAGATCGATCCAGCCGCTCTTGCGTCCCGGTTCGGACGGCGGTTTGGGTTCGTCGTGATCGTCGGGCAGTTCGGCCAGCGCGTCGATCGCGCGCAGCTTCTCGTGCGAACGGTAGAGCAGCGTGTGACGATCGGCCGCGAGCGCGATCTCGCTGACGTCGGTTGCGACGGTCGCGGCGCGCTGCGTTTCGAAATCGTAGGCCATCAACGTTCCGGCGACGTCCTCTTCGTCCCACGACCGCGACTGCGGCTTGATGCCGCGCACCTCGAATTTCGTGAACAGCACGCGATTGCGAACGGCTACGATCTGATCGTACTCGCCTTCGTCCACCGGGAAAGCCAAAATGCGGCCCTGTATCCCGTCGAAATCGATCTCGACGCGCGGCGGGCCCGAGTCTTTCTTTTTCTCCGGTCCGTCGCGGTCGTGATCGAGGTCGCGATGAACGGGTTTGGGCTTCGGCGTAAACGGGTTGGGTACGTCGGCGCGCAACGTCGCGACGAACGGCCGCTGCGCTTGCGGAAAACTCAAGTCGAACTGCAGCGCATCGTAGACCGGATCGAAGTCGCGCGTGGAAATGAAGTAGAGGTATTTGCCTTCGGGATCCCACGCCGGACTGTGATCGCCGCGCAGCTGCGGCGTGACGTCCTGGATTTCTCCCGATTTCATTTTGGCGACGCGTATGATCGAGACGGCTTGATCGAGCGGCGACCACGTGTACGCCAAAAAGCGGCCGTCGGGGGAGAATGCCAGACCGGTGACGCGGTTGCCGAGGCTCTTGTCGAGCACGCGCGGCGCGCCGTCGCGCAAGTCTACGGCAATCAGTTCGTAGCGGTGGTTCGCAAACGCGACGACGTCTTTGACGGGCGAGGCGGCGAGCTCGGTTACCCGCCCGATGTCGCCCGTCGTCACCAAGACCGGTTCTTTCGATCCGTCGACCTCGTGCACGGCAATTTGTTCGAAACCGTTGACGTCGGTGGTCGTCGCGAAACGGGTTCCGTCGTTCAGCCACGCGATGCAGCGGTAACGCACCGTGCTGCCGGCGCCGTGTCCGACGGGCGCTTCTTCCCAGAACGGCATCGTGAACGGCTGTCCGCGCGCGATGACCGCCAGCTTGGTGCCGTCGGGAGAGGATGCAAACTCATCGAGCGTCTGCGTGCCCGGCAGAAACTTGCGCACGGTTTGCGAAGCGGCCGACGGCATGGTGACGTCGACTTCGCGCGTTTGGTCGCTTTGAACGTCGTAACAGAAGAGCGCTCCGCCCGCGGTGTAGACGATCCGCGATCCGTCGGTGGAGGGAAAGCGTGCGTAGTATTCGCCTTGGTGCGTATGCCGCTTCACGTCGCTGCCGTCCAACGCGCAAGAGTAAATGTTTCCCAGACCTTCGTGATCGGCTGCGAAGTAGATCCGTTCGCCGATCCACATCGGCCAGACCGGATTACCGTCGGGCAAAACGAGACGTTCGAATTCGCCTTCGCCCGCTGCGTCGATCCAAATTTCTCCGGAGGTTCCGCCATGGTAGCGTTTCCAGCGCGCCGGATCGTCGGCGTTGCGTCCGAGCGCCATTCGCGTTCCGGGGCCGGGAGAGATCGCGCGCATGTGTCCGAGTCCGAGCGGCCGCGGCGTTCCGCCCGAGGGCGATACCGCGAACCCGCGCGTGTCGCGTTCGTACCACGCGTTCGGATTCGAAACGAAGAGAATCTCCGACCCGTCGGACGTCCATCCGCTGACGGTCGTCAGCGTTCCGCCTAGGAACGTCAGGCGCCGCGGTCGTCCGCCGGCCGCGGGCACGACGTAGACTTCGGCGTTGCCTTCGTCGGTGGCGACGAACGCGATCTGCGTGCCGTCGGGTGAAAAGCGGGGCGTGCTGCAGACGCCCGGCGTTGCGGTCAGACGCGTGGCGGCGGCGCCGGCGAGCGGGGCGATCCAGACGTCGTCCTCGCAGACGAACGCGATGCGATCGCCCGAGACGGTCGCGAATCTGCAGTAACCAAGGTTCATGAGGGCGGTATGGTTAGCGTCCGGGGAGGCCGGTCCCGCTTGCCCGGCCATTTACTTTGTGGTACAAAGTAAATATGGCAATGCAGGCGGCGGTTCAGGATGCTCTCCCGGTCCACGTAGCCGTCATCATGGACGGCAACCGCCGCTGGGCCAAGAGTCGCGGGCTGCCGGCAGCGCAGGGCTACCGCCGCGGCGTCGGCGCGCTGCGCGCTTCGGTCCGCGCGGCCCTTGCGGCCGGCGTCAGGGTGCTGACCGTCTATGGTTTCTCAACGGAGAATTGGGCGCGCGATCCGTCCGAAGTTCGCATGCTCATGCAGCTGTGCGCGATCTTCGCGCGAACCGAACTCGCCGCGCTTCGCAGGCAGGGCGTGGCCGTTCAGGTCGTCGGCGACATCGGTGAGTTTCCGCCTCAGGCGCGTCGCGCGATCGAGAGGCTCGTACGCGCAACCGAAGACAACCGCCGGCTGACGCTCAACCTGGCGCTGAATTACAGCGGACGCGCCGAGATCGTCCGCGCGGTACGCGCGATTGCCGGTGAGGTAGAATCAGGGAGTCTGCGCGCGCGCGACGTTGATGAATCCGCCTTGCGCCGGCGCTTCTACGCTCCGCATCAGCCCGATCCCGATCTGCTGATCCGCACCGGCGGAGATTTTCGCGTCTCCAACTTTCTGCTCTTCCAACTCGCGTATACGGAGTTGCTGACGCTGCCGGTCATGTGGCCCGATTTCAGCGAGGACGACTTCGCGCGCGCTTTGACGCAGTATGCGGAGCGCTGCCGCCGCTTCGGGTCATGACCATCGCGGGCGCACCAGGCACGACGGTGCGGCCATCAGCTTCGGCCAACAAGCGATTTAACGCTGCATAGATCAGCGTCGTGTTGTAAAGCCGCTCGATCGGTTCGCTCACAATTGCGGGCGTGCCGCTCAGCTCTTCAAATGAAATCACCGGCGTGCCGGTGCTGGTCAGCGGCGGTGCCGAAAATCCTGCGAGCGTGCGAAAAAGCAGCTCGGCATAGACTGCGTTAGCCCACCCAAATTCGGCGCGCGTAAACACCCAATACCCGTTGCCGTAGAAGCTTTCGTGGATGAGGCCGTCTTTGCTGTCGGTTTCGGCTAAGGTCGTTACGCTCGCCGCGATCTCTTGCGATGACGTTGCAGTCAAGGCTCGCGCGATGATCCCGAGCGGCCAAACGTATCCGGGCGGCGTGTGTTCGCTGCCCAATCCGGATGCGTAGAGTCCTTTGAAGTACCACGGGTTGCGCGTTGAAAGCGCAAACGACCGCGTATTCAGGTAGACCGGGTCGGAAGACGACGACCACCCGATATACGGCATTGCCGTCAGGTTCGGAATGTTGGCATCGTCGGCAAAGAGTTGCGCGCCGTTGCCGTCGGTTTCATATGCGTAGACCCAGCCGCCCAGCTCGGGGCGCCAAGCCCGTCCGTAGAGTTCGATGCCGTCTTCGACCTGCGCCGACATCGCGTTTGCTTCGTTCGCGAGATTCCGATCGCCGTATCCCTCGACGGCGAGCTTTGCAATGACGCGCAAAGCGATCGCGGCGATCGCTTCCTGCGGTATATTAAAATGATAGCGGACGGGATCGTCCGATGGGCGGTACGCGGTCCAAATCATTCCCGTTTGCGGATTATACGGTTCGGTTTGCAGCTCGGTGTGGTAGCGGCTGCACGTCGCATGCAGCTGCTCGCACCGCCACGTGTCGACACTTGCGCGCAACGCGTGATGGAAGGCGGGCGTGAAAAGTGCGCGCGTACCCGTTTGCTGCCGCACCACCCATGCCAGCAGCACCGGCCACGCAAGCGAATCCGCTTCCCATTTGCGTTCCCAGATGCGATAGTTTGCCGTGAACGCGTTCGCATACGGATCGACGCCTACGTTGCGCGCGTCGCGTTCGATGACGCCGAGCAGACGCACCGCGAGAATCGGATACCCCGGTGCGAAGCGCACGTACGGAATCGATTGCGCCGACGAGTCGCGCAGCCACATCGCCGGAATGTCGCCCGTCTGCACGTATGTCGTGCCGTCGCGCTCGCTGAAAAAATCCGTAAAGAGCGTGTGAAAAAGCGAGGCCGGTTCGATTGTGCTTGCGCGATGACCGGTCAGCGGCAGAACAAGGCTTTGTGCGCGTGCAGGCGTGCCGGAGAAGGCAAGGACAACCGTCAGCGCGGCGGCAATCCTTCGAACGTGGGCAGTCCAGGCGATCACTCCGACCTCTTGCGGCAATTCCGCGCCCGTTCCCCACGCGCGCTGGCGCGTGCGATCAGCCGTGCGGAGTCGGGACGGGGAGCCGAGCTCGTGCGCCATCTGTTTTCACAGACTGGACGCGCGCTCACCATCGGTTTGACGGGACCGCCCGGCGTCGGCAAATCCACGCTCGGTAACGCGCTGGTTCGCAAAGTGCGGTCGCTCGGAAAGAGTGTCGGCGTCGTATCGGTGGATCCGAGTTCTCCGTTTTCGCACGGGGCGTTGTTGGGCGATCGCATTCGATTGACCGAACACTTTACGGACGGAGAAGTTTTTATCCGGTCGATGGCCAGCCGCGGTCACCTGGGCGGTCTATCCGGGGCGACCGCCGACGCGGTGCTGCTGATGGACGCGTTCGGCTTGGACGTCGTGCTTATCGAGACCGTCGGCGTGGGGCAGTCCGAGATCGAAATCGCCGAACTGGCGCAGACGACGATCGTCGCGTTGCAGCCGGGAAGCGGCGACAGCATTCAAGTGCTCAAAGCCGGGATACTGGAGATCGCCGACATCTTCGTGGTCAACAAGAAAGACCACCCGATGGCGAATCAACTCAAACACGAGATTCGTTCGATGATGGAAATGCTCGACTTCAGCGGCTGGGTACCGGAGCTGATCATGACGCAGGCAACGAGCGGCGAAGGCATCGACGAGCTCTGGGCGGGTATCGAGCGGCACGCTGCGTACCTGCGCGAATCGGGCGAGCTCGACGAGAAGCGCCGTGAAGCGTTCGCGCACCAGGTCCGCCAGCTGGCCTTGGGGCAGCTCGAACGCAAACTGGACCGGCAGTTGGCGAGCGAACTGGCGGCCGGAGTCGATCCGTATGCGGCCGCCGAACGTGTCCTGAGTGCTTTTGGCATTTCATCCGAAGTCTCCGACGAGCCGGCCCGGGCGCCGCACGTGCGCGCGTCGGTCAAGGGCCTGACGTGATCGCGCTGCTCGGATCGGTCGTGCTCGCCGCCGCGGCGGCGTCGCCGCCGCCCACGATTCTCCGCGAACGGGTGAGCCCGGTTTGCAGCACCCTGCACCAGCTCGTGATTCCGCTGGCGCAAATGAACATAAAGAACCGCGCGCTTACGGACAAGATCACGTTGAACTATGACTTGATCCGTAAGTATCAGGATACGCGTTTGGGTGACGGCGTGTTTTTGCGGGTCGCGCAGAACGACATGCTCGCGACGAACCTGCTTACGAATATTCATGACGTGGAGAAGCAGCTTCTGAAATCCTATGCGGCATATCCTCAGGGAACGAACGTTAAAGTGGACGCCCTGAGGCAACGCGTTCAGAACGTCGTCGGCATCGAGCGGATGGTCGCCAACATGTATTCCAGCGCATACGGCGCGGTGGTTGATAACGACGGTGTGACCGGTATCGAGAACAGCTTGAACCAAATGGTCGGAACGCCGCTCGATCCGCACGCGCCCGCAACGCCGCCGCCTGCGGATATCGCTCTGCCCGCGCCGCCGGATCTGCCCAACGAGGCCGGAGCCTCCGCGGCGATCCCATGGAACGTTGCCGACAGCGATCCAAAACTCGCCAGTATGCCTCCGGCCGGATTTGCGATGCGTTCCTTCAAATACTCGCGCCTTTCCGAACTGCAAAGCTTGCTGCACCGCGAAGGGCCGGCGCTCGAAGCGCAAGCGCTGATCGCGGCGCACGATTGCGACGGAGTCTGATATGCTAGCGTTCGTCCTCGCGGCCGTCGCCGCCGCAACTCCGTCTCCGAAGCCGTATCCGGTCTTCCAGCCGCCGCCGACGATCATCCAAGAGCGCGTGAGCCCGGTCTGCAGCACGCTGCACAAGGTCGTACTGCCGCTGGCGCGCATGCAGAGCCAATATCGTAGGTCGGTCGCGGCGATCAAAACAGACGAACTGCAGCTCGCAAAATATTCGAAGACCAAACTGCAGGACGGCGTGCAGCTGTACGCTTCAAAAATAGATCAGGAAAGCACCAATCTGATCGGGGCGATTCATCAGATCGAAGAACTTTTACAAGAATCTTACGCGATCTATCCGGTCGGTAAGGTTGCCAAAGTGGACGCGCTGCGTCAACGCGTCCAGAATATCGTCGATCTCCAACGCGCGACGGCCGATCGCTACGCGGAGATCTACGGCACGATCGTCGATAACTACGGGACCGACGAATTGCAGACGGTCAGCAAGGCTTTCGGATCGTCGAGCGCGGGAAGCATGGGAGGTGCACCGGGAATCGACACGATGCCAAATGCTGCCACGCCCGCGCCGGCTCCGGAGTTCAGTACGCCGCCGCCCAGCCTGCCGGCCGATTACGACCCGCGTCTGGCGAACGCTCCCCCAAACGTCATCAGCGCGCATACGATAAAGTATGACCGGCTCTCTCAACTCAACGCGGCGTTGGTCGGTCAAGGCCGCAGCCTGATCCAGCAGGCGCTGATAGCCGCCCACGATTGCGACGGCACGTAAGCGATGGCAAAAATGATCGAACGCCCGGACGGCCCGGGCGCCAAGCCGGAGAACGATTTCAGCGCGCAAGAAAAAACGTGGGAGAGCGCGTCCGTCAAGGGCAAACGCCGGAGGGACGTCGGCTCGGGTGCCGTCGATCGTACGATCTCAGACCTTCCTTTAAAGACGATCTACGGACCGCAGGATGCGGAGATGGATCTCGCGCGCGATCTGAGCTGGCCCTCGATCTATCCGTACACGCGCGGCATTCATCCCAATATGTACCGCGACCGTCTGTGGACGATGCGCCAGTTCGCCGGCTTCGGCAATGCCAAACAAACCAACGAGCGTTACCATTTCTTGCTCTCGCAGGGCCAGCACGGTTTGTCGGTGGCGTTCGACATGCCCACCCTGATGGGATTCGATTCCGATGCGCCGCAGGCGCGCGGCGAAGTGGGAAAGTGCGGCGTCGCGATCGACTCGCTTGCCGATATGGATGCGCTCTTCGACGGGATCGACATGGGCGACATCACGACGTCGATGACGATCAACGGGCCGGCCTGCATCGCGCTCGCGCTCTATGTGGCCGCCGCGGAGAAGAAAGGCACTCCGCGCGCGCAACTCGGCGGAACGGTACAGGCCGATATTCTCAAAGAGTACATCGCGCAGAAAGAGTGGATCTTCCCGCCGCGTCCGCACATGCGGCTCATCGTCGACATGATCCGCTTTTGCCGCGACGAGATGCCGCGTTGGAATACGATCTCCATCAGCGGCTACCACATTCGCGAAGCGGGTTCGACCGCAGCGCAAGAACTGGCGTTTACGCTGGCCGACGGATTTGCCTACGTTGAAGCCTGCGTTGCCGCGGGAATGGACGTCGACTCGTTTGCACCGCGCCTTTCGTTTTTCTTCAACTCGCACATCGACTTCTTCGAAGAGATCTGCAAGTTCCGTGCCGCACGCCGGATCTGGGCGCGGCATATGCGGGACCGTTACGGCGCCAAAGATCCGCGCTCGCTGCAGATGCGCTTCCATACGCAGACGGCCGGCTGTAGCGCCACCGCGCAGCAGCCCGAGAACAACATCGTCCGGGTTGCGTACGAAGCCATGGCCGCCGTCCTGGGCGGTACGCAGTCGCTGCACACCAACTCCATGGACGAAGTGCTCGCGCTGCCCTCTGAAAAGGCAGCCGAAATCGCGTTGCGCACTCAGCAAGTGCTCGCGTACGAAACCAACGTGACCAACGTCGTGGATCCGCTGGGCGGCTCGTACTTCATCGAGGCGCTCACGAACGAGCTCGATCGCCAGGCCGAAGAGTATTTCAAGCGTATCGAAGAATACGGCGGCGTGATCGAAGCGATCGAGGCGGGATTCTTCCAGCGCGAGATCGCCGACGCCAGCTACCGCTATCAGCGGTCGCTCGAAACGAAAGACCGAATTCTCGTCGGCGTGAATGCGTTCGAGAAACCCGAAGAGCGGCAGGATATCGAACTGCTGCGCATCGGCGTGGAGATGGAGCGCGAACAAGCACGTTCGGTTGCAGACGTCCGCCGCAATCGCGATCAGGCGCCGGCGCAAGCCGCGCTCGAGCGCCTGAAAAAAGCCTGTGCCGATCCAAACGACAACGTCATGCCGCACCTCATCGACTGCGTGAAAGCCTATCTTACCGAAGGCGAGATCGTCGAAGCGATGGCCGCCGTTTACGGACGCTACACCGAGAAGGTCGCGTTCTGATGGCCGCACTCACACAAGAGCAGCGCGACGCCGAAGCCGAAACCTTGAAACAGGTCATGGCGAAGCTCGAAGAGGCGCTGCGGCTGAGCCTCGAGCTCGAGCGTGAGGAGAATTCGAATGGCTAGGCCTCTTCGCATCGTGATCGCGAAGGCGGGGCTCGACGGGCACGATCGCGGCGCGAAAGTGATCGCGCGCGCGCTGCGCGATGCGGGCATGGAAGTGATCTACACCGGGCTCTTCCAAGCGCCCGAACAGATCGTGCAAACGGCGATCCAAGAAGACGCCGACGGCATCGGTCTTTCGATCCTCAGCGGCGCGCACATGACGCTGTTTCCGCTGATCGTGGAACAGCTCAAAGCGCAGAACGCGCAGGACATCGTCTTTTTCGGCGGCGGCACCATTCCGCCCGAAGACGCCGAAGAACTCAAGCGCATCGGCGTGCGCGAAATATTCACGCCCGGCGCGCCGCTCGCGGACATCATCAGTTTCGTTCAGCGTGAATGCGGCAACCGCCGCGAACTCGTCGGCTGAGTGACCGTTAGAACTCGTATCGCGCCGTCGCCCACCGGCGATCCGCATGTCGGAACTGCTTACGTTGCGCTGATCAACTACTGTTTCGCGAAGAAAAACGGCGGCAAGTTCGTGCTGCGCATCGAGGATACGGATCGCGCGCGCAGTACGCGCGAATCGGAGCAGGCGATTTTGGATTCGCTGCACTGGCTGGGTTTGAGCTGGGACGAAGGCCCCGATGTCGGCGGCCCGCACGGACCTTACCGTCAGAGCGAACGCTCAAAAATCTATCGCGAGCGTGTGCAAAAACTGTTGGATGACGGGAATGCGTTCAAGTGTTTCTGCACGCCGGACCGGCTCGAAGATATGCGCGCCGCGCAGCGCGCTTCGAAGCTGCCGTCGCGGTACGACGGATTGTGCACGAGTTTGAGCGCGGATGAGGTCGCGAAAAAAGAGGCGGCCGGCATTCCGTACGTCGTGCGATTGAGCGTGCCGGCCGAAGGCGTTTGCGTGGTGAACGATCTGCGTCGCGGGCCGATCGAGATCGACTGGGGCAGCGTCGACATGCAGGTGCTGATGAAATCCGACGGCATGCCGACCTACCACCTCGCCAACGTGGTCGACGACCACTTGATGGAGATCACGCACGTCTTTCGCGGTGAAGAGTGGCTCTCGTCGGCGCCCAAACATTTGCTGCTCTATCGGTATTTCGGATGGGAGCCGCCGCAGCTGCTGCACCTGCCGCTCCTGCGCAATCCCGACAAGAGCAAGCTCAGCAAACGCAAGAATCCGACGAGCATACTGTTTTACGAGGCGATGGGGTATCTGCCCGACGCGCTGCTGAATTTCTTGGGTTTGCTCTGCGTCATGCCGCCCGAGGGCGAAGAGATCATGGATCTGCCGCTGATGACCGGGCGCTTTGCGGTCGAGCATATCTCCTTGGGCGGTCCGGTCTTCGACGTCACCAAACTCGATTGGCTGAACGGACGCTACTTACGCGAACGCAACGATCTCGACGCGTTCATCGACAAAGCGCAAGCCTGGGGTTTCGAGCAGGCGAAACTGCGAAAAATCGCTGCGCTCGCGCAGCCGCGCATCGAGCGCCTGAGCGACCTCGGACCGTTGCTCACGTTCTTTTTTTCGGGCCGCGTCGCCGTGACCGCGGAACAGCTGCGTACGCCTAAACTCGACGACGTTTCGCTGCGCAAAGCGCTGCAACTCGCGACTTGGGGCTTCGACGCGCTGACGAGCTGGGAGACCGCCGGCATTGAAGCGGTACTAAAGGGGATCGCCGAAAAGTTGGACGTGAAGGTGCGCGACGTCACCCGCCCGTTTTACGTCGCGATCACGGGAAGTCCGACCTCGGTGCCGCTCTACGATTCGATCGAGATTCTCGGCCGCGACATCGTGCGCGAACGGCTGCGCGTGGCGCTTGAAGTGTTGGGGGGCGCCTCGTCGTCGGAACTCAAAGAGTGGGCGAAATGAGCGTACGCGCGATCGTGCTGGCCGCGGGCAAAGGCACGCGCATGAAAAGCGATACGGCTAAGGTTTTGCACGAGTTGTGCGGACGGCCGATGCTGTGGTACGTGCTGGAGGCGCTGCGCGCCGCCGGCGTTGCGGATATGTACGTCGTCACCAACCCCGAGCTGCAGGAGCGCATGGAAGAATTCGGCGCGACGGGCGTGCTTCAAGAAGAGCAGCTCGGCACGGGTCACGCCGTTCGCACCGCTCTCGATGCGATGAAGCCTGACGGGTCGGGCCGCGTGCTGGTCGCATGCGGCGACATGCCGCTGGTTACCCCGGAGGTTTTCACTGCGGTGCTGGCTGCCGCCGGCGGCAACGCCATGGCCCTGGTTACTGCGCGCGTGCCGCTGCCTTCGAGCTTCGGCCGGATCGTGCGCCGCGACGGCCGCGTGGAACGGATCGTCGAAGCGCGTGACGCAAACGCAGCCGAATTGGAGATCGACGAAGTCAATGCCGGCATTTATGCATTCGATGAAACAGCGCTACGCGATGCGGTGAAACGCCTGCGCAGCGACAACGCGCAAAAAGAGTTTTATCTCACCGACACGGTCGCCGATTTTGCCGGTTCCGGCAAACCCGTCGCGCCCGTCGTGACGCCCGATCCGATCCACGTCGCCGGAATTAACGATCGCGTGGAACTTGCAGTCGCGCGGCGGGAAATGAACCGCCGCCTATGTGCGCAGCACATGCTCGCAGGAGTTACCATCATCGATCCGGCGAGCACGTCGCTGGAACCGGAGTTGAAGATTGGCCGCGACACCGTGATCTATCCGAACAGTTCGATCGGCCGCTTGTCGGAGATCGGCGAGCGCTGCGCGATCGGCCCGGATTCGCATCTTTCGAACGCGCGCTTGGGTGACGAAGTCATCGTGCGTGAAAGCTCGATCTACGATTCGAGCGCGGGCGATCGCACGAGCATCGGGCCTTACGCGCGCATACGCGACAACGCACGGCTCGGCGCAGACGTCCGAATCGGAAACTACGTCGAGGTCAAAAACTCGCGCCTCGCGCGCGGCGTGAAAGCCAGCCATCTCACCTATTTGGGCGACGCGGAGATCGGCGAAGAGACGAACATCGGCGCCGGCACGATCACGTGCAACTACGACGGCAAGCGCAAGAACAAGACGGTCATCGGCCGCGACGTCATGATCGGATCGAATACGTCGCTCATCGCGCCGATCACGATCGGCGACGGAGCGCTCACGGGCGCGGGCTCGGTGGTGACCAAAGACGTCCCGCCGGGACAACGCGTTGCCGGCAATCCGGCTAAACCGCTTCCTTCTCAGTAAACCTGTCGCCGTAAGAACGAACCGCTCGGAAAAGATGAAAGGGCGCCGTGCTCTCCACGCGGCGCCCTTTCTTGCAGCCCCGTTTTTGGGGATCTTAGTTGCCGATTTGGCTATTCATCACGGCGAGATCGAGACTGCCGAGTCCCGTCGTGTAGTCGTAACCGGGTGCCGCGGTGTAGAGTCCGTTGCTTCCCGTGAGGATGTCGTGGAAGCCGCCGTACGGCGCGGTCGGAGGCGGCCCGGTGAGGGTTGTACCCGCGGTGTGTTGCTGGAAGTTGCGATAGAGGAGCGCGGCTGCGAACCCTAAGCGGTTTCCGTGTGCCGACTCAAAACGCGCCCAGCTTCCGGCCGCGAGCGGCGACGCTAAGCTGGTTCCGCCGGTGACGCACGGCGTGCACGCGCCGTTGGCAGCTTGTCCGCCCCACGTCTCCGCACCGGTTTCCAGTGAAGCGTCCATCGCGATGTCGGGCAACCCGCGGAAGAGCAGAGCTCCTGCGCTGTTGACCGTTTGCGTCTGCTGCTCCCAATACGGCGGATATTCGAATTGGCTCAGACCGCCGCCGCCGGCTTCCCACGCGTTCTCGCCCTGGTAGCTGCCGTCGGTATTGCTGAACAAGTCCGTTCCGCCGACCGCGACCACGTACGGTGACGATGCGGGGTATTCGGTGAAGGGTGCGCCACCCGGTGCGCCGTTGGTGTCGATGACGTTGTTGCAGTAGCCGCCGTTGTCGCCGGTGGAGACGAACATCGTCATGCCCTCGGCCGCGGCTTGCGCGAGCACCTCGTCATCGAGTACCATGGCGCCGTCGATGTACGGGAAGAACTCGCAGCCGCCGAACGACGAGTTGCCGATCTTGGTCTTGTGCTGCGTTACCCAGCTGTTATATTCGTTGGCGACATCGGAGTCGGTCAGCGACGTGGTGTCGTAGATGTAGAGCGCTTTGACGTTCTGGGCGATGCCGCTGGAATAGACCGTGTCGAGCGTCCACTCGCCGTCACCGGCCGTGTCGGGGCTCGCTAAGCCAACCTGGACCACGTTCACCGGCACTTGCGGCAAACCGAACTTTTGCTCGTTGAGCCGCAGATCCGAGATCGACTGCGTCACGTCGCCTTCGGCCATGATCGCGATCGGCGTCGTGTTGGCCGCCGTCACGCCCGCGGCGTCGTAGACTTTCTGAAACGTCGCCGGATCGTAGAAGCGCAAGCACTGCTGCGAGGGCGAAGAGACGCCGAAGACTTGGCACGACGTCACCTTAGGCGTTGGTTTCATCGCCTGCAAGTTGTTGAGTCCGAGAACCGCAACGACGATTCCGGATAACGAACTTGGAACGTAAGCCGGCGCGACGTTCGCAATGAACGACGTGCCGCCGCCGGAGAACGAATGAATCGACGTATTGAACGCGGTTTGCGCTTTTGCGATCGTTCCGTCCGCGCTGACGATCAGATTATTCGGCGCGACCGTAATATTGCTGAATCCTTGGCTCTGAAGATAGGTCGTCACGGCCGAAACGTCCGAGCTCGTCGGTGCGTACGTCGCCATAAACGTGCCGTCGTCGAGTTGATCGCCTGCGGCGATCTCCGACTGCAGCTGCTTCATATTATGAAGTTGCAGGCCGACGCGAACGGTGATCGCTTGCGTGGCGCCGGCGACGCCCAAGTCACTGGCGTTGGCGATCGGAATCGCCTGCGTGCTCGTGTTCGCCCAGCCCGAGGGCGCTTGAACGATGGATGCTGATTTGGTGGTGCCCATGCCCATCTGCGATGCCGATTGCGGCGTGGTTCCCATCGGCGGCATCGAGCCGCCATGCCCTCCGCACGCCGCCAACAATGCGGAAGCGACGGCCAGGGCTGCAAGTTTTTTCATGGATTGCTCCTCCTACCGTTAGGCTAGGAATCGCAAGGGGGCGCTCATATACCGAAAATAGGGTAGAGCGCCCGCCGGGTGCAGCGGCCTATCCTCGGCCCATGATGATTTCAGTACCGGGCGAGTGGGACTCGTACAAACTCGATCAACTTCATGCCAGCCTCGAGCCTGCCTACACGGCGGACCACATCGTAATCAACCTCTCGGGTGCGCGCCACGTTACGGAGACGCTGCTGGCGGCGCTGCTCGAATTGCGCGCTTACCGGGCTGCGAAGAATCTCGACTCAGCCGTCATTCTGGTAAACTCGGCTTTCGTGCGGAAGCTGCTCTCGCTGGCGGGTTTTGACGGACTCTTCAGAGTCTACGACGCGGTGGAGTTACTCGTTCCTAAGGCGGCCTAAAACCCTGCGACGCCGTTTGGCGATCCAAGGCCGGTCGCGAGATCGAATCCCGACGGCGGAATGTCGTTGAACTGATCCTTATGCGCGTACGAGTACGCGGGTCCGGCGGGATTGCCGGAGAGCGCGTACGCCGAGGCGATCAGCGGAGCGCCGATGCTGGTGCCGCCCGCGACCAGCCAGCCGCCGGCGAGCGAATCGTACATGGAAACGCCGGTCTGCGGATCGGCGACCGCCGCCACGTCGACGGTGGCGCGCGACTTACAGGTGCTCTTTTGCCAAGACGGGCGCGCGATATACGCGCTGCAGCCCTGACCGCCGTACGCCCAGGGCGACTCTTGCCACGCGCCGGCGCTGCCTGAAAGTGTGGTGCCGCCTACCGAGGTGACGTACTGCGAAGCCGCCGGATAGAACGGTGCGGCTTGGTCGCCCGAACTCGCGGTAATGGCGATTCCGGGGTGCCGGTAGTGCACGTCTTCGGTGCTTTCCCCCGACCACTCGGCCGCGTAATAGCTGTTGCTGATCGCCGAAACGCCCAATGCAGCTGCAGTGTCGACAGCCTTGCCGAGATCGTCGATCTGCGCGGAGTTTGCCTCGACCAGCACGATCGAGCACCGGGGACATGCCGCCGATACGACGTCGAGATCCAGCGAAATCTCCTCGCCCCATGCGCTATCTGCCGCCGGATACGATCCGGATCCGCCCTGCTGATTGACTTTCCGGAAGCAGCCGTTCGACGTGGTGCACGGCGGCAGGCCGTACGCGGTGCGGTAAATTGCGAGATCCGCTTCGGCTAGCGGATCGTCGTAAGCGTCGACAATCGCAGCGGTGCCGCCGGACTGCGCCGCCGGAAGGTTGTAGGCGTTCTGCAGATCGCCGGGGTGCAAACCCGGAAGCAGCGAGGACGGCGTACTGAGGTCGCTCACCGGCGGGATGTTGATGTTGATGGCTATCGTGCAGGAGGCTTCTCCCGAAATTGCTACCGGCGAGCACGCCAATAAGGCCCCGGGTAGACCCGTCGCGCCGTTTCCGCCCGGCAGACCCGTCGCGCCGTTTCCGGCCGTGGTCGCCGTGCCGTCCGACAGGAGCCCGGGGGCGGCGGCCATGTTCGGAGCGTTTGCGCCCTGTGGCGCGGTGGGCACCAGCCCGCGTGACGCGCCCGCGCATCCTGCCAGGAGCGCTGCGATGGTCAGAGAGCAAAAAAAACGCATAGCAAGCAAAGGCTCCGTTGTGCCCGGCTGTTTAGGTTTCTACCCAGCCGCTGCTTGTTGCTAACGCGACGGCCTCGCGGCGGCCGCTGCACCCCAATTTCCGGCAAATCGACCGGATATGGGTGTCCACGGTCTGCGGGCTGCGCCCCGTCTTGGCCGCCACGTCCTTGCTGCTGGCGCCCAGGGCGAGCAGTTGGAGTATCTCGCGCTCGGCAGGCGTGAGCGAGCTGTAGCCCTCGGAGGCCGCAACGCCGGTGGGCAGCGCTGCCAGCAGGCGCGCGATCCCGCCGAAATGCACGGCGCGCAGACGGTCGAGCGCTGCCGGCCACGATCCGTCGTCAGACTGCGAGAGGCGGACCCGGTACGCGACTCGCACGGCGTGCGCGAACGCGCGAAGTTGCGTCATGGACGGCGTCGCGCCTTTTTCGGCAGCCGCGAGATGGCGGTGCGCTTCCTGATCCCGGCCGCGCTGCATTTCCGCCAGCGCGAGAAAAAGCCGCGCGCGGATCGTTTGCATATTCGACGCGGTGATGGTCTGCAGCGCTTCGTTGGCTTCGTGCACGAACGCATCGCCTTCGCCGGGCATGCCTGCCGCGAATGCGCAGAGCGCGGTGACCGAAGCGGCGACGGCGCGGAGCTCGTCGTTGCGCTGGGCCCGCGGATTTTCCCGAACCAGCGCGAACGCGCCGCGGAAATTTCCGGACCACGTTTCGCGCAGGGCTCGCGCCGGAACCAGCATCTCGTTGCTCGCGAGCGGAAGCGCCGCTTGGCTTTGGGTGAGTTCGCGGTCGAGTTCTTCGAGCGCGGATTCCTCGCCGCGTTCCACTTGTAAATCGTAGGACGCGATCAGTCCGTAGAGACGCGTTTGCTCGCTGCCGCTCTTGCGAGCGTATTCTCCGAGTCTGTCGAGAATGCCGAGCAACCCGATCGGATCCGTCGTTTCGTTGTACAGGATCGCGTACTGTACGCTGCTGGCGCGTGCGGCGACGTCGTACAGATTGCGCGCGACTGCAAGTTCGATCGCGAGCGCGGCATATTTTCTCGCGCGATCGGCGTGCGTGAATTGGTACACGTACGACGCTTGCTGCAGCAGGCGCGCGCGCGTTTCGTCGGAGGTTTCCGTGTCGACGAGTTTTAAGGCCCGCTCGATCGTGTCTTCGGCACGATCGAACGATCCGGCGCCCGCGTAGGCTGTCGCGAGCGTTCCCAAAATCGGAAGCTGCGCTTGTTTGGGCACGGATTTGTCCTGCGCGACGGGTTCGAGCAGCGCGATGCAGTCGCGGCCTTGGCGCACGAGCTCGACGGCATACCGGTGCACGAGGTTCAGACGCACGGACGCATCTTGTGAATCGGCGATCGCTGCGAGAAATGCAGGTTCCGCCGTTTCGAAATGACCGCGCGCCGCCTCGAGCATCGCCCGCAGCGCTTGCACCATGGCGCTTGCGCGCGTTTTCTCCTGGGGGAGCGATTCGATAGCCGTGCGGAGCGCCGCACCTTCGCCGCGCTCGAAGAGCGCCAACCCCGAACGTTCGAGAATCCGCACGATCGCCGCGGCGTCGGAAGCGCGCGCATAGAGCAGAAGTGCGGCGCGTTCGTCGCCGCGCGCCTCGAGCAGCCGCGCTCCTTCACCGGCCGCCTGCAGCCAAGCGGAGCGTCCCGATCGCAGGAGTTCGGTTTCGAGAAACTCGCGGAACAGGTCGTGATAGCGGAACTCACCGGGCGAGACCTCGGTAAGAAACGTCACATTGCGGCGGACGGCTTCAAAAATCTCGCGCGCGCCTAGCCCGTCCACAAGCTCTCCGTCGAGTGATGAAAAGACCGAACTGCGCAGCAAGAACGAACGCTGATCTTCGGGCAGACTCGCCAGGATCTGTTCGGCGAGATAGCGGTAGACGATCTCACGCGTTCCGCTGGCGGCCGCTGCGAGATCGGTCACCCGCGTGCGCGTGCGCAGTGCGATGTTCAGCGCCACCGGCCAGCCGCCGGTCAGCGCGCGCAGCGACTCGACTTCGTGCGGAGCGGCGTCGCCGTCGTCGCCTGCCGCGGCCAGCGCCTCTTCCGGTGTAAACCGCAGATCGTCTTCGCCGACGGGAAAATCCATGCGTCCGTAAGCGACCCACGTCGCGACCGGCAGCCCCATATCGGTTCGCGCCGCGATGATCCAGGATATGCGATCGCTCGTGCGTTCGATCACGTCGGCGAGAAATGCGACCGACGCGACGTCGGTGGCGTGATGCAGATCGTCGATGACGATCGTGCACGTCGCGCGTTTTGTGTGCTCGACGAACCAGTCGGAGATTTCGCGTACGGGTTGTGACGCCGCCATCACGCGTTCCGCCAGCGCCGGGAAAGCGGCTGCCGCGGTAGGCGCGGCGGAGGCGATCGCCTGGCTCAAGCGGCGCACGAAATCCAGCAGCGCCGAATCTTCGCGGCGCAGTTCCAGAACGGCGGCGTTGAGCCGCGAGCTTTCGATGAAGTCGCGCAGCGCCACGCTTTTTCCGAAGCCGGCCGGAGCCGCCAGCAGCGTCACCGGAAAGCGAGCCGCGCGCGTAAGCCGTTCGTTGACGCGGGCGCGCACGAAGCGCGGTGTGTGCACAGCGGGCGCTTCGACGCGGGCACTTGACCTTCATATGAAGATGCCGTCGCTGCACGGGCGCTGCCGCGAAGCCCTCCGTTCCGAACGGGCGCTGCTCGAGGCTATGAGCGCGCTGACCGCAGCTTCGCGGGATTCGGCCGGAGCCGTTCTGCAGACCCTCGGCGCCGTACTTCCGGTCTTGGATCCGGCGATCGACGCGGTTCTCGTTTTTCGTCCCGACGGCGAGGAATTGGCGTGCGCTTTTTCGGGCGGCGGACGCGCCGAGTATTTTAGCGGCCTGCGGTTGCGGCTGGACGGCAGCTCGTTGCCCGCGCGCGCCGCACGTGCCCGACACCACGTGATGCTCGAACCCGGATCCAAACCGGTCATTCCGACGGATCGCGGTGCGCTGGCGATTCCGATGTATGTGCGGAATGCGCTCTGCGCCGTGGCGTACGCTTCGGCGCGCGGCTCGATCTCCGCGCGCGACGCGCTGGTCAGAGCTGCGGCGCATGCCGCCGTGCCGTACACCCTCGCGCGCGATCGCGAAGCCGACCGCGCGAGCGCAACATACGATGCTCTGACGGGACTGTACACCGCGCGCGCGTTTCGCGACACGTTACAGGCGGAGCTGCGCGCGGCCGCGATCGGCCGCAGCGTCACGCTGGCCTTGTGGTTCATCGACACCGATGGTTTCAAAGGCGTGAACGACGCGCGCGGACACGCTGCCGGCGATCGCGTGCTGCAGCGGTTGGGAAGTATCTTGCGCGAGCATCTGCGGCCGGCGCTCGACTTGGGTGCGCGTAACGGCGGCGACGAGTTCTGCGCCGTGTTGCGCAACGAACACAAGAGCGGCGCGATCGCGCGGGCGCAAAGGTTTTGCGACGCCGTGCGCGCCTGCGATTTCGGCGTCGGACTGCCGGTTACGGCCAGCGTGGGCGTCGCGGCGTTTCCATACGACGCCGCTGCTGCAAGCGAGCTCTTCGAAGCTGCCGACGCGGCCATGTATCACAGCAAACGCTCAGGAAGGGACCGCGTCGCGTTTCCGGACGGCCGCGGCAGCTTCACCGTGCATCGCTGAAAAGCAAAGAGCCCGGGCAGCGCGAACCCTTGAGGCATGCGGTGCAGACTCGTTTGGATCACACCCGACGCCGAGCGTTTGATGGGCTATTGCGCGCGCGTGAGCAATCCGGCCAACCAAGACAATCCCGACGTCGCCGGCCTGCTGCGTTACTGCATTAAGAACGGCCACTGGTCGGTTTTCGAAATGGCCGATCTCTGCATCGAGATTCAGACGACGCGCAGCATCAGCGCGCAGATCATCCGCCACCGCTCGATGCATTTTCAAGAGTTCAGTTTGCGGTACGCCGAGCTGCAAAAAATCGAACGGGTGAATCCGCGGCGGCAAGATCCCAAAAACCGCCAGTCGTCACACGACGACCTTCCGTCCGAAACGCTCGACTGGTTCGAACGCGCGCAAGACGAGCATTTCGCTGAAGCGTACCGTTTGTACGAAGAAGCGCTGGCCAAAGGCATCGCCAAGGAGTCCGCGCGCTTCTTGCTGCCGCTCGCTTCCGCGACGACGATCTACATGAAGGGCACCGTGCGCGATTGGATTCACTACATCAATCTGCGCACGGATCCGTCCACGCAGTTGGAACATCGTGAAATCGCCGAAGAATGCCGCCGCATCTTCGTCGAACAGCTTCCGGTCGTCGCTCAAGCGTTGGGCTGGGAGCGCGCGCCCGCGCACACGTGATCGGACGGCCGAACGCTCTCGACCACATCGTCAACGCGATTCCCGCGCACGCGCTGCTGACGCAGTCTCCCTTTTTGCTGGTCGATCCGGCTCGCGCCGCCGCCGCGCGGCATTTCGAACAGTTCACGATACCGGTCTGGTTCGTGACCATCGCCGCTCAGATCGCCGTCTTGGCATGGTTTTGGAATTCGGGGCGATCCGCGCGGCTGCGCGATCGATTGCGCGCGCGCATCGGATCGGAGTTCTGGGTGCGCTTTTGGTTCGGCGCGCTGCTCGCGCTGCTCGATCGCGCCGCCGCTTTCATTCCGTTGTTTTTCCAGTACCGCATGTCGTGGATCATGGGGCTGAGCGACGTGCTGACGCGTTATTGGTTCGGCAGCTGGCTATTGACGACGCTCGTCGCGATGGCGGCGGCGGGACTGATTGCGGCCATCGTGCTCGGGCTGGTGGATCGCACGCACCAATGGTACGCGTACACGACGGCCGGCATTATCGGATTGACGCTGCTGCTGACCTACGTTCAACCGTTCGCGCTCGCGCCGATATTCGCGACCTATCGCGACTTGCCGGCCGGCGCGCTGCAGAGCGATCTTCGCGCGTTGCGCGCGCGCGCCGGAAACGTAAACGTGCCGGTTGTCGAAGAGATCGTTTCGCGGCGAACGCCCGCAGGATATTCCTACGTCTTGGGCTGGGACGGCTCGCAGCGCGTGGTCATATCCGACACGGCGATCGCCGGCGCGAGCGAGTCAGAGCTGCGATTCACGATCGCGCGGTCGTTCGGATGGGTGGCCGCGAATAGCGCACTCCACCTGGCATTGATCTTGGGCGCGATGCTCGTCCTGGGATCGGCGCTGGCAATTTTCCTAGCCGACCGCATCGGATTCCGGCGCGACGACGATCCGGTTTCCCGGCTCGCGCTCGTCGGTGCGCTGCTCGGGTGCGTGTATTTGGTCGCTCTGCCGTTCTTTAACGGTTACGAACGCAGCCTCGATACGGCCGCCGACCAATATGCGTTAACGCTCACGGGCGATCGGGTCAGCGCGATCCGCGGCGCGGTACGCGGCGCCGACCAAGCGCTGCAGCCGGTCTGTCCGCAACTCTTAGGATACTGGTACTTCGCGACGCGCTCGCCGGCGGGGCAACGCATTCCGATTCTTCAGGGGCGCCCTCCGGTCTGCCGCTAGTCCGGAGTTTCGGGCAACTCCCACGTGTTGGCAAACTGCATCGCAGCTTCGATGCCGCGTTGGAACCAGCAGGTTACGCCGTCGGTCGCGGCCGACACGATTCCGGGCAGCGCCGCGCGCTCTTCGGGCGTGAACGGCGCGAGCACGTGGTCGATGCTGTCGTAATCGGGACGGCCGACGCCGACGCGCAGGCGCGCGAACTGCTCGTCCATCGTTGCGATCACCGAGCGCAAGCCGTTATGTCCGCCGTGTCCGCCGAACGCGCGTAACCGCAGTTTGCCAAACGGGATGTCCATGTCGTCATAGACGACCAGCAAACCTTCGGGCGGCACTTTGTACCACGATGCGATCAGCCTGACCGGCACCCCGCTGTTGTTCATGAACGTCTGCGGTTCGACGATCACTAACCCGCGCGCGGAATCGTAGGCTTGGCGCGCGCCGTCTTTGACCTTCCAGCGATCGATGCCGAGCCGCCGCGCGAATTCCTCGACGACCATGAATCCGACGTTGTGCCGAGTCTGCGCGTACTCTTTGCCGGGATTGCCGAGTCCGGCGACGAGTTTTACTCCGAAGCTCCTTCGGCCGGCGGCTCTTCGGCGGGTTTGCCGACGATCTCGGGCTCGGCTTGTTCGGTGACGGCGACGGCGGCTTCTTCGAGCAGTTTCTCGGTCTTCGACGGTTCGACCGCGATGACGGTCGCGTCGGCCGGCGTGATCATCTTGAAACCTTCGGGCAGGTGTATTTCGCCCGCGGTGACGTGTTGATGGATGCCGAGTTCGTTGACGTCGATCTCGATGCGGTCCGGGAGTTTGTTCGCGGGGCCTTCGACTTCGAGATCGTGGAGCACGACGTCCATAACGCCGCCGAAGCTGCGCACGCCCTCGGGCGTTCCCACGGTAACGACCGGAAGTCTGGCTTGAACGGTTTCATCCGCGGAGACGCGCTGGAGGTCGACGTGCACGATGCGGCGCGAAACCGGATCGACTTGCACTTCGCGCAGCAGCGCCGTATCGACGCGTTTGCCGTCCATGGTGAGCGTGATCAGCGACGTGCGCGCACCGTGGTGCAGAATGTCGTCGAGCGCGCGGCGCGCGAAAGCGATCGCCTGCGGGTCGGAGCCGTGCCCGTAGAGGATACCGGGGATCTTCCCGTCCTTGCGAAGCGCGCGGGCTTTGGTTGTGCCGGCGGCTTCGCGCCGCTCGATCGTTAAATTCAATTGTTGTGCCATTATGTGACTGCTACAGGCTCCGGCGGACGTAGTTCATTCATTTTTTTTTCTCCGTCTTCGGTAAAGAGTTCCGAGACGGAACGATTGGTGGTGATGCGGTTGATCGCATCGGCGAAAGTCTGTGCGATCGAGAGTTGCGCGAACTTCGGATGGTCGAGCGCGTCCGAGAGGGGGATCGTATCGGTGACGATCACTTTTTCGATAGGCGACTCTTCCAGTACGGTAATCGCGTCGCCGGCGAAGATTCCGTGGGTCGCGACCGTGTAGACCTTCGTCGCGCCTCGCGACAGAATCGCTTCGGCGGCTTTGGCCAGCGTACCGCCGGTCGAAATCATATCATCAACGACGACGGCGACCTTGCCGGAAACGTCGCCGACGATGTCGGTGACCTCAGAGACGTCGGGCTCGGGGCGCCGCTTGAAAACGATCGCAAGCGAGCTGCCCAAGCGCTTGGCGAAGAGCTCGGCGCGGTGCACGCCGCCCGCATCGGGCGAGACGATGACGACCCGGCCCTCGGAGAGCTCTTCCTTCTTTAGATAGTTGCAGAGCGTCGGCATCGCCATCAGATTGTCGACCGGTCCGTCGAAGAAGCCCTGAATCTGCGCGGCGTGCAGGTCCATCGTGACCATGCGCTTGGCGCCGGCGGTCTTGAGCATGTTCGCGACGACTTTGGCGGAGATCGGTTCGCGGCCGCTCGACTTCTTGTCTTGCTTGGCATAGCCGTAATACGGAATGACGGCCGTGATCCGCGAAGCGGACGCGCGCTTGAGCGCGTCGATCATCAGCAGCAGCTCCATGAGCGCATCGTTGACGCCGCCGGTTGGGAACTTGCAGATCGACTGGATCACGAAGACCTCGGAGCCGCGCACGTTCTCGCCGATCTGAACGCGCGTTTCCTCGTTTTTGAATTTGGAAACGGTCGCTTTGCCGACGTGCAGCTTTAACCGCCGGGCAATGTCCTCGGCGAGTTTTTGATTGGAATTACCGCTAAAGAGAAGCGGGCTGTGGCTCACGCTCCGAGGTTCCTTTGGGAGCGTTCGCAACCCTGGCGGGGCCTGTATCGGTCCAGAGCGTCGTGGCCAACCGATTCAAACTCGTGGCGCCCTTCAGCCTCGCAGGCGATCAGCCCGCGGCCACCCAGGCCTTGGGCGACCGCGTGCTCGCGGGCGATCGCGCGCAGACGC
Source organism: Candidatus Rubrimentiphilum sp. (assembly GCA_036273135.1). Lineage (GTDB taxonomy): Bacteria > Vulcanimicrobiota > Vulcanimicrobiia > Vulcanimicrobiales > Vulcanimicrobiaceae > Rubrimentiphilum. The sequence continues at coordinate 140,989 of DASUIF010000011.1, forward strand.
TGCTGGGCGTGACGGGCAGCGGCAAAACGATGGCGATGGCGCGGACGATCGAGATCGCGCAGAAGCCGGCGCTCGTGCTCTGCCACAACAAGACGCTGGCTGCTCAACTTTGCGCCGAGTTCCGAGAGTTTTTTCCGGAGAATGCGGTCGAGTTCTTCGTCTCATACTTCGACTATTATCAGCCCGAGGCGTATATCGCCCACACCGATACCTACATTGAAAAGGACAGTTCGATCAACGACGAGATCGAACGCCTGCGCCACTCGGCCACGCAGTCGCTGCTCACGCGCCCCGACACGCTCATCGTCGCGTCCGTTTCGTGCATCTACGGACTGGGCTCGCCGGCCGACTACATGGAACTCTCGCAGAACTTGAGCGTCGGCACCGAGATCGACCGCGACGTGCTGCTGCGCAAGCTGATCGATATGCAGTACCGGCGCAACGATCTCAACCTCGTGCGCGGAACCTTTCGCGTACGGGGCGATACGCTCGAGTTCATCGGCGTCGACGAAGAACTGGTGCACCGCATAGAGTTTTTCGGCGACCGCATCGACGCGATCAACGTCGTCAACATCCTGACCGGCGAGTACGTCGAGAGCAAAGACGCCATCACGATATTTCCGGCCAAGCATTTCATTACGCCGGATGAAAAACTGCGCCGCGCGATCGTGACGATCGAGCAAGAGCTCGCGGATCGCTTGAAGTTTTTCAAGGAAAACGGGAAGCTGCTCGAAGCGCAGCGCCTGGAAATGCGCACGCGCTACGATCTCGACATGCTGCGCGAAGTCGGCTACTGCAACGGCATCGAAAATTATTCGCGTCCGCTGTCGGGGCGCGAACCCGGATCCACGCCGACGTGTTTGCTGGACTTCTTTCCGAAGGACTGGCTGCTCTTCGTCGACGAGTCGCACGTGACGCTGCCGCAAGTGCACGGTATGTTCGCAGGCGATCGCTCGCGCAAGCAGTCGCTGGTGGAACACGGTTTCCGGCTTCCGAGTGCGCTCGACAACCGGCCGCTGACGTACGAGGAGTTCGACGCGCACATCAACCAGGTCGTCTACGTTTCGGCGACGCCCGGAACGTACGAAATGGGGCGCAGTTCGCAAGTCGTCGAGATGATCATCCGGCCGACGGGTTTGGTGGACCCGGAAGTGGAGATTCGGCCGACGCTCAACCAAGTGGACGATCTGATGGAAGAGATCCGTCTGCGCGTCGATCGCAAAGAGCGCGTGCTGGTAACAACGCTTACGAAAAAGATGGCCGAAGACTTGACGGACTTTTTGCTCGAGATGGGTTTCAAAGTGCGCTATCTGCACAGCGAAGTCGACACGCTCGAGCGCGTCGCCATTCTGCGCGATCTGCGGCTGGGCGTTTTCGACGTGCTCGTCGGCATCAATCTGCTGCGCGAAGGGTTGGATCTGCCGGAGGTCTCGCTCGTCGGCATTCTCGATGCCGATAAAGAAGGCTATCTGCGCAGCGGAACGTCGCTGATTCAAACGATCGGGCGCGCGGCGCGTCACGTCGAAGGCAAGGTGCTCATGTACGCGGACGTCGTTACCCAGTCGATGGAACGCGCGATCGGCGAAACGCGCCGGCGCCGCGAGCGGCAGGTTGCCTACAACGTCGAGCACGGCATCGAACCCAAGAGCGTGCGAAAAGAGATTCGCGACATTCTTTCGATGGTGGGCGCGACCGAAGAGACGCAACTCGAGCTGCGCCGCGAGAAACTGCCGCGCGACGTGGCCGTCCGCATGGCCGCCGAGCTCGAAAAGAAGATGCACGAGTACGCCGCCAATCTCGAGTTTGAAAAAGCCGCGGCGCTGCGCGACGAGTTGGTCGAATTGCGCAAGCAGATCGGCGGCAACGAGTCGCTGCTCTTTCAAGGAAAAGCGCCCAAGATTTTCGCCCACGCTCTCAAGGAACTCGTCGGCAGCTAGCTTTTTCGCTAGCGAGGCACGACGTTTTTGCCCCCGAAGAGTCGCGATGTGAAACTGCCGCTGGCCGAAGCATCGCGCAGCGAAGAGGTCGTGCGGCTACGCGCCGTTCTTCCGGCCTCGGCGCAGCCCGCGCTGGTTTCATACCGCTCGCGGACCGGCGCGCTGCTGCGCGTCGATGGCATTGCCGCGGGAGCTTACGATCGCGAGCATCACGACGTCTTCGTGCCGGCGTGCGACGAGTCGCGCGAACTCGAGCTCGAAGTCGAGCTCGAAGCGCTTCCGACAAACGGCTTGCCGTCGGGGCCAGGAATCATGTGGTGGTTTCTCAACGCGCTTTCACACCAGCGCCCGCAACGTTTTGTCGACGTCACGTCGGGCGCAGATTGGTGTCATGGTGAGCGGGCGCCGCTAGGCGCCCCAGTCGAACCACGCCCGAGCGAAGACGAGGGCCGCGAGATCCCCCTCATCGGACATTCACATCTGGATGTGGCGTGGTTATGGACGTACGAGCAAACGCGGCGAAAAGCGCAACGGACGTTTGCGATCGCCTGCGATCTCTTCGAACGCGATCCGCAGTTCGTCTTTGCCCAGAGTCAGCCGCAACTCTACCGGTTTGTCGAAGAGAACGATCCGCAGCTCTTCGAGCACGTGCGCGATGAAGTGCACGCCGGCCGGTTTGATCCGGACGTTGCCGCGCTCTGGGTCGAAAGCGACTGCAATCTTCCATCGGGCGAATCGCTGCTGCGCCAAATGCTGTTTGCGCACGAGTATTGCACCGAGCGTTTGGGCGTGACGCCCGCGATCGCGTGGCTCCCCGACTCGTTCGGTTTTGCGAACACGCTTCCGCAACTGCTCGCGCATGCCGGCATTCCGTTTTTCGCCACGACGAAGCTGCAATGGAACGACACCACGCGTTTTCCCTATCCGCAGTTCGTGTGGCGCGGTCCGGACGGCAGCAGCGTAACGGCTGCGCTCATCCAGTCTTACGACGGCGGCCCGTATCCGTGGCGCGTAAAAACTGCGCGCGAGCGGCACGAGCCGCTGGTTCTGGGATATGGCGACGGCGGCGGCGGCGTGACGCCGAAGATGCTCGCGCAGGCGCCGGCAATCGGCCGGTGGATCCGCCCGCGCGACTGGTTCGAGAGGCTTGCAAACCCGCTTCCCGTCTACACCGGCGAGCTCTATCTGGAATACCACCGCGGTACGTACACCACGCATCACGACATCAAGTTTCAAAACGCGCTGCTCGAGCGCGCGCTGCTCGAGGCCGAAGAACTCGTGGCGTGGTGCGAAGCCGTCCGTGCACCGGCAGCTGCGACCGCGCAGTTCGCGCAGCGCCTTCGCGCAGCGTGGGAGATCGTGCTGCGCAATCAATTTCACGACGTGCTGCCGGGTACGGCGACTGCGGAGGTCTACCGCGACGCCGAGAGCGAGTACGCGCAAGCGCAAGAACTCGTGGCGAGCGCGATTGCGTCGGCCGAATCGATGCTCCCGCGCACCGGCACGCGCAGCGCCGCCGCACTTTGTGCGCCGCAAGAAGACGGCGGGTCGTTTGTTTTCGGCAACGGCCTGATCCGCGCGCGCGTCGGCGCTGACGGCGCGATCACGGAACTCGCCGCGGACGGCGGCCGCAACGTGGCGATCGAAGCCAACGTGCTCGCACTCTACCGCGATCGTCCGCGGCAGTGGGATGCGTGGAATATCGACGACGGCTATCAGCAAACGATGCGGCGTATTTCGGCGGCCCGGGCGCGCATTGCGGGCGGTGCGTTGGAGCTCGAGTACGATTTCGAGGGTTCGCCCGGCATGATGCGCGTCGAGTTGCGCGATGGCGAACCGTTTCTGCGCGTGGAGCTCGACGTCGAGTGGCACGCTCGCCGCAGATTGCTGCGCGTCGAAAACCGTTTTGCCGTTGAAACCGGTGAGGTAACCTATGGCGCTCCGCACGGCACGATCGTGCGGAGCGCGCTGCGCGATACGCCCGAAGAGCGCGCGAAGTTCGAAGTTCCGGGGCAACGCTTTGCCGCCGTGCGCGGCGCCGGTGGGGACGGCGCGGCATTCTTTGCGCTGGACACGTACGGCTGGAGTTCGCTCCGGCAAGGAAGCGAGATCGCGCTCGGACATTCCCTGCTGCGCGGAACCGTTTGGCCGGACCCTCAGGCCGATCTTGGTTCGCACCGCTTCAGCTACGCGTTCGCGCCGCTGATCTCCGCGAGCACCGGCGCGCTGGAACGGGCCTGGCTGCGGTTCGCGCACGAACCGCGCGTTCGTCTGTTTACAACCGGCGACGAAAACGTTTTAGTCGTCGCCTGTAAACCGGCCGAGGATCGCAACGGCGCGATCGTGCGCGTTCGCGAATGTAACGGCGATGCGGGGCCGGTGCGTTTGCGCTCCGGCGCGCGTCTGGCTGCGGCGCATGCCGTCGATGCGCTCGAGCGACCGGTGGAGAAGACCGTTTCGATTGAAAACGAAACGCTGGTCTTCGACGTGAAAGCCTTCGAGCTGCGGTCGTTTCGGGTGCGGTTCGGCCGTGCGTAAGCTCGATGCGGTCCTGTTCGACCTCGACGATACGCTGCACGACGACACGCTCGCTTTCAGGAGCGCCGCGGAGGAAGTTGCGCACGAGGTTGCCGCCGAGCACGGCATCAGCGCGCTGGCGCTTAAGGACGCCTATATCGAAGAAGCCGAAGGATTCTGGAAGCGCCTGACCGCGGAGCAAGTGCAAGAACTCTTGCTGACAAAACTCTCGTCGCTGCGGTCGCGCTTGTGGGGAAGCGCGTTGTCGTCGTTTGGGCTGGACGATCCGCGTTTAGCCGAACGCAGCGCCGTCAACTACAATCTGTATCGAAAGAAATACTTCGCACTCTTTCCGGGAGCACTGGATCTGCTGAAGCGGCTTCGGGATGCCGGGAAGAAACTGGGGCTCGTCACCAACGGCGTTTCGGAGACGCACACCGAGAAGATCGCGCTGCTCGAATTGAGCGATCGTTTCGACGCGATCTTTCTGGCCGACCAGACCGGCATGGTCAAGCCGGACCCGCGCCTTTTCATCCACGCCTGCGAAAGGCTGGGGAGCCGGCCGGAGGCGACGGCGATGGTCGGGGACCGGTACGAGCGCGACATCGCCGGGGCGAACGAGGCCGGCCTTTTCACCATCTGGGTAAACCTGCGGCACGAAGCGCTCCCGAAAGGGGCGGCCGAGCCGGATGCGACCGTCGCCACTATCGTCCAGGCAGAAAATTATCTCTTGCCGGGCCGCCAGTTGCCCTAAGCCCCCAGGCGACCGCGCCCTCCGATACGAAGTTCGGAAGCAATTGCTCGCCCGCTCTTTATGGAAAGCGAGGGTTTTATGCAATCTCCTGAAGGTTTGGGCAATACGTTTGGGCGCTCGTGGGAGCTGCTCTCCGGCAACTGGATTATGCTGGTTCCGGGATTGGTCATCGGCATCATCGCCGCGGTCATCGTGTTCTTCCTGGTCGGTGCCGGCCTTGTCGGCGGCGTCGGACTCAGTGCCGCGGGCGCGTCGGGCGCGGGGCTAAGCGCATTTGGAATGGCTGCGATGCTCTCCGCGGTTATCGTGCTCATCTCGGTAATCCTGACCATCGCCTACACGACGGGCATGGCCGGCGCCGCTTGGCGCACCGGCCGGGCAACGCTCGACGACGGTGCGGCGGCGTTCCGTAAAGATGGCGGGTCGATTCTGGTGGCGTTGGTTCTCCTGATCGTGCTGGCCGTGGTCGCCGCGATTCTTTCGATTTTCACGTTCGGCTTGGCGATGCTGGCGTACATCCTGTTCTTCCTCTACACGTTCGCAAGCGTGATCGTCGGCGGGCACTCAGGCGCCGAAGCGCTGGGCGACTCCTTCCGGGTCGCGACGAAGAACTTCCTCACGACGCTGTTGCTGCTGGTGCTCATCTGCGTCGTCTCGTTGATAGCGGGCTATGTAGGGCATCTGTTCGCCCAGATTCCGCTTTTGGGCGGGATCATCTCGATGATTATCCAGCAAATCGTCGCGATCTACGTGACGCTGGTGATCGTCGGCGAGTACATCAAACTCTCGACGCCGGCCGCCGTGGCGGCGACCCCGCCGAGCGCCGGGCCGCCCGCAACCTACTAAAGACAAACTCTCGCAACGTATAAACCGGGTGGTGTGTTGAAGTAACGAACATGCCACCCGGTCTCGACTCCATCGTTATCAAGGGCGCGCGCGAGCATAACCTCAAAAACATCGATCTCGCCCTTCCGCGAAACCAGCTGATCGTGATTACCGGCCTCTCGGGGTCCGGCAAATCCTCGCTTGCTTTCGACACGATCTACGCCGAGGGTCAGCGCCGCTACGTCGAATCGCTCTCTTCGTACGCGCGTCAATTCCTCGGTCAGATGGAGAAGCCCGACGTCGATTATATCGAGGGGCTCTCACCGGCGATTTCGATCGACCAGAAGTCGACCTCGCGCAATCCGCGCTCGACCGTCGGAACGGTGACCGAAGTCTACGATTATCTGCGCCTGCTTTTCGCACGCATCGGGTTGCCGCATTGCTATAACTGCGGCCGCGAGATCAGTTCGCAGACCAGCGAGCAGATCGTGGACTCGATCATGGAGTTGCCTGAAGGTTCCAAAATTCAATTGCTCGCGCCGCTGGTGCGCGGACGCAAGGGTGAGTACGCGAAACTTTTTGAAGAGATAGCCAAAGAGGGCTTCTCGCGCGTGCGCATCGACGGCGAACCGCGCGAGCTGCGCGAGAAGATCGTCCTCGACAAGAAACGTAAGCACACGATCGAAGTCGTTGTCGACCGTTTGGTGATGAAACCCGATATCCGCAAACGGCTCACCGACTCGGTCGAAACGACCGTGCGCCTTTCCACCGGCATCGTGACGGCGTTGGTGGAAGACGGCAAGACGACCCGCGAACTCACATACAGCGAAGCGTTTGCGTGCGTCTACTGCGGACTCTCGTTCGAGGAGCTCGCGCCGCGGCTCTTTTCGTTCAACTCGCCGTACGGCGCGTGCCCGAGCTGTACCGGTCTTGGCGAGAAAATAGAAATCGATCCGTGGCTGGTCATTCCCGACCGAAGCAAATCGATCGAGACCGGTGCGATCGTTCCGTGGAGCAAGTCGCTGGGCAGCGGGCGCTTCCCGTCGATGAATCCGTATTATCTCCAGCAGCTCGAGCGCGTGTTGCGGCGTTATCGCGTGAAGATGACGACGCCGATCGAGAAGATGCCGGACGAAGTGGTCGACGTGATCTTGTACGGAACCGATCGCGAGCAGAACTTCGCCTTCGAATCAAAGGCCGGCAAGGTTTGGGAGTATCGCGCCACCTTCGAAGGCGTCGTCAACAATTTGGAGCGGCGTTACAGCGAGACCTCGAGCGACTACGTCAAGGAAGACATCGAAAAGTACATGTCCGCCTCTGTCTGCCCGCAGTGCAAGGGCGCGCGGCTCAAACCCGAAGCGCTGGCCGTAACGGTGGGCGGTTCCAACATCGATAAGCTGACGCGGCTCTCGATCGAGCGGTGCGAAAAGTTCTTCGCCGATTTCAAGCCGAGTGCGCGCGAGGAGCAGATCGCCCATCAGGTTCTCAAGGAGATTCGCGCCCGCCTCGGGTTTTTGACCAACGTCGGTTTGAATTATCTGACCCTCGGACGTTCGGCAACGACGCTTTCGGGCGGCGAATCGCAGCGCATCCGGTTGGCAACGCAGATCGGCAGTTCGCTGGTCGGCGTGCTCTATATCTTGGACGAGCCTTCGATCGGTTTGCATCAGCGCGACAACGACAGATTGCTCGCAACGCTGAAGACGCTGCGCGATCTCGGTAACACGCTGATCATCGTCGAGCACGACGAGGACACGATCCGCAATGCCGACGTCGTCGTCGACATCGGCCCGGGCGCCGGTTTGGAAGGCGGCTACGTGCTGAGCGCGGGAACGCTCGATGACGTCATCGCCAACCCGCAATCCGAGACGGGCGCGTATATTTCCGGACGAAAGTTCATCCCGATACCGAAACACCGGCGCGAACCGCGCTCGTGGCTGCAAGTGCGCAAGGCCAAGGCCAACAATTTGCTCGGCATCGACGTCGATCTTCCGGTCGGCGTGCTCTCGTGCGTGACCGGCGTGAGCGGCAGCGGCAAATCAACGCTCGTCAACGACGTCGTCGTGAAGGCGCTCAACCAGCATCTGCATCATCAGCCGGCGGCCGGAACGTACGGCAGCGTGCGCGGCGCCGACGTGCTCGACAAGCTGGTGGTCATCGACCAATCGCCGATCGGTCGTACGCCTCGAAGCAACCCGGCCACCTACACCGGCGCTTTCGATTTGGTACGCGAGCTCTTCTCGCTGGTGCCGGACGCGAAGATGCGCGGCTACATGCCCGGCCGCTTTTCGTTCAACGTCCGCGGCGGAAGATGCGAAGCCTGTGAAGGCGACGGCATCATCAAGATCGAGATGCACTTTCTGCCCGACGTCTACGTGCCGTGCGAAGTCTGCAAAGGCAAACGCTACAACGCCCAGACGCTCGAGATCAAATATAAAGGAAAGAACATCAGCGACGTCCTCGAGATGCGCGTCGACGAAGCATCGGAATTCTTTTCGGCGATACCGCGCATACATAACAAACTGCGCACGATCTGCGACGTCGGGCTGGGTTACATCAAAATGGGACAGCCCGCGACGACGCTCTCGGGCGGTGAGGCGCAGCGCGTGAAACTGGCCACGGAACTCGCGCGCCGCTCGACCGGCCGTACGTTCTATGTGCTGGACGAACCGACGACGGGTCTGCACTTCGCCGACATCCATAAGTTGCTCGAGGTCTTGGATCGCTTGGTGCAAACCGGAAATACCGTGCTCGTGATCGAGCACAACCTCGACGTCATCAAGACGGCCGACTACATTATCGATCTCGGCCCCGAGGGCGGCGACCGCGGCGGCACGGTGGTGGCGTCCGGAACGCCCGAAGAGGTCGCGCGCGACAAACGGTCTTACACCGGCCAGTACCTGCTCCCGGTGCTGAAAGATCAGCGCGCCGTCGGGCACCGCCGGCCCGCGCCCAGCGCGATCGAGGCGCTCGAGCGCGAGAATTTGCGGGTCCTCGACGACTTGGCGAAGGGTGACCGCGTAGCCGTCGAAGCCTAGCGCATGGCGCAATTCACGATCGCGATGCTGGTCTGCGCGGATCTGGAGCGCTCGCGAGATTTTTATCGCGACGTGCTGGGTTTAAAACTCAAGACCGACGCAGTTCCGGACTGGGTGGATTTCGATCTCGGCGGCGGCGCGCTGCTGGGACTGCATCCGAAAACCGAAGTGCTGGCCGTGCGTCCCGGGTCGCTGCAGGTCGGTTTCTCCGTGGAAAACGTGGACCGGTTTGTTGAAGAGTGCAGCGCAAAAGGCGTCCCGATCTTTCAAAGTCCGTGCGACGAATCGTTCGGGCGCTTTGCGATGATCGGCGATCCGGATGGTTACGCTATCCAGATAATCAGCTCGCCGCGCTAGCTGCGCATGACGGCAAGAAACGCTGACGAACGCGCGCGCGAGCTGCGCCGCCTGATCGAAGACGCCAATCACCGGTACTATGTCTTGGACGATCCGCAACTCGCGGATGCGGACTACGACCAGCTGCTGCGCGAACTGCTCGATCTCGAAGATCGCTATCCCGAGCTGCGCACCCCCGATTCGCCGACGCAGCGCATCGGGGCGCCGGCTGCCGAACGCTTCGCGCCGTACGAACATCGCGTACCGATGCTCAGTTTGGCGAACGCCACAAACGCTGACGACCTGCGAGCGTTTGATGAGCGCGTGCGCAAGCTCGCCGGTGGCGCCCAACCTTACGTCGTCGAGCTGAAGATCGACGGGCTTGCGATCTCGCTGCACTATCGCGACGGCGCGCTCGAGCGCGGCGGTACGCGGGGCGACGGGCGCATCGGCGAAGAGGTCACGCCGAACCTGCGAACCATTTCGTCCATTCCTTTGCGTTTGCGTCCGGCCCGCGACCTCGGATCGGAGATTGAAGTTCGCGGCGAGGTGTACCTAAAGAAGAGCGACTTCGAAAGGCTGAATGGCGCGCGCGAACGGGCCGGCTTGCCGGTTTTTGCCAATCCGCGCAACGCGGCCTCGGGTGGCGTGCGTCAATTGGATCCTCGCCTGACGGCGGAGCGCAGGCTCTCGTTTTTCGCCTACAGTGTCATGGTGAACGAGAGCGGTGTCATGGTGAGCGATGCCGCTGATAGTGTCATCCTGAGCTTGTCGAAGGACCCCGAGCGGCGACCGGGACGGTCGCAAGTCGAGGGGATCTCCACCCAATGGCAAAGCTTGCAGCTGCTAAAAAAACTGGGCCTCCCCGTTAACCCGCATGTCGCACGCTGTGCGAATATTGATGAAGTGATCGCGTACTGCGAAGCGTGGGAAGCGAAACGCGAAGATCTCGATTACGAGATCGACGGCGTCGTCGTGAAGGTCGACGATTTGGCGACGCAAGAACGATTAGGTGCCGCCGGACGCGACCCACGCTGGGCGATCGCATTTAAGTTCAAGCCGCGCGAAGCGCGCACGAAACTGCTCGATATCGTTATTACCGTCGGGCGCACAGGTACGCTCAACCCGAACGCAGTCTTGGAACCGGTGCAGCTGGGCGGAGTAACCGTTCGCAACGCCACGCTGCACAACGAAGAGTACATCGCGAGCAACGATATCCGTCCCGGCGACGTGGTGCTCGTGACGCGCGCCGGCGACGTGATTCCGCGCGTCGTCGGCCCGGTTTTGAGCGAACGTAAGGGGAAGCTGCGCCGTTTCGTCATGCCGAACCGGTGCCCGGTCTGCGGCGCGGACGTCGATCACCCCGAAGGCGAAGCGATGTCGCGCTGCACGAACGCGACCTGTCCGGCGCAAGTTCTCGAACGCGTGCGCCACTTTTGCTCGCGCGGCGCCATGGACATCGAAGGCATCGGCGACGTCATGGCACAGCAGCTGACCGAACTCGGGCTCGTGCACGGAATAGCCGACATCTACTCACTCGACGAGCAGAAGCTCGCCGACGTGCCGCGCACCGGCGAAAAAACGATCGCCAATCTGCTGCGCAATATCGAGACGTCGAAATCTCGCGGCCTCGCGCGCGTTCTCACGGGACTGGGGATCCGGTTCGTCGGCACGCAGACGGCGCAGATTCTCGCCGGCGATTTTGGAACCATCGACGCGCTCGCCGCGGCGAGTGCGGGCGAGCTGCAGCGGTGCGAAGGTATCGGACCGGAAGTTGCGAGCAGCGTATCGCTCTTTTTTGCGCAGCGCGCCAACCGCGCGATGATCGAACGGCTGCGTAAAGCCGGCGTTTCAATGAGTGCACCGAAGCGGGCGCGCGCCGCGACCGGAAAGCTCTCCGGCAAGACGTTCGTGCTCACCGGCACGCTGCCGAACCTAACGCGCGACGAAGCCGCGGATCTCATCACGCAAGCCGGCGGCAAAGTGACGGGTTCGGTCAGCAAGAAAACGGACTACGTTGTCGCCGGCTCCGATCCGGGCAGCAAGTACGACAGGGCGCAGACGCTCGGCGTTGCGATCATCGATGAAGCCGGGCTACGAAAACTCCTTACCGGCTGAACGGCTGGCACCAATAACTAATAAATCCGCACGAGCTTCCCATGCGGCGGTTCGGGCGGAATCGCGCTGCCGAGCGCATCCGCGACGTCGCGAGCGATAACGCCGACCTGACGTTGAGCGCCGGCCTTGCGCGCCGCGAGGCCATGCCAGTATGCCCCAACGCGCGCGGCGTCGACAGGCGCGAGCCCCTGAGACAGCAGCGTAGCGATCATGCCTGTAAGCACATCGCCGGTTCCCGCCGTCGCGAGCAACGGCGTTCCGGTCGTGTTGACGTGCATGACGTTGCCGTCGTAGATCAGCGTCGCGTCGCCTTTCAGCAGCGTGGTTATGCCGGTGCGGTCGACAAACTCGCGCAGCCGGTCGGCCCGCTCGCCGGGTTTGATCGTGCCTTTTCCGGAGAGTCGAGCGAACTCGCCTTCGTGCGGCGTGAGAACGATGCGCTTGTCGCGCAGCATATCCAGATGCTTTGCAAAATGGAAGAGTGCGCTGGCGTCGGCCACGATCGGCAGATCGCAGCGCTTGACGAAATCGCGAACGATGGCGCCGGTCCCATCGTCGAGACCTAACCCGGGTCCGATGCCGATGGCCGAACAGCGCCCGGCGACGTCGATGAGATCGTCGGCGCCGGTCAACTCGACAACTACTTGCTCGATCAAGTGCGCACGCAGCGCCGGCAGCGCGCCCTTCGGCGCGGCAACCGTTACGTAACCCGCGCCTGCCCGCGCCGCGCCGAGTGCCGACAATACCGCTGCGCCCGGAAACTGCTCGGAGCCGGCGATGATGAGCGGAGCGCCGGCTTTGCGTTTGTCGGAGTCTTGCGCGCGTTTGGGCAGCAGCTGCAAGAACTCGGCGTCGTCTAGCGCGGCGAACTCCGCTGCCTGTTCTGCGATCGCTTTTTCGGATAGGCCGATGTCGGCCAGCCACAGCTCGCCCGCGAGCGATCGCGCCGGTCCGAGCAGCAGCCCGACCTTCAGCGCGCCGAGCGTTACCGTGACGTCGGCATCGACCGTGCCGCTCGGCACGTCGATCGCCAGCACCGGCGCCGCGCTTTCATTCAGAGCGGTAACCAGCGCATCGTATTTTTGCGGCAGCGGCAGCCGCGCGCCCGTGCCCAGCAAGCCGTCCAGTGCCAGTCCGCATCCTTCGAGCGCCTTGCGCGCTTCGTCTAACGTTTGCGGAAGTGCGCGCATGAGTACGCCTGCCTCGGCCGCCCGCCGCTCGGCGTCGCGTCTTGCCGCGGACGGACTTTCGGCTAAGTCTGCATACACGATGCGTTCGAATGAGGCCGGCAACCGTGCGAGCGCCGCAAATGCGTCGCCACCGTTATTTCCGCTGCCGGCAAACGCGACGATCCTCCAACCGCGGGCGCAGCGCCGCGCCATTTCGGCGATGCGTTCGCCCGCGGTCCGCATCAGCGATACGTCTGCACCGCCGGCCGACGATGCGGCGTCGACCGCCCGCATCTGCTGCGGCGTAAAGACGCGCACTACGGTCCTTCCAGAATCACGGTTGCCGCGGCCGTTTCGTCGGTGTGCGTGATCGACAGATGAATCGCCGTAACGCCGCGCCGCTCCGGCAGCTGCGCGGCCTCGCCGGTGAGCCGGATGGCGGGCTTGCCGCTGGGTTCGTGGGTGACGCCGATGCTGCGCCAGGGAATCGCGTGGCCGAACGCTTTACGCGTGGCTTCCTTGGCGGCATAAAATCCGGCAAGACGCTGGGCCGGCTCGCGCTTGCGCATCGCGTACGCCATCTCTTCGTCCGTGTAGATCTTGCGCGCGAACCATGCGAGTTCGGTCTGGTCGAAACGGTAGCGCGCAACCTCAGCAAGGTCCGTTCCGATGCCGACGATCATAGCGGGCGTTTTCGCGGAGACGTCGAAAGAAACCGCCCCAGAGATGGAGATGCAATTGCGCATCGTTCCCGTCAACGGGATCGACCCCGCGTTCCTCTCCCGCCTGGGACTGTGTTTGGCGGAGCGTTTTCTCTACGACGTCGTCGTTGAAAGGTCGCTCTCGCTCTCCCGCAGCTGCCTCAACAGCACGCGCAAACAACTCTTTCTCCCCACGCTGACGACCAAAGTGCTGCGCGAATACGGCGGCGACGGCGGATTGCTGCTGGGCATTACCGATTTCGATCTCTACAAGACGTCGCAGCGATTCGTCTTCGGCGACGCCGACGAACACCGCCGCGTAGCGGCCGTCTCACTGCACCGCCTGCGCAACGAGTTCTACGGCGAGGCGGCCGACGAAAACGCCCTTTTCCAGCGCACGCTCAAAGAGTGCGTCCACGAGCTGGGGCACGCAATCGGCCTGAAGCACTGCTACAATGCGCGTTGCGCCATGCACTACTCAAATTCGATTTTCGAAACCGACAACAAGATGCCGCATTTTTGCGAGGTCTGTGAAAAACGGAGCCGCGCGCGCACCGAAAAACAGTGATGGTACGCGTCAGCGCATAATGCGCGCGTCGGCCTGCGAGATAACGTGGCGGGTGTCCTGCGAATCGATCATGAGTTCCCCCGCCGTGCCGAGGTGAACCGCATCGCCCTCGACGATCTCGTCCGAACCGTCTAACCTCAAGCGGTAGCGTGCTCCGGGAATACCGGCCGCGCGTTCCCACGCGCGCGCAATTTTTTCAGGCGAAGCCAGCATCTCATAAGACGCCTCCGCGCGCCGCAAAATTGCGCAGAGCAATTCGCCGCGATCGCATTCGCGCACGTCGGAAAGAAAAGCCGGCGGCGGATCGATGCCGGCCAGCGCGCCGGGTTCGGCCGGCCGCACCACGTTTACTCCCACGCCGCACGCAACCCACGCTTGCGACCCGGCGACGCGAGAGGTGCATAGAATGCCGGCGGCTTTCGCTCCGTTCAGGAGCACGTCGTTCGGCCACTGCAGTTGTGTGACGATGCCGCCATCGGCGAGCGCATCATGCACGGCCAAGCCGATCCAGAACGGCACCACCCACAGATCGTGCGCGGCGATCGGATCGGGAAGCGCCGTCGTAAACAGCAGCGCACTGCCCCGCGGTGCGATCCACGCCCGGCCCTTGCGTCCCACACCGTCGGTTTGGTACTCGGAGACAAGCGTCAGGCCGCGTGCATGCGGCTCGCCGAGGATCTTCGCCATGTCCTGGTTGGTGCTACCGGTCGATTCGACGCGGCGGATCTCGGAGAAGCGACTCACGGCTGTCCGCCTTCGGCCTTCGACTTGGCGCGCCTGTGGCGCACCAATCTCAGGGTCCTTTGACGACCAGTTCGGTTCGCGAACGCTATTCAGGATGACAATAGGAATGCCATAACGTACCTGTGCCGCCTATGGCTATCGAACGTACGCTTCTTTTGTGCAAACCCGACACCGTGTCGCGCGGCCTGACGGGCGATATTATCTCGCGCTTGGAACGGCGCGGATACATCATCGTCGCGATGAAAATGATGCAGCTCGACGGCGAGCGCGCGCGCAAGCATTACGCGGAACATGCGGGCAAGCCGTTCTTCAACGGACTGGTCGAGTTTATCACCAGCGCTCCGCTGGTTGCGATGTGCGTCGAAGGCGAATCGGCGATCGCCGGCTGCCGTCAGCTGATGGGAGCGACCGATCCGCTGAAGGCCGCGCCGGGTTCGATTCGCGCCGACTACGCGCAAGCGATGGGGCGCAATCTCGTGCACGGAAGCGATTCGCACGAGAGTGCCGAGCGCGAACTGAAGATTTTCTTCGAACCTGCCGATTTTGTGTCGCGCAGGCACGACCTCGAGCGCTGGGTCTTCGAAAAATAGATGGCCCTGCAGTCGCGGCGCGGCGGCGGACGGCCGCTGATCGAAGGCGTTCGCGCGCGCGAGGTGCTCGATTCGCGCGGTAATCCGACTGTCGCGGTGACCGTCGCAACGACATTCGGCGCGGTTGAGGAGGCGATGGTTCCTTCGGGAGCGTCGACCGGTGCGCATGAAGCGGCCGAACTGCGCGACGGCGACAAGGCGCGCTACGGCGGCAAGGGCGTTCTCAAAGCGGTGGCCGGCGTCAACGACGTTATCGGGCCTGCGATCGAAGGCCTCGATGCGACGGCGCAGCGCGAGATCGACGAGAGACTGATCGAACTCGACGGGACGGAAAACAAGAGCCGGCTCGGGGCGAACGCGACGCTTGGCGTTTCGCTTGCCGTGGTGCGCGCCGCGGCGTCCAGTTTCAGCGCTCCACTCTACCGGTATCTCGGCGGGCCGTCCGCTTCACTGTTGCCGGTTCCGCTGATGAACGTGATCAACGGCGGCAAACACGCGGCCGGCGGTTTGCAAATCCAAGAGTGCATGCTCGTGCCGCTGGGTGCGCCGTCGCTGAGTGAAGCGGTGCGGTACGGCGCAGAAGTCTTTCATGTCCTTGGAAAGATGCTGCACGATGCCGGCCAGCCCACAACGGTTGGCGACGAAGGCGGGTACGCGCCCCACTTAGAGACGCCCGAGCAAGCACTGGATCTTTTGGTCAAAGCGATCGGCGCCGCAGGCTACAAAGCCGGATCGGACATCGCGATCGCACTGGATCCCGCTTCAACCGAGTTTTTCTCCGACGGAAAATATTACCCAATCGATGGCAAACGCGCGTTCACGCCTGCGCAGATGGTCGATTTTTACGCAGGACTGATCGACAAGTATCCGATCGTCTCGATCGAGGACGGTTTGGCTGAGGACGACTGGGAAGGCTGGGCGCGCCTGACCGAAGCGATCGGAGATCACTGCCAGTTGGTCGGCGACGACATTTTCGTGACCAACACGCGGCGGCTCGAGCGCGGCATTGCCGAAGGCGTCGCGAATTCGGTGCTTATCAAGGTAAACCAGATCGGCACGCTGACCGAAACACTCGAAACGATCGAAGTCGCGCACAAAGCCGGCTACACGTGCGTCATCTCGCACCGCTCCGGCGAGACCGAAGATCCGATCATCGCCGACATCGCGGTCGCAACGGCGGCAGGACAGATAAAAACCGGTTCGCTTTCGCGCAGCGATCGGGTCGCGAAGTACAACCGGCTGATGGCGATCGAAGACGAATTGGGCGCGTCCGCGCGTTATGCCGGCTCGCTCGCTTTCAAAACGTTGCACCGCTAGCTTGCACGCTGGACAATTGAAAGCTCGCTCGCTTTAAAAGAGCGTGCGATGTTTCGCTTTATTTGTTTGTGGCAACATTGAATGTAAACTTCCCCCCCGAACTACACAACGGAGACAGGTATGCATCGACCGCAGAAACTAGCAGCGGCCTTCTTAAGCGCGGCCTTGCTATGCACCACGGGCATCGCATTCGCGGATAAAGGCGGCAACCACGGCGGCTCGTCGTCGCACGGCGCCGCGACGGCGCCGGGACAAAGCAGCACTGGTGGGGCGGCGGCACAGCGCGGCCCCGGCGGTATCGGCGCCCCTCGTTCAGCGCCAGGCGACTTCGATCGCAACATGGGCAAGGGCCGTGAATTTGAAGGAAGCGCGGGCGACCGCGACATCTTCGGATCCGGCGCGAAAGCCGGCGTCCACGTCAAACTTTCAAACGGTGGCACGCAAGACTTCGATATTTCCGAAGCGGCAGTGAACTCGCTTAAAGCGCACCAGGGCCGCAACGACCTTATTTTCTTTACGAACGGCCGGCAGATCACGGCCGTTTCTGCGCGCGGCGAAAAAGACGATATGCGCGTGATCGCGCGGAGCGGCAACACGTTCACGTTGCAAGATCGAAGTGGACAGACGCGCATGATCACCCTTGACGGCAAAACGGCAAACCGGCTACACGTCAAGGTTGGAGCAAATCTCCAAGTGACGGCCATGTCTGCAACGAGCGGAAGAGTGGTTGCGCTGGACCTTATGAAGAAGCATGAATTCGATAAGTTTGCGCGCGTCACGAAAGCCAACGTTGATGTGGATGTTGCGAAAACTGACATCCACCGTGCAAAAACTGATGTCGACGTCGCACAAGTGAAAAAAGTCAAGAAGCAAGACATCGACGCCGTCAAAGTTGACATCGATAGAGTAAAAGCCGACATCGATAATGCGAAAACCAAGAAATCGAAGAAGCTCGACAGCGACGTAGCGAAACTCGACAACGACCGGCGAAAACTTGACATCGACACTCCGAAAGTCAAGAAAACGGATGTGGATGTAGACGTAGACGCCGCGAAAGCCGATATCGATCGGGCGAAGGTCGACGTAGACGTGGCGAAGTTGAAAAAAGCCAAGAAGGCCGACATCGACGTGGTCAAGGCGGACATCGACGCGGTGAAGACCGACGTAGACACCGCGAAGACGAAAAAATCGAAAAAGCTCGACGTTGACGTAGCGAAGCTCGACAGCGATCAGCAAAAACTCGATGTCGACGTGGCCAGAGGTGCATGCGGACACGGATCGTCGCGCAGCGGCAATCCCGCCTTCGCAAACCAAATGGCCAAAGATGCGGCGAATGACGCATCGGGCCACAACCCGCCGGGACTTCCGCACGAGTGCGTGAACCCGGCCGGCCACACCCGCGGCTTCTGCAAGTCGTCCGGCAGCGAAAGCATCTGCGGCGGCGGCAGCGGTTCGATGGGCGGCTCCTCGGATGTCGACGTAGCCAAGACCGACGTCGACGTCACCAAGAGCGGCATGGGCAAGTGTGGGCACGGATCGTCGCGCAGCGGCAATCCCGCCTTCGCAAACCAAATGGCCAAAGATGCGGCGAATGACGCATCGGGCCACAACCCGCCGGGACTTCCGCACGAGTGCGTGAATCCGGCCGGCCACACCCGCGGCTTCTGCAAATCATCCAGTAGCGAAAGCATCTGCGGCGGCGGATCGTCCGGCGCACAGACCGTCGGCGTGACGCCGAGCGAAACGCACGGCGGCATCGCCAGCAGCGCAGTTCCGGCTCCGCGCTCCGGCGTGGCTCCCGGTACTGTTGCAACGGTTCCCGCGAACGGCGGAACGTCGCGCGCGGCGATCGTTTCCGGACGCGGCTTCATGCCAAGCCAAAGCGGAACGCGCGGTTCGACCCGCGGCGCTTCGCCGACGCACGTGCTCGGCGCTTCGACCGGGCCCACGCGTGGACGCCGCATCGCTGCGTTGCCTACGCGTGTTCTTCCGGTAGCCATTCAGCCGGTTGGAAAACGGCGCTGCGTTTGGTACAAGACCGGAGTGCTCGGAGCTTCGAGCGGACCGCATTACATCGTTCGGACCTCCGCGATAGCCGGCAAGCCGGTGCTCCACAAGAAGTGTCGCTAGCCCAATCCGTTGTGTAGCGACAGAGAAAGGGCCGCGAAAGCGGCCCTTTTCTTTTTGCTAACCCATGTTTCCCCAGTTGTAATGGGGCGGATGCGTAACGTACGGCGGTCCGCTTTTAATGATGATCTCGGTGTGATTGTCGAGCTCGATGGTGCGCGGATTCCCTTTGAATGGCTTTCCGTCAACGGTAATTTTGAGCTTCGTTCCGGGCCGGGCGTGCAATGGTCCGGCTTGGTACCAGTTCAAGGGCTGTTTCCAGATATCGAAAAAATTGCCGAGCTTGAAAAATTTATGGATCGGAACTTCGTCGTGGATCAAACCGTCGGCGGTGTGCGTGTGCAGCCAATAGAGACAATCGTTGTGGACGCCGATGAGCGCCGGTACGGTTACCCGCTGATAGCCATTGTAGAGCGCCAGGTACTGGTGAATGTGAACGACGGCGCCCTCCATGCCTTCGCATCGGATGCCATCGATCGGAGGCGGGGTTGCGTAGCGCGGAGCGGCATGACGTGAAACCGCCGCGATCAAGCAGCAAGCAAGCACGGCGGTAAAGAGCGATCCCGATCGTTTCATGACCGGAGAAGAACGGTTGTTAGTTGGTGAAGTCCTGCACGAACAGCATCTCGCCGCCGGGTCCCCGGACCGCGGCGATGCCCACTTTCGAGAAATGGCGCTGCATGATGTTCGCCAGATGTTCCGGACTTTGCAGAAGCGCTTGGTAGGCCGTCTGCTCGTCGGGGCTCATGGCCAGATTCTCGCCCGCCCACGCGAACGAAATGCGGTCGGCCTTCATGCGGTCGAACGGCGACTGTCCGCCCTCCGATTCGTGCGCGAAATAGTTATGCACGGCCATGTCGATGCCGTGTTGGCGCGCGACTTCCGTCAGGCGGTTGTCGAGCTTCAGCGTGGGCAGGCCGGCGCGAGCGCGCGTGGCGTTCAGGTCGGCAAGCATGCGCTTCTCGGCGGCGGTAGATATCGAGAGACTCTGCATGGCTAAGCCAAGCACAATAGCATGAAACATCGTACATAAATAATCGGCAGGTCCGGCGACAACTTCGCATGCTTGCTTGTGAGCAGGCGGGCGCCGGCCCGCATGCGCCGAAACGCCTCTCATGAGCACAGGTTCCGCGCTTAACCCCGAGCTTTTAGCCTTCGTCCGGGCCGCCAAGCAGCACGGCGTCGACGACGAGTTTATCGTCTCGCTCCTGGGTGACCGAGGCTGGTCCGAGCGGCGCGTCTACGCCGCGCTTGCCTCATACTATGCCGACACACTGGGAATGCCGGTGCCCGCTAGATCGGGGCAGGTCGAAAACGCGCGAGACGCGTTTTACTATCTGCTGAATTTCATCACGCTTGGGTTTTGGACGGTGGCGCTCGGCCAGGTCTTTTACATTTTGATCGCCCACGCGTTCCGCGACCCGGCCCTGAGGTCGTATTACGGCGAGTCCTTGCGCGACCAAATTTCCTGGCAGGTTGCCGTCGTCGTGATCGCCTTCCCCGTGTTCATCTTCGTGCACTCGGTGATCAATCGCGAACTCTCGAAACGGCCGGACCTTTACGACTCCGGCGTGCGCCGGTGGCTGACATACCTCGCGCTCGTTATCGCGGCGATCGTGGTGCTACTCGATGGTTTCTGGTTTATTAGCGCATTGCTGCGCGGGGAGCTCACGATCCGGTTCGTGCTCGACTCGCTCGTGCTGCTCGTACTGGGTGGCGGCGTCTTTCTCTACTACTTAAAGACGATCGACGCGCCGACGACTCAGTCGTGAAGCTCGAGCGCGTTTTTGTCGTTGCGGCGTGCGTGGTCGTCGCGCTGGGTTTGGTGCTCGCGTTTCTTGTCATCGGTCCGCCGAGCCACGCACGGCTCGTCGCGCTCGATCAGCAGCGGGTGAGGGATCTCGACAATATCGTTTCCAGAATGCACGACCGTTTCGGCGAGGGCGTCGGCCGGCTGCCCCAACGACTGCCAACCAACCTGCAAGCGCGCGATCCGGCGACCCGGCGATCATACGAATACGAGCGACTTAACGCCAAGAACTATACGCTCTGCGCGTGGTTCGCGCTGCCGGCGGAGGGCGACGAAAACGAGGGAGCGTTGGGCCGAGAGAATTGGCCGCATGGGGCCGGCCGCACGTGTTACGAGTTAAACGTCTCTTCGGCCGAGGTTGCGCCTACCGTCGTCCGGGAGTGACCGGACGAACGGAATGAGAAGACCGGGCGTTGGAGATGGGGGCCCGTAGCTCAGCGGTAGAGCGGCCGGCTCATAACTGGTTGCGCGCAGGTTCGAATCCTGCCGGGCCCAAGCCCCCGGAGCGCGAAACCACGCCTACACGGCGCCATCGTCTATCGGTTAGGACATCGCCCTTTCAAGGCGGAAAGACGGGTTCGATTCCCGTTGGCGCTACCACGAAAAGCCCATAACCACGGGCTTTTTTCGTTATTGAATGCGCCACGGTTGCCATTCGGTTGCCGTTCGCGGCAAGAAACCGCGCATTTTGGATTAACCGCCGACCTTGCGAAGCCGGTCCTCGATGGTCGTGACTGCCGCGGCCTGCGCGCTTGCGATAACGTGCGCGTAGATGCCAAGCGTGGTCGAAGGCGTCGAGTGGCCGAGAACACCCGCCGCCGTTCGCGCATCTACTCCGCCGACCAGCATCCACGTCGCCGCTGTATGACGTAGGGCGTGGAATGAGGTCGTCGCGATCCCCGCCTTACGCGCGAGCTTGCGGAAGCCGTCGGTGATCTCGTAGGGTCTCACGTGTCCCCCGAGAGGTCCTTGGAAAACGTGCCCGCTGTCGGAATACGGCGCACGGCTCCAGCGCTTCGCCTGCTCTTGTACTAGGCGTTCGCGCTTCAGCGCATCGATGGCCATGATCGAAAGCGGCACGACTCGCGGGCGCTCGGTCTTGGTGGTCTTTTCGACGACGCCCGATTTTGTATCCGAAAGCGACGCGCGGATCGTTGCGGTGCGAGCTTCGAGGTCAATGGCATTCCAACGCAGTGCCGCGAGCTCACCGCGCCGCGCGCCGGTCGCCAGTGCGAACGCTATGAGATTTTGCCAGCGCGTACCGTCCGCGGTCAGTAAGAGATTGTGGATGTCGTCCGCGGCGAATGCTTCCGCCTCGCGCCGGATGACCTTGGGCGGATCGACCGCGGCAAGCGGGTTCACCGCCGCGAGCTGCATCCGAACGGCCCAGGCAAACGCGCCTTTCAGCAGAGCGAAAGCATGATGCACGGTTTTCGATGATAGCGGGCGATTGCGCGAGGTTCCGTC
The DNA here is from genome assembly GCA_036273135.1 of Candidatus Rubrimentiphilum sp. GTDB lineage: Bacteria > Vulcanimicrobiota > Vulcanimicrobiia > Vulcanimicrobiales > Vulcanimicrobiaceae > Rubrimentiphilum. The sequence goes on from DASUIF010000011.1 coordinate 163,007, forward strand.
GTCCCAAATCATCGCGCGGCCGCCGCGTTCGCGAAGGACAGCGCACCATTCGGCGACGTGCGCGGGGCGTAGTTTGGCGATCGTTCGGCTTCCAAGGTGCGGTGTGATATATTGCGCGACAATTTCATTGCAACGCTCGTAAGTCTTGGGTGCCCATCGCTCACGCCGCTCTTGTATGAAACGAGTAAGAAGCTCCGCGATGGTAACAGTGCGCGGAGCGAGATCAATGCCGCGATCACGTGATCCGAGCGCTTCCCGTTCAGCCCGTTCCGCCTCTTTTCGTGTCGCGTAAGTCCCGAGGGAACGGCGGCGGCGACCGCCCGTCGATGTTGGGTCCAGGTCTATGAGAACGGCATAACGTCCGCTGTTGCGGCGGTAGATGCTCATTTCTTGTTTTCCTTTCGTGCGGTTTCTCGATGACATTTTGCGAGCGAAGCCTTCAGCAAGTTGCGGTGCTCGTCGGCCAATTGCGAATAACCGAATGAGTCAAGGAACTTACAGTATGTTTCAATGCCAATATGCGACATGTTCATATGGCGTTGAGTGTTACGCGCTAGTCGGTAGCTAGTGCGCGTGAGTGCCTTTACCAGCTCCTGCGCTATACGTGCCCGCAGCTTCACACCGATAGTTGGCTGTTTACCAATCTCATCTGCGAGATATTCGGCTAGGCCGGTGATCTGATTCGGATGGATTAATGCGGACGGCTCGACGACGGTTGGTCGCCGTGTGTTTATAAGCATCGGAAAAGCGGACCGAAGAGCGATCTGCGCTTCCGGCGTGTGCGGCCGAGCCTTATAAAGCTCGTCTAGGATAGGCCGAGCCGTGCGAACCCTTAAGTCGCGACCTGAGGCGAGAGCATTCGTGAGCGTTCGGACATCCCACCCGAGGCGATCCGCCAGGTCTTGACTCGTTAGCCCCTTGATTCGCTTCGCTTCACGCACGCGCTCGCGAAGATACTCAGCAGAAACCGACTCCAAGGTGTCCAGTGCTTTTCTACGGCCCATTTACTCATAAATGGTACTCTTTTTTGAGTATTTTGTCTAGGCCGCGCAAGGGCGCTGAGATACACTGATAGCATGACGACCGAAACGAGATGTCTTAGCCGACAAGATACGATGCAACGCCTCGGCGTTGGGCTCACGAAAATCAAGGAACTAATCGCGAGAGGCGACCTTCGTCAGATTAGAGTGGGACGCCGATCACTGATACCGTCTAGCGAGGTTGATGCCTACATAGCAAGACAGCTAGAGAACGCAGCCAGGCAGACATGAAAACGGCGCCGTTAGGGACGCCGTCTCCGTCTCAGGATCACGACATTTCACCGAGATGTTACCCGCCCCTGTCACTTTTGTTGGCTGTCGCCGAACAAGAGCAGCAAACTCTTGAGCTTCCGCGTCGCATGGCGATTCGATTAGCCCTATCTCAAGCATTGCAAGGCGATGAACCGTCAAGCGCCACATTCGATCCCGACGATCCGGCAACCGTCAAGGAATACAGGCTGGCTTTTCACGACATCCATTCCGAATTCGACCGGCTGATTAGGACCGCCGCAGCGCTATTGGCTGCAAAGCGCCGTCGCGGAAGCGCACCGCGATGAACCTCGACCAGCGGCTCCAAGCGCTCTCGAATAATGCGCCACATCCACTCCCCAAGCCATTGCTGACAACCTTCGAAAGCCATCTCGACATCGCAAGGCTCTCTGACGTGCAACCCGAGACAGTGTCTTGGCTATGGAAAAACCGAATTCCAAGAGGCAAAGTAACGCTGCTAGTGGGTGACCCAGGAGCTGGAAAGTCATTTGCGTCACTCGCGGTCGCGTCGTCGCTAACCCGCGGTTCTCACTTACCGGACGATGGTGACGGAGTGCGCGAACCCGAGAACGTCCTGCTTTGGAACGGTGAGGACGGCCTTGAAGATACTATACGACCACGTGCGGAAACAGTCGGAGTCGCTTTGGAGCGACTGCACGTAATTCGCGGCACGATTGACGGAAACGGACGGCGCGTGCCCTTTTCCCTGGCTGATGTAGCAAGCTTAGCAGAAGCGACTCAGACGCTCTCTGAAGTGGGGCTAGTAATCATCGATCCCCTTGCCGCTCTTCTCGCCGGAATTGATGCTCATCGAGATACAGAAATACGAGCCGCCCTTCAACCTCTTGTGGAGTTTGCTCATGACGCGCGCGTAGCTGTTCTCTGCATCCTACACCTTCGCAAAAGCGAAGCTCAACGCGCGCTTTATCGGGTCGGCGGAAGCATTGGATTTGTAGGCATGGCCCGAAGCGTGCTGCTCGCTGCCGAAGACCCCGAAGATCGGCGCAAAGCGATAGCGCCGCTCAAGTCAAACCTTTCTGCGCCCGCCTGTCCGATAGAATACAGAATCGATGAAGAGGGCAACTTTTGGTGGGGAGCGGCCGCGGAGGACCTCGACGCTGAGCATTTGCTTCGCTCAGCAAGACCTGAACACGCGGGCGTGCTGAACGACGCCATCGCGTTTTTTCGCGAAGAACTCAGCGATGGCCCACGGTCTTCTCGCGACGTTGCGGAAAAAGCGCAGGGCTTCGGCATTTCTATGCGGACGCTCGCACGTGCCCGAAAGAAGCTCGGCATCATTGCAGAGCGCGTGGGAGGGATCGGGAGCCTGGGTGAATGGACGTTAAGGATGCCCTAAGTGTGCCAGGAGCGGCTTGACACGCTTAGGCGATCTTAGCGGCTTTTTGTGAGCAATAGCTTCATTGAGACGCTGGCATATGAGGTGAAGATAAATGCAGTCGCATGACAGCTTAGAACCTCTTCGAAGGAATCTGGGTCTTCTCTGGTTCGCGTTGGTGGCTCTAGTCTTACTGATCCTGGCTGTTACCGCGATAGAATATGTCAGGTATCGGAACGCAGAGAAACGTTACGTTGCAACGCTTAATGCTTGTACCGCCTTAGACAACAGCGCCCGGGCGATGACCGACCTGTATTGGAGTACTCGCAACCTGCCGGAAGCAGTACGACCGAAGACGCTCGGCACTCCACCTCCCTCTTTCGACATTGTGGCGTGTTTCAGACGCGCACAGCGGCCTAGGTTTCCTTACTAACGACGATCTGCGCTGGAGATAGATGGATTCAAAATTATACGAATACGCCGTTTCCAAACTGGGCGAGCCGGAGCCGCATAATGTGACTCACCACATACAGCGTCAAAAGGGAGCAAGAAAGCGGTCGGGCCAAAATATCCAACAAGGCGCGATAAGAACTGCCGACTGGAAATGCGGGTGTAGCTATGCAAATGAGGGATTTGGAAATATTTATATGCAGTGGTGCCCAAGTGACAAACAATACGAAAAGGGCGATTCGTGAGGTCCTTCCAATTGAGCAGAGTGACTAGCAATCCGCAATGGTCATGGTAATACTCTGATTGCCACGCCGTCTCAGATAGCCTCCTGGCGTCACTCTACGTCTTGGCGATACGGCCCGCGTCCGAATCCGTACGCGGTTTCGGTAGCCCCAATCAGTGTAACCATTAAACCATGAACTGCAGCCATGTTACTCGGCAGGCGGCTCATAAATTTAAGAAATTACGACCTATTGGATGTGTGCCTTCCACAGGTTGCTCGCGTTCGAATTGGGGACATCCCCAAGTGTGCGCGGCTGAAACCGCTCGGCGGAGTCGCGCCTAATGCTAGGACCCGACCTCAGGAAGGTCAGAGATCATTACTTGGCCCGCTTGCGCTGTGTTCCCGTGGAACGGGGCTCGGGCACACGAACCGATGGCCGTGCGTTGAGGGACAGTCCTGGCATCGAATGGCTCAACGAGCGAGGTGCCCGCGACGAGGCGTGAGTCCATCCCCCGGCGCTAACCATTTCCCCCTAAATCCCCATCCGGTGCGAGCCAGCGACTCGGTCAATTCATGACCAAGCGAGGAATGCGTTTGGAACTTTGGCTAAGCTTCGGATATGTCTGAGCGGTCGGCTGTATTACGCGCGAAGCGCGCTCGTCTGGCCGTGGTACTGATCACGACCGGCTATGCCGTGTGGTTGCTGCTGCCCATCATCGAGCGACTCTCCGTTGACGTAAAGACCTATCAGAACGAACATCAGGCCAATGCAAGGGCCGTTACGAACGACTGCACGGTCGTGCCGACCGCTGGCAATCCGTTCCTTATTCCCGGCCACGTTGGGCCGGATGGGCAAGTCCACACCGAGCAGGACTGCGCATATGCGAAAGCGGCCATGGCACGTGAGGGGGCCGATTTTCCCACAGTTTTTTTCGATGCCGGGCAGAGCCTTGCACTTATTTTGATCATTGGCGCTGCCCTGTGGTTTGTGTTGCCAGCGATAGAGCGCAGGCTTTGACGCACCGGCGAGCATGTGAATGTGGAGTCTCTGGGCGGCCATACGAGCTGGTTTGTTTTGGGATCGTCCCCCCTTGGGCTGAGGGCGGTTGCCAAAGGGTTGCCGTCAATGGCAACCGCGGGCGGTTCTTGGCGACTATCGCGCGCGCCGGTAAGCTCGATTTTACGAGGCTTTTCGACCGTTGGCGACCAACGAAAACCGTCAAGCGCCGGATTCGATTCCCGTTGGCGCTACCATGAAACGCCCGTAACCACGGGCTTTTTTCGTCCTTCGCGCTGAATTGCCGCTCGCAAACGAACGCCCCAGTCTAGCGACGGCGTCCTCTTTTAGCCCGGCAAGCTGGTGCGCATAAACGTTTAGCGTCATCTGCGGCGAGCTATGTCCGAGCAAGTCGCAGCGGTTCGAATATCGACGCCAGCACCCAGAAGATGAGAAGCGCTCCAATACCGCTATGCTAGAAACCACCAACGTTCGCTGGTATGGCAGGACAGGGGTTAGGGACCGGTGACGCTACCGGATTGGGGCTTGACGTTGCAACCGCTACGGGAAGGGGGTTGATACGAACTGAAATCGCGTGGCTGTAGTTATAGTGTAGCGTTGTTGCAAAATCGAAGAAATCGTCGAACGCTAATGCGTAAGCACGATTGTTATCAAAATATTTGTGTAGAATCACGGCGTACGTGTCGAACATCGGATCCGCAAACAGCGGCGAAAATGATGGCGGCATAAACGTATTTCCCGTTGACGAATAGAAATATCCGACGGGGTGCTCTTGGGTCGAGAGAGCTGTTCCGTATACGAATTCTGCGTTCATCGCCTTCCATAACGCAAACGCATCATTTGTGTGGAAGATGTGTCCATCTTGCGGAACACCTGCAATTCCGTTGTTGTCCACGTTGGCGAGTCCCCATGGCTGGCTAAGGAGAAGCGCCAGCTTACAGCCGCCACCACCATCGTTCGCCGGCGGAATGCCGTACAAGAACTCCTGTACAGGCATCTTGAATGGATTTACCGGCGCTCCCGGTCTGTTTGGCGCCGGTGTGTAGCCGGCGTTGCACATTGGCGGTGATGAGGGGACAGGAGCGGCCGATCCTGGGCCGGGTCCCACATCGGTCATGATAAAGTTTGAGTTGTCATCAGAACTGACGCAGTAGATATCGCCGCTGCCAATGGCACCTGCAACGACCGTCCGGTTCGATGAATACATGCGCGGCGTCGTTTTATATGACGACATGACGCAACTCAAATAGCCGTATGTTGTGGGCCCGGTGCAGGGCGACGGAAGTGGCGCGGGTAGCGCTGAAGCGTCGCCGAGCACATTCCATTCAAAGGCGCTGACGCCCGCAGCCTGCTGCGGGTTGAGAATGCGTAAGTCGTAGTTCGTGCCGTTAAAGGGCTGCGCGATCACAAGTTTCCCGTACACGGGATCTGCGTTCATATCTCTAAAAATGTTTGCAAAGTTGCAGGAGGATACCCCGACAACTAAGGTTGTGCTGCCACATGCCGGCCGTATAGGAAGCGGCGCGCTCGCCGGCTGCGTGCTCAGATCCATTGGCAAGCCGAGCGCATCCACTTGAGTCGTATCGATGATGAGGGCACTGTCATTCGTCGTGCCACCCTCGACGAAGTCATACGGATACGGCGCGCTAGCGTACGAAAAACCCGGCCCCGCATCGAGTGCTGAAGCCATCGGGTTCGGCACCTGTTCCGGGTGACCCGGAACGGGAGTCGCGTAGACGAAATACCAGCGCCCGCCGTCCATGCCATCGGGGGTTACGAACTTGACCGTCGATGAAGAATTCAAGGTCGTCGAAAAACATGCCGCCGGCAGCGGCACCGGAACGGACGACGTGAAGTTTTGATTGGCATCGAGCCACGCGATCGGCGCGGGATTTTGTTTGCCCGGTTTACGAACGACGTACACGATTAAGGGCACATTCAGCCCCGAGTCGTCTGTGATGTATATGGTTGCTCCACTTGGATTTGGCGAGGGATTCGCGTAAGCCGCGCAATACGCGGGCAAGTTTTGAGGAAGCGTGGCGGAGTAGATCGCGTTGGACGAACTCGTCAAATACAGACTGGTATTTGCCGACATACTGTTTAGTCCGGAGCCGGATTCCGAGGTCCATCCGGGATTATCGAGATCGTAATAGTACACCGCGCTTCCGGAACTCCCGGCCGGGTAGCCCAGGACGAAGACGCCGCCTTTCGCCGTCGGCGCGATTGCTGATGCCGAGCCGGGGAGCTGCGCAAAACTCTGGTCCGAATTCTCATACCAGACGGCGCCGACGGAATTCAAAATGTAGAAGCCGCCCGGCTTAATCGTGCCGCTTCCGCCCGCGCCCGGCGTGTAGGTCTTCGTGTCGAGATTCGCGGCCAGCGCCGTGCCGGAACCCGCCTGTTGCACCCAGCCGCCGCCCGACGTATAGTACCAAATCGCTCTATCGCTGCCCGCGCCGGTATTGGTCAGCACGTAGATGCCGCCCGACGAGTCCGCGGTAATGCTGCCGCCGGCGCTGCCGCCGAGCGGAGTCCACGTGCCGCTCGTGTAGTGGTAGATGCCGCCCTCGGCGTTGATTGCCCACAGCGAGTTATCGCTCGCAACCGCGATCGCTGAAGCTTGGCCAGAGATATTTGTCCACGTACCGTTGGCGTAATGCCAGATGTATTTGTCTGATCCGGCCGGCTGGTCGGAAAGCGCCCAGAAAGACCCGTCGGGAGCGGCGGCGACGGCGGTCGCGGTGCCCGGAATTTGCGACCAATTGAGCGACGTCACCGGAATGTTTGGATGCACGGGCGAGGTCATCGCGCTGGCCGGCAGGATTTCGGTGTGCACCATGGGCGCCGGCTTGATGGAACCTGGCGAAACGGACTGCGGCGTCAGTAAGCCCGGAGAAGACGCGCCGGGAGGCAATCCGGAACCGCCGCTATGCGAACATGCCGTTGCAAAAGCAGCGAGCAGCAAACCACAATAGGCAAAGCCCAAAAAGCGCGGCGCGTACCTTCTAACGACAGCAACCATGGTCGCCTCACCTTAAAAAGCGCAGCCCCCCACCTTCTAGAGGAGCGGCTCTTTGCGGCTGTTCTTCGGGCTTAAAACAGCCTCCTTCGCGCACGGGTTTCGTTACGATTCCCGACCTAAACTTTCAGATCGTGCGCTTCGTGGAAAGACAGAGTTTTTACAAGTGAAATGCCGACTCGCCATTGAAGAAAAGGCGCCCAGTGCCACGTTACCGCGGCCACAAAGCCTCGATCGCGCGCCTGCGGAAAACAACCAACCACCATGCTTGAAACGCTTAACACCGTCGCCGCCCTGGGCACGTTCGTCGTCATCGCGACGACGGCGATAGCTGCGCTCATGCAGCTTCGTCACATGCGCGCCTCCAATCAGCTCGAAGGGCTCTTGAGCGTGCTGGCGCGCGTGGAAGATGCGAATTTCAACAAGTGGCTGACGGATACGCAGCGCCAGCTGCCTGAAATGTTAGCGGATCCGGTATACGTTAAGAGCGTTTACGACAACACGTTCGATCGAAACGTCGCGTGGCTGCAATTGGGAAACTCATACGATTGGGTCGGCAGCCTAGTAAAAAATCGTCTTATTCCGATCGATGCATTTCTCGACGTCTACTCGTTTCGAATTGTTCAGGCTTGGGAGCTGATGGTGCCGATGACCGTACTCGCGAGGCATAAGGTCGGGAATGCCGTTTGGGAAAATTTCGAGTACTTGTACGTCTGCGGGCTGGATTGGACCAAAAAACACGGCGATGGCACGTATCCCAAGCACATGCGGCGGGCGAATCTGCCGACAATCGAAGCCGTCGTTCCCGGCCACCAGCGCATCCTCACAGAAAAGTAACGACTAACGCTGCGCACGCCCACGGTTGGCGCTGCGAATGCGCTTGATTGCGCGCGCTACTCGACGCGAATAATTCCCATCATGCCGTGGTCCTCATGAAATAACATGTGGCAGTGGAACGGGAACGTTCCCTTCGGCACGTTGCGGAAATCGAGCAGTATCTTGGTGATCGTAGGATGGACGCGTACGCGATCCGCGCTGCCGCGGATGGGCAGAATCGTTCCCGAAGGGACATCGGTTACGTCGAGTGAGACGGGAAAGCCCGCGGGGCCATTTTCGAGCACGTACGACATCTGGTGAATATGGAAGGAATGACGATCCGGAGTGGCATTAATCAGATACCATTCTTCGATGCTGCCTTGCTTGACGACGATGTCGGGATTCGTCGGATAGGCACTGCCCGGCGCGTAATGCGCGTCGTAGCTGTGCTCGACGAAATTCGGGTTTGTCGTATCGGTGATGAAGAATGCGAAGTCAACGTCACCGCGCTTATGAGCGGGAAATATGTATTGCGTATACGTTAGTGCACGCCGGTGAACCAACGATGGATGCGCTCGAGCGAATGCGAGCAACTGTTGCGCGGGAGTCTGGTCGGATGAGGCCGTCATCGCCCGCGAGAGCACGATCTCTTTGGGTTCGTGCCTGCGTGCAAGGCCATAGATGTGCACGAGATCGTATGAAAGCTGCCGCGCCCCTTCATATCCTTCGCAGTGTTTGTCCGTGTGCAATGTGAGTTCTTGGCCCGCAGGCACGTTCACGAGGATGCTGATGCGCCCGGCGGGGGGCAATTCGTACGTATTCGTTGAGATGTAGCGTGCGAGCGGGTGCGTGGAATCGCCATCCACCGGAATGCCGACGGTCTCGACGATGTGCATGGGTACGGCGCGCCCGGTTTTGTCACGCAAGCTGATCTGTTTGGAGCCGTCGCCCAATCCGCTGACGATGCGAAGCAACTGCGTATTCCCGCCGGTGACCTCTAGGCGTGCCGGCGTTGCCGAGCCGTTTACCCTGACGCGCACGTCTGTGCGCGTTCCATCACACCGGTACGGCCACATCGATATACCTTTCGCGCGAACCGGAAGATCGAACGTCCAATCCGGCGGATGGAAGGGATCATAGGCGACGGGCCGGCCGGCACGGTGCATCGCGTTATATGCCGCAGCGCCAAAAACCAGCGGATTCTCATTGAGCGGCTTTTGGTCGGTCTTGAACGGAACCGCATAGCTTAGGAAGAGCACGTGATCGTCGGCCGCAGGCAATTGCGATTTGGGCGGATCGACGATCCACACGCCCGAGAGTCCGCCGTCTACTTCGTCCCCCGATGCGCCGTGCGGATGCGGATGGAAAAAATACGTCCCCGCAGGCTGCGTCGACGGCAGATGATAGACGTATTCGCAGGCATGCATCGGCGAGCTGAGTGTCGAGAGGAAGACATTGTCCTCAGACTCCAGACCTTCATAGCCGTGCATGTGCAGGTTGGTGTCGACCGGTTTCATCGCGAGCGGACGCTCGCTGACGATGTGATTCAAATAGCCCGCAAAATGCTCTACCTGTCCTTCGTGCATGGGCATCGGCATGCACTGCGGCAAGCTGCTGGCGTTGAGAAATTCGCCTTTGGCTTGGGACGGGATGTCGTTGACGAGCCGAATCGCAAACGCTTCGCCGGGGCGAACGTGGATGACGGGCGTTTGACGATGCGTTATCCCGCCTAATTGATAGTTGTAGCAGAAGCGTTCACCGTCGCGATGAGCGGATAGAATCAGCTCGTTAACGCCAAGATCGTTCTTCGGCATGCGCCACATGTCGATTGCCGGCGGGTGGAGCACCGTTGCGCTACTATCGATGAGCGCGCACGGTGACGCATGAATTGTGGCCGGAGCGGCACTCGCGTAATTCGAGAAAACGCCGGCTAACAGCACGGCGATCACGGTGGCGAGTATGACGTTTTGTGACCGAAGCATCCGCGCGCCTTACACGCGCCTGCCTACTTAACCCTCCAAGCCGAACGTTAAGGTTCGCGTGCGGTTTCTTGTTTGTCTCTTAATCAATGGGCACAGGCCCTCCGTAAGAGGCAAGGGATTTAGATAACCGTTGGCTCTACCAAACCTATTGTAATGATCAGTCGCCGAGCTATCTTTGTGTTCGCCGCACTCTGCGGCTTAGGCGTTGCTGCGTGCGGCGGCAGCAGCGTTCCACTTACGAGCGGCTCCAACAGCCCAAACCCGCCCGCGCCGAACTCCGGCAACCCTTATCATCATATCGTTGTCGTCATCCAAGAGAATCGCTCGTTCGACAACATGTTCTCAGGTGCGAAGAGTTCCGGAATGCTGGTTCCGAACGTCGAAACCACGACTAGCGGGTACAATGAGAGCTGCGCCAATGCGAATGATCCGGCAACGTGTCAGCAAGTAGCGCTTACTCCCCTCGGTTTCGAAAGTCCGTTCGACCCTAACCACTCGTACGCTTCACTTTCGCAAGAGTGCCATTTCGCATCACCGACACCGGCGCCCAACCCGAACGCTTCGCCGTGTCTGATGAATGGTTTTGGAGCGGCCGACGGAGCTCAATCGTACTCCTATCTTCCCGGTACGGAAATCGCCCCCTATATCCAGTTGGCAAATTCGTACGGCATTGCGGACCATTTTTTTTCGGGTGGGCTAACGCCATCGTTCCCAGGTCACGTCTTTCTTGTCGCCGGCTTGGCGCCGGCTGACAATCCACCCAACGCGCCGTGGGGATGCCCCGAAGCTGCGTCGGATCGCGTCCAACTCTTCACGTTCGGACAGGTTCAGCCGTGCTTCACGTTCCCGTCGATTGCAACCGAACTCGATCAGGCTGCCATTTCTTGGAAGTACTATACGGGCGCGTCGCCGCCGAGCGGGTGGGACGGTCTGGTAAACGGCTTTGCCGCGGTTTCAGCGATCTACAATTCCAGCGAATATCCGCTGAAAGTCGTTCCGCGCGCGCAGTTCTTCAGCGATGTCGCGAGCACGCGAGGGTGCGGATTACCCAGAGTGTCGTGGATAACGCCCGACGGTAACGCATCGGATCATCCCGGCGTCGACAACTCATCCGATGGTCCTTTCTGGGTTGGTACGATTTACGAGTCGATCGCGCAATCGCCGTGCTATGCCGACACCGCGATGCTCGTGGTTTGGGACGACTCGGGCGGTTGGTTCGATCATGTGCCGCCGCCTTACCAGCTGACGCCGGCGCCTCCGGGCTTCGCGGGATTTCGCGATATCGTGGTCGGCATGCGGGTTCCGCTGCTCTTCATTGCGCCGAATGCCGTAGTCGGGGTTTCAAAAAAGCCGCGCGACTTCGGCGCCGTGCTCGCGTTCATCGAGCACGACTTCAGTCTTCAACCCTTAGGCGGAGAGGATCTCGATTTCGGCGGCGACGCGCTGAGTGATCTGTGGCAGCCGAATCCGACAGTCACGATCTCTCCGATTCCGCAATCACGGCTCCTGAGCAGCGCGCAGCGCCTCTATAACGTGAAGTACTTTCTTTCGCAGCCTGAGACCGCGCCCGATAACGAGTGATGCGGTGCAGCGCGCCCTTTTTGCAGTGAGTCTTTGGTCCCAAGCCCCCGGGGACCGCAGCACTGTAAGGGACAAAGCCACCCGGAGGTGTCCGCGTGCTCTTCCATCGCCGGCACATGGCACTCGTGGAACGGCTTAACGGTAAACCTTTAGCCCCGGGGGCGGCGCGAGCTATCGCGGCGATGCGTCCGGAACCGGAAGCTGGCAGAAAACGGGCACGACCAGTTACCACGCGCATTGGAACGCCGGAAACACCGACGATTATTTTACGCTCTCGCATGACGGTACGAAGATCGAAGGAACGTTCGACGGCAAACCCGGCACGAGCACCAGGCAATGCTAATAAGAAAATACCCATACTCCTCGGTTGCAGTGTCATATTGCTTTTTGCGTTGTACTGCGGAACGAACGCCGTCAACAGGCCGCGGCCTACTACAAGGCCAGGCTAAACGAGATTCCCACGCACGTTCCCGACGAGGACACGGAGCCATATCTCAATACACTGCGCGCCATGCAATCCGATTACAGGAACCAGCTCGATCGTCTTTCCGGCGAGACTGACGTGGTAAACAATCAAATCGAATCCTGCAGGGCGCAAGAAAACGGCGATGCCGCCCTAGGGCGCTGCAGCTCGCTTATCGACACCTGGAATTGGTGGAACGGTTTGACCGTTACGTTCCACGCGGATCGTCAATTCAAGCCGGCGGCGCAACGTACTCCGGCAGTTCATGGGGAAGCGGAAGCTGGGTTCATACCGGCGGGAACAGTTACCGCGTTCATTGGAACACCTCGAACACCACCGATTTCTTTACGATGTCCCGCGACGGCAGCAAGCTGGAAGGAACGTTTGACGGAAAACCCGGGACCAGTACGCGCGATTGCTAATGTTTCTTCCCTCGCGAATCCCGTGGTCGCCGCATGCAAGTTCTTCCAGGCATTCTCGAACGTTACGCCATCGATTCGTTGTTATGGTGTCGATCTGATTGGGCGCGCGCCCATGATAAAAAACGTCTGCGGGACGGTTAAATCGTGGGCTTGGAGTTCGAGCTCCGAAGGCGCTTAAGGGGCTCGCTCTTCAAAGGTTTTGGCCGTTGCTGAATATTTCGCCAAACGATGAATGCGTACTCCTGGAAACAGGCGGCGGGATAACCTGCGCCCAACTCGGCGCATGAGGGAGACTCAGTATGGGCGCACGTTACGTTTATCTTTTCCGCGCGGCGGGCGCCGCAATTGTGCTGGCAACATTGGCCGGCGCGAACCTCTCGGCAGGCGCGTTTAAGTCCACCTATCGCGAGCAAGTTGTGCTTGCAAGTAAGAATGGTGTTCTCGAAGTTACCCTTACCGCGCATCAGAGCCAAGCGTCTCTCGACACCGTCGCAAAGCCCGCACGGAACATGATGCTTTTTGCCTACACCCTCAACCGAGGCACTGCATCCAACGGGCAGATGACCGGCGACAACCTCTATCCCGCGCCGACGCTGCGCGTTTATCCGGGCCAAACGCTGATCGTTCATCTGAACAACGCGCTGACCGGTTTATCGATCCGCGACTTTTACGATCCGGCGTTCACGGCCAAGGGAAAGCCGGTTCCGATGTATCCGGTACAGTTAACGCAAGCCCCCATGAACCTGCACGTGCACGGCATTCACACCAGTCCCAGAGGCAACTCGGACAATGTACTGCTGCACATCCCGCCCGGCATGGCGAACACGTACACCTATCACATTCCGACCGACATGCCGCAGGGCATGTACTGGTATCACAGCCATCTGCACACGATCACGACGCCGCAGACGTATTTCGGGTTGGCGGGTTTGCTCGAAATCGGCCGCACCGACGGCAACCTGCCGGTCGTGTCCGCGCGTCACATTCCCATTCGCAACATGGCGCTGCAGTACAACATGGTCTTTGACCGGATGGGCGGGCTCTCGCAAGTCAATAATCCGAATTGGCCGCAGTTCGTCAGCACGCTGGCTGCGCCGCGCGGAAATGCGCTGGCGAATGGAACGTATCGGCCGCTGTTGGCGCCGGTGGATTTCTTGCAGTCGAAAAAAGGCACACAGTATTTCACGGTTTGGTGGGCTGGGCCGCTTTCGATTCACAACTACCGCGGACTCTTTCAATTCATTCCGAGCAATTTACAGCAATTTACGCCCTACGCCAAAGGCGGGACGGCGATCGCGGCCAATCCGAATCTTCCGGCGCGAGATCGCGACGTGCAGTTCACCGTGAATGGCACTTTCCAACCCGTGTTGCAGATCAAGCCCGGACAGACCGAGATTTGGGTGCTCGCAAATATCAGCGATATCGCGTATATGCCGGTGGAATTGACGGAAACGGCGACGGGACGGCATCCAAAGATCGCGATCGTCGGCGTGGACGGAAACCCGACGCCGGCCGTGCATTATCCGGTCATCTACGGCGGCACGCATTTGTGGATTCCGCCGGCGTCGCGCTTTGCAATTGCCGTCACGATGCCGAAAAAAGGCGGCTTGCAGCTGGAGATGCCGCCGCTGCGCCGTTCGAAGGAGCCGATAAGCGCACCCGGCGTTATGTACACGAACAACGGCACCGCCAATCCGCCCGCGCAGCTCGGCACGCTCACCGTCCAGACATCGGTGGTGAGTTACAAGGACGGATTCTTCGTGTTTCCGACGCAGGTGCTGCTGCGAGCGGTCCCGGCGCCCGGCGCCGGACAAACCACGGCGTTCATCGCCGGACAAAGGTTGCACGCGTACACGTCGTTCGAAGATCTTTCGCGCGTGAAGCCCGACGTCAAACGCGAGATCCTCATCAACGGCGGCTTTCTCAACAACTACGCGAGTAAATCCGATCCCAAAGCGTTCGTCTACGCGTTCTTCGGCAACGCATTTCCCAACGTTCCGCTGATCCAGCCGCGTTTGGGCTCGGTCGAGGAGTGGGATTTCGTCAACCACAATAACGACGAACATCCGATCCACGTGCACGTCAACGATTTCCAAGTCACCAACTTTTCCGATCCGACGATTCGCTTACACACGGGCGTGGAAATGTGGGGCGAGGATAATGCCAACGTCCCGGCTCCGCTGCTCGGCCCTGAAGAAAGCGTGATCGCACCGGGGTTGCTGTCGATGCGTACGCATTTTATCGGTTACACCGGGCTTTACGTAATGCACTGTCACCGCCTCAATCATGAAGACAACGGTTTGATGGCGCTCATCAACGTGATTCCGGCCGTCTCGTCGTACGCGGTCGCGGTTCCCGGAACGGCCGGTCATGCGGCGACCGTGAAAATCTACGACGGCAATGGCGACCGCCTTATTCGAACCGTCACGCCGTTCCCCGGCGCGGCGAGTGCGCCGAGCGTGGCGATGGGCGACGTGAACGGCGACGGTGTGCTCGATTTGATAGCGGGCGCGGGCAAAGGGCACAGTCCCGACATCGCCGTCTATTCCGGTGCTGCCGCTGCCGGCAAACGTTCATTTGAAACGGTGCTGACGCGCTTCACGGCATTTGGCCGGAGCGATCGCAACGGCATCAGCGTGGCCGCGGCGGAGATTGACGGCGGCGCCGCCGACAACATCATCGCGGGATCGGGCGCCGGCGTGCCGGATCGCGTCAACATTTATCGCGCGCCGAAATCCGGCGCGGCACCGCAATTGTTTTCGGCTTTCGTCCCATACGCAAACGACCGCTCCGGTGTAACGATCGCCGCCGGGTTCGTCGATTTCATGACCGGACGCAACAGCATCGTGACCGCTCCCGGCGCGGGCACGCCGGCGCAAGTGAAGGTCTTCGTATTTTCGCTGATGACGCGGGTTGGAAAGAAGGCCGGCGCGCCGCGCGCCCAGGAAACCGGCACGTTCGCTCCGTTCGGCGCGTCGTACCGCGGAGGCGTTTCGCTGGGCAGCGGCTGGTTAGCCGGCGGATTCGGCGGCGCGCAAACAATCGTGGCCGGCCAGCGCACCGGCGGGCTCGTGAAAGTCTTTTCGAGCGGTTCGGCACTGCAGGGTGCGCCGCCGATGTACCTGGAAAGCCCGGCCGCTCCCGAGCGCATGACGGCGTTCGGGCTGATCGCGAGCTTCAGGCCCTTCGCGCAGACGTCGGGCGTCGGCGTGACAACGACCGACACCACCATCGGCTCCGACTTGCTCGTAGCCGGCACGCCTGCCGGGCGCGCGCGAGTAGTAAAGTATCGTTTTGTCAGGCCCACGAAAACTGCGCCGATGCTGCAAGCGCGTAGCCTCGGCGCTGTTATTTAGCAGCTCAGAGGCCGGGAGCAGTCTAGCGCCCAACCCCCCAGCCCAGCAGGGGGAGTTTTTTCTTATGGCGGCGCCGCTTTTCCGCATCGGACGTTCGGCCGGTGCGATCATCGCATTACTCTTACTTGGCGGCGCCGGCGTTTCGGCGAGCAAACTCGTGAAGCAGCGTCCCCTCGATCCGCGGACCATACCGCAGTTCGTCGAGAACTTGCCGGACTTCTCGGTGCTGGGTAGGGTGAACGGTGACGTGCCCTACCGGGTGCGATTCGAACAGTTCTCGCAGAAAATTCTGCCCGCGGCGTTTTATGCAAAGCTTCCGGCGCCGTATTCCAGCGGTACGATGGTGTACGGCTACGGCGTGGACCAGGGCTCCAAGCACTATCCAAGCTTGCCGGTCAAAGGGCTCTATCCCGGCTACACGGTGGTGGTCACAAGAGATCACGTGGCCGCTGCGAGCTACGTCAACAACCTCAAAGCCGATCTGGCAAGAACGCTGACGATCGATCAAAGCATCGATTGGGCCAATCCCGCGCATTCGGCCATGATGACCAACGGGATGGGGAATGCGACGCCGTACCTCGGCGCTATTCCGGCCGTAACGCATTTGCACGGCGCGGAAGATCCTTCGGCCTTCGACGGTGGACCGAATACGTGGTTCACGCCCGGTGCGAAGGTGCGCGGTCCTGGTTTTCTCACCGACAAGTACGCGTATCCGAATACGCAAGAACCCACGACGCTGTGGTTTCACGATCACACGCTGGGCACGACGCGGCTGAACGTCTTTGCCGGGCTTGAAGCGTTTTATTTGATCCGCGGCAACGGCGACGACGGCGTTCCGGGAATGGGCAAACTTCCGGCCGGGCGCCAGGAAGTCGAACTCGTTTTACAAGACCGGCAGTTCGACACCAACGGTCAGCTGATGTTTCCGGACGGCTATCCGGCCGGCTTGGATGGTCCGCTGCAAAATCCGAAACTGCATCCGTATTGGATGCCGGAATTTTTCGGCGACGTCATCACGGTCAACGGCAAGAGCTGGCCCAAGTTCAACGTCGCGCCCAAGCGGTACCGCTTGCGTTTTCTCAACGGCGCGAACGTGCGTTTCTTCAACGTGATGTTCTGCGTAGATGGATGCCGGACCAAAGTGCCGTTCTACGTGATCGGCGACGACGGTGGACTGCTCGACTCTCCGGTAAGAGTGAACCAACTGCTTTTCTCGCCGGGCGAACGCTACGACGTGATCGTCGACTTCTCGCGCTTCCGCGGAAAAGCGATTACGATGCGGAACAACGCGCTCACGCCGTATCCGAGCGCCTTTGCAAGATTTACGCCTTCCCTGCAAGGCAACGTGATGCGCTTCTTTGTCGGCGCGGGCGCCGTGAGCGATGCGAGCTTCAGTCCGGCCTTAGGCGGCCGCTTGCGCGGCTCGGGCAGCACGGTGGCCCCGACGCTCGAGAAAATCGTTGCACTGCCCGGCACAAAAGGCGGCTTGCCGCTGAGTTCGCCGATCGCCGACGGCGTCAAAGTTCAGGTCTACCGGCAGTTAACGCTCAATCCAATCTTCGGATCGGGCGGCTGTCACTGGCCCGGAGCCGGCAACGGCGACGTCATCAACGCAATGCTGCTCAACAACACGGGCTTCAAGGCAGCGGCGACGGAGAAGCCGCGCGTCGGATCCACCGAAGTCTGGGACCTGATCGACCTGAGCAACGACGACCATCCGATTCACATCCATCTGGTGCAGTTTCAAATCATCGCGCGCATTCCGTTCAATCTGCCGGCGTACGGCGCGGCTTACTACGCCGCGTTTCCGCACGACCGGTGCATGGCCGAACATGGTCCGCCGCATCTATACAACGTCCCAAACCGCGCGGGTGCTCTCGGGGGAAATCCCGACGTCACGCTGTTCTTTTTGAAGAAGACGCTTCCGTATTGCATGGACGACGGCACGGCCGACGGCACGAACGGACCTGCCAGACCCGAGGAAAGCGGTTGGAAAGATTCCGTTATCGCGTCGTGCGGACACGTGACGCGCGTCGTCGTGCGCTTCACTCCGCAGGATCTGCCGGCGGTGAAGAACGGCAAGCCGGTCAACTACACCGGGCGGAACACGTTTCCGTTCGACCCGACGCAGGGTCCCGGCTACATTTGGCATTGCCACCTAATCGACCACGAGGATAACGAGATGATGCGTCCGCTGATTATCGTCAAATGAACGGCTCTAACTGATGCCCGATAATTTGCTCGTCTGCGCGCGTCCGCGCGCCGGCGCCGAGAGCCAATTCGCGCAGTGGCCGCCGCGCCTGCAGAAAGCGCTGCTCTCGTTCGGCGGCGCGTTGAGCTGCGAGTTTTGGCCGCCCTCTCCGCCCGATCAAGAAGAATGGGTCGGTGCGCTGCGTTTCGAGACGCTGGACGCATTGCGGCGCTGGCGCGCGTCGGATACGTATCGCAATTTAATTGCGGAAGTTACGCCGCTGGTCGACGGCGGCCGCGTAACGCAGCTGACCGGCGGCGCCGCCACTGAGTTCTACGTGCAGAACAGCGCGACCGAGGTGATCGTCACCGAGCTCAAACCCGGCAAGGAAGCCGAGTATCGCGACTGGGCCAACCGCATGGACAAATTGGAAGGCACCTTTCCCGGCTTCCGCGGCTCGTACACGCAGCCGCCCGATCCGGGCGGCTGCGTGTGGACCACGCTGCTGCGTTTCGAGACGGTCGAGAAACTCAACGCGTGGCTGAACTCGCCCGAGCGCGCGGCGTTGTTGAAAGAGTCGGACGATCTGGTCGATCACGTGGTCGTTCAGCGCGTGGACTCATCGTTTCCGGGCTGGGTGCCGGCCGATCCGGTCACCGGAAAAGCGCCGCCCGATTGGAAGACGGCGATGCTCGTCACGCTGATGCTCTTTCCGGTCGTGGCACTCGAACTGAAGTTTTTGACGCCGCGTCTGCTCGCCGTGCTCAATCCCTCGCTCGCGACGATCATCGGCAACGCGGTGAGCGTCGGGCTGCTGACCTGGCCGCTGATGCCGCTGGTCGCGATCAAGGCGTTCGGCTGGTGGCTCTATCCCGCCGGTCTTCCGCGCTGGGTCCGGTTCGCCGGTCCCGCGACGGTCTTGCTCGGCTATGCGATCGAAGTCGCAATTTTTTGGCGCGTTCTCTAGCGTCTCTTTATAAGGAAGCACCCCCGCATGAATCTCAACACCGTCAAAGATCTTAAACGTCCAAAGTCTGCCGACGAAATCCGCCAATGGCATGAGGGCTACGCGTGGCTTGCGGGCGGAACGTGGCTTTTTTCCGAGCAGCAGATCCACGTCGACACGCTGATCGATCTGCACACGCTGGGATGGCAGCCGCTCACCGCCGGGAAAGACGGACTCGAGATCGCGGCCACCTGCCGCATCGCGGAACTCTATGATTTCAAGCCGCCTAAGGAGTGGCGCGCGGGACCGCTGATCGGCGAATGCTGCCGCTCGTTTCTTTCATCGTTCAAGATTTGGAACGAAGCGACCGTCGGCGGCAACGTCTGCATGTCGCTGCCCGCGAGTCCGATGGTTTCGCTCGTCGTGGCGCTCGAAGGCGTTTTGACGCTGTGGCCGCGCGACGGCGCGCCGCACGACGTGCTCGCGAGCAACTTCGTGACGGGCAATCACCAAAACGTACTGGCGCCGGGCGAGTTGCTGCGCAGCATGCGACTCCCCGCCGAAGCGCTCGCGAAAAACTTTGCGTTCCGCCGTTCCTCGCTCACTCACTTGGGACGATCGGCGGTGCTGCTGATCGGCACGCGCGCACCGGCCGGCGATTTGATTCTCACGATCACCGCCGCGACGGCGCATCCGGTACAGATACGGTTCAAAGGAAGTCCTTCGGCCGCCGAGCTGCGCGAAGCGATCGACGCTTCGGTATCCGACGAGCTGTGGTTCGACGACGTGCACGGCTCGCCGCCGCACCGCAAGCATTTGACGTACCGCTTTGGTGAAGAGATCCGCAAGGAGCTCCAGGCATGAAACTCAAGGTCAACGGCAAGGAGTTTTCCGCCTCGCCGCCGCCCGGTGAATGTCTGCGCATGTTCTTGCGCGACCTCGGCTGGTACAGCGTGAAGAAAGGCTGCGACGCCGGCGATTGCGGCGCATGCACCGTTTGGGTCGACAACAAGCCGGTGCACAGCTGTCTCTATCCCGCGTTCCGCGCTGACGGTCGCGAGGTGACAACACTCGAGGGACTCGCAAGCGATGGCAAGCTGCATCCTATGCAGAAGGCGTTTGTTGACGCGCAAGCTTTTCAGTGCGGCTACTGCACGGCCGGCATGATCATGACCGGTGCGGCGCTGAGCGACGAACAGAAAAAAGATCTGCCGCACTCGCTCAAAGGCAACCTGTGCCGCTGCACCGGCTACGGCTCGATCCGCGACGCATTCGAAGGCAAGGTCAATGTGGAGACCGACGGCGCCGGCAAATCGAGCGGAGCCAATACGCCCAACCCGTTTGCCAGAGATATCGTCACAGGGCACGCGCGCTACACGACCGACCTTCCGCTGCCCGAGGGCACGCTGCACCTCAAAGTACTGCGCTCGCCGCACGCGTTCGCGAAGATCGTTTCGATCGACAAAACGAAGGCGATGGCCGTTCCCGGCGTCGTGGCCATCTACACGTGGGAAGACGTCCCGCGCCGGCCATATACGACCGCGATTCACGAAGATAACCGCGTCGATCCCGACGACACGTATCTGCTGGATAACGTCGCTCGCTTCGTCGGCCAGCGCATCGTGGCCGTCGTTGCGGAAAGCGAAGGCGCGGCGGAAGAGGGCTGCCGCAACGTCGAGGTCGCCTACGATGTCCTGACCCCAGTCTTCGATCCGGAAGAAGCGATGGTTCCGGGCGCCCCGGTATTGCACGAGCGCGGCGTTGACTCGCACATTTTGCATCCGGAAAAGAATATTTTCCTCGAGCTGCACGGCGAAGTCGGCAATGTCGCGGAAGGGTTCGCAGAGGCCGACGCGATCTACGAAGGCGATTACGATGCGCCGCGCCAGCAGCACGTGCACCTCGAGACGATGCAGTCGCTCGCATGGCGCAGCGAAGACGGGCGCTTGCACGTGCGCACCAGCTCCCAAGGGCCGTTCATCGTGAAGGGCCGGCTTTGCTACCTCTTCGGAATCATGCCGGCCGATTTGCACGTCTTCACCGAACGCGTCGGCGGCGGCTTCGGCGGCAAACAAGACATGATGAGCGAGGACCTCACGCTCTTCGCCACGATGAAAACCGGGCGTCCGGTGAAATGGGAGTTCACGCGCGAAGAGCAGTTCATCGGCGCAACGACGCGCCATCCCATGAAGATACACGTGAAACTCGGCGCGAAAAAAGACGGAACGCTGACCGCCATTGCGTACCGCATTGTCTCCAACACCGGCGCCTACGGCAACCACGGCGGCGAGACGCTCGCCAACGGCATGTCCGGACCGTGGGCGATCTACAAGTGCCCGAACAAGAAGGGCGACGGCTACGCAGTCTACACGAACCTGCAATGCGGCGGCGGGTTCCGCGGCTACGGCACCACGCAGCCGACGTTTGCAATGGAGTCGGCGCTCGACGAGCTGGCCGACCTGCTGAAGATCGACTCCATCGAAATGCGCCGAAAAAATGTTGTCGGAGCATCCGACAAGATGGAAGCGATCTGGGAAGAGTCATCCGACCTCACGATGGGCAGCTACGGGCTGGATCAGTGCCTCGATGCGATCGAAAAAGCGCTGGCCAGCGGGCGTGGTCTTCGCAAACCTGCAGGTGACGATTGGCTTGAGGGAAGCGGAATGGCAATTTCCATGTTGGATTGCGTGCCGCCGACCGAACAGCGATCCGGTTCGGAAGTTTCGCTGCTCGAAGACGGCAGTTATCATTTCACCGTCGGTTCGGTGGAGATCGGCAACGGTTTGGTAACCGCGCAGCAGCAGGTCGTCGCGCAGATCATGAACTGCCCGACGTCGCGCATATCGTTCATCAACTCCGACACCGACAAGACGCCGTACGACAGCGGCACGTTTGCCAGCGTTGGCATGATGGTGCCGACCAAGGCGGTCGAAAATGCTGCGCGCGCGCTGCATGAGAAGATCGTCGCTTACGCCGCCAAGACGACGAAGAGCAAGCCCGAAGACTGCCGGATCGAGGATACGGTCGTCGTGCACGGCAGGCATAAGACGCCGCTCACCGAGTTATACGCGTCGGCTAAAAAGGAAGGCGAACACCTTGCCGCGTTCCGCAAAGCATACGGCTCGCCGCGAACGGTCGCGTTTATGGCGTACGGCGTGCGCTTGGCGGTGCACCGGATCACGGGCGAGATCCGGATCCTCTTCAGCGCCGAGGCCGTTGATACGGGCACCGTCATAAACCCGAACCAGTTGCGCGGCCAGTGCATCGGCGGCGTGGTGCAAGGCATCGGCTACGCGCTTCAGGAGAAGATGGTCTACAACGACAAGGGCGGCGTCATCAACGCGCAGCTGCGCAACTATCGCATCCCGGCTTATGCCGATGCTCCCGTGACCGAAATATTCTTCGCCGATACCTACGATTCAATCGGACCGTTGGGCGCGAAGTCGATCGCGGAGAATACGATCAACCCGGTCGCGCCCGCCATCGGAAACGCGCTCAAAGCGGCGACCGGCGTGCGTTTTACCGCGCTGCCGTTTACCGAAGATCGGATTTTCGCGAAACTGCAAGAGATCGAGAAGGTTCCGGCGCCGGTTTAAGGTTCAGTGGGTAAGCAAATACGTGCGGCGATATTCTCGTGCGCGAGCTCCGGTCTAAGGACCGAAACTTAAGCCCGCCCAGTTTTTCTTACGGCACGGCGCGCCGCTCGGGCATCCCAGATGTACCGTCGGCGCTTTCATAGGTCCGGCGATCGGGCTAGTGAACGACACAACCCCGCCCGTGCTGAAAAGCTGAGCGTAGAGATTCTGGGCTGGGTCGAACGCCAGCGCCATGACGGCGTCGCCCGCATTCAGTGAAAACGCGGGCTTTTGAGCGTTGCGGAACGGCGGCACAAAGATGCGGATCGCGCCTTTGAACGAACCGTAACCGATTCCGGCGAAAAGGCGCCCGCGCCGGTCGACGGCTAACGCGGTGGCCGCACTCTTCCCGAGCGAAATCGTCGCTATCGGAGCGCCCGCGTATGGAGATCGTATGACGTAGATGCGGCACGGCGCCGCCGCGCACGTTCGCGATCCGCCTGCGTCGGCGACGAACATCAGATGATTTGCCGGATCGATCGCGAGCCCAATCGGCCGCATCGCCGCGGCGATAGCGGAGGCAGGTTTACTCTTGGCGGAAAAGGGCGGACGAAATTCATAGACGCGATTCGCAAGATCGTCGCTTACCCAAAGGTTGCCGTCACCATCCCACGCGAGTTGGCGCGGATGACGAAGTCCGGGCGGGGCGAAGGTCACGGCGGGAATGGATGCGCTTGAAAATGGAGGCTCGTAAACGCTGATCGACAGCTTGCCGAAGACCGCTCCCGACGCGACGGCCATCGTGCCGCTCGACCGGTCGAACGCGACGGAGTTCGAACACGCTTGCGAAATTGCACCCGCTGTTTGGGGTCGATGCGCAAAGGGCGGCGCGAGAATAAAGACTTTGTTGGAAAAACATTGTCCGTCGAACATCCGGCCGAACGAGCGTGGGACGCTGGGCCTCGCGGCGATCGCCAGCATGGCAGCGACAAGCAAAAGCACGCGAAGGCGGCTCACCGCCTTTCCTTACCCTTAACTGCCGCCAGGTTCCGCCCGCCCGGCGCTGAAGGCTCCACGCCCAATCTCGAAAGGAGCTGCTCATGTACGGAGTCGCCCGCGTTTATGAAATGAAATCGGCCGGAGATATCGGCAAGGTCGTCGATGCCACCCGCAGCGGTTTCTTGCCGATCGTAAGCAAGGCGCCGGGTTACGTCGCATATACACTGGCCATCGCAGCAGATAGCGAGCTAGTAACGGTCGGCTTCTTTACCGATCGCGCAGGCGCCGAAGAATCGACACGGCTCGCGGCCGATTGGGTGCGCGAGAACGTCGCGTGGTCGGTCGAAGGTCCGCCGAAGGTTGCATCCGGCGAAGTGCGCATACAAGAAGTTCGCGACGGCGAAGCGACGTACGGGACGATGCGGCGCGGCAAAGTCCAGCCGGGAAAAATGAAGGAAGCGCTCGAGCTGCTCCGCAGCAAGCTCGTTCCGGTGCTCACTTCAGCTCCGGGTTTCGTTAGGGTGGCGATTCTCGAGTCGGGAACGGACGAATATCTTTCGCTGGCGGCTTGGACCGACCGCGCGAGCGCGGAGGAAGCAACGCGCCGCGCGATGGCTTTGATGCAGCAGCAGAGCGGCGTGATCGCCAGGCCGCCGGAGATGCTAGATGCGGAGATAAAATTGCACGACGTCAACGAGGCCGCGCTGCAGCAGGTGCTCGGCTAGCCCCTTACTTCAGGTACGAGTTTCGTACCGTTTCCAGGAAAGTGTTCCCGCGCGCCGGCATTCCATTTGCCATGAGAACGTCCGCGTCGAAGCCCGGATAGATCGCGCGAAAGCGCCGCTGTTTCCAGCCCTCGACCGTCATGTGTCCCGGAGCTTTTTTTGCAAAACGGTTGGAGTATCCGGGGATGCCCGTACGGTCGCCACGCAAATCCCGGCGATCTTCGGTTACGAAGACAGCGTTGAAGCCTTCTACTCGCGCGATTTGACTCTCGACGCGCTCGATAGTCGCCATCGGGCATTCAGGTTTCGATTACGGCGGAGCATTTACCAGCAAGCAACGATTTTGAACACCAATGCGTCGGTCGCAAAGCTGTTTCCCGCGGCCCGTAGGAAGCGAAGCAGGTTTTCAACGCTGCGGTCATTTTGTATGCTAAATCGACATGTAAGGCTTGGCTGCTTGGATTTAGCGCGGGTAGACCTGCTCCGCGGCAGCCTCCGCATCAGACATAAAGCAGATGTGCTCCCGGCTTCGATTTGAAGCGCGGGTACATGAACATGCAAGGGATTCCTATCCTGTAAATCCCGATGGCACTACTACAAATCCGGACTGGTACTATCTACCTGGTATCCCGTTGGTGATAACATCGTGTCCTCGTAAAAAGGGGTGTTATGAAGCCGTTAATAGCGACTCTGATTCTAAGTTGTTTTTGCGCGACGGCTGCCGGCGCGCAAGCAACGCGGCGCACGATTCTGACGTCTTCGTCGACGACGAGCTGCACGTCATTGACTACCGGGAATTGGCCGCTCGTCGTCATCTCCAATACGGGCCCTGCCACAAGCGTCTTCGTCCAGCTTTATGACGAAGGGGCGTCACCTACATGTTCCGCCTCCGATGTGATTTTCGGAGATGGCTCAACGATCACTGTCGGCGATGCACAGACCATAGCTCTTTGGGCTGGCGTTAACAATGGGATTGCCTACAAAATCACAGGAGGCTCCCTCTCAAGTAACCTCGTGATAGGCTGGTAGCGATGAAGCTCCCATCGAGAAGTAGCACCGCGCCGATCTATGCGGCACTTTGCGGGTTGACGATGTTGTTCTGCGCCCTCAGTGCGCGAGCGTTCGCGGTAGAAGCCGTCGGTAACGGCTCAGCTTCCATTTCATCGTCTCGCATAACTGGCGATTTCACCTTCCAGCAATCGGCATATCCTTATTGTGGCTGGCCGTTTGGATCGTTGGATACCGTACTGGGCTTATCTACGAGCAATTCCATAACCCCTGTCGAGTTTGGGCCTGACGGCACAATCAGTTTCTGCGGGGGAATGGCCGTGATGGGCACGCCGGGAATCGATAATAGTAACGGCGGAATCTTGATCGCGAACAATAATGGACCTCACGCTGGCGTCGATCTGGCAAGCAATTTCAATGATGGAAGCGCAGTTCCGACTTTAGTATCTCTTGACTATCAAGACGATACGGTTGGCGTTCTATTATTGTTCGGATGCGATGTAAGCGGCAATTGTGCAAGCCGAGGGGCTCTCTCCGGGAGCAGTGACGGGACCCATGAAGGAACCACACCGCCAACATATAGCGCTGCCGGAGCCGCCGCAGCGTCATCGTATCACTGCGTTAAGGATGTCGTCACCGCCTCCGGGGCAAGCACGTCGGTGACTCTTTCGGGGCCGGCTGCGTTTGGAAATGCTGATTATACATTGAGCATTGAAAATGTCACTGCGCTTGCGTCAATTAATCCAAGCGCGCAGGCCTCGGGATCGTTTTCATTCGCCAGTATCAACACGGATGTATATTCGTACCTTGCTTGCGGGACGTGAATCGCCCGCAGAGTTAAGCCCAAAGCCAGGCGGGCGGCGAACCCATTGGTAATCCACGATTCGGTAAGTCCGTCAGGATTCGTTTAATTCTGAGATGAAGGGCGTCATGGGTGAGTGGGACGCCTAGCGGGTTCAGCCGACGCTCTGCGAATGAAACGTATATGTCTGATCCGGGCGACCGCTACGTTTTTCCGTATGCGAACCTAGCGGATTACCAGAACTGGCGAAAAGCCGTCGAGCCCTTTGCGGCGCGCCAGATCGACCCACAAGGCAAAACCCGTTTCAAGATCGATCGCGTCATGCCGATTGCTTCGGCGGGCAGTTGCTTTGCACGCCGAATCGCTCAAAGCTTGAGGAACTCTGGGTTTAATTATTACGATGCTGAAGCCGCGCCGGCTTGGCTGTCCTCGCAACAGCGCTCCGATTACAACTACGGCATATGGTCGGCTCGATTCGGAGACGTGTTCACCACGTTGCAACTCCTCCAGCTTTTACAGCGTGCGATTGGTGAATTTGAGCCCGTGGAGCGCTTCTGGATAGGGCGGCAAAGCGATGAGATACTAGATCCGTTTCGACCGAGAATACAACCGAACGGATTCCGGTCAATCGATGAGATGGAAGCACAGCGCGCTTTTCATTTGCAAGCCGTTCAGCGGCTGTTCAATGATATTGACGTTTTTATTTTTACCATGGGGCTGACGGAAACATGGTGTCATCTTGAGGATGGCGCAGCCTACCCGGTTTGCCCAGGCCGAGGCATCGGTACGTTCGACGCAAGTAAGTACCGTTTCAGAAACCTCACTGTTGCTGAGAATATTGAATACCTAGGGCGGTTCCTTGAAATTTTTCGACGCTTCAATCCGCGTGCGCGGGTGATTCTTTCGGTTTCTCCGGTGCCCCTCGCTGCCACGTTCGAGGACCGGCACGTGATTACGTCGACAACGTACACGAAGGCCGTCCTCCGCGTAGCCGCAGAAGAGATCCGGCGATCGTTTAAGAATGTCGACTACTTTGCGTCTTACGAGCTGGTGATGGGAACGCTGAACGCAGGTGAATATTTCCAGCCCGACCGGCGGCATATTAACTCGATGGCTCTTGATCTTGTCATGACGTCTTTTTACCGAAATTTCTCAAGCGAACCAGAAACGATGCCGAATATACCGAACCCGTCAGCCGCCACTGCCAATCTGGACCCGTGCGACGAAGACCTATTACTGGAGATGATAGAAAGAGACTCCGAACGCTAGCGAGTACGCTGCCGGGCGAGAAACAAAGTGTTTAGGAATGACGAAAGAAAATGAAACGCAGTTGGAAATTGTTTCAAGGGCAACACCAATCTATGTAGTTGGTGACAGCCACTGCCTTATTTTTCGCGACCTTGTTTTCGAGCAGCGCGGGCGTTATTTTGTCACGAAGGCAAAATTCTTACCCGCGCTTTACGCACGTATATTCACCGATGATGAAAGCGCGTTCAATGCCGCGCTATTCGAGACGTTGCGCGACGAGCGCCTCATTCGCCCGGATGGCTCCCGTGCTTGGGCGGCGACGCACCTGACGGACTCCCCATTCGTGGATGGAGCGGCCGGCCTCTCCGAGCAAAAGCGTTCGGCTCCGATCCTGGTATTTTTTTTGGGTGGCGGGGATCTGTTTTACTTCATAAAGGGCATGGACGCGCAGACGGACTTCTCTCTCGACGCGATCCCCTTCGATTCCGGCCAATTTCCGGCAAGGCCGATCAGTGCGATGTTGGATCAGAAACTTGTCTTCGAATCCGTTGGACAGATATTGGGGCCACTGTTTCGTGGATTACGCTTGTTGGAGCGCGCGGGATTTTCGAATGTTTACCTGCATACTATTCCGCCCGATACCATAGATGACCGCGAATACGAAAGACTGTCAGGACATTTTGCGCCGGCGGTGCTTCGCTACAAGTCCAGCGTGCTGTTCAACGCCATGCTCCGAGAGTTCACTCGACAGAACCCGCGGATCGGACTGATCGATACTTGGGATAAAACGACCGTGGGCGGCAAGCGCGACGATCGCTTCTCGCTCGATGGCTTTCATTTCAACAAGCTCGGGGCCCGTTTGACTATCGAACAGCTTGTTCGACAATTGAACGGCCGGCTGAGCGTGATGCCGTCGCCTCCCTCACCGGATCTCATCCGAGTCGTAACAGAGGCATCGCGTGTCGACGAATCCAACGCCGCACCTTTTCGAGCAAGCGCGGCACGCTTTTCCGACATGCATGAGATGCTCGAAGAATCGTTGGCACAGGTCCATAGCGAAAAAGAGCGAGCTGAGGCTGAGCTTGCTACGTTTAGGAGAATCGCCGAAGAGCGGCTTACGGAAATTCATACGCTCACCGAGACTGCCGAACAGCGCCTCCGTCTCTTGCAGGAATGTCACGCCGAAGTTCAACGGCTTCTAGCGCAGCGATTCCCATGAAGTTCCGCTCGCTGTCTTACGGCGAAAGGAGCTCGTTGTGGGTCGCCAAACTCGATAAGTAATGTCTTTCCCATATGACGGCATAGCGGATTATCAGAACTGGAGCAAAGCGGTTACCGGTATGGATTCGCACCGCCTAGATCCGCAGCATGGCGCACGATTCAAAATTAGCACGGACACCAAGATCGCGTCTGCCGGCAGCTGCTTCGCCCGCCGGATCGCAAAAAGTCTTCGCGGCTCGGGACTTAACTACTACGACGCGGAGCCTGGGCCTAAATTTCTGAACAGCGAACAGCGTGACGCTCACGGTTATGGCGCTTATTCGGCTCGCTTTGGCGAGGTCTACACGACGCTGCAATTACTCCAGCTTCTTAAGCGGGCAACGGGCGAGTTTCAGCCTCTGGAGACGGCTTGGTCAGGACCGAACGGTCTGGTCGATCCGTTTCGCCCAACAATACAGCCGGCGGGGTTTTCTACACTTGGCGAGCTCGAAAACGATCGCGAACATCATTTGGAAGCCGTAAGACGAATGTTCGCTGAGGCCGATATCTTTATCTTTACAATGGGCCTCACTGAAACGTGGTGCCATGCGGACGACGGCGCGGCGTATCCTCTCTGCCCGGGACGTGGCATTGGGAGTTTTGATTCGCAAAAATATCGTTTTCGAAATCTTGGCGTCGCTGAGAACGTGGGGCTTCTTTGCGAGTTTGTTGAGGCGCTCCGCGAGCTAAACCCGAAAACACGGGTGCTGCTTTCGGTCTCCCCCGTCCCTTTGGCGGCAACGATTGAAGATCGGCACGTTCTTTCCGCCAGTACCTACAGTAAATCGGTGCTAGTGGTTGCGGCGCAAGAAGCCCGCCGTCGATACGAGAACGTCGACTATTTTGCCGCGTATGAGATTGTTATGGGAACGTTTAATACAGCCGAATATTTTGAAAGCGATCGGCGTACCGTCAGCCAAAGTGCGGTGGAACACGTCATGCGATCGTTTTACGAAAAGTTCTCGGACGTCACGCCTCGCGTCGTTCAAGGGGCTGCAGGCGATGAGGCGTCCGCAGCGCTTCCTTTGAAACCTTGCGACGAGGATCTCTTACTCATGTATCTCGATCGCGACTTCGGGAAGAGTAAGTAATCTTGTGAATTTTGTGGCGCGGGCAACGCCGCTCTACATGATAGGCGACAGTCACTGCCTGGTTTTCCGCGATCTGGTGTTCGAACGCGATGGAAAGCATTTTGTTACTCGAGCGATGCATTGCCCGGGCCTGGACGCGCGCGATTTCGTGGATGCGGACGGTAACCTGAACCCGATGGTCTTCGATAGCTTGCGGAGCGAACACCTGATTAGGCCTGATGCCGAAAACCATTGGAGATCATCACACCTGACGAATTCCCCCATCGCCCAGAGTGCAGCGGGATTGGCCGAATCGGATCGCTCTGCCCCGGTCATTTCCGTGATTGTCGGTAGCGGCGATCTCTACTACTTTGTGAAGAGTCTGACGCCCGGCACCGATTTTCCGCTTCAGGGCGTGCCTTTCAGGGCTGAGGAATTCGAAGATGCGCCCGTAACATCAACCCTCTCGTGGCGGCTCGTTATTGATGCGGCCGCGGCGATGCTGGGACCGTTGTTCAGGGGCTTACGTCTTCTGGAGAGAGCCGGTTTTTCGCGAATATTCTTGCACTCGCTCTCCCCACAGACGACGGACGACTCAGAATATCAAAAGATTACCGGCATGTACGCACCTTCGCGCCTTCGCTATAAGGCGACGCTTTTGTTTAATGCGATGTTCAGAGAATTCGTGCGCCAGAACCCCGCCATCGGCTTGATCGACACTTGGGAACTCACGACAGCGAACGGTAAACTGAACGAGCGTTTTCTACTGGACCACTGGCACTTGAACAAGGAAGCGGCATTTCTAACGGTCGGCGCACTCGTCCAGGCCGGTTCTGGCCGCAGTGTGCTTGGCCAGCACGCGGTTGACGCCGACCTCAGCCGCGCCGTTAAAGAAGCCTCTGGCGATAATGGAAAGCCCGCTGCGATCGTGGAAAGTAACATCCCGCTCGCGGACTTGAACGAGCGTCTGCTGGATCTCTGCGTGGGTTTGCGTGACGCAAAGG
Organism: Candidatus Rubrimentiphilum sp.; assembly: GCA_036273135.1. GTDB lineage: Bacteria > Vulcanimicrobiota > Vulcanimicrobiia > Vulcanimicrobiales > Vulcanimicrobiaceae > Rubrimentiphilum. Next base: position 193,811 of record DASUIF010000011.1, read on the forward strand.
AGCGGGCCGAAAGGGAACTTCAGGTTGTGCAGGGGGCCGCGGAGGAACGCATGGCCCTACTGGAAGCCAACGAGGCGAAGTTTCGACAGCTCAGCGACGCGCGCGAGACGCTCCAAAAGATTGCCGAAGAACGGCTGGCGGAGATACACTCGCTTACTAGGACGGCCGAAGACCGCTTGAGCGCTATGCTCGCCTATAAGGCGGACGCGGAGCAACTGCGCGATCGGCTAAAATAGAATCGGCGGACCAAAGCGATCCGCCGATTCTATTTTAAGGTTGATTGCGGCCGGTCAGTCTTTGTCTTTGGGCCGCTTCTGTTTCTTGGGCTTTTCGACTTTGCACTTATCGTTATGGTCGGTGCCGTGCTTGGCATCTTTGTCGGTCCCGTGCTTGGCATCCGGATCGGTAATTTTCTTTTGGTCGTCCTTGTCCCCGTCGCCGGCGCAAACAGAGGGTGTCGGCGATGGCGCAGGCGAGGCGCCTAACAGCGTCGGAACGGCTCTGACGATCTTGCTGTCATTGTATTCTGTGAACCACAGGTTGCCATCCGGACCCGTTGCGATCAGGTTTGGATTTGAGTTCGGACCCGAATTTGCATCGCTGGCCGTAGTCGGGACCGGGAACTCCGTTACCGCTCCGGTCGTCGTAATGCGCGCAATCGCGCCGGTATTGTATTCGGTGAAGTAGAGGTTGCCGTCGGAGCCTTTAGCGATGCCGTTGGGGCCTGCGCCAGGTGTAATTCCCGCTGAAAACTCGGTCACGACGCCCAGTGGCGTAATGCGCCCGATCGTATCGGTATTGAATTCGGTAAACCACAGATTTCCGTCGGGGCCAACGGTGATGTCGAAGAGCCCTGCTCCGGGAGTGATCCCTACAGAGAATTCGGTCACGACGCCCCCCGTGGTGATTCGCCCGATTTTATTGCCGTCGCCTTCCGTGAACCAGAGGTTGCCGTCCGGCCCCTTGACCATAACTTCCGGCTGCGTATCCGGAGCGAGCGTTGCGGCGTTGCTCACCGAGCCGGATGTGGACACCTTCGAAATCATTTGGGAGTCGTGCTCTGCTATCCAGAGGTTCCCGTCCGGACCCGCCGCGATGCCCCAGGGGCTGCTGCAGGGATCGATGCCGGCCGTATACTCGGTCATCACGCCGCTGGTCGTGATGCGCCCGACGCCGCTGCGCGGACAGGACCCGGAACCGTTGCTTTCAGTGAACCAGAGCGCGCCATCCGCGCCCGTCGCTATTCCGAAAGGCTCGCCCATGCTGTTCATGCCGGAGTATTCGGTTATTACGCCGGTCGGCGTAACGCGGCCGATTATAGACGTGTTGTATTCCGTGAACCACACATTTCCGTCAGGTCCGGCAGTTATGCCATTAGGTCCCGAATTTGCGGTCGGCGTAATGTACTCGGTAAATGGCGCGACGGGCGCCGGAGTCGCGAGCGGCGCCTTTGCCGCCATCGAGGCGAGACCCGGGCTGCCAGATTGCGGAAGGCTGCCCGTCGACGGGAGCGCACCGTTGTGGCCGCCGCACGCCGCGAGCGCCAAAGCTGTGGCTGCAAATACCGAGAGTCTCGCCGACGAAGACAACCAGGGACGCATCAAAACACTCCTGCGGCTTAATAAACCGCGAAAACACTTGTTATCAATGCTCAGCCTACTCGTCCCATGGGGCAAGTCCTACTCACCCGAGACGCTCGCGCGAGTGCCGCCTCAGGAGGCTAAGGAAGGCCTAACCCCCGGTTAACACTCTTAATGTAAGGCAGGGCCAGAGATGGCTGACCGCACGTTATCAATCACGCGGTTCTGCTCGCTCTCAGTAAGGTCGAAATAGAGCGGAAGGCTCAGAGCGCTTTCGTAATAACGCTCTGCGGCCGGAAAGTTCCCTTCGCGGAAGCCCGACTGCCGGAAATAGGGCTGCAGGTGTATGGGAAAGTAATGCACCTGCGCGGCGATTCCGGCAGCCGTCAAGGCGAAATAGAGCTCGCGCCGCCGCACATTCGGTTCGTCTCCAAGTACCTGGATTGGGTACAGATGCCACGCGGACGTACGCTCGGCATCGAGATATGGCAGTTGCAAGCCAAGAGACTCAAGCGCTTGCGTGTAGCGCTTTGCCAGCATGCTGCGTCGAGCGACAAAGCACGGTAACTTTGTGAGTTGACTTGCCGCAAGAGCCGCTTGCATCTCGGTTAAACGGAAATTAAAACCGAGCTCGATCTGCTCGTAACGCCACGGCTCAGTTTCGGAAGTGTGCCGCTGAATTCCGTGATCGCGAAAACGCGCGGCAATCTCGCGCACGTCTTGCCGGTTCGTTACCAGGACGCCGCCTTCGCCTGCCGCGATGCTCTTTATCGCATGAATGCTGAATACCGTCGCATCGGAGTATGCGCAGCTCCCTATCCGCTCGCCGCAGTACGTTGCACCGAGCGCGTGCGAGGCATCTTCGATGATACGAAATCCATACGTCATTCCCAATTCGGCGATGGCTTTCAGATCGCACGGCTGCCCCCCAAAATGAACCACAACGAGCGCCTTCGGCAGTTCGCCGGATGCCTCGGCTTTCACCAACTTCCGCTCTAGTTCCGTGGCGCTGATATTATACGTGCGCGGGTCGATATCGACGAAATCGATCCGCGCTCCGCAATGCAGAGCGCCCGTCGCGGAAGCGACGAAACTATTCGGTGATGTCCAGACGCAATCGCCGGGGCCGATTCCGATGCTGCGGCAGGCCGCGTGCAAGCCGGCGGTAGCACTCGATAGCGCGACGGCAAAGCGCGAACCGCAATATTCCGCGATCGCTTGTTCAAATGCAGCGGTGACCGGTCCGCTGGTGAGCCAGTCTGAGCGTAGGACGTCTACAACTGCAGCGATATCGTCAGCGTCGATATGGTGGCGCGCGTAGGGAATCTTCTCAGATCTTTTCGCAGGCGACGCCATCGAACAACACTTCCCAAAGATCCCGCGACGTTTCGATTTCCGTGGTTCCTCTGTTTTCAATCCACGCATAGAGCCACAGAGTCGTGCGAGCGATCGCCAGCCCGGGCGGAGTTTCGGGGACGTGAACGACGCCTTCTAGATCGCGGTATTTGTTTGTACCTGCGGCAGCCGGCGGAATGCCTGCGTCGTGGTACGTGTCGTCATTATACTGAACGCGAAGAAAAGCGTATGCGCCCCGAATGAGATCCTGCGTCGATTCGATAGTTGTGTTGGTCCTGAGGTGCACTTTGATCCGCCATTGTTGGCCCGCCGCTGCTAACAGATCCGTCGTGTTTTCGATTGCGGCATACGGAGAGGACTGTGGGGCTATGTTTTCACTTTGGAGCGTCCGGACGAGGAGCGCGTTTTCACCGCTGTCCTGCAGTCCCGTTCGGATAGCCAGAACGACATTGAAGGGTGAATCACACACGACGATGCGCCAAGAGTTCGCAATGTCGGTTGAACCTGGAAGCCAAGCGCCGGGCACAATCTGCGGCGGGGAGACGCGCACGTCGGAAAAATCTCCGTTTTGCAGAGCATTCTGAGGTTCAATAGGGCTGCCATCGGCTAGACGTTTTTTGCCAATGCCGGTACAGCAGTGAAGCGTCGCCGGCCTCGCCAAGAAGAAACCATAGTTTGCCATCGCATCAAAGAACACGTCTTCCGCTTCACGGTCGTGTAACTGCACGACCATGTTGCCCACATGCGGCAGCCATGAGTCGCAATCTGTCGAAAACACATTCACTTCCGAACAATGAATGTTCATTTTTAATACGTCAATTTGGCTGAAGCCCGATCGGCCAAGCAGGGTTCCGAGATCGATGCCGCGCACGTCGGGCGATTCTTTCGCGGCCGGCAAACGCACCGTGGACGTCCACTCGCGTTTGTCGGCGAACGTTCCGCGTTGGAGAACGAGTCCGGTCGTTTCAGACCAAATCGCGGCGTGCATTACATTCGCACGATTGCCATACGATCGTGTATTGCGCTCACAAAGCGCAAAATTCTCATCGTCGGGCTCGACCGCAATGACGTGGGCATTCCTAAACGCGTTAAGGAAGAAAAGCGTCGTATAACCCGCGTAAGCGCCGCAATCAACGATCAATTTAGGGTCCTTGACATCCGCTGCCACGCAATCGTACTCTTCGCGAACGAGCGCGTCGTAGAGAGCCTCCAAGTCCGGAGTTCCGGCACGGTAATACAATGGATGACCGTCGAGCGTCAGCGCCAGCTGCCGAACGGGGCCTTTCACTGGCACTGCGTTGACGCTTTGGCGAGCGCCGTATCGTATTGGCGCTCGTAAAGTGATTGAAATTGCGCCGTCTTATCCCGGGAGGACAGTGGCGGCAACTCCATTCCATAGCGGTGTGCCCACACTTTCAAGAGCCGGACAAGATGCCTGAGGTCGGGATTAGACGACCCCAAACGTGAGATAAGAGCCGAAAGGTAGGCGGCGTGATTCGCAATCTTTGACCGTACGATCGCGGAAACCCAATAGGTGCAGCGCGGCGTACTCGTCATAAACACGGTACTTGCCTGGTCCGCCAGGATATCGGCCCACTCGAAATACACGGCGAAGAGATCGACGGTTTGGCGGTTGCAGCTCCCAATAAAGAACCAGCGCTCGTTCGAGTCCGCCAGTACGTCGGTGACCTCGGGATCGCCGACGTCTACAAGATCTCCAAGCAGGCTCCATCGCGCGTACGCGTTCGCGCTCGTCGTAGGTGCGTACCGCTCCGCTGCAAGCAGGCGTGAGTGTGCGTGGGAGACGAGGCTAGTGCAGTCTACGACCCTATCCGGCGGGGCGTGCTCCATCGGCGCCGAGCAGTTCGCCAGAATGAATGCGACGCAGGAGATCCAAGCGCGGAAACGGACCGGCGCCACCTCGCCGCGCGCTAGGCCGGAGCTTTGAGATCCGGGGAGTGTTGGAAAACGCGGAAGTTCATGATGCGCTCATCCGAGCCGATCTTTTTTCCGCCGCCCTCGGCGTGCAAAGTCACGGACACCGGTTTCTCTTTGGCCCCGCCGTTCAACGGAATCGCGACGACTTGGCGCGCCTTCACCTGGGCTTCACTGATTTGCACGCCGGATTGGTCAAGTACGCGAAGCACGAAAGGTTTCGAATTTACGCCGGGTCCTGGCTCGACCTCAAGCAGCAGCGATTTCACGTTGCCGGAATTGGTCACGTTGATCGTCGCGTTGGCTCCGGCCCACCGGAACGTTTCGCCGTTGAAGGTTTCCAAGGGGTACCATCCCGATCCGAGCTTCGCTTCGAGCCCGCTCGGAAGCACATCCGATAGAGCCGGTACGAACGTAAGTTTGAAGACGCGGAAATTCAGCACGCGGTTGTCGTTGGGAGCGGCCTTTCCACCTCCCTCGATGTGAAGCACGAGCTTGCGAACCGCCGGCTCGATCGGGGGCAGCTCGATGGAAACCATCTGCCGGCCTTTCACCGTCGTGCGTGCGAGTGTTTGCTCTCCGTCTTTTACCAGGAGCTCGAAGGGCTTGAGGTTGAGGCCCGGGCCGGGCTCGAGGTGGATCTGCAGGAAATGCTTGACGTTCTTCAGCGCCGCAACGAAAACTTCGGCATCGTTGGTGACCCAGCGAAAACTCTCGGCGCGGTATGTTTCCAGCGGAAACCATCCTGCACCCAAACTCGTGTTGTTGGCGGGCGTCAGTATATCCATAATCGAGCAGGTTGGATTCTGCGGAGCAAAGGCCGCTGACCTTCAGGCCGCTACAGGGCCAAGTTCGCGGCGGCCGCATCGCGGTAGAACATTTTGACCGTCTCCAGCGAGTACTCGCCGAGGTCTTTACCGACCAGGTGCAGTTTCTTAAGGAGATCGTGCGTCGCGGTGATGATGTGGCAGCCTGCGGATTCGGCGTGAAAGATGTTGAGCACTTCGCGCGGACTTGCCCAGATGAGCTCGATGTTCGGAGAGTCCGCGAGGATCCGGACCGCTTCGGCCATTATCGGGACCGGGTCGACGCCGGTATCGGCAATGCGGCCGGCAAAGACCGAGACGCACGCCGGCACGGGGCCGCGGAGTACGTCACCCATCTCGGAGACCTGCGCCAGCGTCATCAACGCCGTAACGTTTACCTTGATCGAATCCGCGGCAAGGCGGTGTACGAGGCCGGCCGTGCTCTTGCCCAGCGTGTTCGTTACCGGAATCTTCACATAGACGTTGGCGCCCCAACCGGCAATCGTTCGCGCCTGCCGTCCCATCTCGCCCTCGTCGTCGCTAAAGACTTCAAAGGAAATCGGGCGATCCGGAATATCGGCGAGCACGCCGCGCGCGAACTCTTCATACCCGCTGACTCCCGCGGACCGCATCATCGTCGGGTTGGTCGTGAAACCTTTGATCAGCGGGTTACGGTAGAGATCGAGCATCGTCGCCCGATCCGCGCCGTCAGCGAAAATCTTGATGCGGAGACCGTTGAGGCTGTTCATGACGCGACGGTTACGAATCCGATTCCCATGTCGTCCGCTCCCGCTTGAGCGACGGATGAAAAACCATCAGATGCCAAACCAACGGCTGAAATGCTTCCGAGTGCGGCGTGACACGCTCGGGATTCACGACCGGAATGACGACGCACGCATCGGCGACTTGCGAAGTGTAGCCGCTTTCGCGACCTACAATGCCAACGATTTTGCTGCCGACCTCGCGCGCATATTGAAGCGCCGAGACGATGTTCAGACTGATGTTTTTCTGTGTGTCGCCGCCGCTGACCGATAGCACAAACACGACATCGTTCGCGGTGAGCCTGCTGCCGCGCAGCCAGGCTGCAAAAATAGTGTCCCACCCGTCGTCGTTGGCACGCGCGGTCAGCTCGGCAATGTTGTCCGTCGGCGCGTACGCTTCCAGTCCGGCGATCTTGCGGAAATCGTTGACGGCATGTGAAGCGTTTGCGGCGCTGCCGCCGATCCCCAGAAAAAAGATTCGCCCGCCCTTGGCTGTCGCATCCGCAATAATGCCGATGATGGCGTCGATTGCATTGCCGTCCAGTTTTTCCAGAACCGCAGCGGCTTCCGCGAGGTACTCGCGAGTGAAACTCGACAATGCTTTTGGCCTTCCGTCAAGAAAACATGCGGCGCATGTTTGATTTGCGGTTCTCATCGTGCGCGGCGTAATCCTAGCCGCCGGAGAAGGGCGTCGCCTTGGGCCGCTCACCGCCGACATTCCCAAACCGATGTTGCCGATCGCCGGCCGGCCGATTCTCGAGCACAACGTTAGGCTTCTCGCACAACACGGTGTCCGCGAAATCGCGATCAACACGCATCACGCGGGCGGCACGATCGTTAAGCATTTTGGTGACGGCGAGCGCTTCGGCGTCACGATCCGGTATTCGCACGAAAAGACGCTGCTGGGAACGTCGGGCGCGTTACGGGCGTTGCGCGATTTCTTGAGCGAGCGTTTCGTCGTTCTCTACGGGGACAATCTGACGACGTGCGATATCGGCGCGCTGGCGGATTTCCACGCGTCCAAGAATGCCGACGTCAGCATCGCCGTCGTCCAGCGCGAAAATCCGGCGGCCAGCGGAATTATCGCGGCCGGCCCCGACGATCGCATCACCCGTTTCTTGGAGAAGCCCAAAGGCGGCGAAGTCTTCAGCACGTGGATCAATACCGGAATAATGATCTGCGAACCCGAAATTCTCGACGACATTCCGCAAGGCGTGAGCGATTTCGGCAAGGACGTGCTTCCCGCGCTCATAGAGAAGGGCAAGCGGCTGTTTGCGTACCGCATGAACGATCGTTTTGCTTGGATCGATTCACCCGAAGATTACGAACGAACGAAGGCGTCATGGTAGATCTGCGCGAGAAAAATATCTTGATCACCGGCGGAAGCCTCGGGATAGGATTTGCTTGCGCGCAAGAATGCCTGCGCGCAGGCGGAAGAATCGTGATCTGCGCGCGCGACGCGGCTCAGGTTGAGATTGCCGTGCAGGAGCTGGAAAGGATCGGCGCCGGAAACGTTGCGGGAATTGCCGCAAACGTGACCAACGCGGCAAGCCTCGGTGCGGCGCTCGATTTAGTCGAGTCGCGCTTCGGCGCGATCACGTCGCTCGTTCACGCCGCTGCGGTACAAGGCCCGATCGGCGAGATTACTGCCGTCGATCCGGACGAGTGGCTGAACGCGATCCGCATCAATCTCTTCGGAACATTTCTTGCGGTCCGGCAAACGTCCGAACGTATGAAAGCACGCGGCGGACGGATCGTCGTGTTTTCCGGCGGCGGCGCCGCTGCGCCGTTTCCGAATTATACCGCGTACGCGTGCAGCAAGACGGGAGTCGTGCGCTTTGCCGAGACCGCTGCGCAAGAGCTGGCTTCGTACGGAATCGAGATCAACGCGCTGTCGCCGGGGCTGGTTGCAACGCGCATGCTCGCGCAAACTTTGGCTGCCGGACAAAGCCCGAAGGTTGCGCCGGTGTCTGCGTCCGTCGGTGCCGAAGCCGCGGCGTTTCTGCTTTCCGACGCGGCGGCGGGGATCACCGGAAAATTGGTGGCCGCGCCGCACGACGGGTGGCACGACTGGCCGCAGCACGTGAAGGAGTTGGGCGAGTTGGACATATTCACGTTGCGCCGCATCGTTCCGCGCGACCGGGGAATGGACTGGCAGTAGCGTGCTGGCAGTTCTGACCGGCTTGACGATCTTTGCATATTGCACGATCGTTGGGCTCGGCGTCGTCCTCGCGCTGACCCGCGAACACAAGCCGTACCTCCCGCTTATCGCGCCGACCATCGGCGCGACGGCGCTCGTCATTCCGACCATCTGGCTCAACGAACTCGGACTGCCGATCGCGAGCTTTGGGCCGGCGATGCTGGCGGTTTTCTTGGCCGCATCGCTCTATGCGATATACCGGTGGCGGGCGCGCGTGCCATGGAACCGCTATGTGCTGTTTCTGCCGATTCTTCTGGCGGGGTTCATCCTCGCCGGCAGGCCGATGTTCGAGTTCGGATTTGACTGGCTGAGTTACGCCAACGACGACATGGCCAACTACGTGCTGCAGGCCCACCGTGTTCTCGAGTTGGGTTTTTACACGGTGCCCCCGTACAGCTCGTATAACTTCAACAAAGACGCCACGCTGGTTTACTGGCTCAACTGGACGGTCAACAACGAACGGTTCGGAGCCGAAATGCTGGTGGCGCTGTGCCTGAGCGTCTTTCGCCTCAACGGATTTCAGCTGTTCATGCCGATCATGACGGCTCTGGGGCTCGTGCAAATCTGCGCGGCGGCGGCACTCGTCTATCACGCCGAGCGGTATCGGGGCGCTGCGCTTCTCGCGGCGGGGCTCATGGCGGTTGCGGCGTTGCCCACGTTCGGCGTCGAGTATCAGCTGCTGGCGCAAGTTATCGGTCTGCCGGTGTTGATCGCAACGTCGTTGCTTCTGTTCGACATGCCACGCCGGCCGGACGTCCGCTCGGTGGCACTTTGCACGATCGCCGCTACCGGGCTTGCGTCCATCTATCCGGAGCTCTCGCCGTTCTTGTTCTTAGGAGCCGTCTTGTACTTCGCCGTGCGCTTCTTGCGTCGAACGCTCGACGTGCGGGCGCTGCTGGTTTGGCTCGGCTCGATTTCCGTGCTGACGACGCTTTGTCTCAACGTCTATCTTCGAAACTATTTGGCGGTCATGATCGGGCGCGTCGTGGCTTCGTCGGGCCCCGAGGTGTCGACGTTCTTCATCATTACGTTTCCTTTTTACTTAATTCCAAGCGGCATTCCGAATATGTTCGGAATCTATTCAGCCGTCGAAGGGATTGGCGAGCCGTGGCTCTCGCTGGGCGTGCTCCTGGGTTTGGTGCTGCTGGGAGCCACGATCGTTGCGATTTTTGAAGCCGTGCGCGGCGGAGAGGTCGCAGGGGCTCCGGTTGCGATTATGTTCGCGCTCGGCGCGGTCTTGTTCGTGAAACAGGCCGGGTTCGGACTTTTCAAGCTCGCGATGTACATGCAGCCGTTCATCATCCCATGCCTCGTCTTATGGTGGTTGCGGCTCTGGAGGGTGCTGCCCGAACCCGGCCGCCGGCCAATGACTCGAGATGTGCGGCGGCTCGCGGCCTTGATCGTTCCGGTTGCGCTGTTCGGGCTGCTTAATCTAGGGACGCAGCAATTTTACGTCGATCGCAGCCGCGCTCTTCGGAGTCAAGAATCGGCGACGTTCGTCGAGATACCGAACGCCTCGGCCTCGCACTTGCTCGACGAATTCGCGGGATTGAAGAAGTTGGCGCAGAGACCCGGCACGATCTTTGTGGCCGACACGGACAACGTGGTGTTCGCCAAGATCGAAACCTTTTTTACCAAACCGGCTCCGATTATCGATCCTTCGGATAATTTTTTGCGCGGTATTTTTATCGTTCCGCCCAACCCGTGGCTCCAGCGTTTGCTGATTCCATCGCTGGTCTCAAAGGCGATCGAGATCAGTTCGATCCGCCTGCGGCATTTCCGCAAACCCGATTTCTTGTTCATCGATCAGTACGGGCGCACGGCGTTCAACGGGTTTTTCGCCGATACGGAGTTTCCCCGGCTGCTGCGCGATCCGCGCGGCGTGCTGCTGCTCTCCGATTCAGCCGCGCAATCCGCGGTGAACCGCTGGTACAACTCAGATTTTACGCACAACTTCGAAGTCGTGCCGCTGAGCAGCGTCCACAATCATCTGATCTTCATAGCCGCGCAGTACGGGCTGGCGTATTACTCACACAGCAAGACCTCTTCGCTGTTCCAGCTGGAATCGGATTTGTTTTATCCGGGGCGCACCATGGCCGGATTGGGGCGCAGGCTGCTCTTCGAAGTCGTTAATCCGGCCAAGAAGATCCGGCTGGAAATCAACTACACCGCAACGCTGAAAGACGATGGCGAGGCCAGACTGTACAATCCCTCGATCACGGGAGCGAGCCTCGTCAAGAAGTGGGGCAGCGTCTCGGGACGAGGATCGGCGCGCGTTTTCATGCCGGCGATCGAGCCGCGCACGATGATCGGGCAACCTTATGTGATGCTCGACATGGAGGTTTCGGGAACGCTTTTTCCTTGGCAGCGTACGGGGTTGATGAACCTCTACGGCAGACATATCCCGTTGGACGGACGCCGGTTGGTCGGGTTCGTCCGCGACATTTCGGCAATTTCCGAAAAACAGTATGCCGAGCTTCGGCCGCCGAGCTTTCTGAGCGACCTGCACAACGACTTGCTCGATCGTAACCTCGAGTATTCCGGAGCCTACGAAGACGGCTGGATCTCCGAGGCGTCGCAGTACGTTCTTTCGCATCCGCGCGGTGCCGACACGATAGTCGTGAGGGGGCTCGTTCCGCTGATCGACGATCCCGAATTTCACACGATGATGACTGTGTACGTCGCGGGCCGTCCGATCGGCAGAGCCGGAATCGGTGTCGGCACCTTCAGTTTGCAGTTTCCCGTTCGAGGCGTCGGGCCGCGCGTTCCCGTGAAAGTGAAATTCGCGCAGTTTCAGCGCTTGCCCAACGGAGACAACCGGCCGGTGGCCGCAAAGCTGTATGGTTTAGGTTTTATGACTCAGTCGCAAGCCGCACAAACGGCGCATTCGACGACGCTTACGAGCGCGGAGCGTTCCACTTGGTTTACGTCGATGTCGGCGGCGCGCGTGGATTTCGGTACCGGGTGGTATCCGCTGGAAACATACGGCGGCCAGACTTTCCGCTGGGCGAACAACGACGCACGCATCACGGTCCGGGCCAAGAACGCCAAACAGAACACACTTACCGTGGACGTCGAGCCGGGACCGGGCGAAGCGGGGCACGCCGCGGTTCTTCATCTACAAGACGATGCCGGCCGCGACTTGGGCTCGATCGCGCTGACGAAACGTCAGGCGGCAAGTTTCGCCGTGCCCGCCGGCGGCGGAGTGCGCACCTATGTGCTGCATATTGAAGGCGGCGGCGCTTCGATACCGAGCGATCCGCGCATTCTGGATTTTCGCGTCTTTTCGATTTCGTTAAAGGAGCGCTAGCCCGCCAGGACGTGGTCGCGAATGAACGCGATCGAGCGCAGCAGTCCGTCCTCTAGAGAAACCTTGGGCGCCCATCCGAGCGCTCGCGCGGCGGTTATATCGGCGAGCGTCTCTTGGGCTTCGTCGCCGGGGATATCGGGGCGGTGTTCGGGTTCGATGCGTACGCCGACGAGCTCGGCGACCTTCTCGTAGATCTCGAGGACCGAATGGTTGCGGCCGCTCCCGAGATTGTAGGTTCCGCCGTCCGTGCGCGGATCGGTGAGGCACGCAACGTGGAAATCATTGACGTCGTCCACGAAGATGAAGTCGCGCCGCTTTCTGCCGGATCCGTAGACGATGGGCCGCCGGCCTTGCAGGAGTTTCATGATGAACGCGCTCATGACCGGCGGAATCGAACGCCGGTAATCTTGGCGCGGGCCGTACACGTTGAAGTACCTCAGGGCCGTCATGCGCATGCCGAAATGCTCGCGATATCGTTTCGCGAACGCCATCCCGGCGAATTTGCTGATCGCGTAGAAACTCTGCGGAGCCACATCGCTTTCCACCGACGGAAATTTGCCCGAACCTTCGTAGAGAGCCGACGTTTCGGCGTAGATCACTTTCGGCACGTTCGCCCGGCGCGCGGCCTCGAAGACGTTGACGGAACCCTCGACGTTGATTGACGCGGTCTCGGCCGGATCGTCCTCGCAGTCGGGGATGCAGTTCTTCGCCGCCAGATGATAGACGGCGCCGGCGCCTTTGAGCGCGCCGTCGATGGTGCGGTCGCGGATGTCCAACTCGACGAACTCAACGCCGGGCGGCACCTGCTCGCGCAGCCCGTACGCAAGGTTGTCGATACCGAGCACGTCGTGCCCTTCGGTGAGGAGCCGGTCCGCCAAATTGCTGCCGATGAATCCGGCAACGCCGGTAATAACGATCTTCACCGCTTGAGATGCGTGTGTACGGAGCGCGCGGCTAGCGTGTTGGTCAAGACCCGGCTTCCTTCAAACTCCGCATCGTACGGCAGGCGCGCGAACCCACGCGCCTCCATGTATTCCGTGAGACGCCGGCCCTCCGCCGGGCAATAGAGTTGGAGAAAGCCGCCGCCGCCGGCGCCTACGATCTTTCCGCCCAGCACGCCGAACTCGGCGCGCACGTAGTCGTAGAGTTCGTCTATATCGTCGAGCGATATTTTGGCCGAGAGGCGTTTCTTTACCGTCCAGTGGTCGTGCAGCAGCTTTCCGAACCGGTCAAAGTCTCGAGCGTGTATTGCTTGGGATATCTGCAGCCCGAGCTCGCTTATCTCCATCAGAATTTCGTCGGTGCGCGCGTCGTCGTTCTCCAGTGCGGCGGTCTGTTCGCCCAAGATGTCGATCGTGGAACGCTGCACGTTCGTATGATACATGTGCGTCTTGGAGATCAGATCGGCGATCGCATCGCTTGGCAGCGTTAGCCTGTTCACCGTTACCGTTCCGTCACGGGCGATCCGCAGCTCGGTCAAGCCGCCGAAAGCGGCCATATACTGATCTTGCTTGCCGATCGGTTTGTTCAGGACGTCGACTTCGATCGCGCACGCTTCGTCGGCAAGCTCTTCAAAGCTCGCCGGGCGCAAGAGATAGGCCCGCACGGCGTTCAGCAGTCCCACGAGGTAGCAGCTGGATGAACCCAGCCCGCTTCCGGCAGGCAAGTCGGCCAAGGAAGCGATCTCGATCGCGTCATGGATACCGTGATGCAGCAGCGCCTCGCGTGCCAGCTCGTGCTTGAGATCCTCGACCCGGCCGACGGTTTCGCTCTGCGTATAGTGAAGGCGTACGAGCCTGTCCGCATAAGGCACGTTGAGTGCGACGTACATGTATTTGTCGATCCCCATCGACAAGACGTAAGCGCCGTGCCTGCGGTAAAACGCCGGCAGATCGGTTCCACCTCCGCCGAGCGTCACCCGGAAAGGCGTGCGCGTGACAATCACTCCTCATCCTTCGTAGAAGTTACACCGAGGTCTTTTAGCAGATGATTGAAACGCAAATCAGGCGCAACAGCCCAACGCTAGGCGAAGCAGAAGCTGCCGCCGCGGCGAACGCCGTGCTGGCCAACTGGGCCGGCCGCGGGCCTGAGACGGCCTTTTTTGAAAACGAGTTTTGCGAACTTCACGGGCTGAGCGAAGGGCATGCCGTGGCCGTTTCGAGCGGCAGCGCGGCACTGTATCTCGCATTGTCGGCGTTCGGAGCCGGCGGTAAACGCGTAGCCGTGCCGGCGTACGCGTGTCAGCCGCTCTCGCATGCCGTCCGCGCGGTTCGCGCCGAGCCCGTTATTATCGATTCACGCTCGGTTCACGATCCGAACGCCGACGTGGACGTGCTCGGCGCGAGCGGCGCGCAGATCGCGATCGTTTCGCATTCGTTCGGCATCCCGCAAATCATCGGCGCGCAGCCGGCTCTCATTATCGAAGATTGCGCCCAATCTCTGGGAGCGTTTGCAGGCGGAGCGCGTGTCGGGCTGCAGGGAGCGGTTGCGGTCTTTTCGTTCGGGCCGACAAAGATGATCACTGCGGCGGGCGCCGGTGGGATGCTCCTGTCAAAAGACGATCGCTGCATCGAATACGTACGAGATTTTCTGGCGTACTACGATCGCAGCGACGATAGACTTCGTTTCAACTTTGAAATTACGGACGTACAGTCCGCGGTCGGCCGCGTGCAACTGCGGCGCTTGCCGGAATTCGTGGCGCGACGAGAAGAACTGTTCTCATGCTACCGGCGGTCCGGAGCGGTATTGTTGACTGCGAGCGACCCGCGCGTGTTCCCCGTGCGGTTCGGCGCCGTCGTACTTTCCGACAACCTGCCCGAGCTCCAACGCGCCTTGACCGCAAGCGGAATACCCGTTTGCCGGCCGCTGGAGCCGCGACACCTGCTCGGATCCCCCGGCGGGAATCCGAACGCTCACGGCTTTGCGAGCCGGGCGCTGTCGCTGCCGCTCTACCCTTCGCTTTCCGACGCCGATGCCACATTCGTGACGGCCGCGCTGGCGAGCGCTGCGGCATGATCGTCTCTGCTCATCAGCCCGCCTATCTTCCCTGGCTTGGCCTCTTTGACAAGATCGCCCGCAGCGAGACGTTCTGTATTCTCGATACGGCACAATTTAGCGGCGGCGACTTTATCAATCGTAACCGTATCAAATCTCCCAACGGCGCGATCTGGCTGACGGTGCCGGTGCACGCGCAGAACCGCTTGCGTATATGCGACGTGAGGATTCGTGATGACGGCTGGCGCAGAAAACACTTGGCGGCAATCGCGCACTGCTATCTGAAGGCGCCGTTTTATGAGCGCTATGCGCCTGAGATCGTAGCCGTTTTGGAGCAGCCTCATGCATACTTGAAGGAGTTGACGGCGGAACTGCTGCGCATGCTCTTGCGGCAGCTGGGAATCGGGACGCGCCTCGTCTTCGCGAGCGACTATGATTTTGCGGGAAAGAAATCGGAGTACTTGCTGGATATGTGCCGCCGCTTGGGCGCAACCTCGTACATTTCCGGAGCGTTGGGCCGCGACTACCTCGACACGTCTGCATTTTCCGCGGCCGGCATCGGCGTGGAGTTCCAAAATTACCGCCATCCGGTTTATCCCCAACGGTTCGGCGCGTTCGTCCCCAGCCTGTCCGTGCTCGACCTACTCTTTAATGTGGGACCGCGCAGTCTCGGCGTGCTGCTCGGCGCCGGCTCGGAGGATGGAGAGAACGCAATGCCACGGCCGGACGGAGCTGTTGATCTGAGCGGTGTGCGATAGCTCGCGGCGGGCAAATTCGAGCAGGTCTTGCGGGCCTTGGTAGTAATCGTCGGGGTCCACGACGCCGGCCGCCGTGGACAAAAAACTCACCGCCAGGCCGCGCCGCGATAGTCCGTACATCGCATGCAGCATCTTCCGGATGTAAGCCGCCCATTCGGCGGCCCCGTTGCCCGCGTTTTGATTGAACGTGCCCGAAGCGATCACGAAATCGTATTTTCGCGGCGGCGGATCGTGAAGAATGTTTCTCCACTCGACGGCGATGGCGGGGCTGCGTTGATGCACCCGTTCGATCATGCGCGCGTTGATGTCGCAGCCCGCATAGATCGCGTTCGGATAGAACTCGCGCAGGAAATCGTGGAAGTTCGCGGGTCCGCAGCCGACGTCGTAGACGCTAAAGCGATCGCCCGAGGCGGGAAATATTTCGCTGATGTGCGCGAATCCGCGAGCCTGCGTTGCGCCGTTGCGCCAGTTTGAGATTTGTGCGTCGGTGAGGGGGCTGTCCAGAAGCCTGTCGTAGTATCGTACGATGCGCTCGAAATCGATTCGCACTTCGGGTAAGCTCTTACCGTGAAGCTTTCGATTTTCCTGGCGACCAGAAACGGAGCGAGCCGCAACCCGCCGGGAAAATTTTCCAGTTTACTCCAAAGGCTGCGCGCACTAGCGGACGAGCTCGTCGTCGTCGTCGACGATACGTCAACGGATGACACATTTGCAGTTGCCGAAGAATTCACAAAAAGCGTCTTTCCATTCGCACACGATCCGATGTTTTCCGAGATGCGGCGGCAGAGCTTCTCGCGGTGCACCGGTGACTGGATCTTTTGGGTGGACGACGACGACCGGCTGAACCGGCTCTGGACGCGCGCCGTTTTCGACCGCTTGATGAGCCGGAAGTCGGTGACGCATTACTGGATACCGGCGCGCCACATCGTCTCCGAAGACGGCAGCTATCTCTCCACCGCGCCTTACATCGGACACTTCATGGCGCTGCTGCACCGGAACATCGATTCGATCGCCGTTCTTCCAATGAAGTTGCATCAGCAGATGGCGATCGCCGGCGAGCCCGCGTATTTGGCCGGTCTCTACGTCGAGCCGATGGATTTCGTATGGCACGATCGCTCATACCGCGAGCAAAAGTTAAACACATACGAAGAAGCCTACGACGAGGAAGGTACCGGGTTCGACCAGCGCCGTTTCTACCTCTACGAAGATTATTATTTCGAAACGCGCCGGCCGGAAGAGTCGTACGAGCCGAAGATCATGCAGCGCATCGAAGCCGGCGACGCAGCGCCGGGCCTGCACGTCAAGATACTTGATTCTCCGGAAAAAATGACCGCGGGACAAACGTACTGGCTGACGGTGCGCATCACGAACAATTCGGACCGCATCCTGCTGCCGCAGAGTGAATTCATCAGCTGGGGAACGCTCGCGGTGACCTATCGCTGGTCGGGCGGCGCGGCGCCGCTCGCGGACGCGGCAAATATTCACACGCCTTTCCCCGCGCGGATCGAACCTCAGCACGAACACGACGCGCTGATACGCGTGAAAGCGCCCGACGTTCCCGGCGTCTACCTGTTGCAGCCGGACATCCTTGAAGAGAGTAAGCGCTGGTTTTCCGAGTCCGCCTACGCGGGCGTTTTTGATGCGAAGGAGTTCGAGGTCGTGCCGCTGGTTTGGCCGCCGAAAATCGGCGGTCCAGAAACCGAGTGAAGCATTATCGCGCAAAGTTCGCCGATCTGATGCGCTGCTTTTTCCCAAGCAACGGTTATTCTGTTGACTCCTTTGACGCGAGCTACGTGCGACGGCTTTTGGCGTACGATCGGACCGCCAACTGCCGCGCGGATTTGGACGCAGTCATTGGCCTCATTGGCCCGAGGGCGGGGCTAAGAGTGCTCGACTACGGCTGCGGGATAGGAACGTTATGCGCGGAGCTTTCGCAATTGGGGTATGATGTCGCCGGCGCGGATGCCGCCGGCGAGATCTTGGCTGCCGCACGAGCGCGGCATCCTGCAATCAGACTTACGACGCTCGAGGAAGGTCGCGCGAACAACGATGTCGTGGTCTCCATGCACGTCTTGGGCCACGTTCCCGATCCGCGCCGCCTGCTTCGCGACATGGGCGCGCTGTTGGTTCCGAGAGGGCGACTAGTGATCTGCGTGCCGAACCCTGCCTACACGATGGCCATGCTGCCGGCCAACCTGACGAACGATTATTGTCCGGATCCGACCGTGCGGTCATGCTGGTCCAAACCGCGTATCTCACACGAGCTGCGCGAAGCGGGGTTCGGTTCGATCGCATTGCGCACGTTCGGCGAGTTCCCGGCATTCTTTAAACTTGACGCGCTGCGCAGCCGGCTCATCGGCGAGGCGGCGCTGTCGCAAGTGGCGCAGAGTGCCTAGCATCCTGGTCGTCGCGGCACATCCCGACGATGAAGTGCTCGGTTGCGGCGGGACGATAGCGCGCCACGTATCCGCGGGCGATGACGTTCACGTTCTCATCGTCGCTCAGGGAGTCATGTCGAGAAAGAATGCTCGCGCGGGCGACCTGGAAGCACACCGCGAAGCGGCTCATCGCGCTTGCCGCATTTTAGGAGTAACGAGTTTGACGCTGGGCGATTATCCCGACAACCGGTTGGACGGCGTCGACCGCCTAGACCTTACACGCTTCATCGAGGAGCGAGTCGGCGTAACGTCGCCGCGCACGGTTTACACACATCACTACGGCGACGCCAACGTCGATCACAGACGGGTAGCCGAATGCACGCTGACGGCGTGCCGGCCGTTGCCCGGCGCCGGCGTCCGGCGTCTGCTCTTATTCGAAACGCCGTCAAGCACCGAATGGGGCAACCCTGCGCAATCGTTTACGCCCAATTGGTTCGTCGACATCTCCGCAACGCTCGACCGCAAGATGGCGGCGCTGCGTCAGTATGCGTCGGAACTGCGGGAATTTCCGCATCCGCGCTCCGAGGACGGCGTTACGCATCTCGCGCGCTGGCGCGGTGCCGCGGCCGGCGTTGACGCCGCGGAAGGGTTTTTTTTGGCGCGCAGCGTCGAGAGCTAAGCGCCATGTTCGACGGACACTCTCTCCTCATAACCGGTGGGACCGGATCGTTCGGGCGGGCTTTCGTCGCTACAATGTTGGCGCGGCACAAGCCGCGCGAAATCATCGTCTACTCGCGCGACGAACAGAAGCAGTACGAGATGCGCCACGCCGTGGCTCGCGAAGGCGTGCGATATGTCTTGGGCGACGTGCGCGACCGTGAGCGTCTCACCCGCGCCAGCCAAGGGGTGGACATCATCGTGCACGCGGCCGCGCTCAAACAGGTGCCGACCGCCGAACACAATCCGATTGAGGCGGTCAAAACGAATATCCTGGGCGCCCAGAACGTGATATTCGCCGCCATCGACAACAAGGCGGCACGCGTGCTCGCGCTCTCGACCGACAAAGCCGTCAATCCGATCAACCTCTACGGCGCGACAAAGCTGGTGGCCGACAAGTTGTTCGTAGCGGCAAACTCGAGCAGCGAAGCGGGGCAAACGATGTTTTCGGTAGTTCGCTATGGGAACGTGTTTACGTCGCGCGGGTCGGTCGTGCCCTATTTCCAAAAACTTCTGGCCGAAGGGGCGCAAAAACTCCCGATCACCGACCTGCGCATGACGCGTTTTTGGATCACGTTGCAGGCGGGGGCGGATTTCGTTCTCGATTGTCTGGGCCGGATGCAAGGCGGAGAGATATTCGTGCCGCGTATTCCGTCGGTTCGCATGATCGACGTGGCGAAAGCGATCGCTCCGGAGCTGGACATAGAGATCACCGGCATTCGTCCGGGTGAAAAGCTGCACGAAACCCTTTGCCCGAAAGATGAAGCGCACTTGACCCTGCGGTTTGCAAAGCATTTCGTTGTTCGGCCGTCGATCGCGATGCCGCCGGGGCGCGAGTACCAGGTTGACGCTTTAGGCGAGCGCGGTTCTGCGGTCGAAGAAGGCTTCGAATACACTTCGGAAAGCAACGAGCATTTCTTGACCGTTGAAGAGCTCCGCCGTCAGTTTGTCGCCACGGGCTGACGCAGCCGCCTGGCAATGTCGGCTGCGGCGAGGCCGAGTAAGATCATCCACTGGCCGCCGACTTTTGGATAGAAGACCAACAAGTCCAGAATGAAATGCACTGCCAGCGCCACGCTCGCCGTCAGAGCCGCAACGGCCAGGGGCGTCCGCGCGCCGCGTACGAACGTCACAATCGAACTGGAGATAAGGAAGACGGTCGCGGCCAGCAGCGGGATCCCGCCTTCGACCAAGCTCTGGAGATACAAGCTGTTCGCATGTGTGCGAATCGGTGCGTGCAGCAGCTTGCCGACCTCGAGTTCGTAATTGCCAGCGCCGATGCCCCAAGCCGGATGCGCGCGCCACAATTGAATCGCGGCGCGCCAAAGATCGCGGCGCGTTCCCAAGCCGCCGTGAATTTCCACGCGATGATGCGGGGCCGACGTTACCAATCCGATTCCGCCGGCGACCACACGCCAAGCGACTCCGGCGCCCGCGAGGACGGCCAGCACCGCGGCGCCGAATGCGATTCGCGCGGCGGAAGAACGCGCGCACGTGAGAGCGACGAGCAGCAGCGCGAGCGCAAGCGCGACGAGTCCGCCGCGTGAAAACGTCATGCACGTTGCCAAAATGCCGGCGGAAATGACGAAAATTTCCGGCCACCGCCATCCTTGCATGAGCGTGTACGCCAGCAACAGCGGCAGCATCAAACCGAGATAACCTGCGAGTTGGTTCGGACCTTCGAGCGGACCGGCGATGCGCGGAACTTCCGTGTGCGCGATGATAAGGCCCGAATGCGCGCCCAAAATAATCTCGGGAATTGACAGCGCGATAACCGTTGCCGTGACCACAAGGACGCTCCAGCGAATCAATACTTCGTCAGGATCTTCTGAAAACGCAATCGCGCACGCGCCCAGAATGACCGCATACTCGATCCACTTCAGCGTCTCGCGCACCACGGGAGCCGGGAATGCCGCATGCAGCCCCGAGAGCGCGGTCGCAGCTGCGACCAGCAGGACGGCAATCGCAAGGCGCGCGACGGGAACAGATTTTAACGCGTGCAACGGAACTTTGCGGAACGCTAGTCCGCCGATCGCCGCGACGAGGGCAATCTTCGAAAGCGTGAGCGTGGTGACGCCGATCGCTTGGTAGTACGCGAACGGGTCGAGCAAAAGCAGCGCGACCACGGCCAAAATCGGCTTTCGCGCCGTTGCGATGGCGACGGCGGCAAAGACAAGGGTGTACACAACAACGCCGGCGATCCCGATATGAGGCGCGGTCACATCGGCCGGAACGACTGGGCCGAATTGCATGCCCTGTGTGCTTCGTGAGGAGAAGAGTTCGACCTCGCCTAGGAGAAATTCGTTAGTATCGTGCACGATAATCCAAACGTTGACGTTAACGATCTGATGGCTCGGGTGCACGATCGCGTCCGACGCGAGGAACGCATCGAAACTGCTCCCGCCGTCGAGCGCACGTATGTCTACGCTTCCGAGCTCGATGCGGCGAGCATCGAAGCGCTGCTCTATACCGCGCGCAAAATGGCGCAAGTTCGCACCGTATGGCCGCGGAGGCTGTGGGTTTTCCCGTTCAATCTCAGCCGCGGTTTGCGGCGTTTGGTCTTAAAACTCTTTGCGTTCCTCTTCAACGATCAGCGGCACGTCAATTTTGCGCTCACCGAAGCGGTTCGCGAGCAATTGCAGATTAACAAAGAGATGCACGGGCTCATCGCGAGCCTGCAGGGCGAGGTTCGTAATCTGGAATCACGCCTTCAGGAGTTGGAACGCCGTGCCGTTCGCTAACCGATCGATCGCACTGGTCACACCGTGGTTCGGCGAGGATCAAACCAACGGCTCGGCGCTGCTGTCGTCGCAGCTCGTGCGTGGCCTCTTCGCGTCGAATCATCGCGTCGACGTGCTGACGACATGCGCGAGGTCGTTTGGCGACGACTGGTCGTCGAACTATTATGCCGAAGGCGTCTCCCACTTAGAGAACTTCACCGTGCGCCGCTTCTCCGTGCGCAGTCGCGACGGCGAAGCATTTCATCGAGCGAACCATTTTCTGCTGAGCCAGCCGCTCGAATTTCTGAAGGCCCATCCGCGCTGCATTCCGGCGGACCTCGCGGATGCGTTTTGCCGCGAGAATATTCAGTCGCCCGGACTTCTGAAATACCTGTCCGATTGGGGCCGGGGTTACGGCGCAATCCTCTTCACGCCGTATCTTTACGGCCCGGTGCTTGCGGGCGTAGAGATCGCCGGCGCCCGTTCTTTTCTGCAGCCGTGCCTGCATGACGAAGCCTATGCTTACCTTCCGCAAGTGGCGCGCCTCTTTCGGCGTGCGCGCGGTCTGCTCTTTAATAGTAGAGCGGAGTTCGATCTCGCGCGCCGGTTCTACGGTCCGGAGATAGGACCGAAGAGTACTATCGTTGGGCACTGGGTGGCAGTGCCCGAATCAGAAACGGTGATGGACCGTGCGGTTCCGCGCGAACGCTTTGTTTTCTATCTCGGCCGCATGTGCGAGTCGAAGAACGTGAGCCTCATCGTGAAAGCTTTCCGCGATTACCGCAGGTACCGGCCGGCATCGCGGCTGCAGCTCGTGCTTGCCGGAGACGGCGGCGCCTTCGAGTCCGGCGGCGGCCTGCGTGTTTTGGGCCGGATCGGGGAACGCCGAAAGGCGGCGCTGCTCCAGTCATGCGCCGCGCTGCTCCAGCCAAGCATCAACGAAAGTTTTTCGCGTTCCGTTATGGAGGCGTGGAGCTACGGTAAACCCGTTGTGATCAATTCCGAATGTGCGCCCACCGCCCAAGCCATGCGTTCTTGCGGCGCCGGCTGGGCGGCATCCTCGCTTTCGGAGTGGATCGCGGCGCTCGCGTCTATCGAGCGCGCAACTCCCGGGCAGCTCCGCGAACTCGGCGGACGCGGAAAAGCGCATTACCTGCAGTACGGAACTCCGCAACGCGTGCTGCAGCGCTACCGTGAAGCTCTTGGCATCGCCGGCGAGCCGGCGGCCGCGGCGCACGGGTAGTTGTCCAAACCCAAAGTCGCTTTCGTCGTCCCGCGCTGCGGCGCCGAAATTTTCGGCGGTGCCGAAGTCTACTGCCTTGAGCTCGCGCGCCGCCTCGGCCCATATTGGGACATCGACGTGCTCACCACGTGCGCCCGCGACTACATGACGTGGAAAAACGAGTATCCCGAAGGCCACGCCTACGAAGAGGGCGTCCGCGTGCAGCGCTTTCCTGTCGATCGCCCGCGCGACGTTCCGCATTTCAACCGGCTCTCCGAACGCGTCAGTTTCGATGTCCAGCGAAGCAGCATCTCGCTGCAAGAAGAGTGGATGCGCGCGCAAGGGCCGGTTTCCACCGAGATGGAGCGCTATGTCGCCTCGCACCGGTTCCGGTACGATGCGTTCTTTTTTTTCTCGTATCTCTACGCGACGACGTACGCGCTTTTGCCGCTGGTTGAAGAGAAAGCGTTTTTAGTACCGTTTGCACACGACGAGTGGCCGCTGCGCATGCGCATCTGGGACGAGTTTTTCAAGCGCCCGCAGTGCCTCGTTTTCAACACGCCGGAGGAGCATGATTTCGTGCGCGCGCGATTTTCCCGATCCGGCGTGGATGGGCCGATTATCGGCGCGGGCGTGCAGCCGCCGGCCTACGCCGATGCCGAGTCGTTCAGATCGCGTTTCGGAATTACCGAACCGTTCATACTCTATCTAGGGCGCATCGATCCGTCCAAGGGGTGCGACGTGCTGATCGAGGATTTCGCGCGCTTTCGAACCACCCACGCGGCGCCCGCCAAGCTGGTCCTCATCGGCGAGCTCCATCTTTTATTAAAAAAGCACCCCGGCGTCATGGTGCTCGGCCCCGTCGACGACCAAACGAAGTGGGACGCATTGGCCGCGTGCGACCTGTTGGCGATGCCTTCGGCTTTCGAGAGTCTCTCGCTGGCCGTGTTAGAGGCCTGGTCGCTCGGGAAAGCCGTCCTAGTGAATGCGCACGCGGCAGCTCTCGTTGGGCAATGCAAGCGCTCGGGCGGCGGTCTGTGGTATTCGAATTACGAGGAGTTCGAGGCGGCGCTGGCAGTCATGGACGAAGACGTTCGTAAGAAACTGGGAAGGCAAGGTATGGATTTCATTAACGATTCGTGCCGCTGGGAAAGCGTGGAAGGCGCGTACCGCCGTCTACTGAATCGGAGCGACGAAATGGCCGATGTTTGAAATAGCGAGCGTCCGAATGGTAAGATGTCTGCAGCGGCGCATAAAGGCGGTCGAATTTGGTTAATGGGAAGCAAGCGCTCGACTTGAGATCGAAACGAATCTGCGTCACGGGCGGCGCCGGATTCTTAGGCTCCTTTTTAGTGCATTCGTTGCGCGACGCAGGCTGCACCGATGTCTTCGTCGTCGAACACCGCGATTTCGATCTTACCAAAGAATCCGACGTGAAGCGTCTTTTCCAAGATGCGCGGCCAGAGGTCTTGTTTCATTTGGCCGCCGTCGTCGGCGGGATCGGCGCTAATCGGGAAAACCCGGGTTCGTTCTTCTATTCAAACGCGGTCATGGGAATACAACTTCTCGAATATGCACGCCGGTTTGCCGTTGAAAAAAGCGTCGTCATCGGGACCGTTTGTTCGTATCCTAATCTCGCTCCGATCCCGTTTCGCGAGGAGTCGCTGTGGGACGGTTATCCCGAAGTGACCAACGCTCCATACGGAATCGCGAAGAAAGTTTTGCTCGTGCAGTGTCAAGCATACCGCGAGCAGTACGGCATGAACGCGATCTACTTGCTGCCGGGAAATATTTATGGACCGCGAGACAACTTCGATCCCGCCTCATCGCACGTTATCCCCGCGATGATTCGCAACATGCTCGAGGCGAGGGCCCGAAATGCAAGCAAGGTCGTATGCTGGGGAGACGGGTCGCCGACGCGCGAGTTTTTGTATGTCGAGGATGCCGCCAAAGGCATCGTCCGGGCCGCTCAGGGATACGATGGCGCCGCGCCGGTCAATTTGGGCAGCGGCCAGGAAATAGCGATCAAAGAACTTGCGGAGCTGATTGCGGAGCTGTGCGGGTTCAAAGGCACGATATTCTGGGATACGAGCAAGCCGAACGGCCAGCCCCGGCGCAAGCTCGACACGACGCGCGCCGAGCAATACTTCGGTTTCCGCGCCGAGACGCCGCTGCGGCACGGCTTGGCCGAGACGATCGCCTGGTACAAGGACCGGCTCTCGGCGGTAAGCGCCTAGGGGGTCGACGCCGAAGGGTGCCGGTGTGGAGCAGCCGGATCTCGCCCGAGAAGTAGCCGAACTCAGAGCCGCGCTCTCGGCGCGCGACGCGCGCCTGAAGAACTCGGTCGCGCAAGAGAAAGAGTTGCGCGCTGTGCGCACGGCTGCCGAAGAGCGCGCCAAGGCCCTCGAGGAACTGACCGCGGCGCTCGACGATCGCGACCGCCGGGCCAAAGCACTCCAAGACGAAGCCGACCTGCGCGAGCAAAAGATCCAAGAGCTCACCGCGACCCTTCAGTCGTTCGAAGTCTTTCGCAAGGCCGCCGAGGCTCGCGAAATCGTTATAGCGGAACTCAAGGCCGCGCTGGTGGAGCGCGACGCCCACGCCAAACATTTGCAAGAAGCGGTCACTGAACGCAATGCACGCCTCGCGGAACTCGCTCACCGCACCGAAGCTCTCGAAGACACCGGCGCCGCTGCCGAAGCACGCGAACGGGCGATCGCCGAGTTATCCTCAGCGCTCGAGGAAAGCAACGGTCGCGCAAATCTGCTGCAAGAAGCCGCCGACGCTCGTCTGCAAAAACTGCAAGAGCTCCAGGCGGCAGTGACGGCGATGCACGACGTCTATGCTGTGGCGCAAGAGCGTGAGCGCGTCATTGCGGAACTTCGTGCCGCGCTTGATGAGACCGGCGCGCGCGCGAAGTCGCTGCAGGAAGCCGCGGACTTGCGCGGACAGAAGCTGCAGGAGCTCCAGTCCGCCGCTACCGCCGGTCTTCAAGTGGCAGCAGAACGCGTGCGCGTCATTGCGGAGCTTCGCGCCGCACTCGAAGAAGCCGATGCGCGCGCGAGGCGACTTCAAGAAGCTGCCGACCTGCGCGGACAAAAGGTCGAAGAACTTTCAACCGCTTTGGAAAAGCAAAACGCTCGCGTAAGCGAACTTGAGGCAAGCGCCAAGAATTTCCAGGAGATGCACGCCACCGCCCAGGAGCGCGAGAAGATCATTTTTGAGCTCAACGCTGCGCTGGAAGAGCGCGACCGCCGGATCGCGCAGCTCGAGCGGGTGGCCGAGGAGCGCCTGGCCGCGCTCAAGCAAACCGATGAAGGCTTGCGCGCAGTTACCGCGGAGGCTGACCGTCGCGCGGTCATGCTCGCAGAAGTGACCTCGCTGCTGCGCGAAAAAACCGACGAAAGTTGACTGGCTCTTCGCAGCCCCTGGTCAGCATCGTGACGCCGTCTTTCAACTCCGCGCCTTTCCTGCGCGAGTGCATTGAAAGCGTGCTCGCGCAAGAGTACCCGCACATCGAGTACGTGGTCATGGACGGAGGCTCGACCGACGAGACGCCGGCGATACTCGAGCGGTACCGGGACCGCATTGCGCGCGTGCACTCCGCTCCCGATTTCGGCCAGGCCGAAGCGATCAACCGCGGGTTGGCGGAGGCCCAAGGCGAGATCGTCGCTTTTCTGAATGCCGACGATGCGTATCTGCCCGGCGCCGTCGGCCAAGCCGTTCGCGCTTTTGCCGCGCATCCCGGCGCCGCCGTCGTCTACGGAAACGCCTATCACGTTGCCGCGGGCGGCGAAGTTGTCGCGGCCTATCCGACGCAAGACTTCGATCGCGCCGCGCTGGCGCGGACCTGCTATATCTGCCAGCCGGCCGCATTCGTGCGGCGCCAAGCCTTCGAACGCGTGGGCGCGATGAACCCCTCGTTGCATTACGTGCTCGATTACGACCTTTGGCTGCGCCTTGCGGCTATTGGACCATTCGTGCGAATCGAGCCATTCTTAGCGAAATCGCGCATTCATGCGGGCAGCAAATCGGTTTCCAACCGCAAGGCGTTCTATCGCGAAGTTTTCTCGATGCTGCAATCGCATTACGGCTACGTTCCGTATGAATGGGTGCAAGGGTACGCGAGTTCTCTCATCGAGGGGAACGATCAATTCTTTACCACGCCGGGCCATACGTTCGCAGCGGCAGGGCTTTCGCTGGCGCTTGGGAGTTGGATCAACCGCCGGCGTATCGGTTTGTTCTTCCGAGATTGGCTAGCCCATCGCACCATCGGTAAGAAATTCTTGCAGCGCCGGTGATGGACGTCGAAGCTCTCCCGCTCGTTACGGTCGTCACTCCGTCGTTCAATCAAGCTCGATTCATCAAGGCAACGATCGAGAGCGTTCTCTCGCAAGACTACCCCAACATCGAGTACATCATCCTCGACGGCGCTTCGACCGACGAGACGAGCGCGGTGGTCGCGCCCTACAGCGACCGTCTGCAGTTTATTTCCGAAAAAGACCGCGGACAAGGCGATGCGATCAACAAGGGTTTTCAAATGGCGAGCGGCTCGATCGTCGCCTATCTCAATTCGGACGATGTTTTCCTGCCCGGAGCGGTGAGCGCGGCGGTTGCGGCGCTGCAAGAGAATCCGGAATACGGCGCCGTTTACGGTGAAGGGTATAGGATCGACGCGGACGGCAACGTCATCGCGCGTTTCGAGGTCACCGAAGAGTACAACCTTTGGAAACTCGTCAACGTCTCGGATTACATCCTACAGCAAACAGTTTTTTGGCGGCGTTCGGTTTTCGACACGATCGGGTTCTTCGATCTCGACTTGCATTACGGGCTGGATTGGGAGATGCTCATGCGCACCGGCAAGCGTTACGTCATGGGATACATCCCGCAGTTTATGGGCTGCATCCGGGAGTATCGGGAAGCCAAAACGTCCGTGGGCGGCGCAAAGCGCTTTCGCGAGATCGCGCGGATTCTGCGCGCGCAAAGTTCTTACCGGTATCCACCGGCCTATTTTATCTACGGGTTGGACACCTATGAAAAGATCGTTTGCCGCCGGATCGGCGCACTTTTCGGTTGGTGGCCGCGCCTCGCGCGTAAGCTGGAGCGCGGCGTCCTGCGCGTGTCGCATTATTGGATCGGCCAAGCCGCCACGCACTCGCAAGGGCTTTATTCCGACGGCTGGGCGTCGACGCGCGTGCACCTCATGCTTCCGCCAAGCGACGGCCGCTACATCGAATTGAACGTAACCCTACCGCCGGGGCCGCTCGAGCGGCAATCGATCGTCGTGCGAAGCGGCGGTCAAATTTTCGCGCGGGAGAGCTTCGCGCAGGGCACGTTTACGCTCAGCATTCCGGTTCCGGCGAACTTATGGGATGCGGCGCTCACCTTTACGATTGAAACGAGCCGCTATTTCACTCCGAAGGGCGCAGACCGGCGCCGCCTCTGCTATCTCTTAGAGAAGGTTGGGTACAGCGAGCGCTATCAGCTACCCGGGGCTTAGCGAAAAAACTCTGAAGTTGAGAATGCGCGGGTCGCTGCTGGTCTTCTGACCGCCGCCCGTGACGTGCAGCGTGAACGCGTTCGCTCCGGATTTCATCGGAACGGAAAATGTCGCGTTGCCCTTTTTGTCGGGGTTGATGGTCGCGACGGTCGCTCCGGCGGCGTTGCGAACGGCGATCGCGAGCCGGTGACCGGCCATTCCGGGTCCCGGAAGCGTAACGATGTGAATCTTTTGCTGCTTCGATCCGTTCGACGTCACGGTGAACTCGGCGTCGTTGTCGACCCAGCGAAACGTTTGGCCGGCGTAGCGTTCGACGATGTCCCAATTCGCGCCCAGGGTGATGCCGCTGCCCGGATCGACGATGTCGGCGTCGGCCACGGTGAAGACGCGGAAGTTGAGAATGCGCGGGTCGGACGTTTTTTTGCCGCCGCCGTTGACGTGCAGC
Source organism: Candidatus Rubrimentiphilum sp. (assembly GCA_036273135.1). GTDB lineage: Bacteria > Vulcanimicrobiota > Vulcanimicrobiia > Vulcanimicrobiales > Vulcanimicrobiaceae > Rubrimentiphilum. The sequence continues at coordinate 222,493 of DASUIF010000011.1, forward strand.
GTGAACGTCGCCGTCGAGCCGGGATGGACCGGGACGGAAGCAACGACCCACTGGTGTCCGTTGACCGGAAGCGATGCGACGGTCTTTCCTTTTTCCACGATTTGCAGTGTGAATTTTTTCGTTCCCAAACTCGGTCCGGCTTCGAGCTCGACCGCAACGTTCTTGACGTTCGTGCGCGGATTCTTGACGACGATCTCGGCGTTGTTGTCTACCCAACGAAACGCCTGACCGGCAAACGTTTCGTACAAATACCAGCCTTTGCCCAAGGCGAGATCGTTCGTGTCGTCGACGATGTCGGCAATCTTGCCGGTCAGCGGGCCGCTCTTTGTCGCCGCGGGCGCGGGGCTGGTCGAGTTCGCTCCGCTGCAAGCGGCGAGCGCCGCAAGCGAAAGCAAGATACAAGCGCGGAATAAAGACATAGCGCAGAGAATCCGCTTTTATGACTGGAAACCCTTCCGGTTCAGCCGGATCGCGGTTTTACGAACTGGTTCATATCCTCACGCTGCGTAACCTCAAGGTGCGTTACCGCGGCTCCGTGCTCGGCATTTATTGGTCGCTGCTCAATCCGATCATCATGACCGCGGTCTATTCGGCGATCTTCAGCGCGACCTTCGAGCGGTACTATCAGGGTTCGGCGCTGCGCTACGCACTGGCGGTTTTTATCGGTTTGGTCGCCGTCAATTTTTTTTCGGCGGCCACGACGTCGTCGCTGCCGTCGCTCGTTTCGGGCGGACTGCTGCTCAACAAGATCAAACTTCCGCCGGCAATTTTTCCGCTTTCGACGGTCGCCGCGCAGTCGTTCCAGCTCCTGGTGGGAATCTTGCCGGCACTTGCAATTATCACGGTGCTGATTTCGCGCGCGCCGTACCACGTGCTGCTGCTGCCGCTGCCGGTCGCGGCGCTCATCATCCTAAGTACCGGCGTCGCCTTTTTCGTCAGTGCTCTGTACGTGTTTTTCCGGGACATTCCATATCTCTACGAACTCGTGACGTTCTTGCTGTGGCTAACTGTGCCGATCTTTTATCCGGTCGCGATCGTTCCCGAGCAAGTGCGCGCGTTTTTGTGGATAAATCCGCTCTATCCGGTGATCGAGAGTCTGCGCGAAATCGCCCTCGACCGCGGAATGCCGGACTTCAGGCTGATGGGTATCGCGGCGCTCGAGGCGATCGTCGTGCTGGCTTTGGGCTGGCTGGTGTTTGCGGCTAACCGCCGCAAGTTCATGGACTTTGTGTAATGCCCGATGCCGTCGTTACCCTTAAGGGTCTCTCGCTCCAGCGGTGGATGCGCGACGAATTCGCCTACGATCTCAAGAACCAAATTTTTTCGATTCTCGAAGGACGCCACCAAAAACAAACGCGCAAAGCCGTTCTTTCGGAGATCGACATCGAGATCGTGCGCGGTGAAAAGGTGGGTGTGATCGGCGCCAACGGCGCAGGCAAATCGACGCTGCTCAAAACGATCTGCGGGATTCTGCATCCGACGAGCGGCGAGGTGAGCGCTACCGGCAACATCGTGCCGCTGCTGGAGTTGGGCGCCGGGTTCGATCCCGAGCTGCCGGTGATCGAAAACATCATTCTCTATGGCGTTCTGCTAGGCTCGTCGCGCAAAGCGATGATCGAAAAGGTGCCGGGGGTTCTACAGTTTGCGGAGCTTCAAAACTACGGCTCGGTGCCGGTGAAAGTGCTCTCCTCGGGCATGGCGGCGAGACTGGGGTTCGCGATTGCGACCGACGTGCAGCCCGACATCCTGATTCTCGATGAAGTCCTCTCTATCGGCGACGAGCACTTCAAACAGAAGTGCCGGCGGCGGCTCGATCAGTTTTGGCACGAGCACGTGACGGTCATCGTCGTCTCGCACGAGCTCGAGTTCATCCGCCAAGCCTGCGACCGCGCCATCTGGCTGGAGAACGGCCGCGTCGCCTACGATGGACCCGCTCGCGAAACGGTCGCCCGCTATCTCGCCTCCATCGAGCGGCAGGCCATGGAAGTCATCGCGACTTTACGCTAACCTCACGCGCCGGCCCGCTTGCCATGCAAACGGCCGCAGCGCGGCGAACGTTATGAATCCATGAAACACGGCCTCATGAGGCGCGCGGCCTTTGTCGCAGCCATCCTTTTCGCAGTACCGGGCAGCCTCTGGGCGGCTCCGCAAGGTCTGGCCTCGGGAGACTTGCTGCAAAGCTACGAGCTGCTGACGACGACCTACTATTCGAAGGTCGACATCCAGGCGATGCTCGACGGGGCGCGCAAAGCGCTCAACGCCGAGCTGGCGCGCAACGGCGCACGCGCTTCGCTGCCGGCGATGCGCGCGAAGAACGGCGCCGCAGAGAACGTCGCGCAAATCGCCGCCGAGATCGTCCGCGCGCAGAGCGTGACGCACCAGCCCGAGACGGCTCTCACGTACGCCGCCATCCGCGGCATGGCCGGAGCTTTGGGCGACCAGTACACGGCGTTCTTCACGCCTGACGAATATCAAAAATTCAACCAAGCGCTCGATCCCGAAAAAATCTCAGGCATCGGCGTTCTCATCGAGCCCGACCCGGCGACCAAATACATCCGCGCGTTTTACGTCGTTCCGGGAACGCCGGCCGACAACGCGGGGATTCAGTCGGGCGACGATTTCCTGAGCGTCAACGGCACCTCGACGCAAGGTTTGAAGCAGGAAGACGCCGTCAAATTGCTGCGCGGCGCAGCCGGCACGGTCGTGCGCTTGCAAGTGCAGCGCAACGGCGCTTCGCTCGGAACGTTATCGGTGACGCGCAGCGACGTCCAGCCGCCGACCGTTATCTACAAGATGCTGGCCGATCACATCGGCTACATCGCGCTGTTGACGTTCGGCCGCGACACCCCCGATCAGTTCGGAGCCGCGCTCAACCGTCTAAACGATCAAGGCGTACGCGCCTACGTGCTCGACCTCCGCAACAACGGCGGCGGCTACGTGAACTCCGCGCTCGACATCAGCTCGAAGTTCATCAATAACGATCCGCTGCTGACCGTCGAAGAACGCGGCTCGCACGTCTACACGGTGCAGGCCCCGCAAAGTGCGGTTCCGCCCAAACCGATGACGATTCTCGTCAACCGTTACACCGCATCGGCTTCCGAGATCACCGCGGGCGCGCTGCAAGACGACGGCATCGGCGTGCTCGTCGGCGAGAAGACCTTCGGCAAAGGCGTGATGCAGTCGCTCACGCAACTCCCGGACGGCGCCGCGATCAAGATCACGATCGCGCACTACCTCACGCCGAAGAATCGCGACATCAACCTCAAGGGCATCGTTCCGGACTTTGCCGTAACCGAGAATCAAAACGCACGCTTCGGCGATGCGACCAACGACGCTCAGCTGCAAGCCGCAATCGCGATTCTCACCAAGAAAATAGCCGCGTCTAATTAACGTTTGGGCGCGGTTGGCATGGCCCGCCTCGTTCCAGGCGCTGGACGTCTGGTTCGCCCGCGGAGCCATGGATGGCGTAACGCGGCGCGAACCAGCAGGGCAAGCGGAGGCGGGATGCCGGAGCGAGCGCGTGTCCGAGACTGGAATGAGGCGGGGCGTGGCAACCGCGACTCGAACACCATGAGAACGGGCGATTAGCTCAGCTGGTAGAGCGCTTGCTTTACACGCAAGATGTCGGCGGTTCGAGCCCGTCATCGCCCATTTAGGATTATGCTGCAAGCAAAAGAGTTGGTAACGACCGAGATCGCGGACGGAATCGCGATCGTGACGATGCGCCGTCCCGAGAAGCGTAACGCGCTCTCGCTCGAGGTGATGCGCGAGCTGCTGCGCGCATTTTCCGCAATCGAGGCAAACGCCGAGGTCGGTGCCGTTATCTTGGCCGGCGACGGGCCGGCGTTTAGTGCCGGACACGACCTACGCGAGCTGCGCGAACGCGACGTAGCGGCGTACCGCGAGATCTTCGACGCTTGCGTAGATTTAATGGAAGAGATTCAGCGCATTCCGCAGCCGGTGATAGCCGAGGTGGCGACGATCGCGACCGCGGCCGGCTGCCAGCTGGTCGCGTCGTGCGACTTGGCGGTTGCGTCCGCGGAGGCGAAGTTCGCTACGCCGGGCGTGCGCATCGGGCTGTTCTGCACGACGCCGATGGTCGCGCTGACCCGCGCGATCGGACGCAAGCGCGCGATGGAGATGCTGCTGACCGGCGACTTCATCGACGCGGCGACGGCCGCGGAGTGGGGGCTCGTGAATCGCGCTGTGCCGGCGGAACGCCTGCGGAGCGAAACGCTCGCGCTGGCCAAGAAGATTTGCGAGTCGAGCCGGGCGGTCATCGCGCTCGGGAAGACGGCCTTTTACGCGCAGTATGGCTTGGACCAGCACGACGCGTACGGCTACGCCAAAGAAGTGATGACGATGAACGCGCTCTCGGCAGACGCTCAGGAAGGGATGGCGGCATTCCTGGAAAGACGGCCGCCGCGGTGGGGTTCCTTGCCCGAAAAAAAATTTGTGGATGACGGCAGGGGGGACGCTTCGAGCGCGGAATCGTGATTTCTCTCCCGCACGGGCTAGTGGGCCCCGGCGGTGCGGAATGTAAAAGCGTCGCCCACACCCGGTATGCGGGCAACCGCATACGCGACGACAGTGAGGGCTCGCTTCTGGCGGGCCTTCCTGTTTTTTGAAGCGAATGCGCGCAGACGTGAACCGTCTCGATCCGCGAACGCGCTTTGCGGCCTTGATCCTTTTGATTGCTTTGCTCGCCTGCGCGGTTGTGGCGTTCGAACGCGCCCGCATCGAGTCGGCTACGCGCCGCGTCGAGCTGACGATGGATTACAACGACTTTCTCTCGCTGGCGCGCTCGTACAACTACAATCCCGCGGATTTTTTGGTCGAGATGCGGCGCGCAGGTTTGACGTCGCTTGCGTTAACCGAAGAGCTCGGAGCGAACGTCGGCAGCTCGAATAACGCCATCGCGCTTCCGGGTGCGGCGCTCGCCGCCCAGGCCCACGTGGGCGGAATCGCCGATCCGACGCTGTTGGGACTGGTACGAGCGGGAAAAGTGCGCGCGGATGAAGTCTATCTGCTCGTCTTCGATACGCCGACGTATCTGCGTTACCGGCTGCAGCTACCGCTGCATTTCGAAACGAAGAGCATTCGCATCTTGCACGCCGTCAAACCCTACGTCATCGCGCTGCGTTCGCAGATCGATTACTTCAATACGACCGGCCTCGGCATTCCGGCGGATCAGGTCGCGCTTGCGCGCCACTTAAACCTGCTGATCGACCCGCGCTTTCAAAACGACGAACGGTTTGGTCTGCCGCAGATTCAGCGCGAGTTTGCCTACACCGGCGCCGGCAATCGTTTGGCAACGGTCGTGTTCTTCGGGCTGCGCAATCAAGTGATGGGATTTCCCGACCACGTGAAGGACATGGCGCAGCTGTTTTCTGAGAGCCCGTACCGCGCCATGAACTTCGGCGAGATCGAAACCTACGACCCCAGCCAAGTGCAGAAGGGGAGCAGCGAGCTCGCCTCGCTCATTCCCGGCCGTACGGTGCGGGTCGAGGCGATCAACAAAGTCGAGCTCGACAAACTCGCCTTGCCTGAAATCGTGGCGCGCTACGAACTCGGCGTGCGCGAACGCAACGTGCGTGTCGTGTACTTGCGGCCGTTCGCGCACCAATACAACGGCCTGTCGATCGAAAAGACCAACGTCGAAATGGTCCGCGAGATCGCTAGCGACCTGGCCGCGCGCGGCTTTAGGCCGGGACGGGCCGCGCCGATACCGCTCTATCGCGGGAACAGCCGCATCCTGGTCGGGCTCGCAGCGCTCGCTGTGCCGTCGATCTTCTTGCTGCTGCTCGGATTTTACGGCGCGTATCGCCCGTTCTGGGCGATTCTGGCCTACGGCGCGACCGTGCTGCTGTATCTGGGCGGTATCGTTTCGCACCACGATTTGCTCGCGCGTTCGATCATCGCGCTGAGCGGCGCGCTGCTCTTTGCGGCCGCCGGGTTCTCGGTCCTGAGCCGTGCATTTCTGCAAGCGCCCTCCGCAACCGCGGGAAAGCAGATCCGGCGTAGTATCGCGTGGACGCTTATCGCAACGGGGATGACGCTTCTCGGCGCGCTCGTCGTGATCGGCTTGATGAGCTCACCCTTGGTTATGGAAGAAGTCGAGCCTTTCCGCGGCGTGAAACTGCTGCTCGCGCTGCCGCCGCTGATCGCGCTGGGACTCTATCTTTTCAGCGGAAAGTTCGATCCGCAGCAGCGCGACGCGCGCGAAACGCTGAGCGAGCCCGTGCGCATCTATCAGCTTGCGGCCGCCGCAATCGTGCTCGGTGTGGGAGCGCTCGTACTGCTGCGCAGCGGCAACCAAAGCGACATCTCGCCTTCGTCGTTCGAGCTGGCGCTGCGGCACAATCTGACGTCGCTGCTGGCCGTGCGTCCGCGCTTCAAGGAGTTTGTGATCGGATTTCCGGCGCTCATGCTGATGCCGGCGCTGCGCATTCCGCACCGGCGCTGGCTCGGCGTTCTGCTCGCGCTCTCCATCGGCATTGGGCTGGGCGACGTGATCGACACGTTCTCGCACTTGCACACCGAACTGCTCGTCTCGGTATTGCGCATTTTCAACGGATTCGTCCTCGGCGCGATCGTCGGAATCGTCGCCATCCTCATCTATCGCGCGTTCGCATTCCGCCGCTAACCGTGCGGCTGCTACTGAGCGGATACTATGGTTTTGGAAATCTCGGCGACGAAGCGCTCCTTTCGGTGATCGTTTCGCAGCTGCGCACGCGCCATCCCTATGCCGAGATCGACGTGTTGAGCGCCAAGCCCGAGGTGACGGCGCACGAACTGCGCGTCGACGCGACGCCGCGTTGGGACTCCAAGGCGGTGCGCGCATCGATCGAGCGCGCCGACGTGGTGCTTTCGGGCGGCGGCGGGTTGCTGCAAAACGCAACCAGCCTGCGCAGCCTCATCTATTACACCGGCATCATTCGCACGGCGGTGCGCGCGCGCCGTACGACGATGATCTTCGCGCAGTCGATCGGCCCGCTCGATTTCTGGGGAAGAACCGTCGTGCGCGAAACGTGCAAAGGCATCGCGGGCGCGACGGTGCGCGACGATCGGTCGCGCGAGTTGCTGAGCTCGCTGCTCCCGGGCGTGCGCGTGGAACGGACCGCCGACCCGGCGTTTCTGTTCGAAACGCCGGACGAGCCCGATGACTTTGCCGCCGACGGTTTGGGGCCGCAAAGCGATCCGCTTGCCGTTATCAGCGTGCGCAAAGCCAACGGCTTGAAGGATCGTATCGACGTGATCGCGCGGGCCGTCGACCGGTTGAGCGAAGAGCATGGCTTGCGCGTCGCTTTCCTGCCGCTGGGCGGCGCTTCCGACGCGGAAGTTTCGACCACGATCATCCGCAAATGCCGTACGCCCGCGGTGCTCCTGCCCGAAGCGTCGCTCGGCCGGGCTGCAAACATTATCGGGCGCGCCAAAGTTTTAGTCGGTATGCGGCTGCACTCGCTCATTCTGGCGGCCCGCCAGGGCGTTCCGTTTCTGGCGATTCCCTACGACCCGAAGGTCACGGCTTTTTGCGCCGATCTGGCCTACCCGCTGCCGCCGCTCTTTTCGCTGGAAACGCCCGAGCCGAAACCGGCTCCGGAAGCGATCGATGCGGCAATCGACGATCTGTGGCGCAGACGCGATGCGCTGCGCGAGTATTTGCTGGCCGCGCGCGAGCCGCTCGAACGGCTGGCGCTGCGCAACTTTGAGATGCTCGACGAATTGATCGCGCAAGGGCCTCCGCATGAGTAATGCGTCCGAACGCGATTACCGCGACACGCTGAACCTGCCGAAGACGGACTTCCCGATGAAGGCGGATCTGCCGAAGCGGGAGCCCGGTCGCGTCGCTTGGTGGGAAGAGCGGCGCACGTACGAGCGGCGTTTGGAACGCAACGCACGCAACGCGCCGTGGATCTTGCACGACGGGCCGCCCTATGCCAACGGCGAGCTGCACATGGGCCATTTCCTGAACATGGTCCTCAAAGACATCTTCGTGAAGATCGCGCTCATCGATTCGCGCTGGGCGAAGTTCGTGCCGGGTTGGGACATGCACGGCTTGCCGATCGAGCTGGAGACGCTCCGGCATCTGAAGATCAAGGATTTTCACGACGTCGATCCGGTCGAATTCCGGGAGAAGTGCAAGGAGCGCGCACTGCATTGGCTGGACCGGCAGCGCGACGTGCGCATGCGCATGGGCAACTTCGGCGACTGGCAGCATCCGTACCGCACGATCGACCCCGAGTTCGAAGCGACGATCGTCGAAACGCTCGGTGCGCTCGCATCGCAAAATCAGATCTACAAGGGCTTGCGCTCGACGCTGTGGTGCATTCACGACCAGACCGCGCTCGCCGAAGCGGAGATCGAGTACAAACCGCGCGTCTCTCCGGCGGTCACGGTGCGCTTCACTGCGAACGAATCTCAACGCGCCGCGCTGCTTAACGCGATGGGGTCTTCCGATGTCATCCAGGGTAGCGCATCTCCGATGCGCGTCGTCGAAGGAGACGCGCCGCTCTCCATTCTCATCTGGACCACGACGCCGTGGACGCTGCCCGCAAATGCGGCGATCGCGCTGCGGCCGGATGCGGAGTACGGTCTTTACGCCGCCGCCGGCGAGCTCGTGATCGTTGCGGATGCGCTGGCCGAAAAAACGTTCGGTGAGCGCTTTCAAGGCGCGCGCAGAATCGGCGGCGCCAAAGGGAGCGCACTGGAAGGGTTGGCGGTCCGTCATCCCTTTATGGATCGCGATTCGGCGGTCGTGCTGGCCGATTACGTCGACTTGGAAACCGGAACCGGCGCGGTGCATACGGCGCCGGGGCACGGCGCCGACGACTTCGAGACGGGCGTGAAATACAATCTGCCGATCGTGAACCCCGTCGATGCCGGCGGCGTCTTCACGAGCGAAGCCGGGCCGTACGCCGGCATCCACATTTGGAAAGCCAATCCGAAGATCGTCGAGGATCTCCGGGCAGGCGGCGCGCTCTTCGATTACGCGGACTTCGAACACAGCTATCCTCACTGCTGGCGTTGCCGCAACCCGGTGATCTTCCGCGCCACCGCGCAGTGGTTCATCGCGATGGATCAGAACCGGCTGCGTGCGCGCACGATCGAAAACATCCGGAGTGTGGAATTTACCCCGGCGTGGGGCAAAGAGCGCATGACGCAGATGCTGGAAACGCACCCCGAGTGGTGCATCTCGCGTCAGCGCATCTGGGGAACGCCGATTCCGGCGGTCGTTTGTAAAGCGTGCGGCGAGTCGATCCTCGATCCCGAAGTCGCGCGGATTACCGCCGGCGTTTTTCGCCAACGCGGCGCAAATGCGTGGTGGATCGATCCGGTGCAGACTTTTCTGCCGCCGAACTTCGCTTGCCCCAAGTGCCGCGGCACGATCTTCGAAAAAGAAAAGAACATCGTCGACATTTGGTTCGAATCGGGCGTCACCCATTTGGCCGTGCTCGGCAAAAACGGGTTACCATGGCCTTCCGATCTCGTTCTTGAGGGCGGCGATCAGTATCGCGGCTGGTTCCGCAGTTCGATCGCAACGGCTACAGCTATAAAAGGCGTCGCGCCTTACAAGCACGTGGTCAAGAACGGTTGGGTCAACGACGAAAGCGGGCGGCCGATGAGCAAGTCGCTCGGCACCGGAATCGACGCGCAGGAAGCGATGCAAAAATGGGGCGCGGACGTGTTGCGCTTGTGGGCGGCATCGGTCGAGTTTGTTGACGACGTACGCTTCGGGCCACACGTCATCGAACAGGTCAGCCGCGTTTACCGTAACATCCGCAACCGGCTGCGTTTCATGGTCAGCAATCTCGGTGACATACATCCGGCCGATCTCGTCGCGCGCGGACATATGGAACCGTTCGACGCGCTGGCATGCGAGCAAGTCGACCGCTGGACGGCAACCGTTCTCGCCGCGTTGCGCGACTACGACCTGCACGGCGCTTACTTGGAAATCGTGCGCTTCGAAGGCGACGATCTATCGAGTTTTTATTTCGACGCTCTGAAAGACCGGCTGTATTCGAGTGCTGCCGGCGCGCCGCGCCGCCGCAGCGCGCAGAGCGCGCTGTTCTATATTTTGCAGCGCGTGCTGGCGGTGCTGGCGCCGCTCCTTTCCTTTACGGCCGAAGAAGCGTGGCAGGCGGTGCCGGCGGAGTTGCGCGGCAGCGACAGCGTCTTCGATTTGGCTTTCGAATCGCAGCACCCGGCCGGCGCGAGCTCGTCTGCGCTGTGGCAGCTGCTCAAAGAACTGCGTCAGCAAGTAGCCGCCAACGAGTCGCCGCGTGATTTCGAGACCGATGCGGGCAGCGTTGTCGTTCCGGCGGCGATGCTGAACGACGTAACGGCGCTGGGCGACGGACTGCGCGAAGCACTTGTCGTTTCCAATGTCGAGCGCGTCTCGGGCGACGGCGAGGAGCGCCGCGTCTATTTGCAGCCCGCCAAAGGCTCCAAATGCAAACGCTGCTGGAAATATTTGTCGCTGGGAAGCGATCCGCGGCATCCCTCACTCTGCGCTCCCTGTGCAGAGACGGTGAACGCACTCTAACGTTGTCATCCTGAGCCTGTCGGTGTCATCCTGAGCCTGTCGAAGGACCCCGAGCAGGTCATCCTGAGCAGGCGCATCTTCGATGCGCGTGTCGAAGGGCGAGGGGCCACCTTAGGGTATAACGAGTATTCAGTCGGAGGTGCGCCCGTGCGAAAACTGGTTACCATACTGCTATCGTTGACCGTACTCGGCGCATGCGCGAACAACTCGGCGCAAACGCAGCCGGCCGTCACTGCGGCGAAAAATAGCGCTGCTGCCAACGGGCGCATGATTTACCTTACGGGCAAAGACAGCCAAGGTTTTCGCATTAACGCTCTGCACCCGCCGCTTCGCACGTCGTGCGCAGCGTGCCACGGCGCCAATGGTTCAGGCGGCGTGCACTTGCCAGGCGGAGCGGTCAGCGCTGACTTGCGTCAAAAAGCGCTTGCCGCCGTCAAGCCGGCCTATACGCTCCAGAGTCTGCAGCGCGCTATTTCAACGGGGATCGATAACCAGGGCATGCCGCTCAACCCGGTGATGCCGCGCTGGCAGATGACGCCTCGCGATCTGCACGACGTTGCGCAGTTTGTCCAGACACTCCGCTAATATTGTCATCCTGAGCCTGCCCTTGTCATCCTGAGCCTGCCTTGTCATCCTGAGCCTGTCGAAGGACCCCGAGCAGCGCGTCGTTAGACGCGCATGTCGAGGGCCTTGCTAAACGCATCTCTCGTCGCAGAAGAGGGGCGTGCGAAAGTATCACGTCTATATGCTGCAATGCGCCGACGGCAGCTTCTATATCGGGATAACAAACGATTTGGACTTAAGGGTCTGGCAGCATAACGAGGGCATCGATACGCATTGTTATACGTATCTGCGCCGCCCCGCAACGCTCGTATATTCTACCGACTTCGACGATCCGAACAGCGCTATCTCGTGGGAGAAGAAACTCAAAGGCTGGTCACGCAAAAAGAAACAGGCGTTAGTCGAAGATAACTGGGCGAAAATACAAGAGCTTTCTAGACGAAAGCTTATTTGAGCGCCCCTCGACTCGGGCGCTTCGCGCCCTGCTCGGGGTCCTTCGACTCCGCATTTCGCCGACGGCGAAATGCTCCGCTCAGGATGACAAACGTCACTTAGCCGAAACGAACCGAGAGCATGGAAATGGAGCCGCCGTCCATTCCCGTGACCGGAAATGACACCTCATCGGTGTCGCGACGCATGCCGGCTATGTAAAGAAGCGGCAGATAGTGATCGGGCGTCGGCGCCGAAAGCAGCGCGTCGCGTCCCAGCGATTCGTAGTCAACCAGCGGCATTATGTCGCCCGAACTCAGCAGCTCGCGCACGCGCGCATCGAACCGTACCGCCCAGTCGAACGGTTCGGCGGGATGACGGCCCCAAGCGTAAGCGTGCAGGTTGTGCACGACGTTGCCGCTGCCGATCACCAGTACGTTCTCGTCGCGCAGAGGCGCCAGCAGCTTGCCGGTTTCGAAATGAAATTCCGGCGGCTTGGTTTCGTCGATGCTGAGCTGCACCACGGGAACGTCGGCTTCGGGGAAGACGTGCGCGAGAACGGACCATGCACCGTGATCGAGTCCCCACTGCTGATCGATGCCTGCGTCGAGCGGTTCGAGCAGTTCGCGCACGCGTTTCGCCAGCGCCGGATCGCCGGGCGCGGGATAGGAAAACTCGAAAAGCTCGCGCGGAAAGCCGCCGAAATCGTGAATGGTACGCGGCGACGTCATCCCCGTGAGCGCGGTGTAGGGCACATACCAGTGGGCCGAGACGCACAGGATCGCTTTCGGGCGCGGCAGCGATGCGCCGATCTCATTCCACGCCCGCGTGTAGGCGTTCTGCGCAAGTGCGTTCATCGGGTTACCGTGCCCGAAGAAGATCGCCGGCATGCTCATACGTGCAGAACGCTATCGCGAAACTCTTGCCAACTCCCTGCCTCGATCGCGGCGCGCGCGTCGCGCATGAGGTCGTTGAGCACATAGACGTTGTGATACGAAAGCAACCGTGGCCCAAGCATCTCGTTCGAGCGGAACAGATGCGCCAGATACGCGCGCGTAAACGTCTTGCAGACCAAGCACCCGCACTGCGCGTCCAGCGGCGTGAAATCGCGCACGTAGGCGGCGTTGCGAATGGCGAATTCTCCCGCGCGGGTCATCGCGCGGCCGGTGCGGCCGCATCGTGTCGGATAGACGCAGTCGAACATGTCGATCCCGCAGTCGACGGCGGTGATCACGTCGCGCACCGTGCCGACGCCCATGAGATAGCGCGGCTTTCTTTCCGGCAACAGATCGGCGCAAAAGCGCGCGAGTTCGTACATCTCGGCGCGCGATTCGCCGACCGAGAGTCCGCCGATCGCATAGCCCGGAAAATCGAGTGCGACGATCGCCGTCGCGCTCCCCTCGCGCATCTTGCGATCCAAACCGCCCTGCATGATCGCGAAAACTGCAGTCTCGTCGCGGCTCCGAGCCCGTGCGCTTCGTTCGGCCCACGCGGTGGTCAGATCCACGGAGCGCCGCAGCGTTTCGGCTTCGGCCGGCAGCTGCACGCAGACGTCGAGCACCATCGCGATGTCGACGCCGATCGTTTCTTGAAACGCGATCACGTTTTCGGGCGTAAAACGCAAGCGGCTGCCGTCGAGGTGCGACGCGAAGGTCACGCCGTCGTCGTCGAGTTCGCGCAGCGCTTGCAAGCTGAAGACTTGAAACCCGCCGCTGTCGGTGAGAATCGGTCCGTTCCACGCCATGAATCGATGCAGTCCGCCCGCGGCGACGAGCACGTCCAATCCCGGACGCAGCCACATGTGGTACGTGTTCGCGAGAATGATTTGAGAATGCACCGCGCGCAGGTCGTCGGGCGTCAGGCCCTTGACGGTTCCCGCCGTTCCGACCGGCATGAACGCAGGCGTATCAATCGTGCCGTGCGCTACGCTCAGCGATCCGCGCCGCGCGCTCCCGTCAGTTTGCTGCAGCGTAAATGTCATTTTCGGAGTATGCGTTTTGCCGCGGCGTACTCGGACGGCGGGGCGGCTTCGAACTGCATCGCCTCGCGCGTGCGCGGATGCAGAAAACCTAAACGCCACGCATGCAGCGCTTGGCCGGGAAGATCGAAGCGCGGATCGGTGCGCCCGTAAACGGGGTCGTTGATCAGCGGATAACCGAGCGCCGCCATATGGACGCGAATTTGATGCGTGCGTCCGGTTTCGAGACGAAAGACCAGCTCGGCGGCATCGTGCAAGCGCTCGCGGATCGCGTAGTGCGTGACGGCGGGTTTGCCGCCGGAGGTGATCGCGTACCTCAAACGGTTGTGCGGATCGCGCCCGATCGCGCCGTTGATCGTTCCCTTCGGCTGCGCGGGAATCCGCACGGTGAGTCCGAGGTATTCGCGCGAAATGTGGCGCGCTTTCATGCCTTTAGAAAGGAAACTCAGCGCCTCGGCGTTCTTTGCGACGAGCAGCAAACCCGATGTGTCGCGGTCCAAGCGGTGCACTAAACCTGGCCGCAACGCGGCCTGTCCGGAGTGCCCCGAAGGGTTGGGAAGCGATCCAACATGCCCTAATACTGCATTGACGAGGGTGCCGCTGGTCGCCCCGTGCGCCGGATGCGTGACCATTCCCGCCGGCTTGTCGATCACGATGACGTCGTCGTCTTCATAAACGATCGGCACGTCAATGGCTTCTGCCTCAACGACCAGCGGTGCGCGCGGCTGGACTTCGCACTCGACCGTGTCGCCTTCGGAAAGGACGTAACTTCCTTTGACGGCTTCGCCGTTCACGCGCAAGTGGCCGGCTGCAGCGGCTTGAGCTACAAGCGAGCGCGGAAATCCGGTGCGGTGCGCGACGACGAGATCGGCGCGCTTTCCGGCGTCGTCAGCGGCGGCGGCGAGGCGCAAGGCTCGAGATGATCAGCAAAATAACGCCGATCGTAATGCACGTGTCCGCGACGTCGAAGATGTTGGGCCAAATCTTGTAGAAGTCGATGAAGTCGATCACGTAGCGGTAGTGCAGGCGGTCGACGATGTTGCCTATCGCGCCGCCGAGGATCATGCCGAACGCGATGCGCACGGTTCGCGAGGTGCGCGCCTGATCGCGAAACGAGAACCAAAAGACGGCGAGCACGACGGCCGCCATCGCGATCAGCAGTACGGGCGAATCGCCGAAGAGTCCGAACGCGCCGTGCTGATTTTGTTCGTACGTCCACCGGAGCAAACCCGGAACGACCAGCCGGCTCTCGCCCGGCATGAAATGCGTTGCGATGTAGCGTTTGCTGAGCTGATCGGCCGCGACGACGATCGCCGCGACCAGGAACAGCTGCAGCGTGTCAGATCTTCGGCGTGGGAACATATTGATACAGCTTGCCCGCGATGATGAGGAATTTATCCGTGAGAAGCACGATGCCCACGAAAATCATGAAAACGCCGGCCACGATCTCGACGATCCGCAACGAACGCTTCATGCGGTTGAGAACCGGGAGCACCGCGCCGAATGCCAGTGCCAAAGCAATGAATGGAACCGCTAAACCCATCGAATAGATGAAGAGCAGCCACGCGCCCTGCGCGGCGCCGCCCGCCTGAGATGCGATCGCAAGGATCGCCGCGAGAATCGGTCCGATGCATGGCGACCAGCCGGCCGCGAATGCGACGCCGACGACGCCGGACATGAAAAGAGAGCGTTTACCCGGCTGCAGATGCAGCCGCTTGTCCATCGCCAAAAATTTCAGGCGGAAGACGCCGATCATTTGCAGGCCCAGGATGATGATGATCGCGCCGCCGATCTGCGCGATAATATGCCGGTTCGTCTTGAACAGCATTCCGACGGCGCTGGCAGATGCTCCCAACGCGACGAAAACGATCGTGAAGCCGATGATGAACGCGACGGCATGCGCGAGCACGCGCGCTCGCGCCGGAGCGGCCGTGTTCGCTTGCAGCTCCTCTATCGTCGAGCCGGTCAGAAACGAAAGATACGCCGGAACCAGCGGAAGGACGCAGGGAGAAATGAAGGAAACGAGGCCCGCCAGGAACGCAATCCCGGCCCCGACGTGCGTGGTCACGCGAGCTTCATTTGACAGGACCGCTCTTGAATCATTGGTTCACGTATCCCAACATCGATCCGATCGCTATTCACATTGGGCGCTTCGGCATTCATTGGTACGGCATATCGTATTTGATCGGGTTCGCGGCCGTCTACTTCTGGATGAGCCGTCCTGCAGGCATGCGCCGGCTCGGACTGACGCGCGATCAGATTCAAGACTTTCTGGTCTACGCACTGGTGGGCGTCATGGTCGGCGGACGGACGTTCTTCGTCATCAACGACATCATCAGCAAACACAATCTCTCCACGTACCTCAGCAACCCAATCAACTTCATCGCGATTTGGAACGGCGGCATGGCTTTCCATGGCGCCATGATCGCGACCATCGTTGCCACGATTCTTTTCTTGCGCAAGCACCCCGGGCTGACGTTCAGCGTACTGGGCGACGAAATGGTCGTGCTCTTGCCGGTCGGGATCGCGCTCACGCGTTGCGTCAATTTCATCAACGACGAGCTCTGGGGCGACGCCTGCAAGCCGGATCGGCCGTGGTGCATGATGCCCGGGCCCAACGCCGACATCCCGCGGCAAAATGTCGGGCTGCCGCTGCATCCGTCGCAGATCTATGAAGCGATTCTCGATGCGCTGACGCTCCCGATTTTGCTCCTCATTTATAAGCGGCGTCCGCCCGACGGCGTCGTCGCTTGGAGTTGGTTCACGCTGTACGGTATTACCCGCTCGATCGCCGAGATCTGGCGGCAAGCCGATTTTTCGTGGCACGGCATTACCGGCGGTCAGCTCTATGCGCTGCCGATGATCGCGATCGGCGCGATCATGGTGTATGTGTGCGCGCGCAGGGGTGTTCGCACCGGCGCCGCGCCCGCCGCGTGATCGCCGAGCGCTGGGCGCAGCTGCGCGCGGAGATTCCGGCGCACGTGACGATCGTAGCGGTAACGAAGTCACAGCCCGCAGACGTGCTGGAAGAGGCCGTCGCGGCCGGCGCCCGGGACATCGGCGAGAACTACCTGCAGGAGGCGCGCGCAAAGTTTGAGGCCGTCGGAGAACGCTCGTTTACCAAGCACTTCATCGGACACGTGCAAAGCAACAAAGCCAAAGCGATCGTCGAAACGTTCGACGTGGTGCAGAGCGTCGATCGCATCGAGGCCGGGCTGGCGCTCGCGAAAGCCGCGGCTATGGCCGGCAAGCGTCTCCGGGTCCTGATCCAGCTGAACATTTCGCCCACGCAGCGGTTCGGCGTGCGTCCCGAGGAGGCGCCCGAGCTCGCGCGTGCGCTTCGCCAACAGGCCAGCTTGGCGGTGGACGGCGTCATGGCCATCGGTCCGCTGGGCGCTTCACAATCGGAGACGGCGCGCGCATTCGAAGTCGCGGCCGGCGTCTATGGGGCCGTCGGCGGAACGGTGCTCTCGCTCGGAATGTCGGGCGATTGGCGCGAGGCGCTGCGCGCCGGCTCGACGATGCTGCGGCTTGGCAGCGCCTTATTCGGCCCGCGAGCGCCCGCGCGGGTCTAGCCGCCGGGCCGTCGAAGTTTCAGAGCTAAAGTGAGGCTGACATGAGCATGTTTACCAGGATCGGCTCGTTCTTTTCGATGAGCGACGAAGATGACGAACTGTATGCGGAAGAAGGCTCGCGCAACGTCGTCCCGCTGAGCGGCGTCTCACGCCGCGGCGGCACCGAAGTCAGCGTTTACGCGCCGCGCGCGTTCGGCGACGTCACCGAGATCGCCGATGCGTTGCGCAACCGCCAAGTCGTGATCGTCAATCTCCAAAACGCCGACCGCTCGCTGCTGCAGCGCGTCGTAGATTTTACCTCCGGCGTCGCGTACACGATCGACGGCAAGATCCAAAAACTCGCCGAAGCGATTTATCTGATCGTTCCTGCCGGCGTCGTGGTCAACTCGCAAGGCTTGCGCGAATCCATGATGGCCGACGGTTCCCTCGACTTTCTTTCCAATAGAGGATGAGCATGCAAAGAATCACGCCTGTCGACATCCAGCACAAGACCTTTAAGAAGGCGCTGCAAGGATACGACCGTGCGGAAGTCGACCAATTTTTGGACGAAGTCATCGAGACGCTGGAGGACGACGCGCAGCACCGCGCGGCGCTGGAAGCCGAGATCGCCGACCTCAAAGAACGGATCAGCCACTTCAAAGCGATGGAAGAGTCGCTGCAAAATACGCTGCTGCTGGCCCAGCGCACCGCCGACGAAGTGAAAGCTTCCGCGCATAAAGAGGCCGACCTCATCAAAGAGCAGGCGCGCATTTCGGCCGAGCGTGAGATTTCGACTTTCACCGACGCTGCCGCCGAAGCGCGCCGCGAGCACCAGCGCGCCAACGAAGCCGCCGAAAAAGCGCGCAGCGAGCTACGCAGTCTGTTGATGACGCATATTGCGCTGTTGGAAAGAACGCCTCCGCAAAGTAACGGCGAAACGCCGCAGGCGGCCGAGCCGCCCAAGGCGCCGGGCGAAAGCTCCGAACCCGATCTGAGCGATACCAACCGCATTACCGTCTATTAGCACGATCGCGGTTCTGCCCGGCGACGGCATCGGTCCCGAAGTGACCGGCGCCGCGGTGCGGGTTCTTCAAAAAGTTCGTCCCGACGTCGAGTGCGTTGAGGCCGCCGTAGGCGGCGCGGCGCTGCGCGCCGGAAAGCCGGCGCTGCCGGACGAGGCGCGCGCGCTGTGCGGCCGGTCCGATGCAATTCTTTTTGGTTCGGTCGGATTACCGGAGTATGACGGCAAGCCGCTGGGCGAACGCCCGGAGTACGCGCTTTTCCTCCTGCGGAGCGATTTCGAACTTTACGCAAATCTTCGCCCGGTGCGTTTGTTTAGCGGACTCGAATCGGCGTCGAGCCTGAAACCGGAGCTCCTCAAAGGTCTCGATATGATCGTCGTTCGCGAGTTAACCGGCGGCATATATTTTGGAAAGCCGAAGGAGCAGCGCACCGGCAGCGACGGCGTGGAAGAGGCCGTCGACACGATGGTGTACCGCGCGCCGGAGATCGAGCGCATCGCGCGCGTCGCGTTCGAACTGGCACGCAAGCGGCGCAAGCTCGTCACGTCGGTCGACAAACAAAACATCTTGGAGACTTCGCGGCTGTGGCGGAGAGTAGTCGATCGTATCGCACCCGAATACGCAGACGTGCGCGTCGCGCATCTGCTGGTGGATAGCGCTGCCATGCAGTTGGTGCGCAGGCCTGCTGAATTCGATGTGCTGCTCACCGAAAATATGTTCGGCGACATTCTTTCCGACGAAGCGGCGATGCTGACCGGATCGATTGGAAACTTGCCCAGCGCGAGTCTAGGGACGAAAGGTACGCCCGGCAAGCAGTTCGGACTCTACGAACCGATCAGCGGCACGGCACCCGATATTGCCGGACGCGGAATCGCCAATCCCACCGCGGCGATTCTGTCGGCGGCGATGCTGATGCGGCATAGTTTGGCCGACGAAGCCGGCGCCGCGAAGATCGAAAGCGCGGTCGAGCAGACGTTTGCGGACGGCGCGCGGACGGCCGATCTGGCGCAACCCGGCGAAACGCCGCTTTCGAGCACGGAGTTTACCGAGCGCGTTTTAGCGAATATCTAAACGATGGGCCGCCTCTCTCGCGCGACATTTCTCTTGTGCCTGATGGCGTTGAACGGCTGCGCGCAAGCGAATTTGACGCCGCAAACACCGCTGGCGGACGCGCTCACGCAGGACCTGCGCGGATATTTAACCGCTCGCGGAACGGCCGAACACATCTCCGCCGTTTCACTGAGCCTGAGCCTGCACGGACAGGCCTCCACCATCGACGTTGCGGCGGGGACGACGACGTTCGGCGGCAGCACGCCCGTTACGCCCGCAAACTTGTTTCAGATTGGCAGCAACACCAAAGCGTTCACCGCGGTCATCCTGTTGCAACTCGAAGCCGAGAACAAACTGAACATCAATCAAACCGTCGGGTTCTGGCTTCCGGGACAGTATCCGTCATGGAACAATGTGACGATCAAGCAGATGTTGAGCATGACCAGCGGCATCGCGACGTATGACGCCACGCCGGCGTGGGAGCGCGATTATTCGTCTGCGCCGACGGCTTTTCAAAGCGCGCCGCAATTGATCGCATATGTGAATCAGAGCGCGCCGCTCGAACCCGGCTGGGTCTACTCGAACACCGGATACGAGCTCTCGCAACTGATTATTGAGAAGATCACCGGAAACAGCTATGCGACCGAACTGCAGAATCGTCTGATCGGTCCGCTTGGATTGCACAACACGTATTACGATGCGAATATCTATCCGGCGAGCATTCAAGACCAGATGGTTTCGGGATACTTCGATAACTCGGGTCCGGGCAACGAGGGGTTGGCTCCGCTCTTGGAGCGCGATCAGAAACCGCTTAGTCTGTCCTGGGCGCAAGCGGCGGGCGGGATCGTCTCTTCACCGAGCGACATGACGCGCTGGCTGGGTGCGCTCTACCAAGGAAACGTGCTGGCGGCCGCGCAGCGGAGCGAGCTCGAGAGCCTGGTTTCGCAGTCGACCGGCGCTCCGATAGCGCAGGTCTCCGCGAGCGAACCGCGCGGATTCGGACTGGGCGTGGCGCAGGTCTACCAACCCGCGGTCGGCGGCGCGATTTGGTTTTACGAAGGAGAGACGCTTGGATATCGCATGCTGCACGTGTATTTCCCGGTGCAAGATGCAATTCTCGTCATCGGATTGAACAGCCAGCCCACAGACGATCAGATTGGCCAGCTGGTCACGACGGTGTATCAGACGCTGGTGTCTTACCGGCAGCTGTGATTAGACTGTAGCTGATTCGCTGAAGACGTCTTCGCCGAAATAGTTACGGAATCGCACGCGCAGCGTCGCGTGCTTGCCGGCGTTGTGGGACTTCCACGCGTCCTGCCAGCGCTTGAGCGCATCCGTTTTCATCCGCGCCTCGACCGGATCGTCCATCTCGCTCATCGCTTCCGCGTCGATGAAGACGTCGAGTGTCGTGCCCTTCACGTCTAAGCCGGTGATGACGGGTTTGTACTGTGCTTTGAGCGGTTCGACCGCGCGAAGTTCCGGCGGCGCCGCGGCGTCCGTGGCGCCTTGGGGCGCCGTCTGCGAACATCCGGCCAGCGTCAGCAGCGCGAGCATCGCGCGAGCGGCTTTCATCTTCCGGCCATCTTTCGTTCATCTCCGCCGTCTACCATGCGGGCATGGATGGCATAGCATGGGCGGCGAGCGCGATGTCCGCCGCGCAAACGCGGCTTGAGATAGCCGCGCAGAACCTCGCCAACGGATCGACCGACGGTTTCCGGCGCAGCATCGCGCGCGGGTGGCTGCGGGCGCGCGGCGTTTCGGTGGAAAGCGTCCGGGACGGCGAACAGGGAGCGCTCCGCCGCACGGGCAGGACGCTCGACCGCGCCATCGTCGGCGACGGTGCGTTCGTGTTGCGCGCAGCCGGCGGGAGCACGATTGAGACGCGCAGCGGCGCGTTCACGCGCGACCGCTTCGGCACGCTGCGCGACGACCTTGGACGAACGCTGGTGAGCACCAGGCTGGCGCGCGGATCGTACGTGCGCGGCGGTTTCCTGGAAAGTTCCAACGTCGACGCGGCCGGCGAGATGGTGAACGTGCTCGAAGCCGAGCGCTCGTTCGAAGCGGCGCAAAAAGTCTTGACCGCGATCGATCAGACGGCGCAGCGCGCAAGCTCCAAGATGTCGGAGTTCAAGTGAACCGCGCGCTCTACGCGGCCGCTACCGGCATGGCGGCGCAGCAAAAAAATCTGGAGATCGTCGCGGATAATTTGGCCAACTCCGACGTCGCCGGATTCAAAGGCGCCTCCGAAACGTTTACCGATATCGCCTCGCGCGGCGGCACGCTGGGAACCGCGCCGGCCGGTACGCACGTGATGTTCACGCAGGGCAAGATCGAACGCAGCGGCGGTCCGTTCGATGTGGCGATTGTGGGCCCCGGATTCTTCGCCGTGGCCGATGGAGGCGGCCGGCTAGCGTTCACGCGAAACGGCGAGTTCTCGCGGTCCGCCGACGGCTCGCTGCGAAACGCGCAAGGGCGCCGCCTGATCGGCGCGCGCATTCCCGCCGGCGCGATATCGGTAAACGTCGCGTCCGGCGGTGAGGTCACCGCGCAAACCGCGGCGGGCGAAAAGAAGTGCGGACGCATCCGCTTAGCCGAGTTTGCATCTCCGGAGTATTTGGAATCGTCCGGCGGTACGCTGTTCTTCGAAACCAAAGCGTCGGGAAAAGCGCGCTTCGTCGATCCGGGCAAGCGCGGCGGCCCGGAGCTGCAATTCGGCATGCTCGAGCGATCCAACGTCACGATCGTCGAGGCGATGATGCAGATTCTCGCCGCCCAGCGCGCGTATGAGGCCAATGCCAAGGGCGTGCAAGCTGCCGATGAGATGATGCGCATCGCCGATAACCTGAGCCGTGATTGAAAGCTCCGCCGCCCAG
This sequence comes from Candidatus Rubrimentiphilum sp., assembly GCA_036273135.1. Classification (GTDB taxonomy): domain Bacteria; phylum Vulcanimicrobiota; class Vulcanimicrobiia; order Vulcanimicrobiales; family Vulcanimicrobiaceae; genus Rubrimentiphilum. Next base: position 244,506 of record DASUIF010000011.1, read on the forward strand.
CGGCAGGTCGCGGCGCTTTCGCTCGAGCCGATGCTCGAAGGCATGTTAGCTCCGCTCACCGAGGCAATGGGCGAGTTCGGCGAGATCGTTGCCGAAACGTGCGCCGAGAAGATCGCATCGCAGCTCTCGCCATGAACGCGCGCGAAGCCCTGATCCGTTCGTATTTTCCGCTGGTGCGCAGCATCGCGCGGCGCATTCAGCGCATGGTCGCGGGAAGCGATCTCGACGACTTGATCGGAGACGGCTGCGTCGGCCTGATTCGCGCGGTGGACGCCTTCGATCCGCAGCGCGGGCCCGAGATGCGCGTCTACATCTCGCGGGTCGTCGCCGGAACGATGCTCAACGGTTTGCGCCGCCTCGACCCCGTTTCCGAACGCGTGCGCCGCGAACTGCGGGAAGCCGAACGCGAGCGTTACGCGCTCGCGCTCGACAGCGGCGTCATTCCGACGCAGAGCGAAATGGAGATGCGCAGGCCGTCTCTGCGCCGCGCCGCGCTGCACGCCTATCAATACGCGCCGCTTTCCCTGGATTCGCCGCTCCCGGCCGACGAGTCGCTGCAGCCGGATTGGACGCAAGATCCCGCGCAGCTGGCCGGCCAGACGATGCGCCGCGAGTACATCCAAAACGCGCTTATGAAGTTGACGCGCCGCCAGCGCAGCGTCGTGGCGATGTACTATTATTCCAACAAGTCGCTCTACGAAATTGGCCGCGCGCTTGCGATTTCACCGCAGCGCGCCTCGCAATTGCACGTGACCGCACTGCGGAACTTGCGAAAGGTGCTCGATGCTTCGGCCTTGGGTTGAGTCGCCTTCGGTGCCGGCGGCGCTGCCGTTTGCATTGCAGCCCGATGACGAACTCGAAACTCCCGTTCTTCCGCGCGAGCATCCGCGCTGGGTCCGCGACGCGTTAGCCGTTTCTTCGCGCGCGCGGCGGATGTTCGCAAGCGTACGTCCGGCGGTGATCTCGGTGCTGGGCTTTTGGGACCATCAAACGCGGGCCGTTACGATTGGGGGGAGGACGCTAGGCGTCGACTCAAGCGGGAGCTACTACGCCGTCCAATAGCGCGTTGGCTTCTGCCGTGCAAGCCGCATGTACGCGACGATCGACACAAGGCCGAAAACCGCAAACGCCGCCGTCGACTCCCATGGCGAAAAACGGCTCGCCGGTGACGGCCATATGACCGTGAAGAAGAGCAGCAGCCCCGCGGCGTGTGTGACGATGCCGGGCACGATGGAGTCTGTCAGATAGGCCAACGCGCCGAAAACGAGATCGATCAAGAGATAGAACAGCACGACTTGCCAAGCAAAGCCTTGCGTGAAACCGTGAGCGGGCAGCATGAGCAGAGCTGTAGCCGATATCGCGGCAGCGCCGCCGATGCGCGGCTCGAGCATGCCTTGCACGTAACCCCGAAAGGCGGCCTCTTCCGCGATGGCATTTACGAGGGGTGACATCAAGAGGATGAGCGCTACGGTCAGCATCGGATACTGCGAAAACGGCGGCAAGAGATGAGCCGGCATCACGGTTAGCCGCGAAAGGAGCATCCACAAGCCGGCCAGCGAGAGCACCGCGCAGAGCCCGGCGATCGCGGCGGTGAGAAACACCGGCGCGGGCAGCGCGTTTGCACGTAAAGCTTTTGACCGGTACGCGGCCGTTCTTTTAGGACCCCAGTCTCCGCTCAAATACTGCCACAGGACCCAGAGCAGTATGCCCATGACCGGGACGCACCACGGAAGCGCCGGCGAAATCCGCAGATTCTCCAGCAACAGGAACGACCACACGCCTCCGGTGATTCCGACCAAGAGAAACGCGAAGACGATGACGGCGAGGATCTTCACGGGCTTAGGCTGCGGCCACGACGCCGTCGAGCAGCGTTGCCAGCCTTGCGGCGGCCTGTTTGGCGATAGCCGTGACCTCCGCGTGTGACGTGTCGGCGGCGGCAACGGCGTTGGTGATCAAACTGACGCCGAAAACATCCATGCCGGCCGCGCGCGCGGCGATCGTTTCGAGCACCGTCGACATGCCGACCGCGTCGGCGCCGATCGTTCGAAGGTAACGCGCTTCGGCAGCCGTTTCATAGTTTGGACCGAGCAACCCGGCGTAGACGCCTTCGCGCAGATTCGCATCGATTTTTCGTGCGGCTTCGCGCAGGCGCGGACTGTAGGCGCCGGTCATGTTGACGAACGGATCGGCAAGCTCGCTCCCCAGCAGCGGATTGAGGCCCGTCAAATTGATGTGGTCGGCGATCAGCATCAGGTCGCCCGCGCGGAAAACCTCGTTGATCGCGCCTGCCGCATTCGTCAGCAGCAACTTCGTCGCGCCGTGCGCGCGCGCGAGCGCGACCGAGCGCGTTATCTCCGCCGCGGTGAATCCTTGATAGCCGTGAACGCGGCCCGCGAACGCCAGAACGCGCTTGCCGTGCCACTCGCCCGCGACGGCTTCGCCGGCGTGCCCCGCGAGTTTGGCGACCGGCAAGTTCAGCTCGGAAAACGGAATGCGCCCGCGCTGGGACCACGCGGGGATCGCACCGCTCGCCAAAATTTCGGAGAGCCCGCTTCCAAGTACGAGCGCGACATCGATATCGCCGATCTTCACTGAATCAAGTCCTCGCCGGTCATCGCGGCCGGTACGGGCAGTCCCGCCAAGTGCAGAAGCGTCGGGGCGACGTCGCCCAACTTTCCGCCGCTTTTGAGCGAACACGTGAAATCTTTCGCCACCAGGACGAACGGCACGAGGTTGGTCGTGTGCGCCGTCAAGGGGTTTCCCTGCGGGTCGATTTTCTCTTCCGCGTTGCCATGGTCGGCGGTGATCGCGAGCAGACCGCCCGCTTTCAGCGTCGCGCGCGCGAGTTGGCCCAGAGAGGCGTCGAGCGTTTCGACCGCCTCGATGGTGGGCTCCCATTTCCCGGTGTGGCCGACCATGTCGGCATTGGCGTAATTCATGACGATGACGTCGTACGTTCCGGCATCGATGACCTCGACGGCGTACCGCGTGATCTCGCGCGCGCGCATCGCGGGCGCAAGATCGTAGGTGGCGACGCTGCGATCCGACGGAATCAGCTTGCGGTCTTCGTTTTCAAAAGCGTCTTCGCGCCCGCCGTTAAAGAAATACGTGACGTGGGCGTACTTCTCGGTTTCGGCAAGACGCAGCTGCCGTAATCGCTCGCGCGAAACGATTTCACCGAACGTGTCGAACTGCGGCCGCGGGCCAAAGAGCACCGGGTTGGGAAACGTTTTGTCGTATTCGGTCATCGTTGCAAACAGAAAATCGTCGTAACCGGCGCGATTGAAAGCGGCGGTGAGCTGCCGCGCGCGATCGGGACGGAAGTTGAAAAAGATGCACGCGTCGCCGCTGCGCACCGGCAGGCCGCCGGCGATGGTCGTCGGCTTGACGAATTCGTCATCCTCGCCGCGTGCGTACGCCGCCGCTAGCGCTTCCTCCGCTGTCGGCGCATCGTATTGCGCGCGCGCATGGGCGACGGCGTCGAATGCCGCGTTGGTGCGTTCCAGCCGGGTGTCGCGATCCATCGCATAAAAACGCCCGATCACCGTTTTTATGGCCGAAGAAGTCTTGAGCGAATCGACTTTCAGTTGCAGTGCGCCCAGATAATCCTTCGCCGAACGCGGCGGCACGTCGCGTCCGTCAAGAAATGCATGGATGGCATAATTTGCGCCGCCGCCGTGGATTGCGTCCACCAGTGCGAAGAGATGGTCCAGCGAGCTGTGCACCTTTCCGTCGGAGACCAGGCCCATCAGGTGAAGCGTTCCGCCGCTTCGCTTGACGTGCTCGGTGCAGGCATGCAGCGTGGCGTTTTGGGTAAACGCGCCGGAGCGGATATCTTCGTCGACGATCGTCACGCCTTGCGCCACGACGCGCCCGCTCCCCATGTTCGTGTGGCCGACTTCGCTGTTTCCCATGATGCCTTTGGGAAGGCCGACGTATTCGCCCGAAGCGTTCAGCGTCGTCCACGGATAGCGTGCGAGCAAAGCGTTCCACTCCGGCAAACGCGCCGCGGCAATCGCGTTTCCGTGCAACTCTTCGCGGCAGCCCCAGCCGTCGAGCACGCAGAGAACGAGCGGGCGAAATCTCACGATGACATCCATGCATTCGTACAGAGCGCTGCGAAAGATGTGGCATCCAGCGAGGCGCCGCCGACGAGTCCGCCTCCGATCTCCGGCTGCGCCGTGTACTCGGCGATGTTCTCAGGCTTGACGCTTCCGCCGTAGAGAATCGGCGCGTCGCGCAATCCCGGCACGCAAGCTCGCATTGCGGCCATGACCGCGTTGGCTTGGGCGGCATCGCAGCTGCGCCCGGTGCCGATCGCCCAAATGGGTTCGTACGCGAGCACGACCCTCGCGAGGTCGGCTTGGGTCAAGCCTTGCAGTGCCGCCCGCGTCTGCAGCGTGACGTGCGAAATCGTTTTCCCCGCGTCGCGTAAGTCAACCGTTTCACCGACGGCGACTATCGGCGTCAAGCCGCCCGCCAGCGCCGCGGCTGTTTTGAGGCGCACGGTCAGATCCGTGTCGCCGAAGTACTCGCGCCGCTCGGAGTGACCCACGATGACGTAGCGCACGCCGTGCTCGCGCAGCATCGGCGCAGAGATCGCGCCGGTGAACGCGCCGCTCTCTTCCCAGTGCACGTCCTGCGCTCCCAGCCGCACGCGGCTGCCGTCGAGTCTCGGCGACACCGCGCCGAGCGCGGTAAACGGCGGGCAAAGCACGATCTCGACGTGCTCCGGAACCGTTTCGATAAGCGGCAGAAACGCATCGACGAATGCGACGGCTTCGCGCGCCGTCTTGTGCATCTTCCAGTTGCCCGCGCAGATCAGTTGGCTCATACTTCGAGCGCCTTTATGCCGGGGAGTTCCGTACCCTCGAGAAATTCGAGCGTCGCGCCGCCTCCCGTGCTGACATGCGTGACGCGTTCTGCAAAGCCGAGCTCTTCGGCCGCTGCCGCGGCGTCGCCGCCACCGACGACCGTGCGCGCGCCGCGCGCCGTCGCGCGCGCCATCGCCTCGCCGACCGCGCGCGTGCCTTCGCGGTAAGGCGCTTTCTCGTAGACGCCCATCGGCCCGTTGAAGACCACGGTGCGCGCCGTTTCGATCGTTTTTGCGTATGCCGCTGCGGTCTGCGGTCCGATGTCGAGAATCATCGAGTTACCCACGCCGGAGAGAGCGACCGTGTGCGCGCCGGCGTCGTCGAACCTTGCCGAAACGACCGCGTCGACCGGAAGCATCATCTCGACGCCGCGGATGCGCGCGAGCTCGAGCATCGCCCGGGCCGGCTGCAGATCGTCATCGCGCAGCGACGTGCCGACGTCGATTCCTTGCGCCGCCAAAAACGTGTTCGCCATTCCTCCGCCGATGCAAAACGCGGTGACGCGTTCCATCAAGTTGTTGAAGACGCCGACCTTGTCTTTGACCTTGGCGCCGCCGATGACGCAGACGTAGGGCCGCTCCGGATCGTTCAGGAGCTTCGAAAGCTCGGCGATCTCGGCTTCCATCAGCAACCCCGCGAACCCGGGCAAACAGTGCGCGACGCCTTCGGTTGAAGCGTGCGCGCGGTGCGCCGTTCCGAATGCGTCGTTGACGTAAAGATCGGCGAGCCTTGCAAGCTGTTTTGCAAAGTGCGGGTCGTTTTGTTCTTCACCCGGTTCGAAGCGGACGTTTTCGAGCATTACGATCTGCCCGTCGCGCAACGACTCCGCCGCGGCTTGCGCGGCCGGCCCGACGACGTCGTCGATAAGCGGCACGTCAGCGTGCAAACGTTCGGCCAACGCGGCCGCGACCGGTTTCAGCGAGTACTTCGGATTGCGTTTGCCCTCAGGCCGCCCCAAATGGGAAACGATAATCGTGCGCGCCCCGCGACCGGCAAGATAGCGCAGCGTCGGCAGTGCGGAATCGATCCGCTTGTAATCGAGAATTCGCCCGTCTTTGAGCGGCACATTGAGGTCTTCGCGGAGCAGCACGCGCTTGCCGCGCACGTCCGCGTCTTTCAATGTGCGAAGGGTGGGCACTAGGCTCGCGCGGGTATTTTTTCGAGCACCAGCGCGGTGAGGTCGGCCAGGCGGCACGAGTAACCCCACTCGTTATCGTACCAGGCAGCGATCTGCACGAGATCGCCGTTGGCGTTGGTCAGCAGCGAATCCACGATCGAACTGTACGTAGACTTTTTGAAGTCGCTCGAGACCAGTTCTTGCTCGCAGTACTGCACGTATTCGCTCAGCTCGCCGCCGGCGGCGCGTTTGAGGATCTGATTGACTTCGTCTTTGGTCGTTTCGCGTTTGACTTGCGCGACCAAATAGATCATCGAAACCGTTGCCGTCGGAACGCGCAGGGCGAAACCGTCGAACGTGCCTTTGATCTCGGGAATCGTGAGGTACAGCGCCTTGGCGGCGCCGGTCGAAGTCGGGATGATGTTCGTCGCGGCATTGCGGGCGCGGCGCAAATCTTTGTGCGGCGCATCCAAGATATTTTGATCGTTGGTGTAGGAATGGATGGTCGACATGAATCCCTTGACCCAGCCGAGATTGTCGACGATGGGTTTGACGGCGGTGGCCAAACAGTTCGTCGTGCAGGACGCATTGGAGATGATGTTGTGCTTTTCGGGGTCGTAGGCGCGCTCGTTCACGCCGAGCACGATCGTGATATCTTCGCCCTTTGCGGGAGCCGAAATCAGCACTTTCTTGGCGCCTCCGCCGGTGATGTGGGCGCGCGCCTTTTCGGCATCGGTAAACAAGCCGGTCGATTCGATCACGACGTCGGCTCCCAAATCTTTCCACGGAAGTTTTCCGGGGTCGCGCTCGGCAAGCACTGTGATCTTACGTCCGTCGATGGCGATCGAGCCGCCGTCGCACGAGACGTCGCCTTCGAACGTGCCGTAGTTGGAGTCATACTTGAAGAGATGCGCGCATTCCGCGGCCGTCGTGAGATCGTTGATCGCAACGATCTCGATCCCGGGATGCCGCTCGAGCAGAGCTTTGGTAAAGTTTCTTCCGATGCGGCCGAAGCCGTTGATACCGATTCGCATAGGACTCTCGCCTTTAGTCATCTCGAGCCGGATTCCCCGCGCAAGCGGCGCGCCAGCCGAGCGAGCGCGTTCAGACGGCCACCCGCGGCCGGCTTGGATATCGGCGGACGGCAGCGCCGGCCCAGCTCCGCCAAACTCTCGTCGGGATAGTTGATGCGCAGTTCGGCGATCTCGCGCAATGCCGCGGAGAGGTGGCGCAGGCCGTGCGCCGAGCTGACGTAATCGATGATCTCGCGCTGCGCCGCGGCCGCGCCGGCCACGCGTTCGAGATTTGCCGCCTCGGTGTTCACCAAGCGGTGAATGCGATTCTTGGTTTCCTTGAGCGCATGAATGCCTTCGAGTTCTAGGACCGTGTTGTGCGCGCCCGTGACGCCGAAGAATTCGACGATCGCTTCGAAGTCTTTATAGTAGAGCGTCGCGCGTCCACCGCGGCTCATTTTTTTCGGTGCTCCCGCAACGGCGCGCAGGATCCATTCGAGCCGCTGGACGCGCTCGCCGGGCGGCGGCACGAACTCCAAATGATAGCCTTGCGTTCCGGCGGAAACCGAACCGCACGTCAAGAACGCGGCGCGCGCTTCCATGACACGGTCGCACTTCCGGACCGGTTTGCGCGCGCGCTCTGGCTCGACCGGAATCGCAATGCGCTGCGCTCTTTTTGTCATGGCAACGTTGTTCGATGTCATCCTGAGCTTGTCGGGTGTCATCCTGAGCCTGTCGAAGGACGCCGAGGAGCGAGCGAAGCGAGCATCCCGAGGGGAGAGCTTTAACAGAAGCCGCGCGACCGCGTTGCGATGCGTCACGAAGTACGTGCGCTTGCTGATGGATCGGGTGCCGTAGAGAATGAGGCCGGCTAGCAGTGCGTCGCGGCAGTGCGCTTCCGCCGGCAGGTTGCGCGCCAGCGCGTCCTTGGTGTCGGCGGAGAGGTTACGCATCGTCGTCGGGCCGGTCGTCTATGACATCGTACAGCGCGGCCGGTTTGACCGACGGCGTCATGCGCAGCGGAACTTCGCGGATCCGCACGGTGACGTATCGCGTGGCGTAGTGGATCACGAGCACGTCGCCCGGACGCACGTCGTAGCCGGGTTTGAGCGGTCTGCCGTCCTTGGTGATGCGGCCGTGAACGAGCGCTTCATGCGCCTCGCTCCGCCGCTTGCTCAAGCGCGAGATCTTCATGAACTTATCGAGCCGCACGCGCACCATTTCCCGAAAAAAGAGATCGGCACCCTGCTCGCCAACCGAGCGCCGATGGCGACGGCAGCCCGCCCGGCTATGCGCCGCGGCCAGGTCAACATTTTCGACGAAAGCCGGCCGATGTGGCGGCTCTTCCTGATTTTCCTCGTGCCGCTGCTGCTCAGCAACGTCTTGCAGTCGGCCTCGCAAACCGTTGCCAGTATTTATCTGGGCCAGCTGATCGGCGTGCGCGCGCTGGCGGCGGTTTCCGGAATCTTCCCGATCATTTTCTTGCTGATCTCGTTCTTGATCGGGCTCTCGAGCGGCAGCACGATCCTGATCGGCCAAGCATTCGGTTCGGGCAACACTCACGCGATGAAGCGCGTCGCCGGCACGACGCTTTCGATCAGCGTCATTCTCGGGGTTATCGTCGCGGTCATCGGAATTTTCCTGAGCAACGACCTGCTGAGGCTCATCCAAACGCCGTCCGACATCTTGGGCGCCTCGACGATGTACTCGCAGCTGATTTTCTGCTCGTGCCCGATGCTGTTCCCGTACTTGGCCTATACGACGTTCATCCGGGGAACGGGCGACTCTCAAACGCCGTTCTATTTTCTCATCGTCAGCGCCGTCCTGATCGCCGTGCTGACGCCTGCCTTCATTTTGGGCTGGGCCGGCCTGCCGCGCCTGGGAGTCGCGTCGGCCGCTATTGCGGGGTATATCAGCAACGGCATTGCGTTCGTGGGGCTGCTCATGCTCTTGGGGCGCCGCAACGATCCGCTCTCCTTCGATTTCGAGATGATGCGCGACATGCGCATCGATTGGAAGATCACCAAAACCGTCGTGCGGCTGGGCGTGCCGATCGGATTGCAAGTGATTATGGTCGCGCTGGCCGAGATCGCGGTGATCAGTTTCGTGAACCGCTTTGGCTCGGATGCGACCGCTGCATACGGCGCCGTGAACCAGATCGTCGGCTACGTCCAGTTTCCGGCAATAAGCATCGGCATCGCCGCGTCGATCTTCGGGGCGCAGTGTATCGGCGCGAAACGCGAAGATAAACTCAACAGCGTGATCCGGTCGGGCGTCGGGCTCAACTACGTCATCGGCGGCATCATTATCGTGCTCTGCTATGTTTTTGCATGGAACATTCTCGGCTGGTTCGTCACTTCGGAGCGCCCGCTGCACATCGCGCACGCGCTGTTGATGATCACGCTGTGGAGCTACCTGCTCTTCGGTAACTCGTCGGTGTTGAGCGGCGTCATGCGCAGCAGCGGCACGGTCTTTTGGCCGACGTTCAACGGTATCTTCGCGATTTGGGCCGTCGAGGTTCCCGCGGCTTGGATACTCATGCACAAATACGGTATCGACGGCATTTGGATGGGCTATCCAATCGCGTACTGTGTCGTGCTGCTCTTACAATTCGGCTATTACGAGCTGTTCTGGAAACGCATGACGCACGAGCG